>VINJ01000001.1:2660000-3990000 GCA_013376735.1 bacterium Scap17 | reverse complement strand
AGGCAAACTCCGAATACCAGTGAGTGCAGCGTGGGAGACACACAGCGGGTGCTAACGTCCGTTGTGAAAAGGGAAACAACCCAGACCGTCAGCTAAGGTCCCAAAATCCTGATTAAGTGGGAAACGATGTGGGAAGGCTCAGACAGCTAGGAGGTTGGCTTAGAAGCAGCCACCCTTTAAAGAAAGCGTAATAGCTCACTAGTCGAGTCGGCCTGCGCGGAAGATATAACGGGGCTAAATCAGGTACCGAAGCTACGGGTTCATCCTCTGGATGAGCGGTAGAGGAGCGTCGTGTAAGCCAATGAAGGTGGATTGAGAAGTCTGCTGGAGGTATCACGAGTGCGAATGCTGACATGAGTAACGATAAGGGGAGTGAAAAACTCCCCCGCCGGAAGACCAAGGTTTTCTGTTCTACGTTAATCGGAGCAGAGTGAGTCGGCCCCTAAGGCGAGGCGGAAACGCGTAGTCGATGGGAAACGGGTTAATATTCCCGTACCGGATGTGGTTGCGATGGGGGGACGAAGAAGGCTAGGTGAGCCAGGCGTTGGTTGTCCTGGTGAAAGCATGTAGGCCGAGGAATCAGGCAAATCCGGTTCCTCTGAGGTCGAGATGCGAGACGAACTGACCACGGTCAGGAAGTCATCGATGCCACGCTTCCAGGAAAAGCCTCTAAGCTTCAGATCACATGCGACCGTACCCCAAACCGACACAGGTGGTCAGGTAGAGAATACCAAGGCGCTTGAGAGAACTCGGGTGAAGGAACTAGGCAAAATGGCACCGTAACTTCGGGAGAAGGTGCACCGGTTAGAGTGAAGGACTTGCTCCGTAAGCTCCTACCGGTCGAAGATACCAGGTGGCTGCAACTGTTTATTAAAAACACAGCACTCTGCAAACGCGCAAGCGGACGTATAGGGTGTGACGCCTGCCCGGTGCCGGAAGGTTAATTGATGGGGTTAGGATTCGTCCGAAGCTCTTGATCGAAGCCCCGGTAAACGGCGGCCGTAACTATAACGGTCCTAAGGTAGCGAAATTCCTTGTCGGGTAAGTTCCGACCTGCACGAATGGCGTAATGATGGCCACGCTGTCTCCACCCGAGACTCAGTGAAATTGAAATCGCAGTGAAGATGCTGTGTACCCGCGGCTAGACGGAAAGACCCCGTGAACCTTTACTATAGCTTTACACTGGATGCTGATGTTGTCTGTGTAGGATAGCTGGGAGGCTTTGAAACCACATCGCCAGATGCGGTGGAGCCAACCTTGAAATACCAGCCTGACATCATTGGCGTTCTAACTCAGGTCCGTCATCCGGATCGAGGACAGTGTATGGTGGGTAGTTTGACTGGGGCGGTCTCCTCCCAAAGAGTAACGGAGGAGCACGAAGGTACCCTCAGCACGGTTGGAAATCGTGCATTGAGTGCAAGAGCATAAGGGTGCTTGACTGCGAGACAGACACGTCGAGCAGGTACGAAAGTAGGTTCTAGTGATCCGGTGGTTCTGTATGGAAGGGCCATCGCTCAACGGATAAAAGGTACTCCGGGGATAACAGGCTGATACCGCCCAAGAGTTCACATCGACGGCGGTGTTTGGCACCTCGATGTCGGCTCATCACATCCTGGGGCTGAAGTCGGTCCCAAGGGTATGGCTGTTCGCCATTTAAAGTGGTACGCGAGCTGGGTTTAGAACGTCGTGAGACAGTTCGGTCCCTATCTGCCGTGGGCGTCGGAAGTTTGAGAAGAGCTGCTCCTAGTACGAGAGGACCGGAGTGGACGAACCTCTGGTGTTCGGGTTGTCATGCCAATGGCATTGCCCGGTAGCTACGTTCGGACGGGATAACCGCTGAAGGCATCTAAGCGGGAAGCCCCCTTCAAGATGAGACTTCCCTGAGGCCTTGCGCCTCCTGAAGGGCCCTTGAAGACGACAAGGTTGATAGGCTGGGTGTGGAAGCACAGCAATGTGTTGAGCTAACCAGTACTAATTGCCCGTGAGGCTTGACCATATAACACCCAAGGGGTTTGCCCAGGCAAACCGCCGGGATTGCGACAGGATCGACGACATATCGGTCAGCATGATTCATATTGCGAGTCGCGAGGTCACAAGCCTCGAGACTCAGGCATCGCAAGATGCCACCGTTTCGCCTGACGACCATAGCGAGCGTGAACCACCCGATCCCATGCCGAACTCGGAAGTGAAACCGCTTAGCGCCGATGGTAGTGTGGAGTTTCTCCATGTGAGAGTAGGTCATCGTCAGGCACTTATCCCGAACCGCCCCTGTAGCCTTGCTGCAGGGGCGGTTCTCTTTGTGGTGAGAAAAGTTGCGCACAGCAAAGCAAGAGGCTTACGGTAAGCGACCGGTGATCCCATCTACCGCAGAGTCCTGAATTCCGTCACGTTAGATGTCCACCTATCAATAAGTGGACACTTATCATGACGGAATCAAGCGTGTTGGAAGTTCCTCGCAAGCGTCGCCGCTTCACTGCCGCCTTCAAGGCCAGGATCGTCGAAGCGTGTCAGCAACCCGGTGCCTCCGTTGCCGGAGTGGCGTTGGAGCACAGCCTGAATGCTAACCTGGTCCACAATTGGATCCGTACCACCCGTCAGCAAACGGCTGTGCCAGAAATACCGGCATTTGTACCGGTGCCCATGACTCGCGAGTTGTCACCGGCCACTCCCCAGCATCAGGTGGCGGACCCTATTCGCCTCACGATCCCGCACCCCAACGGCCCGATGGTCATCGAGTGGCCTGCCTCGGAGGCCGACGCCTGCCGATCTCTGATCCGAGAGCTGCTCGCATGATCCGCATCGACGAAATCTGGCTGGCCACCGAGCCGCTGGATATGCGGGCCGGTCCGGATACGGCCCTAGCCCGGGTGGTGAAGGTGTTCGGCGCGGCTCGCCCGCACTGTGCCTATCTCTTTGCCAACCGGCGCGGCAACCGTATGAAGGTGCTGGTCCACGATGGCCTGGGTGTCTGGCTGTGCGCCCGGCGCCTGAACCAGGGCAAGTTCCACTGGGCCGGTCACTGGCAGGGCGATCGTATCGAGCTTTGCCCCGAGCAGGTCACGGCACTGGTGCAAGGACTGCCCTGGCAGCGTCTCGGCGCCGACGGGGTGATCTCGGTCGTGTGATGAGCGGCACAGACTTGGCGGCCCCGCTATTCGCGGATGCGCTAATCCCGTTCTCGTCGGCGGGCTGGCATACTGGCGGAATGACGACGCCCCCTGACCTGACTCAACTCTCTCCCGATCAGCTCCGCCACTTGGCGGCAACGCTGATGACGCAGGTGGAGGAAAAGGAGAAAGCGCTACGCCACAGCGAGCAGGTCAATCAAAAGCTGACCTATGAAATGGCATTGCTCAAGCGCCACGCCTTCGGCAAGCGCAGCGAGCAGCTCAATGTCCTGCAGATCAGCCTGCTGGAGGAAGGGGTGGACGCCGACATTGCTGCCATCGAGACCGAGCTGGAAGAGCTCCACCTCACTGCTGCCACGCCAGTGGCAAGGAAGACGCCCAAGCGCACGCCCTTACCTCCCGAGCTACCGCGCACCGAGATTCATCATGATCCGGAGAATGATCACTGCCGGTGTGGTTGTCAGCTGAGGCGGATCGGCGAGGAAATCAGTGAGAAGTTGGATTACACGCCGGGCGTGTTCCACGTCGAGCGGCATATCCGTGGCAAGTGGGTCTGCGACCAATGCGAGACACTGACCCAGGCACCGATGCCGACGCAGATCATTGACAAGGGCATCCCCACCGCCGGCTTGCTGGCCCAGGTGCTGATCGCCAAATATGCTGATCACCTGCCACTCTATCGCCAGGAGCAGATCTTCGCCCGCGCCGGCGTAGCGATTCCGCGCTCCACCCTGGCCGAGTGGGTCGGCACCTGCGGGGTGCGACTTCAGCCGCTGATCGATGCACTGCGTGAAGTGTTGCTCAACGAGCCGGTGCTGCATGCCGACGAAACGCCGGTACCGATGCTGGCCCCTGGCAAGAAGAAGACGCACCGCGCCTATCTCTGGGCCTACGCCACCACCCCGTATGCCGGGTTGAAGGCCGTAATCTACGACTTCAGCGAGGGACGTGGCGGTCAACATGCCCGCGACTTCCTCGGGAAGTGGCGGGGCAAGCTGGTCTGTGACGACTACAGCGGCTACAAGCAGAGCTTCGCCAACGGTGTTACCGAGATCGGTTGCATGGCCCATGCCCGCCGTAAATTTGTCGATCTGCACGTCGCTGGCAAGAGCCAGATCGCCGGGCAGGCTATCGAACTGATCGGTCAGCTATACCAGGTGGAGCGTGAGGTACAGTCATTCAGTGCGGAAGAGCGTCAACGGCTGCGGGAGACGAAAGCAAAGCCCATCGCCGATGCGCTACATCGCTGGATGCTGGCGCATCGCGAGAAGGTTCCGAATGGTTCGGCGACGGCGAAAGCGTTGGATTACAGCCTGAAGCGCTGGGCGGCGTTGACGCGCTACCTGGATGACGGCGCGTTGCCGATCGATAACAACCGGGCGGAGAATCTGATTCGCCCCTGGGCGCTGGGGCGTTCAAACTGGCTGTTCGCCGGATCTCTGCGCAGTGGCCAGCGTGCTGCCACCATCATGAGCCTCATTCAGTGTGCCAAGCTGAACGGCCATGAGCCCTATACCTACCTGAAAAATGTGTTGGAAAGGCTGCCGACCCAAAAGGCTAGCCAAGTGCACGAACTTCTGCCCCATCATTGGCAGCATACTGCGTGATCACTCGCAAGCGGTGATGCCCGAACGCTTACGATAGACAGCATGAGGTGCCAGGCAAAATGCCGTAGTCTCTGAGCACGACTCTTCGGTGACGGACTGGGCAATGGATGAGCTGATGTTGGTGGGCGTCATGATGGCGTTGCTGGTACTGGGTGGTTCCTTGATGGGGTGGCTCAGCATGCTGCGCATCAAGGCGCTGGAGCAGCGACTACGCGACATGGAGGTCAGGCTTGCTCGCGAGCTTCCTGCTCATGGCGCTCCGGTTATGCACACCCCCTTGCGAGAAGGGGGTGTGGACAAATCGTCTGGCGAAGTGCCACCCCAGGAGGGGCTGGCAGCATTCGGTGCAACACCACCGATCAGCGACTCGCGAGCCGCTGGATCATCCAGTGGGGGCCGCTCTCTGTCCTACCGGCTGCTTCAGCGTTTGTTGCATGGCGCTGCCTCCAGTCGTTCAGGCGAGGTGGGGCAGGGCGCAGACCCCGCAAGCAAGACATCAGAAGTGCTGCCGGGGGGGATGTCACGTCTGCTGACGCTGCTCCAGGAACACTGGATGATTCTTGTGGGTGCCTTGTCTCTGGTGATGGCAGGCATCCTGCTCGTTGGGTACTCCCTTGAGCAGGGCTTGCTGGGGCCGGGGGTACGGATGGCGTTGGGACTCGGGTTCGGCCTGAGCATGACGGTATTGGCTGAGTGGATGAGGTTGCGTACATCCCAATCATCGAGTTTGACAGGCGCCGTCAGTGGTGCCGGTAGTCTGGTGCTCGCGGCGAGTCTGTTGGCTGGTCACTTTCTGCTTTCACTGATGTCCATGCCGGTTACCTTCGCACTGTTGGCAGCCTTGAGCCTATGGATGCTGGAGCGTGCGCGGCACCACGGGCCGTGGCTGGCAGCATTGGGCATGTTGGGTGGATACGCCCTGCCCTTGGCACTGCCCATTCACCAGCAATGGCAGGAGGCCTCAACCTTGCTGTTGCTGGGGCATGTGGGTGTGATCGCGGCGGCGTGTCGGGTGCTGTATCGGCAGGTTGCGGTGAGCTGGTTGTATTGGGGCGGTCTGGTGGGGGCACTCACCTGGTGGTTGCTGTTGATGCCCTTCGGCCTCTCCTCTGGCACGACATTGCTGGTGGGGCTGTTGTCTTGGGGGAGTGGTGCCTGGCTGGCAGTGCTGGCGCTGGGTTATCTGTGGGAGCGGGATCCATTCACTGGCGCCACAGAAAAGAATGGGCGACAAGCGAAGGCCTCACTTGCGGTCTGGTTACCTTGGCGTGCATCTATTGAGCTGCGTCGGCACTGGCTAGCCGGGGGGCTTGTCTCAGTGAGCGTCGTGCTGGGGCTCTGGCTGCCCTGGCTGGGCAGTCTCGTGCATGGCGTCTCCTTTGACTCATTGGTGGCGCCTTCCGATGTGGCCGGCTCCGGTGTGTCCTTGTGGCAGCGGGGTTGGCTGGCAAGTCTTTTGCCGATGCTGGTGATTGCCTGGTCTAGTCGGCGCCATGCAGTGCTGTGGTCGATGGTCGTTGCCGGCAACGGGCTCTGGCTGCTGGTGTGGGGGCTTGCTTTGACGGCATCGCATTCGAGCAGCGTGATGTTCAGTCCGTTGATATTGAGTGTCGGTCTGTTGTCGCTGGCGCGTTGGCGGCCGCATCATGATGCGGGTGAGGGAGCAGAGAGGCCGCTTGAAGCCTGTTGGTGGGCATTGGCGACCATGGTGCCGCTGCTGGCGTGGGCTCTGGCCCTCTGGCAGGGCGTCATGCCATGGTCGACCGAGGCGAGCGATGCAGAGAGGCTGATCAACACAGGGTTGCCGCCATTGATCTGGGGGCTGGTGTGCTGGGCAGGTGCCATGCGTTTTCAGGCCCGTGAAGGTGTTCAGCTTGCCGCTGGGCTGTGGCTGCCCGCGCAGGCCGGGATATTCCTTGCCCTGGTGGCAGTGCTGGAGGGGCCATCGCTGACCCTGGCGCTGGCTCTGCAACTATTGGGTTTGACCGTTTGTGAATGGCGCTGGTATCGCGAGGGCCATATCGCGGGGCGCTCCGTGTTTGCTGAACTGTCACGCTTGCTGGCGTGGGGCGTCGTGGTTCGCTTGATGTGTGGCGTAGCGAATGACAGCTATGCCGATATCGCGCACTGGCCACTGCAGATATTCCTGCCGGTGCTGGCATGTGTCGCTCTCAACAGTTATGGCATGCGCCATCGCATGCATGTCCAGCGCTGGTTGGAAGGGGTCGTGATACAGCTGGCGCTTGCCACGACCGTGCTGGAGGTTCGCTACCTGCTGACGGATGGTCAGCCTTTCACGGGGCACCTTTCATTCCCGGAGCTGTCCGTGCAGGTGCTGGCACTTAGTGGTGTGGCGGCGGGCTATGCCTGGCGTGCCAGCGGCTTGGTCCAGAATGTCGCCTTGTATCGCACATTGGCCTATGGCGTTGGAGGGCTGGCAGCAGTCATCTGGGTTGCGGGTGTCGTATTGGCGTACAACCCGCTTTGGCAGGGGGCTGATGTGGGCCGCTGGCCGCTGGTGAATTGGCTGCTGCCTGCCTATGGTATACCAGCATTGGGGGCGGCTCTGGTCTGGCACCTTGCGGGGGCCGGCACGCGACTGCGTCACCTTTGCGAGGTGGCGGGGCTGCTGGCGCTTGGGTTGTGGGTCGGACTCAGTCTGCGCCATGTCTGGCATGGACATGCGCTGGAGTTCTGGCACGGGGTCGAACAGGCTGAGCTCTATGCCTACAGCATTGCACTGTTGATCGTTTCCGCCGGTCTCGTGATCAGTGGCGCGAGAATGGTGCAGACGCATTGGCAGCGAGTGGGGCAGGGGTTGCTGGTGGTGACAGTTCTCAAGGTGGGAGTCTGGGATACCGCCACCCTTGAGGGGCTGTGGCGAGTAGGTTCATGGTTGGGGCTGGGCAGTGTCCTGATGCTGCTTTCCGCCTTGTTCAACCGCCTGGCGGGGGCGGGAAAGCGCGCCGGGGAGCGGGATTGACGAAAAGAGCGCTATCTTTGGTCGTTGTTCTTGGCTCGCAAGCCCATGAATCCGATAGAATGTGCGCTTTTGCACAGGGGCAGGCCTCCGCATGACCATCCGTGATCTCATTCGTCTACTTGGAGATGGTGGCTACCACTCCGGAGAGGCCCTGGGCGAAGAGCTCGGGGTGTCGCGTACGGCGGTCTGGAAGCAGCTCAAGAAACTTGAGGCGCTCGACATTCCGCTGGAAGCCATCAAGGGGCTTGGCTATCGACTGGCCAACCCCATCGAGTTGCTCGATGGTCAACAGATCATCGAGGCGCTGCCGCGCGAGACTCGCAAGCATCTGACGCGCCTGTTCGTCGAGGAGTCGGTGGACTCGACCAATACCTTCATCCGCGAGCGCTTTCGACAGGGAGCCGGCCATGCCGAGGTCTGTCTGGCTGAGGTGCAATCGGCCGGGCGTGGCCGTCGTGGGCGTGAGTGGGAGACTCCCTGGGGGCGCAGCCTGGTCTTCTCGCTTGGCTGGCGTTTCGAATCAGGCGCCGCATCGCTTGAGGGTTTGAGTCTGGCGATCGGCGTGGCGGTGGCGGAGGTGCTGGAGGCCGATGGCCTGCCCGCGCGCCTCAAGTGGCCCAACGATGTCCTGCTGCAGATACAGAAGGATCAACCCAAGATCGCCGGCATTCTGGTCGAGGTCACAGGTGATGTGTCCGGCCCCTGTGATGTCGTCATCGGTATCGGCATGAATATCGAGTTGCCGGCGTCCCGACGCGAGGCGATCACTCAACCGGTGGCTGCGGTACGTGACATCATTCCCGGTGCTTCGCGCAATCGCTATGCCGCGCGTCTGATGGAGTCGTTGCTGGCGCTGTTGCCTGAGTTCGAGTCGCAGGGCTTTGCCGGATGGCAGGCGCGCTGGAATGAGCGTAATGCCTTCAAGGGGCGTAATGTGGTGGTTCTGCGCGGAGACAGACGAGAAGAAGCCGTGGCAGAAGGTGTCGATATCAATGGAAATCTCGAGGTGCGCATGAATGGCGAAACCATCACTCTCGCCGGTGGCGAGATCAGTCTGCGCGCCGTCTCATGATTCTGGATCTTGATATCGGTAATACCTTGTCGAAGTGGCGTCTCAAGGACACCGTTTCCAGCGAGATCCGCTCACGCGGCGCCGTCTGGACGCGAGAGGAATGGCGGCCGGGCGAGGACATTCCTGACCTGGATGTCGTCACGGCCGTGCGTATCTCCAGCGTGGCGCGCAAGCAGGTGCTGGATGAGACGGTGGAATTGCTGCGCAAGCAGGTCGGCGTCGTGCATGTCGCGCACTCGACGCGGGAGGCGCTGGGCGTCACCTGCGGCTATGAAGAACCGCAACGCCTGGGCGTCGATCGCTGGTTGGGCGCGCTCGCCGGCCATCATCTTACCGGGGGGTGTTGCAGTGTCGATTGCGGTAGTGCGATCACGGTGGATTTCGTGCTGCCGGGAGGCAAGCATCTTGGGGGCTATATTCTCCCGGGTCTGCGCTTGATGAAGGAAAGCCTCAAGCTGGGCACACGCAATGTGGCCATCGACCCGGATACCGAAGTGGATACGCTGCTGGCGCCGGGGCGCAATACCGTGGAAGCCGTGAATCATGGCATCTACATGGCGGCTGTCAGCGCGGTCAATCGCCTCTATGCCGAGGTCTGCGATCGTGAAGGGGTAGCCTTGCCGCTGCTGCTGACCGGCGGTGACGCGCGGGTAGTGGCGCGCGGTCTGCGGGTGCCGCATGCGCTGTGGCCGGATATGGTGTACGCAGGACTGGAGGCGCTGCATCCATTGACCGCTGCCGAACGGGCAGGGCGCCTGTCAGGAGCGCCCGACCAGCCGCGAGTGCCTGATCTAGAAAAACTTCGCTCAGGGCTTGCGCTCACCCAGATGCTTTGACATACTACGTCCCGTTCTGAGGCGATACATTCCCTCAAGCGCTTGAAGTAGAATGAAATCAAGCACTTGACAGCGTATCCCAAGCGACGTAAGATTCGTCGTCACAGATGGTGGGGTTCCCGAGTGGCCAAAGGGAGCAGACTGTAAATCTGCCGCGAAAGCTTCGAAGGTTCGAATCCTTCCCCCACCACCAGATTCGCTTATGATGCTGCGTGCATCAGGGCAGCAAGAGTTGGAAAGCGGGCATAGTTTAATGGTAGAACCTCAGCCTTCCAAGCTGATGACGCGGGTTCGATTCCCGCTGCCCGCTCCAGTTCATCTCGCCAGTCGAGATTGCGCAAAGGTTTTGCTCGTGTAGCTCAGGGGTAGAGCACACCCTTGGTAAGGGTGAGGTCGGCGGTTCAAATCCGCCCACGAGCTCCATACAACGGAAAGGCGAGTCGTGGTTTGGCTCGTCTTTTTCGTTTCCGACGACCTCCCAGGTCGCGGTCAAAGATAAGGCTTGTCAGTTTGGGTTGTCTCGGCTATGATGGCGCCCGCTGTTCATTCAGCCTTGTTTTTAGTCTCTGGAACACGCAAGTGTTACAGGCCAGTAGCTCAATTGGCAGAGCAGCGGTCTCCAAAACCGCAGGTTGGGGGTTCGATTCCCTCCTGGCCTGCCATCCTTCCCCAGGATGGTATTCGACTTCTTACCGATTCTCGATTCTAGCGATCGCTGCACCCTTGAGGAGTCTCTTTGATGAAACAGAACGCCGAGGTGCAGGAAGCGCGCCACGACGGGTTCAAGTGGTCGGTCGTTGTCATTCTTCTTGTGCTGGCTGTTGCTGGCAACGCCTATTTTGCTGACCAAGCGCTGCTTTATCGCGTGCTTGGCGTCGTCGTGCTTGGTGTTGCCGCGGCTGCTCTGGCGATCACGACCAACAAAGGCCGTGATGTTGTCGAGCTGGCAAGTAGTGCGCGCCGCGAGATCCAGCGCGTCGTTTGGCCGACCCGACAGGAAACTGTCCAGACAACTGCCATCGTGCTGGGTGCCGTGCTTATCGTGGGCCTGTTGCTATGGCTCATCGATACCACCCTCGGCTGGCTGATGTCCGGCATCGTCAGTTAACGGAGTTTCCATGTCCAAGCGTTGGTATGTCATACACGCCTATTCCGGTTTCGAAAAGCAGGTCATGCGTTCGCTCAACGAGCGTGTGAAGCTTTACGCCATGGAAGATCATTTCGGTGAGATTCTCGTGCCGGTCGAAGAAATCGTCGAAATGCGTGACGGCAAGCGCCGCAAGAGCGAGCGCAAGTTCTACCCGGGCTACGTGCTGGTCGAGATGGACATGAATGATGAGTCCTGGCACCTGGTGAATGAAACCCCGCGCGTCATGGGTTTCATTGGCGGAACCCCGGAGAAGCCGGCGGCGATTACCCAGAAGGAAGCCGACGCCATGCTGCGTCGCGTTCAGGACGGTACCGACAAGCCGCGACCGAAGACTCTCTTCGAGCCGGGTGAGACGGTGCGTGTCACTGATGGCCCGTTCGCCGACTTCAATGGTGTCGTTGAAGAAGTGAATTACGAAAAGAGCCGTCTGCAGGTCAGCGTGCTGATCTTCGGGCGTGCCACGCCGGTAGAGCTCGAGTTCTCCCAGGTCGAGAAGGACTGATCCTCGGGTCACTCTTCTGCCTGTTTGAATACGAGCATCACGGCAACACGACGGGTCGCCTGAGGCGGCCCGGTTTTACGGGGAGCCGCAAGGCGCTACCACCCATACTGGAGTCCTATCATGGCCAAGAAAGTACAGGCTTACATCAAGCTGCAGGTCGCAGCCGGTAAAGCTAACCCGAGCCCGCCCGTGGGTCCTGCCCTCGGTCAGCACGGTGTCAACATCATGGAGTTCTGTAAAGCGTTCAACGCCGCTACCCAGAACGTCGAGCCGGGTCTCCCGACTCCCGTGGTCATCACTGTCTACTCCGACCGTAGCTTCACTTTCGTCACCAAGACGCCGCCTGCGGCCGTCCTGCTGCTGAAAGCTGCCGGTCTGAAGTCCGGTTCTGGTGAGCCGAACAAGAAGAAAGTCGGCACCGTGACTCGCGCTCAACTGGAAGAGATCGCGACCACCAAGGAACCGGATCTGACAGCTTCCAACCTGGACGCTGCTGTTCGCACCATCGCCGGTACTGCCCGTAGCATGGGCCTGAACGTGGAGGGTCTTTGATCATGGCCAAGATTTCAAAGCGCGCCCAGGCGATCAACGCGAAAGTTGAATCCGGCAAGGTCTATAGCGTCGAAGAAGCTGTCGCACTGCTGTCCGAGCTGTCCACCGTCAAGTTCAAGGAGACCATCGAAGTCTCTCTGAACCTGGGTGTTGACCCGCGTAAATCCGATCAGGTCGTTCGCGGCGCTACCGTAATGCCGAATGGCACCGGTAATGAAGTGCGCGTCGCTGTCTTCACCCAGGGCGCCAACGCTGAAGCAGCGAAGGAAGCCGGTGCAGACGTGGTCGGCATGGACGAGCTGGCAGAACAGGTCAAGAAGGGCGTGATGGACTTCGACGTCGTCATCGCTTCTCCGGATGCCATGCGCGTTGTCGGTCAGTTGGGCCAGATCCTCGGTCCGCGCGGCCTGATGCCGAACCCGAAGGTTGGCACCGTGACGCCTGACGTCGCGACTGCCGTGAAGAATGCCAAGGCTGGTCAGGTGCGTTTCCGTACTGACAAGAACGGCATCATTCACGCCGGTATCGGCAAGATCGACTTCAGTGCAGACTCCATTCAGGGTAACATTGACGCCCTGGTGGCCGAAGTCAAGAAGCTGAAGCCGAGCACTTCCAAGGGTGTCTACCTGAAGAAGATCACCCTGTCCAGCACCATGGGTCCGGGTCTGACTGTCGATCACGCCAAGTACGCGTAAGGCAGTCTCAGAATGTTTCACTTTGCGGTCCCCGTGCTCAGCCGCGGGGCGCCGTCAAAGACCGCAGGCGCTGGCCTTGTCATCTCGGTGGCGGGGCCGGCTTAATCGCGCCGCGATGCTTGCATTGCGCGTAGCCTGCGCAGATGGTGTCCCAGCCTTGCTGGTGGCAGCCATCCTCCAAGACTCTCCCGCGCAGTTCTGGTGAGAGAGATGGTAAACCACTGGGGAATTCGTTCCCCGGCACGAAATGGAGTCAACACCGTGGCTTTAGGTCTCGAAGACAAGAAGGCAATTGTTGCTGAGGTCAGCGAAACCGCCAAGGGTGCTCTCTCCGTAGTCGCTGCCGACTCTCGTGGTGTGACTGTTGGTGCAATGACCGAATTGCGCAAACAGTGCCGCGAAGCGGGCGTCCAGCTGCGTGTTGTTCGCAACACTCTGGCTCGTCGCGCGCTGTCCGGTACCTCTTATGAGGTACTGAGCGAGTCCTTCGTCGGCCCGACTCTGCTTGCATTCTCCATGGAACACCCGGGCGCTGGCGCTCGTCTGTTCAAGGAATTTGCCAAGAAGGTCGAGGCGTTCGAAGTCAAGGCATTGGCCTACGAAGGCGAGTTCATCCCGGCGGCGAATATCGACCGTCTGGCATCTCTGCCGACCCGCGATGAAGCACTGTCCAAGCTGCTGTCTGTCATGAAGGAAGCTTCTGCAGGCAAGCTGGTCCGTACTATCGCAGCACTGCGCGATCAGAAGGAAGCCGAAGCCGCCGCGTAAGCAGCGCTTTGACCTCCTGGCTGTCTCGTGCAGCCTGAATCGATTTCCGTTTGACCGAGCATCTTTGCTCCGCAAAGTTTAGGATTGCTAAAATGGCACTGACCAAAGAAGACATCATCAACGCCGTCGCTGACATGACCGTCATGGAAGTGGCTGAGCTGATCGAAGCAATGGAAGAGAAGTTCGGCGTTTCCGCCGCTGCCGCCGTCGTCGCTGGCCCGGCCGCTGCTGGTGAAGCCGCTGAAGAACAGACTGAGTTCGACATCGTTCTGACTGCCGCCGGTGACAAGAAAGTCAACGTCATCAAGGCTGTTCGTGAACTGACTGGCCTGGGCCTGAAAGAAGCCAAGGCAGCTGTCGACGGCGCTCCGGCCACCCTGAAGGAAGGTGTGAGCAAGGAAGACGCTGAAGAAGCGAAGAAGAAGCTGGAAGAAGCTGGCGCGTCCGTGGAACTCAAGTAACTCGTGTTCCAGGCTACGCACGCTGCGTAAGCTTCCTGGCTGGTGGCGGACTCCGCCACCAGCCTTTTTCTGTTGCAAGACGAATTATGACGGCGAGCCAGCCCGCAAGGGAGGCTTGCCGTCCGCGCCTGATGGACATCGCCGCGCCATCAGGGATGAGCCGACCACGCATCGGTCACCCAAGGTGAACAAGCTGGGGAATACAGATGGCTTACTCATACACTGAGAAAAAACGCATCCGCAAGGATTTTGGCAAACTGCCCCAAGTGATGGATGTGCCTTACCTGCTGGCCATCCAGCTTGATTCCTACCACGACTTTCTCCAGCAGGACAGGGCGCCAGAACAGCGCCTGGAAGTCGGCCTTCATGCTGCCTTCAAGTCCGTGTTCCCGATTGCCAGTTTCTCTGGCAACGCAGCGCTCGAGTATGTCAGCTACCGCTTCGGTACGCCGGCGTTCGACGTCAAGGAATGTCAGCTGCGCGGAGTCACTTACTCTGCCCCGCTGCGCGTGAAAGTGCGCCTGATGATCTATGACAAGGAATCGTCAAACAAGGCGATCAAGGACATCAAGGAGCAGGAAGTCTACATGGGGGAAATCCCCCTGATGACAGAGAACGGTACCTTCGTCATCAATGGTACCGAGCGTGTCATCGTGTCACAGCTGCATCGCTCGCCGGGTGTGTTCTTCGACCACGACAAGGGAAAGAGCCACTCGTCCGGCAAGCTGCTGTACTCCGCACGTGTGATTCCTTACCGCGGTTCCTGGCTGGACTTCGAGTTTGATCCGAAGGATAACGTCTACGTCCGTATCGACCGTCGTCGCAAGCTGCCGGCTTCCGTTCTGCTGCGTGCCATGGGCATGACCAGCGAAGAGATTCTCGGCACTTTCTTCGACACCACGATGTACCACATCGAGCGCAGCGGCTTCTCCGTTGAGCTGGTGCCGGCACGTCTGCGTGGCGAGACCGCCGCATTCGACATCAAGGATGCCGACGGTAGCGTGATCGTGGAGGAAGGTCGTCGCATTACACAGAAGCACGTCCGTCAGATGGAAGCCTCCGGCCTCGAGCGTCTCGAAGTGCCGATGGAGTACCTGTACGGCAAGGTGCTGGCCAAGGATCAGATCGATCCGGCCACTGGTGAGCTGGTCTGCGAGAGCAACAGCGAGATCACTCCTGAGCTGCTGGAGAAGATGGCGCAGGCCAAGATCACCCAGTTCGAGGTCATCTACACCAACGACCTGGATTGCGGCCCGTTCATGTCCGATACCCTGAAGCTGGATACCACGCGTAACCAGCTCGAGGCATTGGTCGAGATCTACCGCATGATGCGTCCGGGCGAGCCGCCCACCAAGGATGCAGCAGAGTCTCTGTTCCAGAACCTGTTCTTCAGCGAAGACCGCTACGACCTGTCGGGCGTGGGTCGCATGAAGTTCAACCGTCGCCTGCGTCGCGAAAGCGATACCGGTAGCGGCGTGCTCGATCAGGACGATATCCTGACCGTCATGAAGGAGCTGATCGGCATCCGTAACGGCAATGGCGATGTCGATGACATCGACCACCTGGGCAACCGTCGCATTCGCTCTGTGGGCGAAATGGCGGAAAACCAGTTCCGTGTCGGTCTTGTCCGTGTCGAGCGTGCGGTCAAGGAGCGTCTGTCCATGGCCGAGAGCGAAGGCCTGATGCCGCAGGATCTCATCAATGCCAAGCCGGTTGCGGCGGCGGTGAAGGAATTCTTCGGTTCCAGCCAGCTTTCCCAGTTCATGGACCAGAACAATCCGCTGTCCGAAGTGACGCACAAGCGCCGTGTCTCCGCGCTTGGTCCGGGTGGTCTGACTCGTGAGCGCGCCGGCTTCGAAGTTCGTGACGTTCACGCCACGCACTACGGCCGTCTGTGCCCGATCGAGACGCCGGAAGGCCCGAACATCGGTCTGATCAACTCGCTGGCGACCTACTCCAAGACCAACAGCTATGGCTTCCTCGAGACGCCGTACCGCAAGGTCGTGGATTGTCAGGTCACCGACGATGTCGTCGATCTGTCCGCGATCGAGGAAGGCGATTTCATCATCGCCCAGGCCTCCGCGACCGTCGACGAGAACGGCCGCCTGGTCGACGACCTGGTCCAGGTTCGTCACCGTGGCGAGACCACCTTCATGGCGCCGGAAAAGGTCACCATGATGGACGTGTCTCCGCGTCAGGTCGTCTCCGTCGCTGCCGCACTGATCCCGTTCCTTGAGCACGATGATGCCAACCGCGCCTTGATGGGTGCGAACATGCAGCGTCAGGCCGTTCCGACCCTGAAGGCTGACAAGCCGCTGGTCGGTACCGGTATGGAGCGCTTCGTGGCGCGTGACTCCGGCGTCTGTGCCGTGGCACGTCGTGGCGGCGTCATCGATTCCGTCGATGCCAAGCGCATCGTCGTACGTGTGCGGGAAGAAGAGATCATCGGCGGTGAAGCCGGCGTTGATATCTACAACCTGACCAAGTACGTGCGCTCGAACCAGAATACCTGTCAGAACCAGCGCCCGATCGTGCGTCCTGGCGATGAAGTCGCCATCGGCGACATCCTGGCCGACGGCCCGTCCGTCGACATGGGGGATCTGGCCCTGGGTCAGAACATGCGTCTGGCGTTCATGCCCTGGAATGGCTTCAACTTCGAGGATTCCATCCTGTTCTCGGAGCGTGTGGTGCAGGAAGATCGCTTCACCACCATCCACATCCAGGAACTGACCTGTGTCGCGCGTGACACCAAACTCGGGCCGGAAGAAATCACTTCCGATATCCCGAATGTCGGCGAATCCGCACTCTCCAAGCTGGATGAGTCCGGTGTCGTCTACATCGGTGCCGAGCTGAACCCGGGCGACATCCTGGTCGGCAAGGTCACGCCGAAGGGCGAGACCCAGCTGACGCCGGAAGAGAAGCTGTTGCGTGCCATCTTCGGCGAGAAGGCGTCCGACGTTAAGGATACCTCTCTGCGTGCCCCGACCGGCATGAAGGCTACCGTCATCGACGTTCAGGTTTTCACCCGTGACGGCGTCGAGAAGGATCAGCGCGCGCTCTCCATCGAGCAGATGCAGCTGGCCGAGGTCCGCAAGGACCTGCAGGAAACCTACCGCATCGCGGAAGAGGCGACCTTCGAGCGTATGCAGCGCAACCTGGTCGGTCAGGCCGTCAACGGTGGTCCGAAGCTCAAGAAGGGTGACGTGCTGACCGATGACTACCTGGAAGCACTGCCGCGCCAGGAGTGGTTCAAGCTGCGTCTGCAGGACGAGTCTCTCAACGAACTGCTGGCTCAGGCCGATGAGCAGCTCGAGATCCGTCGTCGCGAGATGGACGAGCGCTTCGAAGACAAGAAGCGCAAGCTCACCCAGGGTGATGATCTGGCACCGGGCGTGCTCAAGATCGTCAAGGTCTACGTCGCCGTGAAGCGTCGTATCCAGCCGGGTGACAAGATGGCCGGTCGTCACGGTAACAAGGGTGTCATCTCCGCGATCATGCCGGTCGAAGACATGCCGTTCGATGGCAATGGCGAGTCGGTTGACGTCGTGCTGAACCCGCTGGGTGTCCCGTCGCGCATGAACGTCGGTCAGATCCTCGAGACCCACCTCGGCATGGCCGCGCGGGGTCTGGGCGTGAAGATCGAGCACATGCTGCGCGAAGAGCGCGCCGAGCAGGTCAAGCAGATCCGCGAGTTCCTCGACAAGGTGTACAACACCGTCGGTGGCCGCCAGGAAGACCTCTCCGTGCTCAGTGATGACGAGGTCATCACCCTGGCGCACAACCTGAAGAAGGGCGTGCCGATGGCAACGCCGGTCTTCGATGGTGCCAAGGAGCATGAGATCAAGCAGTTGCTCACGCTGGCCGATATCCCTGATTCCGGCCAGATGGACCTCTACGATGGCCGCACCGGCGAGAAGTTCGATCGCAAGGTGACCGTCGGTTACATGTACATGCTCAAGCTCAACCACCTGGTGGATGACAAGATGCATGCGCGTTCGACCGGCTCCTACTCCCTCGTCACGCAGCAGCCGCTGGGTGGTAAGGCGCAGTTCGGTGGTCAGCGCTTCGGTGAGATGGAGGTCTGGGCCCTCGAGGCGTACGGCGCTGCCTACACCCTCCAGGAGATGCTCACGGTCAAGTCCGATGACGTGGAAGGCCGTACCAAGATGTACAAGAGCATCGTAGATGGCGATCACACCATGCAGGCGGGCATGCCCGAATCCTTCAACGTGCTGGTGAAGGAAATCCGCTCGCTGGGTATCGACATGGAGCTGGAAGGCTGACGCCGAAAAGCCACAAGTATTGACGGTCCGCAAAGCCTGGTGTCAGCAGCCAGGCTTTGCCCATGACAACTCCGCAACGGAGCGACCCATGAAAGATTTGGTGAAAGTTCTCAAATCGCAGGCGCAGTCCGAAGAATTCGACGCCATCAAGATTACCCTGGCGTCTCCGGACATGATTCGCTCGTGGTCTTTTGGTGAAGTGAAGAAGCCTGAAACCATCAACTACCGGACATTCAAGCCGGAACGTGATGGTCTTTTCTGTGCCAAGATCTTTGGCCCGGTGAAGGACTACGAGTGCCTGTGTGGCAAGTACAAGCGGATGAAGCATCGCGGCATCATCTGTGAGAAGTGTGGCGTTGAAGTGACCAAGGCGGCAGTGCGTCGTGAGCGTATGGCTCACATCGAACTGGCGAGCCCGGTCGCGCATATCTGGTTCCTGAAGTCTCTGCCGTCCCGTATCGGCATGCTGCTCGACATGACTCTGCGTGATATCGAGCGCGTGCTCTACTTCGAAAGCTTCGTGGTCATCGACCCGGGCATGACGACCCTCGAGAAGGGGCATCTGCTCAACGATGAGCAGTACTTCGAAGCGCTGGAAGAATTCGGTGATGATTTCGACGCCCGCATGGGTGCCGAGGCCATCAAGGCGCTGCTCGAGGACATCGAGCTGGAAGAAGAGGTCGAGCGCCTGCGCGAAGAGATTCCGCAGACCAACTCTGAGACCAAGATCAAGAAGCTGTCCAAGCGCCTCAAGCTGCTGGAAGCCTTCTACTATTCCGGCAACGAGCCGGGCTGGATGATCATGGAAGTGCTGCCAGTGCTGCCGCCGGACCTCCGTCCGCTGGTACCGCTGGACGGCGGCCGCTTCGCGACCTCGGATCTGAACGATCTGTATCGTCGTGTGATCAACCGCAACAATCGCCTCAAGCGTCTGCTCGACCTCAATGCGCCGGACATCATCGTGCGCAACGAGAAGCGCATGCTGCAGGAATCCGTGGATGCACTGCTCGATAACGGTCGTCGCGGTCGCGCCATCACCGGTTCCAACAAGCGTCCGCTGAAGTCGCTGGCCGACATGATCAAGGGCAAGCAGGGTCGTTTCCGTCAGAACCTGCTGGGCAAGCGTGTCGACTACTCAGGTCGTTCTGTCATCACCGTCGGCCCGACCCTGCGTCTGCACCAGTGTGGTCTGCCGAAGAAGATGGCGCTTGAGCTGTTCAAGCCGTTCATCTACGCCAAGCTGCAGGCCTCCGGTCACGCCAGCACCATCAAGGCCGCCAAGAAGATGGTCGAGCGCGAAGCCCCGGAAGTCTGGGATTTCCTCGCCGACGTCATTCGCGAGCACCCGGTGCTGCTGAACCGTGCCCCGACGCTGCACCGTCTGGGTATCCAGGCGTTCGAGCCGTTGCTGATCGAAGGCAAGGCCATCCAGCTGCACCCGCTGGTCTGCGCGGCGTACAACGCCGACTTCGATGGTGATCAGATGGCCGTTCACGTACCGCTGACGCTGGAAGCCCAGCTGGAAGCGCGTGCGTTGATGATGTCGACCAACAACGTGCTGTCGCCGGCCAACGGCGAGCCGATCATCGTACCGTCCCAGGACGTCGTGCTGGGTCTGTACTACATGACCCGCGAGAAGATCGGTGCCAAGGGTGAGGGCATGGCCTTCGCGAACCTGGGTGAAGTCGAGCGTGCCTTCGGCACTCACAGCGCTCACCTGCACGCGATGGTCAAGGTCCGTCTGACCGAGACACTCAAGGACGAAGAGTCCGGCGAGCTGTACGAGAAGACGTCCCTGCACGACACCACCATCGGTCGCGCATTGCTGTTCCGCATTCTGCCGAAGGGCATGCCGTTCGAGCTGATCAACCAGGTGATGAAGAAGAAAGCCATCTCCGGTCTGATCAACGAGGCGTACCGTCGCGTCGGTCTGAAGGACACCGTCATCTTCGCTGACCAGCTGATGTACACCGGCTTCCGTCTCGCGACCTGGTCCGGCGCCTCCATCGGTGTCAACGACTTCGTCATTCCGGACGCGAAGAAGGTCATCATCGACGCGGCCGAAGACGAAGTGAAAGAGATCGAAGACCAGTTCTCCTCCGGTCTCGTGACCGCAGGCGAGAAGTACAACAAGGTCATCGATATCTGGGCGCGTGCCAACGACCGTGTCGCCAAGGAGATGATGTCAGGTATCTCGAAAGAGACCGTCGTCAACTGGAAAGGCGAAGTGGTCAATGACGAAGACGGTAAGCCGATGGAGCAGGACTCCTTCAACAGCGTCTTCATCATGGCCGACTCCGGTGCGCGTGGTTCTGCTGCGCAGATTCGCCAGCTGGCCGGCATGCGTGGCCTGATGGCCAAGCCGGATGGCTCGATCATCGAGACGCCGATCACCGCCAACTTCCGTGAAGGTCTGAACGTACTCCAGTACTTCATCTCCACTCACGGTGCTCGTAAGGGTCTGGCGGATACGGCACTGAAGACCGCCAACTCCGGTTACCTGACCCGTCGTCTGGTCGATGTCGCCCAGGATCTGGTCATCACCGAAGCGGATTGCGGCACTCAGGAAGGTCTGATTCTGCACCCGGTCATCGAAGGCGGCGACATCATCGTCCCGCTGTCCCAGCGTGTGCTGGGTCGTGTCGTGGCGCAGGACGTGGTGGATCCGGTCTCTGATGAGGTCCTGATCCCGCGTGGCACGCTGCTCGACGAAGCCTGGTGTGCACAGCTCGATACCATGGGCGTCGATGAGATTGTCGTGCGTACCACCATCGCGTGTGAGACCGTGCACGGTGTCTGTTCGGCCTGTTACGGCCGTGACCTGGCGCGTGGCCATCAGGTCAACGTCGGTGAAGCCATCGGTGTCATCGCGGCACAGTCCATCGGTGAGCCGGGTACCCAGCTGACCATGCGTACCTTCCACATCGGTGGTGCCGCTTCGCGTGCCTCCGCCGTGGATAGCGTTCAGGTCAAGCATGGTGGCAGCGTACGTCTGCACAACATCAAGTCGGTCGAGCGTGCCGATGGCAAGCTGATCGTCGTCTCGCGTTCCAGCGCACTGGCAGTGGCGGATGACCACGGCCGTGAGCGCGAGTTCTACAAGCTGCCGTACGGTGCTGAGCTATCCGTGCGCGATGGTGACAAGGTTGAGTCCGGTCAGGCCGTCGCCAAGTGGGATCCGCACACTCACCCGATCGTCGCCGAAGTGGCGGGTCAGGTGCAGTTCACGGATATGGAAGATGGTCAGACCATCAACCGTACCACCGACGAGATGACAGGCCTGTCCTCCATCGAAGTCATCGAGAGCGCCTCGCGTCCGTCCGCGGCACGTGACAAGCGTCCGATGATCATGCTGGTGGATTCCAGTGGCAAGCACGTGACACTGCCGGGCTCCAACACGCCGGTCCAGTACCTGCTGCCGGGCAATGCCGTGGTATCCGCCGAGAATGGTGCGGCCGTCGGCGTGGGTGACGTCATCGCTCGTATCCCGATGGAGGCGTCCGGTAACAAGGACATCACCGGTGGTCTGCCGCGTGTTGCTGACCTGTTCGAGGCGCGTCGCCCGAAAGAGCCGGCCATTCTGGCCGAGATCTCCGGTACCGTGACCTTCGGCAAGGAAACCAAAGGCAAGCGTCGTCTGACCATCACACCGGTGGAAGGTGATCCGTTCGAGCTGTTGATCCCGAAGTGGCGCCAGATCAGCGTCTTCGAAGGTGAAACGGTCGAGAAGGGTGAAGTCATCTCCGATGGCCCGAGCAACCCGCACGATATCCTGCGTCTGCTCGGTGTTGCGGAAATGGCCAAGTACATCACCACCGAAGTCCAGGAGGTCTATCGCCTCCAGGGTGTCGGCATCAACGACAAGCACATCGAAGTCATCGTGCGTCAGATGCTGCGCAAGGTCGAAATCACCGATTCCGGCGATTCCACCTTCATCACAGGCGACCAGGTGGAATACGCCCGCGTCGTCGAAGAAAACATGCGTCTCGAGGCCGACGGCAAGTTCCCGGCCAAGTTCGATCGCATCCTGCTCGGTATCACCAAGGCGAGCCTGGCAACTGAATCGTTCATCTCCGCGGCGTCCTTCCAGGAAACCACGCGAGTTCTGACCGAGGCATCTGTCACCGGCAAGCGCGATTATCTCCGTGGTCTGAAGGAGAATGTCGTTGTCGGACGCCTGATTCCGGCGGGCACTGGCCTGGCCTATCATGACGAGCGTCGCCGCCGTCGCGATGGCCTGCCGCTCGCACCGGCCCCGTCGGCACAGGACGTCGAGCAGGAATTGGGCGCACAGCTCACTGCCCTCGACGCGGACGACGACGACCTCTGAGGTCTTGCGCCCCGCCGTCTCTGACGGCGGGGTTGACGCCCTTGTGGCTCAAGCCCTAGAATATGCAGCCTTTAACAGTAGGGCAGGTGCATCCTGCCCTGTTGTTGGAAGGCAGTACAACCCATTGGAGCAAGCAAATGGCAACCGTTAACCAGCTCGTGCGCAAGCCGCGCAAGCGTCAGGCGTCCAAGAGCGACGTCCCTGCGCTGCAGGCATGCCCGCAGAAGCGTGGCGTGTGTACCCGTGTATACACTACTACCCCGAAGAAGCCGAACTCCGCACTCCGTAAGGTTTGCCGTGTTCGCCTGACCAACGGCTTCGAAGTCACTTCATACATCGGCGGTGAAGGTCACAACCTTCAGGAGCACTCTGTTGTTCTGATCCGTGGCGGTCGTGTGAAGGATTTGCCGGGTGTCCGTTACCACACCGTTCGTGGTGCACTGGATACCTCTGGCGTGCAGAACCGTAAGCAGGGCCGTTCCAAGTACGGCGCCAAGCGTCCGAAGGCGTAATTCAAAGTTTAATATCGGTCTGATAAGAGTAAGGTCGGGCGTCGCGTCCAACGCGAGGCGTCCCGGGTTTACCTGAAGGACCCTTCTACTGAGGGCTTATCATGCCTAGAAGACGTGTAGCAGCTAAGCGCGAAATTCTGCCGGATCCGAAGTTCGGAAGCGAGCGCCTGGCCAAGTTCATGAACCACCTGATGATCAGCGGCAAGAAGTCTGCAGCTGAGCGCATCGTTTACGGTGCTCTCGATCGTGTTGCCGAACGCTCCAATGACGAGCCGCTGGACCTCTTCGACAAGGCGCTGGAAGCCATCCAGCCGATGGTCGAGGTGAAGTCCCGTCGTGTTGGTGGTGCAACCTACCAGGTGCCGGTTGAAGTTCGTCCTTCCCGTCGTCAGGCACTGGCCATGCGTTGGCTGGTGGACGCTGCGCGCAAGCGTGGCGAAAAGACCATGGTGCAGCGCCTCTCTGGCGAGATCCTGGATGCCGCTGAAGGCAAGGGTTCTGCTGTGAAGAAGCGTGAAGACGTGCACCGCATGGCAGAAGCCAACAAGGCCTTCTCCCACTACCGCTTCTAAACAACGGGGATACTCACCGTGGCACGCAAGACTCCACTTAAGCGTTACCGCAACATCGGTATCTGTGCCCACGTCGACGCCGGTAAGACTACCACTACCGAGCGCGTCCTGTTCTATACCGGCCTGTCTCACAAGGTCGGCGAAGTCCACGATGGTGCTGCCACCATGGACTGGATGGAGCAGGAACAGGAACGTGGCATCACGATCACCTCTGCGGCGACCACCTGCTTCTGGCAGGGCATGAACAAGCAGTTCGACGAGCACCGTATCAACATCATCGATACTCCGGGGCACGTTGACTTCACTGTTGAAGTCGAGCGTTCACTGCGTGTTCTCGATGGCGCGGTCGTGGTGCTGTGTGGTTCTTCCGGTGTCCAGCCGCAGACAGAGACTGTCTGGCGTCAGGCCAACCGTTACGAAGTTCCGCGCATGATCTTCGTCAACAAGATGGACCGCGCTGGCGCGGACTTCTTCATGGTCGTCGATCAGGTGCGCAAGCGCCTGGGCGCGAACGCCGTCCCGATCCAGATCAACTGGGGTGCGGAAGACGAGTTCAAGGGCGTCATCGATCTGATCAAGATGAAGGCCATTGTCTGGGACGAAGACAATCACGGCATGAACTACGAGCTGATCGACATTCCGGCCGAGCTGCAAGAGACAGCTGCCGAGTGGCGTGAACACATGCTCGAGTCTGCTGCTGAATCGTCCGAAGAACTGATGGACAAGTACCTTGAAGAGGGCGAGCTGTCCGAGGAAGAAGTCAAGGCTGCGCTGCGTCAGCGTACCCTGGCCAACGAAATCTGCCTCGTGACCTGTGGTTCTGCCTTCAAGAACAAGGGTGTCCAGGCGGTTCTGGATGCGGTCATCGAATACATGCCGTCTCCGCTTGAGGTCAAGGCCATCGAGGGTGAGCTTGACGACAAGGCCGGTACCATCGAGACCCGCGAAGCTGACGACAAGGCTCCGTTCGCGGCGCTGGCGTTCAAGATCGCGACCGATCCGTTCGTTGGTACCCTGACCTTCATTCGCGTCTACTCAGGCGTGCTGAAGTCGGGTGATGGCGTCTTCAACTCCGTCAAGAGCAAGAAGGAGCGTGTCGGTCGTATCGTCCAGATGCACTCCAACTCTCGTGAGGAGATCAAGGAAGTCTATGCTGGCGATATCGCCGCATGTATCGGTCTGAAAGACGTGACCACCGGTGACACCCTGTGTGACCCGGATCACAAGATCGTGCTTGAGCGCATGGAATTCCCTGAGCCGGTCATCTCCGTTGCCGTCGAGCCGAAGTCCAAGGCCGACCAGGAAAAGATGGGTGTTGCACTGGGCAAGCTGGCCCAGGAAGATCCGTCCTTCCGCGTCGAGACCGACGAAGAGTCCGGTCAGACCATCATCTCCGGTATGGGTGAGCTTCACCTGGACATCCTCGTCGACCGCATGCGTCGCGAGTTTAATGTCGAGGCGAACATCGGCAAGCCGCAGGTGGCTTACCGTGAGACCATCCGTACCAAGGTCGAGCAGGAAGGCAAGTTCGTTCGTCAGTCCGGCGGTCGTGGTCAGTTCGGTCACGTCTGGCTTCGCATTGAGCCTCTCACTGCAGAGGACAAGGGCGACGACGAAGAAATGACCTTCAAGTTCGAGTCCGAGATCGTCGGTGGTGCGGTTCCGAAGGAATACGTGCCGGCCGTCGAGAAGGGCGCCGCTGAGCAGCTCAAGAATGGTGTCATCGCCGGTTATCCGATGATCGACGTCAAGGTCACGCTGTTCGATGGTTCCTACCACGACGTCGACTCCAACGAGACTGCGTTCAAGGTCGCCTCTTCCATGGCGATCAAGGCCGGTGCCCCGAAAGCGGGTGCGGTGCTGCTTGAGCCGCTCATGAAAGTCGAAGTCGTCACGCCTGAAGATTTCATGGGTGACGTCATGGGCGACCTGAACCGTCGTCGTGGCCTCGTTCAGGGCATGGATGATTCTTCCACTGGCAAGATCATCAATGCACTGGTGCCGCTGGGTGAGATGTTCGGTTATGCGACCGACCTGCGCTCACAGACCCAGGGCCGCGCAAGCTACTCCATGGAGTTTGCGAAATACGACGAAGCACCGAACAGCATCGTCGAAGCCGTCATCAATCAGAAGTAACCGATTAGCTAACGAAAGAGGTTATAGCAGTGGCTAAGGAAAAATTTGAGCGTTCGAAGCCGCACGTCAACGTCGGCACCATTGGTCACGTCGATCACGGCAAGACCACTCTGACTGCGGCTCTGACTCGCGTCTCTGCAGAAGTCTTCGGTGGTGACGCGCGTGCGTTTGACTCCATCGACAATGCCCCGGAAGAGCGTGAGCGTGGTATCACCATCTCCACTGCTCACGTGGAATACCAGTCCGAAGTGCGTCACTACGCGCACGTCGACTGCCCGGGTCACGCCGACTACGTCAAGAACATGATCACCGGTGCTGCCCAGATGGACGGCGCTATCCTGGTCTGTTCCGCTGCTGACGGCCCCATGCCGCAGACTCGCGAGCACATCCTGCTGTCCCGTCAGGTCGGCGTTCCGTTCATCGTTGTCTTCCTGAACAAGGCTGACATGGTCGATGACGAAGAACTGCTCGAGCTGGTCGAGATGGAAGTTCGTGAACTCCTGAGCGAGTACGACTTCCCGGGCGACGATACTCCGATCGTCATCGGTTCCGCCCTGATGGCTCTGGAAGGCAAGGACGACAACGGCATGGGTACTACCGCCGTTGCCAACCTGATCAAGGCCCTGGATGCGTACATCCCGGAGCCGGAGCGTGCTATCGACCAGCCGTTCCTGATGCCGATCGAGGACGTCTTCTCCATCTCTGGCCGCGGTACTGTCGTCACTGGCCGTGTCGAACGTGGTCTGGTCAAGACTGGCGAAGAGGTCGAGATCGTCGGCGTGCGTGACACTACCAAGACTACCGTTACCGGTGTCGAGATGTTCCGCAAGCTGCTGGACGAAGGTCGTGCTGGTGAGAACGTCGGCGCCCTGCTGCGCGGCACCAAGCGTGATGACGTCGAGCGTGGCCAGGTTCTGGCCAAGCCGGGCTCCATCAAGCCGCACACCAAGTTCGAATCCGAAGTCTACGTCCTGTCCAAGGAAGAAGGCGGTCGTCATACTCCGTTCTTCAAAGGCTATCGTCCGCAGTTCTACTTCCGTACCACTGACATTACTGGTACCTGTGAGCTGCCGGAAGGCGTCGAGATGGTCATGCCGGGCGACAACGTCCAGATGGTCGTGTCTCTGATCGCTCCGATCGCCATGGAAGAAGGTCTGCGTTTCGCTATCCGTGAAGGCGGTCGTACCGTCGGCGCTGGCGTCGTGGCCAAAATCGTCGAGTAAGGTACTCCTTACCTGACACAGAAGGGGGCCCTGATGGGCCCCCTTTTCTCGCATGTTTGACACCTGATGTCAGTCTGCCTATAATGCGCATCCTTTGAATGCGTGGGTGACGGCCTACGCCGTCGACATCCATTGGAGTTTTGGGCAATGCAAAACCAGAAGATTCGCATCCGGTTGAAAGCATTCGACCACCGTCTGATCGACCAGTCCTCTGCAGAGATCGTTGAAACTGCAAAGCGCACCGGTGCTCAGGTTCGTGGCCCGATCCCGCTGCCGACCCGTCGCGAGCGTTACACCATCCTGGTCTCTCCGCACGTCAACAAGGACGCGCGTGACCAGTATGAGATTCGTACCCACAAGCGCGTTCTCGATATCGTCGAGCCGACAGAGAAGACTGTCGACGCGCTGATGAAGCTTGACCTGGCTGCCGGTGTGGACGTCCAGATCAAGGTTGACTGATACCTCACTAGTCACTGCGGCCCAGCGCTCTCACTGATAGAGCAGCAGCCGCCACGCCGGGATGGCGTCATACAATGTGCTAGTGGAATGCTCTGGAAAGGGCAGCCATAGCGGGTGACAGCCCCGTACACTAAAGGAGACTGAACATGTCTATCGGTTTAGTCGGTAAGAAGGCCGGGATGACCCGTGTCTTCACCGAAGCTGGCGCTTCTGTGCCGGTTACCGTGATTGAAGTTGAGCCGAACCGCATCGTGACTATCAAGTCTCTCGAGACTGATGGCTACAATGCTGTTCAGGTGACAACTGGCTCTCGTAAAGCCAAGCACCTCACCAAGGCAACTGCTGGTCAGTATGCCAAGGCGGGTGTTGAGGCTGGCCGTACCCTGATGGAATTCCGCCTGAACGAAGGCGACGAAGCTCCTGCAGTGGGCGGCGAACTCACCGTATCCCTCTTTGAAGCTGGTCAAAAGATTGACGTGACCGGCACCTCCAAGGGTAAAGGCTTCCAGGGCGCAGTTAAGCGCTGGAACTTCCGCACCCAAGACGCTACCCACGGTAACTCACTGTCGCACCGCGCGCCGGGTTCCATCGGTAACTGTCAGACCCCGGGCCGCGTCTTCAAAGGTAAGAAGATGGCTGGCCAGATGGGCAACGTCCGTTCCACCGTCCAGAGCCTGGAAGTGGTCCGCGTCGACGCTGAACGCAATCTTCTGCTGGTCAAGGGTGCCGTTCCAGGTGCTCCGGGCGGCGAAGTGATCGTGCGTTCCGCTGTGAAAGCTCGCTGAGGGGAATTAACCGATGAATCTTAATCTTGCAGGTGCAGGTGGCGCAGTAGACGTCTCCGATGCCACCTTTGGCAAAGACTTCAACGAGGCTCTGGTTCACCAGGTCGTCACCGCCTATCTGGCTGGTGCACGTCAAGGTACCGTGGCTCAGAAGACCCGTTCTGACGTGTCCGGCGGTGGCAAGAAGCCGTGGCGTCAGAAAGGTACTGGTCGTGCACGTGCCGGTACCATCCGTTCCCCGCTGTGGCGTTCTGGCGGTGTGACCTTTGCAGCGCGTCCTCAGGACCACTCGCACAAGGTCAACCGCAAGATGTATCGCGCTGCCATGCGTTCCATCCTGTCCGAGCTGGTCCGTCAGGATCGCCTGGTCGCGGTCGACGCTATCAGCGTCGAAGCTCCGAAGACCAAGCTGCTGATCGCCAAGCTCCAGGAGCTGGGCCTTGAGAAAGCGCTGATCGTCACTGAAGAGCAGGACGTCAACCTGTACCTGGCCGCGCGCAACATCCCGCATGTTGACGTCGTCAATGTCGCTGGCGCTGACCCGGTCAGCCTCGTCGGTTACGACAAGGTGCTGATGACTGTCGCTGCCCTGCGCAAGTTCGAGGAGAACCTGGGATGAATCAGGAACGCGTATTCAAGGTCCTGCTTGGTCCTCACATGACCGAGAAGGCCGCGGTCGCTGCCGAGAACAACCAGTACGTGTTCAAGGTTGCCAGCGACGCGACAAAGCCCGAAATCAAGAAAGCCGTCGAAGCGCTGTTTGGTAAGAAAGTCGATCGTGTTCAGGTTCTGAACATGAAAGGCAAGACCAAGCGCACCGCTCGCGGTGTTGGTCGTCGCGCTGGTTATCGCAAGGCCTATGTAACGCTGGCCGCCGGCGAGACCATCGAAGACTTCTCTGGCGCCGAGTAAGGCAGGAGTACGGAACATGGCAATTGTTAAGACAAAACCTACCTCCGCCGGTCGCCGCCACCTGGTAAAGGTCGTCAATGACGAGCTTTTCAAAGGTCGCGCGTACGCTCCGCTGCTTGAAAAGCAGTCAAAGTCCGGTGGTCGTAACAATAATGGTCGCATCACTACTCGCCACATCGGCGGTGGTCATCGTCACCATTACCGTCTGGTCGATTTCAAGCGCAACAAGGATGGCATTCCGGCCATCGTCGAGCGTCTGGAATACGATCCGAACCGCAGCGCGAACATCGCGCTGGTGAAGTACCTTGACGGCGAACGTCGCTACATCATTGCGCCGAAAGGCGTCTCTGCTGGCGACCGTCTCGAGTCTGGTGTTAACGCACCGATCAAGAAAGGCAATGCTCTGCCGCTGCGCAATGTCCCGGTGGGCTCCACCGTTCACTGTGTAGAGCTGAAGCCGGGCAAGGGCGCCCAGATCGCTCGTAGTGCAGGTACCAGTGCCCAGGTCGTGGCACGTGACGGTAACTACACCACGCTGCGTCTGCGCTCTGGCGAGATGCGTAAGGTGCTGTCCGAATGCCGTGCAACTCTCGGCGAAGTGGGCAACTCCGAGCACAGCCTCCGTCAACTGGGCAAGGCCGGTGCTAAGCGTTGGAGAGGCGTGCGCCCGACTGTTCGCGGTGTCGCGATGAACCCGGTCGATCACCCGCATGGTGGTGGTGAAGGTCGTACCTCTGGTGGCCGTCACCCGGTCAGCCCGTGGGGCATCCCGACCAAGGGTCACAAGACTCGCAAGAACAAGCGCACCGATAAGCTTATCGTCCGTCGCCGCAAGGCCAAGTAACAGATATTGAGGGGTAACGGCTGTGCCACGTTCACTGAAGAAAGGTCCTTTTATTGACCTTCATCTGCTGAAGAAGGTTGAGACAGCAGTGGAAAAGAACGACCGCAAACCGATCAAGACCTGGTCGCGTCGTTCCATGATCCTGCCGAACATGGTCGGGCTCACCATTGCCGTCCATAACGGTCGCCAGCATGTCCCGGTTCTCGTTTCTGAGGAAATGGTCGGTCACAAGCTCGGCGAGTTTGCTGCCACCCGCACATACCGCGGGCACGCTGCAGATAAAAAAGCCAAACGGTAAGCCAGAGAGGATTTAAGAGATGGAAGTAGCTGCTAAGCTGCGCGGCGCTCGTTTATCCGCCCAGAAGGCCCGTTTGGTGGCTGACCAGGTGCGCGGTAAGCCGGTCGCCGAGGCGCTGAATCTGCTCGCTTTCTCACCGAAGAAGGCCGCGAAGATTGTTCGCAAGGTTCTGCAGTCCGCGATCGCGAATGCGGAAGAAAACAACGGCATGGACATTGACGAGCTTCGCGTCTCGACTATCTGTGTCGACGAGGGCATGACGCTCAAGCGCATCCAGCCACGTGCCAAGGGCCGTGCGGATCGTATCTTGAAGCGCACTTGTCATATCACCGTCAAGGTAGCCGAGAAGTAGGAGACGACCAATGGGTCAGAAAGTTAATCCGACAGGTTTCCGACTGGGTATTGTCAAGGATCATACCTCTGTCTGGTACGCCGAAGGCGCTACCTATGCCGACAAACTGAACAACGATCTGCAGGTGCGTGGATTCCTGGAAGAGCGTCTGAAAAGCGCTTCCGTGAGCCGCATCAGCATCGAGCGTCCGGCAAACAACGCCCGTATTACCATTCACACCGCCCGTCCGGGTATCGTGATCGGTAAGAAAGGTGAAGATGTCGATCGTCTTCGTCGTGAAGTTTCCGAGATGATGGGCGTTCCCGTCCACATCAACATCGAGGAGATTCGCAAGCCGGAACTCGATGCCAAGCTGGTTGCTGCCAATGTGGCAGGTCAGCTCGAGCGTCGTGTCATGTTCCGTCGTGCGATGAAGCGTGCTGTGCAGAACGCAATGCGTCTGGGCGCCAAGGGCATCAAGATTCAGCTCTCTGGTCGTCTTGGCGGTGCCGAAATCGCCCGTACCGAATGGTACCGCGAAGGCCGTGTTCCGCTTCACACCCTGCGTGCTGACATTGATTACTCCACCTTCGAAGCTCACACCACCTACGGCATCATTGGTGTCAAGGTCTGGATCTTCAAAGGCGAGATCCTCGGTGGCATCGAAGAGGTGCGAGCCAAGGCGAAGCAGCCCGCGTCCGCACCCAAGAAGAAAGGCAAGTAAGGGGGTAATCGATGTTACAGCCCAAGCGTATGAAATTCCGCAAGATGCAGAAAGGTCGCAACCGTGGCCTGGCGCATCGCGGAAGCAAGGTAAGCTTTGGTGAGTTTGGCCTGAAAGCCACCGGCCGTGGTCGTATCACCGCTCGTCAGATCGAAGCTGGCCGTCGTGCCATCACTCGCCACGTCAAGCGTGGCGGCAAGATCTGGATCCGTGTCTTCCCAGACAAGCCGATCTCCAACAAGCCGTTGGAAGTTCGTATGGGTAAAGGTAAGGGTTCTGTCGAGTACTGGGTCGCTCAGATTCAGCCCGGCAAGGTCCTCTACGAGATCGAAGGTGTATCCGAAGAGTTGGCCCGTGAAGCATTTAGCCTGGCCGCTATGAAGATGCCGATCTCCACCACCTTTGTTAAGCGGACGGTGATGTGATGAAAGCCCAAGAACTCCGTGAAAAGTCAGTCGAGGCGCTCCAGGAGCAGTTGTTCGAACTGCTGCGTGAGCAATTCAATCTGCGCATGCAGAAGGCAACAGGCCAGCTGAGCCAGGTTCACCTGCTCAAGCAGACTCGTCGCCAAATTGCTCAGGTTAAGACTGTGCTCAACCAGAAGTCAGGTGAGTAAAATGGCCGAAGAAACTAAAGCACGCACACTCACCGGCAAGGTGGTGAGTGACAAGATGGAAAAATCCATCGTTGTCATGGTCGAGCGCCGTGAGCGTCACCCGATCTATGGCAAGTACCTGAGACGCTCCACCAAGCTGCACGCCCATGATGAGGCGAATCAGGCTCGGATCGGTGACACCGTCTCTATCGCCGAGACTCGTCCGCTGTCCAAGAAGAAAGCCTGGACCCTGGTCGAGGTGGTTGAACAGGCCAAGGGTTGATCCCTAGGCCAGTTCCCACCAGGCAGTCAGATTAGGTTTGGAGAAAACCGATGATTCAGACTCAGACAATGCTGGATGTCGCCGACAACAGTGGCGCGCGCCGGGTGCAATGCATCAAGGTGCTGGGTGGTTCACACCGCCGTTACGCTCGTGTTGGAGACATCATCAAGGTCACCGTCAAAGAAGCTATCCCGCGTGGCAAGGTCAAGAAAGGCCAGGTCATGAAGGCAGTGGTCGTTCGTACCAAAGCCGGTGTCCGTCGTAACGACGGCTCCGTGATCCGCTTCGACGGTAATGCGGCCGTTCTGTTGAACAACACCAACGAACAGCCGATCGGTACCCGTATCTTCGGCCCGGTTACCCGTGAACTTCGCAGTGAGAAGTTCATGAAGATCATTTCCCTGGCGCCCGAAGTGCTGTAAGGAGCGGAAGCGGATATGCAAAAGATCAAACGTGACGATGAAGTCATCGTCATCGCCGGGAAGGACAAGGGCAAGCGCGGTACCATCAGCAAGGTGCTGAAAGGTGAGCGTCTGCTCGTGTCCGGTGTGAACATGATCAAGCGTCACACCAAGCCCAACCCGATGCTGGGCACCCAGGGGGGTATCGTCGAGCGCGAGGCTCCGATTCACGCGTCCAACGTGGCCATCTTCAACCAGGAGACCGGCAAGGCGGATCGTGTCGGAATCCAGGTACAGGAAGACGGTACTAAGGTACGCATCTTTAAGTCGACTCAGAAGCTGATCGACGCCTAACGCGAGTCGGGTACAACATGGCGAACTTGAAAGAACGTTATCAGAACGAAGTGGCCGCCCAGCTCAAAGAGCAGTTCGGCTACGCCAATGTGATGCAGATTCCCCGCATCACCAAGGTGACCCTGAACATGGGTATCGGTGAAGCCACCGCTGACAAGAAGCTGATCGACAACGCGTTTGCCGATCTCCAGATGCTTTCTGGTCAGAAGCCCGTCGTCACCAAGGCACGCAAGTCCATCGCTGGCTTCAAGGTCCGTGAAGGATGGCCGATCGGTGTCAAGGTGACCCTGCGCAGTGATCGCATGTGGGACTTCCTGGACCGTCTCGTGAACGTGGCTATCCCGCGCGTCCGTGACTTCCGCGGTCTGAACCCGAAGTCCTTCGATGGCCGTGGAAACTACTCCATGGGTGTGCGTGAGCAGATCATCTTCCCGGAGATCGAGTATGATAAGATCGACCGGATTCGTGGCCTGGACATCACCATCACCACTAGCGCCAACACCGATGATGAAGGTCGTGCGTTGCTGGGCGCGCTGAACTTCCCGTTCAAGAAATAAGGGTGGATCATGGCAAAGAAAAGCATGGTTGAGCGCGAGCTCAAGCGCACCAAGCTGGTCGCTAAGTACGCCGCCAAGCGCGACGCACTGAAGGCCATCATCAATGACGTCAACGCTTCTGAAGAAGAGCGCTTCGACGCACAGCTGAAGCTGCAGCAGCTGCCGCGTGATGCCAGCCCGGTCCGTCAGCGTAACCGCTGCCGTATCACTGGCCGTCCGCACGGCTACTACAACAAGTTCGGCCTGAGCCGCAACAAGCTGCGTGAAGCCGCTATGCGTGGTGACGTGCCTGGTCTGACCAAGTCCAGCTGGTAACACCACTGCAAGAATTCAGGAGCGCAACGTAAATGAGCATGCAAGACACTCTGGCGGATATGTTCACTCGTATCCGCAATGCGCAGATGGCCACCAAGGAGACGGTTTCCATGCCGTCTTCCAAGCTCAAGGTTGAAGTGGCCCGCGTATTGAAGGAAGAGGGTTATATCACCGAGTTTGCCGTCGCCGAAGGCGCCAAGCCGGAACTGACCCTGACCCTCAAGTACTTCGAAGGCAAGTCGGTTATCGAGAGCATCAAGCGTATTTCCAAGCCGTCCCTGCGCCAGTACAAAGGCAAGGGCGAGCTTCCGAAAGTCGCAGATGGCCTGGGTATTGCGATCGTTTCCACCTCCCGGGGCGTGATGACCGATCGTGCGGCCCGTCAAGCTGGTGTCGGCGGCGAAGTCCTCTGCACCGTATTCTAGGAGTTTGGAATGTCCCGCGTAGCCAAGTATCCGGTTAAATTGCCGAACGGCGTCGAGGCGAAGCTCGACGGCGACAAGCTGACCGTGAAGGGCAGCAAAGGCCAGCTGGAATTGACCGTCCACCAGGACGTGGTCATCTCTATGGAAGAAGGTCAGATGACCTTCGCTCCGTCCGAGACCGCCAAGAACTGGGCAATGGTTGGTACCACTCGTGCTCTGGTCAACAACATGGTGTCTGGTGTTTCCGAAGGCTTCACCAAGTCTCTGGAAATCAATGGTGTGGGTTATCGTGCCCAGGCCAAAGGCCAGACAATCAACCTGACACTGGGCTTCTCACACCCGGTCGACTATGAACTGCCGGCAAGTGTTACGGCTGAAACGCCGAAGAACACTCAGATCGTCCTCAAGTCTGCTGACAAGCAGGCTTTGGGTCAGGTCGCCGCAGAGATTCGCGCATTCCGTCCGCCGGAGCCCTACAAGGGCAAAGGTATTCGGTACAGCGACGAAGTCGTCCGTCGTAAAGAAGCCAAGAAGAAGTAAGGCAGGGTTATGAACGCGAAGAAAGAATCTCGTCTCCGTCGTGCCCGCCGCGCTCGTGCGAAAATCCGCGAGCTGGGCGTGTTTCGCCTGTGCGTGAACCGCACCCCGCGTCACATCTACGCGCAGATCATCTCGCCGGATGGCGGCCAGGTCCTGGCCACCGCATCCACGCTCGACAAGAGCCTGCGCGAAGGTTCTACCGGTAACTCGGACTCCGCCGCCAAGGTGGGTGCTCTGATTGCCGAGCGCGCGAAGGAAGCGGGTATCAAGCAAGTGGCTTTCGATCGCTCCGGGTACAAGTACCACGGTCGCGTGAAGGCCCTGGCCGATGCCGCACGTGAAGGCGGCCTGGAATTCTAAAGGGTTTTACGATGGCGAATATCGAACAGAAGGGCGGTGACCTGCAAGAGAAGCTCGTGCAGATCAACCGCGTCGCCAAGGTAGTCAAGGGCGGCCGTATCTTCGGTTTCACCGCTCTGACTGTCGTTGGTGACGGCAATGGTCGTGTTGGCTTCGGCCGTGGCAAGGCGCGTGAAGTGCCGGTCGCGATCCAGAAGGCAATGGACCAGGCTCGTCGCAACATGATCAAGGTTGACCTCAAGGGCCACACCCTGCAGTACCCGGTGAAGGCTCGTCACGGCGCATCCAAGATCTACATGCAGCCAGCGTCCGAAGGTACCGGCATCATTGCCGGCGGTGCGATGCGTTCCGTGCTCGAACTGGCAGGCGTCCATGACGTCCTGGCCAAGTGCTACGGTTCCACCAATCCGGTCAACGTGGTGCGCGCGACCATCAACGGTCTCGCTGCCATGAAATCTCCGGAAGACATCGCCGCCAAGCGTGGCCTGTCTGTCGACAAGATTGCGGGGTAAGGCACCATGGCAGCTAAGATCACGGTAACCCAGATCCGCAGCACCATCGGCGTCCTCGAAAAGCACAAGGCCACCATGAAAGGTCTTGGCCTGCGCCGCATCGGTCACACTGTCGAGCTGGAAGACACCCCCGCGGTACGCGGCATGATCAACAAGGTTCACTACCTTGTCCGTGTTGAGGGAGAGTAATCCATGAAATTGAATACCCTGAGTCCGGCCCCGGGCTCCAAGCACGCTGAAAAGCGTGTCGGTCGTGGTATCGGCTCCGGTCTTGGTAAGACCGGCGGTCGTGGCCACAAGGGCCAGAAGTCCCGTTCCGGTGGCAGCGTCAAGCCGGGCTTCGAAGGCGGTCAGATGCCTATGCAGCGTCGCCTGCCGAAGTTTGGTTTCACTTCCGCGAAGTCTCTGATTTCCGAAGAAGTGCGCCTGAGCGAACTGGCACTGGTAGACGGCGAGATCGTCGACCTCGAAACGCTGAAGAAGGCCAACGTGCTTCGTGATTCCACGAAGTTCGCGAAGGTCATGCTCTCCGGCGAACTGGACAAGGCAGTCACGGTTCGCGGCATTAAGGTCACCAAGGGTGCCCGTGCTGCGATCGAAGCTGCCGGTGGCAAGGTAGAGGACTAAATGGCTAAGTCAGGAAACGTACCGGCGATGCAGGGAAGTGGGTTGAGCGAACTCTGGGCGCGTTTGCGCTTCGTGTTCATCGCCATCGTGGTGTACCGAATCGGTGCACACATCCCCGTTCCCGGTATCAATCCTGACCAGCTTGCTGCCTTGTTCAGGGAAAACCAGGGCACCATCCTGAGCATGTTCAACATGTTCTCCGGTGGTGCACTGGAGCGAATGAGTATCTTCGCGCTGGGCATCATGCCCTACATATCCGCGTCGATCATCATGCAGCTCCTGACGGTGGTCTCGCCTCAGCTTGAGCAGTTGAAAAAGGAAGGCGAGGCCGGCCGTCGCAAGATCAGCCAGTACACGCGCTACGGCACGGTAGTACTGGCCCTGGTCCAATCGATCGGCATGGCAGTCGGACTGGTCGGAAACGGTGTCGCCTATTCCGCTGACTTCAGCTTCTACTTCACCGCCGTGAGCACGTTCGTGGCTGGTGCAGTGTTCCTGATGTGGCTGGGAGAGCAGATCACCGAGAAGGGTATCGGCAACGGGATCTCGCTGATCATCTTTGCTGGTATTGTCGCCGGGCTGCCGAGTGCCATCGGCCAGTCTTTCGAACTGGCGCGCAATGATGGTGCCTGGAATGTGCTTCCGCTGCTGGCGCTGACGCTGCTCGCAGTCGTTACCGTTGCCTTCGTGGTGTTCATCGAACGCGGCCAACGCCGCATCACGGTGAACTATCCGCGCCGTCAGGTTGGCAACAAGATGTATGCAGGTCAGAGCAGCTACTTGCCGATGAAGGTCAACATGGCCGGGGTCATCCCGCCGATCTTCGCGTCAAGCATCCTGCTGTTCCCTGCGTCGATGGGTCAATGGTTTGGCCAGAGTGAAAGCATGCAATGGTTGCAGACGGCATCTCAGGCTCTCGGGCCGGGTCAGCCACTGTATATCTTGCTTTTCGCTGCCGCTGTAGTATTCTTCTGCTTCTTCTACACGGCGCTGGTCTTCAATCCGAAGGATGTTGCTGACAACCTCAAGAAGTCAGGAGCGTTTCTGCCGGGTATTCGCCCAGGCGAACAGACCGCCCGTTACATCGATAAGGTGATGACTCGCCTGACGCTGTTCGGCGCCCTCTACATCACCCTAGTCTCCCTGATGCCTCAATTCCTCGTTGTTGCATGGCAGGTTCCGTTCTATTTCGGCGGCACCTCTCTGCTCATCGTGGTCGTGGTGGTCATGGACTTCATGGCCCAGGTGCAGTCGCATCTGATGTCAAATCAGTATGCGTCGGTGATGAAGAAGGCCAACCTCAAAGGCTATGGCAGCGGTGGCATGATGCGCTGATTGCGCAGCCCCTGTTAGCAAACTGGAGAGAACGATGAAAGTTCGAGCTTCCGTCAAGAAAATTTGCCGTAACTGCAAGATCATTCGGCGTCGTGGCGCAGTGCGGGTCATCTGCACTGAGCCCCGCCACAAGCAGCGCCAGGGTTAATTCCCTAGGCCCGCTTAGCTGAATACAAGCTCGGGTGCTGGCATACCCCCTTGTTCCCGACGGGATCAAGGGGTATGCTATTGCGCCCTTTGTGGATGTAAAATCCGCCGCTAACCTTTCGGAGAAAACTGATGGCCCGTATTGCTGGCGTCAATATCCCGGACAACAAGCACGCGGCGATCTCGCTGACTTATATCTTCGGGATTGGCCGTACGCGTGCACAGCAGATCTGCGCCGCTCTCGGTCTAGAACCGAGCGTCAAGATCGCTGATCTGTCTGTTGAACAACTGGACCTGGTTCGTGCCGAGGTGGGCAAGTACACCGTCGAAGGCGACCTGCGTCGTGAGATCACGCTGAACATCAAGCGTCTCATGGACCTCGGTTGCTATCGTGGCCTGCGCCATCGTCGTGGTCTGCCGTTGCGCGGTCAGCGCACCAAGACCAACGCACGTACACGCAAAGGTCCGCGTAAACCGATTCGCAAGTAAACGAACTGGCGTTTAGACAGGAAACATCTAATGGCTAACCCGAGTAAGCGCAAGAAGGTTAAAAAGCAGGTAGTGGATGCCGTCGCGCATATCCACGCCTCTTTTAACAACACTATCGTGACGATCACAGACCGCCAGGGCAATGCTCTTTCCTGGGCAACTGCCGGTGGTTCGGGTTTTCGTGGTTCTCGCAAGAGCACCCCGTTCGCTGCGCAAGTCGCAAGTGAACGTGCAGCGACCGCTGCAGCCGAATATGGTGTGAAGAACGTCGACGTGCTGGTCAAGGGCCCGGGTCCGGGTCGTGAGTCCGCCGTGCGTGCTCTCAATGCCGCAGGCTTCCGCGTGCAAAGCATCACCGACGTGACCCCCATCCCGCATAATGGGTGCCGTCCGCCGAAGAAACGCCGCGTTTAAGGAGACAGACTCATGGCTCGTTATATTGGACCGAAGTGCAAACTGTCTCGTCGTGAAGGCACCGACCTCTTCCTGAAGAGTGGTGTGACTCCGTTCGAGAAGAAGTGCAAATCCGAACAACCCCCGGGTGTTCATGGCCAGCGCCGTCAGCGTCTTTCAGACTACGGCCTGCAGCTGCGTGAAAAGCAGAAGGTACGTCGCATGTACGGCGTGCTGGAAAAGCAATTCCGCAACTACTACAAAGAAGCCGCTCGCCTTAAGGGTGCGACCGGTGAGGTTCTGCTCCAGCTCCTCGAGACTCGTCTCGACAACGTCGTCTACCGCATGGGCTTCGGCTCCACGCGTTCCGAGGCACGTCAGCTGGTCAGCCACAAGGCGATCGCCGTGAACGGCCGTACCGTCAACGTTGCTTCCTTCAAGGTGAAGGCTGGCGATGTGGTCACCGTTCGTGAGAAGGCCAAGAACCAGGCTCGCATCCAGCAGTCTCTGGCACTCGCTGCCAACCGCGGTGATGTCTCCTGGGTCGACGTCGACTCCAAGAAGATGGAAGGCACTTTCAAGGCTGTCCCCGAGCGTGGCGACCTGTCTGCCGATATCAACGAAAACCTGATCGTCGAGCTGTACTCCAAGTAATGTAACGCCGGGCCGATTCGTCGGCCCGGCTGGAGTACCCAGATTATCCGTTTGGCAGCCTTAAAGGTGTTCTTATGCAGCGCTCAGTGACAGAGTTTCTCCGTCCTCGCGATATCAAGGTCGAGGAAGTCAGCGCCCATCACGCGCGAATCGTCCTCGAACCCTTCGAGCGTGGTTTCGGCCACACCCTGGGGAATGCTCTGCGTCGCATCCTGCTTTCTTCCATGCCCGGCTGTGCCGTCGTGGAAGCTGAGATCGAAGGCGTTCTGCACGAGTACAGCGCCATTGAAGGGGTGCAGGAGGATGTAATTGAAATCCTGCTGAACCTCAAGGACGTGGCCATCAAGATGCATGGTCGCGACGAAGCTGTGCTGGCGCTGAACAAGAAGGGCCCGGGTATCGTGACTGCCGGCGACATCGCTGGTGACCACGATCTCGAAATCGTGAATCCGGATCACGTCATCGCTCACCTCAACGATGGTGGCGAGCTGAAGATGCAGCTCAAGATCGCTCGTGGCCGCGGCTACGAAGCGGCAGATGCCCGCACTTCCGCAGATGACGAATCTCGTGCCATTGGCCGCCTCCAGCTGGATGCGACCTTCACCCCGGTTCGTCGGGTCTCCTATGCCGTCGAGGCTGCGCGTGTCGAACAGCGCACCAACCTCGACAAGCTGGTGATCGACCTGGAAACCGACGGCACACTGGATCCGGAAGAAGCGATCCGCCGCTCCGCAACTATCCTGCAGGAGCAGCTGGCCGCCTTCGTTGATCTGGAAGCAGACAAGGAACAGGAAGTCGAAGAAGAGGAAGATCAAATCGATCCGATCCTTCTCCGTCCCGTAGACGATCTTGAGCTGACTGTTCGCAGTGCGAACTGTCTCAAGGCCGAGAATATCTATTACATCGGTGATCTCATTCAGCGCACCGAAGTTGAGCTGCTGAAGACCCCGAATCTCGGCAAGAAGTCCTTGAATGAAATCAAGGACGTGCTGTCCGCGCGTGGTCTGTCCCTCGGCATGCGGTTGGAAAACTGGCCGCCCGCAAGCCTGAAGGACGACAAGGCTTCCGCGTAAGGAAGCCCGGTCGGCTCAAGCCCCAGACTGGTAAGGAATCACAACCATGCGTCATCGTAAGAGTGGTCGTCACCTGAACCGTACCAGCTCTCACCGTGAAGCCATGTTCAAGAACATGTGCATCTCTCTGGTAGAGCACGAGGTCATCAAGACTACCCTGCCGAAAGCCAAGGAACTGCGTCGTCATATCGAGCCGCTGATCACCCTGGCCAAGCAGGATTCCGTTGCGAACCGCCGCCTGGCGTTCTCTCGCACCGGTTCCAAGGAAGCGGTCGGCAAGCTCTTCAACGAGCTCGGCCCGCGCTACACCTCCCGTCCGGGTGGTTACCTGCGCATCCTGAAGTGTGGCTATCGTGCCGGTGACAATGCCCCGATGGCATTCGTCGAGCTGGTCGATCGTCCGGCTGCCTCCGAGGCAGCAGGCGAAGAGTAAGCTTCGGCTTGCTTCGTCCACAAGAAAAGGCCAACCCTCACGGGTTGGCCTTTTTTTATGCCTGTCGGCCGGCTGGATGATACTGGTATTTCGAGTTTCTCAGGGAGTTCACCTCGCCCTCCGAGTGTTTTCGATGCGTTGAGGGCGAGGTGAATCAGGGGGGCCGAGACATCGGGTGCCTTGCCAACTGATCAGCTGCTGGTCTCGGCTGTCTTCTTGCGGGTCGACGTAATGTCGCTGGCCTTCTTGCGTTCCAGCAGCGGGGCCAGGAAGCGCCCGGTGTGCGAGATCTCCTGCGTGGCCAGCTGCTCCGGGGTGCCCTCGGCGATGATCTGGCCGCCGCCTGAGCCGCCTTCCGGGCCGAGGTCGATCAGCCAGTCGGCTGTCTTGATCACGTCCAGATTGTGCTCGATCACCACCACGGTATTGCCGTGATCACGCAGTCGGTGCAGCACGACCAGTAGCTGACGGATATCCTCGAAGTGAAGGCCGGTGGTCGGCTCATCGAGAATGTAGAGTGTCTTGCCGGTGTCGCGCTTGGCCAGCTCACGCGCCAGCTTGACGCGCTGGGCTTCACCGCCGGACAAGGTAGTCGCGCTCTGGCCGAGACGGACATAGGACAAGCCGACATCCATCAGCGTCTGCAGGCGGCGAGCGATGGCCGGTACCGGCGAGAAGAACTCCAAGGCCTCCTCGATGGTCATCTCCAGCACTTCATGGATGTTCTTGCCCTTGTACTGCACTTCAAGCGTTTCACGGTTGTAGCGCTTGCCCTTGCAGACATCGCAGGGCACGTACATGTCGGGCAGGAAGTGCATCTCGACCTTGATCAGGCCGTCGCCCTGGCAGGCCTCGCAGCGACCGCCCTTGACGTTGAAGCTGAAGCGTCCCGGCTTGTAGCCGCGGGCACGCGCTTCCTGAGTGCCGGAGAACAGCTCGCGGATCGGCGTGAAGATGCCGGTATAGGTCGCCGGATTGGAGCGTGGCGTACGCCCGATGGGGCTCTGGTCGATATCCACCATCTTGTCGAACAGGTTCAGCCCTTCGATGGTGCCGTAGGGCGCGGGCGTCAGGGTGGTGGCGCGATTGAGCTCACGCGCCGCCAGTGGCATCAGGGTGGCATTGATCAGCGTCGACTTGCCTGAGCCCGAGACCCCGGTGATGCACGTCAGCAGGCCTGTCGGCAGCGTCAGCGTCACATCCTGCAGGTTGTTGCCGGTGGCGCCGGTCAAACGCAGTACCTTTTCAGGGTTGGCCGGAAGGCGGTAGGGCGGCACGGCGATCTCGCGCTCGCCGCTCAGGTATTGTCCGGTCAATGAGCCAGGCGTCGCCTCGATCTGCTCAGGCGTGCCTTGGGCGACGATCTCGCCACCATGCACGCCGGCGCCCGGGCCGATATCCAGCACATGGTCTGCGGCACGAATCGCATCTTCATCATGCTCGACCACGATCACGGTGTTGCCCAGGTCGCGCAGGTGGATCAGCGTCTTGAGCAGGCGATCATTGTCGCGCTGGTGCAGGCCGATGGACGGCTCGTCGAGGATGTACATCACCCCGACCAAGCCGGCACCGATCTGGCTGGCCAGACGGATGCGCTGCGCTTCACCGCCGGACAGGGTGTCGGCGCTGCGCTCCAGGGTCAGGTAGTCGAGGCCGACATTGACGAGAAATTCGAGGCGCGCCTGAATCTCGTGCACAATCTTGGCGGCGATCTCGCCCTTGCGTCCCGGCAGGCTCAACTTGCCGAACTCTTCCCACGCCTCACCGATCGGCTGGCGTACGACGTCGGCGAGCGTGCGATCATCGACATAGACGTGGCGTGCTTCCCGGCGCAGGCGCGAGCCATCACAGCTCGGGCATGGCTGGACCGCCAGATAGCGTGCGAGGTCCTCGCGCACCATGTTGGATTCGGTCTCGCGATAGCGGCGCTCCATGTTGGGCAGCACGCCCTCGAAGGGATGCTCGCGGGTCACCTTGCGGCCACGATCGTTCACGTAACTGAAGGCGATGTCCTCGCGTCCGCTGCCGTTGAGCACGGCATCGCGCGCTTCATCGCTGAGCGACTCCCAAGGCGCTTCCAGCGCGAAGCCGTAATGCTCGGCCACGGCCTGGAGCTGGCTGAAGTAGTAGACGCTGCGGCGGTCCCAGCCCTTGATGACGCCTTCGGCCAGCGATAGCTCCGGGTGGCTGATCAGCTTTTCAGGATCGAAGTATTGCTTCACGCCCAGGCCGTCGCAGGTCGGACAGGCGCCTGCCGGATTGTTGAAGGAGAACAGGCGCGGTTCCAGCTCGGCCAGCGCATAGCCGCACACCGGGCAGGCAAAGCGTGATGAGAAGACGAGGTCTTCCTGCTCGCCGTCCATGAAATGCAGGCGTGCGCTGCCGTCGGCCAGATTCAGCGCGGTCTCGAAGGATTCGGCCAGACGCTGCTTGAGGTCTTCACGCACCTTGAAGCGATCGACGACGACGTCGATATCGTGCTTCTTGTTCTTCTCCAGCGGCTTGAGATCATCCAGCTCGACGATCACGCCATCGATACGTGCGCGCACGAAGCCCTGGGCGCGCAGTTCTGACAACAGCTGGAGATGCTCACCCTTGCGGCCGCTGACCACCGGTGCCAGCAGCATCAGCTTGCTGCCTTCCGGCAGGGCGAGCGCCTGATCGACCATCTGCGAGATGGTCTGGGCTTCCAGGTCGATGTCGTGATCCGGGCAGCGCGGCGTACCGGCGCGAGCATACAGCAGGCGCAGGTAATCGTAGATCTCGGTGATGGTGCCGACGGTGGAGCGCGGGTTGTGCGAGGTCGATTTCTGTTCGATGGAAATCGCCGGTGACAGACCTTCGATATGGTCGATGTCCGGCTTTTCCATCATCGACAGGAACTGACGAGCATAGGTGGACAGTGATTCGACGTAGCGCCGCTGTCCCTCGGCGTAGAGAGTGTCAAAGGCAAGTGATGACTTGCCGGAACCGGAAAGTCCGGTCACCACGATCAGCTTGTCACGCGGCAGTTCGACATCGATGTTCTTGAGGTTGTGGGTGCGCGCACCCCTCACCTGAATCCTGTCCATTGCCACCTCGGGCTGCGTCGATAAAAGCAACGATTATAAGGCGCGGGTGAAACACCCGGCAAAGGCTGCATGCTTTCAAAGCCGCCAAGCGGGCCTTAGAATATGCAGTCCATTGGTGGGCGACCACCGTTGGACGTCACATCTCGGCGACCCACGTGGTCGGCCTCCCTCTTCTTGACTGTCACGCTCCGGAGCCCGCCGCCGCCCATGAAAACCTCTCGACTGCTCGCGCCGGAACGCCGCGCCATCGTCGGCCTTGCCAGCCTCTATGCATCTCGCATGCTGGGGCTGTTCATGGTGTTGCCGGTACTGGCGCTCTATACCCGTGACCTCGCCGGTGCGACGCCGACCCTGGTCGGCGTGGCGCTGGGTGGCTACGGGCTGACCCAGGCATTGCTGCAGATTCCGTTCGGCTGGCTGTCAGACCGACTGGGGCGCAAGGCCGTGATCGGCTTCGGGCTCGGGTTGTTCATTCTGGGCTCGCTGGTCGCGGCGACGGCCGACAGCATCGAGATGATCATCCTCGGACGCTGTCTGCAGGGCAGCGGCGCCGTGGCGGGGGCAATCATGGCCCTGTTGGCCGATCAGACCCGGGAGGAGGTTCGCACCATGGCGATGGCCTCCATCGGCATGTCGATCGGGGTCGCCTTTGCACTGGCGATGGTCGCAGGGCCCTTGGCCGCAGATGCCTTCGGCTTGTCAGGGGTCTTCTGGTTGACCGCCGTGATGGCCGTCGCGAGCCTGTTCGTGCTCTGGAAGCTGGTGCCAGCTGCGCCTAGGCGTCAACATCAGGATGTGGGGCTTGATAGGCGCCAGCTCAAGGGTATCCTCGCGAATTCCGCATTGTTGCGCATGGATGTTTCGATCTTTGCGCTGCACATGATCCTGACCGCCAGCTTCGTGGCCATTCCCCAGCAGCTGGTCAATTTCGGTATCGCCCCGGCGCATCACGGCTGGATCTACCTGCCATTGATGGGGCTGGCCTTTGTCGCCATGCTGCCGCTGGTCATCGTGGCCGAGAAGTATCGGCGCATGAAGCCCGTCTTCCTGGGGGCCGTCGCGACCATCGCGACAAGCTTGCTGCTGCTGGGTATCGATGGCATCGAGCATGCAGGGCTGGCGATGTTCCTCGGCCTGCTGTGGCTGTTCTTCGTCGCCTTCAATCTGCTTGAGGCGACCTTGCCGTCGATGATCTCAAAGCTGGCCCCGGCCGGTGCCAAGGGCACGGCGATGGGGGTCTATTCCACCAGTCAGTTCCTGGGCGCCTTCGTGGGCGGTGTCGGGGGCGGCTGGCTGACCGGGCATTTCGGTCTGAGCGGCGTGTTTTTCGCCATGGGGCTGGTCGCCATTCTGTGGCTGACCGTGGTGTGGGGCATGCAACCGCCGCGACATCTGGGCAGTGAAGTGATCGGCCTGTCTCCCGAGGCCTCGCAATTGTCAGCCGTCGAGCTGCAGACACGCCTGCTGGCGATTCCCGGCGTGGAAGAGGCGCTCGTGGTGCGTGAGGAACGGGTCGCTTATCTCAAGGTCACACGCGATACACTGGATGACAAGGCGCTGGCCCGCTTCACTCGCCAGCGTGATGACGAGACTCCGGCAGGCGCGGAGGTGCCTGCCAGCTGAACCCTGACATCGGCAATACATTGCCGGTGCACTTGATACCTTTTCCGGTGCCCATGGCGCACCGGTCCATTTGCAGGAGTAATCTTCATGGCTCGTGGCGTAAACAAGGTCATTCTGATCGGCAATCTCGGTCAAGACCCGGAAGTTCGCTTCACCCCCTCCGGCAGTGCGGTGTGCAACCTGAATCTCGCAACGACGGATACCTGGAATGATCGTCAGAGTGGTCAGCGTCAGGAGCGTACCGAATGGCACCGTGTGGTGATGTTCAACAAGCTGGCTGAAGTGGCCCAGCAATACGTCAAGAAAGGCTCACGTCTGTATATCGAAGGCCGCCTGCAGACCCGCAAGTGGCAGGATCAGAACGGCAACGATCGTTACAGCACCGAAATCGTGGCCAACGACATGCAGATGCTGGATACGCGTGGCGAAGGTGGCGGCGGTAACTTCGCGGGTGGTCGTCCGCAGCAGGCGCCTCAGCAGGGCGGCCAGCAACCGGCCGCAGCACCCCAGCAGGGTGGCCAGTTCGGTGGTCAGCAGCAGGGCGGTCAGTTCGGTGGTCAGCAGCAGGGCGGTCAGTTCGGTGGTCAGCAGCAGGGCGGTCAGTTCGGTGGTCAGCAGCCGGCCCCTCAGCAGGGCAACAACTTCGGTGGCCAGCAGCCCGCCCAGCAGAACAATTCTCAGAACAACAACTTCGGTGCGCCGCCCGCGGGCAGCTTCGATGATTTCGATGATGAAATTCCGTTTTGAGTAAAGTTTTTCGGCTGTGCGCCGATAGAACGCGCAAGCGATGACGATGAAAAGGCCCTCGTTCAGCGAGGGCTTTTTTTTGAATTAACCATGAGATTTTCTTGATTCTGTTTATATAAGTATCTGTTTTTATTAGTTATCGCTGATATTGAAAAATGATTTCGAGCGCGACATCCAGCGGCTTGTGCTGCGCGTAAGGGTGGCTGAGCCTCTCTCCGACGTGCGTCATTCATACGATTCAAACGAGCGTTGTGCAAACAACGCTCCATGGCCGTATTCTCTTGGTATCCCCTTGGGCTGCTGATGTTGTCGGATGGCGCTCCATGGTCTGAGAATCCTGTCGTGGTGCTCCCGGAGGAGTGCTGGCGATATGACACCGTTGTCGAACTTCCGCCCCTGTCTTGCCGACTGTGGTATGCCCCTGATGATCGAGGTTATTCATGCATGGCAGTTATTCCTACCCACTGGTCGTCCTGTCAATCGTGGTCGCCGTGCTGTCTTCACATGCAGCGCTGCAGCTGATTCGTCAGGTCGCGCTGACCCCTTCGCGCGCCACCAGCCTCGGCTGGCTGGTGGGCGGAGCCGTGGCGATGGGGCTGGGTGTCTGGGCCATGCACTTCATCGGCATGCTGGCGTATGAATGCCAGGTTCCGGTCACCTATGCGCCCGGCCTGACGGCATTGTCGGTGCTGATCGCGATGCTGGCCTCGGGGTTGGCACTCTGGGTGAATACGCTGCCACGCCTGACGCCGATGCTGTTGATGACGAGCGGGACCATCATGGGCGGCGGCATCGCCACGATGCACTACACCGGCATGGCGGCGATGCAGATGAGCATGCCTTACCGCTATGACCCGCTGCTGTTCGCGGTGTCCATCGTGGTAGCGGTGGTGGCCGCGACGGCGGCCCTGTGGCTGGGAGGCTTCTTCCTGCGTCAGCGCCGCCCCAATCGTCTCTATCAGGCCTTGGCTGCCGGGGCGATGGGGCTCGCCATTGCCGGCATGCACTACATCGGCATGGCGGCGATGGAGATGATACCGCTGACCACGCCCATCATCGCACCTGCCGGTGTGGGCATGAGCTCCGGGCAGAATCTGTGGCTGGCCCTGGCCATCGCGGTCGCGACCCTGGCCGTGCTGGGGCTGGCGCTACTGGCCATCAGTGCCGAGCAGCGCATGCGTCGCAGTCGCCATTACCGCTCGCGTCTGGATGGCCTGCTGGAGTATCGGACCCGAGAGCTGCGTCATGAGCGTGATCAGGTCGCGGTCATGCTGGATTCCATCGATGAGGGAGTGATCAGCCTCGATCGCGAGGGGCATATCCAGCATATCAATCCCATCGCTGCTGAGCTGTGTGGCTGGGCCCCGTCGTTGGCCCGCGGGCGCCCCTGGGCGCGCATCTTGCAGCTACGCCATGAAGGTACGTTGCAGTCGGTTTCCAGCCAGCTGGAAGGGGTCTTGCAGCGCGGCGAAGTGGTGCACATGTCCAGCCAGACGCTGCTGGTGGCACGCGATGGCAGTGAATGTGCCGTGGAGCTCAAGGCTTCGCCCGTGCGCCGTCGCAGCGGGGATGTCGAGGGTGCCGTACTGGTCTTCCGCGATATCAGCTATCGCCAGGCCATGATTCGGCGCCTCAACTTCCAGGCGCATCACGACAGTCTGACCGGTCTGCACAATCGCACCGCCTTCGATGACTCTCTCACCGCGGCGCTGGCTGATGGCGGCTTTCACCAGCTGCTGTATCTGGATCTCGATTTCTTCAAGGTGGTCAACGACACCTGCGGGCACGCGGCCGGGGACACCGTGTTGCGTGAGCTCTCCGCGCTGATGCGAGCGCATGTGCGGGAAACGGATGTGCTGGCACGCCTGGGGGGGGATGAGTTTGCCGTGCTGCTCTATCGCTGTTCTCGCGAGCAGGCCATCGAGCGTGCCGAAGCGCTGTGCGCGGCCGTCAGTGCCTATCGCTACTACGATGAGGGGCGCCCATTCCAGTTGGGCGTCAGTATCGGAGTCGCGCCGGTCGAGAGCGGTGTCCAGGCCTCCGAGGTTCTGCGTCAGGCGGATGGGGCCTGCTACATGGCCAAGCAGAGCGGGCGCAACCAGGTGCATGCCTACCATGACGGAGATGCGGGATTCGAGCGCGCCCAGCGCGAGGTGCAATGGCTGCCGCTACTGCACGAGGCGCTGGAGAAAGATCGCTTCACGCTTTACATCCAGCCGATCCGCTCGCTGAGTGATGTCACCAGCAAGCCCTACTACGAGGTACTGCTGCGCTACGTCAACGACTCGGGCGAGCACCTGGCCCCGGCGCACTTCATGGCGACGGCGGAACGATTCGGTCTGATGCCAGAGATTGATATCTGGGTCGTCACCCAGGCGCTGCAGGTGCTTGAGTCTGATGACGGTCGCATCGAATCGGATGCCGTGCTGGCGATCAACCTCTCCGGCCAGAGCATGGGGGATCTGCGCATGCGCGATCAGCTGGCGGCGCTGGTCACGCAAAGCTCCGTCATGCCCCAGCGGCTGTGCTTCGAGATCACCGAGACGGCGGCCATCAGTAATCTGGCCCAGGCGCGCGAGTTCATCTACAGCATGCGTCGGCTCGGCTGCAGCTTCGCTCTGGATGATTTCGGCAGTGGCATGTCGTCCTTTGCCTACCTCAAGGAGCTGCCGGTCAATCAACTCAAGATCGACGGCGCCTTCGTGCGCAACCTGACACGCGATAGTCTTGATGCCGCCATCGTCTCCGCCATCTGCAGCATCTGTGCCCAGATGGGCATCATCACGGTGGCGGAATATGTCGAGCGCCTCGAGTTGATCCCCGCGTTGGAACAGATCGGTGTCGACTTCGTGCAAGGCTACGGCATCGGCAGACCTCACCCGATCGGCGTACCGCTGATCCCCACCCCTCCGAGCAACGACGGGCCTGCAGCCAGTCTGCAAGGTTGATAGAATGTCGTCTTTGCATCGTCGCCTCTTGCGGCGATGCGCCTGTCTGCTGGAGCCTGCCTGTGAAACTCTTGCTGCTTGATGCCGGTCATTGTCTTGGCCTGGGGCTGATCCGTGCGGCCAATACGCGCGCCGATCTTGAGCTCAACGCCGTTGAATCCGACCGTATTGGTGCCGATGACATTCGCGCCAGCCAGGCGGATGTCGTCATCGTGCCGCCATTCGCACGTCCGGCCGATTCCGCGCCTGCCGAGGTGATGGCGCATGCCGAGGCAGTGGAGCAGGTGCTGGCCGCCTGCATCGAGACCGGCACACCACTGGTGTGGTGCGTGGCAGATCAGATGTTCGAGCAGGGCGGTGAAGGCTTGCTCGACGAGGATGAGGTGCCCTCGCCGGTCGATACGGCGCTGCGGCGCGTCATCGCGACAGGTGATCGCATCCGTGCCGAGCTGCCCAATCACCTGATCGTACGTCTGGGCCCGCTGTTCGGTCCCGAAGGACGTGATGCCTGGCTGCCGACGCTGATCGAGCGCCTGCTGGCGGGAGAAGAGGTACGTGCCGCCGAGGATGTCATCCTCTGTCCGACCAGTGTCGATGCCGTGGCAATGGCGTTGATCGGCATGCTCCAACAACAGCGCTGCGGTGCGGGTGCCTGGGGGGCCTACCATCTGGCCGGCACTGAACCCACCAGTACCTACGCCTTCGTCAGTGTCGTGCGCACCCAGCTGATCACCCGCCTCGAGGGGTTGGGCGAGACGGTGGCCGCAGGCCCGCTCAAGGTGCTGACCCTCAATGCCGGTACGCCGCTGCGGCGTGTGCTCAACTGCCGTCGCGTGCTGGACACTTTCGGTGTGCATCAGAAACCGTGGCGTCTCGAACTATCCCGCTTGATGGATGACTGGATCGCGCAGCGCGCCTCCGGCTCATCTCGCCCTGACTCGACCTGACCTGTGGAGACTGTGCCTGTGAATGCGCTGCGTAGCGTGCTGTTTTATGTAGGTTATTTCATGGCGTTGCTGCTCAGCGCCGTGGTGCTGGTGCCGCTGGCGGCCTGCCTTCCGCTACAGGCGCGCTACCGTGTCCTGCATATCTACAACCATATCGTGCTGTGGTGGTTCCGCCTGACCTGCGGCGTGAAGGTGCAGGTGAGCGGACGTGACACCTTGCCGAAGGAGGCCTGCGTGTTGCTGGCCAACCACCAGAGCGAGTGGGAAACCATCTATCTGCAGGTGGCCAAGCGCCCGCTATGCACCGTGCTCAAGCAGGAGCTGCTGAAGATTCCGGTCTTCGGCTGGGGGCTGAAGCTGCTGGAGCCGATTCCGCTGGATCGCACCCAGCCGGCCAAGGCGCTCAAGCAGGTGCTGTCAGTCGGTACCCAGCGCCTCAAGGACGGCTTTACCGTGCTGATCTTCCCGGAAGGCACGCGCATCGCGCCGGGGGCCCGCAAGAAGTTCAACAAGTCCGGCGCCGCGATTGCCTGCCGTGCCGGGGTGCCGGTGGTGCCGGTGGCGCATAATGCCGGTGAGATCTGGCCCAACGACAGCTGGATCAAGCGCCCGGGCACCATCCATGTCGCCTATGGCCCGGCCATCGAGACGACAGGGCGCAAGCCGGATGCGGTGATCGCCGATGTCGAGGCCTGGGTCGAGGCCAGGCTGCAGGAAATCTCCAGCGTCCAGCGTCCGCCGCTGGAAGAGGAAGCGGCGGCCGATAGTGTTGGTGCCTGACTGTCTGACGCTTCCCCTGTCGCTCATCTGATGCATCCGGTGCTGCCAGCAAGCACCGGAAAGCCAGCAAAAAGGCCGCCCCGAAGGGCGGCCTTTTCGTGTCTCACACCAGCGCGTATCGGCAGACTGCATGTCTGCTGAACGCGTGCTGAGTCAGTCCTGGAAACGTTCCAGAATCAGGCAGGCGTTGGTGCCACCGAAGCCGAAGCTGTTGGACAGCACACGGTCGATCTTGACGCCATCACGACGGGTCGTGACGATGTCGAGGCCTTCGGCGCGGTCATCCAGCTCGCTGACATTGGCGGACGCGGCAATGAAGTCGTTCTCCATCATCAGCATGGAGTAGATGGCTTCCTGCACGCCTGTGGCGCCCAGAGAGTGGCCCGTCAGTGACTTGGTCGAGCTCATGGCCGGGCTGTCGGCGCCGAAGACTTCCTGGATGGCCTTGAGCTCGGCCACATCCCCAACCGGCGTCGAGGTGCCGTGGGTGTTGATGTAGTCGATATGGCCCTTCACGGTCGCCATTGCCTGGCGCATGCAGCGTGCTGCACCTTCGCCGGACGGTGCCACCATGTCGTGGCCATCGGAGGTCGCGCCATAGCCGGTCACTTCGGCGTAGATCTTCGCGCCGCGTGCCTTGGCGTGTTCCAGTTCCTCGAGCACCAGCATGCCGCCGCCACCTGCGATGACGAAGCCATCACGGGTCTTGTCGTAGGGACGCGACGCGGTTTCCGGCGTGTCGTTGTAGCTGGTGGACAGGGCGCCCATGGCGTCGAACAGGCAGGACAGGGTCCAGTGCTCTTCTTCACCGCCACCGGCAAACACGACGTCCTGCTTGTTCAGCTGGATCTGTTCCACGGCGCTGCCGATGCAGTGGGCAGACGTGGCACAGGCCGAGGAGATCGAGTAGTTGATGCCCTTGATCTTGAACGGCGTGGCCAGGCAGGCAGAGACGGTCGAGCCCATGGTACGAGTGACGCGGTAGGGACCGACACGACGCAGGCCCTTGGCGCGCATCACGTCAGCGGCCTCGACCTGGTTCGCGGAGGAAGCGCCACCGGAACCGGCGATCAGGCCGGTACGCTCGTGGGAAACCTGCTCTTCGGTGAGACCGGAATCGGCAATCGCCTGCGCCATGGAGATGTAGGCATAGGCCGCAGCATCCCCCATGAAGCGCAGTTGCTTGCGATCGATGTGGTCTTCGAGATTGATGTCGACAACGCCGGCCACGTGGCTACGGAAGCCCAGCTCGGCGTATTCCTCTTTGCGGCGGATACCAGAACGTCCTTCGCGGAGCGATTCCAGGACCTGCTGGCGATCATTGCCCAGGCAGGAAACAATGCCCAGCCCGGTGACTACCACTCTACGCATGGGAGCCTCCCGTTCAGAAGTTCGCAGTGGAGGTGAACAGACCGACGCGCAGGTCGTTGGCCTGATAGATGTCGCGACCGTCAACTGTCACTGTACCATCGGCGATGCCGAGGATCAGCTTGCGAGTGATGACTCGCTTGATGTTGATGGTGTAGGTCACTTTCTTGGCGGTCGGCAGCACCTGGCCAGAGAACTTGACCTCGCCGCAGCCCAGCGCGCGGCCACGGCCCGGATTGCCGAGCCAGCCGAGGTGGAAGCCCACCAGCTGCCACATGGCATCGAGGCCCAGGCAGCCCGGCATCACCGGATCACCCGGGAAGTGGCAGTCGAAGAACCACAGGTCCGGAGAGATATCCAGCTCAGCAATCAGCTGACCCTTGCCGTGGCTACCGCCTTCCTCACTGATGTGAGTGATGCGATCCAGCATCAGCATGTTGGGAGCAGGCAGCTGCGCATTGCCCGGGCCGAAGAGTTCGCCCTGGCCACAGGCCAGCAGCTCGTCGCGAGTAAAGGAGTGTTGCTTGGTCACTGAGTCATTCCGAGTAGCGGGATGGTAATGCCGTACGAGGCACCTGAGCGCCTGAATGGAGCTAGTCTAATGGCTGGCACCCCTGAATGCACGTGGGGGCCAGACTAAAGGGCAGCAAGGGCGGGTGCAAATAAGTCCTACAGCTGGGGGGAAAGTGGTCGATAGGAGCTAGTGTGTGATTCGCGCGGGGTCCTCTTTGCCGGCATCGGTCGCAATCCGCTGGAGCCGTGCCGAGAATGGCCCGCTGCCTGCAAATGCAGGATCCTCCCCGATGACCCCTTTCACCGAGAGCTGCTTATGTGGCCGCAAGCCCACTTCAATCGGCCCCTGATCATCGGGGCGCTCGTTGCCTTGACAGCGCTGCCCTGGTTGCCGGGGCTCGAGCTGCGTCTTGCCGCGTTGCTGCCTGCCGTTCTGGCGGGTCTGGACATCGTGCGCCAGCGTCGTCGCCAGCTGCTGCATCGTCAGCTGCTGGAGGCCGCCGTGCACCTGAGCAGTGATGGACTGGTGATCAGTGATCGCCACAATCGGCAGCTGCCGCGCCCCGGAGGATGGCGCTGACGCCGATGTGCTGATGCTGCGCCTGGGCAACTGGGTCAATGTTTCTGCCTTGCAGCTGATCCAGGGTGGCTTTGAAGCCTCGCTGGCGGGCCTGTTGCTGGAGTATGACGTGCCCGCCAGCTCCATCGGGCTGGAGCTGACGACGTCGGTACTGCTGGATGAGCGTGCCGGCGACATCTCACGGCGTCTGGCCGCCCTGCGCGCCTGCGGCCACCAGATCGCGGTGGACGACTTCGGTACCGGCTATTCGTCACTCGCCTATCTGAAGGATTTTCCGGTGGACAAGCTCAAGCTGGACCGTGCCTTCATCCGCAGCCTGCCCGGCGAGAGAGCGGATGCCGCCATCACCATGGCGGTCCTGGCGATGGCCAAGGGCCTGGGCATGGAGATGATCGCGGAAGGCGTCGAGACCGCTGAGCAGCGTGAATATCTGGTATCGAATGGCTGCGGCTGGATACAGGGGGTCTACTTCTCGCGGCCGGCGCCCGCGGGGGAGGTCATCGAGCGGCTCAATGGCTACGAGGCCGGCAATCTGGCCATCAAGGCCGCCTGACGCCCTCAGGCACGCTCGGCATGCCCATGAAGGCCTGCGATGCCCAGGCACAGGCCGCCCCAGATCAGCGCCTGGGCCGGTAGCAGCCAGTCGGCGAGGGTCACATTGGCGAGCTGCGCCCCACCGTAATAGGACAGCGGCGCACTGATGGCGCCGCCAGCCGCCGCCAGCCAGGGCCGCTGCCACAACCAGCGCAGCGCATGATGGATCGTGCAGGCGAACAGCGGCCACAGACACCACATCCAGACAGGCAGGGGCAGCCAGTGCGCCCAGCCAGGCGTGTCCGAGGTGATGGTGTATCCGCCGGCCAGTGACAGGCTGCCATCCACTACCATCCCCAGCGCCACGAAGGCGGCAAGCCAGCGCAGCTCGCGCAGGCGCTCACTCGTGGGCACGATCAGCCATAGATGCACGGCCAGTATCAGCGGCGTAGCCAGCAGGGCGACCGTCGCGCCACCCAGCACACAGCAGAACCAACCGAGCTGAAAGAGACCGGCATTGAGCAGTGCTCCAGGGCGCTCGGACAGCATGTTCAGGCGTCCCAATCCTGGAGCCCCGCCTGTACCGGGCGCGCCCCCGGCCCCCCCAGCAACAGCTGGCAGGTGCCGATGGTGCGCTCGCGGAAGCCCCCCTCGCAGTACGCCAGGTAGTAACGCCACATGCGCACGAAGCGCTCGTCGTAGCCCTGCACATAGACCTCCCCGAGACGCGCCTCGAAGCGCTGCCCCCAGGCCTTGAGCGTGGCGGCGTAGTGCAGGCCGATATCCTCGAGCTGCAGCAGGTTCAGCTGGGTGTCCTGCTGCATGGCGGTGAGGATCGCCGTATGGGACGGCAGGAAGCCACCGGGGAAGATGTAACGCTTGATGAAGTCCATCTCGCGGCTGGCGGCCACGAAGCGCTGATCGCGAATCGTGATGGCCTGCAGCGCGATCAGGCCTTCCGGCTCGAGCAGGCGCTCGAGGGTCTTCAGGTAGGTCGACAGATACTGATGGCCGACCGCCTCGATCATCTCCACCGAGACGATACGATCGAAGCGACCTTCCAGTGCCCGGTAGTCTTCCTTGAGCAGCGTGATGCGATCCTCCAGCCCTTCCGCGGCGATACGCGCCTTGGTATAGGCGTGTTGCTCATCGGAGATGGTCGTGGTGGTCACGCGGCAGCCGCGTGTTCTTGCGGCATGGATCGCCAGCCCGCCCCAGCCGGTGCCGATCTCCAGCAGGTGATGCTGTGGCCCCAGTTCCAGCAGGTTGAACAGCTTCTCCAGCTTGTGGGTAGAGGCCGCTTCCAGACTGGCCTCGGGATAGGGGAACACCGCCGCGGAATACATGCGGTGCTCGCGGTCGAGGAACAGTTCGAAGAGGTCATTGCCGAGATCGTAATGCGCCGAGATGTTGCGCTTCGACCCCGCCAGCGTATTGCGCGCCAGCGCGTAGGCGACGCTCAGCGCCCACTTGGACAGGCGCGACGTTCCGCTGTCCACCGAGTCATTGACCTGCTCGAGGTTGTAGGCGAACAGGCGCACCAGCCCGACCAGATCATCCGTCTCCCACTGGCCATCCATGTAGGCCTCCGCCGCCGCGACGGTGCCACCCAGCGCCATGCGCCGCCATGCGCGTGAGTCATGGATACGCAGCGTGACGTTGCGCGCGCCGCCCTTGCCCAGCACGTGGCGCTCTCGGCCTTCCAGCACCGTCAGGCTGCCACCTTCAAGTTTGTCGAGCATGCGCAGCAGGCGTGGCCGCAGCAGCCGCGTCAGGCGGTCCGCCGGTGCCTGAGTCGTGGCCAGAGTGGGGGGAGCGGGTTCGAATTGGCTCATGATGAGTTCCTCATGATGAAGACGGCGAGCGCGGATGGTCGAAGATCGGCACGCGCTTGAGCGCCAGACGCAGCGCCTCGAAATGAATGCCCGCGACCGTCTTGAGCGTCATCCAGGGGAAGCGCAGCAGCAGGCGATGAAAGGCGCGTGAGGTAGCCGGTTCCAGATGCAGGCTCAGGCTGGCATCGAACAGCGAATTCTGCGCTATCCGTGCCGTATCCCCGGTGAGGGGATGGTTTTCCATGTGCAGCAACAGTTCGTCCGCGCTGGGGTCGTTGAAGCGCCAGTGATAGCGCATGCCCATCGGCATGAAGGGCGAGACATGCATGCGCTTGTCGAACTGCGCCGCCTGCATGCGACGCTGCGGGTCCGTACGGGCGGCATACAGCACGCGCTCTCCCCAGGGAATATTGGTGACCTCACCGAGCACTGCGCCCAGCTGGCCTGAGGCGTGATAGAGGTAATAGAGGCGAATCGGGTTGAAGCCGATCCCGAAGTGGCGCAGCTGGGTCAGCAGAAAGACGCGCCCCTGCGGCAATGGCGCGTGATCGCCATTGCGGGCAAGCTCGCGCTGACAGGCGGCGCGCACCCGGTCCTCGAGTGGGCCATCGACAATGTCGTGGACCGCGGCCGGCAGATGGTCACTGTCGCGAAAGGCCAGTGGCGCGGCGTGACTGGCGCTCACCAGACGCTTGCCGGCCATCAGTGCCGGCAACTCATCCAGTGCCAGCCATGCCATGGCGACGCGATAGCGAAAGGCATGCTGGCGCGGCGCAAGGCGGCGGTGGCGCAGCGTGCCATAGCCGATGCGACTGGCGGGCGCCTTCAATCGTCTGCCTCGCGAGCACCCAGTGCCTCTGCGACCCGCAGCGCGCTCCATACGCCATCCTCGTGGAATCCATTGCGCCACCAGGCACCACAGAAATGGGTGCGCCCTACTGGGCCGTCCGCCTTGGCTTGCGCGCCGGAAATCTGCGCGAAGCGCGCCTTGGCGTCCTCAGCGGCCAGCGTGAAGCGCGGGTGGTCATAGGCGTAACGGCCCAGTACCCGAGCGGGATCGATCGCGTCGCTGTCATTGAGCGTGATGCAGAAGGTCTCGCGGGGCGGGTGCTCGCGCTCATCAAGGCGTTGCAGGATGTTCATGTCGTAGGTGACGCTGGCCCGCTGGGCGTCGTCGCGCCCATCGAGGCGGTAGTTCCAGCTCGCCCAGGCCGACTTGCGCCTTGGCAGCAGCGAGGTATCGGTATGCATCACCACCTCATTGCGCTGAGTCGTGATGGCTCCCAATACCTCGCGTTCCTGCTCGCTGGCATCACCGAGCAGAGCCAGTGCCTGTGGCGCATGACACGCCATCACCACCTGGTCGAAGCGTTCACGGCGGCCATCGGCATGCTCAAGTGTCACCCCGTTGGCGTCGCGCAGGACACGACTGATCTTGCTGTTGAGGCGAATGCGCTCTGCGTAACCCTCGGTCAGCGGCGCGATGTAGGTGCGCGAGCCACCGACCAGCGTGAACCATTGTGGACGATCATTGACCGACAGCAGGCCGTGATGGCGGAAGAAGCGCACGAAGAACAGCAGCGGGAACTGCGCGATATCCGCGATGCTGGCGGACCAGATCGCCGCGCCCATCGGCAGCAGGTAATGTTCACGGAAGACCTGCGAGTAGCCATTGGCATCCAGGTAGCTGCCCAGGGTCGCGCCCTCGGCGAGCTTGCCGTTGTCCAGATCGGCGGCAGCCTGCTTGTTGAAGCGCAGGATGTCGCGCAACAGGCGATAGAAGCGCGGGCGCAACAGGTTGCGCTTCTGGGCGAACAGCGACAGCAGGGTATGGCCGTTGTACTCGAAGTCCTCGGCGGTGGTGTGCACCGAGAAGCTCATCTCGGTGGGCTGGTAAGCCACGTCGAGGCGCTCCAGCAGACGCTGGAAATGCGGGTAGGTGCGGTCGTTGAAGACGATGAAGCCGGTGTCGATGGCCCAGTCGCTGCCATCGGCGCACTGCACATCCATGGTGGCGGTGTGGCCGCCCAGGCGCTCGGCTGACTCGAAGACATGCACTTCATGCTTGCGACTCAGGTAATAGGCCGCTGACATGCCGCTGATGCCGCTGCCGATGACGGCAATGCGCTGGCGGGGTGGAGGCGCTGTCGCGTAGGTCGTTGTTGTGTTCATGCCACTCCAGAAGTAGAACGCACCATGTCGTCATGAGCAGAAGTGTGGTCGAGCCGTCGGTGCGGGCGAATCTTGTCTGTATTGCCGGGTGCGCCAGACTCTCGTGAGCCGGGCTCTGGTTCGCGAGATCAGCCGCGCGTCATGTGCAGCCCGATGCTGCGTCGCAAGGGGGCGGGCAGGATGCCCAGCAACTTGACCAGCAGCGTGAAGCGTCGCGGGAAATGGATATCGAGCCGATGACGCGCGAGTCCCGTCACGATCGCCTCGACCGCCTGATCGACAGTGACCTGCATCGGCATCGGGAAGTCATTGCGCTCGGTCAGCGGTGTCTTGACGAAGCCGGGGTGAATCACGCTGACATCGATGCCCTGGTTGTCGAGGTCCAGCCGTAGCGACTCCAGGAAGTAGCTCACTGCGGCCTTGGAGGCGCCATACGCCTCGGCTCGAGGCAACGGCAGATAGGCCGAAGCACTGGAGACCGCTGCCAGCTGCGGCCGCTCACCGCCGTCTGCCGCTGCCATGCGCAGCAGCGGCAAGGCGCTTTCGATCACATCCACGGTGGCCTGGAAATTGGTCGCGAACACGCGGTGGACCAGGTCTGCCTCGAATTCCCGTGCATCCAGATATTCGCAGGTGCCAGCGTTGAGCAGTGCAAGGTCGAGTCCACCAAAGCGGGCCTCTATCTGGCTGGCCGCCGCGCGGATGGCCTCACGGTCGGTGAGGTCGAGCGTCACGACCAGCGCTTCCCCGGGGCCTTGCTCGGCATCGGCTGCGATGGCCTCCAGCTTGTCGGCGGAGCGGGCGCTGAGGGCGACCCGGTGGCCATCTGCCAGCAGCCGGCGCGCCAGTCCTTCGCCGATGCCGGAGCTGGCGCCGGTCAGCCAGATACGTTTGCGAGCCTTTGCGGACGTCGATGTGGTTGTCGATGTGGTGCTCGAACCATGACTGGCCATTTCCCCTCCTTGGCATGTATGTGTGTGGCGTGCCTGTCTGCGTCTTCAGCCTGTGTCTGGCCGGGAGAGCCTTGCTGGCACTGACTCAGAGAACGCCGGGCGTGTCCGTATGGATGTCGTCATGCTGCTCAGTCCATGCGACGTTTCAGCAGACCGATCACGTTGCGCAGGACGGGCACCTGCTCGTAGAGCAGCTCGCCGGCATCGAAGAAGTCACGGTGATGAATGACCTTCCCGTCTCGGAACTCGAGGCGTGAGGCACCCTGCACGCTGATGTCCTTGCCCCCGTTCAGACGGGGATGGCGATAGGTCATCGTCCAGCTGAGCCAGGCAAGTCCCTGTTCATTGCCTTCATCCACAGGGCCGGCGGCTTGCTTAGGTATCGGCCCCAGCGGGTGATGGAAGACGAAGTCGATGGCGGCGACATTCATGTACAACCCTGAGAAATAGGCGTTGAGTGCTGTCAGGCCGTGGACTTCATGCAGGGGGTCGCGAAAGACGATATCGTCACTGTAGACTGATTTGAGCAGCTCTGTAGAGGTTTTGTCCAGCTTTTCGTAAAGACGACATACCCGAGTCAGGGCCGGGCTTATCTCGTCGGGTAGCGATTGCATGGCAACGCTCCTGAAGGATAGGGGGGGGGGGGGGCCAGAAGCGAATGACCCCTCAAGCGGCCTGCTGAAGATCAGCAGGCCGCTTGAGGGGTCATTCGCTTCTGGACAGCGCCTTGAAGGTATCCAGCGCCCGCTGGCGGGCGGCCTTGTGATCGACGATCGGTCGTGGGTAGCCCGTCCGTTGACAGTCATCCGCACTGGGCTGGTGGCGCCGCTTGGCCGGCAGCTCGGCCAGCTCCGGCACCATGCTCGCGATGAACTCGCCGTCCTTGTCGAAGCGCTGGCCCTGGGTGGTCGGATTGAAGATGCGGAAATAGGGCGCGGCATCGGTGCCGGTGGAGGCCGCCCATTGCCAGCCACCATTGTTGGCGCCCAGCTCACCATCGACGAGATGGGTCATGAAGAAGGCCTCGCCACGCCGCCAGTCGATCAGCAGATGCTTGGTGAGGAACATCGCCGTCACCATGCGTAGGCGATTGTGCATCCAGCCGGTCTGCACCAGCTGACGCATGGCGGCATCGACGATGGGGTAGCCGGTGCGGCCCTCGCACCAGGCGGCGAAGCCTTCGTCATCGTCGCGCCACTGCAGGGCCTCGGTATGGCGCTGGAAGGGACGGTGGCGATTGACGCGCGGGAAGCCGACCAGGATGTGCTGGTAGAACTCACGCCAGATCAGCTCGTTGACCCAGCTGGTCAGGCCGACATCGCCATCGGCGAGGCTGCCGTTCTCTGCCAGTACGGCGGCGTAGCATTGGCGGGCCGAGATCATGCCCAGCGCCAGGTAGGGCGACAGCTCGCTGGTGCCTCGGGTGGCGGGGATATCGCGCTGCTCGTGGTAGCGGCGCGCGCGGAAGGTCAGGAAGCGTTCCAGGCGCTCCTGTGCGGCCTCTTCGCCGGCCGGCCATAGCTCGGCGTCCAGCGCTGTCGCTGGCTTGCCCTTGAGTGTCTCGGGCAGTGGCGGAATGGCGTCGCCGTGGATCTCGCGCCCCTTGGCATCGCGGGGCGTGGCTTGCACTTCAGGCGCCTCATTCAGCGCCAGACGTCGGGAATCGACTTCCTTGTGCCAGCGCTTGGAGAAGGGCGTGAAGACGCCGTAGTAATCGCCCTTGCCGGTCAGCAGCTCGCCGGGCGTGAAGGCCAGCATGTCGGTGTAGCGATGCAGGCGGACGTCGCGCTCGGCAAGCAGTTCACGGACCTGTCGGTCGCGCTCACGCTCATTGACGGCATATTCGTCATTGAAATGCAGGGCCCGGACGCCCAGCTGATCGCATAGTGCGGCCAGCGCCTGGGGCACCTCGGCGAAGGTGTCGCAGTCGAGCACCTTGAGCGGGATGTGATAGCCGGCGAGTGCCTGTTGCAGGACATGCAGGCCGCGACGCAGGAAGTCGAGCTTGTTGGCTCCGTGGCCGTGCTCGACCCACTGCGCCAGGCAGGGGGCGACGACGGCCACGACCGGGCCGCGTGCGGCGGCCTGCGAGAGAGCCGTGTTGTCATGTACGCGCAGGTCACTGCGCAGCCAGACCAGCTGCAGGGGAGCCCCCGCTGGCGCGGAGGCGGAGGAAGAGGTGGATGGTGAGTCAGATGACATCGGGGCTCCTTGGCGATCGGTGAAACCAATGCCGAGCAGGAGCCTGCGTTCAACGTGCCATCAAGGACCTCAGGCGAGCGACCGCCTGAATCGGGTCGGCTCCCAGGCCTTCGATGGGCCCGTCTACCAGCTCCTGCTGGCGAATCTGGGCGGCCGGGCCAGCGATGGCCAGCGGCACGCTCAATTGTTCTGCGACCCGCGGCAACTGACGGCGCATGACATCCGAGCGCTCTGCCTGGGTGCCGACCAGTACCACGGCCTGTGCCTGCAGGCGCTCTGCGGCCAGCGGCAGCTCCGCCAGCGGCAGTGGGCCATCCAGCAGGCTGACGTGATAGCCGGCGTCGCTGGCGACCAGCGCGAACAGCAGCAGCCAGCTGAGGCCCGGTTCTTCCGGCAGGCGCGTCAGCGTGATGTGCGGGGCGTGACGCTCCTGATTGGCAAACACCAGCCGGGCACCGATGCGCGAGCGCAGGAAGCTCTCGAAGAAGCACTGGGCCAGGCGGGTGCCGAAGGTGGCGGTGCCACGCTCCTCGAGCTGTTCGAGCAGCGGACGCCACAGGCGCTCGACCACGCTGCTGACCGGGTACAGCGCCAGACTCTGGTTGTACAGCTCGGCCAGACGCGCCTCGTCCTGGGCATCGATGGCGGCCAATGCCAGCTGCTGCTGGCCACTCCAGCTGCCTTCGTCCGGCATCGGCGTGCTTTCCGGCTGCGGCTGGTCGAGAAGCTCGCGTACCTGGCTGACAGGTACTCCGCGGTTGAGCCATTGCAGGATGTGTTCGATCCGCTCGATGTCCTCGCGGGCATACAGGCGATGCCCCTTGGGCGTACGGCGGGGCTCGATCAGTCCGTAGCGGCGTTCCCAGGCTCTCAACGTGACCGAATTGACGCCGGTCAGGCGAGAGACTTCGCGGATCGGAAACAGCGGCGAACTGGCAGTTTCCGTGGCCTTGTCAGTCATGAATGGTGTTACCTCTGGCGGTGACGAGGCATCCCGGGTGAAGCACAGGTGAGGACGACACACAGGGTAAAGTTGAAGTGTCGTCACATGGGGCGCTGTGGGATACCGGCAATGCATCTTGTGCACTAGCTGTACATGTGGGCATCAGGATGGCGCAGCCGCCAGAGCCTGACAAGAGGCAAGCTGCGTCGCATCCTCGGTGCACATGTTTTGAAGGTGCATCACAGCGCCTTCGACGCAGGAGGTCCCGTCATGAAATCGGCCGTCTAGGCGTTGTCCTGTTGCTCCACAATCTGGATCAAGGCCTCGACAAAGGCCGGATGTGCTCCCACCGGGTCAAGCAGGCTGATGGGGCAGTCGGGGTGCTGGCGCTGCGATTCTTCCAGCATGGCGGGCACGTCTTCACGCAGATGACGGCCGGCTGCGAAGAACAGCGGCAGGATGTCGATACGCGCGGCACCGTCTGCCGCCAGGGCATCGATGGTGTCGGTCAGCAGCGGGTCGCACAGTTCCATATACGCCAGGCGCGTCGGACGCTTGAGGCGGGAAGCCAGTGTGGCTTCCAGTGCCTCGAAGGGCTCGCGCCAGCGCGGGTCACGTGACCCATGGGCCAATAGAATCAAGGCGTTGTCGTGATCTGTGGATGTAGTCATGCAGCTATCCTGTGGGCGATGAGGGGTCGCGGCAGCGTATCAGCTGTCGACGAGGGTGTTGAGCAGCTGTTCGGCTACCTCGTGCCCTGACAGCCAGGCGTCCTCGACGCGTGGGCCACGCAGGGCGTCTCCGGCCAGCCATAGCCCGGATGCCCCCTGGCCGCAGACATTGTGGGCTTGGGCGTTCTGGTCACGTCCCTTCTGGACATGGCCCTTCTGTTCATCGCCATTCTGGCCGGCTGCCGCTGAGGTCTGCGGCAGTGTCTGGGTCGGATGGGCGTAACGCCAGCGATGCGCCGTGAGGGTGACCTTGCCCCGGCTCCAGCCCGGCGCCAGCTCGCGGATCTCGGGCAGTGTCTCGAAGGCCTTCCACAGCAAGGTCGCGACCTCCTGTGGCGACTTCTCCAGGTTCGCCCGGCTCCAGCCAGCGGTCGCCAGCAGGCTCAGGGTCTCCTTGGCATGTAACGGTGTCTGGCGGCCGGGGCGCGAATGCTGGCGCATCACGCAGCGCAGCGGGCCATCATCACCGCGGCTGACCAGCAACCCTTGCCAATCATCGTCGCCCCCCAGCGCGGGAAGCGGCGTCTCCAGAGTGGCCATCAGTGTCCAGGTCGGTGCCATCTCCACTCGGGCCAGCGCCTGACTCAGTGCCGGGGCAAGCGAGTCCTCGCAGAGCGCCGCCCCCTGGGCGTCGGTGCCGGCCGTGCTCAACAGGGCACGTGCCTGCGGCGCCGGCGCGCTGATCACCACGTGATCGAAGGGGCCGTGCTGATCACCGTCGCTGTCCTCGAGCCGCCAGCGCTTGTCTGACGCCGTGCCATCGTCCGCGATCAGGCGCGTGATGCGCGTTTCGCTGTGCAGGCTCGCATGGGCCGGCAGCTGTTCACTGAGGTGGCGGCTCAGGGCGCTCATGCGCGGACTGGCCACGTAGCGGGTGGAATCATCGCGCAGCCGCTGCCATTGGCTCTCGTCAGACGCCGACTTGCCGAGACTCAACAGTCTCTCACCCCAAGTTGCGACGACGCCTGCGGCCCGCCACTGCTCAAGCGCGGACTGGAAGCGTGGATCACGCGCCGTGAAGTATTGCGCGCCGATGTCGATGGGGCCTTCGCTAGTGCGGCGACTGGCCAGGCGTCCGCCGGGGCCGCGCGCCTTCTCGAATAGCGTTACCGCATGGCCCTGCGCGGTCAGTCGGGTGGCGGCAGACAATCCGGCGATACCGGCACCGATGATGGCGATGGACGATACTGGCATCTGGAGGCGACTCCTGCGCGGGCGGTGTTCTGGGGGTACGGGTCGTCATGTGACCCGACAGCAGATACGCTAAAGTTAACTTCTTGCGCATAATTGTACAATATAAGTATAGATTTATGGCGGAAGTCGGCACACTCGATGCTTCATCGCCGAGGAGGGCAACATGCGAATATTGATAACAGGTGCAACGGGGTTCGTCGGCCAGGCGCTGTGTCAGTCACTGGCCGCTGCGGGCCACTCGCTGGCGGTCGTATCGCGCCGCCCGGAGCGTGCTGAGCGCCAGTTTGCCGACCTGGGGCTGACGGTGGTCGCGGCGGATTCGTCGCTGGCCTTCAAGGATTGGCAGCCCGAAGGCATCGTCAATCTGGCGGGGGAGTCGATAGCCGGGCGGCGTTGGAGCGAGGATCACAAGCGTGAGCTGCGCCGTTCGCGGCTGGAGACTACCGAGCACCTGGTGATGCTGTGTCAGCAGTTGGCCACCGAAGGCCATCCGCCGCAGGTGATGGTGTCCGGTTCGGCGATGGGCTATTACGGCGCACAGCCCAAGGCGGGCGAGCCGGGCGATGTCGAGATAGATGAACAGGCGACGCCCCACGACGATTTCAATCATCGCCTGTGTCGCGACTGGGAAGCGGCCGCCATGCCCGTCACCGAATATGGCGTGCGACTGGCCATCATCCGCACTGGCCTGGTGATGGAGGCCGATGGCGGCACACTGGCCAAGCTGCTGACGCCCTTCAAGCTCGGGCTCGGGGGGCGGCTGGGCGATGGACGCCATTACATGCCGTGGATCCACCGCCACGACATGATTCGCATCATCGAGCGCCTGCTGGCGGATGACAGTCTCAGCGGTGCCTTCAATGCCAGCGCGCCGCATCCGGTCACCAACATGGGCTTTACCCACGCTCTGGCTCGCGGTCTGGGGCGCCCGGCGATCCTGCCGCTGCCGGCCAAGGCGCTTGAGCTGGGGCTGGGGGAAATGAGCACCCTGTTGCTGGAGGGCGCCCGCATGGTGCCGGCGCGTCTGCTGGCTGCCGGCTTCACCTTCGATTACCCGACCCTCGACGTGGCCTTCGCCGATATCCTGTCACGCAAGTGAGTCTTGGCAGCAAGGCGATGCTAGAAGGGCAGTGGCGCTTCCAGCACCAGTGGTAGGGCATCGCTGTCGCTGGCTGGCGGAATCACCAGGCGTGCCGCATGCAGCAACAGGCGCGGGCTGGCATTCAGCGCCGCGCCGCGGGCATAGAAGCCATCACCGATGATCGGGTGGCCGAGTGCCAGCATGTGCAGGCGCAGCTGGTGTGAACGTCCGGTATGTGGCGTCAGCGAAACACGGCTGGCGGCGAGGGTCTGCGACGTACCATCCGGGCGCTGGCCCGCGAGCGTCAGATGCTGCTCGACCCGATAGTGCGTCAGTGCCGACTTGCCATGCGTGAAGTCGACGATCTGACGTGGGCGGCGTGGCCAGTCGCAGCGCAGCGGCAGGGCGATGCTGCCCTCGGCGGGCGTGAGATGACCTGCCACCACGGCCACATAGCGTTTCTCGATGGTACGCGACTGGAATAGCCGCGACAGTCGCCGCTGGCCCTCGACATTGCGCGCCACCAGCAGCACCCCGGAGGTCGCCACATCCAGGCGGTGCACGGCGCGGGTATCGTCGCTCAATTGGCACAGGCGCGAATGGACACTGTCGAAGCGCGAGGGATCACGCCCCGGCACGGAGGGCAGCTCGGCCGGCTTGTCGATCGCCCACCAGTCATCGCCCGCCGCCAGCAGCGATAGCCCCACCCTTGCGACACGCTCACCTTCCTCGGCCAGGCGCTCTCCCTGCCAGCTCTGCCCTGACGCTGTCTCGTCGCTCTCTGGATATGATCTCGCCATGGGGGTGCTCTGTAGTAATGAAGCGATAGGATGAAACGAAAGGGATGAAACACAAGTGATGAGGCGTAAGTGATGGGCCGCGAATCGTGACACGCAAGCGATGGCATCGTCGCGGCCGCTGGTCGATCTGGCAAGTCCAGCGGGCCATTGTCGCTGGCGCACACGGCAAAACGCCCCACCGGCCGATGGCAGGTGGGGCGTTTCAGGTGCATCACTGACGCCTGCGGTCAGCTCAACGCTCGTGGGCATCCACGGTGACGATGACGCGCACGCTGTCCAGACGCAGACGGGTGGTCTCGATGGCACTGTCCAGCGCGGCACGCTCCTGACGCAGTGCTTCGAGCTCTTCCTCGCGCACGGCCGGGTTGTGGCTGGCCAGGGCTTCCAGGCGCGCCAGTTCGGCACTGAGCTGCTCGCGCATCTGCTGCTGGGCCTGCTCGACGATGGTCGGCAGTTCGCGCTCGGCTTCCTGCTCGGCATCGCTCATCAGCTTGCGCAGCGTGGCGTGGCTCTGCTTGATGAGGTCACGCGCGACCGCCTTCTTGACCGGCTTGAGGTTCTTGGCCAGTCCGCCGAAGGACACCTTGTCGGACAGGTTGCTGCCGGTTTCATCCAGCAGGACACGGATGGCGGTCGGCGGCAGGAAGCGGCCCAGACGCAGGCCGCGCGGCGCGGTGGACTGGGTGCGGAACACCACTTCCGTCATCAGGCGGCCACCGGGAATCGCCGGGTGCTTGAGCAGCGCCAGCGCGGTGTTGCCCATCGAGCCGTCCAGGATGCGGACCAGCATCTCGCGGACCAGCGGGTGCTCCCACGACAGATGCTGCACGTCTTCGCGTGACAGCGCGGTGGCGCGGTCACTGGTGACGCTGAAGCCTTCCTCGCCCTTCACCAGCCCCGGCAGGCCGTCGAGCATGTGCGGGCCCGGCGCCAGATAGGTGATGCCATCGCCGAGGTCCCGGCTCTCGATGCCGAAGATGTCGAAGGCGCGCTCCAGATAGCCGGGCAGCGCCTTGTCGTTGTCCAGCGTCTCGATGGCGGCGATGACTTCCTCGGCGCGCTCGTGACGGCAGGCATTGAGTTCCAGCAGGCGGTTGCGGCCGGACTGACGCTCTTCCTGCAGGGCGTCGAAGCGCTCGCGGGTCTGCTCGATGATGCTGTCGATCTCTTCGCTGTCGAGCAGGGCCTCTTCCAGCTCGTCGCCGAACTGGGTGTAGAGCTCGCTGCCGATGCCGTGCGGCGCGCTGAAGGCGTCCATGCCATCGCGGTACCAGCGCAGCAGCTGGGCGCCCGGCGAGCCTTCGAAGACCGGCACGTGGATCTCGATCGGGAACTGCTGGCCGATGCGGTCCAGGCGCCCGATGCGCTGTTCGAGCTGGTCCGGATGTACCGGCAGGTCGAACATCACCAGGTGGTGGCAGAACTGGAAGTTGCGACCTTCCGAGCCGATTTCCGAGCACACCAGCAGCTGCACGCCTTCCTCTTCGGAGGCGAAGGCCGCGGCGGCGCGATCACGCTCGACCAGGCTCATGCCCTCGTGGAAGACCGGCGCATGCACGCCGCCCAGCACGCGCAGGCCTTCGGACAGCTCACGCGCGGTATCGGCGGTATGGCAGATCACCAGCGCCTTCTCGTTGCCGAGGTCGGTCAGGGTTTCCAGCAGCCACATGACGCGCGGGTCGATCTGCCACCAGGGCTCGGCGTTCATGCGGTCATCGGGCAGGGCGCGATACATCTCGTCGAGGAACAGCACCACCTCGGGGTGGTTCATGCCGGTCTCGATCAGCAGGTCATCGAGATAGTCCTCGTCGCGCTCCAGCTTGCGCACCACGCGACGGTAGGAGGAGGGCAGCTCCAGCTCGTGGACATGCAGACGGCGCTCGGGGAAGCCTTCGACATGGGTGCGCGAGTTGCGGAACATCACGCGGCCGGTGCCGTGGCGATCGAGCAGCTGGTCACGCAGCTGACGACGCACGCTGTCGCGCTGGGCATCATCGGCATCGCTGTCCATCAGGGTGTCGAGCAGGGCGCGGCTGTCAGCGTCATCCAGCACCTCGGTGAGGCTGTCGAGACCGCTCTGGTCCGCGGGCAGCGCTTCCAGGGCGTCGATGGCGCTGGCGACAGCCACATAGCCCTGTTCCTCGGCCTTGAAGCGCTCCAGGTCGTGGTAACGCTCCGGGTCGAGCAGGCGCAGGCGTGCGAAGTGGCTCTCGAGTCCCATCTGCTCCGGCGTGGCGGTCAGCAGTAGCACGCCGGCGATCTGGCGAGCGAGGGATTCGACACAGGCGTAGCCCGGGCCGACCTTGTCTTCGCTCCAGTCGAGGTGGTGGGCCTCATCGACGATCAGCATGTCCCAATCGCAGGCGGCAGCCTGGACCTGACGCGACGGGTTGGCGAACAGCCAGTCCTGGCTGGCCAGAATGATCTGGTTGCCTTCGAAGGGGTTGCGCGTGCCGTAGGCCTTGCACTGCTCTTCGTCGAGCAGCGAGACATCCAGCGCGAAGCGGCGCAGCATCTCGACCAGCCACTGGTGGGTCAGGCTCGCCGGTACCAGGATCAGCGCACGGCTGGCGCGGCCGCTGAGCAGCAGGCGGTGAAGGATCAGGCCGGCTTCGATGGTCTTGCCGAGGCCGACTTCATCGGCCAGCAGTACGCGCGGCGCGTGACGGCGCGAGACTTCATCGGCGATGTAGAGCTGGTGCGGCACCAGATCGACCTTGGGGCCGGACAGGCCCAGTGCCGGACTCTGCTCGACACGGTGGAAGTGGCGCAGGGTGCGATAGCGCAGGTCGAACCAGTCATTGCGGTCGACCTGGCCAGTCAGCAGGCGATCACGTGCCTGATTGAACTGCATCTTGTCGTTCAGACGGGCTTCGGGAAGCTCGATGAGCTCGCCGGCATGCTCGCCGCTGCGCTCACAGATGTAGACGATCTGGCCGCGCACTTCCTTGAAGTCATCGACGATCAGCCATTCGCCATCGTCGGACTGGATGCGGTCGCCATTGCCGAAGGCCACCCGGGTAAGGGGCGCTTCGCGCAGACTGTAGGTGCGGGTTTCTTCGCTGGCAGCAAAGAGCACGGTGACGGTGCGGAAGTCGACATTGAGGATGGTGCCAAGGCCGAGATCAGCCTCGCCGTCACTGATCCAGCGCTGACCGGGAATGAAGTCGCTCATGAAGCCTCGGGGTAGGACAAAGACGGGAATCGGGAATACAGGGGCGCGGTATCTTACCGGATCAGACGCCGTGGCTTAAGCGCCTTTTCTTGCGGCGAGCGTCTTTGTCGCATCGAACGAGGCCACCGGTGTGTCGTTCTATGGCCGTGACGCCGGTAGCAGGGCGTCCAGCTGGGCGCGGCTCAGCTCGCCGATATGACGCTCGATCAGCTGTCCGTCGCCATCGAAGACGAGGGTCGCGGGCAGGCCCTGCGCCTCGGCCAGCGCCATCAGCTGCATGGCGGGGTCGAGCAGCGCGTACTCGAGCGTCAGCTGTTCGCTTTTCAGAAAGCGGGTCACCGCCAGTGTCTGCTCGCCCTGATTGGCGAGTACCACGGTGACGCCGGGTCTCTGATCAGCCTCTGCCAGCAGTGGCATCTCGCGTCGGCAGGGCGGGCACCAGGTGGCCCATAGATTGACGATCACGCGCTCGTCCTGGATGTCATTCAGCGCGACGGGGCGGCGATCCAGATGGTTGAGGGTGATGGCAGGCATCGCCTCGATGGCGGCGGCGTTGCCCAGCGGGTCGAGTTGCTTGAGGCCAAGGAAGGCGGTCAGGCCCAGGGTCAGACTGCCCAGCGCGATCACCTGGCGAATCGTGCCATGCCGGCGCAGCAGCCACAGGCTGGCCAGGGTCGCGGCCAGCATGCCGCCGAACAGGTGGTAGCCCGGTTGCCACAGCTTGAGGATATCCAGCGGTACCTGCTGATAACTTGCCCAGTGCAGCGCGACATGAGTGAGGCGCGCACCGATCACCCAGCTGACCAGCATGCGATTGAACCAGCGCGAGGGGCTCAGCGGCGGTGAATCGTGAGCGGGCGCGGTCGTGCCTCTGGCGTGCATGCGTGCCAGCAGACGAATCAGCAGCGAGAACTCGATCAGCATCACCAGGGCTGCCACGAAGGCATAGAGGCGTTCGACGGAAATCAGGGCAGGGCCCAGGGCGATGGCATCCATGCGGTTATCCTCTGGCGGTGTCCGGGGAGCGTTCGAATCAGCAGTGTCTGTCGGCCTGTATGTGGCAAGCGCTTGGCAAACGCTGGGCAGGCGCTGCAGTCGCGAGGCTCGAGTATGCGATAATCGACGGACTTCGACATCCACGCCTCGCGCACTGAGCATTGCTCTGCCGCCGAGGACGCGCCAAGGATATCCCCATGCTGTCACATCATTATGACCGTAGCCGTGCCATCGCCGTTGCCAGTCAGGCCACTGGCCTGATCGCCATCGTCGTGCTGGAAACCTGGCTTGGCGATGCCGCCCGCCCCTGGCAGGGGCTGGTGTTCGCCCTGATGCTGGCCTTCGGTCTCGGCCTTGCCCTGCGCAGTTACTACCTCAAGCAAAAGGCCCGCCGCGACCGAGAGCGCGCTGGACGCGAGCGGGCCCGCAAGGCGAGTGACACCTGGATGTCCGATTGAGGCAGGCGAGCGACTCAGTAGCTCTGCAGTCGGTAGCCTTCACGCTCCATGCAGTACTTCAGCAGCGTCTGTTTCTCGTTGTCTGACTTGTCAGTCAGGCCAAGTTCGTACTGGCAGCCGGCCCAGGTGTTGTGAGCCTCCGTGCTGTTGGCGCCGGGCTTCTCCCATTGGGTACGGGTAGAGGCGCAGGCGGAGAGCAGAGAGGTGAGCAGCAGGGACAGCATGGCAAGGCGCAGTGTGTGCATGTGGCATCCTGAGGGATGTAAGGCGTTGGAGGGGAGTTTGTCACTGGACAGCATGAGCCGCAGGAAAACCTTCCAGCGTCAAAAAAGCCGCTGATCAGTGATCAGCGGCTTTTTCAGATATCTGGTCGGAGTAGCAGGATTCGAACCTACGACCTCTGCCTCCCGAAGGCAGCGCTCTACCAAGCTGAGCTATACTCCGATGCGTCGTGAGCTTGTCTCGACGGAGGTGAATTATACGCAGGTAGCTTTGCTTTGCAAGCCCTTGAGGTCAAAAAGTTTTATCTGAGTCTCAGGGGGCAATCCCGCTGTCGAGAAGCACGCTTCTCTTCACCTCGTCCTGCCGGCGCTTCTCGCCATGTTGGCGGCGGTCTTCTGCTGCCATGATCGACTGACCGACGACCTGCCAGGCAGGCCATCGTCATGCGCATATCAGGCCTGGCGGCCGACACTCAACAGCGCGATGCGCTCGAGGCTGTCGCGGAATTCGCTCTCCGGCAGCGCCTTGAGCTCATTCAGGGCGTTATCGGCCATTTCCTGAGCGCGGCTGCGGGTATAGTCGAGGCCGCCCGTGAGGCGCACCACTTCCAGCACCTCGTCGAGCTGCTCCAGCCCACCCTTCTCGATGGCGCCGCGCACCAGGCTGGCCTGAGCCGGACTTCCGACCTGCATGGCGCGAATCAACGGCAGGGTCGGCTTGCCTTCGGCCAGGTCATCACCGACGTTCTTGCCCATGGTCTCGGCATCGCCCTGATAGTCGAGCAGATCATCGATCAGCTGGAAGGCGAGGCCCAGGTAGCGGCCATAGTTCTGCAGCGCGCTGACCTGTGCCGGCGTGACAGTGTCGTCGGTTTCCCTGGCCAGAATCGCGCCGGCATGGGCGGCCGCCTCGAACAGCATGGCGGTCTTGCCGTGGATGGTCTCGAAGTAGGCGGCCTCATCAATGTCGGCATTGCCGATATTGGTCAGCTGCAGGACTTCCCCTTCGGCGATGGTGCAGGTGGCGGCGGAGAGAATCGCCATCACGTCCATCGAGCCGACTTCGACCATCATCTGGAAGGAGCGCGAATAGAGGAAGTCACCGACCAGCACCGACGGCGCATTGCCCCAGGTGTCATTGGCGGTGGAACGGCCGCGGCGCAGGCTGGATTCATCCACGACATCATCGTGCAGCAGGGTCGAGGTGTGCATGAACTCGATCAGCGCGGCCAGATGAACGTGTTTCTCGCCTTGATAGCCGAGTGCGCGGGCTGCCAGCAGCACCAGCACCGGGCGCAGGCGTTTGCCACCACTCTGGATGATGTACTGACCGATGGTCTGGACCAGCGGCACGCGCGACTCGAGCTGCGCGAGGATAGTGCGGTCGACGGCGGCGAAGTCATCTGCCACTGCCGCGTGAAGGGTCGATGCGTCGGCTTGCATGAGATCGTCGTGCCCGTAGCGAGAGGTGAGGCCGCCGTGGCGTGCCGTTTGGCGGTAATGCTATGGGGCACCCCTATGGCCGTCAAGGCGTGCACCCGCGCAAGGACGCTGGCTGGCGGCCGATTGGTCGCGTAAACCTTGACATTGCTTGTCGGTCGCGGCACGTGGCGCTATAATACGCGGCCGTGACTCATCCCGCTCCCTGTCAGATGGCTCCAGAAGGGGCGCCACTCGCAGCAGGCCACCCAAGAGCACACCCTTGATGAGTCCGATGGAGAGAATCATGTACGCAGTTATCAAGAGCGGTGGCAAGCAGTACCGCGTTCAGGAAGGCCAGACCCTGAAGCTCGAGAAGCTTGAAGTCGCGACTGGCGAAGCTATCCAGTTTGACGAAGTCCTGATGGTCGCTGAAGGCGACGACATCAAGGTCGGCGCTCCGCTGGTGGAAGGTGCCAAGGTTTCTGCCGAGGTCGTGTCTCACGGCCGTGGCGACAAGGTCACCATCATCAAGTTCCGTCGCCGGAAGCACTCCATGCGTCGTGCGGGCCACCGTCAGTGGTTCACCGAAGTCAAGATCACTGGTATCTCTGCTTAATTGCAGCGCTACCCACCATAGGAGAATTATCCAATGGCACATAAGAAGGCGGCGGGCTCTACCCGCAACGGTCGCGATTCTGAATCCAAGCGCCTTGGTGTGAAGCTGTTCGGTGGCCAAGCGGCTATCGCCGGCAACATCATCGTGCGTCAGCGCGGCACCCGTTTCCACGCTGGTACTGGCGTCGGCATCGGCAAGGACCACACTCTCTTCGCTCTGGCCGACGGCCACGTGAAGTTCGAGACCAAGGGTCCGAAGAACCGCAAGTTCGTCAGCATCGTTTCTGCCTGAAACGTCTGACAGCTTACGCAGACTGGACGATGCCCCGGTATCGTGGGACGGTCTGCAAGGAAGCCCCGCTCAGGCGGGGCTTTTTTGTCGCATGACGGCCCGGGTCGTCGTCAGGAGAGAGCAGCATGCAGTTCCTTGATGAAGCGTCGATCATTGTAGAGGCCGGACGTGGCGGCAATGGTTGCCTGAGTTTTCGCCGTGAAAAATACGTGCCGCGCGGTGGTCCCGATGGGGGCGACGGCGGGCACGGCGGCAGTGTGTACCTGATCGGGGATGATTCCCTCAATACCCTGATCGACTTCAAGTTCCAGCGCTACTATCAGGCAGAGAGCGGCGATGCCGGTCAAGGCCGCCAGATGGCAGGCAAGGCGGGTGAGGACCTGATCGTCAAGGTGCCGGTCGGCACCACCGTGATCGACGAGGAAACCCTCGAGATCATCGGCGACGTGACGGAGATCGGCCAGTTGGTACTGGTCGCGCAGGGTGGACGTCGTGGACTGGGCAACATCCACTTCAAGTCTTCCACCAACCGCGCGCCGCGTCAGACTTCCAAGGGGACCTGGGGCGAGCGCCGCAACCTGCGTCTCGAGATGAAGGTGATGGCGGACGTCGGTCTGCTCGGCATGCCGAATGCCGGCAAGTCGACGCTGATCCGCGCCGTCTCCGCCGCCAAGCCCAAGGTCGCCAACTACCCGTTCACCACCCTGGTGCCGAACCTCGGTGTCGTGAAGATCGGTAGCCACCAGCACTTCGTGATGGCCGATATTCCCGGTCTGATCGAAGGCGCGGCGGATGGTGCCGGCCTGGGCCTGCGTTTCCTCAAGCACCTGACACGTACGCGCCTGCTGCTGCACGTGGTGGATATCGCTCCCTTCGACGAGAGCGATCCGGTGCATGCGGTCGAGGCGATCCTCAAGGAGCTGGAGAACTTCTCCTCGGCACTGACGGAGCTGCCCCGCTGGCTGGTGATCAACAAGGTCGACCTGCTGGCGGAAGAGGATCGTGACGCGATGGTCAAGGACCTCGTTGAGCGTCTGGGCTGGGAAGGCGAGCTGTTCGTCGTCTCCGCGGCCAGCGGTATCGGCACCCAGGAGCTGGTGCAGGCCGCGCACCGCTGGCTGGGCGAGCAACGCCTGCAGCTGGTGGAAGATCCGGAAGCTGCCGAGGCACATGCCGCCCTGCTGGCGCGCATGGAGAACGAGTCGCTGGAGCGCGCTGAAGAGCGCCTGACACGTCGCAAGCGCAAGAAGGATGACGAAGAAGAGGACGATGACGACTTCAATGACGACGATTACGACGTCGAAGTCGAATACGCGCCCTGAGGTCTCAGTTCGTCCGGTGGCTGTCCTGAGCGGCAGCCACCGAGTGACGAGCGACCCGCTTCGCGATTCACGCCCCGCCCCGAACCTCATGGTCTCGCGGCGGGGCGTTTTCGTTGTCGGGGCCGGCGAGGAGTGATGACAGCGGGCTGGCGGGAGCAGACAATGGCAAGCAGAGAGGCAGGGCCTGCCGGCGAGGGATGACATGACAGGAGAGAGCGCGGTGTCGGAGCAGAAGGTGGCGGAAGTGGCGGAGCTGGGCAGTCAGACGGGGCGCGAGGCCTTGGCCAGTGCACGACGCGTGGTGGTCAAGATCGGCAGTGCGCTGCTGACCGACGACGGCCGCGGGCTGGATGATGCCGGCATCGGTCGTTGGGTCGATCAGATCGCGGCGCTGCACGCGCGGGGTGTCGAGGTGATCGTGGTGTCCTCCGGGGCGATCGCCGTCGGCATGTCGCGGCTGGGCTGGTCAGCTCGCCCCAGCGGCGTGCATGAGCTGCAGGCGGCAGCGGCGGTCGGTCAGAACGGCCTGACCCAGTGTTATGAAGAGCATTTCCATCGTCATGGCCTCACCACGGCGCAGATTCTGCTGACCCACGACGACCTCTCCAACCGCAAGCGCTACCTGAATGCACGTTCGGCGCTGCGCACCCTGGTCGACCTGCGGGTGGTGCCGGTGATCAACGAGAACGACACCGTGGTCACTGATGAGATCCGCTTCGGCGACAACGACACCCTCGGCGCGCTGGTCGCCAACCTGCTCGAGGCCGATGCGCTGTTGCTGCTCACCGATCAGGAAGGCCTCTATGATGCCGATCCGCGTCATGACCCGGCGGCCAGCCTGATCGAGGAAGCCCAGGCCGATGACCCGATACTGGTCAAGGTGGCCGGCGGCGGCGGTTTGCTCGGGCGTGGCGGCATGGCGACCAAGGTGCGCGCGGCGCGTCTCGCGGCGCGCAGTGGCGCATTGACCGTGATCGCTTCTGGCCGTCAGCCCGAGGTCATCACCCGGCTGGCTTCCGGTGAGCGCTTCGGCACGCTCCTCTTGCCGGAGCATGCGCCGATCGCGGCGCGCAAGCGCTGGATCGCGGGGCAGTTGCAGGTGCGCGGCACCCTGACGCTGGATGCCGGCGCCGTCAATGTGTTGACCACGCGTGGCTCCAGCCTGTTGCCGGTGGGCGTCAGGAAGATCGATGGCGCCTTCAAGCGCGGTGATCTGGTGCAGTGTGTCGATGAATCCGGCCAGCGCATCGCCAAGGGCCTGGTGAATTACAGCGCCGAAGATGCCGGACGGATTCTCGGCCTGCCCAGTCATCAGATCGAGGCGACGCTGGGCTATATAGAGGCGCCGGAACTGATCCACCGCGATAACCTCATCGTGCTGTAAGGCGCATGAGGGCTGCCTTCGGGGCAGGTGTCGGACTGGTGATATGTGGGCGGGTCGTGCTAGACTCTGCCGTCCTGTCGGATGCTGGTCCGCTCCGATGGCGAAGGTTTGGCGGGGCTTCCACGCCAAGTCGCTGATTTCTCGAGGTTCCATGCGTCAAGTATCGAGCACGAGAAATGACGGGACCCGCTGTCGCCTAGCGACAATGTCTTCCAAATTCCAGTTCATGAGTACGCGCCTACGGGTGGACTCATAAGGAGCATCAAAGTGGCAAACTCCAAGCAAGCTCGCAAGCGCGCTCGTCAGGCTGAAGTCCGTCGTCAGCACAACTCCGCACAGCGTTCCGCCGTGCGCACCAGCGTCAAGAACGTGCTGAAGGCCGTCAAGACTGGCGACCACGCTGCGTCCATGGCCGCTTTCAATGTCGCGCAGAAGGTCCTCGACCGTTACGCCGACAAGGACATCCTGTCCAAGAAGAAGGCTGCTCGCGTCAAGAGCCGTCTGAACGCACGCGTCAAGGCACTGGCTGTCTAAGACGCATGTGTGTGAAAAAACCGGCTTCGGCCGGTTTTTTTGTGTCTGTCTGTCGAGTGGATGACATCGGTGTCAGGTCAGGGAAGCGAGAGGGGTGTCAGGGTGAGCAAGCCGCAGGATGAGTCGCCCACAGGCGAGCAGGAAGTCAGAGGAGAAGATGGCAGGGCCGAGGCCGCCGCGCAGTCCGCTTCACAAGCAAGTGCCCAGGGCGAGACCCGCTCGGGCGACAGTCTGCCGGTGCGGGGTGGTCTGTTGCGCTCGGGGTTGATCGTCAGCGTGATGACGATGCTGTCGCGCGTGCTTGGGCTGGCGCGCGATGTGACCATCGCATCACTGCTGGGCGCCGGCAGCGGAGCGGATGCCTTCTTCGTTGCCTTCAAGATCCCCAACTTCATGCGCCGCCTGTTTGCCGAGGGTGCCTTCAACCAGGCCTTCATCCCGGTGCTGTCGGAGTATGCGACTCGCCGGACGCGGGAGGAGGTCCGTGAGTTGCTGGATGCCGTCAGCGGCAGTCTTGGCATCGTACTTGCGTTGATCACCGCGGTCGCGATGCTGTGCGCGCCCTGGCTGGTGTGGGTCTTCGCGCCCGGGTTCGGTGACGATGCCGGCAAGCTGGCGTTGACCGGTGACATGCTGCGCCTGACCTTCCCGTATCTGCTGCTGATCTCGCTGACCGCTTTTGCGGGTAGCGTGCTCAATACCTGGAATCGCTTTGCGGTGCCGGCCATCACGCCGGTGCTGCTCAATCTGAGCCTGATCGGCGCGGCGCTGTTGCTGGCCCCTCGCTTCGAGACACCCGCCATGGCGCTGGCTTGGGGCGTGTTGATCGCCGGTGGCGTGCAGCTGCTGTTCCAGGTGCCGTTCCTGCTGCGGCTTGGCCTGATGCCCAAGCCATGGCCGAATTTCGCCCATGAGGGCGTGCGCCGCATTCTCAAGTTGATGACCCCGGCGTTGTTCGGTGTCTCGGTGTCGCAGATCAATCTGCTGCTGGATACCGTGCTGGCCTCGTTTCTGGTCACCGGCAGCGTGTCGTGGCTCTATTACTCCGACCGTCTGGTCGAGCTGCCGCTGGGCATCATCGGCATCGCCATCGGGACGGTGATTCTACCGGCGCTCTCCAAGCGCCACGCCGAGCAATCGCTGGAGCACTTCCAGAAGATGCTCGACTGGGCGCTGCGCTCGGTACTGTTGATCGGGGTGCCGGCGGCGCTGGCGCTCGGCGTGCTGGCCGAACCCCTATTGATCACGCTGTTCCACTACGGCGCGATGACCGACAACGATGTGGTGATGTCGGCCCAGAGCCTACGTGCCTACAGCTTCGGTCTGCTGGCCTTCATGTTGATCAAGGTGCTGGCACCGGGCTTCTATGCGCGTCAGGACACGAAAACGCCGGTCAAGATCGGTATCATCGCGATGGTCGCCAATATGGCCTTCAACCTGGCGCTGATCGTGCCGCTGGCGCACGCCGGGCTCGCGCTGGCCACGGCGCTGTCGGCCTTCCTCAATGCGGGCCTGCTGGCACGCGGCCTGTATCGTGACGGCGTGCTGCGCTTCCAGCCCGGTTGGGGACGCTATTCGCTGACCCTGATCGGGGGTTGCGCCCTGATGGGCGGCGGCTTGATGTGGCTGTCGCCGGACTGGACCACCTGGCTTGGTTGGGGGCTGTGGGAGCGCTGTGCGATGATGGGAGCGCTGGTCGTCGGTGGTGTGCTGGCCTATGCGGTGTGGTTGGGGCTGTGCGGTGTCCGCCCGCGCCATTTCCGCATGCAGAGCTGAGTCTGCTGCCCGGGTGCCACGCAGGTTGGCGCCCCCGGTTCCAGCTGTTTTCTCCCTGGTGGGGCAACGGTGGCTGTCAGCGCCGTGCCCCTTCGCTATAATCGACCACTTTCGGCGGCTTGTGTGATGCACGCATGGACTTGATCAGAGGACTCCACAATCTCGCCCGCCTGCGCAAGCAGGATGGCAGTCGCGGCTGTGTGGCCACCATCGGCAATTTCGATGGCGTGCATCTCGGCCACCAGGCGATTCTGGAGCAACTTCGCGAGCGCGCGGCGGCTTATGGTCTGCCCGCCACGGTGGTGGTGTTCGAGCCGCAGCCGCGTGAGTTCTTCGCGGGTGACAAGGCGCCGCCGCGGCTGACGCGTCTGGCGGACAAGGTGCGTCTGCTGGGCAGCCATGGCGCCGAGCGCGTACTGTGTCTGCCTTTCAATGAGACGCTGCGTTCGCTGTCGGCACGTGAGTTCATCGAGCAGGTGCTGATCGATGGGCTCGGCGTGCGTCATCTGGTGGTCGGTGACGACTTCCGCTTCGGTTGTGATCGCGCCGGAGACTTCGCGCTGCTGGAGCGCATCGGCGCCACCGAGGGATTTGCGGTGGAACATACCCGCACCTTCGAGATCGCCGACGAGCGGGTTTCCAGCACTCGCGTACGCGAGGTACTGGCCGCCGGTGACATGGCGCTGGCCGCCCGGTTGCTTGGGCGTGCTCACCACTGGCAGGGGCGCGTGGTCGCGGACCGCCAGCTGGGTCGCACGCTGGGCGTGCCGACTGCCAACCTGCCGCTGCCGAATGCGCCGCTGGCGGTCTCCGGCGTCTACGCGGTGATGGTGCACCTTGCCGACGGCCGCGACTGTCCGGCGGTGGCCAACATCGGTTGGCGCCCGACGGTCGGCACGCCGCGGCCGGTGCTCGAGGTCCATCTGCTGGACTTCGCGGAAGACCTCTATGGCCAGCCGATGCGCGTCAGCTTCTGCGCCTTCCTGCGCGGTGAACAGCGCTTCGATGGCCTGGAAGCCCTCAAGGCCGCCATCTACGCCGATATCGCCCTGGCGAAGCGCTTCTTCGCGCTGGCCGCGGGCGAGGCGCCTGCCGGTGATGAGCAGGCGTTGCTCGATTGCATGACCTCGATGGCTGACCTGCCGCTGGCCAGCCGTCCGCTGAGCGCACTGATGACGGATGCGCCGACGGCACCCTTACACGGCACTGCTGAGGTGTCTGATTCCACAGCTCGGGAAGCTCAGGCTTCCCGCCCCCACGACGGCTGACCCGAAAGGCTATGAGCGACTACAAGCACACTTTGAATCTGCCCGATACCGACTTCCCGATGCGCGGCAATCTCCCCAAGCGTGAGCCGGAGCAACTGGCGCGCTGGAACGAGATTGACCTCTATGCGCGTCTGCGTGAAGCAGGCAAGGGCCGTCCGAGCTTCGTGCTCCACGACGGCCCTCCCTATGCCAACGGCAATATTCACATCGGTCATGCCGTCAACAAGATTCTCAAGGACATCATCGTCAAGTCCAAGACGATGGCGGGCTTCGACGCGCCTTACGTGCCGGGTTGGGACTGTCATGGTCTGCCCATCGAGCACAAGGTCGAGACGACCCACGGCAAGCACCTCGAGTCCGAGAAGGCGCGTCATCTCTGCCGTGAATACGCTGGCGTGCAGGTGGAAGGTCAGAAACACGAGTTCATCCGTCTCGGCATCGTCGGTGACTGGGGCAACCCGTATCGCTCCATGGACTTTGCCAATGAAGCCGGTGAGATCCGTGCGCTGGCCGAGATGGTCAAGGGCGGTTATGTCTTCAAGGGTTTGAAGCCGGTCAACTGGTGCTTCGACTGCGGCTCTGCGCTGGCGGAAGCGGAAGTCGAGTACGCCGACAAGACCTCTGATGCCATCGACGTCGCCTTCGCGGCAGACGACAGCGCGGCACTGGCCAAGGCCTTCGGCCTCGAGTCATTGAGCAAGCCGGCGGCGATCGTGATCTGGACCACCACCCCGTGGACCATCCCGGCCAACCAGGCGCTCAACGTTCACCCGGACTTCGTCTACTCGCTGGTCGACACCGGCGAGCGCCTGCTGGTGCTTGCCGAGGAGCTGGTCGAGGACAGCCTCGCGCGCTTCGGTCTGAGCGGTGAGACGCTGGCGACCGTCAACGGCGCGGCGCTGGAGCTGATCAACTTCCGTCACCCGATCTACGAGCGTCTGTCGCCGGTCTACCTGGCCGACTACGTCGAGACCGGTGCCGGTACCGGTATCGTCCACTCCGCCCCGGCCTACGGCGAGGATGACTTCCATACCTGCCGTCGTTACGGCATGAGCTTCGACGAGATCGAAAGCCCGGTGCAGGGCAACGGCGTGTACGTGCCGGATCTGCCGGAATTCGGTGGCCAGTTCATCTGGAAGGCCAACCCGAACATCGTCGCGCGTCTGGAAGAGCTCGGCGCGCTGATGGCGCACGAGAAGATCACCCACAGCTACATGCACTGCTGGCGCCACAAGACGCCGGTCATCTATCGTGCGACGGCCCAGTGGTTCGTCGGCATGGACCTCCCCGGCACCGATGGCGTGACCCTGCGTGACAAGGCGCTGTCCGCCATCGAGGACACCGCCTTCATCCCGGCCTGGGGTCAGGCGCGTCTGAAGAGCATGATCGCCAACCGTCCGGACTGGTGCATCTCGCGTCAGCGCAACTGGGGCGTGCCGATTCCGCTGTTCCTGCATCGCGCGACGGGGGAACTGCACCCCGACAGCGTGGCGCTGATGGAAGCGGTCGCCGATCGCGTTGCCGAGCACGGCATCGATGCCTGGTGGTCACTCGACAGCCAGGAGCTGCTGGGCGATGAGGCAGAGAACTACGAGAAGGTCACCGACACGCTGGACGTGTGGTTCGACTCCGGGACGACCCATTGGCACGTGCTGCGTGGCTCGCACCCGCATGGTCACGAGCAAGGCCCGCGTGCCGACCTGTACCTGGAAGGCTCCGACCAGCACCGTGGCTGGTTCCACTCGTCACTGCTGACCGGCTGTGCCATCGACGGCCACGCGCCCTACAAGGCGCTTCTGACTCACGGTTTCACCGTGGATGCGCAGGGTCGCAAGATGTCCAAGTCCGTCGGCAATGTGGTTGCGCCGCAGCAGGTGATGGACAAGCTGGGCGCCGACATCCTGCGTCTGTGGGTGTCCTCCAACGACTACTCCGGCGAGATGGCCGTCTCGGACGAGATCCTCAAGCGGACCGCCGACGCCTATCGTCGTATCCGCAACACCTCGCGCTTCCTGTTGTCCAACCTGAACGGTTTCGAGCCGGAACGCGATGCACTGGCCTTCGATGACATGCTGGCGCTGGACCAGTGGGTGGTCGATCGCGCCGCCCAGCTGCAGGCGCGTGTCGAGCTGGCCTATGAGGAATACCGCTTCCTCGACATCTATCAGCAGGTGCTGACCTTCTGCTCGCGTGAGCTGGGCGGCTTCTATCTGGATGTCATCAAGGACCGCCAGTACACCACTCAGCCGAACTCGCGGGCGCGTCGTAGCTGCCAGACGGCGCTGTACCACGTGATCGAGGCGCTGGCACGCTGGATTGCGCCGATCCTCTCCTTCACCGGTGAAGAGATCTACGCCAACATTCCGGGCCCGCGCAAGGACACCATCTTCCTCGAGACGGCCTACACCGGCCTGACCACCCTGGCGGATGATGCCCCCATGGGGCGTGAGTTCTGGGAGCAGGTGCTACACGTCAAGCAGGCGGTCAACAAGACGCTGGAAGGCGCGCGCAACGCCGGTCTGGTCAAGAATGGCCTGGCGGCGGAAGTCACGCTCTATGTCAATGACGAGCTCAATACGTTGCTGGCAAGTCTCGGCGACGAGCTGCGCTTCGTGATGCTGACCAGCGGCGTGACCCTGGCGCCTCTCGAGGCGGCCGGTGAGGCAGAAGAGACCGAAGTGTCCGGCCTCAAGGTGGCGGTCAAGGTCAGCGAGAATGCCAAGTGCGAGCGTTGCTGGCACCACCGTCCGGAAGTCGGCACCCTGCCGGAACATCCGACACTGTGCAGCCGCTGCGTGACCAACCTGCCGGATGGCGAAGGCGAGACGCGTCACTTCGCTTGATCGCTGATGCGACCGCAGCATCGTTCAGCCTCCGCTGAGCGCTGATATCGAACGCCGGGCTCTGGCCCGGCGTTCGTGTCTTGCCGGTCGCAGACTCATTTTACGACAGGAAGGTAACATGACGTCTTCTTCACAAGGCCCCGCGACGGATACCCCCTCGGCCGGCAGTGAGCCGATGCGCTCGCCGCTGCGCTGGCTGTGGCTGTCGCTGGTGATCGTGGTGCTGGACCTGGCCACCAAGTGGCTGGCCAGCAGTTCGCTGGTCTATGGTCAGGCCAACGAAGTGCTGCCGATCTTCAATCTGACGCTGCTCCACAACACCGGCGCGGCGTTCAGTTTTCTGGCCGGCCATGATGGCTGGCAGCGCTGGTTGTTTGCGGGTATTGCGGTGGTGGCAGCCATCGGCCTGAGTATCTGGCTTGCGCGCCTCAAGCGTCACGAGACCTTCACCGCGCTGGGCATCGCGCTGGTGCTGGGGGGCGCGCTTGGCAATCTCTATGATCGTGTCGTGCATGGCTACGTGGTGGACTTCCTGTCCTTCCACTGGGGCAATGCCTTCTTCCCGGCCTTCAACGTGGCGGACGTCGCCATCAGCCTGGGAGCCGTGGCACTGATTCTTGAATCTTTCCGTGGCCGCTCCGAATGAGCGCCACAAGCGAGGTCAGCATGAGCGAGCATCGTATCGCCGATAACATGGAGGTCAGCCTCCATTTCCGTCTGCGTCTGGAAGACGGCACCGAGGTGGACTCCACCTTCGACAAGACACCGGCCACCTTCCAGGTGGGTGACGGCAATCTGCCGCCGGGCTTCGAGCGTTCGATCATGGGCATGGCGGCGGGCGAGACCGGCAGCTTCACGATCACGCCGGAGCATGCCTTCGGTCAGCACAATCCGCAGAACGTCCAGACCGTGGCACGAAAGAGCTTCGATGAAGAGATCGAGGTCGGCATGGTGATGTCCTTCGCCGAGCCGTCGGGCTCGGAGCTGCCGGGCATCATCCGCGAGATCGATGAGCGTGACGTCCAGGTCGACTTCAATCACCCGCTGGCCGGGCGTACCCTGACCTTCGAGGTCGAGGTGCTGTCAGTCGCCCCCGCGACCACGCACTGAGTCTTCTTTCCAGAGGTGCGCTCCCCCGTGAGTGCACCTCGCCATCAAGCGGAGCCTGTCATGCAGATCAAGTTGGCCAACCCGCGCGGTTTCTGCGCCGGAGTGGATCGCGCCATCGATATCGTCAACGGAGCGCTCGACGTGTTCGGGCCGCCGATCTATGTGCGTCATGAGGTGGTGCACAACCGTTTCGTGGTCGACTCCCTCAAGGAGCGCGGCGCCATCTTCGTCGAGGAACTGCACGAAGTGCCGGATGACGTCATCGTCATCTTCTCGGCACACGGTGTCTCGCGTGCCGTGCAGGAAGAGGCCGAGCGTCGCAACCTCAAGGTCTTCGATGCCACCTGTCCGCTGGTCACCAAGGTGCACATGGAAGTCCTGCGCTATGCGCGCAAGGGCCAGGATTGCGTGTTGATCGGCCATGAGGGTCACCCGGAAGTCGAGGGCACCATGGGCCGCTATGACGCTTCCCAGGGTGGCACCATCCACCTGGTGGAAGACGAGTCCGATGTGGCGCGTCTGGAGGTCAAGGACCCGGAGCAACTGGCCTTCGTCACCCAGACCACATTGTCCATGGATGACACGGCCCGCGTGATCGATGCGCTGCGCGAACGCTTCCCGGCGATTCAGGGTCCGCGCAAGGATGACATCTGCTACGCGACCCAGAATCGTCAGGATGCCGTGCGCATGCTGGCAGAAGCCTGCGATGTGGTGCTGGTGGTCGGCAGCCCCAACAGCTCCAACTCCAATCGCCTGCGCGAACTGGCCGAGCGCATGCAGACCCCCGCCTGGTTGATCGACGATGCGCAGCAGATCGAGGCCAGCTGGCTCGAGGGGATCGGCAGCATCGGTATTACCGCCGGGGCCAGCGCCCCCGAAGTGCTGGTGCAGGGCGTGATCGATCGCCTGATGGCGCTGGGAGCCTCGGCACCCGAAGAGCTTGAGGGTCAGGAGGAGAATATCGTCTTCTCCATGCCCAAGGAGCTCAAGGAGCGCTTGATCGCCTCGGACCAGATCCGCGAGCTGTAACGCCTTGTAAATTTCTGCCAGTGAAGGAGCCGCGACCCTGTCGCGGCTTTTTTTGTGCGCGTCCTTCGTGGTTTGCCATTAAATTCAGTATTTTCTTGTATAAGCAATGGCATTCTTGAGCACGATCGTTGATCAACCTGGTGTGTATTGAAAAAAAATGTAATGCCCAGTTACCAAAATGATACATAATGGAGGTATAGTTCGTATTCTGGAGACTTTCCCATGCCACGACTGTTCTCGGTCATCGGTGTCAGCAGTGCAGGTGCACGCCGCAAGCCGAAACCGGGGCGCGGGGCAGCTGGCAGGCGTCGGGCTCAGGGCTTCACCCTGATCGAGATGATGATGGTGGTCGCGATCATCGGCATTCTGGCGGCGGTCGCCATTCCCTCCTATCTGGGTTATGTGGAGCGCAGCTGGCGCTCGCATGCCCAGCAAGCGCTGGGGCAGCAGGCCAGACAGCTGCGTGGCTTCTACTCCCAGAATTTCTCCGAGGCCCCCGTGGGGGATGATGACCAGCCGATGGATGGCGTCAGCCGTATAGAGGACAGCGGTGGCAATCTTCGCTACCTGATCACGTATCGCAGTCTGTCTGCCTCGGCCTTCGTCCTGCAGGCGACGCCTCAAGGGGCACAACTCAATGACGACTGCGGCATACTGTGGATGGACCAGGACATGAATACTGGTGCCGAAGGAGGAGGTCGGTGCTGGTGATGGTGGGCCCCTAGAAGGCAGACGCGAGTCCGGCATGGCCGGTCGACCCTTAGCGGCAAGGAGACGTATCTCTCATGCGCCAATCCCGTGGTTTCACCCTGATCGAGCTGGTCGTGACGGTGGCGATCATTGCCATCATCGCGACCTGGGCGGTGCCGGCCTGGCAAGGCCTGGTGCAGCGCTCTCAGGTGGAGTCCGATGTGCGTGCACTGACCCATGCGCTCGGCATGGCGCGCAGCACCGCCACCACGCGCGGTGTGGATGTGAGTGTCTGTCCCTATGCGCCGAGCGTTGCCACCCCCAATCCCACGACCTGCGACGATGATTGGGCGAATGGCTGGGTCGTCTATGTTGGAAGTACTTCCAATTTCACCCTCGACGACCGCCTGTGGATTCATCAGGACAGCAATGCGGTTGCCCAGTCGGGGGGCGCCTCCAGGATCACCTACAACGATCGCGGCACGTTGACTAGTGGCAACAGTACGCTGGTGTTCTGTGCGGCCTCCGATGCGACCTCTGTCGTCGTGGCACCTTCGGGTCGCGTACGCCTTGAATCAGGAGGGGACTGCTCATGACAGCATTGTTGATGACCACATCCCTCAAGAAAGCCCTGCAGCCGAGAGTGCTGAGGAAAACAGTGCTGTCTCGCCTGCAACGGCGCCGTTCCGCTCGGCATTCTCAGCGCGGCGTCGGCCTGATCGAGGCGCTGGTCGCGGTCATGCTGCTGGGGGTTTCCCTGCTGGGGCTGGGGTTGTTGCAAGTTCAGACGCTGCAGCATCAGCGCGTCAGCTACAGCAATACCGTGGCACAGCTGCTGTCGCTGGACATGGCTGAACGTATCCGCGCCAACCTTGAGGCTATCGATCAATATGACGATGCCGACACCGCCAATGCGCCGGTGGATGGATGCAGCTCGGACTGCGCGCCCGCAGAGCTGGCAGACCAGGACATCATTGATTGGCGTGACGCCATCATCGGCTCCACGCTGACCAGCGGCGTCGGCAGCGTGGAAGTCGACGAGCGTGTCGTCGGCGGGGCCGGCATCGGCGTTCACGACGTCAGTGTCCAGGTACAGTGGAGTGACCCCATCAGCGGGGGAGTTGACCAGCAGACCTATCGTTTCGAGGTAGAGCCATGAACCGCTGTTCCCCTGCAGCGGCCCGCCGACGTGCCGCCCCCGACACCGTCCGACCTCATGGCCCGAAGCGCCAGGCGGGTATCGGGCTTGTCGAGCTGATGATCAGCCTGGTACTGGGACTGCTGATCACGGCCATGGCCGTGCAGATGTTCTCGACCTCACGCAGCACGGTGAGTACTCAGGAAGCGCTTTCCTATCTGCAGGAGTCAGCCCGCTACGTGTCCTTCCGGCTTCAGCCGCTGATGCGCAATGTGGGCTACGCAGGCTGTGCCAATAGCCGCGATATCACCAATGCCAGCTCAGTGGATGCCTCTCACGATCTCACGGCGCCCTTCGGGGGGCAGCAGCGTACCCAGCGGGGCCTCAGCTATTTCAATCTGACGTTCGTCGCTGCCAGCAAGGACGGCGATGAAACCACGCTGACCAGCAGCATGACGTCGCTGGGTGGTCCACTGTCCGTGCGCAACGGTAGCGAAGCTGCCTTCGTGACCAACGAGTATGCGCTGGTCAGTGATTGCAGCAGCACCGATGTCTTCAGGGTGTCAGGCACCACCCAAGGTAATGTGGAAACCAACGACACCCTGTCACGTTCCTATGGCAGCTCTCAGTCCTCGAATGCCTATCTCTACCCGGTGCAGGCCTGGGAGCTGCGGCTGGATGACCAGGCCAACGATTCCTCGGTGCGTGCACTGTATCTCGACCGTATCGATGCTGCTTTCGCACGGGAAGAACTGGCCTCCGGCGTACAGGGATTCGATGTCAGTTTCAGCCTGGATACCACCGGCAATGGCAGTGTCGATCGCGTCAAGGTGCCGGCCGCCACGGTGCGCAGCGAGGGCCGTTGGGATGAGGTGCGTCGTATCGAGATCGCCCTGACGCTCGAGAGCCTGCCGGGAGTGGTGCCGGGCGGGGATAATGATGGGCGTTTGACGCGAACCTTCAATCTCACGTTCACACCGCGCAATCTGCAACTGAGGGGCAGCTGATGAATACATCGTCTTCAACGTCCAGAGTCTGCGCGGTCACTCGGGGGGCAGCACGTCAGCAAGGTATCGCCTTGCTGATCGTGTTGATCATGCTGGTCGTGATCGGACTGCTGGCCGTCACGGGAGTCGAGGACAGTCAGCTGCAGACACGTATGGCCGTCAACAGCCGCAACTTCGAGCAGTCCTATTACAACGCGGAAACCAGTCTGAGCATCGGCGAGCGCGCACTGCAGGAAGGCCTGGAGGATGGTACCTGGAACCTGAACAGTTTCGATGATTCCGCCGGGCTGATGCTGGCGCTGCCCGAGAATGCACCGCCGATCAACCCGCTCTCGGAAGCGGATTGGCAAGCCAACGGCATCCAGACGCTGGACAATGATACCGGTGCGGTCATCGGAGCCTATGTGATCGAGTATCTGGGCAAGGTCGGCGAGCCGCCGCTGAATGCCAGCAACGAAGTGAATGCGGTAGGTACGCGCCTGGATGCCTTCCGTATCAACGCGATGGGCACAGGAGGCGGCAATGGTGCCTCCTGGACAGTAGTGCAAAGCGAGATGGAACTGGGCCCTTACTTCTGAGAGGAGCATGAACATGCGTTATCTGCTGAGTGGTGCCCTATGCCTTGTCGCCTTGCCCTGTCTGGCGGCCCCCGGGGAAATCGCCCGCGCCCCGGTCACGGAAGCGACCGGGGTTCAGCCAAATATCCTGTTCATTCTGGATGATTCGGGCAGCATGGCCTGGGAGGATACGCTCAACAAGGGGGTGGAACACTGGAGCCTCCAGCCGGCTTCCTCACTGATGGGATACACCGGGGTGTATTCCAAGAGCCTTGTCACGGTAAGAAACAATCATGATGCCGATGATCGTATCTTCAGCTATACGGATCTTGGCGGGGCCGTCGGTGCCTGCATGGGTTTCAATGTCATGGCCTACAATCCTGCGCTGACCTACACCCCCTGGGCAGGAGTGGACAAGGCGGGTATCGCCTATCAGAACATGCGCCTGTCGTACGTCCGGGATGACCCCTACGAGCCTACCAGCTGGGCCAGGCTGAACAGCGATGTCTACTATGTGCGCTGGGACGACAATGGCGATGGGGACTATGACTATGGTGAATGCGGGCTCTACCGGGATGGTGCGGGGCGCCTGTATCTGGACGACGATCATGTCGTAGAGGTGGATGACCTGTCCGCGGCTCAGCAAGTCAACTTCGCCAACTGGTTCACCTACTATCGCGACCGCATGCTGGTTGCCAAATCCGCCATGGCCGGTGTAATCAATGCCAATGAGTCCCGGGTCGGGCTACGCACCATCCAGGGTCGCAACAACCGCAACGTCGCGGACATGACGGACTCAGATGAGCGTGATGATCTGATGGAAGAGCTGTTCACCGCCTATCCCTCCGGTGGCACCCCTCTGCGTACCGCGCTCAAGAATGCCGGTGAGTATTACTCCAGCACTGGTCGTTCAGCCCCCATTCTGAGTGCCGATGCAGGCGGCATGTGCCAGCAGAACTATTCCATCCTGATGACTGACGGCTACTGGAATGGTTCAAGCCCCAGTGTCGGAAACGTCGATGGTGGCAGTGGCGACTTCATCAGTGCCAGTCATCGTGACAGCTATTCCAATACGCTTGGCGATGTCGCGATGAAATATTATCGCGAGGACCTGCGGACTGACTTGATCAACAGCGTGCCTACCATACCGGGAGTGGATGAAAACTCCGCTCAGCACATGGTGACCTACACCGTCGCTTTTGGTGTGGATGGCTCGCTGTCCGAGAACCCTGCTGATCTTGAATCTGCCTTTACCTGGCCGCAGCCTTCCGCCAATGCCAATACCACCATTGATGATCTGCGCCATGCGGCCTGGAACGGACGTGGTGAATATCTCAGCGCCGCCAATCCGCAGGCATTGATTGATGCGCTGAACAATATCGCGCAGTCCATCGCAGGGCGCGCGGCCAGTACCGGTAGCCTGGACATCAGTAGTGGGGGGCAGACCAGCGGCGCATACGTGATTCAGACCATCTATGACCCCGCTGATTGGTCGGGCGATGTCGTGGCACGCAAGATTGGCAGCAATGGCACCTTGAGTCAGACCTCGGAATGGTCCGTCGCGGAGTGGTTACGTGAGGATGCCAGTCGTAGCACAAGCCGCAAGGTGATCACCTACAACCCGGGTATCACCGAGGTGGATGAGAAGGCGTTCTTCTTCAATATCGAGGAGGCCGGATCACTGGAGGCCGAACAGGTACTGGACCTCGTGGGTTTCCTCGATGAAACACTTCTGTCAGACACGTTGTTGGCAACGCTGCGGAGAACCGTCCGGGATGATGACGACGACGACGACGACGACGACGACGATGACGATGACGACGACGATGATGATGGCATTCTTGGCAGTGTCGGCTCAGTGGTAGGAGGTGTCGCCAGTGGCGTGACTCAGCTGACGGGGCGCGTCCTGGACACTACCGGTACTTTCCTGAAGCTGGATGGCGCCAATCTTGGCGTCAGAACGTCGGATCTCGAGAATCTGATCGGCTACCTCAAGGGTGACGATGCCTACGAGGGTACCTTGTTCCGCGAGCGTGACGACAACTATCTCGGGGATATCGTGCATGCCTCGCCGGCGATCGTCGGTCCGCCTTCGGCCAGCTATCGCAATGACATGGAAGTGTCTTCGTACCGCTCTTTCAAGACGCTGTATGAGGACCGCCAGAACATGATCTACATCGGTGCCAATGACGGCATGCTGCACGCCATCGACATGGAGACCGGTGAAGAGAAGTTCGCCTACATGCCGTACGCCGCCTTCAGCATTGAGAACGGGCGTGGTATTCGCCAGCTCGCTGATCAGAACTATGTCCACCAGTACTATGTCGATGCCACGCCAGTTGCGCGTGACGTACATGTCCAGTTGGGCGATGAGGATGCGCCCGGTTGGCACTCGGTTCTGCTGGGTGGGCTGGGCGCTGGTGGCAAGGCGGTCTACATGCTGGATATCACCGATCCTGAAGGCTTCGAATCATTGGGTGAATCCGACGGCACCTCGCCGGCCGAGATAGTGCAGTGGGAATTCACGCACGAGGATCTCGGCTATACCTTCAGTGATATTCAGGTAGCGCGTCTGGATGACGGCAAGTGGTATGCCATCTTCGGCAATGGCTACAACGCCGACAGCGATGGACGTGCCAAGTTGTTCATCGTGGACCTGGAAGACCCCGACAACTATGCGCTGCTTGATTCTCAACAGGGCAGCAATGCTGGTGGTTCCTGCACCTCTGCCAGCAGTGACTGCAATGGCATGTCGAGTCCTGAGCTGGCCGACATCGACGCCGATGGCATCACCGACTGGGTCTATGCCGGCGATCTGCATGGCAATGTTTGGGTATTCGACATGCGCGAGTTCTCGCTGAGCAACATCGGCAGCAGCGAGATGTCGCGTCTGTTCCAGTCATGTGCCGTTGCCTTGAACAGCACGTCATCGACCTGTCCGGCGGCTTACCGTCAGCCCATCACATCGCGGGTAGCCGTGGCACGCAGCGGTGTCTTCAACAGCACCGTCGATACGCCGTACCTGAATGTGTACTGGGGCACCGGGCAATTGCTGACGCTGCAGGATGCGGTCGATACCTCGACGCAATCCTTCTACAGCGTGCTGCATACAGGGTCCTCGACTCGTCGTCATCATGGCCAGCTGGAAAAGCAGAGCTTCTCCAATATCAGCGGCGTGAGTGACGCGCGGACGGTCACGGGGGTAGGCGTCGATTATTCCAATCAGAACAACAATGGTATGCAGTACGGCTGGTATCTGGAGCTACCGGACTCCGGTGAGCGTCTGGTGACCATCCCGGCTGTCCGTGGTGATCTGATTGTCTTCAATACCACCATCCCGGGCTCCAATGGCCCCTGTACTGGCGGTGCCAGTGGTTGGCTGAATGCGCTCAGCTTGCGCAACGGTCTGCAGCCGGTACGCAGTTACAACAATGTGCAGCAGGTCTTTGATTACAACGGTGATGGCGAGGTCAACGCGAGCGACAACGTCAACAGTCAGGTCGTACTCTCGATCAAGACAGAAGGCGAGCCCACCTCACCGAAATTCCTGGGTGATACCCAGTATGTCGGTCAGGGTGGCACCAATCAGGTGGTCGAAATGGCCATGGACTTCGGGATCGATGGGCTGGAAGGCCGTAGTGCCTGGTATCAGCTGCGCTAGGAGAGAGACCATGAAGACATCACGACTCAAGCTGACTGGTAGTGGACTGATGCTGGCGGCGGGCTTGCTCTTCACGAGCTGGAGCTCCCAGGCCCTGGCGGAAGATGCCCTGATTCCGCTGGTCATGGAGCAGAGCGTCACCGGCGTCATCGACGAGCGAGAGGGGGATCAGCTGCTCGTCGACGACATGGGGTTCGTGCTTCAGCCGGAGAGCCGGATACTCAATCGCAATGGGCGCGAGCTGAAGGCCTTCCACCTCACGCCGGGGCAGGAGGTCGAGGTGCGCTTCGACCCACGTGGTGAGCCGAAGCAGGTCATCGAGATCACGCTACTACGTAGGGGGCGCTGATGATCAGGCGAACTGGAGGTTCTCGAGCACAAGGCGGCTTCGGTCTGCTGGAGCTCATGATTGCGGTGGCCATCATCGGCATTCTGGCGGCGATCGCCTATCCCAGCTATCAGGACCAGGTGGAGCGTTCACGTCGTACCGATGCCACCACCGCCTTGCTGGCGCTTGCCCAGACCCAGGAGCGCATCATGGCAACCTGCGGTGAATACGCGACGGCCAGCGTGACAGCGGCGACCAGCTGTGGAGATGCGCTCGGCGGCGGTGGTGGCGGTATCGGATTGGGTCAGGCAGATGCGGTCAGTGAGGAAGGTTTCTACAATCTCGCCGTCGCAGGGGATGCAGACAGCTATACCCTGACTGCCACTGCTACCGGCAGTCAGGCCAATGATGAGGACTGCGCCACCTTTACACTCACGGAGCTGGGAGTGAAGGGCGCGGCAGTTCTCGCCGACTCGGAAGGCACTGACAGCAGTGATTGCTGGTAAGCACTGACAGCCGACATTGCATTCCAAGCCCCAAAGCCCCGATCTTCGATGATCGGGGCTTTTTTTGACCATGTGATGGTATTTCAGGGCACGCACTCTTGAGTGCATGCCCCCTGATCTTGTTGTTAAGTATCGACTGAGTGAGAATGCGCAACTGCTTAACTGCGAATGTTTGCATTTTAGTCATCTTTCGGATCATTCCAATGGAAGAGTCAACGAAGCAACCCCTCTTGGCTGCTGCCGGACTTTATGGCAAGTGGGGCCGTGCGATGCATGGCTTTACCCTTGTCGAGCTGATGGTCACCATTGCGGTATTGGCCATCATCTCGACCGTCGCTGTGCCTGCCTGGCAGGGATTCATTACTCGTCAGGAGGTTGCAAGCACGACCGAGACACTCACCACTGCTCTCAACTATGCGCGGAGCACCGCCGTGACTCGAGGGCGCCAGGTTTCCGTGTGTCCGCTCAGTGGTGATGGTAGTCGCTGTGAAGATACGACTGCGTGGAACAATGGCTGGGCAGTGGTACTGGGGAGCCCCGCAGATGCAATGAGCAACTTCAACTCCGACAAGGTTGAGGTTCTGCGCGAACATGCCGGCAGTGCTTCAGTGCAGATCGCTAGCAAAAACATTTCCTTTGATAGCCAGGGCGCGGTGAACAGCACAACACGTCTTCTGATATGCGGCCATGCAGCATCACAAGCTCATCGTCAGCTGGGGTTGTCTATCATCGGCCGCCTGGTGCCAGAGGCGTATGGCGCCGGAGGAATGAGTTGTGGATAAGGCATGCTGGCCAGTACGTCCTAACCAGCACGGGGCTAGTTTGATCGAGGCATTGATTGCCGTGCTGTTGATGGGGCTTGCACTGCTCGGGTTTGCATTGATGCAGATGGAAACTCTGCAGGCGAATAATGAGAGCTTCGCTCGCACTGAAGCGCGCATTTTGCTGGTGGGTATGGCTGAGCGCATTCAGGCGAACCCTGAAGGCCAATATTCGGGGAGAAATACGAAAACCGCCACGGAGCAGCAGGCCGTGACAAGCGATGATGCGCTGGCTGCCCATGACGTCTGGTCGTGGCAGCAAAGACTTGCCAATAGTCGTTTACCCGAATCCATAGGCACTATCACTGAACGTGGCGGCCAACTTGATCTCTCCCTTTCCTGGCAAGCGGCAGCCGACAAGGGGAGTGCCGGAGGTGGGGATAGCCAAACACTCACTGAGACACTTCAGATCCGGGTTACCCCATGAAGCCATCATTCGGTCACCATCAGTTCCGACAGCGAAGTCCCCGACGCCAGCAAGGCATTGGCCTGGTCGAGTTGATGCTAGGGTTGGTGCTGGGACTATTCATCACTGGTATGGCGCTTCAGTACTTCTTGACCACACGCGCTACCGCGACGACCCAAGAAGCACTGTCCTATCTTCAGGAAAGTACTCGTCATGTTTCACATCGCCTGCAGCCAGTCATGCGTAACATTGGCTTCTCGGGGTGTACGCCCTGGTCGAGTGTCAGTGACAACACGGGAACTCACGCTCAGCCACTGGCCGTTGAGTCGGTGACTGAGGACGGGATGAGCTATGATCGCCTTGCCATGCAGATTCCCGCCTTGGCTCTGGCCAGTGACGGTCAACGTGGTTGGCAGTTGTCTTCTTCGGCAGCCCAAGGAGATCGCTCCCTTGACGTGAAGAACTTCAGTGGCGATCAGCTGGCGCCGGGCAGTTATGTCATGATCAGTGATTGCGAAAGTGGTGACATTGACACTATCAGTAGTCGTGAGGATGGCAAATTGTCGTTATCGAGTGGCTTGCAACACGGCTATGGGGGCAATCAACAAACCCGTCCTTTTGTCTACCCTTTCGAGCGTTGGTATCTGGTAATGCTTGCCTCGACCGGCAGCGACCCGCAACGGCTCTGCCTGAGTTCGGACAATGCATCAGGTGATGGTCCCGCAGCTGGATGTGCAGAGGAGCTGGCCAGTTACGTGAATGGGATACAACTTCGTTTTGACCTTGCCGTAGGCAGCGGCTATGCCGTTGACCAGACGGCCAGCGAAGTCGCCGGCCGTTGGGATCAAGTTCGGCGTATCCACCTTGATCTGGTGCTCAGCACTCCGCCTTCACTTCAGATTGAAGGCGAAGCTGGTGGCACCATGCAACGTACCTTCTCCATGACGTTCAGCCCACGGAACCTTGGCTTATGAGTCCTCGTTATGCTTCGGCCCACCAGCAAGGTGGTATGGTGCTGCTGATGGTCCTGGTCATGCTGGTAGTCGTGGGCATGATGGCTGTGTCGGGCAGTGAAAATACTCAGTTGCAAACCCGTATGACGGTCAATGTGCAGCAATATGACACTGCTTATGCACGGGCTGAAGGATTGTTGAAAGAGGCTGAGGAACAGCTGGAAAGTGGTGGCATTTCACTGGGCGAATTTTCGACAGGAGAGAGCAACGGACTCTACGACCTGACGGTATCGGGTGTTGATGCGCCGAGTGATCTGCTGGCTCCAGATGACTGGGCCGGTATCGGTCATTTGACGGATGACGAGAACGGGAATTACATCATCGAGTACCTGGGCAGTACGGTTCAGGGCATTCTCAATGCCGATAATATGAACAATGCCTTGCCTGAAAATGGATATCGCATTACTGCAGCAGGTTGGAGCGGTAGTGATCGCCAGGCTCTGTCAGTCGTGCAGAGCGAAATCGTACTGGCACAGTAAGGATGCTTTATATGGACTCTCGTTCCCTTCGTTATTGTCTGTTGCCTGTATATGGACTGGTGCTTTTCACCACAGCCAATGACACGGCTTCCGCGGATGATGCGCGCATTCTCTCTCAGCTTCCGATTACCCAGAATGTGGGCGTGACTCCCAATGTCTTATTGTTATTGGACGATTCTGGCTCGATGTCTTTTGAAGATACCTTCGAGGGAGGGGAGTCAGGAGTAGGCTATACCAAATTATATGGTACAAGGCCAGAAGGATTATGTGGGCGTACACGTTGTAAAAGATATGTCTCATATGGACAGTATGAGTATTACTATAGTTACAGTCGGTATGGGTACCTGAATGTCGAGAAGCTATCGGGAAAATATTTTTGCTCTTCGAAAAACTCACAGGCTTATAATCCAAATATGGTGTATGAGCCTTGGAAGTTGACATCGGAGGGTGAAAGAGCACCTCAGATTAACCCGAAAAGGGCATTGATTGATTATGCAAAGGGTAACATCTCTAGCAATCGCGTTGACTTGACAGATGTCAAGCGAGGCTTCACTTATTATTCGGGTAGCGACTGCAGTGTGGCAAACCGTGTGGCGAATCTGACACCTTCGCAGCAGAATAATTATGCCAATTGGTTTACTTATTATCGTGATCGTTTGAGTGTGGGTAAAGCTGCCAGCTTGGAACTGTTGACAGGAACACAATATCGTACTGGTTTCGTGACGATAAACCCTGATGCCAGGACAGCTCAGCAGGTGGCTGTTGATGACATCGTTACCAGGCTTCTGAATACGGTCGGGGGTCTGCTGAATTCGCTTCTGGGCGGAGTTTCAGTCAATACCAATTCGCACTTTGACAAGATACGTGATGCCATTGCTACCAGTGTAATTAGCAGTATCAATAGTTACCTCGGCACACCATTACGTGAAGCACTTTACCGTGCTGGTGAATATTATAGCGGTAATGCTTCACCTATCTTGAGTGCTGATTTGGGCGGTATGTGTCAGCAAAATTTCACTATCCTGGTTACGGATGGCTTCTGGAATCGCGAGAGTACCAGTGGCGATCGTACTCGTGTTGAGTCGATCGGAGATGCAAATAATGATGGGCGACGTTGGTATTACTCCAATGGTGGATATGGAGGCAAAACGACATTAGCGGATGTTGCCTATTACTACGCGAACAAGGACCTCAAGGAATCATTGGGTAGTGGTAGTTATGAAAACCAGGTGATGACGACCTATACCGTCGCATTTGGTGTCGAAGCTGATGATGACAGGTGGAATACTCGACTGAATAGCGACATACCTGGATATGTGCAGGAATCGACTTCCAGCACCATCGATGACCTCAAGCAAGCTGCGGAAGATGGAGGTGGCCTCTACTTCAATGCTGCAGATCCTGCGGCGCTGGTTGATGCGCTGGCAGCCATATCACGAGATATCGTGGCACGTGGTGAGAGTGTCAGCGGTGTGGCGACCAATCTGAGTACCGCGCAGGTGGAAGCTGGTGGCATGGTGCTTCAGGCCAGTTATTCGCCGGCCAGCTGGTCGGGTGAAGTCACGGCGGTATCGGCAGTGTCTCAGGGAGGTTCCGATGCCGAGGTAGTGGATAGCGAAACATTCGAGGCAAATCAGGAGGCCCCTGGATGGAATGCATCGGACAGGCTGACGGCCAATCTCAATAAGTCAGGAATCGCCAGCCGCAAGGTCTATACCGCGGGTAACGGTTCCACAGTCGTGTTTTCAGCGGACAACCTCACCAGTGCTCAGCAGAAGGATCTGGAGCGTTATGCGCCCGATGATCTGAGCAATAGTGAGGGACGCGAGGCGGTGGTCGCCTGGCTCAAAGGGAGTCGCGCACTCGAGGGCAAGGGCCTGCGTGCCCGTCAGAGTAGTGTGCTGGGAGATATCATTGGATCTTCGCCCGTCGTTGTGACTCGCGAGGGCAGAAATGATCAGGGCAGTGTCTTTGTGGGAGCCAATGACGGCATGTTGCATGCCTTTGATCTCGAATCTGGTGATGAGCAGTTCGCGTATATTCCTGAGCTGTTGTTCAGCCAGGAAGATGGAGAAGGACTCGGTTATCTGGCAAGTACCGGTTACCAGCATCGTTATTATGTTGATGCCGTACCGCGTGTGACGACCCTGTCCGAGGGTAATACCTGGCTAGCCTCCGGGTTGGGTGGTGGTGGCCGTGGGGTCTTCGTGCTCAATGTCACCGATGTCGTCAAGGGGCGTGAGGTCTCTGCCGCTGGTCTGGCTGGTTGGGAGCTGGGGCCTGACGTTGCCGGCAGCGGCTTGAAGGACAAGGATATCGGCCATGTGTATGGTGATGTGCATATCGGAAAGCTCAACAATGGTCAGCAGGCGTTATTGGTGCCCAATGGCTTGAAGCCTGACAACGATCTGGCTCCAGCCACACTTTTCCTGCGTGACCTGAAGAGTGGCATGGGTATCGCCAAGCTTGCTGGAGGCACTGCTGCTGGAGAGTTGACCAGTATTCAGGTGGCGGATATCGACAGTAACGGGACGATTGATTTCGCTTACGGCGGCGATATGAATGGGCGGTTATGGAAGTTCAATCTCAGTGAGAAAGACCCTTCCAAATGGAAGGCTAGCCTGCTTTTCACAGCGAAGTGTGATGCAAGTGCTGGTGGGAGTTGTGCTGACGGAAGTGTCCAGCCGATCACGGTCAAGCCGACATTGAGTCGACTTTCAGGCGCAACGCATACCATGGACAAACCCAATCTGTTGATTTCATTCGGGACGGGCGAGCAGCTCTACACCCCGATTGATGATGACGTGGCCAGCCAGCAGAGTCTGTATACCGTACTGGATGATGGCAAGCATCTCGGTCTGGGACGTGAACAGCTTGAGCGGCGAGCGTTCACTGGGCTGGAATATCATGAGGGTGAGATTATCGGGCGCACGTTGAATGGGAAGCGCTTCGACTATGGGCAGCAACTGGTTGACGAGGATTCCCGCTATGGCTGGTATCTGGATCTCATCGATGATGGCGAGGAGGTCGTCCAGCCTGCCAGTCTGCTGGGAAATCTGCTGGTCGTCGCAACACGCACTGACGGGGGCGGCAGTAACTTCTGTGAAGCCAATAGCAGTGGTTGGTTGATCGCGGTAGATTCTCAGACAGGCTTGCCCTCCTATGACAGTGGCAACTCAAGTTATGTGCCGGTCTTTGATCTCAATGAGGATGGTGCCTTCGATTCAGGCGATATTCCGCTTGCCACTTCGCAGGACGGCACCGCTGCAGATGAGGTTTTCATCAGCATCAAGCTGTCAGGTGAACCTGGCGGCCTGGCCAGCATCGGCAATCATGTCTTTGTCGCTACAGGGGCCAGTGGCAACGCCTCCGGTACGGTTACTCCGTTTGAACTCAATGTACAGACATCTGCGACCTCTGGCCGTGTCTCCTGGTACCAGCTGCGCTGAGGCCTCGGTAAAGCGTGTGCTTTTATTGCTTATGTCAGCCACCGCAACTTGCCGCGGTGGCTGTTTCACGACAGGACGTGCCCATGATTGAACAAGTCATTGCCAATGAGCGCATGGACAGTCAGTCAAGCGCTTATCCAAGAGGGCGAGGCTTCAGCCTGATCGAGTTGATGATAGTGGTTGCCATCGTCGGCATTCTGGCTGCCATCGCGTATCCCAGTTACCAGAATCATGTTCTACGTACCCACCGCGAGGACGCTCATGTCGCGCTGGTGTCGCTGGCACAGGCGCAGGAGCGCTACATGGCGCGCTGTGGTGAATACTCATCCAGTATCGGGGGTGACGCGAGCTGTGATGATGACGGTTTGGGGCGTGCGACCACGTCGCCTGATGGCTTTTACACATTGGGTCTTGATGGCAATGCAACTGCTTTTACTGTCAAGGCGACGGCGACAGGTGTCCAAGCTCGCGATACTGAGTGCAAGTCCTTGAGCTTGAGTAGTACCGGGCGCCGTACGGCTGAAGGCGACGGCGACTGCTGGTAGCCGTGAATCGCTCGGCTGTGGCCAATGCTGGAGACTCGGCGCAATGCTGGATTGCCTGCGGCTCGCTTGCACCGCCTTGCGGGCGGCGTATTCTTGACCCCTTTCCCGGGCTGATGGCAGGAGCGAACAGGCGTGAATGACTTTGTGGTGGTAGGCGGTGGCGTGATCGGCATGCTGACTGCGCTGGAGCTGGCGGATGGCGGTGCCGAGGTTACGCTGGTCGAGCGAGGCCAGTGTGGGCGTGAGGCGTCATGGGCGGGTGGCGGTATCGTCTCGCCGTTGTATCCGTGGCGTTATCGCGCGCCGATCTCGCGCCTGTCTGCCTGGTCGGAAGGCTTCTATCCCACGCTGGCCGAGCGCCTGATCGAGACCACCGGCATCGACCCCGAATATCGCCAGCAGGGTCTGCTGTATCTGAATGTCGAGGATGCCGAGCAGGCACTGGCCTGGTCCCGGGAATATACCAAGCCGCTGACGCGCGTGGACGCCGACTTCGTCTATGACAAGGCTCCGGCGGTCGCGTCCGGTTGCGAGTCGGCGCTGTGGATGCCGACGCTGGGCAGCATCCGCAATCCGCGTCTGGGCAAGTCACTGCGCGCCGCGCTCGACGCTCACCCGCGCGTGCGCCTGCTGGAGAATGTCGCGGTGCAGGGCATCCTGCTGCAGGACGGCACCGCCATTGGCGTACAGACTGCCAATTCGGTGCTGGCTGCTGGCCAGGTCGTGGTCTGCGGTGGTGCCTGGAGTCGAGAGATTCTGAGTGAGGCGGGGCTTGCGCTGCCGGTGCGGCCGGTGCGCGGCCAGATGGTGCTGTTCAAGGCCCCCAAGGGGCTGGTGGAGCGCGTAGTGCTCAAGAATGGTCGCTACGTGATACCGCGGGGCGATGGTCGCATCGTGGCCGGCTCGACGCTGGAGGAGGTCGGCTTCGACAAGGCGACCACCCTTGAGGCGCGCGAGTCACTGATCAAGAGCGCCTGCGAGATCATCCCCGAGTTGGCGCAGTGTGAGGTCGAGCACCACTGGGCGGGACTGCGCCCCGGTTCGCCGACCGGCACGCCCTTCATCGGTGCCGTGCCTGAACGCCGCCACCTGCACGTCAATGCCGGCCATTACCGCAACGGGCTGGTACTGGCGCCGGCCTCGACCCGGCTGCTGGCGGATCAACTGCTCGGGCGTACACCGATCATCGACCCAGCCCCCTATCAGCCCGAGGCCCTGCTGACCGAGATCGCTGCTCTGGATACATCATCAGATGCCGTCGAGACCCGCTGGGCCTGAGCCTCGCCATCTCCCATCCAGCCTCTTCGTCTCCACCCTCAAGCCCTGTATCTCCCACCCTCAAACCCTGCGTCTCGAAGGTGGGAGATAGCCGTTACTTGCGCGGCCCTTCGTCGAGGAAGTGTTGCTGGTGTTCCTGGCAGCAGAAGTGCAGCGCCTCGTGGCGAATGGCGTCATTTTCCGGCAGATGCAGGTCGCAGTAGGCGCAGCGCACCATGTTCTGCGCCTCGCGTTCGGCGGGGTTTCCGTTGCCGTAGTCGTCCTGGCTCAGCTTCCATTGGCGATACATGCGGTAAAGGCGCAGGCCGGCCCAGAACAGGGCGGCGAAGACCAGCAGACGGATGATCAACAGGCTCATTCCTATATGACTCCCAGATGAGGCGGCGCGCGTGGCTTTTGCCAGCGGCGCGACCTTGCGGGACAATGGCGGCCAACATGATGACAGGTGGGCCGGTGCACGGCTCAGTGATCTGAGCCAGATGTCAGGCCACAGTGTACTGGCCCCTTATCGAACCGCCAATCGAGAGATCCTTACCGCATGCAAGATCTGACTCTGGTGATGGCCCAGCTCGACCCGCTGGTCGGTGATATCCCCGGCAACACTGCACGTGCCATCGAAGCGGTGCGTGAAGCGAGTCTTGAGCACAAGGCCGATGTCGTAGTGCTGCCCGAGTTGTGTCTGACCGGCTACCCGCCGGAAGACCTGCTGCTGCGCGAGTCCATGGAATCCCGCCTGGAAGAGGCGCGGGCCCAGATGGCGAAGGAGGTCGCGCCGGGTGTGATGGTCATCGTCGGCTACCCCGGCATGCGTGACGGCAAGCGCTACAACCTGGCCGGCGTGCTCAAGGATGGTGAGTGGATCGCCGAGTATGCCAAGCAGGCCTTGCCCAACTATCAGGTCTTCGATGAGCAGCGCTATTTCACGCCGGGCAGCGAGCCGTGTGTGGTGGAATGCCGTGGTGCCCGTCTGGGCATCGTCATCTGCGAAGACCTGTGGGACGGCGCGCCGATCCGTCAGGCGCGCGATGCCGGAGCCGAGATTCTCGTCAGCCTCAATGCCTCGCCCTATCACCTGGAGAAGCCGGCCGAGCGCAATCGACTGTTCGCCGAGCGGGCCGCCGAGGTCAACTGCCCGCTGGTCTACGTCAATCAGATCGGCGGTCAGGATGAGCTGGTCTTCGATGGGGGCTCTGCCGCCATCGATGCCGACGGCAAGACCTGCGTGCAGGCGCCGTGGTGGGATGTCGGCCTGATGCCGGTGCAGTTCCTCAAGGCAGAGGGTGGCAACTGGGCGCCGCAGAGTGGCGAGATCGCCGAGCTGCTGTCGCCGGAGGAGTCACTCTACTGCGCGCTGGTCACGGGGCTGCGTGACTACGTCAACAAGAGCGGCTTCAAGGGGGTGGTGCTGGGGCTTTCCGGGGGCATCGATTCCGGCCTGTCGCTGGCCATCGCCGTCGATGCGCTGGGCGCGGACCGAGTGCATGCCGTGATGATGCCGTATCACTACACTGCGGACATCTCCAAGGAAGACGCCGCCGAGCAAGCGAAACTGCTGGGCGTGAATTACGAGGTGATGCCCATCGCGCCGATGGTCGAAGCCTTCACCGAGACGCTGGCGGAGAGCTTCGCGGGCAGCGAGCGCGATACCACCGAAGAGAATCTGCAGTCACGCTGTCGTGGCGTGCTGCTGATGGCCATCTCCAACAAGAAGGGCCTGATGGTGCTGACCACCGGCAACAAGAGCGAGATGGCGGTGGGTTACGCCACGCTCTACGGCGACATGGTCGGTGGCTACAACGCGCTCAAGGATGTCTACAAGAGCTGGGTATTCCGCCTCGCCAACTGGCGCAACACCATGGGTCCGGCGATTCCGGAACGCGTCATCACGCGCCCGCCGTCCGCCGAGCTTGCCGAGGATCAGCTCGACAGCGATTCGCTGCCCGACTACGACACCCTGGATGCGATTCTCACCCACTATATCGAGGGTGACATGAGCGCCGAGGCGATCATCCGCTCAGGCTTCGAGGAAGAGGATGTCTATCGCGTGGTGCGTCTGGTCGACCGTACCGAGTACAAGCGTCGTCAGGCACCGGTCGGCGTGCGCGTCACGCCGCGTGGCTTCGGGCGGGATCGTCGTTACCCGATCGTCAATGGCTGGGTGGCCGGCGATTGAGGCAACTCATGTCCGGTGTCAGGGATTGCGGATTCTTTGCGCAAGACGCTGAAAGCGCCTGAATCCGACGATTCTGGCCATGCTGGCAGCACGAAAAAGCCCGTGATCATCGATCACGGGCTTTTCGATGGTGACGCCTGCCGGTCGTCAGACCGTCAGGTCGTCAGCCTTCACGTAACGCGGCTCGAAGGTACGGCCATCCAGACGTTCATTGTCCGGATCATTCTGGATCAGCACCTTGAGCGTCTCGCTGGCACGGTCACGCAGACCGAGGCCCAGATAGCCCTCGACCATCACGGCCAGCGCATCGCGGGTGGCAGGAGTGTTAGGGTAGTGCTCAATGACCCACTCGCCACGCTTCACGGCAGCCAGATAGGCCTGCTTGCGCAGGTAGAAATCGGCTGTCTGCAGCTCGCCGCGTGCCAGTACGTTGCGCAGATAGATGATGCGCTGACGGGAATCTGCCGCGTAGGTGCTATTGGGGAAGCGACGTACCAGCTCACCGAAGTCGACGTAGGCATCGCGTGTCGCGCCCAGGTCACGCTTGGAAATATCGATCAGATCGAGGGATTCCAGGCTGAAACGGCCCGCGCTGTACGCTGCCAGTCCACGCATGTAGTAGGCATAATCGACCTGCGGGTGATCGGGGTGCAGGCGAATGAAACGGCTGGCCGCGGCGCGTGCCGCCTCCCAGTTGTCGACCTGGTAATAGGCGTAGATCAGCTCCAGCTGCGACTGTTCGGCGTAGCTGCCGAACGGGAAGCGAGTATCCAGGGCTTCAAGTTGTTGCACAGCGGAGTTGAAGCGGCTGGTATCCAGAGAAACCTGGGCCTGACGATACAGGTCCTGCTCCTGAAGATCCGGTGCCGGCTCGTTGGACGCACAGCCAGCCAGCAAGGTGCTGGCCAGGGCGAGGGCAGTCAAGGGAAGGGCGCGCATCGGTTTCCTCATCTCGGGCAATCCATGGCGGGCATGCTAGAATCCGCCGATCCGCACTCACTATAAAGCAAAGGCCCTTTCGTGCGAAACGGCCTCAGAGAGCAATATGGCAGACACCATCAACCGCGAAGAGCGGATCCCGGAGGCGATGATTGGCATGCGCCTTGATCAGGCCTGCGCCGAGATCTTCTCCGACTATTCCCGCGAGCGTCTCAAGCACTGGATCAAGACCGGTGCGCTGACCCTCGACGGTGCCGCCGTCAAACCCCGCGAGAAGGTCTATGGCGGTGAACGTCTGGCCCTGACCGCCGAGCTTGAAGAGGAAGTCAGCCACGAGCCGGAAGATATCGAGCTCGAGATCGTCTATGAAGACGACGACGTGCTGGTCATCAACAAGGAACACGGCATGGTCGTGCACCCGGGCGCGGGTAACCACGATGGCACGCTGCTCAACGCCATCCTGCATCATTGCCCGGGCAATTCCATGATGCCGCGTGCCGGTATCGTGCACCGTCTCGACAAGGACACCAGCGGACTGATGGTGGTGGCCAAGTCATTGACCGCCCAGGCGGACCTGGTCGAGCAGCTGCAGGCCCGTACCGTATCGCGGGAGTATGATGCCGTCGTCACGGGCGTGCTGACCTCCGGTGCCACCGTGGATGCGCCCATCGGGCGTCACCCCAAGGACCGCAAGCGTCAGGCCGTCACTCACAGTGGCAAGCCGGCGGTCACCCACTTCCGCGTGGTGGAGCGTTTCCGAGGCCACACCCATATCCGCTGCAAGCTGGAAACCGGGCGTACCCACCAGATTCGCGTGCACATGGCGCACCAGCGCTATCCGCTGGTTGGAGACCCGGTCTACGGCGGGCGTCTGAAGCTGCCGCCTGGGGCCAGTGACCCGCTCAAGGAGCTGCTGCGCCAGTTCCCGCGTCAGGCACTGCATGCCCGCCGTCTCGCCTTCATCCACCCGATCACGGGCAAGGAAGTCGAATTCCGCGCCGAGATGCCGGGCGACATGCTGGTGTTGATCGACTATCTCAAGGAAGACATCGCTCGCTGAGGCGGCAGGCTCGCGCGACACGCCGCACAAGGAGAGGTTATGCACGACGAGAGTCTACGCCCGACCCTGATACTGCCGGACTGGCCCGCGCCGAGCCCGGTGCAGGCCTTCGTGACCACGCGTGAGAGCGGCCCCAGCCAGGGGCCGTATGCTGGCTTCAATCCGGCGCTGCACGTCGGCGATGACCCGGCGATGGTAGCGCAGGTGCGTGAGCTGCTTGCGGCAGAGGTCGATGACGGGCGTCCGCTGGCATGGCTGGACCAGGTGCATGGCACTCAGGTGGTGGATGCCTTCGATGTCTGCCACGCCGAGGGCCGGCCGGGTGCACCGCCACGGGCGGATGCCTGCATCAGTACCGGCACCGGGCAGGCCTGTGTGGTGATGACGGCGGACTGCCTGCCGGTGCTGTTCTGTGATCGGCAGGGCACGCGTGTCGGTGTGGCACATGCGGGTTGGCGCGGGCTGGTCGAAGGCGTGCTGGAAGCCACCATCGAGCGTCTCGGCGATGCCCCCGGCGAGCTGATGGCCTGGCTGGGTCCTGCGATCTCCAATGCGCAGTTCGAGGTCGGCCCCGAGGTACGTGACGCCTTCATCGCGGACCTGCCTGAGGCCGATGATGCCTTCGAGGCCAGTCCCTACCGGCTTGGTCATTACATGTGCGACCTCTACAAGCTGGCACGTCTGCGTCTCGAGCGTGCCGGAGTCGGTCATGTCAGTGGCGGCCACTTCTGCACCGCCTCGGAGTCGCGTTTCTACTCCCATCGTCGTGATGATGGCGTGACCGGGCGCCTCGCCACGGTGATCTGGCTGCGCTGAGGCGCTGAGCAGAAATCACTGTCCAGGGTTCTGGTCTGCGCATTCCACAAGCTCGACATTCAGTACCCACAAATGCCCCGTTGACCTGATGTTCCAGGTCGGCGGAGCGTTTCTGTGTGGCAAAGGTGATGGCCGGCAGGGCGGGAAACTGACCTGGATCAGGCGAATGGCACAACATGCTGCAGTGCGGCGAATCCTGCCTTGAAAGCCGTGCACCAGTCCCCATCTTGAGAGTCAGATACGAAAAGTTACAGGCGAAGCTCCTGAGAAAAGGAGTACCGCCATGACTCTCAGGAGACAGCACCATGCGCATCGACAAACTCACCAGCAAGCTGCAGAACGCTCTGGCGGATGCCCAGTCGCTCGCCGTCGGGCGAGGCCACAATGAAATTCACCCACAGCATCTGCTGCTGGCGCTGCTGGAGGACCGCGATGGCGGTCTCAAGGCACTGGTCAACAAGGCGGGCGGCGATGCCACCAGTCTGATGAGTGGCCTCAAGCGCCAGCTGGATGACCTGCCGACCGTGTCCCAGTTCGACGGCAATGTCGCGCCCTCGCAGGCCCTCGGCAAGCTTCTGAATCTGGCCGATCGTGAAGCGCAGAAGCGCGGCGATCAATTCATCGCCTCCGAGCTCGCGCTGCTGGCCGCGCTGGAGCTGGGCGGTGATCTCGGCAAGCTGTTCACCTCCTCGGGCATCAAGAAGCCCGCCCTGACCTCCGCCATCGATGCACTGCGCGGTGGCGAAGCCGTGGGCGATGCCGATGCCGAGAACAATCGCGAGGCGCTCAACAAGTACACCCTGGATCTCACCGAGCGCGCGCGGGATGGCAAGCTCGACCCGGTGATCGGGCGTGACGAGGAAATTCGGCGCACGATCCAGGTGCTGCAGCGTCGCACCAAGAACAACCCGGTGTTGATCGGTGAACCTGGTGTCGGCAAGACCGCCATCGTCGAGGGGCTGGCCAGCCGTATCGTCAATGGCGAGGTGCCGGAAGGCCTCAAGAACAAGCGCGTGCTGTCTCTCGACATGGGCTCGCTGCTGGCGGGGGCCAAGTTCCGCGGCGAATTCGAGGAGCGCCTCAAGTCGGTGCTCAAGGAGCTGGCGCAGGAAGAGGGCCAGGTCATCCTGTTCATCGACGAGCTGCACACCATGGTCGGCGCGGGCAAGGCCGAAGGCGCGATGGACGCCGGCAACATGCTCAAGCCGGCGCTGGCGCGTGGCGAGCTGCACTGTGTCGGTGCCACCACGCTTGACGAGTATCGCCAGTACATCGAGAAGGACGCCGCACTCGAGCGCCGCTTCCAGAAGGTGCAGGTCGACCAGCCCAGCGAGGAAGACACCATTGCCATCCTGCGTGGCCTGAAGGAGCGCTACGAGGTACACCACGGGGTCGACATCACCGACAGTGCCATCATCGCCGCTGCACGGCTGTCCTCGCGTTACATCACGGACCGCCAGCTGCCGGACAAGGCGATCGACCTGATCGACGAGGCCGCGTCACGCATCCGCATGGAGCTGGATTCCAAGCCTGAGGAGATGGACCGCCTCGATCGCCGCCTGATCCAGCTCAAGATGGAGCGGGAAGCGCTCAAGAAGGAGACTGATGAGGCGGCGCTCAAGCGCCTCGGCGCGCTTGAGGACCAGATATCGGAGCTGGAGCGTGAATACGCCGACCTCGATGAAGTCTGGAAGGCCGAGAAGTCCAGCATCCAGGGCGCGGCCCAGTTCAAGGCGGAGCTGGAACAGGCGCGTATCGATCTGGAGCAGGCGCGCCGCGCCGGTGACCTCAGCCGTATGTCGGAACTGCAGTACGGCGTGATTCCGGGGCTCGAGAAGCAGATCAGCGAAGCCGGCGAAGGCGAGGCGGATACCTCTGCCCACGTACTGCTGCGCTCCAATGTCACCGAGGAGGAGATTGCCGAGGTCGTCTCGCGCTGGACCGGCATTCCGGTCGCCAAGATGCTCGAAGGCGAGCGTGACAAGCTGCTGCGCATGGAAGAGGCGCTGCACGAGAAAGTGATCGGTCAGGACGAGGCGGTGATCGCGGTGTCCAATGCGGTACGTCGCTCACGCGCGGGGCTGTCGGATCCGAATCGTCCCAACGGCTCTTTCCTGTTCCTTGGTCCGACCGGCGTCGGCAAGACGGAGCTCTGCAAGTCACTGGCCAGCTTCCTGTTCGACACCGAAGAGGCGATGGTGCGCATCGACATGTCCGAGTTCATGGAGAAGCACTCCGTGGCCCGCTTGATCGGCGCGCCTCCCGGCTATGTCGGGTATGAAGAGGGCGGCTATCTGACCGAGGCCGTGCGCCGCAAGCCATACTCCGTGCTGCTGCTCGACGAGGTCGAGAAGGCGCACCCTGATGTCTTCAACATCCTGCTGCAGGTGCTGGAAGATGGCCGCCTGACCGATGGTCAGGGGCGCACCGTCGATTTCCGCAACACCGTGATCGTGATGACCTCCAACCTGGGCTCGGAAATGATCCAGCGCATGAGCGGCCTCAATGGCGAGCTGGCGGAAGACGATGGCAGTACGGAAAGTGCCGACGAGCGTGCCGAGCGCAAGGCGGCCTTCCAGTACGACGACATGAAGACGGCGGTGATGGAAGTCGTCGGCAATCACTTCCGACCGGAGCTGATCAACCGCATCGATGAAGTGGTCGTGTTCCACGCGCTGGGGCAGGCGCAGATTGCTTCCATCGCGGGCATCCAGCTTGAACGTCTCAAGGCGCGCCTGGCCGATCGCGATCTCGGCTTCGATATCACCGATGCCGCGATGGCGCTGCTGGCCAAGGCAGGCTTCGATCCGGTCTATGGCGCTCGTCCGCTCAAGCGCGCCATCCAGAGTCGTATCGAGAATCCGCTGGCCCAGGCGCTGCTGGGTGGCGACTTCGTGCCCGGTGATGTGATCCGTGTCGACGAAGAGGGCGGGGAACTGACCTTCACGCGCTGATTCGCGCGCCCATGAGTGACGCCCCACCGTGACGGAAGCACGCCCTTCCGCTTGCGGTGGGGCGTTTTCGTGTCTGCCGTCCGGGCGCAAAAAGACAACCCGGCGTGAGGCAGGCTGAAATTCACGAAGCAGAAAATTGCGAATTTATCGCCATTGGTGAGGTTTTACGCACGCTTATGGCCGGATTCGTTGTTATCGGTGTGGCATTTGGCGCAGGCGGCGCACACTGGCGTAAGGTTGAGTTGACAGCCCCTTGCGGCTGTTGGACTCTTGACCATTCCTGATTGCGGGCGCGGCCATTCGGGCGACCCTCGAAGCGCCGCGTGAAGGACAGACGCTGAGTCGCTGTCCGCCTGTCAAAGGATACGCCGGTCCGGGTACGCCAACCGTACCGACCGGCCATCAGCCCCGACCGCATCCAACCGATGCGACAAGAGTGCAGGCCCTAACCGGGCCGCAGACGCCAGGGTTTGGCATCAGGTGCCGCAATTTCTGCGGTAGCGACATTCAGGTCGCACTCGATCCGGCTTGCGCATTGCCGCCGGACGCACTCGAGACCTCCAGGGGAGAATAACCAAGTGGAATTGCTTTCCGGCGCTGACATGATCGCCCGCGCCCTGCACGACGAGGGCGTGGAATATATTTACGGCTATCCCGGTGGAGCGGCGCTGCATATCTATGACGCCCTGTTCCGCCAGGACAAGGTCCAGCACGTTCTGGTCCGTCACGAGCAGGCCGCGACCCACGCCGCCGATGGTTACGCGCGCGCCTCCGGCAAGCCGGGTGTGGTGCTGGTCACCTCAGGCCCGGGCGCGACCAATGCCGTCACTGGTATCGCCACGGCCTACATGGACTCGATTCCCATGGTCGTGCTGTGTGGTCAGGTCGCCAGTCACCTGATCGGTGAAGACGCCTTCCAGGAAACCGACATCGTCGGCGTGACTCGCCCGATCGTGAAGCACAGCTTCTCGATCAAGCACCCGAGCGAGATTCCCGAGGTGATCAAGAAGGCCTTCTATCTGGCCTCCAGTGGTCGCCCGGGGCCGGTCGTCATCGATATCCCGAAGGACATGACCGCCCCGACCGAACGCTATGAGTACAGCTACCCCAAGAAGGTACGCATGCGCTCCTACAGCCCGGTCACCCGTGGCCACAGTGGCCAGATCAAGAAAGCCGTGGAGCTGATGCTCAAGGCACGTCGCCCGCTGTTCTTCACCGGTGGCGGTGTGGTGTCCGGGCGTGCCAGCGAAGCGCTGACTGACCTGGTACGCCGCCTCAACTTCCCGATCACCACTTCGCTGATGGGCATCGGTGCCTACCCGCAGGGCGATCGGCAGTGTCTGGGCTGGCCCGGCATGCACGGCTCCTACGAGTCGAACAATGCCATGCACCACGCCGATCTGATCATCTGCATCGGTGCGCGCTTCGATGACCGCGTGACCAACAACACCTCGAAGTTCTGCCCGACGGCCAAGATCATCCACGTCGACATCGACCCGAGCTCGGTCTCCAAGACCGTGCGCGCCGATGTGCCGATCGTCGGTCCGGCCGATGCCGTGATCAACGAGATGATCAGCCTCGTGCAGGGCCGCGAGCTGGCCAACCCCGATGCACTGGAGGCCTGGTGGTCCCAGATCGATGGCTGGCGTGCCGAGCGTGAAGGCAAGCTGTACGAGCCGTCCGCCCCGGGTGAGCCGCTCAAGCCGCAGCAGGTGGTGGAAGCCGTGCACCGTGCGACGCGTGGCGAAGCCTTCGTCGCCACCGATGTCGGTCAGCACCAGATGTTCGCTGCCCAGTACTACAAGTTCCAGCGCCCCAACCGCTGGATCACCTCCGGTGGTCTGGGCACCATGGGCTTCGGCTTCCCGGCGGCCATGGGCATCAAGATGTCCTACCCGGAAGACGATGTGGTGCTGTTCACCGGTGAAGGCAGCTTCCAGATGATGATGCAGGAGTTCTCGACCTGTAAGCAGTACGGGATCGGGGTCAAGATCATCAACCTCAACAACCAGTCGCTGGGCATGGTGCGTCAGTGGCAGGACCTGAACTACAAGTCCCGTCACTCGCATTCCTATATGGAGTCGCTGCCTGACTTCGTGCAGCTGGCGGGTGCCTATGGCTTCCGCGCCATCAAGGTGCACACGGTGGAGGAGCTCGAGCCTGCGCTGGAAGACGCCTTCCGCAACAAGGACGAGCTGGTGTTCCTCGACATCTATGTCGACCCGCGTGAACACGTCTACCCGATGCAGGTGCCTCTCGGCTCCATGCGTGACATGCTGCTTACGAAGACGGAGCGGACCTGATGCGCCATATCATCTCCATTCTGATGGAAAACGAACCGGGCGCGCTGTCACGGGTCGTCGGCCTGTTTTCACAGCGTAACTTCAACATCGAGACCCTCAACGTGGCGCCGACCGAAGACGCGACCCTGTCCCGTCTGACCGTCACCACGGTCGGTGAAGATCGTGTCATCGAGCAGATCACCAAGCAGCTCAACAAGCTGGTGGATGTGGTCAAGCTGGTGGACCTCACCGAGGGCAGCCACATCGAGCGCGAGCTGATGCTGGTCAAGGTCAAGGCGTTGGGCGCCCAGCGTGACGAGATCAAGCGCACGGCGGACATCTTCCGTGCCCAGATCGTCGATATCACCCCGAGCCTCTATACCATTCAGATCACCGGTGACGGCGGCAAGCTGGATGCCTTCCTGGCGGCGATGCAGCCGGTGGGCGTGATGGAAGTGGCACGTACCGGTGTCTCCGGCATCGCACGCGGTGAAAAGGTGTTGAGCCTGTAAGACGGTGGTAGTGGAATCGCAACACAAGAACGGCGCCCCTCGGGGCGCCGTTTTCGTTGCTGCGCCATTCTTGTTGGCTCGCTATCAGGCATCAATCAACGGGTCGCTGCGGCGAGCCGGGCAGTTGCTCCCATAACGCGCGCACCAGCGGATGACGCAGGCGTTTTTCCTGTACGCACAGGCCGACCTTGTAGGGGGTCAGCGGAGGATCGACCTCAAGGATGCGCACCTGATCGGCCAGCGGCGAATTGTCGAGCACGATCTGTGGCACCACACCGATCCCGAAGCCCAGCCCGACCATGCTGACGATGGCCTCATTGCCGGCAACCTGAGCATACAGACGTGGCTTGATGCCGCGCTCGTGGCACCAGGCATCGAAGCGCTCACGTGCCAGGCCGGTCTCCGACAGGATCATCGGCACGCGGGCCCAGTCGATGTGACCGTCGCCCGCCACTGAATCATCGGCCTCCCCGATGCCTTCCAGCCGCTGGCCGGGGCCATCATGTCGCGGCGCAATGAAGCGTAGCGGCGATTCGGCGAAGTCGGTAAAGGCCAGGCGGGAAGGCAGCACATCCGGACGCGCGGCGATTGCCAGGTCCTCATGGCCCATCAGCACACGCTCCAGTGCCACGGCAGGGTCACCGGTATGCAGCTTGAGCTCCACGTGCGGGTGGCGGGCGCGGAAGGTGGCCAGAATCTCGTAAAGAAAGCTGTAGCTGGCAGTCACCGAGCAATACAGGGAGAGCTCGCCACGCAGTTCATCACTGTCTTCCAGCAGTGACTGGCGAATGTCATCCCACTGACTCAGGAGTTCGCGAGCATGACGACGGAAGCGTTCACCCGCCGGTGTCAGCGCGACGCTGCGGTTGTCGCGCTCGAACAGGCTGACGCCCAGCTCTTCCTCCATGGCCCGGATGGCTCGTGACAGGGCAGAGGCGCTCAGGTGGCAGGCAGTGCTGGCGCGCCCGAAATGTAGCGTTTCGGCGAGGGTCAGGAATTGCTTGAGCTGGCGATTGTCCATGCCGGAGTCCACTGTCGGTGAGTGCTGTAGAGGGAAATGCCTTGTATTGCGCAATATGGCATATAATGGTGCAAATATAGCATTTTACGCAATGTCGAGGTGCAGGTAAGGTGGACTCATCGCCGCGCAGGAGGAGGGCGGCAGACCTTGATCCAAGGCGCACGACCTCCCCAGGACGCAGAGCGGCCGAGACAGATGGCCGTCGGCGCTGGACACTGTCATACGCCTTTCCCTTGCGGGAGGGGTCGCAAGAACAACAGACACTCTTTCAAGATCTCACGCCATCCCGCTGACGGGGTGAGCCGCCAGGAGCAATGACGATGAAACTCTATTACGACAAGGATTGTGACCTCTCCCTCATCCAGGGCAAGAAAGTGGTCATCCTCGGTTACGGTTCCCAGGGCCACGCCCACGCGAACAACCTGAAGGAATCCGGCGTCGATGTCACTGTCGCCCTGCGTCGTTCTTCCTCCAGCTGGGCCAAGGCCGAAGCGGCGGGCCTGAAGGTTGCCGAAGTCGAGGAAGCGGTTAAGGCGGCTGACCTGGTCATGATCCTGGCGCCGGACGAGAACCAGAAGGCCATCTACGAGAACCAGGTGGAACCGAACCTGAAGCAGGGCGCGACCCTGGCCTTCGCTCACGGCTTCAACGTCCACTACAACCAGGTCGTGCCGCGTGCTGACCTCGACGTCATCATGATCGCGCCGAAGGCACCGGGTCACACCGTGCGTTCCGAGTTCGTGAAGGGTGGCGGTATCCCGGACCTGATCGCCATCCATCAGGATGCGACTGGCCAGGCCAAGGACATCGCACTCTCCTACGCGGCAGGCGTCGGTGGCGGTCGTACCGGCATCATCGAGACCACCTTCAAGGACGAGACCGAAACCGATCTGTTCGGTGAGCAGGCTGTCCTGTGTGGTGGCGCGGTCGAGCTGGTCAAGATGGGCTTCGAGACCCTGACCGAAGCGGGCTACGCACCGGAAATGGCCTATTTCGAGTGTCTGCACGAGCTCAAGCTGATCGTCGACCTGATGTACGAAGGCGGCATCGCCAACATGAACTACTCCATCTCCAACAATGCGGAGTATGGCGAGTACGTGACCGGTACCGAAGTCATCAACGAGCAGTCCCGTGTCGCCATGCGCAATGCACTCAAGCGCATCCAGAGCGGTGAATACGCCAAGATGTTCATCCAGGAAGGCAACACCAACTACCCGTCCATGACGGCCCGTCGTCGCCAGAACGCCGAGCATCCGATCGAGCAGACTGGTGAGAAGCTGCGCGGCATGATGCCGTGGATCACGGCCAACCAGCTGGTCGACAAGTCGCGCAACTGATCCTGCCTATTGGATCTGGCGTGAAATGAGCGGGGCGCTCTCCATCAGGAGGGCGCCCCGCTTGCGTTGCTGATTCATAAGCGCTATCGAATGGGGGAGGGAGTGACAGTCGACGGTGAGGTCGCTAGGGTGTCACCACTATTCGCGCTCACTGGCAGGTGTAGAATGTGGCTACCCTGCCACGATGAGGCATGATGCAAGGAATCCCATGACTGACGAAAATCGACATCCCGGAGTAGAAGGCGGCGCCGAAGCAGAGGCGCGCCGTAGCAGCTCAGTGCTGGACAAGGTGGTGGAGGAGTTCACCGACGACAGTGAAGTCGTGGAAGAGGCCATCGAGGACGGCAAGCCCGTTCGCCGGCGTGGCATCTACCTGCTGCCCAACCTGTTCACTACCTCGGCGCTGTTCTCCGGCTTCTTCGCCGTGGTGTGTGCGCTGAACGGGGAATTTGCCAACGCCTCCATCGCCATCTTCGTCTCGATGGTGCTCGACGGTCTGGACGGTCGTGTAGCTCGCCTGACCAACACCCAGAGTGCCTTCGGTGCCGAGTACGACAGCCTCGCGGACATGCTGTCCTTCGGTGTAGCGCCGGCGCTGGTCACCTTCAGCTGGATTCTTCAGGACGTCGGCAAGATCGGTTGGATCGCCGCCTTCGTCTACGTGGCGGGTGCTGCGCTGCGTCTGGCACGCTTCAACGTCCAGATCGGCTCCACCGACAAGAAGTGGTTCATCGGCCTGCCGAGCCCGGCAGCGGCGGCACTTGTGGCCGGCTGCGTGTGGACCATGCACAATTTCGACGCCGAGACCTTCGCCTTCAAGTCGCTGATGGTCTTCGTGGTTGCGGCTGCCGGTATCCTCATGGTGTCGAACATTCGCTACTACAGCTTCAAGGAGATCGACCTCAAGGGGCCGGTGCCCTTTGTGGCGCTGCTCGCCATCGTGCTGGCCTTCGTGGTCATCTCGCTGGAGCCGTCCGTGATGCTGCTGGGCCTGTTCGGTTGCTATGTCGCCAGTGGCCCGATCATGGCGCTGGGTCGCAAGCTGCGCGGAAACAAGTAGGCGTCAGCTGTCAGCAGTGTGATGATCGATATTCGGCCCCGCCATTCCTGGCGGGGCCGAATGTGTTTCTGGCCGGGGGAAGATGTCAGCAAGCAACGGCAAGACGAGGATAAGAAGAAAAGAGAAGCAGAATGAGGAGAGAAGAGAAAGGCATTTCAGAGATGTCACCCGTATGTCCCGAGAATGACAATCTCTTCAAAAAGCCCTTGCCCTCACGGCGATTCCTGCGTAAAGTACGCATCCGCTGCCGGGGACGCATGGCGTCACCAGCGGTGAAAGAGGTTTGCAGGTGATTGTTTTGCTTGATGTTTTTGAAGTCCGCTTCGAAACCATCGATTGACAATTCCGGGCGATTCGCTAGAATGCGCCGCAATCCTTACGGAACAGGTGATCGAGCAACGCTCCTCACCGCTTGATGATGCTTAGAGGCAGTCGACTGACTCATCATCAAGTGCTTGACTTCTCAAGCGTTCCGGGTAGAATATGCCTCCTCGCTTCACAGCGACGCTCTTTAAAAATTTGATCAGGTAATTCGTGTGAGCGCTTGCCGATGAGTGGTGACAAGGTCACCAAATATCGGAGCAAGCCTCTCACGAGAAGTTTGACTCTGAACCAAGTTTGGTCTGCTTAACAGACTATCAAGCTTTCAACTGAAGAGTTTGATCATGGCTCAGATTGAACGCTGGCGGCAGGCTTAACACATGCAAGTCGAGCGGAAACGATCCTAGCTTGCTAGGAGGCGTCGAGCGGCGGACGGGTGAGTAATGCATGGGAATCTGCCCGATAGTGGGGGACAACCTGGGGAAACTCAGGCTAATACCGCATACGTCCTACGGGAGAAAGCAGGGGATCTTCGGACCTTGCGCTATCGGATGAGCCCATGTCGGATTAGCTTGTTGGTGAGGTAACGGCTCACCAAGGCGACGATCCGTAGCTGGTCTGAGAGGATGATCAGCCACACTGGGACTGAGACACGGCCCAGACTCCTACGGGAGGCAGCAGTGGGGAATATTGGACAATGGGCGAAAGCCTGATCCAGCCATGCCGCGTGTGTGAAGAAGGCCTTCGGGTTGTAAAGCACTTTCAGCGAGGAAGAACGCTTGTGGGTTAATACCCCGCAAGAAAGACATCACTCGCAGAAGAAGCACCGGCTAACTCCGTGCCAGCAGCCGCGGTAATACGGAGGGTGCAAGCGTTAATCGGAATTACTGGGCGTAAAGCGCGCGTAGGTGGCTAAGTCAGCCAGGTGTGAAAGCCCCGGGCTCAACCTGGGAACGGCATCTGGAACTGCTTGGCTAGAGTGCAGGAGAGGAAGGTAGAATTCCCGGTGTAGCGGTGAAATGCGTAGAGATCGGGAGGAATACCAGTGGCGAAGGCGGCCTTCTGGACTGACACTGACACTGAGGTGCGAAAGCGTGGGTAGCAAACAGGATTAGATACCCTGGTAGTCCACGCCGTAAACGATGTCAACTAGCCGTTGGGTCCCTTGAGGACTTAGTGGCGCAGCTAACGCAATAAGTTGACCGCCTGGGGAGTACGGCCGCAAGGTTAAAACTCAAATGAATTGACGGGGGCCCGCACAAGCGGTGGAGCATGTGGTTTAATTCGATGCAACGCGAAGAACCTTACCTACCCTTGACATCCAGAGGACTTTCCAGAGATGGATTGGTGCCTTCGGGAACTCTGAGACAGGTGCTGCATGGCTGTCGTCAGCTCGTGTTGTGAAATGTTGGGTTAAGTCCCGTAACGAGCGCAACCCCTATCCTTATTTGCCAGCGAGTCATGTCGGGAACTCTAAGGAGACTGCCGGTGACAAACCGGAGGAAGGTGGGGACGACGTCAAGTCATCATGGCCCTTACGGGTAGGGCTACACACGTGCTACAATGGCAAGTACAAAGGGTTGCAATACGGCGACGTGGAGCCAATCCCATAAAGCTTGCCTCAGTCCGGATTGGAGTCTGCAACTCGACTCCATGAAGTCGGAATCGCTAGTAATCGTGGATCAGAATGCCACGGTGAATACGTTCCCGGGCCTTGTACACACCGCCCGTCACACCATGGGAGTGGACTGCACCAGAAGTGGTTAGCCTAACCTTCGGGAGGGCGATCACCACGGTGTGGTTCATGACTGGGGTGAAGTCGTAACAAGGTAGCCCTAGGGGAACCTGGGGCTGGATCACCTCCTTATCGACACTGTCTACTGCTCGCGGCAAGTGCTCACAACGAATTACCTGATCAAGTTAGTTTATCGAGTAGTAGTGTCGGGTCTGTAGCTCAGTTGGTTAGAGCGCACCCCTGATAAGGGTGAGGTCGGCAGTTCAAATCTGCCCAGACCCACCAAAAGCTTCGTGCTTTTGTCGACACGGTTTTGCCGACTTTTGGGGCCATAGCTCAGCTGGGAGAGCGCCTGCCTTGCACGCAGGAGGTCAGCGGTTCGATCCCGCTTGGCTCCACCATCAAGTTCCGGTTCAAGCTGCTACTACCTGATAACGCTGCACAGTCCACAGTGACAAGCATATCGCCTTCCTCGAGAAGGTTGTGTGACTTCTCACTGTTCTCTGAACAGCCGCTCTTTAACAATGTGAATCATGCTGACGATGGAGTGTGCGCCAAGCACATCTCCATCAAACGATATGTCGGAGAGGTCCGACAGAGTCGTAATCCTTGACAGACCCCTTGGGGTTATATGGTCAAGCGATTAAGCGCATACGGTGGATGCCTTGGCAGCCAGAGGCGATGAAGGACGTGATAGCCTGCGATAAGCGTTGGCGAGGTGGCAAATACCCTGCGACCCAACGATTTCCGAATGGGGAAACCCACTCACCATCAGGTGAGTATCTATAGGCCAATACATAACCTATAGAGGCAAACCCGGGGAACTGAAACATCTAAGTACCCGGAGGAAAAGAAATCAACCGAGATTCCCCAAGTAGCGGCGAGCGAACGGGGACCAGCCCTTAAGCGTGACAACCGACAGGCGAACAAGCTGGGAAGCTTGACGATACAGGGTGATAGTCCCGTAGTCGAAGTCCGAGTCACGTGAAATCGAGTAGGTCGGGGCACGAGAAACCCTGACTGAACATGGGGGGACCATCCTCCAAGGCTAAATACTCCTGGCTGACCGATAGTGAACCAGTACCGTGAGGGAAAGGCGAAAAGAACCCCGGCGAGGGGAGTGAAATAGATCCTGAAACCGTATGCGTACAAGCAGTGGGAGCACCTTCGTGGTGTGACCGCGTACCTTTTGTATAATGGGTCAGCGACTTATATTCTGTGGCGAGCTTAACCGTATAGGGGAGGCGTAGGGAAACCGAGTCTTAACTGGGCGACCAGTCGCAGGGTATAGACCCGAAACCGGGCGATCTATCCATGGCCAGGGTGAAGATTGAGTAACATCAATTGGAGGCCCGAACCCAAGTATGTTGAAAAATGCTGGGATGAGCTGTGGATCGGAGTGAAAGGCTAATCAAGCCCGGAGATAGCTGGTTCTCCTCGAAAGCTATTTAGGTAGCGCCTCACGTATCACCGCTGGGGGTAGAGCACTGTTTCGGCTAGGGGGTCATCCCGACTTACCAACCCGAGGCAAACTCCGAATACCAGTGAGTGCAGCGTGGGAGACACACAGCGGGTGCTAACGTCCGTTGTGAAAAGGGAAACAACCCAGACCGTCAGCTAAGGTCCCAAAATCCTGATTAAGTGGGAAACGATGTGGGAAGGCTCAGACAGCTAGGAGGTTGGCTTAGAAGCAGCCACCCTTTAAAGAAAGCGTAATAGCTCACTAGTCGAGTCGGCCTGCGCGGAAGATATAACGGGGCTAAATCAGGTACCGAAGCTACGGGTTCATCCTCTGGATGAGCGGTAGAGGAGCGTCGTGTAAGCCAATGAAGGTGGATTGAGAAGTCTGCTGGAGGTATCACGAGTGCGAATGCTGACATGAGTAACGATAAGGGGAGTGAAAAACTCCCCCGCCGGAAGACCAAGGTTTTCTGTTCTACGTTAATCGGAGCAGAGTGAGTCGGCCCCTAAGGCGAGGCGGAAACGCGTAGTCGATGGGAAACGGGTTAATATTCCCGTACCGGATGTGGTTGCGATGGGGGGACGAAGAAGGCTAGGTGAGCCAGGCGTTGGTTGTCCTGGTGAAAGCATGTAGGCCGAGGAATCAGGCAAATCCGGTTCCTCTGAGGTCGAGATGCGAGACGAACTGACCACGGTCAGGAAGTCATCGATGCCACGCTTCCAGGAAAAGCCTCTAAGCTTCAGATCACATGCGACCGTACCCCAAACCGACACAGGTGGTCAGGTAGAGAATACCAAGGCGCTTGAGAGAACTCGGGTGAAGGAACTAGGCAAAATGGCACCGTAACTTCGGGAGAAGGTGCACCGGTTAGAGTGAAGGACTTGCTCCGTAAGCTCCTACCGGTCGAAGATACCAGGTGGCTGCAACTGTTTATTAAAAACACAGCACTCTGCAAACGCGCAAGCGGACGTATAGGGTGTGACGCCTGCCCGGTGCCGGAAGGTTAATTGATGGGGTTAGGATTCGTCCGAAGCTCTTGATCGAAGCCCCGGTAAACGGCGGCCGTAACTATAACGGTCCTAAGGTAGCGAAATTCCTTGTCGGGTAAGTTCCGACCTGCACGAATGGCGTAATGATGGCCACGCTGTCTCCACCCGAGACTCAGTGAAATTGAAATCGCAGTGAAGATGCTGTGTACCCGCGGCTAGACGGAAAGACCCCGTGAACCTTTACTATAGCTTTACACTGGATGCTGATGTTGTCTGTGTAGGATAGCTGGGAGGCTTTGAAACCACATCGCCAGATGCGGTGGAGCCAACCTTGAAATACCAGCCTGACATCATTGGCGTTCTAACTCAGGTCCGTCATCCGGATCGAGGACAGTGTATGGTGGGTAGTTTGACTGGGGCGGTCTCCTCCCAAAGAGTAACGGAGGAGCACGAAGGTACCCTCAGCACGGTTGGAAATCGTGCATTGAGTGCAAGAGCATAAGGGTGCTTGACTGCGAGACAGACACGTCGAGCAGGTACGAAAGTAGGTTCTAGTGATCCGGTGGTTCTGTATGGAAGGGCCATCGCTCAACGGATAAAAGGTACTCCGGGGATAACAGGCTGATACCGCCCAAGAGTTCACATCGACGGCGGTGTTTGGCACCTCGATGTCGGCTCATCACATCCTGGGGCTGAAGTCGGTCCCAAGGGTATGGCTGTTCGCCATTTAAAGTGGTACGCGAGCTGGGTTTAGAACGTCGTGAGACAGTTCGGTCCCTATCTGCCGTGGGCGTCGGAAGTTTGAGAAGAGCTGCTCCTAGTACGAGAGGACCGGAGTGGACGAACCTCTGGTGTTCGGGTTGTCATGCCAATGGCATTGCCCGGTAGCTACGTTCGGACGGGATAACCGCTGAAGGCATCTAAGCGGGAAGCCCCCTTCAAGATGAGACTTCCCTGAGGCCTTGCGCCTCCTGAAGGGCCCTTGAAGACGACAAGGTTGATAGGCTGGGTGTGGAAGCACAGCAATGTGTTGAGCTAACCAGTACTAATTGCCCGTGAGGCTTGACCATATAACACCCAAGGGGTTTGCCCAGGCAAACCGCCGGGATTGCGACAGGATCGACGACATATCGGTCAGCATGATTCATATTGCGAGTCGCGAGGTCACAAGCCTCGAGACTCAGGCATCGCAAGATGCCACCGTTTCGCCTGACGACCATAGCGAGCGTGAACCACCCGATCCCATGCCGAACTCGGAAGTGAAACCGCTTAGCGCCGATGGTAGTGTGGAGTTTCTCCATGTGAGAGTAGGTCATCGTCAGGCACTTATCCCGAACCGCCCCTGTAGCCTTGCTGCAGGGGCGGTTCTCTTTGTGGTGAGAAAAGTTGCTCAGGAAAATTGGCGCGTAAAAAGCCCATGGATGGCCACCTCATGAGAAGCCCGCACCAAGGGCAGTTATAAAAAGCTCCTCAGGTACTTGTCCCGCGCCGACCCTGTCGTCTTGCTGCAGGGGCAGTTCAGTATGTGACAAAGCGTAGAAGTGCAACCAGTCTTGCTGATGAAGGGAAGTGCGCAAGGATCCTCCTGTGGACAACCGGAACATGGGAGTGGCACCTGAATTATCCACAAGGGCTTGTCGAGCATGAAGAGTTTCCAGGGGCAGGCAACTCTAGCTGAAATCTTGGGTGCAGCCGGCTGATGGCAAGACTGATCAGGCGTCGCGGGTTCTGCACCTCAGGGTTGCTCATGTTTTTTACGATCAGGCTGAACTAAAGCTCAATCGGCGACTCTGAGTATGTGAGTTTCGACGTTCCCTTGCTTAGAAACTTGTCTGTGCTATCCCATCAGCAGACTTTTTGCGATCTGGCGCTCCTGCCTTGCAGTCGAGCAGCCTATCCGCCGGTCACTTCCCCAGTGGCCGGTTTTTTTATGCCTGTCATTCTGACGGTGCCTTTGTGGTCTTGGGCGAGCTGTTGCAAAGCCCTGGTAGGTCATCTGCAGCGAGACACAAAAAAGCGGCCGGATGAGTGATCATCCGGCCGCTTTGGCATCTGATGTGGCCCTCACGGAGTGAAGGTCACGTCAGTGAGAGGAGCGTCTTAGCTGTTCTGCTCGATGCCTTGGATGTGCCAGTCGGCGCCATCGCGCAGCTCACGGACCAGGTGCCAGGTCTCGTTGAACTCGTTCTGCTCGCCATTTTCATCCAGCACGCCGTGGAACAGGACCGTCGCTTCCGCCTGCTTGCCAATCTCCTGCACGCTGCCCAGTTCAGCAAACAGACGCACGATCTCGGTACGGTTGTTGGCCGGTTGCTGAGCGCGCTCTTCCCGCAGCAGATTGTAGAGCTCTGGCGTGACGTACTCCTGAATGCGCGGCAGGTCATTGTTGTCCCAGGCGCGCTGCAGGGTCATGAAGTGTTCCTTGGCACCGCCGAGGAACTGCTCCTTGTCGAACCAGGCCGGTTCGCTGGTCGGGGCACCGCCTGTCAGGCCTGCCCCGATACCACCGGCAGGAGCCAGCGACTCGCCTTGCGGCTGATGCGCTTCACGCGCCTGCACATTGCGCGGCTGGTCGTCGTGGCGTGTGGATGTGCCACCATTGCCTGCCGGCCCGCCACTCGCCATGGCGGCCTTCTTGCGCGCGCTGAGGAACTTGAAGGCGATGAAAGCGATCACCGCGATGATCAGGAAGTCTGTCATGCGCAGACCATCGAAGGCGCCGCCGAAGAACAGCGATGCCAGCAAACCGCCTGCAAGCAGGCCTGCCAGAGGCCCGGCAAACTTGGACAAGCCGCTGGAGGGCTTGGACTTCGCTGCAGTGCTGCTGTTGGTGGCCTTGTTGCTGCCGAACAGTGAGCTGGAGGATTTTCCGCTGTCAGCGGATCGTGAGTAGCTACCGAAACTCTTGCCGCCGCCGAGGCGCTTGGCCTCTGCGTGTTCTAAGCTCAGACCGAAGCCGAGCAAGCCGACCATCAGCATGATGAACAGATGGCGCATGTGGGATCTCCTTGGATGCGCTAGCGTGTAAGTGGAAGCTCCATTCTAGCCTTAGAATCGTCGTGGGAGGACCAATGGACGACGAAAAGTCTCAACATCTGGTGGCGAGGCGATCATTGTTGTTGCTGATCGATTTCCAGGCTCGCCTGATGCCGGTTCTGAATGGCGGAACCGAGGCCATCAACAGTGCCATCTGGCTGGGCGGAATCGCCCAGGCGCTGGAAATTCCCGTCTGGCTGACCGAGCATTGCCCCGACAAGTTAGGCGCAAGTGCCCCGATGACGCACCTGTTGAGCGAACGCACACGCTGCTTCACCAAGCGAAGTTTCAGTGCGCTGGAAGAGCCGGCATTTCGCCATGCGCTGGAGAGCAGTGGCTGTGATCAGCTAGTGGTCTGTGGTGCCGAGGCGCACGTCTGCGTGATGCAGACGGTACTTTCATTGTGCAGTGCAGGTTATCGAGTGGCGCTGGTGGCCGATGGAGTTGCCAGTCGCCGCCCGCGGGAGGCGGCGCTGGGAGTGGCCCGCTGTGAGGCCGCGGGCGCCAGTATCGTCAGTGCCGAGATGGTGGCGTATGAATGGCTTGGGTGTGCAGACCACGTCCTGTTCGGCGATATTCATCGCCGTTACTTCAAACCGCGCGCCGCGGAACACTTGACTTTCCCGGGGCTGGGGGGATGAGGCGTGAAGTGCCTGCCATCACGTATCAGGCGCGTGCCGCGTCGGCCTCACTGCGCGTGAAGACCAGTGTATCGCCCTCGGAGGCGGCATTGGAGAAGCGGTAACCGGCTACGTCGAAGTCTTTGAGGTCCTCGGCTGTCTCGATATCGTGCTTGAGCATCCAGGCGCTCATCAGGCCGCGTGCACGCTTGGCGTAGAAGCTGATGATCTTGGACTGGCCATTCTTCTCGTCCTTGAACACCGGCGTCACGATACGGTGGCGGAACGCCTTGGCATCGATGGCCTTGAAGTATTCATTGGAGGCCAGGTTGACCAGTATCGGAGTGCCACTCTCTTCGACGGCCTGTTCCAGTGCCGGTGTCAGTGTCTTGCGCCAGTAGGCATAAAGATCCTTGCCGGCTGGATTGCTCAGACGCGTGCCCATCTCGAGGCGGTATGGCTGGATAAGATCCAGCGGGCGCAGCAGTCCATAGAGACCGGAGAGAATGCGCAGCTTGTGTTGTGCGCGTTCGAAGTCTTCCTCGCTGAACGTCTCTGCCGCCATGCCCTGATAGACATCCCCCTGGAAGGCCAGCACCGCCTGCTTGGCATTCTCCGGCGTGAAGGGCGGCTGCCATTCCTGGAAGCGAGCGGCATTGAGGCCGGCCAGCTTGTCGGAGAGCTTCATCAGGCTAGCGATGTCCTGCGGCGACTGTTCGCGCAGGATGTCGATCAGCGGTTGAGCCTGCTCGAGAAAATCGGGTTGGCTATGACGGGAGGTCACGGGGGCGCTGTCGAAATCCAGCGATTTGGCGGGCGAAATCACACTCAGCATGTAGACCTCCTGGCAGGGAAAGGTCTCAGTATATCAGGCAGACAAGATGGCCCCGAGTCCGTCAGAACTATCGGGGCCATAGATTGCACTGCGTGACGCCCGAGGCATCAATAGCGGCGAATAAGGAAGACCCCCGCGAACAGCAGCAATACACCTGCCACACGCCCCAGCGAAAGATCATGCTGCGGGAAGGTCGCCCAGCCGAAGTGGTCCAGAATTACCGAGGCCGTCAGCTGCCCCGCCAGGAAGGTGGCCATCATGGTGGCAGCGCCCAGCTTGGGGACCAGTATCACGCTGGCCGCGACGAAGAAGGCACCCAGCAGACCGCCGGTCCAGCTCCACCAGGGGGCTGCCTTGAGGGCGCCGACGCCCGGCATGGGCAGGCGCATGGCCAGCACGATGACGACGAGCGCGATCGAGCCGACCACGAAGCTGACCATGGCAGCCATGAGCGAGCTGTGAGTCTGCAGGGCCAGCGTGGAATTGACGCCAGCTTGAATCGGCATCATGGCGCCGGCGGCGACAGCCATGAGGATCATGCTCAATTCAGCGGGATTCATGAGGGGTCCTTGGTCACGAGCAGGCCGGTCATGGTGACCGGCCTGTCGGGGTTGTGTATCCGTTACGGGTCAGTGGCGATTCAGGGGCACGGGTTGGGTGCGGTGTTGTGGATCATCTCGATCTCGGCCAGCACTTCTTCGCTCAGCTCCACCTCGAGGCTTTTGATGTTGCTTTCCAGCTGGGTCATCGTCGTGGCACCGATGATGTTGCTGGTCAGGAACGGACGAGTGTTGACGAAGGCAAGGGCCATCTGGGCCGGATTCAGACCGTGACGACGCGCGATGTCCACGTAGCAGGCGATGACGTGCTGAGCCGGCTCGGCGTTGTAGCGCTGGAAACGCTCGAACAGCGTCAGGCGAGCGCCTTGTGGACGGGCACCGTCCAGATACTTGCCGGACAGGGTGCCGAAGGCCAGCGGCGAGTAGGCCAGCAGGCCGACATCTTCACGGTGCGCGAACTCGGCCAGGCCCACTTCGAAGCTGCGGTTGACCAGGTTGTACGGGTTCTGGACGCTGGCCACGCGCGGCAGGTTCAGGCGCTCGGCCAGGTTCAGGCACTGCATCACGCCCCATGGCGTCTCGTTGGACAGGCCCACGGCGCGGATCTTGCCGGCGGTGACCAGCTCGCCGAGGGCAGACAGGCTTTCTTCCAGCGGCGTCATGTCTTCCTCTTCGGTCGGCTGGTAGCCCAGCTTGCCGAAGAAGTTGGTCTTGCGGTCCGGCCAATGCAGCTGATAGAGGTCGATGTAATCGGTGCCCAGGCGACGCAGGTTGTCGTCACAGGCGGCGATGATCTGCTCACGCGTCAGGCGTGAACCACCGCGCAGGTAATCCATGCCCGGGCCGGTGACCTTGGTGGCGATCTTGACCTGATCACGATTGCCGCGTGCCGCCAGCCAGCTGCCGATGTATTCCTCGGTACGGCCCTGGGTCTCGCCATTCGGGGGCACCGGGTACATCTCGGCGGTGTCGATGAAGTCGATGCCAGCGTCGAGCGCGCGGTCCAGCTGCTGGTGGGCATCGGCTTCGCTGTTCTGCTCGCCGAAGGTCATGGTGCCAAGGCATAGCAGACTGACGTCGATGCCAGTACGGCCAAGAGCTCTACGTTGCATGCAGGATTCCCCTATCGGGTAGGTGTCAATGTAGCGGGCAGGGCGAGTGCTTCCAGCACGCGCGTGGTTCGCGCGCGTACTTTACCCCAAGGATGGCGCACATATTAGCAGCGTAACAAAAACCCACAAGGCGGGCTTGAGTCCCCCCGATTGCGCGAGTATGCTTGGCGCCCCGCTGTCAGGGGAGCAGTCTTTCTAGGCCGCCCGCAAGGGCAAACTGACAGTGTTGGCAAGGAGAATAGCGTCGCGGGCTCAGGATCGGGCCAGGACACGGCGTCACCCCTCTTATTCTGTATCAAGGTTACTCGTCATGCCGCAGGCCCCAACCCTGATGACTGGACTGAAATACCGCCTGGCGGAGCGTCTGTTCCACGCCTCCTGGCTGTCCGGCTCTCAGCAGAAGCATCGTCTGACCATGCGTCTGTTCAATCACTGCGCCAACGCCGGTCACACCGGTGCGTTGTCATTGTACGGGCACATGCTGTTCCAGCGCGGCAACTCCGCTCAGGAAAAGGCCAAGGGTGCGCGTTTCGTCATCAAGGCCGCGCAGGCCGGCGACGTGCATGCCCAGTATCAGGCGGCGCGTATCTATGAGTATGGCTGTGCCCAGTATCAGAGCGATCCGGCCAAGGCCGTGACCTGGTACGCGCGTGCCGCCGAGTGCCGTCATGCTCTCGCGGCCCAGCGCCTGGCGCGTGCCTATCGTGAAGGCTCCCTCGGTCTGGCGGTCTGCCCGCACAAGGCCGAGCAGTGGGAAGCCCACGCCCGCACGGGGGGTGAGGCAGACCTGCACTGAGCTGCTGTACTGCTCTCGCTGTCACTGACAACGCCCTCTTCGTGAGGGCGTTGTCGTCTCTGGCCCTCCCGGGCGCGTCTCTTGAACGTGATGCCAGCGTGATGGCGCAGATCGACCTGATGCCTGCGTTGACAGCGTCGCGCTCAGGACTCGCCAAGCAGGGGGCAATTCCCGTAACCTGAGGGCATTCAACCTCTTCTCGCCCGGGCCCTGTCTGCCTGAGATACCTTGGGAGATTCGTGTGACGCTGCCTATTCTGCTCGATATTGAAGCCTCCGGCTTCGGCCGTGGTAGCTATCCGATCGAGATCGGGCTGGCGCGTGCCGACGGCAGCAGTTGCGCCTTCCTGATACAACCTCTTGATGAGTGGGTGCATTGGGACCCCAAGGCGGAGCTGTTGCACGGCATCTCACGGGCACGGCTGGCACGCGAAGGGCGGCCAGTGCGTGAGGTGGCGCAGTGGGTCAATGATGAGCTGGGTGAGGCCGGAATCGCCTACAGCGACAGCTGGGGCTACGACAATACCTGGCTCTCGCTGCTGTTCTATCATGCCGGCATGCTGCCGCGCTTCCGTCTCGAGGCGCTCAGACGGCTGCTTGATGAGGAGCAGCTGAATTGCTGGGCGGAGCTCAAGGAAGCGGTGATCGCCGAGGGTGGCATCCAGCGCCATCGCGCCGGAGACGACGCCCGCCTGCTGCAACTTACCTGGCAGAAGGCCCAGTCGATCGGACGCAGCGAATAAGCCTGCGCGAGGCGCCTCGGGGTCTACGCCTGGCGGCATGAGCGACACTGCTGTCAGGCGGGGCTGTCAGGTGAGGCAGTGTGCACGAGATAGCGCCCAGCGAAGTCAAAAAAGCGGCAGCCCAACGGGTTGCCGCTTTTTTATACTGCCGTTTTTTCATGCTGCGGATGTCATCAGCGCCATGATGAGGCTCAGGCGCCTGTCACCGCCAGCAGCACCTTGCCGGTGCTGGCGTTGTCCTGCACATAGGCATGCGCGGCATCGGCTTCCTGGATCGGCCAGCTCTTGTCGATATGCGGGCGCAGCTCACCTCGCGCCAGGCGTGGCCACACATGCACGTAGAGCGCATCCAGCACCATGCCCTTGCCATCGGGGGAGCGCGAACGCAGGGTCGAGCCGATCAGGCGCTGACGCTTCATCAGCATGCGGCCCAGATCCAGCTCATCCATGCGCCCGCCCATCAGGCCGATCAATACCATGCGGCCGTCCTGTTTCAGCACCTGCTGATTGTCGGCCAGATAACCGCCGCCTACCGGGTCGAGAATCATGTCGGCACCGCCCCAGTCGTTCACGGCCTCTACGAAGCTGCCATCGTGGCGGTTCCAGCCGGCATCCGCGCCGAGGCGCAGGCAGGTCTCCAGCTTCTCCTGGCTGCCCACGGTCACGAAGCACGGATGCCCGAACAGCCCGCACAGCTGGATGGCGGTAGTACCGATACCGCTGGCACCGGCGTGCAGCAGTACGCGCTCCTTGTGCTTGAGATTGCCCTCGATGAACAGGTTCAGCCAGGCGGTGGCGAACATCTCCGGCAGGGCGGCGGCGTCTCTCAGGCTATAGCCCTCCGGCACCGGCAACACCTGCAGGGCATTGACGACCACCTCCTCGGCATAGCCGCCACCGGACAGCAGCGCACAGACCGGATCGCCGACCTTGAAGCGCTCGACGTGGCGGCCGACCTCACGAATGGTGCCGCTGACTTCCAGCCCCAGAATCTGACTGGCGCCTTCGGGAGGCGGATATTGGCCGGCACGCTGCATCAGATCGGCGCGATTGACGCCGGCCCAGGCTACTTCGATACGCACCTCATCCGAGGCAATCCCGTGCGGGGCCTCGGTTTCCTGCCAGACCAGTGATTCATTCTCGACGGCTATCGCAAACATTCGCTCTCTCCTTGGCGTGGCAGTCGCGCTGCCTGTTCGTACGCGGATGATCTCTGTGCCGAGGCGCATCGGCCGCGGTCCACGTGGGCGGCTGTCATCTCACTGTACGGGGACTGTGACGCATCTGTCATGAAGTGGCGCGAACCTGACGTGATATCAAGCCCCATGATCCAGACATCGCGCTCCGCACTCCGTGCGGCCAAGGAGAGAGCATGATCGATACTGCCCGCGTCATCGCTGCCAAGTATCCTGCCTTTGCCAAACGTCACCCGCTGATCCGACGGCCAGCTCTGGCCATGCTGCGGCGCCTGGTGCATGAGGGGGAGATCAATGCCTTCCTCGGCGAGAACTCGGACCAGCGCGGCTTTGATTTCATTGACCGCGTGCTCGATCACTTTTCCTTCGGCTACTCGGTGTCCTCGCGGGAGCGCGAGAACATTCCGGCCTACGGGCGTGTCGTCATCGTCGCCAATCATCCGCTGGGGTCATTGGATGGCCTCGCACTGCTCAAGCTGGTCGGCGAAGTGCGCCGCGACGTCAAGATCGTCGCCAACGACATCCTGATGAAGGTCGAGCCGCTGGCACCCTTGCTGCTGCCACTGGACAACCTCAGTCGACGTGGCTATCGCAAGAGCAGTGGTCAGATCTGCGATGCGCTGATGAATGAAGAGGCCGTGATCATCTTTCCGGCCGGCGAGGTCTCGCGTGCAGGCCCGACCGGGCCGCGCGACGGCAAGTGGCTGTCGGGTTTCCTGCATTTCGCGCGCAAGACCAATGCGCCGGTGCTGCCTATCCACGTCAGCGGTCGCAACTCGACGCTCTTCTATGCGCTGTCGTCGATCAATCGCAGCTTCGGCACGCCCCTGCTGGCCCACGAGATGTTTCGCCAGCGCGAGCGGCAGCTCAAGCTGCGTATCGGCGAGCTGATTCCGCTGGAGCGCCTCGACAGTGATGCCCTCAATACCAACGCCAAGACGCGTCTGCTACGCAAGCATCTGTATCGCATCGGGCGCGGCAAGCGTGGCCTGTTCGTGACCGAGAAGGCCATCGGCCATCCGGAGGAGCGCCAGGCGCTGCGTGAGGAGCTGACACCCTGTGAATTGCTGGGCGAGACTCGTGACGGCAAGAAGATCTACCTGTTCGATGCCTTCCCCGGCTCCAGCGTGATGCGCGAGATCGGTCGTCTGCGCGAGATCAGTTTCCGGCGTGTCGGCGAGGGCACCGGCGAGCGACGCGATATCGATCGCTATGACGCCCACTACCGGCATCTGGTGCTTTGGGATGACGCCGACCTCGAGATCGCCGGTGCCTATCGCATCGGTGAGGTACGCAAGATCATGGCGACACATGGCGAGAAGGGGCTCTACAGCCCGACCCTGTTCCGCTTTACGCCGGAGATGTTCGAGCGCATGCAGGACGGTCTGGAGCTGGGGCGCAGTTTCGTGCAGCCGCGTTACTGGGGGCGGCGCAGCCTCGATTACCTGTGGCAGGGGCTGGGCGCCTATCTGCGCTGTCATCCCGAGATTCGCTGGCTGTTCGGCCCGGTCACGCTTTCCAACAGCTATCCGGAGGCCGCCAAGGCGTTGATCGTCAGCTACTACCGTCATTATTACGGGGATGATGAGGGGCTGGCGCGTGCACGGGCGCCGGTCGCCCAGAGCGTGCCGGGCAGCGCCGCCCATGAAGCGGAGCGGCTGTTCGATGGTCAGGACGCCGATGGCGATTTCCGCCGCCTGCGTGCCCAGCTGGATGCGATGGGCGTGACGGTACCGACGCTCTACAAGCAATACGCCGAGGTCACCGAGCCCGGTGGCACCCGCTTCCTCGATTTCAGTGTCGACGCCGATTTCGGTTACTGCATCGACGGCCTGGTGATGGTCGATGTCGAGCAGGTCACCGCCAGCAAGCGGGCGCGCTATATCGGCAAACCCGCCCAGCGGCAGGCCGTCTCGGAGGATGCCGTTGAGGTTGTTGGCGAGACGTCGCTGAGCTGAGGCGAACTGCTGACAGAGCACGCTGAGCTGAGACGGCCGCTCGCAGAGTCACTCCCCATGGCGCCAGCGTCATGCGCTTGTGGGGAGTGACGCACCAGCCTGTCAGGTCTCAGGCCTTACGTCTCAAGCCTTACGTCTCGGGCGCCAGACGCTTCAGCAGGGGCGTGATCTCGCGCTCGCTGATCAGGCGCGCGCGAGTGTCTGCATCGAGGAAGCCCGCCTCGACGGTGCGGTCCAGAAACTCGAGCAGGGGGGCGTAGAAGCCGTCACTGTCGAGGATGGCGATCGGCTTGGCGTGAAAGCGCAGGTACTGCCAGGTCCAGGTCTCGAACAATTCCTCCAGGGTGCCAATCCCGCCGGGCAGGGTCACGAAGGCATCTGCCAATGCGGCCATCTGCGCCTTGCGCTCATGCATGTCCGAGACCTCGATCAAGCGCGTCAGACCGGTATGCGCCTTCTCGTTGCGGACCAGCACCTGCGGGATCACGCCGATCACCTCACCGCCTGCTGCCAGCGCGGCATCTGCCAATGCCCCCATCAGCCCGGCGCGCGCACCTCCGTAGACCAGTCCCCAGCCGCGTTCGGCGATGGCCGTGCCCAGAGCCTCGGCCAGTTGGCGGTGCTGTGGGGAGACGCCCTCGCGGGAGCCCAGATAGACACAGATGCGATGCATGTTGCTCTCCTGAATGTTTCTAGGCGGCGCTCACTGCTGGCTGCCGTGCCTTGCTGTCATGTCCTTCCTATCCTACGCGAGTTGTGCGGCGACGCTATGACGCCCATGAGGAACTCGACATTGCCCCGTGGCCAACGCGAGTCGCGTGCTGAGTTTCGGCGTTGTCGCCTGCATTCGCGGGCCTGCTCTGCTACCCTTGCCGCCCCCGCAGGCGACGGCTGGCGGGCGCTAGCGCCCCGTGAGCTTGCATCGGGATGCACCCCAACTCATCGCGACGTCGTCTTCGACGGACGCGGAACAACAAGGCAGGAGAGGCAGATGGCGCAGGTGCGCGGACGCTTTGCCAGTCGGCTGGGCTTCTTGATGGCCGCCGCTGGTTCGGCAGTAGGACTTGGCAACGTGTGGGGCTTCCCGTCCCAGACGGCCAACAACGGAGGCGGGGCCTTCGTGGTGATGTATCTGGTGCTGGCCTTCCTGTTGGCATGGCCGGCCTTGATGGCTGAGCTTGTCATCGGCCGCCATGGTCAGGCCAACATCGTCACCAGCATGAGCCTCGGACAAGGCATTACCAAGCGCTTCGGCGCGCTGGCGGGCTGGGCGGGCATGCTGACCGCCAGCCTGATTCTGGCCTTCTATGCCATCGTCGCGGGCTGGCTGCTGGGCTATACCGCCGCGCCGGTCGCTGATGCACTGGGCATGAGTTCCGCCGCCAGCTGGCTGACCACCTTCGACTTCACGCGCAATGTCTCGCTGACGGCGGTTTTCCTCGCCCTGACGATGGCGATCGTGGTCGGCGGCGTGCGCGGCGGGATCGAGAAATGGTCCACGCGGCTGATGCCGCTGTTGCTGATGCTGCTGGTCGGATTGATCGGCTACGTTTTGACCCTGCCGGGCGCCGATGAAGGCCTGAGCGTCTACCTGATGCCGCAGTGGGACCGCATCTTCGATGCCGACCTGATGCTGAGCGCGATGGGCCAGGCGTTCTTCTCGCTGTCGCTCGGTGTGGGCGCGATGCTGATCTACGGCTCCTATCTGGGGCCGGAGCAGAACCTGCCGCGTCTCGGCGTACTGGTGACGCTGATCGATGTCGGCATCGCCTTCCTCGCCGGCCTGCTGGTGATTCCGGCCATGTATGCTGCGCGTCATCTGGGCGTCGAGATCTTCGATGCCGAGGGCTTGCTCAAGAGCTCGGATACTCTGCTGTTCGACACGCTGCCGGCGCTGTTCGGCCAGATGGGCGGCGCAGGTGGCACCCTGATGGTGGCGTTCTTCGCGCTGATGAGCGTGGCGGGCATCACCTCGTCCATCTCGATGCTGGAAGTGCCGGTGTCCTTCGTGGTCGAGCGTGGCTGGTTGGGTCGGCGTGCCGCCACCCTGGCCGTCGGTGCCGCCATCATGGCCATCAGCCTGACCATCGCCGCCAACTTCGGGGCACTGTTCGGCCTGGTGATCATGTTGACCACCCAGTACAGTCAGCCGCTGGTCGCGCTGGTGATGTGCCTGCTGGTCGGCTGGGCGATGTCGCGCCATGCGCTGCTCAAGGAGATCCAGAGCGGGGCGCCGGACATCGAGTCCAGCCTGTTCTGGAAGATCTGGCCGTGGTACGTGCGCCTGATCTGCCCGCTGTGCATCGCGCTGGTCTTCGCGCACTCGCTGTAGGCCTGACGCTCGTCCCGACGCAAGAAGCCCGCCAATTGGCGGGCTTCTTCGTCTTCTGCATTCAAGCCGACGGCTTCGCGTCGAGCATCGCCAGGGCTCAGGGCAGCTCGGACAGCACGTCGTAATGGGCATCGACCCAGTGACCGATGGCGTTGCCCTCGGCGTAGGCGAGATGCTGGGCGTACTGGGTGTGCAGGCAGCGCACCTGATTCCAGTCACGGATACCGCCGACGCCACGTTCACGCATCAGCTCAGTGAAGCCCTGGGTCTCGATGGCGTTGCGCTCGGCCTCGCTCATGAAGCTCCAGCGTTCGGCGACGTAGGCCTCATGGCTGGCACGGTAGCGCGCCAGCAGTTCCTCGTCGGTCTTGAGGCGTTCTTCCAGCCCCTTGATGACGCCTTCGGCCTCGATGCGTGACAGCGAGATCTTGAGGCGTTCATCGCACAGCCAGTAGAGGGTCGGGAAGGGCTTGCCGTCCACCAGAGAATGCATGCGCAGCACCAGCGGGGTGCCCTCGCCATCGGTGGCGGCCACGGCCTGGATGCCGCGCGGCTTGCGCCCGAGCTGGCGCTCGATGATCTCGAGCTCCCGCGCGTCGGGACTATGATTGGTCAGGATCACCATGCTTGCGGTCAGGCTCCAGCACACACTTGTTGGACCGGGATACGGCCCGGAAGAAAGCCTGGTTGAGCTGCTGGGGGCTCGGCACATAGCCATGCCATTCACGCTCGCAGTAGTCACTGCCGCGCGCCATCAGCTCCGGGGCCAGACGATTGAACCAGCCATCATAATCGTAGGGGTCAAGGCCCGGCAAGCTGATGTGCGGGTAGTCGGCGAAGCGCTCACTGAACCATTGCTCCAGCGCCGCTTCGACCTGCGCATGCAGCTCGGTCATGTCCGGATAGATCCACTTGCTGTAGCGAATGCCCATCGGGCCTCCTCGCTGACGCGGTGCTGTGGCGGGTTCGTCATGGTGTGCCACGCCCGTGGCCATCAGTCGTTACGAGCCAGCGGGGCGAACTGGCCATTGCCCAGCTCACACAGTAACGCGGGGGCGAGCGCTATCTCCAGTCCACGGCGACCGCCGCTGATGAAGATTTCCGCCTGTGTCGCGGCGCTGTCATCGACCCACAGTGGCAGGCGCTTCTTCTGCCCCAGCGGACTGATGCCGCCGACCACATAGCCGGTGGCACGTTCGGCGGCATCATGCGCGGCCAGTGCCGCCTTGCGTGCCCCGCAGGCGCGTGCCAGTGCCTTGAGGTCGAGCGTGCCGCTGACCGGCACCACGGCAACCACCAGCGGCTGACGTGCGTTGCCGCCTTCCAGCTGGCAGACGAGGGTCTTGAAGACCTGGGCGGGATCAAGCCCCAGCGTGTGGGCAGCCTCTTCCCCGTAGGCAGGGGCTCGCGGGTCGTGGGTATATTCGAGTGTGCGGTGTGGCTTGCCCTTGAGCAGCTTGAGCGCGGGTGTCATGCCGGCACGCTCCCCTCTGAGGTGGCGCTGTGCGTGCCGAGTGCCCGGGCGGCTTTGCGCAGGGCCGGGACATCCAGTTCGGCGCTGTCGGTGTGCTCGTGCACATGGCTGGCCAGGGTCGCGCGCAGCTCGCCCTCGATGGGCAGCGATTGCTTGGCATGATGATCGAACTGCACCAGCACGCAGTGGCCGCGCGCGCCGCAGACGCCGCTTTGCCACGCTTCCTGGGTCACGGTGAAGGAGCTGCCGCCGAGGCGCGACAGCCAGGTGCGAATCTCCACCGGCTGGCCATATTGCAGCTCGGCGAGGAAGTCGACCTCGATGCGCGCCATGATCAGCGGCCACTTGCGCGGATCGAGGTCCGGCACGAAGACGCGGAACAGGTCATTGCGCGCCCACTCGAACCAGGCCGGCAGGCGCGTATTGTTGATGTGCCCGAGGGCATCGGTGTCGAAGAAGGCCGGTTCCAGTGTCTTGAAGTACATGCGTCGCTCCTGGGCATCCATGCGGCATTTCAGCCTATCAGGAAGCTCAGGCGCTGGCTGTACGTCGTGAGGCTAGTCGACGTTGCAACGGCGTGAACACGCCCAGCCACGCCGTCGCCACGATGAAACCGAGCAGGGTGCCCAGGCCGACCCCCATGCCGGGGTAGCTGAGCGAGACCACCAGCGCGTAGCACAATAGTGAGCCGAGGCCGGCCGGGTAGTGCTTGATGACGGTCGCGACGGCTACCGGCCCCTGGGTGAGATGCAGAATCACCAGCAGCGGGTACATGGTGACCGGGAAGGCCGCCACCAGGCCTGCCCAGGAGGGCGGCAGCAGGTGGGCCAGCGCGGTGATGCCGAACACGATGCCGGCGGCCAGTCCGGCGCGCGCCAGCAGCGAGACCCAGGAGAAGGGTGACTTGCGCGCCGTGCTTTCCGGTACGCCGCGATAGAGGCGCATGCACAGCACGATGGCGATCAGCGTCACGATCACGCCGCTGACGCGTGTGAACTCGAACTGCGCCAGTGCCAGACTGGCGATCAGCCAGACCAGCAGGCCGCCCAGGGTGCCGTTGATGACGCCGCGCAGCCCTTGGGCACGCCCGCATAGCCAGTAACCGACCCCCAGCGCCAGCGTCGAGGAGAAGCCGGCCAGGGTATAGACGGCGCTCTGGCCGGCAAACTCGGGGGAAATCTCCACGCCGATGAAGCCCAGCGTGATGGCCGTACCCAGCGGGTAGCCGGACAGCAGCCCGGCCATGCGCGTCGAGAGGCGCTCCGCGATCAGTGACAGCCCGATCACCACCGCCACCGAGATCAGCAGCTTGAGCAGTTGCAGGCCCAGCTCACCCTGAAGTGCTGCGCTCATTGGGCGGCGTCCCAGAACTGACGGCGCACCAGCGAGATCTTGCCCACTGCCTTGCCGGAGGCCTGATGACGATGGGCCTCGGCGACCTCGCTGAAGTCGAACTGACGCTCATCGAGGCGCACCTTGAATTCGCCTTCCTCGACCAGCTCCACCAGCTTGCCCAGCGCCTGGCGCTGCTGTTCATGTCCGATGCCAGCGGTCAGCGGCAGCAGGATCGACAGCACTTCCAGGCTGCGGCTGCCGGCGTGCAGCGGCGAGAGATCCACCGTGGTGCGCGCGTTGATGGTCACGATGCGCCCGCCCAGCTTGCTGGCGGCGAAGCTGGCGGCCAGGTTGTCGCCGCCGACGCAATCGAAGACCAGGTCGAAGCCCTCGCCACCCGTCAGCCGGGCCACGTAATCGGCCACGGCTTCCTCGCGGTAGCGGATGACGTGGTCCGCGCCGCAGTCGCGTGCCGCCCGGGCCTTGTCATCGCTGGACACCGTGGTCGCGACTTCCGCGCCGATGCAACGGGCGATCTGCAATGCCACATGGCCGACGCCACCGGCGCCGCCGTGGACCAGCACGCGTTGTCCCGCTTCCAGCCGGCCACGCTCCACCAGTGCCTGCCAGGCGGTGATGAACACTGCCGGCAACGCGGCGGCTTCCATGAAGCTCAGGCGGCGCGGCTTGCGGGTGATCAGGCGTTCATCGGCGAGCATGTATTCCGCCAGCGCACCCGGATGAGCGGCGACACCGCCGGCAAAGCCGAGCACCTCGTCGCCGGGCGAGAAGGCCAGCACGTCATCGCCGACGGCATCGATCACACCGGCCAAGTCGCCGTGCAGCACACAGGGCGCTGGCGGCAGGAGAGGCACCTGACCGCTGGCCAGCTTGAGATCCAGTGGATTGACGCTGGAGGCAGCGACACGAATGCGCACCTGGCCGGGGCCGGGAGTGGGCAGCGGGCATTCGGTCGCCACGAAGTCGGCATCCGGGCCGGGATTGCGCAGCACCATGGCATGCATGGAAGCGAGCATGAGACGTCCTCGTTGATACGGGTTCCGGCCAGTGTGGCCAGTGAGCGCCACACCCTACCCATTGCGCTGCGTTGCGGCAATCCGACTTGGGTGGTTTCAGCCGTCCAATGCACGGAATTGCATGATCGACAACGAAAAAGCCCCTGCCGATGGGCAGGGGCCTGGGGTGATGCGGCGGCTGACGGTGTGTCAGGCCCGCCTGGGCGTGATGGGGATCACGCGTTCTGGCGCTTGGCTTTCTTGTCGACCGGTGCGATCTCGCCGGACTTCAGTTTGGCGATGTACTGGGCCAGCTCACGCTTCACGACCGGCATCAGATAGTAGAGGCCGATGATGTTGGCGATGGACATGGCGAAGATCATGGCGTCGGAGAAGTCGATGACCGGGCCGAGGCTCATGGAGGCACCGATGACCACGAAGGCGAGGAAGATCAGCTTGTAGACGATCTCGGAGCCCTTGCTCTCACCGAACAGGTAGGTCCAGGCCTTCAGGCCGTAGTAGGACCAGGACAGCATGGTGGAGAAGGCGAACATCAACACGGCCAGGGCCAGCACATACGGGAACCACGGGAAGGCGGTCTCGAAGGCGTAGGACGTCAGCTGGACGCCGCCGAGGCCTTCGACCTGGTAGGCGCCGGTGATGACGATGACCAGCGCGGTCATGGTGCAGATGACGACGGTATCGATGAACGGCTCGAGCAGGGCGACGATCCCTTCGGTCGCCGGCTGGGAAGTCTTGACGGCAGAGTGGGCGATGGCCGCGGAGCCGATACCGGCTTCATTGGAGAAGGCAGCACGCTTGAAGCCCTGGATCAATACGCCGACGATACCGCCGCCGACCGCGACCGGTGCGAAGGCACCTTCGATGATGGCGCCGAAGGCAGCCGGAATCGCGCTGAAGTTGAAGCCGAGGATGATGATCGCCGCGATCACGTAGATGACAGCCATCATCGGCACCAGTTTCTCGGTGACACGTGCGATGGACTTGATGCCGCCGATGATGACCATGCCGACGATGGCAGCCATCACCAGACCGAACAGCCAGCCGTAGCCGACCAGGAAGCTGGCATCACCGCCGGTGACGTTGACGGCCTGCTGATAGGACTGGTTGGCCTGGAACATGTTGCCGCCGCCGATGGAGCCGCCGATGGCGCAGATGGCGAAGAACACCGCGAGTACCTTGCCCAGCCCCGCCTTGCCATTTTCCGCGAAGCCCTTGGACAGGTAGTACATCGGGCCGCCGGAGATGGAGCCATCCGCGTTGACGTTGCGGTACTTCACGCCAAGCGTACATTCACAGAACTTGGAGGCCATGCCGAGCAGACCGGCCAGAATCATCCAGAAGGTCGCGCCCGGTCCGCCCAGCGAGACGGCGACCGCGACACCGGCGATGTTGCCCAGGCCAACCGTGCCTGACAGCGCCGTGGCCAGTGCCTGGAAGTGGGATACCTCGCCTTCATCCTTCGGGTCGGTGTAGTCACCCTTGACCAGACGCACGGCATGGCCGAACAGGCGGAACTGCACGAAGCCGAAATAGAGCGTGAAGACGACCGCCGCGATGATCAGCCAGCCGACGATCAGCGGGAACTGGGTACCGGCCACCGGTACGGAATAGAAGATGGTCGAGACGATCGGGTTGACGATCGGTCCGACGATGTCACTGATGGCCTGGTCCATGCCTTCGGCACGGGCAGAGCTTGAGGCCATGAGGACTGCCATGGCGGCAGCCCAGGGGGCCAGGGAGCGGAATCGACTCATGAGAGGTAACCTCGAAAAGCGAATTGTCGTTATTGTCGGGTACAAATCTCTGCAGGCGGCGGGTGCGGGAGGCGCCTGTCTCAGGGAACGATGGTGACGGGCACCGAGGCCTCTTGAATCAGATGGGCAGTGACGCTGCCGAAGATGCGTGAGCGGACGCTTTCCCCCTTGCGGCCGACGATGATCTGCTCGGCATTCACCTCACGCGCCAGCAGGCTGAGAATCTCGGCGGCATCGCCGTGGCGGACACGCCCCTCGACCTGATAGCCCTCCTTTTCCAGCTCGCTGATGGCGGGCGTCAGTACTCGTTCGCGGGCCAGCTTGATCTCGTTCTCGCGGCGGCTGGCACGCTGGGCGTTCTCCTCCGGCGTGTTGAAGCTGTAGGGCGACCATTCGACCACGTAGCAGAGAATGATCCTGGTTTCCGCGCCCACCAGAGAGGCGACGCGTTTGGCATAGGCAATGGCACTGTCGCCGCCCGGGGTTCCATCCAGTCCGACAATCAGGGAGGTGGTCATGGAGCTTCTCCTGAAGCTTGCTGGTCGTCGTGTCGCGCCAGCGGATTCTTGTTGAATTACCGTTTCGTTGCGGTTGAAAGAACTTTACTCCTCGCTCACACAAGAAATCCCATCGGGTGTATCGCTTCACAAAACGATGATTAAACGAAATGGCGTCAGTTACGCGTTGACGAGGCTCAGGTTTCCGCAACGCGACTAGTCGGTGGTGACAATATTCGTTGAGAAAACTGCTACCCATGGCTGCCAGCAATGCCGAGAGGGGGACGAGCTGTCCTTTGAGGGCACCATCAGAATCGCCATCAGTGGCAGGGAGGAGCGGGAGTGAAGAGGATGTGACCAGGGAGTGACGCAGGGGCAAGGAGTAGGAGCCGCAAGGAGAAGGAGTTGCAAGGAGAGTGCGGGCAGAGATAGAGCTCAGCGGACAGGAACGGGCGGGAGCGGACAAGGATATAGAGCGGACAAGAGAGGGTCAGCAGGGAGGGAAATACGAGGAGGGGGGGAAGGAAGGAGGGCCGAGAGAAACGCAGCGCTGCTCACCAACAGCGCTGCGAGCGTTCGACAATCGAGCGCGGCTAGATCAGCCGCTGGTGCGTCAGGTCTTGCCAGGCGGCTTCGATGGGCCAGGCCAGCGGCTGACGCAGGTGTTCCGGCAGCGCCATCAGGGCGGCCGCGGGACTGTCGTGTTCGCGCATGCGCAACCAGCAGTAGGCCCAGGCGCAGGCATCATCCGGCCCCTGCGGCACCGGGCGTGCCGGCATCTGCATCAACAGGAACAGCGCTGCCTTGGGCGCCCACAGCGGCGCACCGCCTTGGGCGGCCCACTGTTCCAGTGTTTCGCCATCGGGATTGCTGGCGGGTTGGCCAAGACTCGCGACGCGCGCGGTATCAGCCAGCAGCACGGCGAGGCGCTCGCTGTCGCCACGGCCATGGGTCAGCCAGGCGTGCAACAGACCGGGCAGCCCGCGCTGGGCCTGTGGGTAAAAGGTGTCTTCAGACATGCACAAAGCCTTATGCTGTAGTTGGTCCACAGGTATTCTTCTCGCCGCCAGAAGGCGGTGTGAGGCGAGCGCACTGCTCGCGTTGCCTGCCAAATTTGCCCGCCACAGGGAGACTCCATCTTGCCATTCGATTTCATCACCCCGCTCGATCGACGCCAGTACCCTTCCCAGAAGTGGGATCGCTACGCCTCGGACGTCATGCCCCTCTGGATTGCCGACATGGACTTCAGCGCCCCGCCCGCCGTGACACGAGCGCTGGCCGAGCGAGTGGCGCATCCGGTCTACGGCTATGCCAAGCCGTCGGAGAGCCTCGATGACAGCCTGTGTGACTGGAGTCGCGAGCATTATGGCTGGGAGGTGCCGCGTGATGCCATCGTCTGGCTGCCGGGCGTGGTGCCGGCCTTGCACCTGGCCAGCCTGGCGTTGACCTCTCCCGGCGCGGGCGTGGTCACGACGACCCCGATCTACCCGCCCTTCCTCAAGGTGGCACAGAAGACCGGGCGACTGGCGCAGATGGCGCCGCTGGCAGAGCCCGAGACGCAAGGCGGCCCCTGGCGTCTGGACCTGGAGGCCCTGGAGGCGGCCATCACACCCGAGACCGAGCTGCTGCTATGGTGCCACCCGCACAATCCTACCGGCCGCGTCTGGTGCGAGGAAGAGCTCGAGGCGCTGGCGGAGCTGGTCGAGCGTCACGATCTGCTGGTGGTCTCCGATGAGCTGCATGCGGATCTGGTGGTGGACCCGACGGCCCGCCATATCCCGCTGGCCAGCCTGAACGAGCGACTGGCGGCACGCTGCGTGACCCTATGGGCGCCCTCCAAGACCTTCAATACCGCCGGGCTTACGTTCGCCTGCGCGGTGATCACCGATCCCGGGCTGCGTGCACGCTTCACCGGCGCCGCCAATGGCTTGATGCCCGATACCAATGTGCTGGGCATGGCCGCGACCGAAGCGGCGTGGCGCGAGGGTGAGCCGTGGCGTCAGGAGTTGCTGGGCGTGCTGCGTGACAACCTCGATCTGCTGGAAAGCCATGTGGCACGCTGGGACGGCGTCAGCATGTCGCGCCCGCAGGCCACCTATCTGGCCTGGTTGGATATGCGCAAGGCAGGGCTCGGGGAGTCTCCGCAGCAGACGCTGCTCGAGGAGTGTGATGTCGCGCTGTCGGATGGCGCAGACTTCGGTTGGCCGGGCTTCGTTCGCCTGAACTACGCCACCACGCGCGTCCAGCTGGAGCAGGCGCTGCAGCAGATGGATGAGCGCCTGCAGAAAGGTTGAAGTTGGCGAAGGGATCGAGGGGGCGAGCGAAGCGGCCAGGAAGGGGAGTCGACAGAGCCGGAGTTGATCTGGGTCAGTCTGCGGCGTTTCGTTGGCAGCTATCGCTCAACGCAAACTTGAATTGAGAATCATTATCGTCAACTCTGAGGGCAGGCCACTCATCGGGAGGGGCTTGTCATCAGGAGATGCGACGATGAGACATGAGGTGGCAGAGACGCCGCGACAGGGGTGGCCAGCAAGCAGGGATGCAGGCGTGACGGCCTGTCGTGAATGGTGTTGTCAGGGCGGGAGCCTGCGGCTGGCGCGTTCATCGCCGCCATCTTCACGCTGCCGTGCATCCGCGGCGTCATCTGCCACCCCATCTGCGCCAGACGCCGTGAAGTCTGCGGGCCAGGAACTGGAGGTGGACTTTCCGCCCAGTGTGCGCGAATCGCGTGCTCGCCCCTCGCTTCTCAAGGGCTGGAGCCGTCGTTAGTCCTTGAGTCGGCGCGACGGCGGGCCCTCAATGACAAGGCCCCGCTTCCTTGACCGGAGGCGGGGCCTTGTCGTCTGCGTGATGTGTTCAGCTCATTAGCCCGATCAGAAGTACAATCAGCGCATCAGCACGATCAGTACATCAGCACGATCAGTACATCAGCACAATCAATACATCAGAGCGAACAGTTGGCGACGGAAGCGCACCGTCAGCTCATGGGTCGCCCCAAGGGCGTCGAAGACGCGCAGCAGCGTCTTGCGTGCCAGATCATCGCCGTACTGGCGGTCAGTCTTCACCAGGCTGATCAGGGTATCCAGCGCCAGCTCGTAGTGGCCATCCGCCAGATCGCGCATGGCGCGCTGGTAGCGGGCTTCGCTGTCGTCCCGCTCGATCATCGCCTGCACCTCTTCGGGAGACGGTGCCTCGGCGGTGAAGTCGATGCGTGCGCGTACGCCTCGCGCCTGGGCACCGTCACGGTCTTCCGGCTTGAGGGAATCCAGCAGCTGACGGGCCTCTTCACCATTGCCTTCGGCGACCAGTACCGAGGCGAGGTGGATGCGGTATTCCGGTGTCTCGGGGGATTCCTGCGCCAGTTGCTGATACAGCGCCTTGGCGGTGACGAGATCGCCGCTTTCCAGCGCAGTGGCCGCCTGCTCCGTGAGGCTGGGTCCTGCGCCGGCCGCCGGCTGGACCTTGTGCTGCTCGAGGAACTGGCGAATCTCGGCTTCCGGGCGTGCGCCGGTGAAATTGCCTGCCAGACCGCCCTGGATGACCAGCTTGACATCCGGCACCGAGCGCACGCCCAGCTGGGCGGCGATGTCCTGCTGCTCCTCGGCGTTCAGCTTGGCCAGGATGAAGCCACCCGCATATTCACGTGCCAGCTTCTCGAGAATCGGTGTCAGGACGAGACAATGCTCGCTCTGCGGCGACCAGCAATCCAGCAGTACCGGCACTTGCTGTGAGGCTTCCAGCACCTGCTGAAGATTGCTCATGTCCACATCGATGATGTAGGTGTTGGCGTCTTCTGCCTGGCGCGGCGCACTGGCGGCACCGCCGCCGACCACCCCTTGTGGCTGGGCGGCGGTGGTGTCATTGCCGGTCAGTGGCTGGCCGGTATTGGGATCGATGATCATGGTGCATGCCCCGAAATTCTGTCTGCGATTCAAGGCTCGCGCGCGAGCCGGTTGGCCTGATGATGCGGCCCGTCGCAGTGGAGTTCAAGGCGCTGCCGGTCACTTCCTCGCGCGAGCGCCCCGGGCGCGTCGGTTCACGGCAGCAGGGTGTCGTCGGCCAGGCTGGCGATGCAGGCGGCTTCGCTCTCGCTGAGCGGCATCACGGACAGGCGTGCGCGGCGCACCAGGTGGCTGTCCGCCAGCTCGGGCCGGGCCTTCAGGCGCGCGATGGGCAGGGAGGTGCGCAGCGGGCGAAGGTAGCTCAGGCGCGGGGCGACCCAGCGCGGAGGCTTGTCGGCATCGATATCCGCCACCTGACGTGGGTCGAAGCCCTTGTGCTCGGGGTCACTGGCCGTCGGGTCGGGCAGGGCGAGTTCGCTGACGACGGCCAGGCCGACCACCGCAGGTATCTTGCAGCTGGAGTGCTGGATGAGCACGACATCACCGAGCTGCATCTCACGCAGGAAGTTGCGCGCCTGATAGTTGCGCACGCCATCCCAGAGCGCCGGTGATTCGCGGCGCAGGTCATCCAGCGAGAAGGCATCGGGTTCGGTCTTGACCAGCCAGTGGCGCATGCAGGCACTCCCTTGGGACTGACGCGATGAGTGTGAAGGTGATGGGCGTTGAGAAAGGGGTAAGCGAGGTCCGGGCGCTGGCCTCAGCGATATCCTCGCACAGGAATGTCACGCATACGAAAAAGGCCTGATGCATGGCATCAGGCCTTTCGAATTCTTGGTAGCGGGGACCGGATTTGAACCGATGACCTTCGGGTTATGAGCCCGACGAGCTACCAGACTGCTCCACCCCGCAATACTGGTTACTGCCTTTGCTCCAACTCTGACGCATCAGAGGTTGGTAGCGGGAACCGGATTTGAACCGATGACCTTCGGGTTATGAGCCCGACGAGCTACCAGACTGCTCCATCCCGCAACATCACGTTGGTGTCTGACCGGGAATTACCTTGATAGGCAACGACTTGTCAGTGGTAGCGGGGACCGGATTTGAACCGATGACCTTCGGGTTATGAGCCCGACGAGCTACCAGACTGCTCCACCCCGCATCAACGTGGGGCGTAGTATAAGGATATACAGTGCTGCGTCAACCGTTATCCCGTAATTGACGCAAACATCTCGTGTCCGGTGAGTCGTCACCAACCCATCTACGCATCTCGAGCGATTATCGACATCTTGTGTGAGAGATCTGCTACATACATTCCCTCTGCATCCTGTCCATACTGAGGAGGACGCGTCTCGCACAGGCGGATGGCAGGCGTCACAGAGTGCACGATTGTCATCAGGCTGTTAGAGATACGGGTCATTGTTGTCGTTGCAGGCATTCTCGTTTTCTCAGGGCGGGGTGTCCGCAGATTCGCCAAGCTGTGCCCAAGCCAAGGACACAGGACGTTCCAGGATTAGGGAGACGCAATAAGATGACACAGACAGCACCCGTCGCATGGGTTACCGGTGGTACCGGTGGCATTGGTTCCGCTATCTGCCGCGAGCTGGCGAACCAGGGGTATCAGGTAATTGCGGGTTACAGGAACAAGGAAAAGGCAGAGGGGTGGCTGTCGGAACAGCGTGCTGCCGGGTACGAGAACATCGCACTGTCCGGTATCGAGCTGGACAACTTCGAAGCCTGTCAGGCAGGCGTCAACGAAATCCGTGAGCGCTTCGGCCCGATCGCGGTACTGGTCAACTGCGCCGGTATCACGCGTGATACCTCCATGCGCAAGATGAGCTATGAGCAGTGGCGCGAAGTCATCAACTGCAACCTCGACAGCGTCTTCAACACCTGCCGTGCCGTCATCAATGACATGCTGGAGCACAAGTACGGCCGCATCGTGAACATCTCCTCCATCAATGGCCGCAAGGGGCAGTTCGGGCAGGTCAACTACTCGGCTGCCAAGGCGGGCATGCATGGCCTGACCATGGCCCTGGCGCAGGAAACCGCGACCAAGGGCATCACCGTCAACACCCTGTCGCCGGGCTATATCGCCACCGACATGATCATGAAGATCCCCGAAGAGATCCGTGAATCGATCCGCGAGACCATCCCGGTCAAGCGCTACGGCCAGCCGGATGAGATCGCACGCGCGGTCGCCTTCCTGGCCGACGAGAAATCCGGCTTCATCACCGGTGCCAACCTGGACATCAATGGCGGCCAGTTCATGGGCTGATGCTCTGCGCTGGAGTGAGCCAGTGCAGGGTTGGCACCCGGCCCCTCTGGCAAGAGAATGAAAAAGCCCCCGTCTCTCTCGAGGCGGGGGCTTTTCGTTGCCATGACTTCAGTCTTGCGAGCGCGTCGTCACCAGCTCAAGAGCACTGACTCAGTGATTGAACAGCGCATCGAAGCGCGGCAGTTCGGTCTGCCAGGCGTCCCAGTCCAGCGGACCGTTGGCGAGCAGCGCATCCAGCACCTCATCCAGCTCTTCTTCACGCTCCATGCGCTCACCCAGCTGCTGGTTGATGCGCGCGACCTGCACGGTCAGGCGGCGTGACTCATCTTCGCTGCCCAGCGGGGCCTCGAACAGAATGGCCAGGTGGACACGCAGCTCGGCCAGGCGCTCGTTGGCGGCGCTGCAGTTGCTCGGCAGGGCCTGACGCATCTGGTTGCGCGCCGCATTGGCCTGACGGCTGTTGTCGTCGAAGGCCGAGGTGCTCGGCAGCGCGACATCCTGCACGTCGCCGTTGCGCGCGCTGGCATCCGCCACGGCGTGCTGTTCGAGCAGGTCACGCCATTGCTGCCATTCCTCGCGCAATTGCAGGGCGTGCAGTTCGTCCAGACGCTGCTCGCGACGCTTGAGAATGCCGGTCCAGCGACGACGCATGCCGTCACCCCGCTTGCCGCGCGGCAGCGGGCCGAGGGTGTCGGCTTCCTTCAAGGCGTCATCGAGCAGGGCGGCGTCTTCCAGCGTCTCCGGCTCCCAGCTGTCGAGGCGCTCGATCAACGCCTGCCACTGATCCAGGCGTGCCTGCTCGCGGCTGTCGCGGTCTTCGCGGTCCTGATCGCGCGCGGCGAAGATGCGGTCGCACGCCGCGCGGAAGGCGGCCCATAGGCGTTGTTCTTCGCCCTTGGGCGCGCGGCCCATCTCGCGCCAGCGACTCTGCAGGGCCTTGGCCTGTTCGGCGCGGGCGCGTGCCGGCGAGTCCTCATTGGCCAGCGCCTCGACGGCGTCGACCAGTACCTGCTTGGCGGCGGCGATCTGACCCGCGCGGCTGTCGATCAGCGCCTGCAGTGCCGTCAGCGCCTCACCGAAGCGGTGCGACAGCTGGCGACCGGGGCCTGCGGGCACCGGTGTGTGGCGACGCCATTCCTCACGGGCGCGATCGCGGATCTGGCGCAGGGAGTCGGGGTCGGCATCGTCCATGGCGTGACCGTTGAGCGATTCAAGCTGCTCGCAGAGCGCTTGGCGCATGGCCAGATTGTGTTCACGCAGCTGCTTGCGCGATTCGCGGTAATCCCGCAGACGCAGCTTGATGGCGTCAGAGGCGGTGCGGAACGCCTGGCTGGCATCGCGGCTGGCGGCCGCATCGCCCAGCTCGCGCCATTGCTGAATCAGCTGCTGGTGCTGGCGGTCGCGCTGCTCATCGCTGATGTCATCGCGCTCGCTCAGGGTGGTGATGGCCTCGAGCAGCTGCTCGCGCTTGGGCGCCGCGACGAAGTTCTGCCAGTCACGGAGTTCCGCGACACGCGCGCCCAGCTGGCGCAGGCGAGTCTGGCGGGCATTGTCGAGCTGGCCTTCGGTACGATCGCGCAGTGAGCGATGCAGACGACTGGCTGGCTTGAGCTTGCCGGCATCGAGATCCGCTTCCAGGCGTGCCAGTTCGGCGTCCAGTGCGTCCAGGTCCAGGCTCGCCTTGCGCGCAGTGCCGTCGCCCTCGCGGGAGGCGTCAGCTGACTCTGTGTCTTGTGCAGGGCTTTCATCGACCGCGTCCTGCTCTTGCGCTGCCTCCGTCGGCTCTTCCGGCTGTGCCGCGCTGATCGCCTGACGCACCGCGCTCAGGCTGGCGGTCTGCGGCAGACCCGCAGGCCAGGCCACCTCGCTTTCCAGACGACGCAGCTGGTCGATGTCATTGTCGATCAGCGCGGCATCCAGCTCGCCCTGGCACAGCTGATGGCGATGCCAGGCATCGAGGGCATCCTGCAGCTGCTGTTGCAGGCGCTGCTGACGTTCGAGCAGTTCGGCCGGGGCCGAGAACTGGTCGGTCAGCTCGCGCCAGCGCTCTCCTTGCAGGCGGCGTTGGGCCTGAAGGCTGGCGAAGTCGTGATCATTGACGCAGTCGCGGCTGTAGAGGTCTTCCCGCGCCTGATCCACGGCGCTGAGAATCTCTTCCAGGTGCGTATTGAGGTTGGCGCTCAGACGCTCATGGGCGCGAATGGCTTCCTCGCGGGCCTCATGGTCGCTGATGACCTTGTGCGCCTGCTGGCGTGCCTCTTCGAAGCGCTGCTGGATGTCGTAGTCCGCGGCCGGCAGACGCTCCCACTCGCGCAGCAGCGAGCGGTAACGCGAGGGCACGCTGTCTTCCCATGCCTGACGCGGCAGCTTTTCCATCTGGCGCAGCAGGTTGTCGCGGCTGGCGGCCAGCGCATCGGCCTGCTGGGCATCGGCACGACGCTGAGCGAGGATGTCGCGCGCCTGACGCTGCACGTGACGATCACGCTTGGCATCACGCACCAGACGCTCGAGACCGGCCTGGCTGGTGATGCGGGCGGCAGCGGCATGACGCACGGCAGCGATGGTGTTGTGGCAGGCCTGGTGGATCAGCGCCTCTTCATCTTCCAGACGGCTCAGTGCGGTCAGACGCAGTTGCTGGTTGTCGCCGCGAGCCGCCACGGCGGACAGCAGCTCGCTATCGTCCAGGCGTGCGACCAGTTGTTCACGGCTCAACAGTGAGGGCGCATCCTGGCCGCCGCTCAACAGTTCGATCAGGCGCTCGCGTACCAGGCCATCGGCGCGGTCGAGCAGCGGCAGCAGACGCTCGGGAGATTGCATGCGCGTCAGGGCGGCATGGCGCACCTCCAAGGCGTCATCTTCGAGGATCAGGGTCTCCAGGATATTGCGCTGGTCTGGAATCTCCGGATCAAGCTGGTCAGTGGCAGCGGAGCGAATGGCAGGGTTGGCGTGTTGCCAGCGAGGAGTGAACAGGCGGCCAGTGAGGCGGGAGAGCAGTCCGGTCATGAGAGAGCGGTTATCCAGGCAAAAAATAGAGGGGCGCAACAATTGGCCGCACACTCGGCGGGTGCAATCGGGTGGGCACGGCGGAGTGGGCGGAGTGACGGCGCATGAATTTCGTCACCCCGCTATCTTACCAGTCACAGCCCCCCGTTGTGTGGTATCGCATGTCGATCGATGTGTCTTATTGCACGCACGCGGCGGCGTGCAGGGCAACCGGCGGCGGGTGACAGGTCGGCAAGGGAGCCACGTCGTAGGCTCGCGACACCTGACAGTGCCTGCTGCTGGCCGTATCATCAGTTGCAGCACTGTGTCCGCTCACATAGTTTTGTACGTTACCGCTATGCCATTCAGTGTCTGTCATTCATGCTCGGCGCCTCTCAAGCAGTCGCTGTGCCGTGTGCGACGGCGAGCTATGTTATTCAGGTGGCCTTACCAATCGAGGGTCGCCTTGAGGATGCCGTGAACAGCACGTGCATCATCGAGAGTGTCGGAGGGCTTCGACACTTCTTTACGCAACCGGAGTCAGGTCATGAGTCTCAGTACGGACAGGGCCCCTCAGGCCTTCACCTTCAAGGGCGGCATGCTGCCGATGACGGTCATGGAGCTGGTCAGCGGTGATCCGGAGCAGATCCGTGCTCAGCTGGCCAGCAAGCTCAGCCAGTCGCCGGCCTTCTTTCAACATACGCCGGTGGTGCTGAGCGTCGAGAAGCTCGACGAGCCGCATCTGGCGCTGGAGCGCATCTGTGCCGTCTGCCGAGGACACAAGCTGCTGCCGGTCGCGGTGCGTGGTGGTGGAGACCCGGTGCGTCAGTCCGCCTGGGCACTGGGACTGGGGTGGTTCCCGCCGCAGGAGAATCGCGGGCGCTCCCTCGAGTCTGTGCCGCCGGTGGCCGCTGAGCCGGTCGCCGAACCTGCCGAGACAGTCACGGACAGCGCGGCCGAGAAAGCGGAGCCGGCCCACGCCAGCAAGGTGTATCGGGGGACGGTGCGTTCGGGCCAGCAGGTCAGCGCACCGGAGGGCGATCTGGTCATCATCGGCGCGGTGAATGCCGGCGCCGAGATCCTGGCCGCTGGCAGTGTGCATATCTATGGCGCTCTGCGTGGCCGCGCGCTGGCGGGTATCCATGGCGATCGCAACGCCAGCATCTACTGCAGGGAACTGCACGCCGAGTTGCTCTCGGTGGCCGGAACCTACAAGCGACTCGATGACATCGACAATCGCCTGCTGGGTGCCAATGTCGAAGTCGTGCTTGAACATGACCAACTCTGTATCGCACGACTCGGCTGATCCCAGCACTGTGTTCAGAACGATATCCAATACTTAGATATCCAATACTTACCGGTGATCCTCGCTCGGCGAGGGACTCTCAGCAAGGAAGACAGCTTTGGCCAAGATTATCGTAGTGACGTCAGGCAAGGGCGGCGTCGGCAAGACGACCAGCGCCGCCGCCATTGCCACCGGACTGGCTTTGCGCGGCAACAAGACCGTAGTGATCGATTTCGATGTGGGCCTGCGTAACCTGGACCTGATCATGGGCTGCGAGCGCCGTGTGGTCTATGACCTGGTCAACGTCATCCAGGGCGAAGCCAATCTCAAGCAGGCCCTGATCCGCGACAAGCGCATCGACAACCTGCACATCCTTCCGGCCTCCCAGACCCGTGACAAGGACGCGCTGACGCTGGAAGGCGTCGAGAAGGTGCTCGACGCGCTGCGCGAGGAGTTCGACTACGTCATCTGTGACTCGCCGGCCGGTATCGAGCGTGGTGCCCAGCTGGCGATGTACTTTGCTGACGAGGCCGTGGTGGTGACCAATCCGGAAGTCAGCTCGGTACGTGACTCCGACCGCATCATCGGCCTGCTGTCTTCCAAGACGCGTCGTGCCGAGAATGGCGACTCCCCGGTGCGTGAACACCTGCTGATCACCCGTTACCATCCGGCGCGCGTCACCGGCGGTGACATGCTCAACCTGACCGATATCCAGGAAATCCTGTCGATCCCGCTGATCGGCCTGATTCCGGAATCCGACGCCGTGCTGCGCGCGTCCAACCAGGGTGTGCCGGTCACGCATGACCAGAAGAGCGATGCCGGCCAGGCGTACGTGGATTGCGTGTCCCGCCTGTTGGGCGAGGAAGTGCAGCTGCGTTTCCATGAAGTCGAGAAGCGCGGCCTGCTGGCCAGAATGTTTGGAGGGGGGCGCAAGTGAAATTACTGGATTTTCTGAAGCGAGAGCGCAAGAAGACCGCCAATGTCGCCAAGGAGCGGCTGCAGATCATCGTCGCGCACCAGCGTAGCCAGCGTGACCAGCCGGATTACATGCCGATGCTGGAGCGTGAGCTGCTCGAGGTGATTCGCAAGTATGTGCAGGTCGACCAGGATGCCATCAACATCTCGCTGGACCGCGAAGACGACTGCTCGGTGCTGGAGCTCAACGTCACTCTGCCGCGCCCCGGCGAGGCCTGAGTTCGCGGGGCGTCGGGTGCTTGTCACCTGAGGCGTTGCCGAGCGGGCACCCCCTGCGACGTCCCGAGCCAGCCCATGCCCATTGCCTGCCAGAGCACCGTGCCAGCCTTGCTGGAGACGGTGCTCTGGCACGTTCATTTTTCGACCGCCCGCGTGGAGACATCCTGTGGCAGAGCCCACCTTCCTGTGGCACGACTACGAGACCTTCGGCGCCGACCCGCGCCGTGACCGTCCTTCGCAGTTCGCGGCCATCCGTACCGATGCTGACTTCAACGAGATCGGCGAGCCGCTGACCCTCTATTGCAAGCCGGCCGATGACTTCCTGCCCCAGCCGATGGCGTGCCTGATCACCGGCATCACCCCGCAGCAGGCCGAGCGCCGCGGCATCCCCGAGGCCGAGTTCGCCGGACGCATCAATGACGAGATGAGCGTGCCGGGGACCTGCACGCTGGGCTACAACAGCCTGCGCTTCGATGATGAAGTCAGCCGTCATCTGTTCTACCGCAACTTCCTCGACCCCTACGGGCGTGAGTGGCAGAACGGCAATTCGCGCTGGGACCTGATCGATGTCGTGCGCGCCTTCCACGCCCTGCGCCCGGAAGGCATCGAATGGCCCAGGCGAGAAGATGGTGCGCCCAGCTTCCGCCTGGAGCACCTGACGGCGGCCAATGGCATCGAACACGCCGGCGCGCATGACGCGCTGGTGGATGTGCGCGCCACCATCGCGCTGGCACGCCTGCTCAAGTCGCGCAATGCGCGACTGTTCGATTACCTGCTCAAGCTGCGCAACAAGCGCCATGTCGCCAGCCTGCTGGATATTGGCGCACGCAAGCCGATGCTGCACATCTCGCGTCGCTATCCGGCCTCGCGGGCCTGCGGCGCGCTGGTGGTGCCGCTGGCGGAGCATCCTTCGAATGCCAATGGCGTGATCGTCTATGACCTCTCGGTCGACCCGGCACCGTTGATGGAACTGTCACCGGAAGAGATACGTGCCCGTGTCTTCGCCAGTGCCGATGACCTCGCGGAAGGCGAGGAGCGGATTCCGCTCAAGGTCATCCATCTCAACAAGAGTCCGGTGCTGCTGCCGGCCAATGCGCTCAAGGATGTATCCGGGCCGCATGAGGGCGAGTACGGCGAGATCGCGGCGCGCTTCAAGATCGACCCCGCCCAGTGTCGCGTGCACTGGAAGTGGCTGAAGGACAACGCCGGTGTCGGCGTGAAGGTGGCGCAGGTATTCGCCGAGGCGCCGCCGGCCGGTCCGGCCGATCCGGACCTGATGCTCTATTCCGGCGGCTTCTTCTCGCCCGCGGACCGCAAGGAGATGGAGCGTGTGCGCGCCACCCATCCCGAGGCGCTGGATGATACGCCGTTCGCCTTCCAGGATGGCCGCCTCGAGGAGATGCTGTTCCGCTATCGTGCGCGCAGCTACGGCTATACGCTCAACTCCGCCGAGCGCGAACGCTGGGAGCAGTGGCGCTGGGAGCGCATGAACGATGAGCAGGTCGCGAGCCTGACCGTGAAGGGCTTCGTCAGCGAGATCCAGCGGCTGGCCCAGAGCGAGCAGGACCCGGACCGCGTGCAGATTCTCGAAGAACTGGCGATGTACGTGGAAGGCATCATGCCGCCGCAGGCCTTCGGCTGATGACGGGCTAGCCGGCCCATTGTGCTTGCCGGCAAGGCATGAAGGAACAAGACCCCGACGCGGTGATTGAACTGCACCTCGTCGGGGTCTTGTCGTTTCAGGCGCCCATCCGGTGAGGGCCGGCGCTTTGTTTGCCCGCCAAGCCGCTGGCGGGCCGGCGAGACTCAATGCTGGGCATTGCCGCTGGCCTCGGCTGAGGGGGCCGCCAGGGTCGCGCCTGTCTCGGCGCGCGGTGCCTCGGGCAGCGGCGGCAGGTCCAGCTCCGTGAGACGCTGGTCGAAGTCGCTGGGCGTGCCGGGGTCGAAGGCCAGTTCCAGCGCGCTGGCGTCATTCAGCTGCTGCCAGATGGCGCGGATATCCTGCGCGCTGACCTGCTCGACGGCCGCAACCAGTTGCTGACGGCGGTCAAAGCCCGTCCAGCCGAAGCTCAGCTCGCTCCAGTTGCGCGCTGCCAGCTCGGATAGCTTGCGGGGCTTCTGGGTCAGGCTGTCGACGACGGCGTCACGGTAGCTGGCAAGCGCGGCCTCATCCAGCGACTGCACACGGCTGTCGAAGCGGGTGAGGAAGGCATCCATGCGCGAAAACAGCGTCTTGCTGTCCTTGGACGGCGACTGCACCAGCAGGCTGAGCCCCGGCGCATCGAGCATGGGCGAATAGCGTGCGGAGACGATATAGCCGAGTTGCTCCTCGGTGCGCAGCTGGCTGTAGAAGGGCGCTTCGAGCAGCTGGCCCAGCACCGCGATGCGGGCCTGGGACTGCAGCGTACGGTCCTTGCCCTGCAGGTAGCGCAGGGCGCCGGCATCGCCGCGTGTGCTGTCCGGACGCAGTACCGTGTGGTGGGTGACCTGACGCACTTCCAGGTCTGGCACCGCCTCGCGAGTGATACGCGGCGCAAGCCCATTGATCACCAGCTGGCCGGTCTCGCGGGCCTGGTCGGCGGTCAGGTTGCCGGTCACCATCGCCTGCACGTGCAGCTTGGCAAGGAAGCGCTTGCGGAAGCTGTCCAGTGACTGGGCGTCGATCTTGTCCAAGGCCGCCAGTTGTTGCTCGGCGGTGCTTGGCAGGCCGACCAGCGTTTCACTGAGGCTGCGGCCCAGGCGCGTGTAGAGCGGTGCCTGAACGCGGTTCTGCAGGCTGCGACGCAGGCGTTGAGTGATGCGCTCCAGCGTGGCGGGGGCCATCTCGCCATTCACTAGCTGGTCGAGCACTTCACGCATTTCCGGCTGCTGACCATCCCGCCAGCCACTGAACTGCAGCGTGATGCCGCGCCCATGGGCATAGACCAGCGCATCCTGTCCTGCCAGACGTGCCGGATACAGACGCGCGTTGAGGCTGTCATTCAGCCACGCCGCCAGCACCTGACTCATGGCCTGGTCATCCACCGAGCGACTGACGTCGGGATTGAGCAGACCGAAGCGCCATTCGGCCTTCGGCACGGCGAAGCTCGCATCGCCCTGATACCAGAGCTCGGCACCGGGCTCATCGATCAGCTGGCTCGGCTTGGCGTCGGCCAGATCGAGTACGCGGAAATCCTTGGCCAGATAGGGGTTGGGACTGGGTAGCGCCAGCTGGCTGGCCAGGGTGTCGCCGCCGGCTGGTTGAGCAGTGGCATCCGCCGTCAGGCGCGTCAGGGTGTAGGGCGCCTTGAACCACTCGCCCTGTTGCTCCCCCTCCACCTGCGGGCCGGAGTAGACCTCCAGCAGGTTGTCGGGTGTCAGGCGAGCGAGGGTGTCCTTGATCAGGTCCGGATCGAAGTCCTGCATCAGGTAGGGTGCCGCCAGCACGTCCTCGATCGGGTAGCGCGTCATCATCATCGCCAGATTGCTGGCCAGATTGACCGGCGAGCTGCGCTGCTGGAAGCGGAAGCTCTGCTCGCCCAGCTGCGCCTGTTCGGTATAGCGCCAGTCGTTGATGCCCTCAGCGCGGATCAGGCCCAGATAGTCGAACAGCGCGGCGCGGATTTCCGCCTGATGCTGCGCGCCTTCCGGGGTCAGGCTGATGTCGACGCTGAGCAGGGCATGCTCGCCATCACTGAGGCCACCGCCGGCCGAGAGGCCATCTGCCCAGCCCTTGTCCTTGAGCACTGCCAGTAGACTGCCTTCGCCTTCGTGACCGATCAGGTTGGCCAGGTAGCTGACCGGCTGTGAGCGGTAGTGGGCAATCGGGTCGTCAATGGGGAACATGAACGACAGCTTGCGCTCCTGCTTGAGTGCCCTGACCTCAAGGCGTGCCGGCAGCTCGTCACCGCTGGCCAGGGGCGTGGTGATCTCGGGACGCGACAACCCACGATCTGGCACATCACTGAAGTTGTCACGGGCCAGCTGCTCGAGCGTTTCCAGCGACTGCGGCCCGACCAGTGACAGGCGCATCACGTTGGCGCCGTAGTGAGACTGATAGAAGTCGACCAGTCGCTGGCGCAGGCTGCCGGCCTCGGTGTCCTTGAGGGTTTCGAGGCTGCCGACACTGAAGCGGTTGAAGGGGTGTTCCGGGTTGAGGGCCGCCTCGACAGCCTCGTAGATGCGCCGGCCATCGTCCTGCAGGCGCGCCTGATACTCGGAATTGACCGCATGGCGCTCGCGATCCACGTAGTCGGCGTTGAACTGCGGGGCGACGAAGAAGCGCGCAAAGCGCGGCAGCGCTTCATCGAAGGCATCCGGGTCGATGTCGAAAAAGTAGTTGGTGTCCTGGCTGGCGGTGAAGGCGTTGTGCTGGCCGCCATGCTTGGTGATGAAGTCCTGGTAGGCATCCGGCTTCGGGTAGCGGTCGGTGCCGAGGAATAACATGTGCTCCAGAAAGTGTGCCAGCCCCGGGACATCGTCGGGGTCCTGGGCGCTGCCGACTTCGACATCGACGGCGGCGGCGGCCTTGTCGGCCTTGGCATCACTGACCAGCAGGACCTTGAGGCCGTTGTCGAGGGTCAGGCTGCGATAGAGTCGCTGGTCGTTCTCGCTCTTGATGACCGGACTGGCCTGCTTGGCCCTGGCAGGTTCCGTGCTTGAGGCGGAGTTGGCGGCCGGCGCGAGGGACGACGCGGGCGCAGAAGCCGGGCGGGTATCGGCATGGCTGGTGGCCGGCGTCAGGCCACCCATGACGATGGCGGCAATGGCCGTGCTCAGTGCAAGAGGGCGAAACCCTGAAGGCAGTGACATCTTCTCTCCTGATTCATGCCACCGCTGCTCGGGCAGGTGGCGCTGACTCGGTGATGGTTCTCATTGGGCGAACATGCGCGCGAGGCGGTAGAGCGATGCAGTGCCACCATCCTCGATACGTGCCGTCGGCGCAGGCGGATTCAGGTCAGCATCGGGCCGGTGGGGTGGGCGACGCTCCACTCCTGATGCTCGGGGTCGTTGACGAGCCGTGCGACCGGGAAGGCCGCCAGGCTGGCGTTCGGCGTCAGCATGCTGCGTACCGTCTCCAGCGGCGTCTCGGCATTCAGCCAGTCGCGTACCTGATGCGGCGCGATCACGGCGGGCATGCGATCGGTCAGGCGTGACGTGACCCCGGCACACTCGACACTGATCAGCGCGAAGCTGTCGCGACCCTCGGGGGGTAGCCCCTCCATCAGGGGAGCGCTGAAGTGGCGCGTCCATAGGGCGGCCAGCAACAGCGGAGCGCGGGTCGGGTGCGTGACCAGAAACGGCTGCTTCATGCGCGGCTGCTCCTTCCACACATAGACACCGCCGACGGGGATCAGTGCCCGTTGGCTGATGAACGACTCGCGGAACATGCGTCGCGTTTCCAGCGACTCTGCCCGCGCCACATGCGGGGCGTGGTCCATGATCTCCAGCCAGCTGGGTGTCAGGCCCCAGAGTGCCGGCACCAGTCGCAGGCTGGGGCCTTCCAGGCGCAGCATCGAGGCGGGCATGCGCGGGGCGCGATTGGCACTGACCAGCAGTTCGCTGCGCAACTGGCGTTCGAGCGCGGGAGTCGCCAGCGGCCCGAACAGTTCGTCGGGGGGCAGGTCAGCGGGATAGGGGGGGATATAAAGACGACCGGCCACGGGAATCCTTTGAGGCGATGAGGCGAAGGGAACATGCAGGGGCAGCTGCTGCCTGAGATGGGGTGTGGATCGCGCTGCACGCCACGAATGCCAGCATGCCACACCTTGGTGATGCTTGCGTTTGTGCTCAGTCTCGATATGCTGGACGGAAACACTGTTCGATTCAATGACCGATACGGGGTGCTCCAAGAGATGCCCGCCAGGCGTCGCAACCCTTTGCCCACCCGTGCTGTCCGAACACACACCGCGTCAGATTCGCTACGCGGTAACGCATCTCAAGCATCAGAGGAATTCGATGGCCCGTCCACGTCAGCATGCACCGGAAGCGTTGCATGCGCGGGTAATGGAGACCTGCGATGAATGGCTCAAAGAGCAGCCCGTTCACGCCCTGTCTCTGCGCAACCTGGCTCGCGAAGTCGGTTGTGCGCCCAGCACCCTGCTCAAGCTCTATGGCAGCTTCGGCAACCTGCTCCAGCACGTCAACCTGGCGACGCTGGACAGGCTGCGCGATGCGATAGCCGGACAGGAGACGCCGAGTCCTTCGGAGCGCCTAAAGGCCTTGGCGCGCGCCTACTGGGGCTTCGCCCAGCGCGACCCTTATCGCTGGCAGCTGCTGTTTGACTTCCCGCTCGCCCAGGAAGGGGAGCTGGACCAGCGTCAGAACGCGATGATCGAAGGGCTGTTCGAGCGTGTGGAGGGGGCTTTGGTCGAGTACGCCCCACACGTCGAGTCCGTCGAGGCCAAGCGCATGGCGCGCACGCTGTGGGGTAGCGTGCATGGTCTGGTACAGCTGGGCATGAACGAGCGTCTGGGGCTCTGGCAGGGGCAGCCACTGGAAGTGACGGAGCTGCTCGATCAGCTACTGGATACCATGTTGGCAGGGCTCAAGGTACGCAGCGAGGCTGCGTGTGCGGGGGATGCCACGGAAGCTGGCAAATGAGTCGAGAACTGCTCCGGCGACCCCGTTTTGCGCCCTTCTTCTGGACCCAGGCCCTCGGGGCCTTCAATGACAATCTGTTCAAGAACGCCTTGCTGCTGCTGATGACCTTCGTGGTCATCGAACAGCGGGGCTGGGACACCGGCATCGTCAACAACCTGGCGGCCGGGCTTTTCATCCTGCCTTTTCTGCTGTTCTCCGCTTGGGGCGGCCTGTTGGCTGACCGCCTCGACAAGCAGCGCCTGATCGTGCGGCTCAAGTGGCTGGAGCTGGCCACCATGAGCGTGGCGGCCGGCGCCTTGATCTTCGAAGCCTGGGAGTTGCTGCTGGCGCTGCTGTTCATGATGGGCACCCAGTCGGCGCTCTTCGGCCCGGTCAAGTACGCCATCCTGCCCCAGCATCTCAAGCCGGATGAGCTGGTCAGCGGCAATGCCTGGGTCGAGCTGGGCACCTTTCTCGCCATCCTGATCGGCACCCTTGCCGCCGCGGCCTTGATGGCACTGGGCGGCGAGCTGGCACGCTGGGCGCTCTCCGCGTCGCTGGTGTCCTTGTCCCTGCTGGGCGTGATAGCGGCCGGCAAGATTCCGCCGGCACCCTCCGCTTCGCCCGGCCCCGTGCCGTGGCGGCCGCTCTCCGGCAGCATCGCGGTGATGCGTGAAGGGCTGAGCAACCGCCGGCTACGCTGGGCGCTGCTGGGCATCAGTGCCTTCTGGTTCCTCGGTGCCAGCTATCTGACGCAATTGCCGGCCTATGCGCGCGATATCGTGCATGGGGCCGAAGGGGCGACCTCTGCCTTGCTGGCGGCCTTCGCCATCGGTATCGGGTTGGGGTCGCTGGCTTGTGAGCGTGTCTCGCGCGGGCGCCTCGAGACGGGACTGGTGCCCTTCGGCGCGCTGATCATCTTCGCTGGCGGGCTGGATCTTGCCCTGCGCCCGGCACTGGCCGAGGCACAGATGGCCACGCCCTTGATCGAGCTGCTGGGCATCGCCGGTTTCTGGCGCATGTGGCTGGATCTCGGCGTCATCGGCTTCGGTGGTGGCCTCTATATCGTGCCGCTCTATACCCTGTTGCAGATCCGCAGTCCTGAAGATCACCGCGCGCGCATGATCGCCGCCAACAACGTGCTCAATGCTCTGCTGATGGTGCTATCGGCCGGTGCCGGCATTCTGGTGCTGGGCGTGATGGGGCGCGATATCCCGGATTTCCTGCTGTTGCTGTCCCTGATCAGCGGACTGATCGCGGTGGTCTGCATGCTGCGTGACCCGCGGCCCTTCCTGCGTCTGATCATCTTCATTCTCATCCACCTGATGTATCGCCTGCACCTCAAGGGACGCTGGCGAATACCGGCGGACGGGGCGGCGCTGGTGGTGTGCAATCACGTCAGCTTCATGGATGCGCTGATTCTGGGCGGGGCCAGTCCGCGCCCGTTGCGTTTCCTGATGGATGCCGAGATCTATCATTCGCCGTGGCTGAAGTGGTTCTTCCGCATCGCCGGGGCGATTCCGGTGGATTCCTCACGCAAGGACCCGGCCGGCGTTCGCCGCTCGCTGGAAGAAGTCGGCAAGGCGCTGCGCGAGGGAGAAGTCGTGATGATCTTCCCCGAGGGCAAGCTGACGCGTGACGGGGAGGTCGGGCGCTTCCGTCGCGGGCTGGAACTGATTCTGGCGCGAGACCCCGCGCCGGTGATTCCGATGGCGCTTGGCGGCCTGTGGGGGTCCTGGTTCTCCCACGGCGGCGGGCCGGCCTTCGCCAAGTGGCCGCGGCGGCTGCGCGGACGGGTCGAGCTGTGTGTCGGGCGTACCTTCGACCCTGTCGGCACCAAGGCGGTGGAGCTCGAGGAGGCCGTACGAGACCTGCATCGCAAGGCGACACGCCTAGCAGGCAATCGGTGACAGGATGAAGCGGCCTCGCTCCTCGTGTTCAGCCGTCACCCCGGTTGGCGAGAGCCAGCCCTGCCCTTGAAGACAAGACGCCGCCCGTGATCTCACGGGCGGCGTCTTGTTGTGTGTACCTCATCCAGGGTGGTCGGTGGGCTCACTCAAGCAGACGTGGTGGCGCCTCTGCGGGCACTGGGCTGATTGGACGGGGCGGTATGGCGCGTGATCCAGAAGCCGATGCTGCCGATCAGGCAGGCTGTCAGCATCACCAGGGGTACCGGCAGCATGTCAGTGCCGTTCAGCCACAGGCTGGCAATGGCACCATAGAGCCCGCCGCCCAGGAAGAGCGTGGTGCCCGAGATGGCATTGGCGACACCGTGACCGCGGGCGAAGAGCGACTGGTAGTCTGCCAACACGTTGGGGGTGATCATGGCGCCTGCGCCAAGTACCACCAGCATGCCGGGAATCATGGTAGCGGCGCTGATCATGCCGCTCAGGCCCAGTCCCAGCAGCCAGCAGATACCTGTCAGCTGGACACCCAGTGCCAGCTTGACCAGGGTGCGCATGCGCAGGTGCTTGAGGCCGACATGATTGAGGCGATTGCCGACAAACATCGCCACCACGTTGGCACCGAAAGCCAGCGCGAACTGAGGCGGTGTCATCCCGAGCAGCCCCTGATACAGATAGCTGGCATTGGTGATGAAGGTGAACATGATGCCGGGGCCGCACAGGATCAGCATCAGATGGCCGGGTACGCCGCGCGTGGAGAGGATGTCACGATAGCTACGCAGCACATTGCGGGGCTTGAAGGGCGTGCGCTCGCTGGCCGGGTGGGTTTCCGGCAGCCAGCGATGGATGATCAGGCCGACCAGCAGTCCGTAGGCCCCCAGCGCGAAGAAGATCGTCGTCCAGTGGCTCAGCGAGATCACCAAGGCCCCGAGGGACGGGGCGATCAACGGCGCGGTCATCAGCACCATGGTGACGTTGGTCATCAGGCGAGCGGCGTCCTTGCCGGTCGCGACATCCCTCACCACGGTGCGTGAGACACCACCTGTCATGCCGGTGGCGATGCCCTGCAGCACTCGCCAGAACAGCAGCCAATGGAAGTCGCGGGTCAGTGCGCAGCCCAGGCCGGCGACGAGGAACAGCACGAAGCCGCTCAGGGCCACCGGACGACGCCCCAGGCTGTCGGACAGCGGACCGCCGCCCAGCTGTCCCATCGCGTAGCCGAAGAAGAACATGGTGATGGTCAGGCCGATACGGTGCTCGTCCACGCCGAAGTCGCCTGCCATGGACGGCATGGCTGGCAGATAGGCGTCGATGGCCAGAGGGGCGAGGGCGACCATCAACGCCAGCATCAGCGTGAAGCGGGCGGGGTGGTGCTGCAGTGCAATCGTCGAAGGGGAGGCTGAGGTCATGTCGGCCCTTTGTGCAGGTGGTGGGCGTGGCGGAAAGACGGTCGGCGGATTCGGTGGCGGTGATCGTGAGTCAACAGGCCGGATGTCACCGTGTTCGTCGCGGCGCAGGCAGAGGATAACGCGTGTCTTCGCCATTGGCCGCTTCACGGCATGCAACACGGCATTGCAGCGAGCTGGAACGTGAAGAGCCCGCCGGGTGGCGGGCTCTTTCTTGGCATCACGTCGTGATGCCGAGGGGCAATGAGGGCATCAGGTGCGTGTGGTGCGGGCCGCCTGCCAGCAGCGTGCCGAAGTGATCTGGTTGTCCTTCACCTGCTGGATCTCGATGCGCGTAGTGCCGATGGCGAGACTGGCCGGGGCATCGGGGAAGGACTCCAGGTGTTCCAGAATCAGGCCGTTGAGCGTCTTGGGACCGTCGGTCGGCAGCTGCCAGCCGATGGCCTTGTTGATCTCGCGGATGTTGGCGGTGCCTTCGATCACGTAGCTGCCGTTGTCCTGCGGGTGGATCTCCTGATGCGTACCGGCGACATCGGTAGTGAACTCGCCGACGATCTCCTCGAGGATGTCCTCCAATGTCGCCAGCCCCTGCACATCGCCATACTCGTCGACCACGATGCCGATGCGGCGCTTCTGCTTCTGGAAGTTGAGTAGCTGGGTATGCAGCGGCGTGGACTCCGGGATGAAGTAGGGCTCGCGGGCTTCCTGGATGATGGAGGCCTTGGTGACCTCGTCCAGCGACAGGAAGCGCGCCGCGTTGCGCAGGTGCAGAATGCCGATGATGTTGTTGATGTCACCCTTGTAGACCGGCACCCGCGTGTGCTGACTGGCGCGGATATGGCTGAGGATGATGTCGAGGTCATCGTCCAGGTCGATGCCGAAGATCTCCTGACGCGGCACCATGATGTCATCGACGGTGACGTTCTCGAGATCGAGAATCGACAGCAGCATGCCCTGGTGGCGACGCGGGATCATGCTGCCGGCTTCGTGGACCACGGTGCGCAGCTCGTCACGGGTCAGGCTATCGGCGCCGCCGCTGACATCGCGCACGCCGAAGAGACGCAGCAGGCCATTGGAGATGCCATTGACCAGCCACACCAGCGGATAGAGCAGCTTGAGCAACGGTTCCAGCACCAGCGAGGCCGGATAGGCGATGCGCTCCGGGTTCACGGCGGCCATGGTCTTGGGTGTCACTTCGGCAAAGATCAGCACCACGATGGTCAGCACGGCGGTCGAGACGGCCGGGCCCGAGACATCACCGAAGTAATGGATCGCGATGATGGTCGCCAACGAGGCGGCCAGGTTGTTGACGAAGTTGTTGCCGATCAGGATGACGCCGATCAGGCGGTCCGGGCGGGAAAGCAGGCGGGTAACACGCTTGGCGCCGCGCTCACCACCCTTGGCGCGGTGACTGAGACGGTAGCGGTTGATCGACATCATGCCGGTCTCGGAACTCGAGAAGAAGGCAGACAGGATGATCAGGATGACCAGTAGGCCGAACAGCAGCCCCAACGGGGTGTCGTCGCTCAAGAGTGAAGGGTCCTCGGTGGCGGATTTAGGCGCATGATACTGACCCGCTCGCTGCAATGCATCAGGCGCAGCGAGCGATCTCTGTCGGGATGGCAGGACTTAGTGGGAAAATATCACTTGCAGTACGAACTTGGTGCCGAAGAAGGCCAGCGCCAGTACCAGGCAGCCGCCCAGTGTCCAGCGTGCGGCACGCTGGCCGCGCCAGCCCAGCACGTGATGCCCGAACAGCAGCACGGCGAAGATGATCCAGGCACCGAGGCTGAGCACCGTCTTGTGAGCCAGATGCTGGGCGAACATGTTGTCCAGATAGATGGTGCCGCTGATGATCGAGACGCTGAGCAGGATCATGCCGGCCCAGATCAGCTCGAACAGCGCGCGCTCCATGCTGGTCAGTGCCGGCAGCACCTGGACGATGCCGCGGGTATGTCGCTTCTTGAGCGCATGCTGTTGCAGTGACAGCAGTCCGGCCTGCATGGCCGCGATGCTGAAGAAGGCCAACGCCGCCACCGAGGTGAAGATGTGGGCGACCAGGCCGGGGGAGAGCGGGTTCTCGGTGGTGGCGCTCGGCAGGTTCATCACGCCGAGCACGCAGGCGGCGGCGACCGGGAACAGCGCCGCGCCCCCGGCGATCACCGGCTTGAACAGGCTGGCGATGACCAGCAGCAGGCAGATGGCCCAGCTGACCAGCGAAGCGCTCTCGAACAGTCCGAGGTGCAGCGCGCCACCGTGGTTGAGCGTGACCCAGACGATGACGGAATGGCAGGCGACGGCGATCAGCGCCAGGCTGCGCACCAGACGCGTGCGTGCCGGGACACGGCGTGTCAGGGTAAGGCCCTGCCAGAGGCCGGCGCCGAGATAGAAGATGATGGCCAGAAAGGCAAAAGGCAGAGCCTGCATGTGCTGTTGTCCAGGTGCCGGAGGGTGGCGGGAGATCAGGCCTCGCATGAGACGCTGTCTATCTGCAGAGACTATACCGAATGCGCCGCCGGGATTGCATCCACTCGCGGTGTCCTGTCGTGTGCTCTGACGGGCGATAAGGCCCACGCGGCGACAGACTCCGCATTGCATGACGATTGTCGGCACCGTCCCTGCAGGCATGTCATTGCCAGGATGGCGACTTGCAAGCCTTGCATGCATGGAGACGCGGCCGCCCTGTGCGTATAATGCGCGACAGGATAACCATTCACGCGCTGGGGCGTCATGCCGTGCGCCGGTCACGAGGTGGCTTACGCCCTCGTCCCCGCAGCGCGGTCCCCAGACGTCCCTAGCCGGAGAGGCCCATGTTTCAAAGTTTGAGTGATCGCCTGTCGCATACGCTGAAGTCGATTACCGGCCAGGCCAAGCTGACGGAAGACAACATCAAGGACACCCTGCGCGAAGTGCGCAAGGCGTTGCTTGAAGCCGATGTCGCGCTGCCGGTAGTCAAGGCCTTCATCGAGCGAGTGCGCGAACGTGCCGTCGGTCAGGAGGTGTCCAAGAGCCTGTCGCCGGGCCAGCAGTTCGTCAAGATCGTCCAGCAGGAACTGGAAGCGATCATGGGCGAAGCCAATGAAGGCCTGACGCTCAAGGGCAGTCCGGCCGTCATTCTGATGGCAGGCCTGCAGGGTGCGGGCAAGACGACCACCGTCGCCAAGCTGGCACGCTACCTGCGCGAGCGCGAGAAGAAGAAGGTGCTGGTGGTCTCGGCGGACGTCTATCGTCCGGCCGCCATCGACCAGCTGGAAACGCTGGCCAAGGAAGTCGGGGTCGATTTCTTCCCCTCCGACTCCTCCCAGCAGCCGGTGGCCATCGCCGAGGCGGCGATGAAGCACGCGCGTATCCAGTTCCACGACGTGGTGCTGGTCGATACCGCCGGTCGTCTGCATGTCGATGCCGACATGATGGACGAGATCGCCGCCCTGCACCGCAGTGTCAATCCCGACGAGACGCTGTTCGTCGTCGATGCGATGACCGGTCAGGATGCCGCCAACACCGCCAAGGCCTTCCACGAAGCCTTGCCGCTGACCGGTGTCGTGCTGACCAAGGCCGACGGTGATGCGCGTGGCGGTGCGGCCCTGTCCGTACGTCACATCACTGGCAAGCCGATCAAGTTCATGGGCATGGGGGAGAAGGTCGACGCCCTCGAGCCCTTCCACCCGGACCGTATCGCCTCGCGCATCCTCGGCATGGGCGACATGCTGTCGCTGATCGAGGAAGCCGAGCGCACCGTCGACAAGAGCAAGGCCGAGCAGCTGGCCAGCAAGGTCAAGAAAGGCCAAGGCTTCGATCTCGAGGACTTCCGTGATCAGCTGCAGCAGCTCAAGAACATGGGTGGCATGGGTAGCCTGATGTCCAAGCTGCCGGGCATGGGGCAGCTGGCGGAAGTCGCCCAGAGCCAGGCCAGCGAGAAGGAGCTGGGCAAGCTGGAGGCGATGATCAACTCCATGACGCCCAAGGAGCGCCGCAACCCGGACCTCATCAATGGGTCGCGCAAGCGCCGCATCTGCATGGGTTCCGGTACCCAGGTGCCGGACCTCAACCGTCTGCTCAAGCAGCACAAGCAGATGGCCAAGATGATGAAGAAGGCCGGCAAGAAAGGTGGCATGCAGAAGATGATGCGTGGCATGTCCGGCATGATGGGCGGTGGCGGTGGTCCTGGCGGCCCCGGCGGTATGGGTGGCATGGGTGGCCCCGGCGGTATGGGTGGCATGGGCGGCCCCGGCGGCATGGGCGGCGGACGCTTCCCGCGTCGCTGATTGCTGACCCGAGGCCCGATGCAGCGCTGATGAGACAAGGGTGCTGACACCAGGAATTGCGCTCCGTGGCACGTCCCGTGTCGCGGAGCGTGTGTATGGCCTTGGAAAAAGGTTTCCAAGGCTTGCCAATTTCCGTAGAATATCGCCTCTTCGTGTGGACCCTCCACGCGAAGACGAGTTCTGTGGCACGATTTTCACTTCAACACGAAGGACAGATTACGCAATGGTTACCATTCGTCTGGCACGTGGTGGCGCCAAGAAGCGTCCCTTCTACCACCTGGCTGTAGCTGACTCCCGCACAGCCCGTGATGGCCGCTTCATCGAGCGCGTCGGCTTCTTCAACCCGGTCGCTCGCGGCCAGGAAGAGCGTCTGCGCGTCGATCTCGAGCGCATCGCTCACTGGCAGCAGCAGGGCGCACAGGTCTCTGACCGTGTCGCTCAGCTGATCAAGGAAGCTGGCAAGCAGCAGGCTTGATTCCAGGATGCCTACTCCACCGAACAATCCGCAGCCGACCGCAGCGTCATCGCATGACGATGATGTGGTGGTAATGGGGAAGCTTACCAGCCCCTATGGCGTCAAAGGCTGGCTCAAGGTGTATTCCTATACCAGCCCGATTGACGGCATCTTCGATTACGCTGGCTGGATGCTGAAGCTGGACGGGAAGCAGATTTCCGCCCGCCTCGCTCAGGCACGTCGCCATGGCAAGGGCCTGGTGGCACAGCTCGAAGGTATCGACAGTCGCGAAGCCGCACAGGAGCTGGCCGGGGCGGATATTCTCCTGCCCAAGCAGCACCTGCCGCAGCTGGAAGCCGGTGAGTACTATTGGCATCAACTGGAAGGTCTCGAGGTGGTAACGCTGGATGGCCAGCGCCTCGGGAAAGTGAGCACCCTGATGGAAACCGGTGCAAACGACGTTCTGGTGATAAAGCCGAACGACGACAGCATCGATGAGAAGGAACGGCTCGTGCCGTACCTTCCCGATCAGGTGGTTCGCGATGTGGATCTCACCAATGGGCGCATGAGCGTCGACTGGGATCCCGAATTCTGATGTTAAGCACAGAGAGCTGACGCCTGTGTGGATTGGTGTAGTGAGTCTGTTTCCGGAAATGTTCACGGCGATTACCGCCAGTGGCGTGACCGGCCGAGCGGTCGACAAGGGTCTGCTCGAGGTCGATTTCTGGAATCCTCGCGACTACGCCACCGACAGGCACCGTACGGTCGATGATCGTCCCTACGGCGGTGGTCCCGGCATGTTGATGAAGGTCGAGACCCTGCGAGGCGCCATTCGTGACGCCCGCGCCGCTGGTGGTGACGACGCCCGCGTGATCTATCTTTCCCCGCAAGGCCGCAAGCTGGATCAGGCCGGTGCCCGCGAACTGGCGACGAATGAGCGCCTGATCGTGGTGGCCGGACGCTATGAAGGCATTGACGAACGCGTGGTGGAAGAGGAGATCGATGAGGAGTGGTCGATCGGCGATTACGTCCTGTCTGGCGGGGAACTGCCGGCCATGGTCCTGATCGATACGGTAGCGCGCCTGGTGCCGGGCGTACTCGGGCATGAAGCCAGCGCGGAGGAGGATTCCTTCACCGATGGCCTGCTCGATTGTCCGCACTATACCCGCCCTGAAGTCATCGACGGCAAGCGGGTGCCGGATGTTCTGCTCAGTGGCAATCATGCCCTGATCAAGCGCTGGCGGTTGCAGCAGTCTCTGGGACGTACCTGGCTCAGGCGTCCGGATTTGCTGGAGAGTCGCACGTTGACTCGTGAGGAGCGCAAGCTGCTCGACGAGTTCATCGCGCAGCACGCCCGGAAAGGCAAGGCCTGACCGCTGCGAACCGAAGGTTTGCTGTCAGGAGAAGGCCGCCACCGTGGCGGAGGTGCGGCACGGCCCGGAGTCATCTTGCGGGAGTTCCGTGGCGCGTCACACACAAGGTCGATCCCCGTGTTCAAGGCCGTTTGCGGTGCCGGGGTCATGACGAACATCAATCTCGGGATTGATGCTAACGAATTTGGAGCTAGCGATGAGCAGCAAGAATAAACTGATCCAGGCGATCGAAAACGAGCAGATGGCCAAGGAAGTCCCGGCCTTTGCACCGGGCGACACCATCGTCGTCCAGGTCAAGGTTGTCGAAGGTACTCGCGAGCGTCTGCAGGCCTTCGAAGGCGTGGTGATCGGCAAGCGTAACCGCGGTCTGAACTCCGCCTTCACCGTCCGCAAGGTCTCCCACGGTGTGGGCGTCGAGCGTACCTTCCAGACTTACAGCCCGCAGGTTGCCACTATCGACGTCAAGCGTCGTGGTGACGTCCGTCAGGCCAAGCTGTACTACCTCCGTGAGCGTAGCGGCAAGTCTGCACGCATCAAGGAAAAGCTGGGCTAAGCGCTCCGCATTCCCTGACTGCAGAACTCGGCAGTACTGCGGGGGAGCGAATTGCCACTTGCTTCTCCGTCAAACGAAGACCCCGCCATGCGATGCATGGCGGGGTCTTCGTGTGTGTGCGCCAGAGAAATCCGGTGTGACTTGCAGCGGGTTCATTTCATCGTCAGGGCATCACGGTAGAATCGAGGCTCACGCAGGCCAGGTGCCGCGGTACATGACGGCCAAGGCGAGCGCGGATGGCGCGTCATTCAGGACGGGGAAGCGGGAATGATGGACGACGATGCGTTGGTCGAGGCATTTCTCGATACGTTGTGGCTAGAGCGGGGTGCCAGTGACAATACGCTCGGCGCCTATCGCAGTGATCTCACGGCCTGGCGGCGCTGGTTGGCCGATCAGGCGGAGACGGGCGCTGACACGGTGCCCTTGCTGAGCGTGGCACCGCAGCAGGTGCAGGCCTTCTGTGACTCGCGACGTGAGTCGCATGCGCTGCGCTCCACGGCGCGTCTGCTGTCGGCATTGCGGCGCTTCTATCGCTGGGCGCTGGCCGAAGGCATGATCGAGGCGGACCCGCTGCATGAGGTGCGCCTGCCGCGCGTGATTCCCAGCCTGCCGGGCACGCTGGATGAGGAGGAGGTCGAGCGCCTGCTGGAGGCGCCGGATCTCGAGACGCCCATCGGGCTGCGCGACCGCACCATGCTCGAAGTGCTCTATGGAGCGGGCCTGCGCATCAGCGAGCTGGTCAACCTGAGTGTCGATGCGCTCAATCTGCGCCAGGGCGTCGTGCGTGTCAGCGGCAAGGGCGATCGTGAGCGGCTGGTGCCGCTGGGCGAGGAGGCCTGTGACTGGTTGTCACGCTGGCTGTCCGTTGGCCGACCTGCGATGATGGCCGACCAGACGCGTCCGGCACTGTTTCCCGGCCGACACGACAAGGCCATGACGCGACAGACTTTCTGGCATCGCATCCGGCGTCACGCCGTGACTGCGGCCATCAGCAAGCCTCTGTCACCGCATACGCTGCGCCATGCCTTCGCCACGCACCTGCTCAATCACGGTGCCAATCTGCGCGTCGTGCAGCTGTTGCTGGGACATCGTGATCTTTCCACGACCCAGATCTATACCCATGTGGCCCAGGCGCGTCTGGAGCGTCTGCATGCCGAACATCATCCGCGTGGCTGAGTGTCCTTCCCTCTGCGCGCGGACGCCAAGGAGTGTTTGATGAGCAAGTCTTTCCGTCGTCCGCAGGCCCTGTCTCGTGCGATCCGCCTCTTGAGCGCCGGCGCCATGCTGTCGCTGGTGGCGCCATTGGCCCAGGCTGATGCGCTGGATGATCTGCGTGACAAGCTCGTCGTCAATGGCCAGCCGCTGCCGGTCGAATCACTGGCCTCAAGCCCCATCGACGGCCTCTATGAGGTGCGCCTGACCAGTGGCGAGAGCTTCTTTACCGATATCGCCGGCAAGCATCTGATCGTGGGTGAGATGTACCGCAATGATGGCGACAAGGGGCTGGTCAATCTCAGCGAGCAGAAGGCCAATGGCGAGCGTCTCAAGCTGCTGGCCGAGGTCAGTGAAGATGATATGGTCATCTTCCCCCCGGCGGGTGAGGTCAAGGCGGTGATCAATGTCTTCACCGATACCACCTGCCCGTATTGCCGCAAGCTGCACCAGGAAGTGCCGGAGCTCAATGCGCGTGGCATCGAAGTGCGCTATCTGGCCTTCCCGCGCGGTGGCATGCGCTCGCAGGGTGCGCGTGAACTGGCGCAGGTGTGGTGTGCGGACAACCCCACCGAGGCGATGAACCAGATCAAGAATGAAGGCGAAGTGCCCAAGCAGGCGGCCAGCTGCGATGCGCCGGTGCAAAGCCAGTATCAGCTGGGCACACGCATGGGGGTGCAGGGTACCCCGGCCATCGTGATGCCGGATGGCCAGATGGTGCCGGGCTACCTGCCGGTGGAGCGTCTTGCCACCATGCTGGGGATCGATGACTGAGCCACACGAATCACCTGAACCACAGGCGACAAGGCTGCGCGTTGACAGGGCGTCCTGCCTTGCTACCGTGGTCACGACAGACGTACGTGCAGGATGTCTGGATAATAGACCGACGTGAGATCGGCAAGGCCGTCGCTGACAGTGGCGCGGCCCTCAAGGCTGGATACCGTAACAAGAGAGGAAAGCGACGTTGAAACCGGTGAAAGTAGGAATCTGTGGTCTAGGGACCGTAGGCGGCGGCACTTATAACGTGCTGATTCGCAATGCCGATGAGATTGCGCGTCGTGCTGGACGCCCGATCATCGTCGAACAGGTCGGCGCACGACGCGACAATCCTGACTGCGATATCACCGGCGTCAGCCGCACGCACGACATCTTCGAGGTCGCGCGCAATCCCGAGATCGACGTGCTGGTCGAGCTGATCGGCGGCTACGATGTCGCCTATCAGCTGGTGATGGAAGCCATCGCCAACGGCAAGCATGTCGTGACCGCCAACAAGGCGCTGATCGCCGTCCACGGCAACGAGATCTTCCGTGCCGCGGCCGAGAAGGGCGTGATGGTGGCCTTCGAAGCCGCAGTGGCCGGTGGCATTCCCGTCATCAAGTCGCTGCGTGAAGGTCTGGGTGCCAACCGCATCCAGTGGCTGGCCGGCATCATCAACGGCACCGGCAACTTCATCCTCAGCGCTATGCGTGATGAAGGTCGCAGCTTCGAGGACGTGCTGGCCGAGGCTCAGGCGCTGGGCTATGCCGAAGCCGATCCGACCTTCGATGTCGAAGGCATCGATGCCGCTCACAAGCTGACCATCCTGGCCTCGATCGCCTTCGGCGTGCCGCTGCAGTTCGACAAGGCCTACACCGAAGGCATCTCGCGCATCACCGCCGAGGACATCGAGCAGGCCGATAACCTGGGCTACATCATCAAGCATCTGGGCATCACCCGCGCCACGGCCAAGGGCCTCGAGCTGCGCGTGCATCCGACGCTGATTCCCAAGGAGCGTCTGCTGGCCAACGTGCATGGCGTCAAGAATGCCATCGAGGTGATGGGCGACGCTGTCGGTCCGACTCTTTACTACGGCGCCGGCGCCGGCGCCGAGCCGACGGCCTCTGCCGTGGTCGCGGATCTGCTCGACGTGGCGCGCGATATCGCCACCGACCACCGCTACCGCGTGCCGTATCTGGCCTTCGCCGAGATCAATCAGCACGGCGACACCCTGCCGATACTACCGATGGAAGAGATCGAGACGGCCTGTTATCTGCGTCTGCACGCAGTGGACCGCCCGGGCGTGTTGGCGCGTGTTGCGTCGATTCTCTCCGAGCAGGGCATCTCCATCGAAGCGATCATCCAGAAGGAAGCCACCGAAGGAGAGCTGGTGCCGATCATTCTGCTCACGCACCGTGCGCGAGAACTGCACATGAACGAAGCGATTCGTCAGCTGGAAGCGCTGGTGGATGTCGCCGGTTCCGTGGTGCGCATTCGTGTCGAGGATCTCGACGACAACGCCTGATCGCGGGCAAACGGGGCGGGGCTTTCGACGCTGATGGCACCGCCCTGCTGGGCAGCCGGCTCAGGCCGGAAGAGCAAGAATCATAACGGTGGCAAGAGCCACGGGAAGACACGACATGCGTTATATCTCCACGCGCGGCCAGGCGCCGGTGCTCGGTTTTGAAGATGTGGTCCTCACGGGGCTTGCCAGCGATGGCGGCCTGTACGTGCCGGAAACCCTGCCGCAGTTCAGCGCCGAAGAGCTGACGGCGATGGCCGGTGAGTCCTACGCGGAAATCGCCTTCCGTGTCATGAAGCCCTTCGTCGATGGCGCCATCGATGACGAGACCTTCCGTGACATCGTGCGCGAGACCTACGCGACCTTCAGTCACGATGCCGTCGTGCCGCTCAATCAGCTCGACAGCAACCATTACCTGCTGGAGCTGTTCCACGGCCCGACGCTGGCCTTCAAGGATGTCGCGCTGCAGCTGCTGGGGCGCCTGCTGGATCACTTCCTTGCCAAGCGCGGCGAGCGTGCGGTGATCATGGGCGCGACCTCCGGTGATACCGGCTCCGCCGCCATCGAAGGCTGTCGTGCCTGCGATCATGTGGATATCTTCATTCTGCATCCGCACAACCGTGTCTCCGAAGTGCAGCGCCGCCAGATGACCTCCGTGCTGGCGCCCAACGTCTTCAACATCGCCATTGAAGGCAACTTCGATGATGCCCAGGCGATGGTGAAAGCCAGCTTCGCCGATCAGGACTTCCTGAACGGCACGCGTCTGGTCGCGGTCAACTCGATCAACTGGGCGCGTATCATGGCCCAGACCGTCTACTATGTGGCCGCCGGTGTGGCACTGGGCGCTCCGGCGCGTCAGGTCAGCTTCACGGTGCCGTCGGCCAACTTCGGCAACATCTTTGCCGGCTATCTGGCCTCGCGCATGGGGTTGCCGGTGCGCCAGCTGGTGATCGCCACCAACGCCAACGACATCCTGCATCGCACCATCTCCTCCAATGACTTCTCGCGTCAGGAGCTGAAGGCGACGCTGGCGCCGTCGATGGATATCGTGGTGTCCTCCAACTTCGAGCGTCTGCTGTTCGAGGCGTATGACCGCGATGGTCAGGCGATCCGTGAGCTGCTCGAGCACTTCTCGCGGGAACCGGCAGCACTGGCGGATGCCCCGCTGGCGAAGCTGCGTGAGCTGTTCTCCAGTCACAGTGTCGATGACGAGACGATCCTCGAGGTTATCCGTGAGGCGCACCATCGCACCGGCGAGATTCTCGATCCGCATACGGCAACCGGTTATCGTGCGGCTGAGGTCTGCCGCACCGATAGCGCGACGCCGATGATCACGCTGGCGACGGCGCATCCGGCCAAGTTTGCCGAAGCCGTGGCGCGTGCCGGCTTTGCTGGCGTCGATCTGCCGCCGCATCTGCATGACCTGTTGGAGCGCGAGGAGCGTTACAGCGTACTGCCGGCGGAGTTGGCGGCAGTGCAGGCCTTCGTGCGCGAGAATCGCCGCGGGTGATTGCAACAACTGCCGGTTGGCCCGCTCGGGGTGATCGGCAGTCATCTTTTCATGGCCGTCATGTCTGCAGTCCGCTGCCGAGATGACGGCCATGTCGTTTGTCAGGAGTTCCTCATGTCTGTCACTTCCCCCGTGTCGCCCCCATTCTCGCAAGACTCCATGAGCGGTCCGGACGAGCGCATGCTCGCGGCCAGCATTGCGCGGGTCATTCAGCCGCGCGTGCGTGACGAGCGTCTCTATCAACAGGGCATCGCGACCGGGCTCAGCGAATTGCAGGCACGTGTGCTGGCAGGGCGTCTGACGCCGGAGAACTGCAAGGCGCCCCTGGAGGCGCTGGTCACGCCGGCGCTCCGGCATATCGAGCATCCCGAACAGCTGGCCGATGGCCGGCGTGCGGCAGAGCGCATCGCGCGCGCCGTCGCCGAGGGGGAGCATATCGGCATCCTCACCGACTATGACGTGGACGGCATCACCTCGCATGTGGTGATGCTGCGCACGCTGACCGAGCTGTTCGATGTGCCTTACGACCGCGTGCATAGCCTTATCGGCCATCGCATCCATGATGGTTATGGGATCAGTCTGCCGCTGGTCGAGCGCATCATGACGCTGTCGCCGCGCCCGTCATTGATCGTGACCGCGGACTGCGGCTCCAGTGATGAGGCGCGTCTGGCGTTGCTCAAGGAAGCGGGAATAGATGTCGTGGTGACGGATCACCATGCGTTGCCTCAGGAAGGGCCGCCGGCTTCCGCCTACGCGACCGTCAATCCGACACGCGATGACTGCGCCTATCCCGACGCAACCATTGCCGGCTGCATGGTCGCCTGGCTGACCATGTCACTGACCCGTAACGTCTTGATCGAACAGGGCAGGTTGTCGAGCGACGCACCCAAGTTGTCGCCGTGGCTGTCGTATGTGGCGCTGGGGACGGTGGCGGACTGTGTGTCACTGGGGGGCAGTGCGATCAATCGTGCGGTCGTCAATCTGGGCCTCACGCTGATCAACCGCATGCAGGAACCCTGCTGGCGCGCGATGGCAGAGCGGCTCGGGGCGGATAGCGTGCCCTTCAATGCCGAGACGCTGGCCTTCCAGATGGGGCCGCGTATCAATGCCCGCTCGCGTCTGGATGACCCGTACGCCGCGCTGCATTTCATGTTGGCGCGGGAAGATGGTGCAGCGCAGCGTGCACTGGAAGTGCTCGACCAGGACAACCAGTCACGCAAGGCGATCGAGGCCGAGATGGTGGAGTCGGCGCGTGCCCTGGCGCTCACCTCCTTGCGAGAAGGGCATCAGGTGATCGTGGTCCACCTGGAGGAGGGGCATCCCGGGGTGCAGGGTATTGTCGCTTCGCGTATCGTGCAGCAGTTCGGACGACCGACCGTCGTGCTGACACCAGCCGCGGTGCCCGGCATGTTGACGGGCTCCGGACGCTCCATCGAAGGATTGCACCTGCGGGATGCGCTGCAGCGTGCACACGATCTCGCGCCGCAGTGCCTGCCGCGTTTCGGTGGGCATCGCGGCGCCGCCGGCGTGGGCTTGCCGCTGACGGAAAAGGATGCCTTCACTCGTGCCCTGCAACAGGCAGCCGCGGAGCAGTTGGGGGAGAGGGCGCTCAATCCCTTGATTCTCAGCGATGGTGAACTGGTGGAAGGGCAGTTGAGTCTGGAGACGTTGGATGAGCTCGAGCGCCTGGCGCCCTTCGGGCGTGAGTTCGAGGCGCCTCTCTTCGAGGGCAGCTTCCTGGTCGAGAGCCTCAGGCCGGTAGGTGCTGATGGCACGCACCTGTCATTGGAGCTCTCGCTCGGGCGTACACGCCTCAAGGCGATCTGGTTTCGTGCGCTGTCGCCGGGGGAGTCGCCGGCATTCGGCCTCGGGGCCTCTCTGAAGTGTGCTTACAAGCTGTCGCGCAATCGCTGGCGGGGGAGAGAGTCACTGCAGTTGATGCTCGAGCACGCAGTGCCTGCATGAGTTTGTTTGAATTGCCAGCGATATCTGGCCAAAAAGCCCTTGCCCTCACGCCGGTTCGTGCGTAAAGTACGCATCCGCTGCCGGGGACGCATGGCGTTACCAGCGGTGAAAGAGGTTTGCAGGTGATTGTTTTATTTGATGTTTTCGAAGCCCGCTTCGAAATCATCGATTGACAATCCCGGGCGATTCGCTAGAATGCGCCGCACTCCTTACGGAACAGGTGATCGAGCAAGGCTCCTCACCGCTTGATGATGCTTAGAGGCAGTCGACTGACTCATCATCAAGTGCTTGACTTCTCAAGCGTTCCGAGTAGAATATGCCTCCTCGCTTCACAGCGACGCTCTTTAAAAATTTGATCAGGTAATTCGTGTGAGCGCTTGTCGATGAGTGGTGACAAGGTCACCAAATATCGGAGCAAGCCTCTCACGAGAAGTTTGACTCTGAACCAAGTTTGGTCTGCTTAACAGACTATCAAGCTTTCAACTGAAGAGTTTGATCATGGCTCAGATTGAACGCTGGCGGCAGGCTTAACACATGCAAGTCGAGCGGAAACGATCCTAGCTTGCTAGGAGGCGTCGAGCGGCGGACGGGTGAGTAATGCATGGGAATCTGCCCGATAGTGGGGGACAACCTGGGGAAACTCAGGCTAATACCGCATACGTCCTACGGGAGAAAGCAGGGGATCTTCGGACCTTGCGCTATCGGATGAGCCCATGTCGGATTAGCTTGTTGGTGAGGTAACGGCTCACCAAGGCGACGATCCGTAGCTGGTCTGAGAGGATGATCAGCCACACTGGGACTGAGACACGGCCCAGACTCCTACGGGAGGCAGCAGTGGGGAATATTGGACAATGGGCGAAAGCCTGATCCAGCCATGCCGCGTGTGTGAAGAAGGCCTTCGGGTTGTAAAGCACTTTCAGCGAGGAAGAACGCTTGTGGGTTAATACCCCGCAAGAAAGACATCACTCGCAGAAGAAGCACCGGCTAACTCCGTGCCAGCAGCCGCGGTAATACGGAGGGTGCAAGCGTTAATCGGAATTACTGGGCGTAAAGCGCGCGTAGGTGGCTAAGTCAGCCAGGTGTGAAAGCCCCGGGCTCAACCTGGGAACGGCATCTGGAACTGCTTGGCTAGAGTGCAGGAGAGGAAGGTAGAATTCCCGGTGTAGCGGTGAAATGCGTAGAGATCGGGAGGAATACCAGTGGCGAAGGCGGCCTTCTGGACTGACACTGACACTGAGGTGCGAAAGCGTGGGTAGCAAACAGGATTAGATACCCTGGTAGTCCACGCCGTAAACGATGTCAACTAGCCGTTGGGTCCCTTGAGGACTTAGTGGCGCAGCTAACGCAATAAGTTGACCGCCTGGGGAGTACGGCCGCAAGGTTAAAACTCAAATGAATTGACGGGGGCCCGCACAAGCGGTGGAGCATGTGGTTTAATTCGATGCAACGCGAAGAACCTTACCTACCCTTGACATCCAGAGGACTTTCCAGAGATGGATTGGTGCCTTCGGGAACTCTGAGACAGGTGCTGCATGGCTGTCGTCAGCTCGTGTTGTGAAATGTTGGGTTAAGTCCCGTAACGAGCGCAACCCCTATCCTTATTTGCCAGCGAGTCATGTCGGGAACTCTAAGGAGACTGCCGGTGACAAACCGGAGGAAGGTGGGGACGACGTCAAGTCATCATGGCCCTTACGGGTAGGGCTACACACGTGCTACAATGGCAAGTACAAAGGGTTGCAATACGGCGACGTGGAGCCAATCCCATAAAGCTTGCCTCAGTCCGGATTGGAGTCTGCAACTCGACTCCATGAAGTCGGAATCGCTAGTAATCGTGGATCAGAATGCCACGGTGAATACGTTCCCGGGCCTTGTACACACCGCCCGTCACACCATGGGAGTGGACTGCACCAGAAGTGGTTAGCCTAACCTTCGGGAGGGCGATCACCACGGTGTGGTTCATGACTGGGGTGAAGTCGTAACAAGGTAGCCCTAGGGGAACCTGGGGCTGGATCACCTCCTTATCGACACTGTCTACTGCTCGCGGCAAGTGCTCACAACGAATTACCTGATCTTATTGCTGGCTTAGCCGGCAGTGGCAAGCGTGCTCATCAGAGCGCGCTTCTCACTGTTCTCTGAACAGCCGCTCTTTAACAATGTGAATCATGCTGACGATAGATGTGTGCGCCAAGCGCATGTCTATCAAACGATATGTCGGAGAGGTCCGACAGAGTCGTAATCCTTGACAGACCCCTTGGGGTTATATGGTCAAGCGATTAAGCGCATACGGTGGATGCCTTGGCAGCCAGAGGCGATGAAGGACGTGATAGCCTGCGATAAGCGTTGGCGAGGTGGCAAATACCCTGCGACCCAACGATTTCCGAATGGGGAAACCCACTCACCATCAGGTGAGTATCTATAGGCCAATACATAACCTATAGAGGCAAACCCGGGGAACTGAAACATCTAAGTACCCGGAGGAAAAGAAATCAACCGAGATTCCCCAAGTAGCGGCGAGCGAACGGGGACCAGCCCTTAAGCGTGACAACCGACAGGCGAACAAGCTGGGAAGCTTGACGATACAGGGTGATAGTCCCGTAGTCGAAGTCCGAGTCACGTGAAATCGAGTAGGTCGGGGCACGAGAAACCCTGACTGAACATGGGGGGACCATCCTCCAAGGCTAAATACTCCTGGCTGACCGATAGTGAACCAGTACCGTGAGGGAAAGGCGAAAAGAACCCCGGCGAGGGGAGTGAAATAGATCCTGAAACCGTATGCGTACAAGCAGTGGGAGCACCTTCGTGGTGTGACCGCGTACCTTTTGTATAATGGGTCAGCGACTTATATTCTGTGGCGAGCTTAACCGTATAGGGGAGGCGTAGGGAAACCGAGTCTTAACTGGGCGACCAGTCGCAGGGTATAGACCCGAAACCGGGCGATCTATCCATGGCCAGGGTGAAGATTGAGTAACATCAATTGGAGGCCCGAACCCAAGTATGTTGAAAAATGCTGGGATGAGCTGTGGATCGGAGTGAAAGGCTAATCAAGCCCGGAGATAGCTGGTTCTCCTCGAAAGCTATTTAGGTAGCGCCTCACGTATCACCGCTGGGGGTAGAGCACTGTTTCGGCTAGGGGGTCATCCCGACTTACCAACCCGAGGCAAACTCCGAATACCAGTGAGTGCAGCGTGGGAGACACACAGCGGGTGCTAACGTCCGTTGTGAAAAGGGAAACAACCCAGACCGTCAGCTAAGGTCCCAAAATCCTGATTAAGTGGGAAACGATGTGGGAAGGCTCAGACAGCTAGGAGGTTGGCTTAGAAGCAGCCACCCTTTAAAGAAAGCGTAATAGCTCACTAGTCGAGTCGGCCTGCGCGGAAGATATAACGGGGCTAAATCAGGTACCGAAGCTACGGGTTCATCCTCTGGATGAGCGGTAGAGGAGCGTCGTGTAAGCCAATGAAGGTGGATTGAGAAGTCTGCTGGAGGTATCACGAGTGCGAATGCTGACATGAGTAACGATAAGGGGAGTGAAAAACTCCCCCGCCGGAAGACCAAGGTTTTCTGTTCTACGTTAATCGGAGCAGAGTGAGTCGGCCCCTAAGGCGAGGCGGAAACGCGTAGTCGATGGGAAACGGGTTAATATTCCCGTACCGGATGTGGTTGCGATGGGGGGACGAAGAAGGCTAGGTGAGCCAGGCGTTGGTTGTCCTGGTGAAAGCATGTAGGCCGAGGAATCAGGCAAATCCGGTTCCTCTGAGGTCGAGATGCGAGACGAACTGACCACGGTCAGGAAGTCATCGATGCCACGCTTCCAGGAAAAGCCTCTAAGCTTCAGATCACATGCGACCGTACCCCAAACCGACACAGGTGGTCAGGTAGAGAATACCAAGGCGCTTGAGAGAACTCGGGTGAAGGAACTAGGCAAAATGGCACCGTAACTTCGGGAGAAGGTGCACCGGTTAGAGTGAAGGACTTGCTCCGTAAGCTCCTACCGGTCGAAGATACCAGGTGGCTGCAACTGTTTATTAAAAACACAGCACTCTGCAAACGCGCAAGCGGACGTATAGGGTGTGACGCCTGCCCGGTGCCGGAAGGTTAATTGATGGGGTTAGGATTCGTCCGAAGCTCTTGATCGAAGCCCCGGTAAACGGCGGCCGTAACTATAACGGTCCTAAGGTAGCGAAATTCCTTGTCGGGTAAGTTCCGACCTGCACGAATGGCGTAATGATGGCCACGCTGTCTCCACCCGAGACTCAGTGAAATTGAAATCGCAGTGAAGATGCTGTGTACCCGCGGCTAGACGGAAAGACCCCGTGAACCTTTACTATAGCTTTACACTGGATGCTGATGTTGTCTGTGTAGGATAGCTGGGAGGCTTTGAAACCACATCGCCAGATGCGGTGGAGCCAACCTTGAAATACCAGCCTGACATCATTGGCGTTCTAACTCAGGTCCGTCATCCGGATCGAGGACAGTGTATGGTGGGTAGTTTGACTGGGGCGGTCTCCTCCCAAAGAGTAACGGAGGAGCACGAAGGTACCCTCAGCACGGTTGGAAATCGTGCATTGAGTGCAAGAGCATAAGGGTGCTTGACTGCGAGACAGACACGTCGAGCAGGTACGAAAGTAGGTTCTAGTGATCCGGTGGTTCTGTATGGAAGGGCCATCGCTCAACGGATAAAAGGTACTCCGGGGATAACAGGCTGATACCGCCCAAGAGTTCACATCGACGGCGGTGTTTGGCACCTCGATGTCGGCTCATCACATCCTGGGGCTGAAGTCGGTCCCAAGGGTATGGCTGTTCGCCATTTAAAGTGGTACGCGAGCTGGGTTTAGAACGTCGTGAGACAGTTCGGTCCCTATCTGCCGTGGGCGTCGGAAGTTTGAGAAGAGCTGCTCCTAGTACGAGAGGACCGGAGTGGACGAACCTCTGGTGTTCGGGTTGTCATGCCAATGGCATTGCCCGGTAGCTACGTTCGGACGGGATAACCGCTGAAGGCATCTAAGCGGGAAGCCCCCTTCAAGATGAGACTTCCCTGAGGCCTTGCGCCTCCTGAAGGGCCCTTGAAGACGACAAGGTTGATAGGCTGGGTGTGGAAGCACAGCAATGTGTTGAGCTAACCAGTACTAATTGCCCGTGAGGCTTGACCATATAACACCCAAGGGGTTTGCCCAGGCAAACCGCCAGGATTGCGACAGGATCGACGACATATCGGTCAGCATGATTCATATTGCGAGTCGCGAGGCCACAAGCCTCGAGACTCAGGCATCGCAAGATGCCACCGTTTCGCCTGACGACCATAGCGAGCGTGAACCACCCGATCCCATGCCGAACTCGGAAGTGAAACCGCTTAGCGCCGATGGTAGTGTGGAGTTTCTCCATGTGAGAGTAGGTCATCGTCAGGCACTTATCCTGAACCGCCCCTGTAGCCTTGCTGCAGGGGCGGTTCTCTTTGTGGTGAGAAAAGTTGCTCAGGAAAAGTTGTGCAGAAAGAAGGCCAAAGGAAACGCCCCTGTCACTGATGTGGCAGGGGCGTTTTTGCATTCTCGGCACCTTGATCAAGCGGGATAAAGAAGTGATGCTCGGGGTAAAGAAGAGCAAAGCGGCTGTGGAAAACTCAAGATTCGTCAGTGCAGGAGCTATCCATACGACCTCGCGATAGCTGCTTTCCCTCCAGTGTGCTGTCGGGTGACACGAGTCTCGGAGCCACTGGGCGGCATGTCATGAACGCTATCGTTGCGAGTCTTGCGAGAGCCGTCTGATGCGCTTCGGATCAGGACACAGTCACGAAAAAGCCCTGCCACACAGGATGTGACAGGGCCTTGAGATGAAGATCTTGCGCGATTGTCCTGTGCAATCATCTTGCTCGATTTCAGCGACTACAGAGCAAGGCCTGGAGTGTGCTTCATGACTTGGCGAGCCAGAACCACCAGACAATGGCGGCGATCAGGCCGAGCCCTAGCAGATTGATGGCCATGCAGATCATGCCGACGCTCCTTGCGAGGTGGTGGCGGTATTCTCGGGGTTACCCGTCGCGGATCCAGCTGCGCCCGGGGGCGTATATCGACGCAGCCGATTGGCATTGGTCACGACGGTGACCGAGGACAAGGACATGGCCAGTCCCGCGATGACCGGTGACAGCAACATGCCCGTGAAGGGGTAGAGGATGCCGGCGGCAATCGGGATGCCGATCAGGTTGTAGCCGAAGGCCCCGACCAGGTTCTGCTTGATGTTGCGCAGGGTGGCCTGGCTGATCGCGATCGCATCCGCGACCCCGCCCAGCGACGGCTGCATCAGCGTGATACCGGCGGTCTCGATGGCGACGTCGGTACCTTCGCCCATGGCGAAGCCGACATCGGCCAGCGCCAGCGCAGGGGCATCATTGATGCCATCCCCTACCATTCCGACGACATGGCCTTCCCGCTGCAGCCGCGCGATCTCATCATGCTTGTCATTCGGTGAGGCGCCGGCACGGTAATCATCGATACCGGTCTCGCGCGCCACGGCCGCTGCCGTGTGAGGGTTGTCACCGGTCAGCATGATTACCTTGAGGCCGATGGCATGCAGGCGAGCGATGGCATCGCGGCTATCGTCACGCAGCGGGTCGGCCAGGCCGAAGACGGCGAGCAATTTATCGTCGCGGGCCATCAGAATCAGGGTGCGCGCATTGTCTTCCAGCGCCGTGATCTGCTCGCTGAGAGGGGCCAGGCTGATACCTGCCTCTTCCAGCATGGCAGCGTTGCCCATGCGCCAGGTGCGCCCTACATCGTCTTGGGCCTGAATGCCGCGCCCGCTGATGGTCTGGTAGTCATGGAAGGACTTGCTGCGCGAAGCATCGGGGCGTCTGTCTTCGATATGTGCCAGCAGTGCCGCGGCCAGCGGGTGCTCGGAGCCCCGCTCCAGTGCATATGCTGCATCCAGTATGGCTTCCTCGTCTTCCCCTTCGAGGAGCGAGACCGCGGTGACCTCCGGCTTGCCGCGCGTCAGGGTGCCCGTCTTGTCGACCACCAGTGCGGTCAAGCGACTGGCGGTCTGCAGTGCCTCACCGCTGCGTACCAGCACGCCATGCTCCGCTGCCTTGCCGACCCCGATCATGGTCGAGATCGGCGTCGCCAGACCCAGCGCACACGGGCAGGCGATGACGAGTACCGCCGTCGCGACCACCAGCATATGCACGCCGGTCGGCGCAGGCCCGAAGTTGAACCACACCAGCGCCGCGACGATGGCGATGATCATCACGCTGGGCACGAATACGCCGGAAATGGTGTCAGCCAATCGGCCGATCGGCGGGCGCGAATTCTGCGCCTGACGCACCTGGCTGATGATGCGTCCCAGGCGCGTCTCGCTACCGACGCGCTCGACCTCGAAGACCAGGCTGCCACGCGTATTGAGCGTGCCGGCGGCTACTTCATCGCCGATACCGCGTGACACGGGCAGCGGTTCACCGCTGAGCATCGATTCATCGATATGGCTCTGGCCCTCGATGACCCTGCCGTCCACCGGAATGCGCTCACCGGGGCGAATGCGCACCTGGTCCCCGCTGCGGACCTCATTGATATCGATCTCGCGCTCTCCACCGTCGCGGATCACGCGGGCAGTGCGAGTCTGCAGATCCAGCAGCGCGCGCAGCGCCTGCTGAGTACGGCCCCGGGCGCGGACTTCCAGCGCCTGCCCCAGGCTGATCAAACCGATGATCATGGTCGAGGCTTCAAAGTAGAGCCCGCGCGCCGCCGGGGGCACGCTCTCGGGGAACAGCAGCACGCCCATGGAGTAGAGCCAAGCGGCCCCGGTACCGAGCGCCACCAGCGTATCCATGTTGGCCTGATGGTGCGTGAAGGCCTTCCAGGCGCTGGTGAAGAAGCTGCGTCCTGCCGTGGCGAGCACGCCCAGCACGGCGACGCCGATCGCCAGCCACACCCCGCGCTCGAGCCCCTCGAAGCCGGGGTGATGGAAGAACATGCTGATCATCAGGGGGATACCGATGCCCAGCGACAGCACGCTGTCGCGGACACGAGAGCGATATTCCTGATCGGCGTCTTCCTGCTGTTGCTGCTCACCGGCCTGCGCGTCTTCCACCAGGCTTGCCCCGTAGCCGACACCTTCGATGGCAGAGGCGATCTCGTCGGGAGCGAGGCGGCTCGTGACCTGGGCGGTGCGCGAGGCGAAGTTGACCTGCGCCTGCTCAACTCCATCCAGGCCATCCAGTGCCTTCTGGATCGTCGCCACGCAGCTGGCACAGGTGACGCCGGACAGTGAGAACTCGGTGCTTGCGCTATCGGCTGGCTGGCTCGCAGTCGCTGCCTTGTTCGCAGCACTTGACGCGTTCGCAGCCGGCGCGACTTGAGCTTCATCCACCTCGGCGTGGGCCTCAAGCGAATAGTCCGTCTCGAGGATGATGCGCTCGAGCAGTCCGCGCGGCAGACAGGTGTCCACGTCGAGAATGTCTTCTTTCGGCGTGCCAGTGACTTGCGCAGCCTCATCCCAGTGCTGGATGGCCTCGCGCAATCTGGCGACGCACTTCTGGCAGTGCATACCGTACACCGACAGATCGTGATGGGCGCGTACCGGCAGGGCTTCCTCCCGGAGGGGATAGCCGCAGTCTTCCGCGACTTCCTGCAATGTCGTGGATGACAGCTGGCTATGCATCAGCAACAGCTCCGCGTCAGGTGCCCCGAGCAACTCGGCCTGTGGGTCCTGCGCCTGCAGGGCACGACGAATCCTGTTGACACAGCCCTGACAATGGATGCCTGGCGCCTGCAGAAGGCGCGTCTCGGGAAGTGGCGGGGTCATCATGAGTGCCCCCCGTCGCGGCGTTTGGAAGTGGAAGCGGTGTCGGGCATGTCCTGCGGAAAGCCTTCGATCAGACAGCACACACTGTTGCCGTCCGGCACGCCATCCGGCAGGTCCTGCCAGCAATCCAGCGCATGCTCCATGCGCCCTGCCAGGGCTTCCAGCTCACGAATGCGATCGCGCACTCTCGGCAGGTGCTGTCGCAGCAGGTCACGCACCAGCGGGCAAGGCGAGTCGTGCTGGTCCGCCTGCTCGAGAATCTGTTTGATATCGGCAAGGCTGAAGCCCAGCTGGCGTGCCTGACTGATGAATTTGAGGCGTACCAGCGCCTGCTCATCGAAGCGCTGGTAGTTGTTGACGGGATCACGTCGGGCCGTGATCAGCCCTTGGCGCGTGTAGTGGCGAACGGTTTCAGCGGTGACGCCTCCCGCGCGGGCCAGTTCAGCGACTTTCATTGCAACACCTCCTCGTGATGAAGAGTGGCGGAGAGAGCATCCAGCTGCCCTGTAGGTTTGTCGGCAGCCAATGTTCCGTGACTGATCATCAGTTTAAGACTTATGTGTTGCACATAGGTCAAGCGAGCCGATACATACGAAAAGTCTGATGTTCGACCAATAGGCTAGAGGGGGGAGCAGAGGGGGCTGCCGTGTTTTAAACGCTGGCGACAAGGCACTAAATCCTCGTCAGGTCAGGGGTTTAGCAGCACGTGACAGTGCAGACATGAATGAAAGTTCCCTGCATACTAGAAATCTCCCTATTCAAACAAACGTTCGCCCTTGACTTGAACGCACGACTCGCCCAAAACGTAGATGACAGAGCTATGCATCAACGAATGATAACAACAACATGCGGCTCTCCAGCCACCTGCAATGGGACGCCATCCATAATGAAAAACAAGATGAACAAACTCACCCTCGGGGTCGCTCTGGCAACGGTAGCCACGGCTTATGCCGGTGGCGTTCACGCGGGGGCCTTCCAGCTGAACGAGCAGAGTGTCAGTACCCAGGGCACCTCCTTCGCCGGGCGCGCCTCGAATGCCAATGATGCCTCCACCGTGTTCGGCAACCCGGCCGGCATGTCCTTCCTGGATCGTGCCCAGATCACCGGCGGTGTGACCTATCTGGACGTCAATACCGATATTGATGTCGCCAGCGCGAATGATGCACTCGGTCGGCCAGTCTCTGGCGGAGATGACGGTGACATGGTGCCGGGGGCGGCAGTGCCTTCCTTCTATTACGTGCAGCCGATGAATGATCGGGTAGCACTGGGCTTCGGGGTCTACGCGCCCTTTGGTGTGATCACCGATTATGGTTCTGATTTCCGCGGCCGCTATTTCGCCAATTACAGTGAAGTCGAGGTGGTCACCGCCCAGCCGACCATCTCCTACCGCATCAATGACAAGTGGGCCATCGGCGCCGGTGTGACCTACAACAGTATCAAGGGTGAGTTGACGTCAAATACTCTCGATGTCGGCGCAGGCGATGGCAAGGTCAAGATCAAGGGCGACGATGCCGCCTGGGGCTACAACGTCGGGGTCATCTTCCAGCCGGTGGAAAGTACTCGTCTCGGTCTGTCCTATCGCTCCAAGGTGGATTACAGCCTGGACGGCGAGGCCAAGTACAACAATGTCTTCACTGGCGCGGGCTTCGCGAATACCGAGCAGGATGCGTCGCTGGACATGACCTTGCCGGAAAGCATCGACTTCTCCGTGACGCACAAGCTGGATGATCGCTGGACGCTGATGGCGGGCGTGACCTGGGTGCACTGGAGCCGCTTCGACGAGATCGCGGTGGAAGTCGACAACATGAGCGACATCGTCGAGGAGCAGGGCTACGAGGATAGCTGGCAGTACGCGGTCGGTCTGAGCTATCAGCTCAATCCGCAGTGGGTGCTGCGTACCGGCATGGCCTTCGATGACAGCCCGACCGTGGATGAGCATCGCAGCGCGCGTATCCCGTCCGGGGATCGCACCATCTTCTCGCTGGGGGCCGGCTGGACGCCGATGCCGGAGCTGACCATCGACATGGCCTACACCTACCTGTGGGAAGAGACGGCCACCGTCAGCCTGAGCGAACCCAACCGTGGCACCTATGAAGCCGATTACGAGAATGAAGCGCATGGCTTCGGTCTCGGCGCGACCTATCGCTTCTGAGTACCTAAGCGGCTGAAACCCTGAGCTGGTCTCGGAACAACCGATACAGCCGATACAGCCGATACAAAAAACGCCCGGTCATATGACCGGGCGTTTTTTTGTCGTCCCTGCCGGGTTCATCAGGCAAGGGCGAAACTATCGCCTCAGCGCGAGCATTGGCGAACCGTCACCAGCGTCTGACATGACGATCAGAAGTCGTAACGCGCCAGGAACATCAACTGGTCGCGGTCGGCGCTGTACTCGCTGCCGTCCGACTGGCGGCTGTTGTCGAAGCGATACTCGGTGGCCAGCGTCAGGTCCTTGACCCGCCAGGCCGCGCCCAGAATCTGATAGGCGTAGCGTGCTTCGCTGTCGGCGTCCTCCAGGTGATTCAAGCCACCGTAGAGCTCGACACTGTCATCGCCCCAGATGACCTCCTTGAACTTGTAGTTGACCACGAATTCCGCGCCGCGCGCCTTGTCGACGAAATCTTCCGAGGAGTCCAGGGTGTTGCCGGCGATGTGGTTGCGATACTCCCCGCCGACGAGGGCGATGTACCAGTTGCCCGGTGACCAGTGACCGCCGAGCAGCCAGGCATCGATATCGCCGTTCTCGCTGTTGCCGCTCTCGTAGTCGCTCAGCTCCGTATGGTGGAAGACGCCGCCCACGTGAAGTCCTCGTTCGGGTGCCAGTTGAGCGCGGCTTCATAGCTGTAGTCACGCTCATACCCCGAATACTCGGTCTCGGTGGTGAAGACGCCATCCTCGAAGAGTGAGGTCTCGTTGCTGTGCTGACCATCATGGCCGAGCTGGTAGAGCAGGCCGACAGTGACGTCGTCGAAGCTCTTCTTCCAGTAGAGCGAGTTGTCCGGCCGCCCCGTGCCATGCAGGCCGCCGTCACCGCTGCGGCCTTCGAAGGTGCCGGACGCCTCGCCACCATTGATCCAGAACCAGTCGGTGTTGACGGCCACCATGTCGTACCAGGGGCCATACTGCTTGCCGACCGTGAAGCTGCCCCATTTCTCGTGCGCCGCTCCGGCATAGAGCATGCGCTTGTAGTGAGCATCGGTGCCGTCCTTGAACCAGGGATCGAAGCCCCATTCGGCGCGGATGATGGAGCTCCAGCCCTGCTCGAACTGATGCTCGTGGACCAGGCGCACCCGCGAGCCGCCGTTGTAGATCTCGTCGTGTGCGCCATCCTGGATCACCGCAAACGCCGCCAGGCGGCCACTGAACTCGACGCGGTCGGTATCCGTCTTGTAGACCTCGATGGCCTGGGCCATGGGGCTCATGCTCAGCAGTCCCGTGCCGAGCAGGGCTGCGCCAATCGCGTGACGCAGTCGTGAGTGAGTGTGGAGGGGGATGCTGGCTGTTGTTGTAGGTTGCATCGTCATCCTGTGCATGTCTTTCCATCGGTGTGGGTAATGCCGGAGCGCCCTACTCCGGCCTCGGTCGGGTGCAAGCACCCGGTTGGCAGCCAATGTCGATTCGTGTGAGCGACTCGGCTGCCCTTGCCCGGGGCGAGGCCGGGCGCTCATCGCCACCCTTCAGACAGGCAGTGATGAGGCCCTGCGCCTTTTCCCGGGCAAAGCGGGGTCTTGATGGACGCCGCAGCGCCCATCAGGCATGTCGTCTTTTCAGGGTGTCAGTGGTGCGTCTGGCCCAGGTCCGGGGCGAAGGCGGCCTGCATCAATTCACGCGTATAACGCTCACGGGGTGCTTCGAAGATGGCGTGGGTGCTGCCGCTTTCCACCACCTCGCCTTCCTTCATCACGATGAGGTGATCTGACAGCGCACGGACTACCGCCAGGTCATGGCTGATGAACAGATAGGTCAGGCCATGGCGCGCCTGCAGGTCGCGCAGCAGGTCGATCACCGTGACCTGTACCGAGCGGTCCAGCGCCGAGGTCGGCTCGTCCAGCAGCAGGAATTCCGGCTTGAGCACCAGGGCACGGGCGATGGCGATGCGCTGGCGCTGACCGCCGGAGAACTCATGCGGATAGCGATTGCGCATGCCGGGGTCGAGGCTGACCTCGCTCAGGGCGTCGCAGACCCGCGCATCGCGCTGGGCGCGATTGAGCTCGGGGTGATGCACGCGCAGGCCTTCGCTGATGATCTCGCCCACGGTCAGGCGCGGCGACAGGGAGCCGAAGGGGTCCTGGAAGACGACCTGCATGCGCGAGCGCAAGGGGCGCATGCCCGACTTGTCCAGCGGCATGATATCGACGCCATCGAAGCTGATATGGCCCTGGCTCTTGAGCAGGCGCAGCAGGGCGCGCCCCAGCGTCGACTTGCCGGAGCCGGACTCGCCGACGATGCCGATGGTCTGGCCGCGTCGCACCTCGAGATCGATGCCGCGCACCGCCTCGAAGGCGACCTTGGGCCCGAACAGCGGACGCTTGATGGTGAAGCTGACACGCACATCGCGCGCCGACAGCAGCACCGGTGCATCCGCGGCCACCGGGGCCTTCTCACCGGCCGGTTCGGCATCGATCAGCATGCGGGTGTAGGCGTGCTGCGGGCTCTCGAAGACGTCGTGGGTGGCGCCGGTTTCCAGCAGCTCGCCGTGACGCATCACGCAGACGCGGTCCGCGAAGTGGCGCACGATGCTCAGGTCGTGGGTGATGAACAGGATCGCCATGCCGTAGCGCTGCTGCAGCGACTTGAGCAGCCGCAGGATCTGCGCCTGCACCGTGACATCCAGCGCGGTGGTCGGCTCATCGGCGATCAGCAGGTCCGGCTCGCAGGCCAGCGCTATGGCGATCATCACGCGCTGACGCTGGCCACCGGACAGCTCGTGGGGATAGCTGTCGATACGTCGCGCCGGCTCCGGGATGCCGACCTGCTCGAGCAATTCCAGCGCCTTGTGGCGAGCCGCGCGGCCCTTGAGGTCACGGTGCAGCGCCAGTACCTCGATGATCTGGCGCCCGATGCGGTGCAGCGGATTGAGCGAGGTCATCGGCTCCTGGAAGACGGTGGCGATGCGGTTGCCGCGCAGCTCGCGCATGCGCCGCGTCGAGGCACTCAGCAGGTCTTCGCCGCGCAGGCGGATGGCGCCCTTGATCTCGGCGAGTTCCGGCAGCAGGCGCAGGATGGCGGTGGACGTGACCGACTTGCCGGAGCCGGACTCGCCGACCAGCGCCAGCGTCTCGCCCTTGTTGAGGGTGAAGCTGACACCCTTGACGGCGGGTACCGCGCCGTCCGGCAGCTGGAAGTCGACCTTGAGGTCATCGATCTCCATCAGCGGTGGCGTGCCCGGCGCCTCGGCCGCCAGTCCCAGGCGAGTCAGGGTGTCGGCGCGGGCCTGGTCGGCGGCGTTGCGTGCTGGCGGCAGGCTGGAGGAGGTGCCGGAGGTAGAGGGTGAAGAAGTCATGATCAGCGCTCCGGTTCAGCGAGTCTTGGGGTCGAGGGCGTCACGCAGCCCATCGCCGAGGAAGTTGAGGCAGAACAGAGTCGCGGCGAGGAAGGCCGAGGGCACCAGCAGCATCCAGGGGACGGTCTCCATCATGTCCTTGCCTTCGGAGATCAACACGCCCCACGAGGTCAGCGGTTCCTGCACGCCGAGGCCGAGGAACGACAGGAAGCTTTCCAGCAGGATGACCTTGGGCACCGTCAGCGTGACGTAGACGATCACCGGGCCCAGCGCATTGGGGATCAGATGGCGGGTGACCACCTGCAGGTCGCGCACCCCCAGCGCATGCGCCGCCTCCACGAATTCGCGCTTCTTGAGCGCCAAGACCTGGCCGCGCACGATGCGCGACATGTCCAGCCACTCCACCGCGCCGATGGTGGCGTAGATCAGGAAGATGTTGCGACCGAACACCACCATCAGCAGGATCACCAGGAACATGAACGGCAGCGAATACATGATGTCGACGAAGCGCATCATCAGGTTGTCGGTGCGTCCGCCGAAGTAGCCGGAGACGGCGCCGTAGAGCACGCCGATCACCAGGCTGACGAAGGTGGCGACCAGCGCCACCGACAGCGAGATCTGGCCGCCATGCAGGGTGCGGGTCAGCAGGTCGCGGCCGTTGACGTCGGTGCCGAAGACATGACCGGAGGCCAGGTCCGGACCGGTGCCGATGGCGTTCCAGTCGACCTCGTCGAGTTCGAAGGGCGTCAGCCACGGGCCGATCAGGCAGGCCAGCACGATGACGGCCATCACCACCAGGCTGCACATGGCAGCGCGGTTCTGCTTGAGACGACGCCAGGCGTCGCGGGTCAGGCTGTCGCCTGCCGGCGCGGCAGGGGGCTGGCCGTCGAAGGCGCTGGCACCGCCGGTGCCGTGGGGAGCGGGAGTTGTCTGTGACATGTCAGGGCCTCGGGTCAGTCGTCGTAGCGGATCTGCGGGTCGAGCATGCTGTAGAGCAGGTCGACGATCAGGTTGAGCAGCAGGATCAAGGCGCCATAGAAGACCACCGTGCCCATCACCAGGGTGTAGTCACGATTGAGCGCACCCTGCACGAAATAGCGCCCGATGCCGGGAATGCCGAAGATCTGCTCGATCACCACCGAGCCGGTGATGATGCCAGCGATGGCCGGGCCGAGGTAGGAGACCACCGGCAGCATCGCCGGTCGCAATGCATGGCGCAGAATCACCTTCCACTCGCTCAGCCCCTTGGCGAGGGCGGTGCGGATGTAGTGACTGCCGAGCACCTCGATCATGCTGGCGCGCATCATGCGGGCGATGTAGGCGATCTGCTGGATGGAGAGCGCCACCACCGGCAGCAGCAGGTTCTGCCAGGCGCCACCGTTCCAACCGCCGGCCGGCAACCAGCCGAGCAGCACGCCGAACACCAGCGCCAGCAGCGGGGCGATCACGAAGTTGGGCACCGCGATCCCCGCCAGCGCAGTACTCATCACCAGGTAATCCGCCGTCGAGTTGCGCCGGATGGCCGCGATCACCCCCAGCGGCACCCCGATCAGCAGCGCGGCCAGAATCGCCCACATGCCCAGCTCCAGACTGGCCGGGAAGCCCTGGCTGATCAGCTCGCTGACATCGAAGTCCTTGTACTTGAAGGACGGGCCGAGATCGCCCTGCACCAGATCGCCCAGATAGCGCAGATACTGCATCGGCAATGGCTCATCCAGGTGATAGGCCGCGCGCAGGTTCTGCTCGATTTCCGGGGGCAGGCGGCGCTCGCCATCGAAGGGGCCGCCTGGGGCGACCCGCATCAGGAAGAACGACAGGGTGATCACGATCAGCAGGGTGGGAATCGCCTGCAGCAACCGTTTGAGGGTGTAGCTCAGCATCCAGTGCTCCGTCCGGGCCGCTGCCCGGGTGTGTCGTTGTTATTGGTGACTGTCGTCTGTCAGTGCGAGGTATCGAGCTGCAGATAGCGACTCGGGTGCACGTCCAGCGCATTGGGCGCCCAGCCGCTGATGGCGGGGTCGACAAGACTGGAGGTGACATAGTCGTAGAGCGGCAGCACCACATCGTTGTCGAGCAGATACTGCTCGGCGTCGTGGAGCTGGCGCTGGCGGGTGCCGACGTCTCCTTCACGCGCCGCCGCCTCGATCAGCGCATCGTAGGTCGGCGAGCTGAGCTCGGGCGCGTTGGAGGTGTTGTCGCTGCTGAAGGCGTTCAGGAAGTCGTAGGCATCGGCGATGGTGGCGATCATGCCGTAACGGCCGACCTCGAAATCGCCCAGCGCCAGATCGCGGTAATGCACCGCGGCCTCGGTGTTGGTCAGCGTCACCTTCACGCCCAGCGGTTTCCACATCGCGCCCAGGGCCACGGCGATCTTCTTGTGATCTTCCAGGGTGTTGTAGCGCAGGGTCAGCTCAAGCGGGGTATCCGGGCCGTAGCCCGCGTCTGCCATCAGCTCGCGCGCCTTCGTCATGCGCCGGTCCATCGACCAGTCAGCGAAATCGAAGCGCGCGCCCTGATGCTCACCCAATGCCTTCGGCACGAAGTGCCAGGAGGGAATCTGGCCCATGCCGAGAATGCGCTCGGTGATCACCTCACGGCGCGTGGCCAGATTCAGCGCGCGACGAATGCGCTGGTCGGCCACGGGCGAGCCTTCGCGCAGATTGAAGACATAGAAGTACTCGCCGAGGATCGGGTAGGTGTGCAGGGCAGCGGCCAGATTGTCCTGGATCCAGGTGTAATGGCTGGCGGGCACACCGTAGGCGATCTCGACTTCGCCGGCGCGGAAGCGATTGAGCGCGGCATGACTCTCCTCGATGGGCAGGTAGACCACCTCATCGAGCGCGACCGTGTCCGCCGCGTGATAGCGAGGATTGGGTGTCAGGCGAATCTCGGCCTGGGGCGACCAGGTCTTGAGCACGAAGGCACCCGAGGTAGCCATGTTGGCCGGTCGCGTCCAGTCAGCGCCCTTGGCCGCGATCACATGGCGTGGCAGCGGGGCGGCTTCGCTCATCGCCAGCGTCTGCTCCAGCGTCGCCGAAGGGTGGCTGAGGGTGATGGTGAGCGTCTGCGCATCCGGCGCGGCAATGCCGAGTTGCTCCGGCGCCAGCGCACCGGTATTCACCGCGCGGGCATTGACGATCGGGTAGTAGAGCGTGGCGTTGTGGGCCGCGGTGGCGGGTGTCAGCAGGCGGCGCAGCGCGAAGACGGCATCCTCGGCGGTCAGCGGCGTGCCGTCTGACCATTCGAGCCCCTCGCGCAGATGAAAGGTCCAGCTCAGCCCATCGGCGGACGACTCCCAGCGCTCTGCCAGCCCGGGAATCAGCTCGCCGTCGGCGGAGTAGGCGATCAGCGGCTCGAACAGATCACGCGTGATGCGTGTCTCCCAGGTGCCGCTGGTCTGCTGCGGGTCCAGCGACGCCGGCTCGGCGCCATTGGCGATACGCAGGATCTGTTCGCCTTGGCTTGCAGGGCTTGTGGATTGTGCGGCCATGGCGCTGCCGGAAGCGCCGAAGGAGAGAGAAAGAACGGACAGCAGCAGGCCTGCGCCGAGGCTTGCCGCGCATTGCATCGGTGAGGTGGGGGACATGCATGAACTCCTTGTCACGCCCGTGGGGCGCGACGTCATCTTCTGGTGCCATCCTTGGCAGATGCCACGCTCCTGCCCTGCCGGACACGAGCGTGGACCCATGACGATCTGGAGAACTGCGAGCCAGGTCAGAGGCTCACAGGGCTCGCCTCACTCGGAGAACGAGATCCAGCGCGAGCGGTGGGTATCCTCGATGTTGTCCTGCCAGCCGTTGAGCTTGGGGTTCACCAGATTGCGCGACACGTAGTAGTAGATCGGCAGCACGGCATAGTCATCCAGCGCCTTGCGCTCGGCGTCCTGCATCAGTGCCTCGCGATCCTCCATGTCGAGCGTATTGGCAGCCTCTTGCATGTCGTCATCCAGCGCACTGTTGGAATAGGCGCCGTAGTTGTTGGGCACGCCGCTTTCCAGCAGGTTGAGGAAGTTCTGGGCGTCGTTGTAGTCGCCGATCCAGCCGGCGCGGCCGACATCGAACTTGCCCTGGCGCATGTCCTCGTAGTGCACCGCGACTTCGGCGTTCAGCAGATTGACCTTCACGCCCAGCGGCTTCCACATCGCGGCGGCGGCGATGGCCACCTTCTTGTGGTCTTCGCTGGTGTTGTAGCGCAGGGTCAGCTCCAGCGGGTTGTCCGGGCCATAGCCGGCGTCTTCCATCAGGGACCTGGCCTTCTGCATGCGCTCATCCATCGACATGTCCTTGAAGGCCATTTCCTGGATGTCGTAATGGTTCACGCCGGTGGGCACGAAGCTGTAGGCCGGCACTTCGCCGGTGCCGAGAATCTTGTCGGTGATGATGTTGCGACGGATGGAGAGGTTGAGCGCCTCGCGCACGCGCGGGTCTGCGGTGGCATGGCCATCGCGCGAGTTGAGCACGTAGTAGTAGATGCCCAGGTAGGGCGCGACGTGGGTGGCGTCCGGCAGGTTGTCCTTCAGCCAGCCGTATTGCTGGGTCGGGAATTCGCGCGCGATGTCGATCTCGCCGGCGCGGAAGCGCTTCAGGGCGCTGTTGCGTTCCTCGATGGGATAGTAGATCACCTCATCCAGCGCGACCTCCCTGGCATCGTGGAACTCAGGATTCTTGAGCGCGACGATGCGGGTCTGCGGCTGCCACTCGCTCAGCTCGAAGGCGCCGTTGGAGACCATCTTGCCGGGGTCGGTCCAGTCCTTGCCGTACTTCTCCACCACATGTTTCGGCAGCGGGTAGGCGGTGTAGTGCGACAGCTGGTCCAGGAAGTAGGGCGTCGGACGCTCGAGGGTGATCTCGAGGGTGTGATCATCCACGGCACGCACGCCGAGGGTGTCCGGCTCGGCCTCGCCGCTATTGATAGCCTCGGCATTCTTGATCGGATACAGGATGTAGGCGTAATCCGAGGCATTTTCCGGCGTCATGATACGCTTGAGCGCGTACACGAAGTCCTCGGCGGTCACCGGCTCACCGTCTGACCACTTGCCGTCCTGGCGCAGCGTGAAGGTGTAGGTCTTGCCATCGTCGGAAATCTGCCACGACTCGGCCGCGCCGGGGATGCGCTCGCCATCGGCGGCTTCAGTGACCAGCCCCTCGAAGAGGTCGCCCACCACGTCATTTTCCCAGGTGCCGGAGATCTGCTGCGGGTCCAGCGAGGCCGGTTCGCCCATGATCGCCAGCTTGAGCGTGTCGGCCATGATGCCCGGGGAAGCGGCGATGCTTCCGGCCAGCAGCAGGGAGCTTGCCAGACGCTTGAGCGCGAAGCGCTTGGGGAGTGCCGGGGTGTGAGAGGGGGAGTGCAGTCGTGCCATGGTGGGGAAGCTCGCTATTGTTGTTAGGGGGAGTACGAGTGATGCCTCTACCATTGAATCTTTTGCGGTGCGTTGTCCATGTTAAAAAATGGATAGCTCATGCGTGCATTCGATAAGTCTGATGTTGGGCGGGGAATGCCGCGGCATTCGTGGCTGGCGGACGTCTGGATGACTTTGGTCGCAGTCGCCTGAAAGACAGCCAGACCGAGGCTTGTGCACGTTGTGACAGAGGCCTGCAGGCGGCCATCGCCCACCTTGCGCTGGATGATGGGCCGGGCATGGTCGCCACGCCGGGAAATGGCTACAATATCGGGCTTTGCGCGCTGTCGATCTGCACATGTCCCTACGGGTGGCATGTGGCGAAGCCCGTCGCTTGCGACAGGATCGCCGCGCACCCATTCACGCATCATCGCCTCAAGACAGGACGACCATGCAAGAGATCAATCCGATCACCAACCTCATCAAGGACCTGTCCGAAAGGGCAGAAGTCCTGAGGGGGTACCTTTGACTATGCCGAAAAGCAGGATCGGCTAGAGGAAGTCACTCGCGAGCTCGAGAATCCGGATGTCTGGAATGACCCGGACTACGCGCAGAAGCTCGGCAAGGAACGTGCGTCGCTGGAGCTGGTCGTCAAGACCCTCGACGACATGAGCAACGGTCTGTCCGACTGCTCCGATCTGCTGGAAATGGCGGTCGAGGAAGAGGACGAAGGCACCGTGGACGAAGTCGTCCGCGAGCTGGACCAGCTCAAGGCCAGTCTTGAGAAGCTCGAGTTCCGTCGCATGTTCTCCGGTGAAATGGACGCCAACAACGCCTACCTGGATATCCAGGCTGGCTCCGGCGGCACCGAGGCACAGGACTGGGGCAACATGTTGCTGCGCATGTACCTGCGCTGGGCCGAGCATCACGGCTTCAAGACCGAGATCGTCGAGGCGAGCGCCGGTGAAGTCGCGGGCATCAAGTCCGCCACCATCCACATCCAGGGCGAATACGCCTTCGGGTGGTTGCGCACCGAGCTTGGCGTGCACCGTCTGGTCCGCAAGAGTCCCTTCGACTCCGGCGGCCGTCGTCACACCTCGTTCGCGTCCGTGTTCGTGTCGCCGGAAATCGATGACAACATCGAGATCGATATCAACCCGGCCGACCTGCGCACCGATACCTATCGCTCCTCCGGCGCCGGTGGTCAGCACGTCAACACCACCGACTCCGCGGTACGTATCACCCACGTGCCGACAGGCATCGTGGCGGCCTGCCAGACCGAGCGCAGCCAGCACTCCAACCGTGACCGCGCCATGAAGATGCTGAAGGCGCGTATCTACGAAGCCGAGATGCAGAAGCGCAACGCCGCCAAGCAGGAACTCGAGGACTCCAAGTCCGATATCGGCTGGGGCAGCCAGATCCGCTCCTACGTCCTCGATGACCAGCGCATCAAGGACCTGCGGACCAGCGTCCAGTCGAGCAACTGTGACAAGGTGCTCGACGGCGACCTCGATGACTTCATCGTTGCCAGCCTCAAGATGGGGCTCTGAGCGCGAGTCCCCTCGCGGCCCAGCGCCTATTCGCCTCCGCCGGTCTCGCCGGCGGAGGCCATGAATCCCCGTATCGCGGTCAGTACTGATGGTCACTATCGTCAGGCTGATCATGATCTGTCGTGGCCCAGGCCATGACCCTTTGACACGAGACAGGCCCCTCCATGTCGACAGAGCAGACCCCCGCCATTGATGAGCAGCAGGCCGCCGAACAGGCTCAGGAAGAGAACCGTCTGATCGCCGAACGTCGCGCCAAGCTGAACGCCCGCCGCGAGCAGGCCGCCGCCGAAGGCAAGAGTGCCTTTCCGAATGATTTCCGTCGTGACAGCCTCGCCGCTGACCTGATGGAAGAGCTGGGCGAGAAGGACAAGGCCGAGCTGGAGACGTTGGACCGCAAGGCCGCAGTCGCCGGGCGTATCATGCGCAAACGTGGCCCCTTCATCGTGCTGCAGGAAGTCTCCGGCCAGATTCAGCTCTACGTCGACAAGAAGGGCCTGCCGGAAGCGCTGCTCGAGGACATCAAGAGCTGGGATATCGGTGACATCGTCGGTGCCAGTGGCCCGGTGCACAAATCCGGCAAGGGCGATCTGTACGTCATGATCGAAAGCGCCCAGCTGATGACCAAGAACCTGCGTCCGCTGCCGGACAAGTTCCACGGTCTGTCCGATCAGGAAATGCGCTATCGCCAGCGTTATGTCGACCTGATCATGAACGAGCAGTCACGCCGTACCTTCGCTCTGCGTGCCGGCATCGTCGCCTCCATCCGTCGCTTCCTCAGCGATCGCGGCTTCATGGAAGTCGAGACGCCGATGCTGCAGCAGATCCCGGGTGGCGCGACCGCACGCCCATTCATCACGCACCACAATGCGCTGGACATGGAAATGTACCTGCGCATCGCGCCGGAGCTGTACCTCAAGCGTCTGGTGGTGGGTGGCTTCGAGCGCGTGTTCGAGATCAACCGCAACTTCCGCAACGAAGGGCTGTCGACGCGTCACAACCCCGAGTTCACCATGCTCGAGTTCTACTGGGCCTACGCCGACTACCGTGACCTGATCGCGCTCACCGAAGACATGATCCGCACCGCGGCCCAGGAAGTGCTCGGCACCACGCAGATCACCTGTCAGGGCAGCGAGTACGACCTGAGCCAGCCGTTCATCCAGATGACCATGCGCGAGTCGATCATCAAGTACGGCGATGGCATCACCGAAGCTGATCTGGCAGATTACGACGCCGCCCGCGCCACGGCGGAGCGTCTGGGTATCCAGGTCAAGCCGATCTGGGGGCTGGGCAAGCTCGAGACCGAGATCTTCGAGGAAGTCGCCGAGCACCGCCTCGACCAGCCGACCTTCATCACCGAATATCCGGCCGAAGTCAGCCCGCTGGCGCGTCGCAACGATGCCAACCCGCACGTGACCGATCGCTTCGAGTTCTTCGTCGGTGGCCGCGAGATCGCCAATGGCTTCTCGGAGCTCAACGACGCCGAAGATCAGGCCGAGCGTTTCCAGGCCCAGGTGGCCGAGAAGGACGCCGGTGATGACGAAGCCATGTTCTACGACGCCGACTACGTGCGCGCGCTGGAATACGGTATGCCGCCGACCGCCGGTGAAGGCATCGGCATCGACCGTCTGGTGATGCTGCTGACCGACAGCGCCTCCATCCGCGACGTGCTGCTGTTCCCGGCGATGCGTCCGCTGCAGGGCTGAGCAGCAGGCCACCAGCCCCGCATGATGTGTCGGCGTGACGCGCCATCGTGACGGGCCACGCTGAGGGCACCCACAACGCCTCCGATCCCTGATCGGGGGCGTTGTGGTCTCTGCCTCACACGAATGGCTGATGGCGAGTGCCTCGCGGGGCATGATAGGTGCCGATGAGGCAAGGTGGCGCTTGGCTTTGTTGCCCGCGAGCGGCCATAATGGTCGGCGTCCAGTCTGCTGGCGCCCTGGTACTGCCAGGGTGACGCGCTGGACACCTCGAGGCTCACCCGCATCGCGTGCCTGCTTCATGAGCGGCGCTGCCATCCACGGTGTGTCCTGTCTCGGAATTGTCCCTGAATGTCCTGGAGAGTGCAGAATGAAGCTGCTTAACCGTTCCGCCCTGAGCGTCAAGCCGACCCAGGCGTTTGTCGACTGGATCAACTCGCTGGAATCCGAAGGCGAGGGAGGCGAGGATCTGGCGCTGGAGGATGTCAATCAGGAGAGCACCGTCTACCTGATTCCCGAGATGGACACGCGTGAGGCACTGGATGGCTTCGTCTCCGAGCGCTGGCTGGACGTGCTGGAAAGCGAGCTGCGTGCCTGGGAAGAAGACACCCGCCATTGGCCGGAGCCGATGGACAAGGCGCTCTTCGAGCGCTTCCTGACCGTCGAGCACAGCTATCTGGCGGTCGACCTGGACGACGAGGCACCGCTGGAAGTCAGCGAAGTCGATGACGAGTTGCTGGCCGATCTTGACTGACTCTTCGGCATGATGGCCGCCGTCGCCGCACTTTCCGCAAGCGCTGTCAGCGAGCGCCGTCAGCAATGACTGTCAGTGATGGCGACAGACGCTACAATGGCCTCGGGCAAAATGCCCGAGGCCATTTGCGTTGTGGCGATCGCATCGTCACCCTCAATTTTCCGCATGTCCGTCGTGCGGCTTCCCCCCTTCAAGGAGATTGCGCATGAGCATCCAGACCCAGATAGATACCAAGCTCGCGACGCTTGACCCGTTGATGGTCGAAGTCGTCAACGAGAGCCATATGCATAGCGTGCCGCCTGATTCCGAGACCCATTTCAAGGTCACCCTGGTCAGCGAGCGCTTCAGCGGCCTGTCGCGGGTCAAGCGTCACCAGCAGCTGTATGCCCTGCTCAGCGAAGAGCTGGATGGCCCGGTGCATGCCTTGGCACTGCACCTGTACACCGCACAGGAGTGGGCGGCACGCGGTGGCGAGATTCCGGATTCCCCCAACTGCCTGGGTGGCGGCAAGCACTGACCATGACCCCTGAACCGCAACGCCTGCAATATCTGGACGCGATGGGACTGACCGCCTGGGTCGGTCGCTATCAGCTGCCCAATGCCTTGCCCACTCAAGCGTGTGACTGGCCCGAGCCGCAAGCGGCGGAGGCGGTCGCGCCCCAGGCGCGCCTGCACGCGCTGATCGATGAGGCGCCGCGTCCGCCTGCTGCCCACCAGACGGCGGATGCCAGTCATGCCCCCTTCGCTCAGGGTGGCGGCACCGCCGGCAGCGCTGTGCCACGCCCGCCAGGGCCTTCTCCGGCCTCGAGTGCACGCGCCTTGCTGGGCATGGCGCCGGCGGCGGTCGAAGCCCCCGCTGCGGCTGCCTCGCCGACGCCCGGCGCTGCCGAGACCAGCAGCACCGCCTCGTGGGGGACGCCGCCGACGCAGGTCACGGCAGAGGCGCCGGCAGCAGATGAGGCAGTGACACCGCCCGCGGCAGACAAGCCGCCACTGCGCTTCAGCGTTCAGCTGGCGGCGCTGGAAGGGCGCTGGTTGATCCTGCTGCCCGGTGACGAGGCACCGCATCTGGAAGGGGAAGCCTTGCTCAAGGCGTTGTGGCGCGCCGCCGGTATCGAGACGGCATCAGGGCTCACCTTCAGCCACTTCCGCTGGCCGCTGTTGCCCAACCTCAAGGCCAGTGCGCCACTTGAGGAAGCCCGCGAAGGGTTGCATGCCTTCCTGAGTGGCCCGGCGCGTCGTGGTTGGCAGCCGGAGAGGCTGTTGATCTTCGGTAGTGATGAGGCCAGCGAGACGCTGCACGAGGTGCTCGGTATCTCTACCTCCGAGCGCGGCGAGGCGACCTCCAGTCTGCTGAACCTGCCGGTCTGGCAGGGGCCAGAACTGTCGGCGCTGGCGCGCTCCAGTGAGGCCAAGCGCAAACTGTGGCCGCTGTTGATCCGCTGGGGACGCGAGTGGCAGGCGGCATCGCCGCAGACGGACGCCTCATGAGAGGGTCAGTTTCCCGGCGTCTCGAGCTGCGTGAGCTGGCCGATGATCAAGCGACTCTGACGGCGCTTGAGGCCATCGAGGCCAGCCAGGCACATGGCCTGAGCCAGTCACAGCTGATCGATGTGCTCAACGATGACGCGCGCTGCGTGCTGGGCGCCCGGTGGCAGGCCGGCGAGTCGCCGACTGCAGAGCTGATCGGCTTCGTGGTGCTGGCGCGCGGGCCCTTCGAGGCCGAGATCGAGGCGATCACCGTACACGCCGCGCAGCGCGGGCAGGGCGTCGGCGCACGCCTTTTGGCCGCCGCCATCGCGCGGGCGCGTGACTGGCAGCGTGACTCGGGGCTTGAGCGCCTGCTGCTGGAGGTGCGCGCCAGCAATGCCGCCGCCGCAGCCCTCTATGCGAAGGCCGGTTTCACTCGGGATGGAGTGCGCAAGGGCTACTATCCGCTGGCGGAGGGTGGGCGTGAGGATGCCTGGCTCATGTCGCTGCCGCTGACGTGAAAGCCCGCCGACACGAAAACGCCGCCGACAGTCTCCTGTCGGCGGCGTCTTCATGAGGCCCTGCTCATAAACTCTTGTTCAAGCGCTCCTGTTCAAGGCCATTGTTCAAGAGTGCAGGTTCACGCCGCCCAGCGCGCAGGACGCGCGGGAGCCTCAGGCGCTCTGGGTTTCGCTCTCGGTCTCGCTGAAGCGTGCGATCAGTCCTTCCAGACGGCTCGCCCACTGGTCACGCTCTTCCTGCAGGCGAGCATTGGCCTGACGCAGTTGTTCCAGTTCTTCGCCCTGGCTGCCCTTGGTTTCAGTCAGGCGCTGGTTCTCTTCCTTCAGCTCTTCGACTTCCATCTTCAGCATCTCGATGCTGTCGATGGCCTGGCCGACTTTCTGCTCAAGTTGGGTAAAGAGTTCGGTGCTCATGCTATCTCCTTGTCGAGTCACGATCGTGGCCCGAGGGGGTTCGTTGAGGGCGGTAAAGGTATGCGGTAAATGCTGGTGCGATGAATATCGGCCATGTCGGGAATCCTTGCCGGATGGCGCAGCGATACCCGCCTGCAGGCAGACTACGACGCCGCCTGAGTCGACACAAGTGGGAAGGTGGCTCAGGCGGGCGGATGGCGCCGATACAGGCGGCCATGACTGTCGCCGGCACGGCTTTCCCTATGCAGCTGCCAGTTGGCAGGTACCACGGGGTCGAGGCCGGATTCCACTTCCAGATAGATCATGGCGTCATCGCTCAGCCAGCCATGCGCTTCGAGCAGTGCGCAGCTCGCGGCGGCCAGCTCGAGCCGGAAGGGCGGATCGAGCAGCACCAGGTCCATGCCGCCCGCGGCGGGAGTGGTCGTCTCGAGCCAGTGCAGGACATCGCCGGTCACCACCTGTGTTGGCAGGCTGTCGCCGTTGGCGAGGGTCGCGAGATTGGCCTCGAGCGCACGCGCGACGCGGCTGTCGCGCTCCACGAAGGTGACATGCGCCGCCTCACGCGACAGCGCCTCGAGGCCCAGCGCGCCGCTGCCGGCATAGAGGTCAAGCACGCGGGCGCCGCCGACATGAAAGCCCAGCCAGTTGTAGAGCGTCTCACGCACGCGGTCGGGCGTCGGGCGCAGGCCCGGTGCGTCGATCACGTTGAGCAGGCGGCGCTTGAAGCGCCCGCCGATGATGCGCAGGCGACCTGGCCCGCCGGCGGCCTGGCCACGCTTGCCGCTCTGCTTGCCGTGCTGCTTGTCAGCGCGCGAGGGCGCGTTGGATTTGCCCCGTGCGGGGCCTTGGGAGGATGCGCGTTTTTTCATGCCGCGAGTCTAGCATGTGCGACGCCGGATGCCGCGCGGTGCGTACCTTCAGCCCCGAAGGGATGGTAGGATGACGCCACTTTCACGAGTTCAGGACTGTCTCGCCATGTTCGGTTTTTTCAAGCGCAAGAAACACAAGGCTCAGGAGCAGAAAGCCTCCGAGCAGCAGGCCCTCGAGCAACAGGCTCTTGAACAGACACAAGACGCCATGCCTCACGAGCAAGCCGATGCCGAGCAGGCAGCGCGGCTCGAGGCCGAGAAGGTAGAGGCAGAGCGCCTTGCCGGTGAAGAGGCGGCTCGGGCCGAGGCTCAGAAGCTCGAAGAGCAGAAGGCCGAAGCTGAAGCCGAGCGCCGCGCCTCTGAGCAGGCGGCTGCCGACCAGGCCGCCAAGGCCGAAGCCGAGCGCATCGCGCAGGAACAGGCCGCTCAGGAACAGGCCGCCCGAGACGAAGCGGAGCGTATCTCCCATGAGCAGGCCGCTGCAGAACGCGTCGCCGCTGAAAAGGCCGCCCGGGAAGAGGCGGAACGTCTGGCTGCCGAGCAGGCCGCCCAGGCAGAGGCCGAGCGTATCGCTGCCGAACAGGCCGCTCAGGCCCGTGCGGAAGAAGCCGCCAGTGAAGCGCGTGCCGAAGAGGCGCGTATCGCGGCTCGCGAGGAAGAAGAGCGTCAGGCCGCCGCGCAGCTGGCCGCCATCGAGGCCGAAGAGCAGGCCGCGCTGGAACAGGCTCGCCTGGAAGAAGAAGCACGTGCCGCCGAGGCTGCCGCCGCTGGCGCAGACGCCGTGGTCGAGGACGACAAGGCGCGTGACACGGCCCGCGACGGACGCGAAAAGCCACGTCGTGGCTTCTTCGCGCGCATCAAGGCCGGTCTTGGCAAGACACGCGCCAATCTGACCGAGGGCGTCGCCAGCCTGTTCCTCGGCAAGAAGCAGATCGATGATGAGTTGATGGAAGACCTCGAGACCCAGCTGCTGATGGCAGACGTGGGCATCGAGGCGACCACCGAGATCATCGACAACCTGACCGCGCGCATCTCGCGCAAGGAATTGAAGGAGCCGCAGGCGCTCTACGAAGCGCTGCAGGAAGAACTGCGCTTGATGCTGGCGCCGGTCGCCAAGGACCTGGAGCTGCCGGCCAAGGGCAGCGGTCCCTTCGTGATCCTGATGATCGGCGTCAACGGCGTCGGCAAGACCACCACCATCGGCAAGCTGGCCAAGCGCTATCAGAGCCAGGGTCGCAGCGTGATGCTGGCGGCGGGCGATACCTTCCGTGCTGCGGCGGTGGAGCAGCTCAAGGTCTGGGGCGAGCGCAACAAGGTGCCGGTCATCGCTCAGCATACCGGTGCCGACAGTGCCTCGGTCATCTATGACGCCCTGGAAGCTGCCAAGGCGCGTAACGTCGATATCCTGATCGCCGATACCGCGGGCCGCCTGCACAATAAGGGCCATCTGATGGAAGAGCTCAAGAAGGTGCAGCGCGTGATGGCCAAGCTGGATGTGTCCGCGCCCCACGAGGTGATGCTGGTGCTGGATGCCGGTACCGGCCAGAACGCGCTGTCACAGGCCTCCACCTTCCATGAAGCAGTCAACATCACGGGCCTGACGCTGACCAAGCTGGATGGGACCGCCAAGGGCGGCATCATCTTCGCGTTGGCCAAGCAGCTCAATCTGCCGATCCGCTATATCGGTGTCGGGGAAGGTGTTGATGACCTGCGTCCATTCGCGGCTGATGACTTCGTCAGTGCCCTGTTTGCACGCGCTGGCGATGAGGCAAGCGAAGAGGCCAACGCCGAGTCGCGCGAGGCATGATTGCCTTCGAGCATGTCGGCAAGCGCTATGGAGGGCGCTTCGATGCACTGGCCGGGCTCGACTTCAGGGTCGAGCGTGGCGAGATGGTCTTTCTGACAGGCCATTCCGGTGCCGGCAAGAGCTCGTTGCTCAAGCTGATCATGCTCCTCGAGCGCCCCTCGCGTGGGCGCATTCTGGTGGCGGGGCACGATATCGGGCGGCTGCATACCTCCCAGGTGCCATATTACCGCCGCCAGATCGGCGTGGTCTTTCAGGACCACCAGCTACTGGCTGACCGCAACATCTTCCACAACGTGGCCCTGCCGCTGATGATCCAGGGGGTCCCGCCGCGTGAACAGGCGCGGCGGGTGCGAGCGGCGCTCGACAAGGTCGGTCTGCTGCATCGTGAGAAGGCGCTGCCGATCGAGCTGTCCGGTGGTGAGCAGCAGCGGGTCGGCATCGCGCGTGCCGTGGTCAACAAGCCGGCGCTGCTGCTGGCCGATGAACCGACCGGCAATCTGGACCCGGCACTGTCCGCCGACATCATGCGTCTGTTCGAGGACTTCAATCGCATCGGTACCACGGTGATGATTGCCAGTCACGATCTGGCGCTGATCGCCCGCCTGCACCATCGCACGCTGGAGCTGTCCGATGGTCGTCTGATCGCCGACAAGGATGCCCGATGAGTCCCCCGCGTTCCCGCAACGATTCTCCTTCTTCACGTGAGCGTGGCCAGCCCCGCGCCGAGACGCGTACCCGCAAGGCCGCCGCGCAGGCACCTGAATCACCGGAGGCCACCGAGCGTGCAGCGCGCAAGGGCGCGCGCTCTAGTCGTGTCTCGGTCGAGAGCCGCTACCGCAGCTGGCTGCGTCATCACGCTGCCATGGCGCGCGACAGCGCACGCCGCCTGCTGGTCGCGCCCATCGCCAGCCTGCTGACCATGCTGGCCATCGCCATCGCACTGACGTTGCCGGCGGCGCTGTGGCTGGCACTGGACAGCGCGCGCCTGCTCGACAATGAACTCAATGACAGCGCTCAGCTCACCCTCTATCTTGAAACCTCGGTCGATGAGAGCCAGGCGCTGACGCTGTCGGACTCGCTGCGCGACGCTGCCGGTGTCGGAGGAGTGCGTCTGATCACCGCCGCCGAGGGCATGCAGGAGTTCGCTCAGGCGCTGGACCTCAAGCGCTCACTGAGCCTGCTGGATGACAACCCCTTGCCGGCCAGCATCGTCATCACGCCGCTGGACACCACGCCGGAGTCTGTCCGTGCTCTGGCCACGCGTCTCGAAGGCGAGCCGGGTGTCGCCAGCGCACGCCTGGATCTGGCCTGGCTCGAGCGTCTGCGCCAATTGGGTGAGCTGGGTCAGAAAGTGACGCTAGGTCTCGCGTTACTCTTCGGGCTGGGCGTATTGCTGGTGGTGGGCAATACCATCCGCCTGTCCGTGGAGAGTCGCCGCCAGGAGATCGAGGTCGTGACGCTGATCGGGGCGACCCACGCCTTCGTGCGGCGTCCCTTCCTCTACAGCGGTGCCTGGTATGGTCTGGGAGGGGGGCTGCTGGCCTGCGGAATCCTGGCGCTTGGCGGCAACTGGCTGGCGGCACCCGTGACGGCTCTTGTACAAAGTTATGGCGGCAACTATGTGTTGCCCGCGCTGGGCATCGCAGGGGGTGCCACGCTGCTGGTTTCGAGTACAATATTGGGCTGGATAGGGGCCTGGATCGCGGTCGGACGTCATCTGGCGAGTATTTCTCCGCGCTGATTCCGATTGTTTTTCGCGGTTTTCAGCCAGTATTTCTGCCCAGGAAGGTCAACAGTTACGTTCCGACAACATTCACGCCGGGCGTCAGTGAAGGGGGCTGGTGGGTGGTTAAACGCACCACACACTCCACAGCGTTACGAAGTGCTACTTGTCATGACAATTGTACACGTCATGTACAGCTATTGACGGGAACCTGTCCCACCCTTCACAGTCTTACTACTTGCATGCGTGTTAGGCAATCATGGAGACATCTGCACTATGAGCACCAGTCTTCAGCCACTTGGCCACCTGTCACCGGGTCAAGATCTAAACGGCTATATTCAGTCGGTGAACCGTATCGCTGTGCTTACTGCCGAAGAAGAGCATGAGCTGGCCCTGCGGTTGCATGAAGAGAATCATCTGGAGTCGGCCCGTCGACTCGTCATGTCGCACCTGCGCTTCGTCGTGCATATCGCGCGCAGCTACAGCGGCTATGGCTTGCAGCAGGCGGACCTGATCCAGGAAGGTAACGTCGGCCTGATGAAGGCGGTCAAGCGTTTCGACCCGCATCAGGGCGTACGCCTCGTCTCCTTTGCCGTGCATTGGATCAAGGCCGAGATTCACGAATTCGTGCTGCGCAACTGGCGCATCGTGAAAGTCGCGACCACCAAGGCTCAGCGCAAGCTGTTCTTCAACCTGCGTGGCGCCAAGAAGCGCCTCGCCTGGTTGAACAACGATGAAGTGGATGCCATCGCGGGTGATCTGGATGTCAAACCTGCCGTGGTGCGTGAGATGGAAAGCCGTCTCTCCGCTCACGATGCAGGCTTCGACGCCGGCCCCAGCGACGACGAGAGCTCTGCCTATCAGGCGCCGGCCAACTATCTGGAAGATCACAGCCTCGATCCGGCTGCCCAGGTGGAACAGCAGGACCTGGAAGACGACTCCCACGGTCGTCTGCTCAAAGCGCTGGCGGCACTGGATGAGCGCTCACGCGACATTCTCCAGCAGCGTTGGTTGAGTGACAACAAGTCGACTCTGCACGAGCTTGCTGACATCTATGGCGTCTCTGCCGAGCGTATCCGTCAGCTGGAGAAGAACGCGATGAAGAAGCTGCGTGAATCGATGGGTGACATGAGCGAAGGCTTCGCTGCCTGAGTCTGATGGCTCCATGACATGAGCCAACGATCCTCCGGCTCTCCCTCAACGAAAATGCCCCGCCGGGTTTCCCGGTGGGGCATTTTCGTTGAGGGAGAGTGGATCGCGAGGCATCCGTCGTTATTGGTTGAACAGTGCAACATAATGTTTCATTCTGTCACACTGAGTCATGAAGCATTTCTACTGGTGACCCTGTGGACCCGATTTCCTCGCACGTCAATAGCACACATTCGCTGTGGCGAATCTTTGGGCTCAATGCGGCCTTGATGGTGGTATTGGGTGGCCTGTTTCTGGCCAGCCAATGGTTTGACGTGCGTGAACAGGAAATGCGCCGCCTGGAGCTGCTGGATACCCAACTGCATATCTCCACCGAGCAGCTGATCGCCAATGTCTCGCGCGAGATGATGGTGCTGGAGCGCGTGTTGAGCAGCGAAGGCAGGGAGCTGTGGCGTGGCTCGCTGGATAGCGCGCTGGGCCGTCATCCCTCTCTGGTCTCGCTGATGGTGGTGCCGTTTGCCGATTACCGCGGCAGTAGCCTGCGTCAGATCGGCGTGGGGCGCAGTTGCAGCTGGCAGCTGACCCAGCCGGAAGCCCAGGCGCTGCCCGGACGCAGCAGCCTGCTGTTCGGCTCCGCACTGCCGCTGGCGTCCGGTCAGCCGGGCTTGCCGTTCTACCGTCACATGGATATCGACGGCATGTCCTGGCTGCTGATCGGCTGCCTGGATTTCTCCGAGTCACGTAGTCTGCTGGCCAACCCTAATTCCGATGATGGGCAGCGCCTGCGCCTGTTCTCCACCAACGGTCTGCTGCTGTTCTCGAGCCCCCAGGAGCATGCGCTGGGCGTGACCGGCAAGCTGCCGTTGTCCTCGATGGCCAACATGGGCAAGTACATCTCCGAGCGTGGTGTGCGCCGCTACCATGTGCCGGGCTTCGACGGCCGGCCGCGCATGGCGGCGGGCAGCTTTATCGCACCGCTCAAGCTGTTCAGCGTCGTGAGTCAGCCGATCTCCAGCCTGTGGTGGCTGTGGTGGAATCGTATCTGGTTCGGCATGCTGCTCGGCGGCATCTTCCTGGTCGTGCTGGTGGTCATGGTGGCGCGTGCCGAGCGCAAGCGCGCTGAGCGCCACGATGAGCTTGAGGGCGCGCTCGAGTCGATGACGGCGCGTTCTCGCACTCTGGTGACGTTGATGGATAACCTGCCGGGCGTGGTATATCGCATCGAGGTCAATACTGGAGTGCTGACCTTCATCAGCAACGGCTCGGCCGAGCTGTTCGGTCGCTCGGCCGAATCACTGGTCGGCGCCGGCATCACCCTGACCGAGCTGATCCATCAGGAAGACCGTCAGTCCGTCAGCGCCGCCCGCCACTGGGCGATGTGCGCGCAGATGCGCCATGAGCAGGTCTTCCGCATCATCGCCGACCATGAGCGTTGGGTGCTGGACCGTAGCGTGATGATCGATAGCGAGGATGGCGTGCGCTACTGGGAAGGCCTGCTGCTGGACATCAGTGCGCACAAGGAGTCCGAGCGTCAGCTCGATTTTCTGGCGCGCCATGATGCCCTGACGGGGCTCTATAACCGCAAGGCCTTCATGGCGGCGGCCGACGAGCGCGTCACGGCGGGTGGCTTGATGATCTACGCCGATATCGACCGTTTCTCGACCGTCAACGATGGCCTGGGCCATGAAGCCGGTGACCAGCTGCTGGTCGCGGTCGGCGAGCGCCTGCGTCGTCTGCTGCCGCCTGGTGGTCTGGTGGCGCGCCTGGGGGCCGATGAGTTCGGCCTCTATCTGCCGCATGGCAATGATGATCCGGCGCAGGTGGTGGAGGAGATCCAGCAGAAGGTCGAGCGTCCCTTTACGATTCTGGGTCGCCCGCTGATCATCAGTCTGACGGCAGGCTATGTGCTGTCCGAGACCAATGGCGATGCCCAGGCGCTGATGCTGAATGCCGATGTGGCGCTCTATCACGCCAAGTCGCGCGGCGATCATGCGCTGTGCTGGGAGTCGTCGCTGGACAAGCATGTCGCGTCGCGCATGACGCTGGAACAGGACCTGCGTCAGGCCATCGGCAGCGAGCAGCTCTATCTGCATTACCAGCCGCAGCTGGATAGCCACGGTGAACTGCAGGGTGTCGAGGCGCTGCTGCGCTGGCAGCATCCGGAGCTGGGCATGATCTCGCCAGCCCAGTTCATTCCGCTGGCCGAGGAGACCGGCCTGATCTTCCGTCTCGGGCGTTTCGTGCTCGAGGAGGCCTGTGCCCAGATGGTGCGCTGGCAGGACGCCGGCCTTCACATGCCGCGCATGGCGGTCAATCTGTCGGCGCGCCAGCTGACCTCGGGCTACGAGAACGAAGTCTTCGGCGTGCTGGAAAACCAGAAGCTGTCGCCGACGCGGCTGGAAGTCGAGGTGACCGAGACGCTGCTGATCCAGGACATGGAAGGGGGGCTTGCCGTGCTCGGCGCGCTGCGCGAGCTGGGCGTGCGTGTGGCGCTGGATGACTTCGGGCAGGGCTATTCGTCGCTGTCCTATCTGTCATTCCTGCCGCTGGATGTGCTCAAGGTCGACCGCAGCTTTGTGATGAAGATGGATGCGGTCGCCGGCTCTGAGGGCGGTATCCGCTGTCCCAATCAGCAGGCCATCCAGCTGGTCGGCGCCGTGATCAGCCTGGGGCACTCGCTGGGCCATGAGATCGTCGCCGAGGGAGTCGAGACGGACGTGCAGTTCGAGGAGCTCAAGCGACTGGGCTGCGACACCTATCAGGGCTACCTGCTGGCGCGGCCGATGTCCGCCGAGGCCATACTGGAGCGCTTCAGCGTCAACGCCTGAGGCGCTGTCCGTGAAGTCCGCCCCCCACTCCATCCCACCCCACCCGGTGGTGACATGAGAAGGCCTGACCCAGCAAAAACGCCCCGCCTGCAATGACTGCAGGCGGGGCGTTCTTTTTGGTGCGGTGCATGCGCGCGGGGCAAGACCCTCAGACGGCAATGCGCTCCTGACTGCTCAGCAGCAGGTCGCGGCTCAGCAGCTGCCACTGGTCTTCCCAGTGCTCGGTCGGGCGCTTGCGATAGTCGCTGCGCACATACTGGGCGATGCGGCCTTCCGCACACGCCATCAGCAGGTTGGCCGCTGCCGTGACGGTGATGGCCGGTCGCAGTCCTTCGCGAGGTTCGGCTTCGCGCAGCACCTGCTTGATCTGCGTCTCGAGACGCTCGAACAGCTGCGCCATGCGCGTGCGCAGGCGTGCCGTCTCGCCGGTGAGGGCATCACCGTTGAGGAGGCGACATAGCCCCGGGTTCTTTTCGGCAAAGCCCAGCAGCAGGCTCAGGATGTGATGCACCCTGGCATGCGCGGTGTCGTTGTCCTGAATGATCAGCGCGATACGCTCGAACAGCGTGCTCTCGATGAATTCGATCAGTCCTTCGAACATGCGTGCCTTGCTGGGGAAGTGACGATAGAGCGCCGCCTCCGAGACACCGACCTGTCGTGCCAGTGCTGCAGTCGTGATGCGTTTGCCGCTGTCCTCTTCCAGCATCAGAGCGAGTGCCTGGAGGATCTGTTCGCGACGTGATTGTTTTGGATTCGCCTGCGTCATGGAATCTTGTCGTTTATCGCGGCCTGCAGCAGTGTGCTACGGGCGGGTCCGTGTCCTGAGGCATGTCGCTTGCCTCGCGCGAAACACCGGGGCCGAGCCCCGGCTTGTCACCTTACGCCTTGTCAGTGTCTGCTTCCGCGTTGCTGATCAACGTGCCGACCCCGGCATTGGTGAAGATTTCCAGCAGGGTCGCATGTGGCACGCGGCCGTCGATGATGTGGGCGCTGCGCACACCTTGCTTCACGGCGTCCAGTGCACAGCTGATCTTGGGCAGCATACCACCGTAGATGGTGCCATCCTCGATCAGGCCATCCACCGCCTCGGTGGTCAGGCCGGTCATGACTTCGCCTTGTGCGTTCATCAGGCCAGCCACGTTGGTCAGCAGCATCAATTTCTCCGCGCCCAGTGCCTCGGCGACCTTGCCGGCGACCAGGTCGGCATTGATATTGTAGCTGCGACCCTCGGCATCGACCCCGATGGGGGCGATGACGGGAATGAAATCGTTGCGTGTCAGTAGTTCGATCAGATCGGTGGAGACATGCTCGACCTCACCGACATGACCAATGTCGATGATTTCAGAGGCATTCATTCCCGGCGTCTGGCCGCTGACCTTGAGTTGACGGGCGCGAATCTGGCCGCTGTCCTTGCCGGTCAGGCCGATGGCCTTGCCGCCACTCTGGTTGATCAGGTTGACGATGCCCTTGTTGACCAGGCCGCCCAGCACCATCTCGACCACGTCCATGGTCTCGGAGTCCGTGACGCGCATGCCATCGACGAAGCGTGATTCGATGTTCAGCTTCTCGAGCAGTGCGCCGATCTGCGGGCCGCCGCCATGCACGACCACCGGATTGATGCCGACTTCCTTCATCAACACCATGTCGCGAGCGAAGGAGTCGATCAAGGCTTCTTCGGTCATGGCGTTGCCGCCGTACTTGACCACCACGGTCTTGCCCGAGAACTGCTGGATATAGGGCAGGGCTTCGGACAGGACCTCGACCACCTGATGCGGGTCGCGGTTGGCGTGGCTCATCAGCGTATCACTCCACAGAAAATGGTCCGGAAAGAGAGTCCGGACACTGTCACTCGAAACGGTCTTTCAGCACGCGCGGTGCGCGCTGTCATGCAAATCGGTTGCTTCAGACACCTGATGCGCCCGGAGGAGCGGCTGCAGTGCCTGGCAAGGCGAGGGCGGCGATCAAGCGGCAGACCGCCGCCCCGTTGCGACTCATGCCATCCTGTCGATGGCGAGCCAATGCGGGATCAGAACGGTGCCTGAAGGCTCGGCTCGGCCTGCTTGAGCGCAGCGCGGAAGCTGTCCTTGATGCGCTCCAGTGCGGCTTCCGACTTGCCTTCGAAGCGCAGTACCAGCATCGGCGTGGTGTTGGAGGCGCGGCACAGGCCCCAGCCATCGGCGTAGTCGACACGAATGCCGTCCAGCGTGGTCTTGACGCCGTCGCTGCCGAAGTCGCCTTCACTGGCCAGTCGCTCGACGATAGCGAACTTGTTCTCGTCGGTCACTTCCACATTGATCTCGGGGGTGCCGAGGTCCTGCGGGAAACGGGCGAAGAAGGTGTCGGCATCGACATCCTGCTTGGCGAGGATTTCCAGCAGGCGTGCAGCGCCGTACATGCCGTCATCGAAGCCGAACCAGCGTTCCTTGAAGAAGATGTGGCCGCTCATCTCGCCGGCCAGTGCCGCGCCGGTTTCCTTCATGCGTGCCTTGATCAGCGAGTGGCCGGTGCGCCACATTTCCGGTGTGCCGCCGGCCTTCTCGATCACGGTCGCCAGATTGCCGGTGCACTTGACGTCAAAGATGATGCGCGCGCCCGGCACGCGCTCGATCAGGTCTTCCGACAGCGCCATCATCAGGCGATCCGGGTAGAGAATCTCGCCCTTGGGCGTCACGACGCCGAGGCGGTCGCCGTCACCATCGAAGGCCAGACCGATGTCCGCGCCGGTTTCCTGCATGGTCTTGATCAGATCCTGCAGGTTTTCCGGCTTGCCCGGGTCCGGGTGGTGATTCGGGAAGTTGCCGTCGATCTCGTCGAACAGCGGCACGGTGTCAACGCCCAGGCGGCGGATCAGCTCCGGGCCCAGCTCGCCGGCCACGCCGTTGCCGCAATCGACCACGGCCTTGAGCGGACGCTTGACGACCACATCACCGGTGATCTGCTCCAGATAGCGCTCACGCACGTCCTCTTCACGCAGGCTGCCTTCGCCTTGTGCCAGATCGCCTTCCTGCAGGCGACGATAGAGGTCGGTGATGGTGTCGCCGGACAGGGTCTCGCCGGCCAGCACGATCTTCAGACCGTTGTAGTTGGCCGGGTTGTGGCTGCCGGTCAGCATCACGCCGGAGCGGGTGCCTTCCAGGATGTTGGTGGCGTAGTAGAGCACCGGTGTCGGCACCATGCCGATGTCGACGACATCACGGCCAGCATCGCGCAGACCCGCGATCAGCGCCTTGGAAAGGCGCGGGCCGGAGAGACGACCGTCACGCGCGACCACGACGGTGGATTCACCGCGTGCCGCGGCTTCGCTGCCGATGGATTGGCCGATGGCGCGCACGCCGTCTTCAGTGAGGGTCTCATCCACGATGCCGCGGATATCGTAGGCGCGGAAAATTGAAGCGGGTACCTGACTCATGGTGCATCCCTGTCGGTTGAATCAATCGTGAAGTCGCTTGAGGCGTCATGCGTCTCGAACGCTATCGCTGCATGACGATCAGTGTGAAAACCTGCATGGCTTCCTTGTGACCGGAAGCCCGGCAGCCGGTGCGAGCCTGCCACTCGGCTGCCCTGTGGCATGGAGGGGCAATCAGTGGCGACCGGAGTGGCCGAAGCCGCCTTCGCCGCGCTGGCTGGCCTCGAATTCAGAGACTTCCACCAGCTCCGCCTGTACCACTGGCACTAGCACGTACTGTGCCAGACGCTCGCCGGGTTCCAGCACGAACTCGCTCTCGCCGCGGTTCCAGACCGAGATCATCAGTTCGCCCTGGTAGTCGGAGTCGATCAGGCCGACCAGGTTGCCCAGCACGATGCCGTGTTTGTGCCCCAGGCCGGAGCGCGGCAGGATCATGCCGGCCAGTGCGGGGTCGGCGATATGGATCGCCAGCCCTGTGCGCACCAGCTCACAGGCGCCCGGCGGCAGGGTCAGCGGCGCGTCGAGCAGTGCGCGCAGGTCCATGCCGGCGCTGCCGGGAGTGGCGTGATGCGGCAGCGGGTAATCGCGAACGCGCTCGTCGAGAATCTTGAGTTCGAGCCGGGGGCGGGTCATCTAAGGTGCTTCCTGATCGTCGGTGACAGTCGGTGTAACGGTCTGGATGGCAGGGCCGAGGCTGACCCTGTGCTGATGGAGTGCCAGGGCGCGCTTCAGAATCGCGCGCGCCAGTTCCGTCTTGGGACAGGCCGCGATGGCCTGTTCGTGTTGCGTGTTCGTGTTGTGATCGAGCGGTTGCCACAGCAGGGTGGCGGCATTGCTGTCGCTGCCGAAGCCAAGGCCCGGCGTGCTCACATCATTGGCGACGATCATGTCGAGCTGTTTACGCGCGAGCTTGTCGCGTGCATAGCGCAGCACATCGCGGGTCTCGGCGGCGAAGCCGATCACCAGTGGCGCCCGCTGGCCGGCGGCGCGGCGTGCCTGCGTCTGGGCGGCGATGCCGGCGATGATATCCGGATTGCGGATCAGCGTGACCTGCATCTGCTCTTCGCCTGACTGCTTCTTGAGCTTGTGGTCGGCGACCGTGGCCGGGCGGAAGTCGGCGACTGCCGCGCAGCCGATGAAGAGGTCGCTCTCGCCGGCGGCTGCCTCGGCGGCGGCTTGCATGTCCAGCGCGGATTCGACATCGATGCGCTCGACGCCAGTCGGGGTCGTCAGTGCCACCGGGCCACTGATCAGGCGCACGCTGGCGCCCAGCGCCGCGGCCTCGGCGGCCAGCGCATAGCCCATCTTGCCGGAGCTGTGATTGCTCAGGTAGCGCACCGGGTCCAGTGGCTCGCGGGTCGGGCCGGCGGTGATGGTCACCGTCAGGCCTGCGGCCGGCAATGACATCTCATTGCTCTGGCCGCTGGGGTCGCTCTGGCTCATGAGGTCGGCCAGCGCCGCGACGATCTCTTCCGGCTCCAGCATGCGGCCCGCGCCCACGTCGCCACAGGCCTGTTCGCCGCTGGCCGGGCCGAGCAGCGTCCAGCCATCGGCACTGAGCTGACGGGCATTGCGCTGGGTGGCGGGGTGCGCCCACATGGCCTGATTCATCGCCGGGGCCATCACCCAGCGCGCGCTGTTGGCCAGGCACAGGGTAGTGAGCAGATCATCGGCATGGCCATGCACCAGGCGGGCCATCAGGTCGGCGGTGGCGGGCGCGATCAGGATGACCTCCGCCCAGCGGGCCAGCTCGATATGCCCCATGCCGGCCTCGGCTTCGGGGTCCAGCAGGGAGGTGTGCACCGGATTGCCCGACAACGCCTGCAAGGTCAGCGGTGTAATGAAGGCTTGAGCTCCTTCGGTCATGGCGATGCGCACCTCACAGCCCGCCTTTTTCAACAGGCGGGTGATCAGAGCGGCCTTGTAGGCCGCGATGCCGCCACTGATGCCCAGCAGAATGCGCCTTCCGGCGAGTGAATGCATGGTGTGTCCTGCGTCCCTGATGCGTCGATTGCTACGCTCGCGCGTTTGCCCTCTACCATATCACCGTGATGCAACCTTGCGTAGCGCCACTGGCCCGCGACGCCGAGTGTCGCTTTGGTCCATGCGAGCGCTCGCTTCATGGGTCGGGGCTGTCATCTGATGGCATGCAGGGATCAGACACAGGCCCGCAGGGCGGCAAGCGTTGATGCTCACGATGGCGAAAGAGACCGCGTGTGACCACTCTTCTCATGCTTTGGACTGTCAGCCATTCGGGCGACAGGGGATGGGAGAAGAGTGCATGGGGATTCGAGAGTGGCCGGTCGGAGAGCGTCCGCGTGAGAAGCTGTTGTCGTCAGGGGCAGGGGCCTTGTCAGATGCCGAGCTGCTGGCCATCTTTCTGCGCGTGGGTATAAAAGGGCGTTCGGCGGTGGATCTGGCGCGCGACCTGCTGAACACCTTCGGCGGTCTCAGGCCGTTGCTGGAGGCAACCCAGCAGGACTTCTGCGCAGCGCGCGGACTGGGTGACGCCAAGTATGTGCAGCTGCAGGCTTCGCTTGAGCTGTCGCGTCGCCATCTGGAGAGCCTGTTGATGCGCGGGGCCGCCCTGACATCGCCCCTATTAGTGCGGCGCTATCTTTCCTCGCATCTGCGCGACCTGCCGCATGAGGTGTTCGCCGCGCTGTTTCTCGACAGTCAGCATCGCGTCATCCGCTTCGAGACGCTCTTCACCGGCACGCTGGACGCCGCCGCCGTCTATCCTCGCGAAGTGGTCAAGCGGGCGCTGGCCCTCAATGCCGGCGCCCTGATTCTCGCTCACAACCATCCCTCTGGCGTCGCGGAACCCAGCGAGGCCGACCGGCGCATCACGCAGCGCCTGGAAGAGGCACTGGGACTTTTCGATATTCGTGTGCTGGATCACTTCGTGGTCGGGGACGGCGAGGTGGTCTCGTTTGCCGAGCGCGGCTGGCTCTAGTTGGGGGTGTCGAGGGGGGTGAGGCGCTGAGTGCCCGATGACGGCACAGCCCCCGCCAGATGCGGTCGTCACTGGCGTGAGAAATGCGCAGGGATTGCAAACCAGGGCACTGGTTGTGGTAATGTTGCGCCTCCCGTATCACCCACCACAGAATTCGCGACCACTCTGGCCGACATTGGCTGAGTGAAGCGTTTGGCTGAGAAGCGTCTGTACCGATGTGACACCTCGGGCATGGGCGTGCTGGCGAAAAAAATCCGTATAGGACGTGCTTTCACGTTCCTCTTCGGGTAAAATGCTGCGCCTGCACGTTCCAGCACCCGAAAGCTTGTCTTCCGGAACGGACGTAAACACTTTGAAATCAGGGCATGAGGCGGCGCCTGCCACTTCCGGTTTGCCCGACAGGTTTTGAACAACTTAGCCAACGCAGCGGTTGGAGGCTCCAATGTCCAAAGTATGTCAGGTTACCGGCAAGCGCCCGGTGACTGGTAACAATGTTTCTCACTCCCAGCGCAAGACTCGTCGCCGGTTCCTGCCGAACCTGCACATCCACCGTTTCTGGGTTGAATCCCAGCAGCGCTTCGTCAAGCTGCGCGTCTCTACCAAGGGCATGCGCATCATCGACAAGAAGGGTATCGACGAAGTCCTCAAGGACCTCACTGCACGTGGCGAGCGCTTCTAAACACTAGAAGACAGCCCCTGTAGCAATGGCAACCGAGCCGCGGGCAACGCTCTCAATCGCTCGGTGAATGCGACTGTGGAAGGAAACTGAAAATGCGTGACAAGATCAAGCTGGTGTCAAGTGCCGGTACTGGCCACTTCTACACCACCGACAAGAACAAGCGTAACACTCCGGACAAGCTTGAATTCAAGAAGTACGATCCGGTCGTTCGCAAGCACGTGATGTACAAGGAAGCCAAGATCAAGTGATCTTGTCTCCCGCCAGCGTGCTGTCGGAACCCTCGAAAACCCGGTCCTGACCGGGTTTTCGAGTATCTGGATGTCGCTGTTATGGGCATCCTGCAACAGGGTGGCGGCTTCTGTCGTCACCCTGTTGTGCGTCTGGCGGTCAGTCGAGGAGAGAACATGCCCGAATTACCGGAAGTCGAGACGACCCGTCGCGGTATCGCGCCGCTGGTCGAGGGCCAGGAGGTCACCGAGGTGATCGTGCGTCAGCCGCGTCTGCGCACCCCCGTGCCCGGCGAGCTCGCCGAATGGCTGGTGGGTCAGCGTTTCGGTACGCTTGCGCGTCGCGCCAAGTACCTGCTGTTGCCGATCGCCGATGGCCATCTGCTCTGGCACCTGGGCATGTCCGGTAGCCTCAGACTGGTGCCCATCGGCACGCCGCCACGTACGCATGATCATGTCGATGTCGTGCTCGGCAACGGCCATGTGTTGCGCTATCACGATCCACGCCGCTTCGGCTTCGTCGACTTCGTGCGCGGTGACCCGCATGCCGATACGCGCCTGGCGCGACTCGGGCCGGAGCCGTTGTCCGATGCCTTCAATGGCGAGCACCTCTTTGCGCGCTCCCGCAAGCGCCGTGTGGCGATCAAGCCGTTTCTGATGGACAACGCCAACGTGGTGGGCGTGGGCAATATCTACGCCAGCGAGGCGCTGTTCATGGCGGGTGTCGACCCACGCCGTCCTGCCGGTGAAGTGACGAGCGAGGAGTGCGAGCGCCTCGCCAACGCCGCCAGCAGCGTGCTGGCCGCGGCGATCGCCCAGGGCGGCACCACGCTGCGTGACTTCGTCGGCGGAGATGGCAAGCCGGGCTACTTCGCGCAACGCCTCAACGTCTACGGGCGGGGTGGCGAGCCATGCCGCGAATGCGGCCACGAGATCATGAGTCTGGTGCTGGGCCAGCGCGCCAGCTGCTTCTGCCCATATTGTCAGCGCTAGCGGCGAGCCGCATCAGACCACTGCTTGACCGGGGGCTCCGTGACCGGGGCCGCCATGACGACTAGAATAGGCCCGTTCGGGCGCGTCCTGTCGTCGTCCTGTCCCTTCCTCTGCTTTCTGGATATTTCCCGTGACTGAACGTCTGCGCCTGAAGAAGAATGCTGATCGCCGCCTCAAGGCCGGCCATCTGTGGCTGTACTCCAATGAAGTCGATACCGTCGCGACGCCGCTCAAGAACTTCGAGCCGGGCGCCCAGGCCATCATCGAGGCCAGCAATGGTCGTGCGATGGGTGTTGCCTACGTCAACCCGAACTCGCTGATCTGCGCGCGCATCGTGTCGCGCAACCCGGAACAGCGTCTGGATCGCTCGCTGCTGGTGCACCGCTTCAACCAGGCGCTGTCGCTGCGCGAGAGCCTTTATGACAAGCCGTTCTATCGTCTGGTCCACGGCGAAGGCGACCTGCTGCCGGGCCTGATCGTCGATCGCTTCGGCGACGTGCTGGTCTGTCAGCTCAATACCTTCGGCATGGAGCGTCTGGCGGAAGTGATCGTCGATGCGCTGCTCAAGGTCGTCAAGCCGACAGCCATCGTGTTCAAGAACGATTCCAGCGGTCGCCGTCAGGAACAGCTCGAGCGCAATGTCGAAGTCGTCTACGGCGAGCTGCCGGAAAGCGTGCTGCTGGAGGAGAACGGTGTCCAGTTCACGGCGCCGGTGCTCGACGGCCAGAAGACCGGCTGGTTCTACGACCACCGCGCCAACCGTGACTGGTTGAACCGTCAGGTCGAAGGCAAGCGCGTGCTGGACCTGTTCAGCTACGTCGGCGGTTGGGGCGTGCAGGCGGCGGCGCATGGCGCCAGCGAAGTGCTGTGTGTCGATGCTTCCGGCGCGGCGCTCGAGCGTGTTTCGGACAACGCCGTGCTCAATGGTGTCGAGGGCCGCGTTTCCATCGCGGAGTCGGATGTCTTCGAGGCCCTCTCGGCCCTGCGTGCGGAAGGTGAGCAGTTCGACGTCATCATCGCGGATCCGCCCGCCTTCATCCGCAAGCGCAAGGACATCACCAACGGCGAGCGCGCCTACGCACGCCTCAACCGTGAAGCCATGCGCCTGCTGGGTCGTGACGGTCTGCTGATGTCCGGCTCCTGCTCCATGCATCTGGCGCCGGAGCGCCTGATGGATGTGGTACGTGGCGCCGTGCGTCACCAGGACCGCCATGGTCAGGTCATCTTCCAGGGCCATCAGGCCAGTGACCACCCGGTGCATCCGTCCATCCCCGAGACGTCCTACCTCAAGGCCCTCGGTGTGCGCGTCTATCGCGACTGATGACGCCTGACGGATATCAGGACTGATGGCTGTGCCATCCGGCATCGATGACAACGCCGCCCTTCGGGGCGGCGTTGTCGTCTGTGGCTTGTGAGTCGCTTGTGGCTTGTGAGTCGCTTGTGGCTTGGGTGACGGTTGTGGCTTGAGTGTCGGCTATGGCCTGTCTATCGACTGCAGCCCGCTTTTGGCTAATCGTCCATGGCTCATGGACTCTGATAGTCTGACGGCATGTATAGACGACTGACATCTCATCACAATCTCGTGCTGCTCGATCACTGGCGGAACCTGCTGGAAAGCGAGGGCATCCCCTGTGAGCTGCGCAATCGCCTGCTCGGCTCGGCCGCGGGTGAGTTGCCCGTGCTCGACTGCGAGCCCCAGCTGTGGGTGGCAGAGCATGACCTTGCGCATGCCCGCCGCCTGCTGGCGAGCATCGAGGCCGCGCCGGTCCTGCCGGACTGGCAGTGTGCCTGTGGCGAACGTCTCGAGGGCAGCTTCAGCGAGTGCTGGGCGTGTGGGGCAAGTGCGCCGCAGCGGCCCGCACCACAGGCGCCCCCGCGCGATGAGGACCCGGAGTTCGTGGCATGAGCAAAGGCACCCCGAAGGCGAGCGACTCGCCGCCGTTGACGCAAGATTCCCCCGGCTGGGCACTGCCACGCCCGTTCCTGTTGCCGATCAGCGTGAAGAAGAAGGCGCTGGATGGTTATGGTCACGTCAACAATGCCGAGTATGTGCGCTGGCTGGAGGACATCAGCTGGGCACACTCCGAAGCGTTGGGGCTTGGTATCGAGCACTACCGTGAGCAGGACCGCGGCATGGCAGTACACCGTCACGAGATCGACTATCTGGCCAGCGCACGACTTGGCGATTCGCTGATGCTGGCGACCTGGCTGGTGGATTGCGATGGTCGCCTGAGTCTGACGCGTCGTTTCCAGCTGCGCCGTTGCTCGGATGGCCATACGCTGCTGGAGGCGCGCACGCGCTTTGTCTGCATCGAGCTCTCGAGTGGACGGGCCCGACGCATGCCCGGGGCCTATCGTGAATGCTATTCGGCGGCGCTGGTGAGTGAGGAAACTGTCAGTCAGCGATGATTCCTCGCATTCCACTGCATCATTGGCGTGTTTTGGTGAATCTTGCTGGTATCTGATTGGCAAGACGCTGACGAGTCTGCTGTGCTTGTAGCAGGCGTCGTGATGACGTCAGTGCATTCCGCCAGCAGTGCAAGGAGTTCACCATGCAGATTGCCGTGCCGAAGGAAATCAAGAACCACGAGTATCGCGTCGCTCTCACGCCTGCCGGTGTGCGTGAGCTGATCGCCCAGGGCCATGAGGTGATCGTCGAATCTGGCGCCGGGGAGGGCAGTGGCTACCCCGATGCCGAATACCAGGGTGTGGGCGCGCGTCTTGAGTCGGACGTCGAGCGGGTCTTTCGCGACGCCGAGCTGATTCTCAAGGTCAAGGAGCCGCAGCCTGCCGAGGTTGCCCGGCTCGCCCGCGGCCAGACCCTGTTCACCTATCTGCATCTGGCCGCCGCCCGTGAGCTGACCGAGGGCCTGCTGAAGAGCGGCGTGACGGCCATCGCCTACGAGACCATCACGGATGTCGACGGAGGCCTGCCGCTGCTGGCACCCATGAGCCGTGTCGCCGGACGCATGGCGATCCAGGCCGGCGCGCACGCACTGGAGAAGGCGCAGGGCGGCATGGGCGTGCTGTTGCCCGGCGTGCCCGGTGTGCCGCCGGCGCGGGTCACGGTGATCGGTGGTGGTGTAGTGGGGGAGAACGCGGCACGCATGGCGCTGGGGCTGGGCGCCGAGGTGGTGATTCTCGATACCTCACTGGCGCGTCTCGAGACGCTGGACCATCGCTATCAGGGCCGGATTCGTACCGTCTACTCGACCTCCGAGGCGCTGGAGGAAGCGGTGCGGCAATCGGCATTGATCATCGGTGCCGTGCTGGTGCCCGGGGCGGCGGCCCCCAAGCTGATTCGCCGCGAGCATCTGCGCAAGATGACGCCGGGCGCCGTGCTGGTGGATGTCGCCATCGACCAGGGCGGCTGCTTCGAGACCAGCCAGGCGACCACCCACGCCGAGCCGACCTACGTGGTGGATGGCATCGTGCATTACTGCGTGGCCAACATGCCCGGCGCGGTGGCACGTACCTCGACCCAGGCGCTGACCAGCGCGACGCTGCCGTATATCGTGCGCCTCGCCAATGGCGGCTATCGCGAGGTGCTGAGCCGGGACAGCCACTTTGCTGCGGGCCTCAATGTGCATGCGGGGCAATTGATCCTGCCGGAAGTCGGCGAGGCCTTCGACATGCCCGTCACTGCACTCGCCGAGGCACTGGGGAAGGATTGAGGCGAAGGAGTGAGCCGGGCGCGCCGGCCCTTACGAAGGCTGCACGCCTCAGGGTAAGATGTGGGACATATAGCGACAGGTCATGGTGGCGGCGTTCGAGGGATTCGAGCGGGCGCTGCCGCGACCTGTCGTGATCCATTGTGAGCGAGTGCGGCCCTGCGGCACGACCTCCCGACTCAGACGCCCAAGAAGTGCATCCATGACCAAGACCCGCGTTCTTACCGGCATCACGACCACCGGCACCCCTCATCTCGGCAACTATGTCGGCGCCATTAAGCCTGCCATCGAAGCCAGTCAGGACCCGACGGTCCAGTCCTTCTACTTCCTCGCCGACTTCCACGCCCTGATCAAGTGCCAGGACCCGAAGCGCGTGCAGGAATCGCGTCGTGAGATCGCCGCCACCTGGCTGGCACTGGGTCTGGACACCGACAATGCCATCTTCTACCGCCAGTCGGACGTGCCGGAAATCCCGGAGCTGATGTGGCTGCTCAACTGCGTGTGCGCCAAGGGCTTGATGAACCGTGCGCATGCCTACAAGGGCGCCGTGGCCGAGAATGAGGAAGCGGGCATCGAGGATCTCGATCGCGGCATCAGCATGGGGCTGTTCAGCTATCCGGTGCTGATGGCGGCGGACATCCTGATGTTCAATGCGCACAAGGTGCCGGTGGGGCGTGACCAGATCCAGCACATCGAGATGGCGCGCGACATGGCCGGACGCTTCAACCACCTCTTCAAGGGCAACTACTTCACCATGCCCGAGGCGGTGACCGACGAGAAATCCCAGCTGCTGCTGGGCCTCGATGGCCGCAAGATGTCCAAGAGCTACAACAACACCATTCCGCTGTTCGGCACCGAGAAGCAGCTGCTCAAGAGCGTGCGCAAGATCAAGACCAACTCGCTGGAACCGGGCGAGCCGAAGGACCCGGATACCTGTTCGCTGTTTCAGATCTATTCGGCCTTCGCCACCGAGGCGGAAGTCGCCGCCATGCGTGAGCAGTACGCGGCCGGCATCGGCTGGGGCGACGCCAAGAACCAGCTGTTCGAATACCTGAATGATCACCTCAAGGCGCCGCGCGAGCGTTACGTCGAGCTGATGGAAGACCCGGCGCACGTCGAGGCGATCCTCAAGCGTGGCGCCGAGCGTGCCCGTGAAGAGGCCGCACCGATGATGGAGCGTCTGCGTCGCGCTGTAGGTCTGGGCAACTTCCTCTAGGTCGCCTGTCCACGCTGCTCGATCGGCCCCCGTCATCTTCCCGGATGGCGGGGGTTTCTGTTACTGGCGCCGTCGCTTCAGAGGGCGGCGTCATCGGGGCTGTCGGGCTGATGGCGTCCGGGGTGTGATGTCAGGCATATACCTGAAGGGAATGAAAAGCATGCTGGAAATTCATTCACAGCTATAAAGCGACGCGTTAGGCTTGCCGCATCAATGCTCGAAGCATGCTAAATACACAAGGGGTACGACATGAGTCAACACGCGATGCCGGGCAAGGCCAGTGAGCCTGCCCAGCCGTCTACCACCATCAACCCTCGCGCCGTCTGGGCGGGTGGGCTGCTGGTCATTGCCTCCGTGCTGCTGAGTCTGGTCGCCGGCTGGCGCCAGGGTCTGCTGTTGCTGATCGGTGGCGCGCTGGGCGTGGTGCTCTATCACGCGGCCTTCGGCTTCACCTCCGCCTGGCGAGTGTTCATCACCGAGCGTCGTGGTCGCGGCCTGCGCGCGCAGATGCTGATGCTGGCGATCGCCGTGGTGCTGTTCTTCCCGGTATTGGCAGCGGGCAGCCTGTGGGGGCAAGACGTCTCGGGCTTCGTCTCGCCGCTGGGCACCTCCGTCGTGGTCGGCGCCTTCCTGTTCGGCCTCGGCATGCAGCTGGGTGGCGGTTGCGCCTCGGGCACGCTGTTCACCGTCGGTGGCGGCAATGCGCGCATGGTGATCACCCTGATCTTCTTCTGCGTCGGCTCGGTGATCGGCACCGCGCACTTCAGCTGGTGGCAGAGCCTGCCGTCGCTGCCCGCCGTCTCGCTGGTGGACAGCTTCGGTGCACTGGGCGGCATCATCGTCAGCCTGGTGCTGTTCGCCATCATCGTGCTGGTGACACGCACGCTGGAGAAGCGTCGTCACGGTGAGCTCGAGAAGGCCGCCGTGACCGATAGTCAGCCGCGTGGCCTGTCACGTTTCCTGCGCGGCCCCTGGCCACTGCTGGCGGGTGCCGTGGCGCTGGCGCTGCTCAACTTCGCCACCCTGGCCCTGGCGGGGCGTCCGTGGGGGATCACCTCGGCCTTCGCGCTGTGGGGCACCAAGGTCTACACCACACTGGGCTTCGATGTCAGTGACTGGGGTTACTGGCAGGCGGCGGGCAATGCCAAGGCACTGGCGGCACCGCTCTACACGGACATCACCACGGTAATGAACATCGGCATCGTGGTGGGGGCGCTGGCGGCGGCGCTGCTGGCCGGCAAGTTCGCACCGAAGTGGAACATTCCGCTGCGCTCGCTGGTGGCTGCCGTGCTGGGTGGCCTGCTGCTGGGCTACGGCGCGCGCCTGGCCTTCGGCTGCAACATCGGCGCCTACTTCGGCGGCATCTCCTCCGGTAGCCTGCATGGCTGGCTGTGGCTGGTGATGGCCTTCGCCGGTAACATGCTGGGCGTGAAGCTGCGTCCCTTCTTCGCCCTTGCGCCGCGCAAGCCGGCATCGCGTGCCGATCTGGCTTGAGCCATTCCTCGCACGTGACCGCGAACGCCTCGCTCCTTCCCCATCAGGGGGATGAGCGGGGCGTTTCTCGTCATGCAGTACCCTTGTCTGCGCAACGCACGCCGACCTTGCGCAGGCTGCCGGAGATAGCACTGCGCGTGCTATCATCATGCCTTGTTCGCACGTGGAAACTGCACGTCGAAAGGTCCCTCGGACGCCCGGTTGCCAGCAGGTCTTCTGCGGTGCTTCAGCGGGCATGCTGCGCTTGTCTGCCGGCATGCCGAGAAGCTTGCCGAGCGTGAGGTCGTCCCCACTGATTCAAGAGTCTCGCCATGACGGATACTTCCAAGCGCGCCCTGTATGTTCCTTACGCCGGCCCGAGCCTGCTCGAGATGCCGCTGCTCAACAAGGGCAGTGCCTTCAGCCTCGAGGAGCGTGTCAGCTTCAATCTGATGGGCTTGCTGCCGCAGAATGTCGAGAGCATCGAAGAGCAGGTCGCGCGTGTCTACAGCCAGTATCAGCAGTGCGCCACCGACCTCGACAAGCACATCCTGTTGCGCTCGGTGCAGGACGACAACGAGACCCTGTTCTTCCGTGTGATCGAGGAACACCTCGAGGAGATGATGCCGATCATCTACACCCCGACCGTCGGTCAGGCGTGCGAGGAGTTTTCCAACATCTACCGCAACCACCGCGGCCTGTTCATCTCCTACCCGGACCGCGAGCACATGGATGACATCCTGCGCTCCGCGACCAAGGACAACGTCAAGGTCATCGTCGTCACCGATGGCGAGCGTATCCTGGGGCTGGGCGATCAGGGCATCGGTGGCATGGGCATCCCCATCGGCAAGCTGTCGCTGTACACCGCCTGTGGCGGCATCAGCCCGGCCTACACCCTGCCGATCTCGCTGGATCTTGGCACCAACAACCAGAAGTTGCTCGACGACCCGCGCTACATGGGCTGGCGCCACGAGCGCGTCACCGGTGATGACTACAACGCCTTCGTGGCCGAGTTCATCACTGCCGTGAAGCGTCGCTGGCCGAAGGCCATGATCCAGTTCGAGGACTTCGCGCAGGCCAACGCCATGCCGCTGCTCGAGCGTTACCGCGATGAAGTCTGCTGCTTCAACGACGACATCCAGGGCACCGCCTCCGTCGTGGTCGCGACCCTGATGGCGGCCTGCAAGGCCAAGGGCGAGAAGCTCTCCGACCAGCGCGTCACCTTCCTGGGTGCCGGCAGCGCCGGTTGCGGTATCGCCGAGATGATCGTGGTGGCGATGGTCAAGGAAGGCATGGACGAGGCCGAGGCCCGCAAGCGCGTCTTCATGGTCGATCGCTTCGGTCTGCTGACCAGCGACATGGAAGGCCTCTACGACTTCCAGAGCCGTCTGGCCCACGACGTCGACAGCGTGGCCGACTTCGGTGACCGCGGCCTGCTGGATGTGGTCAAGGCCGCCAAGCCGAGCGTGCTGATCGGTGTGTCCGGCCAACGTGGCCTGTTCAGCGAAGACGTGATCCGTGCCGTGCAGGCCGGCTGCGAGAGCCCGCTGGTGATGCCGCTGTCCAACCCGACCTCGCGCGTCGAAGCGACACCGGCGGAAGTCATCGAGTGGACCGACGGCAAGGCGCTGGTCGCCACCGGCAGCCCGTTTGCGCCGGTCGAGCACAATGGCCATACCCACGCGATCGCTCAGTGCAACAATGCCTACATCTTCCCGGGCATCGGTCTGGGTGTGCTGGCGTCCAATGCCTCACGCATCACCGACAACATGCTGATGGCCGCCGCCAACGCGCTGGCCAACAACGCTCCCATCGTCCTGAAGGGCGAGGGCGCGCTGCTGCCGTCACTGGGCGACATTCAGGATATCAGCCGTCAGATCGCTTTCGACGTGGCGCGTCAGGCCCAGACCGATGGTGTGGCGCTGACCTCCAGCGACGAGATCATCCAGGCCAACATCGAGAAGAACTTCTGGCAGCCGCGTTACCGCGCCTACCGTCGCAAGGCATTCTGATCGCGCCTGCGCCGTCATTGAGCGCATGGTACAGACTGCGTAAATGAAGAAGCCCCCGCAGGCCATGCCTGCGGGGGCTTTTGTGTGGCAGTCAGCGCTGCGGTGAGCGGCTGGCGGGTTACAGCATGCCGCGCAGCACGTAGTGGAGGATGCCGCCGTGGCGGTAGTACTCCAGCTCGTTGTCGGTATCGATGCGGCACAGCGCCTCGATCTTCCGCTCACCCTTGTCGCTCTTGAAGGTGACCTGGACCTTGCCGCCGGCCGTCAGGTCATTCAGGCCGCTGATGCTGATTTCCTCATCACCGGTCAGCCCCAGCGACTGGCGGCTCTCGCCTTCGGGGAACTGCAGCGGCACCACGCCCATGCCGATCAGGTTGGAGCGATGGATGCGCTCGTAGGACTCGGCGATCACCGCACGCACGCCCAGCAGCAGGGTGCCCTTAGCGGCCCAGTCACGCGAGGAGCCGGTGCCGTACTCCTTGCCGGCGACGACTACCAGCGGCGTGCCTTCCTCGGCGTACTTCATGGCGGCATCGTAGATGGCCATCTGCTCGCCGGACGGTACGTGGCGGGTCTCGCCGCCCTCGACACCATCGAGCATCTCGTTGCGGATACGCACGTTGGCGAAGGTGCCGCGCATCATCACTTCGTGGTTGCCGCGACGCGAGCCGTAGGAGTTGAAGTCCTTGACCTCGACCCCGTTCTCCTTGAGGTAGCGACCCGCCGGGCTGTCCGGCTTGATGGCGCCGGCCGGCGAGATGTGGTCGGTGGTCACCGAGTCGCCGAGCATCGCCAGCACGCGGGCATTCTCGACATCCTGAACGGCTTCGGGCTCACGCTGCATGCCTTCGAAGAACGGCGGATGCTGGATGTAGGTGGAATCCTTCCACTCATACACTTCGGCTTCCGGTACCTCGATGGCCTGCCAGGTCTCATCACCGTCGAAGACCTCGGCGTACTCCTTGCGATACATCTCGGTACGTACCTGCTCGACGGCCTCGGCGATCTCGGCCTGACTCGGCCAGATGTCCTTGAGGAAGACGTCATTGCCCTCAGTGTCCTTGCCCAGCGGCTCCTTGGAGAGATCGACCCGTACGGTGCCGGCGAGAGCATAGGCGACCACCAGGGGCGGCGACGCCAGCCAGTTGGTACGCACGTTGGGATGCACGCGACCCTCGAAGTTGCGGTTGCCCGACAGCACCGAGGCGACCGTCAGGTCGCGCGCATTGATGGCGTCCTCGACCGGTTCCGGCAGCGGCCCGGAGTTGCCGATACAGGTGGTGCAGCCATAGCCGACCAGGTTGAAGCCCAGCTCGTTGAGGTCATCCTGCACGCCGGCAGTCGCCAGGTAGTCAGTGACTACCTTGGAGCCCGGCGCCAGAGAGGTCTTGACCCACGGCTTGCTGCTCAGGCCTTTCTCGCGCGCCTTGCGCGCCACCAGGCCTGCCGCCAGCATCACGCTGGGGTTGGAGGTGTTGGTGCAGGAGGTGATGGCGGCGATGACGACATCACCGTGGTCGAGACGGAAGGTCTCGCCATCCAGCTCGCTGTAATCGCCGTTCTTCACCTCGCTCTGCTTGTCGTAGCTCTGCTTGACATCGACGGCGGTCTGGCCACCCTCGGACAGCCACTTGCCGTCCTCGATGTCCGGTACTTCTCCCAGTTGATCGCCGAGAATCTTCTCGAAGGTCTGCTTGATGTCAGTGAGCGCGACGCGGTCCTGCGGGCGTTTGGGGCCAGCGAGGGAGGCGACGACATCAGTCATGTCCAGCTCGAGCGTATCGGAGAAGACCGGCTCGTGGCCCGGTTCGCGCCACAGGCCCTGCTCCTTGGCATAGGCCTCGACCAGCGCGACCTGCTCATCGGAGCGACCGGACAGACGCATGTAGTTGAGCGTCTCGTCATCCAGCGGGAAGAAGCCGCAGGTAGCGCCATACTCCGGCGCCATGTTGGCGATGGTCGCGCGGTCGGCCAGCGGCAGGTCATCCAGGCCATCACCGTAGAACTCGACGAATTTGCCGACCACGCCGCGGCTTCTCAGCATCTGGGTGACGGTCAGTACCAGGTCCGTCGCGGTGATGCCTTCGTTGAGCTTGCCGGTCAGCTTGAAGCCGACCACTTCCGGAATCAGCATCGATACCGGCTGGCCGAGCATCGCGGCTTCCGCCTCGATACCGCCGACGCCCCAGCCGAGAACGCCGAGGCCGTTGATCATGGTGGTATGGGAGTCGGTGCCGACCAGGGTGTCGGGGTAGGCGAAGGTCTTGCCATCCGCTTCACGTGTGAAGACAGCGCGGCCGAGGTATTCCAGGTTCACCTGGTGGCAGATACCCGTGCCTGGCGGGACGACGGAGAAGTTGTCGAAGGCCTGCTGGCCCCAGCGCAGAAACTCGTAACGTTCGCGGTTACGCTCCATCTCGATGCGCACGTTGTCCTTGAAGGCGCTCGGATCGCCGTAGTGATCCACCATCACCGAGTGGTCGATGACCAGGTCCACCGGAGTCAGCGGATTGACCTTCTCGGGGTCGGCGCCGAGCTTCTTGACGGCGTCACGCATGGAGGCCAAGTCGACCACACCGGGCACGCCGGTGAAGTCCTGCATCAGCACGCGCGCTGGACGATAGCCGATCTCATGGGTGCTGGAGGCGGTCTTCTGCCAGTCGGCCAGTGCCTTGATGTCTTCCTTGGTCGCGGTTTCACCGTCCTCGAAGCGCAGCTGGTTTTCCAGCAGCACCTTGAGCGTGAAGGGCAGTCGCGTCAGGTCGCCAAGCGTGTCGGCCGCCTTCTTGAGCGAGTAGTAGTGATAGCGCTTGTCTCCGACTTCCAGCTCGGAGAGGGTGTCAAGCGAATCCAGTGACTGAGAGCGCTGGGAACCCATGATTCTCCTCCTTGTCGTTGTCTTCACCGGCCAGACTGCTGAAGTGTCATCCAACAGGCGCGTCAGGTGCCGTGGCCGGATGCGACGCGTCGCGAGAGCGACTGCCAGGTCGCGGATCATTGCCTACATAAGGCTATGGTCATCATGTGACAGGAATTCAAGCGCACACCATCATCGAGAGTAGTGTGAAGCAAGGAACCCTGCGTCGCGTTCGCTGCCATAGAGGATGCCGTCACGATTCTCGCGCGGCGTGAATGCGGCCTCTGAGGTATCCAATGCAATGGCATCTGAAACGGTGCCCCTCGCAACGTCCGTCGCGTTCACCATCAGGCACAACGGAGGCTGTCATGAACGATCAAGGGCGCAGGCCGAGCGAATCCGGCGAGCTGTTGGAAGATGATGAGGTTCTGGATGCGGCGGTCGAGCAGTGGCTGGCGGAGCATTCCTCGGGGCAGTCCGATGAATGGCCGGGTCATGAGCTGCTGGACGATGAGGAGGGGCCGGTCAATGAGGCGCTGCATGAGGTGGAGATCCACTGTCCCTACTGCGATACGCCATTCACGGTGTTTCTGGATCTGGACGAGGGCAGTCTGACCAACATCATCGACTGCGAGCGTTGCTGTCAGCCGATTCAGGTGCGCCAGCAGGTCGACCCGATCAGCGGGGAACTCGAAGGTCTGGATATCGGCCAGGATGACGACGTGCTGTGATGACCGCCTACGGCGTGATCACGTGAGCGCCGTGTGTGGCTGGCTTCCAAGGCAGGGTACCGGAGATGCTGTATTCTATGGGCGAGGTCACTTATGATCCCGACACTCGCTGTTGGCGTCATCGAGCTGCCATAGGCAATCTCTATGGTGGCGATTGCAGCAAACATTTGGCATCTGCCACACGTGGCGATTAGTCTGTGTGGCGATTCATCACAAAGGCGGTCCGCTGCCTTTATCATCATTATTCCTCAGGAGATCACCATGAGCGTATTGGTCGGACGTCAGGCCCCGGATTTCGAAGCCGCAGCAGTGCTGGGCGACGGTACCATCGTCGACAACTACAAGCTGTCTGATTCCAACGGCAAGCTGCGCGTGCTGTTCTTCTGGCCGCTGGACTTCACCTTCGTTTGCCCGTCTGAAATCATCGCCCACGACAACCGTCTGGCGAAGTTCAAGGAACTCGGCGTCGAGGTCATCGGTGTGTCCATCGATTCCCAGTTCACTCACCACGCATGGCGCAAGACCTCTCCGGACGCTGGCGGCATCGGTGAAGTCGGCTTCCCGATCGTGGCTGACGTCAAGCACGAAGTCACCCAGGCATACGGCATCGAGCATCCGGAAGCTGGCGTCGCTCTGCGCGCTTCCTTCCTGATCGACGAAGAGGGTGTCGTCCAGCACCAGGTCGTCAACAACCTGCCGCTGGGCCGTAACGTCGACGAGATGGTCCGTATGGTCAAGGCCCTGCAGTTCCACCAGACCAACGGCGAAGTCTGCCCGGCAGGTTGGGAAGAAGGTCAGGAAGGCATGAAGGACACCGCGGAAGGTGTTGCCAAGTACCTGGCAGGCCACTCCAGCAGCCTGTAAGTCGCTGCTGACGAGATCAGTTCATGCATCCCATGGCTGACTGATCGAGCGCCTGCCTCCGACACCTCTGCGTGAGTGTATCGAGAGGTAGGCGAGCCGGAAGCCGTCGCCCTTGGCGGCGGCTTCCGCGCATCTGGGCAATGCCATCCTGCGGGCTCGTGCTTGAGCATAAGCTTCTGCGATGCCGGTCTGAGTCCGGTGCTGAAAGCTGGCGGCGTCTGCGCTACTCTGCGCAGTCCTCCGTTCCATCACCACCGTGTCCTGAGCCATGCCGATCGCACTCGCTGTCCGTATCGCTCAGCACATTGATCATCAGCCGTCGCTGGGGCGACTGGTGAATTTCTCCGCCTTCATCTGTCACTGAGGTCATCCATGAGCAATGTCCGTCACGAACGACTGATCATCCTTGGTTCCGGCCCCGCGGGTTATACCGCTGCCGTCTATGCCGCGCGTGCCAATCTCAAACCGCTGTTGATCACCGGCATGCAGATGGGTGGTCAGCTGACCACTACCACCGATGTCGACAACTGGCCGGGTGATGATGCCGGCGTGCAGGGACCGGAGCTGATGGAGCGCATGCGCCGTCACGCCGAGCGCTTCGAGACCGAGATCCTGTTCGATCACATCAATGAAGTGACCCTCGGTGAGCGTCCCTTCCTGCTCAAGGGTGACAACGGCAGCTACAGCTGTGACGCCCTGATCATCGCCACCGGCGCCAGCGCGCAGTACCTGGGTCTGCCGAGTGAGCAGCAGTTCATGGGCCAGGGCGTCTCGGCCTGTGCGACCTGTGACGGCTTCTTCTATCGCAATCAGGAAGTCGTGGTAGTCGGTGGTGGCAACACCGCTGTCGAGGAAGCGCTGTACCTGTCCAACATCGCCTCCAAGGTCACGTTGGTGCATCGCCGTGACAGCCTGCGCGCCGAGAAGATCCTGCAGGACAAGCTGTTCGACAAGGTCGAGAACGGCAACATGGCGGTCGAATGGCACCACACCCTCGACGAAGTGCTGGGCGACAACTCCGGCGTCACCGGCGTGCGTCTGCGTCATGTCGAAAGCGGCGCCACCAAGGAGTTGAGCTCGATGGGCGTGTTCATCGCCATCGGCCACCGTCCGAATACCAGCCTGTTCGAAGGCCAGCTCGAGATGCAGGGCGGCTATCTCAAGGTCCAGTCCGGTCTGGAAGGCAATGCCACCCAGACCAGCATCCCCGGTGTCTATGCCTGTGGCGATGTGATGGACCACGTCTACCGTCAGGCGATCACCTCTGCCGGTACCGGCTGCATGGCGGCGCTGGATGCCGAGCGTTATCTGGACGGCCTCATCGCCTGAGATCGTCCTGCCCATTTCGACACGATCCATGTCGACACGATCTGTGTCGAGAGTGTCTGATTCGGCACTTTCTGATTCGAGACAGTCTGATTCAGCACTGCCCGACCGGCCCCGCAGCCTCGCTGCGGGGCCGGCCTGCGTTCAAGGCCCTGTCAGGACTTGGCTGGGAGGGCTGAGGCTCAGTAATGGGGTGGCAGCTCGTCGTGTGGCTGCGCACTGAAAGGTGCTGTCGAGTCTGCATCGCCTTGCTGTTCGCGCAGGGTGCGTAGCTGGCTGGCCATCAGCGCGGTGAGGCGCTCGAGGGTCTCTATCTGGCGCTGCTGGGCGATGACGGTGCGATCGAGGGTCTCGAGCCAGTCATCCTGATGCGCGAGGCGCGATTCCAGTGCTTCCAGTCGGGCTTCCAGGTTGGGATCAGTCGAGGTTGTCATGCATCTGGGTTCCAGAGGGTGAGGGAATGGTCCGCGTGGGCAGTGGGGGAGGAGGGTAAGGCGGCCGCCGTTGGATGACGACTCATGCCACGATTGCTCAGCGATGGCACGCCGAATCGTTGCTGCGGTCGTTGCCTGGATCGTTGTCGATTTACCGCAAAGTGTTGAAGGATTGTCACTGAGTTGCCTCAGCCGCATCAGGAAGAGGCGTGATAGACTGTTGACAGTGCGATTGACTTGTTTTTCGTATATCGCACCCATTGACGGCCTTCGATTGCCTGCGCTTCGCGCGTCATTGACAGGGCCGGTTCCATCGACTGATGTGGAGTTACCTGCATCACGAGCCACGACGTCACCAGAGCGATGCACAGGTATCTTCGCGTGTATCAGTGACGGTGACGGGCACCGCCGTGAGGCGCTGCATTCAGGCAGTTTCCCGACTGACGATAGCTGCTGTAACCCTGTCGTGCGGTCAGGCGCTGTCCATTGCGATCAAGGGCAGAACATTCTGATAGGGATCATCCGAAGCACTCATTTCTGCCCTCGCGTTACACCTCCACCCATTACCTAGAGAGTTTATCTTGATGAGTTCCAAGACGTTCTTCCGTTGTTTCATCATCAGCCTGCTGCTGGCACTGCCGGCACCGTTGCTGATTGCTGTCTTCATCACCCTGACCGGCGGCCAGCTGGCCGACACCCTGAGCCAGGCGCTTAGCGTCGAGGGCTTCGAGCTGGCGTACGCGGCTGCCGTCGCGGCCGTGTTCATCCTACTGTTGATCGCGACGCTTGCCATCCCGGTGCTGTCTCCGCGCTCTGCGGTACTGGCTGAAGTCGAGGACGACGATCGTGAGATCGGCGAGGTCAAGTGGTTCAACGTCAACAAGGGCTATGGTTTCGTGACCCGTGAAAGTGGTGAAGATGTCTTCGTTCACTTCCGTGCCATTCGTGGCAAGGGCCACCGTACCTTGGCCGAAGGTCAGAAAGTGCGTTACCACGTCATCAGCAATGAGCGTGGCCTGCAGGCGGATGACGTGACAGTCATCACCTGATCGCTGACGCGCTCAGTGAAAGACGACAACGCCCCGCAGGCCAGCCTGCGGGGCGTTGTCGTTTCATGGACTGTCACCAGAAGAGACGGGTCACTCAGCCCTTGTCCGGCCAGGTGAAGGCCTCTTCGCTGCCATCAGCCATGACGCGGAAGAAGCGGTCCGGCTCATCACCGGGCTGCCAGCTGCCCAGTGAGCAACGCGTCTCGACCTGCAGGGCCCGGGCGGCGTCGCGTGCGCAGTCGACATCGCGCGCCCAGGGGGTACTGGCGCTGTCGAACCACAGGCTGGCGAAGCCATCGGCGACCTTCTCGACCACCAGCACCGCGATCTCGGCGCCATCACGCGTGAGGCGCGTACGGTGCTGCAGCTTGCCGGCCGGCTGGAAGACGACGACCTGACCGAACTGCTCGCCCAGCCAGGCGCCCAGTGCTTCCAGGCTCAAGGGCTTGAGGTAGATCTCGATGTCCGGATATTGCTCATCGGCGTCATTGTGCGGGGTGTCGCTCATGCCGGGGTCTCTTGGGTCGCGGGGACAAACAGGTATTCCAGGATGTGCTCGTAGGCGCTGGAGAGTCGGTCCAGATCGCTGGCCATGACGCGTTCATCGATCTTGTGGATGGTCGCGTTGACCGGCCCCAGCTCGACGACCTGAGTGCCGAGCGTGGCGATGAAGCGACCATCGGAGGTGCCGCCTGAGGTGGACAGGACAGGTTTGCGTCCCAGCGCGCGTTCCACGCCGTGCACGGCGGCATCGACCAGCGCACCTTCCGGCGTCAGGAAGGGTTCACCACTCAGGTTCCACTCGATCTCGACGTCCAGACCGTGCTTCTCGAGGATCTCATAGGTGCGACGCTTGAGATCATCGGCGGTCAGCTCGGTTGAGTAGCGGAAGTTGAAGACCACTTCCAGCTCGCCGGGGATGACGTTGGTCGCGCCGGTACCGCCACGGATGTTGGAGATCTGGAAGCTGGTCGCCGGGAAGAAGTCATTGCCGTTGTCCCAATGCTCGGCGGCCAGGTCAGCCAGAGCCGGGGCGGCATCGTGGATCGGGTTGCGCGCCAGATGCGGGTAGGCCACATGGCCCTGGATGCCCTTGATGTGCATGACTGCACCCAGCGAGCCGCGACGGCCATTCTTGATCACGTCCCCGGCGTAGTCGGTGGAGGACGGCTCGCCGACGATGCAGTAATCGAGGCGCTCATGATGCTCGCGCAGATACTCGACCACCGCACGAGTGCCGTGAACCGCCGGGCCTTCCTCGTCGGAGGTGATCAGGAAGGCGATGCGGCCTTCGTGGTCCGGGTTGGCGGTCACGAAGCGCTCGGTGGCAGTCAGCATCGCGGCCAGCGAACCCTTCATGTCGGCGGCGCCACGGCCACACAGGAAGCCGGCATCGTCGATGCACGGCGAGAACGGCGGATACTGCCAGTTGGCTTCTGGGCCCGTCGGCACGACATCGGTATGGCCGGCGAAGGCCAGCACCGGACCATGGTGTCCACGCACCGCCCAGAAGTTGTCGACATCGCCGAAGGGCAGCCGCGTGATGGTGAAGCCCAGCGCCTCGAGGCGTTCGATCATCAGGGTCTGGCAGTCCAGGTCGTCCGGCGTGACCGAGGGGCGTGAGATGAGATCGAAGGCCAGCTCCAGCGTCGGAGACAGATCGGCGGGGCGTGGAGGAAGCGGTGCGTTTGAATCAGTCATCATGGGCCATCGCTGCAGGCGTCATCGCGAGGAGCGACAGCGCGAAATTCGGGGGGGGAGAGACGAAGTGTGTTCATGCCGGCTCGGACACTGCTGCCCGAGCCGGGAAATGCCACGGCTGCCCGTCATGCTGACAGGCAGCCGTCACACGTATCAGTTGTGAGCGTGCAGGGCATCGTTGAGCGCGATGGCGCTCTTGTTGGTGAGGCATTCGACACGACCGGTGATCGAGTTGCGACGCAGCAGCAGGTCGTCCTGATTCGCCAGCTCACGTGCTGCGATCGTCTCGACTTCCTGGCCTTCGTTGTCGAAGACCATGACCTTGGTGCCAGCGGTGATGTACAGGCCAGCTTCCACGGTGCAGCGATCGCCCAGCGGGATGCCGATACCGGCATTGGCGCCGATCAGACAGCCTTCGCCGACCTTGATGACGATGTTGCCGCCACCGGACAGGGTGCCCATGGTGGAGCATCCGCCGCCAAGATCAGACCCCTTGCCGACGAAGACGCCCGCAGCGATACGGCCCTCGACCATGCCCGGGCCTTCGGTGCCGGCATTGAAGTTGCAGAAGCCTTCGTGCATCACGGTGGTGCCTGCGCCCAGGTAGGCACCCAGACGCACACGTGCGGTATCGGCGACACGGATGCCGGTCGGCACCACGTAGTCGGTCATCTTCGGGAACTTGTCGACGCAGTCCACGGACAGGGTGCGACCTTCCAGGCGGGCCTTGAGGCGGCGCGCCGGCAGCTCTTCGATGTCGATGGCGCCTTCGTTGGTCCAGGCGACATTCTTGAGCAGACCGAACATGCCGGTCAGGTCGATGCCGTGCGGGCGCACCATGCGGTGAGACAGCAGGTGCAGCTTGAGGTAGACCTCCGGCACGCTCTGCGGGGCGGCATCTTCCTCGATGAACATGGCGACCAGCGGGCGCTGGCTGGTGGCCAGGCTCTCGGCCAGTTCGGCCTGGGCGCTGTCACCGGCGTCGCGCAGGGCGCTGGCCAGGGCGGCGCAGTGTTCCGGCAGGAAGCTGGTGGCGGTGGTGCCAGCCGGTGCGTCCAGTGCCTTGCGAGCGGCGTCAACAACGGCAGCGGTCGGCTTGAACAGCGGGGCAGGATAATAGACTTCCAGCCAGTCGCCGGTGGTGTTCTGGGTGCCGATTCCGAGGGCAAGGCTCAACATCGTGTCAATCTCCGGGGTGTCCAGTGGTGTAAGGGGTAACTCAATCCTGCGGTTCGTAGACCGCCTTGTCATAGCCGATCACCAGATCCATCTCATTGTCGGCGGGATGACGCTCGAGAATGGGACGCTTGATCAGGGTCGGGTGCTCCAGCATCAATGCGCGTGCCGAATTGGCATCGAGGCTGTCACGTTGTTCATCGCTCAGGTTGCGCCAGCTGGTGTTGCGCTTGTTGAGCAGGCTGCTCCAGGCGGCCTGCTCCAGCCAGGATTCCAGCAGGCTGGCGGAGAGGCCATCCTCGCGCAGGTCATGCCAGCGGTAGGGCACGCCCCGATCGTCGAGGGCGCGGCGCGCCTTGCGGCAGCTATCGCAGGTCTTGATGCCGTAGAGCACGTGCATGGCGGTCTCCTTGAGCCAATCCACCCCGCCGGGCGGGGCTGTCATCCAGTGTTGGGCTGCTGTCAGCCCGTGCAGGCCTGGCGCTCAGCGCAGGCGTTCAACGAAGCGACGCAGGCGCTGGGCGGCTTCGACGGTCTGTTCCAGTTCGGCCACCAGCGCCAGACGAATGCGCCCGGCACCCGGATTCACGCCGTCCACCTCGCGCGCCATGTAGCTTGCCGGCAGCACGCCGACCGCCTCTTCACGCAACAGGTCGCGGGTGAAGGCGGCATCGTCACCACCGGGCACGGCGGGATACAGGTAGAAGCTGGCTTCCGGTGTCGGGAAGTCCATTACCGGCGCAAGGATTTCGGTCACGGCGGCAAACTTCTCGCGGTAGGCATCGCGATTGGCCAGTACGTGGGCTTCATCACTCCAGGCAGCGATGGAGGCATACTGGTGATGCAGCGGCATCGCGCAGCCGTGATAGGTGCGGTAGTGACGGAAGCGACGGATCACCTCGCCATCGCCGGCCACGAAGCCGGAGCGCAGGCCCGGCAGGTTGGAGCGCTTGGACAGCGAGTGGAAGACCACACAGCGCGCATAGTCATCGCGGCCCATGGCGGCACAGGCCTGCAGCAGGCCCGGCGGCGGTGTGCCTTCGTCGAGGTACAGCTCCGAGTAGCACTCATCGGAGGCGATCAGGAAGTCATGCTCGTCGGCGAGGCGAATCAGCTGCTGGAAATCGGCCAGCGGTGTCACGGCACCGGTGGGATTGCCCGGCGAGCAAACGAAGACGATCTGGGTGTCGCGCCACACGTCCGCCGGCACTGCCGCGTAATCAGGGCGGAAGCCATTCTCGGCGGGGCAGGGCAGGTAGGTGACATCGCCGCCGGCCAGCAGCGTCGCGCCTTCGTAGATCTGATAGAAGGGGTTCGGCACCAGCACGCGCTCCGGACGCGTGCTGTCCAGCGAGGCCTGGATGAAGGCGAACAGTGCTTCGCGGGTGCCGGTGACCGGCAGGACCTGCTGGTCGATATCCGGCGTGGCGTTGAGCGAGAAGCGCTTTTCGAGCCAGTCGGCGATCGCCTGGCGCAATTCCGGCAGCCCGCCGGTGGCGGGGTATTTGGCCACGCCCATGATGTGCTCGCGCAGGGTGTCGAGCACGAACTCGGGCGGCGCATGACGCGGCTCGCCGATGGTCAGTGCAATCGGGTCCAGGGCGGGGTTGGGCACGACGCCCTCGCGCAGCTTGGCCAGGGTTTCAAACGGGTAGGGCTTGAGCTGGTCGAGATCCGGGTTCATGCACGTTCCATGGGTGATGGCCGTGGCAGTCAGGCTGCCGGCCGAGCAGGAAGGAAGGCGTCCGCGAGTCACTGGACTGCCATGCAGGTCGACTCGCGATTATAGGGAAGCCGGCCGGTCCCCTCAATCGCGGGGTGCCGGCCGGCGCTTTCCCTCTGTACTCTCGTCACGTGCCGTCATGTGCCGTCATGTGCCGTCACGCGTCTCAGCCGCGCTCGCCGACCTCGAGGACTTCGGTGAGGGCGTCACGCAGGCGTGTCTGGCGCTCGGGGTCGGTGATGGGCTCGCCGGCGCGGTCGGTGATGAAGAAGATATCCTCGACGCGCTCGCCGAGGGTGGCGATCTTGGCGGCGTCGATGGCGATCTCATGCTCCATGAACACGCGGCCGATGCGCGCCAGCAGGCCCGGGCGGTCCGAGGCGATCACTTCCAGTACGCTGCGGCCGTTGGTGTAGTCCTGGCTCAGCGTGATGCGCGGCGCGATGCGGAAATGCTTGAGCTGGCGCGGCGTGTGACGATTGACGATCACCGAGTAGTCATCCGGGTCATCCAGCTCTTCGACCAGATGGGTGCGGATATCGGCCAGGCGTGCGGCATCGCGGATCGGCTCACCTTCATCGTCGAGCAGGATGAAGGTGTTGAGCGTCCAGTTGTGGCTGGAGGTGGCGATGCGCGCATCGTGGATCGAGAGCCCCAGCTGTTCCAGCGCCGCGGCGGTGGCCGCGAACAGGTTGTCCACCGAGCGGGTATGGATGAAGACCTTGGTGCCGCCTTCGGTCATCTCCTCGGTGGGCGCGCTGGTCAGTACCAGCGGCAGCGGCTCGCCATGCTCGTCGAGCTGCGGTGCCGCCTGGCGCGCCAGGATGCCCTGGGTGTGCCAGGCCACCTCGCTGGGCGCGTAGCGTACGAAGTAGTCGTCGCCGAGGCTGGCCCACAGCGCCTCGGCGTCAGTGCGGGCGGTGCCCATGCCGGCCAGCAGGGACAGTGCCTCCTCACGGGTCTCGGTGATCCACTCGTGGCGCTCCGGTGGGTGCTCGAGGCCACGGCGCAGCGCCCGGCGCGTCTCCATGTGCAGCTGGCGCAGCAATGCCGCACGCCAGCCGTTCCACAGCGACGGGTTGGTGGCGTTGATGTCGGCCACCGTCAGCACGTAGAGATAATCGAGGTGCGTCTCGTCGCCGACGATCTCGGCGAAGCGGGTGATGATCTCGGGGTCGGCGATGTCCTGCTTCTGGGCGGTCATCGACATCAGCAGGTGGTGGCGCACCAGCCAGCTCAGCGTACGGGTGTCGCGCGGGCTGAGGTCATGACGGCGCGCGAAGTCCTCGACCTCGACGGCGCCGATCTCGGAGTGGTCGCCGCCACGGCCCTTGCCGATGTCGTGATAGAGCCCGGCGATCCACAGCAGCTCCAGCTTGGGCAGTTCGCGGATCAGGGTCGCGGCGACCGGGAATTCCTCCTCGGCATCGGGGGCGCGGAATTCCTGGGCGACCTTGAGCAGGCGCAGGGTGTGCGCATCGACGGTGTAGACGTGGAAGAGGTCGTGCTGCATCAGTCCCACGGCACGCCCGAAGGCCGGCAGGTACTTGCCGAGGATGCCGTAGCGCGCCATGCGCTTGAGTACGCGGGGCACGTTGCCGCCACAGCGCATCAGCTCCATGAACAGACTCTGGTGGCGCACGTCATCGCGGAAGGCGTCGTCGATCTGGTGGCGATGATCACGCAGCGCGCGGATGGTGTCGGCGCGCACGCCCTCGATCTCGGGGTGCTGGGCCATCAGCAGGAACAGCTCCAGCAGCGCGGCGGGGCGGCGGCGGAACACGCCTTCCTCGCGCAGGCTGATGTAGCCGCTGCGGATCTCGAAGCGCGGATTGAGCGGCACGATGTTGACCGGTTCGTCATGGCGCAGGATGGCCTCGTCGAAGTGCTGCAGCAGCATGTCATTGAGGCCCGCCAGGGCGGTGACATGGCGGTAGTAGCGCTTCATGAACTGCTCGACCGCCAGATGCTCGGGCGTATCGCGGAAGCCGAATAGCTCGGCGATGGTGCGCTGGTGGTCGAACAGCAGCCGGTCCTCGGCGCGCCCGGCCAGCATGTGCAGCGCGAAGCGCACCTGCCACAGGAAGGCCTGGCCCTGGCTGAGAATGCGCAGTTCGGCATCATTCATGAAGCCCAGTGCGACCAGGTTGTCGTAGCGCTCGACCCCGAAGTGGCGCTTGGCGACCCAGCCGATCATCTGGATGTCACGCAGGCCGCCCGGCGACGACTTGATGTTGGGTTCGAGGTGGTATTCGGTGTTGGCGAACTTGTGGTGACGCGCGATCTGCTCCTGCCACTTGGCCTCGAAGAAGGCTTCGGCCGGCCACAGGCGGTCGGTAGCCAGGCGTTCGCGCATGGCCTCGCGCAGTCGCTGCGGGCCGGCGATAACGCGGGATTCCAGCAGGTTGGTGATCACGGTGACATCGGCGCGTGCCTCACGTTCGCAGTCACTCAGCGAGCGCACGGACTGGCCGATCTCGAGACCGATGTCCCACAGGAAGGTGATGAAGTCGGATAGCGCCTCACGATAGGGCGTGTCGTCGTCCTGCTCCAGCAACAGCAGCAGGTCGATGTCGGAATGCGGGTGCAGCTCGCCACGGCCGTAGCCGCCCACGGCGAGCAGGGCGATGCCGTCATCCGGCCAGGCCTGACGTTGCCAGGCGATGGCCAGCAGGCGATCGATGGCGCGGGCACGACCATGGATGAGGTCGCGGATGTCGGCGCCCGCCTTGAAACGAGCCTCGAGACGCTCCTGTACCTGTGCCAGAGCCCGCTTGAACAGCGGGATGGGGGTCTTCGTCGTGGCCAGCTCGCCGTCCAGGGTGACGGCATCGTAGAGCGCTTCACGCTCGACGAAGTGATAGTGGTGCAGGAGCATCTTGATCAACCCTCGAGGAAGGAGAGGTCCTCTTCCGTGCGACGTGTCAGCACCTCAACGCCGGTGGCGGTGACCAGCAGGGTGTGCTCCCACTGGGCCGAGAGGCTCTTGTCCTTGGTGACAGCCGTCCAGTCGTCCTTGAGGACCTTCACCTTGTAGCCGCCGACATTGACCATCGGCTCGATGGTCAGGCACATGCCTTCCAGAAGCTCGGCGTCAGCACGGGCTTCGTAGCCGTCATAGTGCAGCACCTGCGGGTCTTCATGGAAGCCGGCGCCGATGCCGTGGCCGCAGAAGTCACGCACGACACTGTAGCCTGCCGCTTCGGCATGCTTCTGGATCGCGCGACCGATTTCTGACAGGCGTACGCCCGGACGTACCAGCTCGATGCCTTTATAGAGGCATTCCTGGGTGATGCGGCACAGACGCTCGGCCTGGATGCTCGGTTCGCCGACGAAGTACATCTTCGAGGTGTCGCCGTGATAGCCATCCTTGATCACGGTGATGTCGATGTTGAGGATGTCACCCTTCTTGAGCTTCTTGTTGTCATCGGGAATGCCGTGACAGACCACGTGATTGATCGAGGTGCAGATCGATTTCGGGAAGCCGTGGTAGTTGAGCGGTGCCGGAATGCAGCCCTGAACTTCGGTGATGTGGTGGTGCGCGATGCGGTTGAGCTCGCCCGTGGTGATGCCGGGACGGACGTGCTCGTCGAGCAGCTCCAGCACTTCAGCCGCCAGACGGCCGGCGACGCGCATCTTGTCGATTTCTTCAGCTGTCTTGATGGGAATGTTCATGAGGACTCGAGGCAGGAGATAAGAGGGATGAAATGCCGCCAGGCCGCGCGTGACGGGGGGATGGCGCGGTACATCGCGTGCCGCGTCGGGCAGTGGCGACTTCATATCGTGGTCGAGCTATGGTATAAAGCCGCGCGCTTTCCTGCAAATTCTCCTCGATCGGCCACCTCCGGGCGCCTGGCCGAGGCGAGATTGAAGGACTGACGTACATAACCCCAATCCACACACGTTCCGTCACATGGTCCCGGGTGCCGCGCAAGCGGTCGGATCCATGGGGGACGTGGAGGCCCAACCCGATATCCAGGAGATATTCACATGGCGCAAGTCAACATGCGCGATCTGCTCAAGGCAGGCGCACACTTCGGTCACCAGACCAAGTACTGGAACCCGAAGATGTCCAAGTTCATCTTCGGCGCTCGCAACAAGATCCACATCATCAACCTCGAGCACACCCTGCCGGCGCTGAACGAAGCCGTGTCAGTGGTCGAGAAGATGGCTGCCAATGGCAACAAGATCATGTTCGTGGGCACCAAGCGCGCTGCCGGCAAGATCATCAAGGAAGAAGCTCGCAAGGCTGGCCAGCCGTACGTCAACCATCGCTGGTTGGGCGGCATGCTGACCAACTTCAAGACCATCCGTCAGTCCATCAAGCGCCTGCGCGAAATCGAGCAGATGCATGAAGACGGTACCTTCGCGAAGCTGACCAAGAAAGAAGTCCTGATGGCCACTCGTGAGCAGGAAAAGCTCGAGCGTTCCATCGGCGGTATCAAGGACATGGGCGGCCTGCCGGACGCAATGTTCGTGATCGACGTTGACCACGAGCGCATCGCGATCAACGAAGCCAACAAGCTGGGCATCCCGGTCATCGGCGTCGTCGATACCAACTCCAACCCGGACGGCGTGGACTACGTCATCCCGGGTAACGATGACTCCATCCGTGCCATCCAGATCTATGTCCAGGCAATTGCAGGCGCCTGTGGCAAGAACAAGGAAGAAGAGCTGGCCGGTGAGTTCGTCGAAACTGCTTCTGAAGAAGACGCAGCAGAGTGATCCTGGCGGCTTGATCTGACTGTCACAAACGCTGCGCTACACTGAGTGCGGCATGGCCTAGCCAGGTGGCAGTCAGGTCAGGCAATGAGGGGGCCAAGGCCCCCTCATTTGCGACCGTTCCGCGGTCGTGACCGAATTCCCGTATTCAAAGACGTCGACACGACAGAGGTTTCATCCCATGGCAGCTATCAGCGCATCTATGGTCAAGGAACTGCGTGAGCGTACTGCGCTCGGCATGATGGAATGCAAGAAGGCTCTTACCGAAGCCGGTGGCGACATCGAGCTTGCGATCGAGAACCTGCGCAAGAACTCCGGCCTGAAGGCCGCCAAGAAAGCTGGCCGCGTGGCCGCTGAAGGCGCCATCGTCATCAAGGTCGCCGACGACGCCAGCTACGGCGTGATGGTCGAAGTCAACTCCGAGACCGACTTCGTCGCTCGTGATGACAATTTCAAGGCCTTCACTCAGCTGATCGCCGATCGTGTGTTCGCTACCAAGAACACCGACATCGCCTCCCTGATGGAAGGTGAGCTGGAAGACGCCCGTGGTCAGCTGGTCCAGAAGATCGGTGAGAACATCTCCGTTCGTCGTGCCGAGCTGGTCGAAGCGCCGGCTGACGGCGTCGTCGGTGGCTACGTCCACGGCGGCCGCATCGCTGCGCTGACTCTGCTGAATGGCGGTACTGGCGAAGCAGCCAAGGACGTTTCCATGCACGTCGCAGCCGTCAACCCGGTCTGTGCACGTCCGGCAGACATGCCGCAGGAACAGATGGACGCCGAGAAGGCCATCATCCTTGCTCAGCCGGACATGGCAGGCAAGCCGGCGGAAATCGCCGAGAAGATGTCCCAGGGGCGTCTGAAGAAGTATCTGGCCGAGAACAGCCTGACCGAACAGCCGTTCGTCAAGGACCCGAACCAGACCGTCGCCGAGTTCGTCAAGGCTGCCGGCGGTGAGGTGGTGTCCTTCGTGCGCATGGAAGTCGGTGAAGGTATCGAGAAGGAAGAAGTGGACTTCGCAGCTGAAGTCCGTGAGCAGGCCAGCCGCGCGTAAGGGCTGACTGTTTTCGCTTCTCACGATGGCGTGCGCTTAGGCGCACGCCATCGTGTATCTGGCCCCCGCCTTCGGGCCGCCCCGTCCCCGTATGTCAGTATCAGGAGAGATTCGCATGGCCACCATTTCCGCTGAACGCAATGCCAAGTACAAGCGCATACTGCTCAAGCTTTCCGGTGAGGCCCTGATGGGCGATGGCGATTTCGGCATCGACCCCAAGGTGCTGGATCGCATGGCGCTGGAAATCGGTCAGCTGGTGGGCATCGGTGTCCAGGTCGGTATCGTGATCGGTGGCGGCAACCTGTTCCGTGGCGCAGCCCTGCAGGAAGCCGGCATGGAGCGCGTGACCGGTGATCACATGGGCATGCTGGCAACCGTCATGAACGGTCTGGCACTGCGTGATGCACTGGAGCGCTCCAATATCCGTTCTCGCGTGATGTCTGCCATCCCGATGAGTGGCGTGGTAGAACATTACGACCGCCGTACCGCCATTCGCTATCTGACGTCTGGCGATGTGGTCATCTTCTCCGCCGGTACCGGCAACCCGTTCTTCACTACCGATTCCGCTGCCTGTCTGCGCGGTATCGAGATCGACGCGGATGCCGTCATCAAGGCGACCAAGGTAGATGGTGTCTACGACAAGGACCCGGTCAAGTTCCCGGATGCCGTGAAGTACGACAGCCTCAGCTATGACGACGCCCTGGAGCAGAAGCTTGGCGTGATGGATTTGACCGCCATCTGCCTGGTGCGTGACCATGACATGCCGGTGCGGGTGTTCAACATGAACAAGGCAGGCGCGCTGCTCAACCTGGTGGTGGGTGGCAAGGAAGGCACGCTGATTGATAGAGGGTAAGATTGTGATCAACGACATCAAGAAAGACGCCGAATCACGCATGAAGAAGACCATCGAGTCCCTCGGTGCCGCCTTCGGAAAGATCCGTACGGGTCGTGCGCATCCCAGTATCTTGGATGCCGTGACGGTCGATTACTACGGCAGCCCGGTGCCGCTGAATCAGGTGGCCAACATCAGCGCCGAAGATGCGCGTACCCTGACTGTCGTGCCGTGGGAAAAGCCCATGGTGCCGAAGGTCGAGAAGGCCATCATGACTTCTGACCTGGGTCTCAACCCGTCCACCGCCGGTGACGTGATTCGCGTGCCGATGCCGATGCTGACGGAAGAGACGCGTCGCGGTTATACCAAGCAGGCGCGTGCAGAAGCGGAAAACGCCCGCGTGGCGCTCCGCAATGTGCGTCGTGACGCCAATGGCGACATCAAGAGCCTGCTCAAGGACAAGGACATCTCCGAAGACGATGCACGTCGCGGAGAAGACGAGATCCAGAAGCTGACCGACAAGTATGTGGCGGAAGTCGACAGTGCTCTGGAGCACAAGGAAACTGACCTGATGCAGGTCTGATCGGGTCTGCCGCCGGCGCTTGCCGGCGGCATCCGGTGCTCGTAGCGAGACCCCATGACGTCACCGAATTCCCCCTCCACGCCACGCCACGTGGCGATCATCATGGACGGCAACAACCGCTGGGCGAAGTCCCGCGGCTGGGCTGGCATACGCGGCCATCGCGCCGGTGCCGAAACCGTCCGCAGTACCATCCGTCGCGCTGCCGAGCAGGGCGTGGAAGTGCTGACCCTGTTTGCCTTCTCCAGTGAGAACTGGAAGCGCCCGGCCAATGAAGTCAGTGCGCTGATGGAGCTGTTTCTGCTGGCGCTCAAGCGCGAGGTCAAGAAGCTTCATCGCCACGATATCCGGCTCTCGATCATCGGCGAGCGCAGCCGTTTTTCCGATTCGATTCAAAAGCATATCCAGAGCGCCGAAGACATGACGCGCGGCAATCGCGGCATGCATGTGGTGATCTGCGCCAACTATGGCGGCCGTTGGGATATCGCCGAGGCCGCTCGCCGTCTGGCGGAGCAGGTCGAGCGCGGCGAGCTCAAGGCTGCGGACATCGACGAGTCACGTCTCGGGGCGGAAGTGTGCCTGAGCGATCTGCCGGAGGTGGATCTGTGTATCCGCACCAGCGGTGAGCAGCGTATCTCCAACTTCCTGATCTGGCAGCTGGCCTATGCCGAGTTCTATTTCTCGCCCGTGCTGTGGCCTGATTTCGATGCGGCAGCCTTCGATGAAGCGCTCAGCGCCTACGCCCTGCGTCAGCGTCGTTATGGCATGACCAGCGAACAACTCGACGCCGAGGGGCTCTAGTGCTCAGACAACGAATCATCACCGCGCTCATTCTCGCGCCGCTGGCGCTGTGGGGGCTGTTCGGCCTCGACGGCGCTGCCTTTGCCACCTTCACCGGCGCTGTCGTCGCGCTGGCCGCCTGGGAGTGGTCCAACCTGTCTGGCGTGCGTGCCGGCATGGCGCGCCTGCTGTTCCCGCTGGTGCTCAGCGCGCTGATGCTGCTGGTCTGGCAGCTCGATGGCGCTCTTGCGCGTTGGCCGCTGTATCTGGCGGCACTGGCATGGCTGGTCAATCTGCGCTGGGTAATGCGCTATCCGGCCGCCAGTCAGGAATGGCAGGCGACTGGCGTGCGGTTGGGGGTCGGCGTGCTGGCGCTGCTGCCGACCTGGTTCGGCTTCGTTCAGCTCAAGGCCAGTGGCGGCGAGTGGCTGCTGTATGTGCTGCTGATGGTGTGGGCGGCGGATATCGGTGCCTACTTCTCCGGCAAGCGTTTCGGCAAGCGCAAGCTGGCGCCGCGCGTCAGCCCGGGCAAGTCCTGGGAGGGCGTCTACGGTGGCCTGGTGGCCACCGGCCTGCTGGCGACCGGCTATGCGTTGGCGGGTCTGGCCGACTGGCTGCCGCTGCTGCTGGTCACGCTGGGCGTGACGGCCGTCTCGGTGCTGGGTGACCTGCTCGAGAGCATGTTCAAGCGCCAGCGTCAGATGAAGGACTCAAGCCATCTGCTGCCCGGTCATGGTGGCGTGATGGATCGCATCGATAGCCTGACCGCGGCGGTGCCGCTGTTTGCCCTGCTGTTGCCGTGGGTGCTGGGAGGTGGTGCGTGAGTGCGAACGTGAACCACGAGACTCCTTCTGATGCACCTGAGTTGCAGCGCATCACCATTCTCGGTGCGACCGGCTCCATCGGGTCCAGCACCCTGGATGTGATCGCGCGCCATCCCGAGCGCTATCGGGTGCATGCGCTCAGCGCTGCCACGCGTCACGAGGCGCTGCTGGAGCTGTGTCTGACGCATCGCCCGCAGGTGGCGGTGATCGCCTCGCGCAAGGCGGCTGCGTGGCTCAGCGAGGCCCTCAAGGGCGTCGAGAGCTATCAGGGCACGCCCATCGAGATACGCCATGGTGAGCAGGCCCTGGTCGACATCAGTGAGGCGCCTGAAGTCGATAGCGTGATGGCTGCCATCGTCGGTGCGGCTGGCCTGTTGCCGACACTGGCGGCGGTGCGGGCCGGCAAGCGCGTGCTGCTGGCCAACAAGGAAGCGCTGGTGTGTGCCGGGCAGCTGTTCATGGATGCGGTGAAACAGCACGGGGCGACCCTGCTGCCGATCGATTCCGAGCACAACGCCATCTTCCAGTGCCTGCCGGCCCGGCATCGTGATGGCCTGGCGCCGATCGGTGTCGAGAAGCTGTTGCTGACCGCCTCCGGTGGCCCGTTCCGCGATGACGCCGAGTGGCCCGTCGAGCGACTGGCGACGGTGACACCGGACGAGGCCTGCGCGCATCCCAACTGGTCGATGGGGCGCAAGATTTCCGTCGACAGCGCCACCCTGATGAACAAGGGGCTGGAGCTGATCGAGGCCTGCTGGCTGTTCGCCTGCGGGCCGGACGACATTCAGGTGGTCGTGCATCCCCAGAGCGTGATTCACTCGATGGCGGCCTACAGTGATGGCTCGGTACTGGCCCAGATGGGCAATCCGGACATGCGCACGCCGATCGCCTATGCGCTGGCGTGGCCGGAGCGTATCGATGCCGGCGTCGAGCCGCTGGATCTGTTTCAGGTCGCGCGCCTCGATTTCCGTGCCGCCGACGAGACACGCTTCCCGTGTCTGCGCCTGGCCCGTGAGGCCATCGCGGCGGGCGGCACCTGGCCTGCGGTGATGAATGCTGCCAACGAGGTGGCCGTGGCCGCCTTCCTCGAGGGTCGCCTGGCCTTCGATCGAATTCCGGCAGTGGTGCAGGCCGTGATGCAGGCGCGTCCGCCACTGGCGGTGGATGGCCTTGAGGTGATTCTCGCCGAAGACGCGGCGGCGCGTGAGCTGGCCGCTGCCGAGTTGGCCCTTGCCGGGCCCTGAAATCCTATCTTGCACTGTCTTGTCACTTTCTTGGTGAGCGTGGCAAGACAGGCTGCCCATCTCGGGCACCAACCTCCAGGAGCGCGTGATGGGTGTGATCCAGAATATTCTTGCCGTGATCGTCGTGTTGGGGGTGTTGATCACCATCCATGAGTACGGTCATTTCTGGGTCGCGCGTCGTTGCGGCATCAAGGTGCTGCGCTTCTCCATCGGCTTCGGCAAACCTTTCTGGTCGTGGACCGATCGCCACGGCACCGAGTACGGGGTCGCCGCCATTCCGCTGGGTGGCTACGTCAAGATGCTGGATGAGCGCGAAGGGCCGGTCGATCCGGCCGAGCGTCATCTGGCCTTCAACACCAAGTCGGTGTGGAAGCGTATCGCCGTGGTCTCGGCGGGCCCGCTGGCCAACTTCCTGCTTGCCATCGTCGCCTACTGGGCGCTGTTCGTCGCCGGTACCACCACGGTGGTGCCGATGGTCGGTGCCGTGGCGCCGGACTCGCCGGCTGGTCGCGCCGGCCTTGCGCCGAAGACCGAGATCGTCGCCATCAATGGTGAAGCCACTCCCTCATGGGATGAGGTCAACCTGCGCTTGATCGGTGCGATCGGCGATGACAGCCTGACGCTTACCACGCGTGCCGAGGGCGCCAGCACCACGCGTGAGCAGTCCCTCGATGTGACACGCTTTCTGGTCGATCAGGATCCGCCGCGTCCGCTGGTGACGCTGGGCATCACGGCCTGGCGCCCTCAGCTGCCAGCGGTGCTGGGGCGTGTGCTGGACGGTGGTGCCGCCCAGGCGGCAGGTCTGCAGGCCGGTGACCGCATCGTCAGCATCAATGGCACCCTGGTGGTCGACTGGATCGATTTCGTCGAGCGCGTGCGTGGTGCGCCGGGCGAGACGCTGTCGGTACTGGTGGCGCGAGATGGCAAGGAAGAGGCGCTGTCACTGACACCTGCCAGCAATTCGCTTGATGACGGGCGTGTCGTGGGACAGGTCGGCGCCAGCGTCCAGAATGTCAGCTGGCCCGAGCAGTATCAGCGCGAGCTCAGCTTCGGGCCACTGGCGGCCGTCGGGCAGGCCGTCGGCAAGACCGGCGAAATGACGGTGCTGACGCTGGATTCGATCCGCAAGATGCTGGTTGGCCTGATCGCGCCGTCCAATCTGTCAGGCCCGATCACCATCGCGCGTATCGCCGGCGACACGGCGCGCTCCGGCCTCGAGGCCTTCCTCGGCTTCATGGCCTATCTCTCCATCAGTCTGGGTGTCCTGAACCTGCTGCCGATTCCGGTGCTGGATGGCGGGCACCTGCTGTTCTATCTGGTGGAAGCCGTGCGCGGCAAACCACTTTCGCAAGAGGTCCAGAATGCGGGGTTGAAAATCGGCATGGCGCTGGTCGGTTCCCTCATGCTGATGGCCATCTACTTCGATCTCATGCGTCTTTGGTGACGGATTCGGGGAGCCATCAGCACTCGATGGCTCCCGCGGGATGAACCGAATCTGAACTGTCGATGCCCATGGGGGTCAATTCATTGCACGGGCTGGTCAATGCGATCAACTCCCGTCATCATGCCCACACGACTTCGGCCCCGATTGCCGATCCTCACTCGCCGCTGTCTTGTCAGTTGCAGGGGGTTGTGTATAAGGTGCCTGTTCACCCAAGCGGGCGGAATCCAGAGAAGCGAAGCGACTGCATGAAACTCAAGACCATTGGATTGGCAGCTGCGCTGCTCGGGGCCAGTCAGGGCGCCTTGGCCGCATCTTTTAAAATTTCGGACATTCGGGTAGAGGGTCTCCAGCGCGTGTCTGCGGGCACCGTCTTCAATGCCTTCCCCGTCTCCGCGGATCAGAATGTGGAAGAAGAGGAACTGTCGTCGGCTGCGCGTCAGCTGTTCGATACGGGCCTGTTCGACGACATCCGCCTCAAGCGCGATGGCGATGTCCTGATCATCGATGTGGTCGAGCGTCCGACGATCTCCAAGATCGAGATTGAGGGCAACTCGCAGATACCCGACGAAGACCTGCGCAAGGGCCTCAAGGAAGCAGGGCTGGCCGAGGGTCAGGTGCTGCAGCGCTCCACGCTGGAAGAAATGCAGCGTGAGCTCGAGCGTGTCTACCAGGCTCAGGGCCGCTACAGCGCGCGTATCGAGACCTCCGTCGAGGAACTCGAGCGCAATCGCGTGCAGGTCAATATCGACGTCAAGGAAGGCGCGATCGCCAAGATTCATCAGATCAACATCGTCGGCAACGATGCCTTCGATGACGAGACTCTGCGCGAACAGCTGGAGCTGGAAGACAAGCCGAGCTGGTTCTTCGGCTGGTTCTCGGATGATGAATATTCGCGTGAGAAGCTGACCGGCGATATCGAGACCCTCAAGTCCTGGTATCTCGATCGCGGTTACGTCAACTTCCAGGTGCGCTCGACCCAGGTGTCCATCTCGCCGGACAAGTCCGAGATCTTCGTCACCATCAACGTCGATGAAGGCAAGCCGTACAAGATCGGCAATATCGGCTTTGCCGGTGACCTGAAAATGAAGGAAGAGCGCGCCCGCGATCTGGTCAAGCTCGCCCCGGATGCTCTCTATTCCCAGCGTGATGTGACCGCTTCCAGCGAGGCGCTGCGCCAGGCACTGGGTGCCGATGGCTTCGCCTTCGCCAAGGTCAACGCGGTGCCGGAGGTCAACGAGGAGAGCGACACCGTCGATCTGACCTTCGCGGTCGACCCCGGCAAGCGTGCCTACGTGCGTCGCATCAACTTCAAGGGCAACACCACTACCGCAGACGAAGTGCTGCGTCGTGAGATGACCCAGCTGGAAGGCGCACCGGCCTCCACCGACAAGATCAAGCAGTCCAAGCAGAAGCTTGAGCGCCTCGGCTTCTTCAAGCAGGTCGATGTCGACACGCGCCCTGTCGCCGGCGAGCCGGACCAGCTGGACGTCAACTACAACGTCGAGGAGCAGCCGTCAGGTTCCATCTCGGCGTCGATCGGTTTCTCCCAGGGTGACGGTGTCATCTACGGGGTGGGCCTGTCGCAGAAGAACTTCCTGGGCACCGGCAACGAAGTCAACATCAATGCCCAGAAGTCGGATGACTATACAAACGTCAGCTTCGGCTACACCGACCCGTACTGGACGCTGGATGGCATCTCGCGCGGCTACAATCTGTTCTACCGCAAGGTCGATTACGACGATGATGATGACGTCGCCAGCTACGCGACCGACAGTTTCGGTGGCGGCATCAACTTCGGTTATCCGATCAACGAACTGTCGCGCCTGAACTTCGGCGGCGGTTACGAGTTCGTGCGCGTCAAGGACTTCGACGACAGCCCGGCGGAGGTCACGCAGTTCATCGAGGATGAAGGCGAAGACTTCAACCTCTACAAGCTGACGGCCAGCTGGTCACGCAACAACCTCAACCGTGGCATTCTGCCCACGGCGGGCAGCTCTCAGCTGCTGTCGCTGGAAGTGGCGGTGCCGGGCTCTGATGCGGATTACTACAAGTTCCGCTACAAGGGGCAGAAGCTGTTCGAACTGCATGATGATTGGTCACTCAAGTTCCGGACAGAACTGGGCTACGCCAACTCGTTCTCCGGCGATACTTATCCGTTCTTCAAGAACTTCTATGCCGGTGGTCTGGGCAGCGTGCGGGGCTACAGCTCCAATACCCTGGGGCAGGCATCCACCGAGGTCGATGACGGTGATGACGATACCCTGGGCGGCAATATTCTGATCGAAGGTGGGGTCGACCTGATCTTCCCGATGCCCTTCATCAAGGACAAGCGCAGCGTTCAGCCGTCGTTCTTCGTCGATGCCGGCAATACCTATCTGACCTCCTGCTACGATGTCGAGTCCGACTACTCCAGCAGTTGTGAAAGTGGCGTGGACCTTGGAGATCTGAATTACAGTGCCGGTATCGGCCTGTCGTGGATCACGCCGGTGGGCCCGCTGACCTTCAGTGTCGCCCAGCCGATCGGTGACGATGACGACGATGACACCGAGATCTTCCAGTTCTCGCTGGGCCAGACCTTCTAAGGCCGTACGATGCCGCACCCGCTTGAGCCGGTGCGGCCTTCGTCACGACCACCGGCGGCGCTGTCCCTGTTCCGTCGCCGGTCCTCGCACCGTCGGTCGCTGAGTCATCAGTGACCGAGCAACAGGCCTACAAGGAGTTTGTGTGATGCGTAAATTGACCCGCGCCCTGTGTCTGGCTGGTGGCCTTGCCGCCATGGCGACTCCGATGCTGGCACAGGCCACCGAAGTCGCGGTCCTCGACTGGCGCCAGGCGCTGTTGAGTTCCGACTCGGCCAAGATTTCCATGAACCAGCTCAAGAATCAGCTGGCCGGCAAGCAGGATCAGGCCAAGGCACTCGCCAAGGAACTGGAATCCCTGCAGGCCAAGCTGCAGAAGGACGGCGCCGTGATGTCCGACTCCGAGCGTCAGTCCGTGCAGCAGCAGCTGCGCCAGAAGGGTGGCCAGTTCCAGCAGCTGCGTGGCCAGGTCCAGCAGCAGCAGCAGCAGGCGGAGCAGACCTTCCTCAAGCAGTCCAAGCCGAAGCTCGACAAGGCCATCCAGCAGGTCGTCGACAAGCATGGCATCGAGCTGCTGGTCGACCGCAATGCGACGGTCTACAGCAAGGATGGTCTGGATCTGACCAATGAAGTGACTCAGGTGTTCAACTCGCTCAACTGAGTGCATCCCGCGCGTGCAAGCGTGCGGGATGTGTTGCATCCGAGCATGCCAACGCGAATGCGAGCCAGAGGCGCTCAGCGCCCAGAGACAGAATGAAAAAGCGACAATTCTCTTACACTCTCGAGGATCTGGCCCAGCGGCTGGGCGCTCGTCTTGTCGGTGATCCGGCTGTCCGGGTCACCGGTCTGTCGACGCTGGTCGATGCTGAGCCCGGCGATATCGCCTTCCTCGCCAATCGCGCCTACCTCAAGTATCTCGGGGAAACCGCCGCGACTGCCGTGCTGCTGCATGAAAGCCATCTTGAAGAGTGCAAGGGCAATGCCCTCGTACTGGACAATCCGTATCTGGCCTACGCCGAGCTGTCGCGTCTGTTCGATCCGCTGGCGGTCGAGCCTCAGGCGAGCGTGCATGCCAGTGCCGTCATCGACGAGACCGCAACCCTGGGGGCCAATGTCGAGGTCGGCCCGCAGGTCGTGATCGGTCCGGGCGTCAGCATCGGTGACAACACGCGCATTCAGGCGGGTTGCGTGATCGGGGCCGACAGCGTGCTGGGCGAGGGCTGTCTGCTGCATCCCAATGTCACGCTCTATCATGGCGTGGTGATCGGGGCGCGCGCGGTGCTCCACAGCAGCTGCGTGATCGGCGCCGATGGCTTCGGTTTTGCCCACGATGGCAAGGGCTGGCACAAGATCGCTCAGCTCGGCGGCGTGCTGATCGGCGATGATGTCGAAGTCGGCAGCTGCACCAGCATCGATCGTGGCGCGCTCGGCGACACCATCATCGGCAATGACGTCAAGATCGACTCCCAGGTCCAGATTGCGCACAACGTCCAGATCGGGGATCACTCGGCACTGGCGGGCTGTGTCGGCATCGCCGGCTCCACCAAGGTCGGGCGCTACTGTCTGATGGGCGGCGGTGTGGGTCTGGCGGGGCACCTGGAAATCGCCGATGGCGTGCAGGTGACCGGCATGAGCCTGGTGACCAACTCCATCACCAAGCCGGGCGTCTATTCCTCCGGCACCGGCGCGATGGACAATGGCCTGTGGCGCAGAAATGCTGTGCGTTTCAAACAGTTGGATCAGTTGGCGCGACGCTTGAATCAGGTAGAGAAGAGTTTGAAGGACAAGTAGTACTGCAAGCCCGGGTAGTACCTGTCCAGAGCGGGGTCTCGCACCTGCTTGGCACACTGTCGGGCAATGAGCGGCTGCCAGCCACGCGCAAGGACGCTATAATGCGCGCCATTGCCCGAACGGCGGTCCGGACCGTCATTACATGCCTGCCCGCGAGCGGCAGGCATTTCGTTATTTCAGAGGTTGCAAGCCAATGGTTATGGACGTCAACGAGATCCGTGAGTATCTCCCGCACCGCTATCCTTTCCTGCTGATCGATCGTGTCATGGACCTGACCCTTGGCGAGTTCATCGTTGCGCGCAAGAACGTCAGCATCAACGAGCCGTTCTTCAATGGTCACTTCCCGGAGCACCCGATCATGCCGGGCGTTCTGATCGTGGAAGCCATGGCTCAGGCGGCGGGTATTCTCGGCTTCAAGACCGTCGACAAGCGTCCCGCCGATGGCTACATCTACTATCTCGTCGGAAGCGACAATGTGCGCTTCAAGCGCCCGGTGATGCCGGGTGATCAGCTCGAGATCAGCGCCCGCGTGCTGCGCGAGAAGCGTGGCATCTGGAAGTTCGCCTGTCAGGCCAAGGTCGATGGCGATGTGGTCTGCGAGGCCGAAATCATCTGTGCCGAGAGGAAGGTCGCTTGATACATCCTACTGCCATTGTCGATCCCGGCGCCCGCCTGGCCGATGATGTCGAGGTCGGCCCGTTCTGCGTGATCGGCGCTGATGTCGAGATCGGCGCTGGCACGGTGGTGGGGCCGCATGTCGTCATCAAGGGCACCACCGTCATCGGTGAGCGCAATCGTATCTTCCAGTTCGCGTCAGTGGGCGAGGACTGTCAGGACAAGAAGTACGCCGGTGAGCCGACGCGTCTGGAAATCGGGGATGACAACGTCATCCGCGAGGGCGTGACCCTGCATCGCGGCACCGTCCAGGATGCCAGCCTCACGCGTATCGGCAGCCGCAACTTGTTCATGGCCTACTCGCACGTCGGTCATGACTGCATCATCGGCGACGACTGCATCATGGCCAATCAGGCGACGCTGGGTGGCCATGTCCATCTCGGCAACCACGTCATTCTGGGTGGTCTGTCGGCGGTGCATCAGTTCTGCCATATCGGCGAACATGCCATGGCGGGCGGTGGCTCCATCATCACCAAGGACATCGCGGCCTTCGTGATGGTCAATGGCCATCCGGCGGAAGCACATGGTCTCAACAGCGTCGGCCTCAAGCGCCGTGGCTTCAGCCGCGAGACCATCTCCGCGCTGAACACGGCCTACAAGACGGTCTTCCGTCAGGGGCTGACGCTGGCGCAGGCCCTCGAGCAGCTGGAAGCCGAGCCGCCGCTGGCCGAGCGCGATGTCTTCATCGCCTCGCTCAAGGCGTCCACTCGCGGTCTGACTCGCTGAGCATGCGCATCTACCTGGTAGCCGGGGAGCTCTCCGGTGACATCCTCGGTGCCAGCCTGATGCGCGCGCTCAAGACGCGCTATCCCGATGTCGAGTTCCGTGGCATCGGCGGCCCCCGCATGCAGGCCGAGGGCTTCGACAGCCTCTATCCGCTGGAAACCCTGTCGGTGATGGGGCTGGTCGAGGTTCTCAAGCATCTGCCGGTACTGATCAAGGTGCGTCGCCATCTGTTGCGCGACGCCCTCGAGTGGCAACCCGACGTGATGATCGGCATCGATGCCCCGGACTTCAATCTGGGGCTCGAGCTGCGCCTGCGCAAGCAGGGCATCACCACCGCGCACTACGTCAGCCCCTCCGTGTGGGCCTGGCGTCAGGGGCGCGTGAAGACCATTCGCCGCGCCGTCGATCGCATGCTGACCTTCCTGCCCTTCGAGGCCGCCTTCTATCGTGAGCATCAGGTGCCGGTGACCTTCGTCGGCCATCCGCTGGCCGATGAGTTGCCGCTCGAGGATGATCGTGCTGCTGCCCGTGGGCAGTTGGGGATCGACAGTGATGTGCAGCTGCTGGCGGTATTGCCGGGCTCCCGCGCCAACGAGATCCGCTTTCTCGGCGAGACCTTCCTGGCCGCCATCGAGCGTCTCTGTCAGCGTTATCCCGGCCTTGAGGTGGTGATCCCGGCGGCCACACCGCTGCGGCGCACCGAGCTCGAGTCCCTGATGGCGGAGCACGAAGGGCTGGATCGCAGTCGCATCCATCTGGTGGATGGTCAATCGCGTGAAGCGATGACCGCCGCCGATGCCGTGCTGCTGGCGTCCGGCACGGCGGCGCTCGAATGTCTGCTCTGTCATCGTCCGATGGTGGTGGCCTATCGCATGGCGCCGATGACGCATCGCATCGCGCGGCATATGGTCAAGACCGAGTGGATATCCCTGCCCAACCTGATCGCCCGCGAGACGCTGGTGCCGGAGCTGATCCAGGACGCCGCCACGCCGGAGTCCATCGAGGAAAGCCTTGCGCCATTGCTGTCGCGTGCCGCCGGTGACGTCGCTCGCCAGCGCGAACTGCGGGAACGCTTCACCGCCATGCATCGTGAACTGACCTGTGATGCCAGCGCCGCGGCCGCCATCGCCATCGGTGAACTGGCCGGACGCTGATCCCGCGTGTCGCCGCCAGACATTGCGCTACCCTTGATTGAATCACCTCGACAGGCAGATCGCATTGGCGCTCTGCCTGTTGTCTTACGCCTCGAGATATCATGACCGACTCTGCCGACAGCCACGCCACCACGCCTTCTGCGCGCAAGCGTAAACCCGCCGATGATTTTCCGCCGCTGGTGATTCCCTATCAGGGGCAGTTGCTGGCCGGTATCGACGAGGTCGGGCGTGGGCCGCTGGTCGGCCCGGTGGTGGCGGCAGCGGTGATTCTGGACCCGAATGACCCCATCGAGGGCATCACCGACTCCAAGAAGCTCAGCGAGAAGAAGCGTCTGGCCCTCTACGAGCAGATTCGAGCGCGCGCCTGGGCGTGGGCGATCGCCGAGGCCACCAGTGACGAGATCGATGAGCTGAACATCTATCAGGCCACGCACCTGGCCATGCGTCGCGCCATCGATGCACTGGGCGTGCGCCCGGAATACCTGCTGGTGGATGGCAATCGCCTGCCGGGGCACGAGATTCACGGCATGGCGGTGGTGAAGGGCGATCTGCGTCACGCTGCCATCGGCGCGGCCTCGATTCTGGCCAAGGTGCATCGCGACGCCCAGATGGCGGCGCTGGATTCACACTTCCCCGCCTATGGCTTCGCGCGTCACAAGGGCTACCCGACCCGCGAGCATCAAGCCGCCATCGAGGAACATGGCATCCTCACCCTGCACCGCAAGAGCTTCGGGCCGGTCAAGCGGCTGTTCATGTCGGGGCACGTGCCACGGGCCGTGCCGCCGGACGCGCTGATCGCGCTTCCGACCCCGCAGGCTGCGATTCCAGAAACGGCGACGCCAGAGCTGGATGACAGCGCCGCGCCGGCAGGGCCGCAGACAGGAGTGCAGGTCGAGCCAACACCAGAGCCGAGTGCGACGCTGAGCGATGCAAGCGAGCCGAGCCAGCGTCCCACGGCAAAAAAGCCGGCAGCCGTGGTCTGACTGATGCCAGTGAGACCACGGCATCCCCGTCAGTCGAGCCTGCCCGGCCAGACGCTGCACCTTCAGACGATGGCGCTGACAGGCTATCCTTGAAGCCCGAGCCCGAGCCCGAGCCCGAGCCTTCAGCCTCGCCGCCGCCGACAGAACGCGCAGCGACGACAGCCCCAGCCGCAACCGAATCCTTCACCGTCACGCCGACTTCACGAGCCGATTCCATGACCACGCCCTTTGTTCACCTGCGCGTTCACACCGAGTTCTCTCTCGTCGATGGTCTGCCCGGCGTCAAGCCGCTGATCAAGGCGACCGCCGCGGCGAGCCAGCCGGCTGTCGCGGTGACTGACGAGGCCAACCTGTTCGGACTGGTCAAGTTCTACTCCAATGCACGCGGTGCCGGCATCAAGCCGATCATCGGTGCCGACATGTGGATGACCAATCCCCAGGATGCCGCGCGGCCGTATCGCCTCACGCTGCTGGCGATGAACGACACCGGTTATCGCAATCTTACCGAGCTGATCTCGCGCGGCTGGACCGATGGCCAGAAGCAGGACCGCGCCTACCTCGAGAAAGAGTGGATCTTCGAGCAGGCCGAGGGGCTGATCGTGCTGTCCGGCGGTCGTGAAGGCGAGATCGGCCGCCATCTGCTCTCTGATCACGAAGATACCGCGCGGACACTGCTCGACGAATGGAAGGCGGTGTTCGGGGATCGCTTCTATCTGGAGCTGACCCGCACCCAGCGTCAGTACGAGGAAGAGTGCCTTCATCTGTCGGTGGCGCTGGCCGAGGCCACCGATACGCCGGTAGTGGCCACCAATGATGTGCGCTTCCTCAAGCGTGAAGACTACTGGGCCCATGAGACGCGCGTCTCCATCGGCGAAGGCAAGGCGCTGGATGACCCGCGGCGCGAGACCCGCTACAGCGATGAGCAGTACCTGAAGAGCGCCGAGGAGATGAGCGAGCTGTTCTCCGACATTCCCGAAGCGCTCGAGAACAGTGTGCTGATCGCGGCGCGCTGCTCGGTGACCGTGCAGCTGGGCACCTACTTCCTGCCCGAGTTCCCGGTGCCGGAAGGCATGACGATGGACCAGTTCTTCCGCAAGGTCTCGCATGATGGCCTGACGGAGCGCCTCGACAAGCTGTATCCCCATGCCAGGCATCCGCGCGACAGCGAGGCCTGGGCCGAGATCGAGCAGCGCTACCGCACGCGGCTGGATTTCGAGCTCGACATCATCCTGCAGATGGGCTTCCCCGGTTACTTCCTGATCGTCATGGACTTCATCCAGTGGGGCAAGGACAACGGCGTGCCGGTCGGTCCGGGGCGCGGTTCCGGTGCCGGCTCGCTGGTGGCCTACGCCCAGAAGATCACCGATCTGGACCCGCTGGAATATGACCTGCTGTTCGAGCGCTTTCTGAACCCGGAACGTGTCTCCATGCCCGACTTTGACGTCGATTTCTGCATGGAGAAGCGTGACCGCGTGATCGACTACGTGGCCGAGCGCTACGGGCGCAACGCGGTCTCGCAGATCGTCACCTTCGGCACCATGGCCGCCAAGGCCGTGGTGCGTGACGTGGCGCGCGCCCAGGGCAAGCCGTACTCGTTGGGCGACAAGCTCTCCAAGCTGATTCCCTTCGAGGTCGGCATGACGCTGGAGAAGGCCATTGAGCAGGAGCCGCAGCTCAAGGAATTCATCGACAACGACGAGGAAGCCCAGGAAATCTGGGAGATGGCGCTCAAGCTCGAGGGCACCACCCGGGGAACTGGCAAGCATGCCGGCGGGGTAGTGATCGCGCCGACCAAGCTGACCGACTTCGCGCCATTGCTGTGTGATGAGGACGGCAGTGGTCTGGTGGTCCAGTTCGACAAGAATGACGTCGAGGAGGCCGGACTGGTCAAGTTCGACTTCCTGGGCCTGCGTACCCTGACCATCATCGACTGGGCGATCGAGATGGTCGACAAGGTCCGCGAGCGCGAGGGGCTGGCACCGCTGGATATCGATGACATTCCGCTGGATGACGCCAAGACCTTCGACATGCTGCAGAAGGCGGAGACGACGGCCGTCTTCCAGCTGGAATCCCGCGGCATGAAGGAGCTGATCAAGAAGCTCAAGCCCGATTGCCTGGAAGACATGATCGCCCTGGTGGCCCTGTTCCGTCCCGGGCCGTTGCAGTCCGGCATGGTGGATGACTTCATCAACCGCAAGCACGGCCGCTCCGAAGTGTCTTATCCACACCCGGATTACCAGCATGAGCTGCTCAAGCCGGTACTGGAACCGACCTACGGCATCATCCTGTACCAGGAGCAGGTCATGCAGATCGCGCAGGTGCTGGCCGGCTATACGCTGGGTCAGGCCGACATGCTGCGCCGCGCGATGGGCAAGAAGAAGCCGGAAGAGATGGCCAAGCAGCGTGCCGGCTTCATGGAAGGGTGTGCGGGCAAGGGCATCGACAAGGACCTGGCCGGCAACATCTTCGACCTGGTGGAGAAATTCGCCGGTTACGGCTTCAACAAGTCGCACTCGGCGGCCTATGGTCTTGTCTCCTACCAGACGGGCTGGCTGAAGGCGCACTATCCGGGGCCGTTCATGGCCGCGGTGATCTCCACCGAGATGCAGACCATCGAGAAGGTGGTGCCGCTGATCGAGGAGTGCCGCCATATTGGCCTGACGGTCACGCCACCGGATGTGAACCTCGGCGGCTACAAGTTTACCGTCGACCTGGAAGGGCATGTCGTCTACGGCCTGGGCGCCATCCGTGGCGTGGGCGAGGGCCCGATTGATGCCATCGTCAGTGCGCGTGCCCAGGGTGGGCCGTTCAGTGACATCTTCGACTTCTGCAAGCGCATCGATGCCAAGAAGATCAACAAGCGCACCCTGGAAGCGCTGATCCGCTCTGGCGCGCTGGACAACATCGGTCCGTCGCGTGCGGTGCTGATGCTGGCAGTGGAGGATGCGCTCAAGGCCGCCTCCCAGAATCACGCCAACAATGATGTCGGCATCACCGACATGTTCGGCGATGCCTTCAGCGAGCCGGAAACCGATGTCTATGCCGGCTATCGCAAGGCGCGCGAGTGGACCGACAAGGAGCGCCTCACCGGCGAGAAGGACACGCTGGGGCTCTATCTGACCGGCCATCCCATCGATGAGTATGAGGGTGAGCTCAAGCGCTTCATCAATGCGCGCATCAGTGATCTCAAACCGTCGCGTGAGCCGCAGCGCATAGCCGGGCTGGTGATCGCCATGCGCACCATGAAGTCCAAGCGGGGCGACACCATGGCCTTCGTGACCCTGGATGACCGCACCGGACGCATCGAGGCCTCGATGTTCGGTGAGCTCTACGATCAGGTGCGCAACAAGCTGGTACCTGACAGCGTGGTGATCGTCGAGGGCGAGGTCAGCCAGGATGACTATTCCGGTGGCCTGCGTCTGCGCGGCAAGGATGTCACGCCGATCATCGACGCGCGGGCGCGCTTCGGTGAGGCGGTCGAGATGAGCATCGCCGCCGAGGACATCGGCGGTCGCTTCACCCAGCAGCTGACCACCTTGCTGACGCCACACCTGGCCAGTGAAGGCCTGCCGATGCGCCTGCGTTATCGCAACGCCGCGGCGGAGGCCTGGCTGGAGCTGGGCGAGCAATGGCGCGTTGCGCCCAGTGATGAGTTGTTGATCCAGCTGGGTGAGGTGGAAGGTCAGCGAGGTGTGCGCCTCAAGTACCGTGACTGACTTGCTGGCCGACAGGATGATGCCTGCCTCGCCAAGCGGCGGGGCAGGCACAGCACCGAGATGAGCGGCGTGGGCGCAGAGTTAATCCACGCCTAACAGGCGGGCAAGGTTTGCACCTGTCGAACAGGGTGCGATAATGCCTGTCCATCTTTTCCGTACCCAATTCCATGCCGACTGTGACCGCCGCGAGCCACAGATCGCCTGAGCGTGTGCTCAGGGGGAGTGACCCGGCCGACTCGCTTTCCTGGCTGCCCGAGACGACGAACGAAACGCCTTATGAATCCCAATTATCTGGACTTTGAACAGCCGATCGCCGAGCTGCAGGCCAAGATCGAGGAACTCCGTCTGGTCGGTAACGACTCCCAGGTCAACCTGTCTGACGAGATCGCTCGCCTGCAGGAAAAGAGCACCAAGCTCACCGAGTCCATCTTCAAGGACCTCGGCGCCTGGCAGGTCTCCCAGCTGGCACGTCACCCGCAGCGCCCGTATACCCTCGATTATCTCGAGAACCTGTTCACGGACTTCGATGAGCTGCACGGCGACCGTCACTACGCGGACGACGAAGCGCTGGTCGGCGGTATCGCGCGTCTCGACGACAAGCCGGTGATGGTGATCGGTCACCAGAAAGGCCGCGACGTGAAGGAAAAGGTGCGTCGCAACTTCGGCATGCCGCGTCCGGAAGGCTACCGCAAGGCCTGCCGTCTGATGGAGATGGCCGAGCGCTTCAAGATGCCGATCCTGACCTTCATCGACACCCCGGGTGCCTATCCGGGCATCGGTGCCGAGGAGCGTGGTCAGTCCGAGGCCATCGCCTACAACCTGGCGGTGATGTCGCGTCTGAAGACGCCGATCATCTCCACTGTCATCGGTGAGGGTGGTTCCGGCGGTGCACTGGCGATCGGCGTGTGTGACGAGCTGAACATGCTGCAGTACTCCACCTACTCGGTGATCTCGCCGGAAGGTTGTGCTTCCATCCTGTGGAAGAGCGCCGAGCGTGCCGCCGACGCCGCTGATGCGATGGGCATCACTGCCTCGCGCCTCAAGGAGCTGGGCTTCGTCGACAACCTGATCAAGGAGCCGCTGGGTGGTGCGCACCGCAACCCGCAGTCTGCTGCCGACAGCATCAAGGCTGCGCTGGGTGAGGGTCTGGAGCGTCTTGGCGCCATGGATACCGATGCCCTGCTGGAGCGTCGTTACCAGCGCCTGATGAGCTACGGCGCACCGGCATGATCCCGGTGCCTCTCGCGTGATGCGCGATCGGCTCATGCCCGCGTGACCAGGACGCCTCCGGATTCTTCCGGGGGCGTTCTTGCGTTCAGGGCCGGCGTTTTCGCCTCCACTTCCTCTTCTCCACCACTTCCTTCCTCCGCTTCGCGACAGGAGCCCGACATGTCTCTGTCCCCCTCACTGGATTCGCTGTACCTGCGTGCTCAACCGCTGAGCGAGATGGCAGAGTCGCGTGCACTCGTCGCCGTGCGCGAGGCGCTCGAGGCCAGCGATGCCAGGCGCACGGTATGGGTCGCGCTCTCGGGTGGGCTGGATTCGGTGATGCTGGCGCGCCTGGCGGCACGTGCGGTCAAGGACTGCCCGCGTCGACTGCGGCTGGTGCATGTGCATCACGGCCTGCAGGCAGCCAACGATGATTTCGAGCAGCTGGCGCGCAGGCTGGCCTCGCGTCTCGGGCTGCCGCTTAGCGTGCGTCATCTGGCGCTGGCGGAGACGGCACTCAAGTCGCGAGGACTGGAGGCGGCAGCTCGCGAAGGGCGGCTTGTGGCGCTGAGCGCCTGTCTGGCGGCGGGGGATAGCCTGTGGCTGGCGCAGCATCAGGATGATCAGGCCGAGACGCTGTTGCTCAACACGCTGCGTGGCAGTGGCGGGCGCGGGCTGGCGGCCATGCCGCCTGAGCGGGCGCTGGCCGTGGGCGAGGCGTTCCCCGGGCAAGACCAGTCCGCCCATGAGCGGGCACGACTGCTACGGCCGCTGCTGGGGATCTCGCGCGATGAACTCCAGACACTGGCGAGCCGGCATGGCTTGCAGGCCGGGCGCGACTGGTGCGAAGACCCCAGCAATGTCGATCAGCAGTTTGATCGCAACTACCTGCGCCACAGTGTCGTGCCGCTGTTGCAGGCGCGCTGGCCGCAGGCCGTGGCCAGCCTGGCGCGCTCGGCGCAGCAATTGCAGGAAGAGCAGTCCTTGCTTGATGAGCTGGCGGCCGAGCTGCTGGCGAAGGTTCAGGTATCAGGCGCAAAGCACCTGGCTCAGAGACAAGGGCAGGGGCAGGTACAGGGTCTTGATCAGGGCCTGAATCAGGTGCGGGAGCAAGAAACGCAGTTGTCATTGGCGGAGCTGGCAGGCTTGAGTGAGTCACGCCAACGGCTGGTCCTGCGCCATCTATGCCAGTCGCGTGGCTGGCCGGTGCCGCCGCGGGGTCGCTTGATGAGCCTGCAGCAGTTGATCGCCACGCCGCCCGACTCGGTGGCCGAGGTGCACTGGGCCAACGCCAAATACACCCTCAGCGTGCGCGCGTGGCGCGGTCAGCTGTGGTGGCAGGTGTCAGATACCGTTATTGAGCAGGGTGTGCGTCATCGACAAGGCGATACCGGCTACGCGAGAAGTGGTCGCCAACCCGGCGAGACGCCTTCCTGCGAGTGGGATTCTGAGGCACGCAAGGCATGGCGGGCGCTGGGGAGGGGGGAAGAGCATGTTGCCTTCACGTCGCGTCAGCCGGGAGATGTACTGCGAGTGGCAGGGCGGGGGCGGCGCGATATCAAGCGTTTGCTGCAGGAAGCCGGCATCCCGCCCTGGCAGCGTGAGCAGTTGCGAGTGGCGCGCATGCACGATGGGACAGTCGCGGGGTTGTGGCACCCCTCGCGGGGCTGGTGGCTACTGGCCTCACTCACATCGCAGTGAGGCCGGCGGGCGATCTCGCCGATATCTTGCTTGGGGCTCGCTCAGGAATCGGCCAGTGTCAGCGTCATGCCGGCGGCTTTCTGCAACTCGCTTTCCTGGCTGAGGTCATCGTTGATCAGGCTGTGATCGCGATATTCCTCGGTCAGATTGAGCGTCAGATCGTCGCCTTCGGCGCTGAGATGCATGCCGAGTATCGGCGCTTCTGAGCGTGAATGGTTGAGCATCACCGCCATGCGCAGCAGGCGCGCCAGGCGCGCCAGACGCGGTTGCTGCGGCCCCGGCAGCGCCGCCAGTTCGTTCTTGGGGAACTTGCGACGGTGGGCACGGACCAGGAAGGCCAGCGCGCGCTGTTCGGGACGCGAGAAGCCGAGCAGGTCGGAATGCTCGAGCAGGTAGGCGCCATGGCGATGGAACTGGCTGTGGGAAATCGCCTGGCCGACTTCGTGGAGTTCGGCGGCCCAGCTCAGCAGTTGACGTGACGTCGTCCCCAGCGCCCAGTCGCCGGCGACCTGATCGAACAGCTGCAGGGCGGTGTCGCGCACATTGCTGGCGTGGCGGGTATCGATGCCATAACGACGCTGCAGCGACTCGATGGCTGACAGGCGTGAATCCTCCGGCGTGTTGCGCCCGATCAGATCGAACAGCACGCCTTCGCGCAGCGCGCCGTCGGAGTAGCGCATCTGCTCCAGCCCCAGTGCCTCGAAGACACCGCACAGAATGGCGATGCCCGCCGGGAAGACGGTGGCGCGATCGCTCTTCAGGCCAGGCAGGCTGACCTTGTCGAGACGTTTGAATTCCAGTAGCGCCGCGCGCAACTTGTGTAGCCCTTCGCGTGTGACCACGCCATGCGGGGCCCAGCCGTGCGCTTCCAGCACGTTGGCGGCGGCCTTGATGGTGCCGGAGGAGCCGACCGGGTCATCCCAGCCCATCTCGCGATAGGTGCGCTGGATGCTGGCCAGTTCCGAGCGTGCGGCCAGCTCGGCGCGGCGCATGCGCTTCTCGCTGATCTCGCCATCCTGGAAGAAGGCCTTGGTATAGGCAACGCAGCCCATGTGCAGGCTTTCCAGCAAGCGTGGCTCGAATTGCTCGCCGATGATGAACTCGGTGGAGCCGCCGCCGATATCGACGATCAGACGCTTGCCGTGCACATCGGCCAGTGCATGCGCCGCGCCCAGATAGATCAGGCGGGCTTCTTCGCGCCCGGCGATGATCTCGATGGGATGCCCCAGCAGAGCCTCGGCACGCTCGATCAGTTCTTCACTGTTATGCGCGGCGCGCAGGGCATTGGTACCCACGACCCGCAGATGGTCGGCCTCGATGCCATCGATGAAGGGTGCGAACTGGGCGAGACAGTTGAGGGCGCGCTCCATGGCTTCTTCGCTGAGCATGCCGTCTTCGTCCAGCCCTGCCGCCAGCTGGACCTTCTCACCCTGCTTGGCCACGACCTGCAATTGCCCCGCCTGATGGTTGGCCAGCAGCAGGTGGAAGCTGTTGGAACCCAGATCGATGGCGGCCAGCTTCAGCAGCGGGGCCTCGTTGCCGGCGCTGCCTTCATCAGAGGTGGCGGGTTGCGGGTGCTGGAAGGGTGCTGATTCACTCAAGGGCGGAGTCCTTTACGGCGGGTCATTCATGGCAGGCATCATGCACTGCCTCCTTCACGCCAACTCCTGCGACGGCTTCCTTGCGTGGCGACCATGGCGCAATGAAGTTGTCGTGAGCGTGGGTGGTCACCGGACGCGAGCCTGCTGCGGGAAGATGACGCTGGCAGCAGGTCGCGGCGGCGACTCTCGCAAGATTGCGGCGACTGGCCAGAGGTGTCAAACCGGTGGCACCCACGGAGCCATCACCACGAGGGGCTGGCGGCACATTCAGCGCATGGGGCATGCTATTCTAGCGGCGTGATATGACAGAACGACGAAGTCGCGGGTCATCATCACGCACAATGAGTCGCAAGCCATCACGCAGCAAAATCAGCAAGACCAACCGGGTCTGGGAGATAACGTCGCGATGAGCGAACGTGTGGTACCGATTGCAGAAAGGGACTTCGAATCCGTGGTGCTGGAAAGCGAGCATCCGGTGCTGGTAGATTTCTGGGCTTCCTGGTGCGGGCCGTGCAAGAGCGTGGCACCGACGCTGGAATCCCTGGCAGAGGAATACGAAGGGCAGCTCAAGATCGTCAAGGTCGATGTCGATGAAGCCCCTGAGCTCGCTGCCCGCTTCGGCGTGCGCGGTGTGCCGACATTGATGCTGTTTCTGGGCGGCAATGTCGAAGCCAGCAAGGTGGGCGCCATGCCGCGCGCGCAGCTGGCTGCCTTTCTGGATGCCAATCTGTGAATCGGGCCTTGCTGCCCTCGGGGGCCTTGAGGCGTCAGTGAAAGCGCTACGTCAGCGGCGGCTATCGCAGCGCTGGCTGGCCGCTAGCGAGCGCTTCAGGCAGCGCCGGGTGCGCCACCAGGCCGCCGGGGCTTGCGTTCAGGGGCCGGCTTGACTACCATCGAGGCGTTCGCCTGATTACACGCTCTCTGATTGCGTCATGTCGACCGTCCCACGGTCCCCCAGTTGTCAGCCAGCCCTCTGGTAATGCTGCCCGCGACTCGCCGGCCAGCCTCCAGGCGATTCATACCGCTAGATTTCATATCGAGAAGACTTTTCCGTCAGCAAGCATGATGCGCCGTGTCCCTTCGACCGGTCCGTCGTCGCTGGACATCCGTAGCTCGACACTCCGTCGCTGAATCCGTTGTTCGCCGTGGTGAGTGATCTTTCCTGAACTTTTGGCACCTGTCTTCATCCAGCTCAGGCGCTTGCCTCCGGGAATGCTGTCGAGTTCTGTCTGCACCCTTGCAGTGCCGGTCCTTGCCTTCTGCCCGTCTTCTCGATTCCCTTCTTATCTATCAGCTCCGCTGACCTGAGCCACGTTCAAACAAAGCCGATGAATCTTACCCAACTCAAGCAAAATACTGTCCCCGAACTGCTGGAACTTGCCCAGACGATGGGCATCGACAATCTGGCACGTTCGCGCAAGCAGGACATCATCTTCGCCATCCTCAAGAAGCACGCGAAAAGCGGTGAGGACATCTACGGCGACGGCGTTCTGGAAATCCTGCAGGACGGCTTCGGCTTCCTGCGCAGTGCAGACTCTTCCTACCTCGCGGGTCCTGATGACATCTACGTTTCACCGTCTCAGATCCGTCGCTTCAATCTGCGCAAGGGCGACACCATCTCCGGCAAGATTCGTCCGCCGAAGGAAGGGGAGCGTTACTTCGCGCTGCTCAAGGTCAATCAGATCAACTTTGACCGCCCCGAGAATGCCAAGCACAAGATCCTGTTCGAGAACCTGACGCCGCTGTTCCCGCAATCCCGTCTGCTGATGGAAATCGGCAACGGTTCCACCGAAGACATCACCTCACGCATCCTTGATCTGACCGCACCGATCGGCAAGGGTCAGCGTGGCCTGATCGTCTCGCCGCCCAAGGCGGGCAAGACGATGATGTTGCAGAACATCGCCGCCTCCATCACGCGCAACAACCCCGAATGTCACCTCATCGTGCTGCTGATCGATGAGCGTCCCGAGGAAGTCACCGAGATGTCGCGTACCGTACGCGGCGAAGTCGTGGCCTCCACCTTCGATGAGCCGCCGGCCCGTCACGTCCAGGTCGCCGAGATGGTGATCGAGAAGGCCAAGCGCCTAGTCGAGCACAAGAAGGATGTCGTCATCCTGCTCGATTCCATCACGCGTCTGGCACGTGCCTACAACACCGTGGTGCCGTCCTCCGGCAAGGTTCTGACCGGTGGTGTCGACGCCCACGCCCTCGAGAAGCCGAAGCGCTTCTTCGGTGCCGCGCGCAATATCGAAGAAGGCGGCAGTCTGACGATTCTCGCCACGGCGCTGGTCGATACCGGCTCCAAGATGGACGAAGTCATCTTCGAGGAATTCAAGGGCACCGGTAACATGGAAGCTCACCTCGACCGCAAGCTGGCCGAGCGACGCGTCTTCCCGGCCCTCAACATCCGTCGCTCCGGCACGCGTCGTGAAGACCTGATCGCGTCCGAGGATGAAATGCAGCGCATGTGGATCCTGCGCAAGCTGCTCAACCCGATGGAAGATGTGGCTGCCACCGAGTTCCTGATCGATCGCCTGAAAGATACCAAGACCAACCTCGAGTTCTTCGAGGCCATGAAGCGCCGCTGATCGAGGCCGGCCCTGCCGCGATGGCGGGCCATGTCCACGACGTGCGCTGCCTGAGACGCCCACTTCCCGCCCGGGAAGTGGGCGTCTTGCGTTGTTGGTCTGCCGAGTGCCGGCTGGCAATGGTATGCTCGGGGCTTGATCAAGCCGAGCGGAAACTCCCATGCAGTATCGAGACTTACGCGATTTCATCGCGGCGTTGGAAGAGAAGGGCGAACTCAAGCGCATTCGTGCCGAGGTGGACCCCTATCTGGAGATGACCGAGATCTGCGATCGCACCCTGAAGGCAGGGGGGCCGGCGTTGCTGTTCGAGAACGTCAAGGGCCACAGCATGCCGGTGCTGGGCAATCTGTTCGGCACGCCGCGGCGCGTGGCGCTGGGCATGGGCCAGGAGTCCGTCGAGGCGCTGCGTGAAGTCGGCGAGCTGCTGGCCTTTCTCAAGGAGCCGGAGCCGCCCAAGGGCTTCCGCGATGCCTGGGACAAGCTGCCGATCTTCAAGCAGGTGATGAGCATGGGGCCGAAGAAGGTCAAGCGTGCGCCCTGTCAGGAGATCGTGCTGGAAGGGGAGGAGGTCGATCTCGACATGATTCCGATCCAGCACTGCTGGCCCGGGGATGCCGCGCCGCTGGTGACCTGGCCGCTGGTGATCACGCGTGGTCCGCACAAGGAGCGCCAGAACCTCGGCATCTATCGTCAGCAGAAGCTCGGCAAGAATCGCCTGATCATGCGCTGGCTGGCACACCGTGGCGGTGCACTGGACTTCCGCGAGTGGCAGAAGGCCCATCCGGGCGAACCCTTCCCCGTCGCGGTGGCGCTGGGTGCCGATCCGGCCACCATTCTCGGCGCTGTCACGCCGGTACCGGATTCACTCTCCGAGTATGCCTTTGCCGGTCTGCTGCGCGGCTCGCGCACCGAGCTGGTCAAATGTGGCCTGTCGGATCTCGAGGTCCCGGCCAGCGCCGAGATCATCCTGGAAGGCTATCTGTATCCGGATGACGTGGCACCGGAAGGCCCCTACGGCGATCACACCGGCTATTACAACGAGGTGGAGACCTTCCCGGTCTTCACCATCGAGCGCATCACCCATCGGCGCGACCCGATCTATCACTCCACCTATACCGGGCGTCCGCCGGATGAGCCGGCGATTCTCGGCCTGGCGCTCAATGAAGTCTTCGTGCCGATTCTGCGCAAGCAGTTCCCGGAAATCGTCGACTTCTATCTGCCGCCGGAAGGCTGCTCCTACCGCATGGCGGTGGTGACGATGAAGAAGCAGTACCCCGGCCACGCCAAGCGCGTGATGATGGGAGTCTGGAGCTTCCTGCGTCAGTTCATGTACACCAAGTTCGTGATCGTGCTGGATGATGATGTCGATGCCCGCAAGTGGGAAGATGTCATCTGGGCCATCACCACGCGCATGGACCCGAGCCGTGATACCGTTCTGGTCGACAATACGCCGATCGATTATCTGGACTTCGCCTCGCCAACGGCGGGGCTTGGCTCCAAGATGGGCATGGACGCGACCAACAAGTGGCCCGGCGAGACGGACCGCGAGTGGGGCGAGCCTATCGTGATGAGCGAAGAGATCACATCCCGTGTCGATGAACGCTGGGACAGTCTGGGCATTCTGGACTGATTCCGCGACAGACCATCAACACCCATGCATTTACCCTGTCGTCGCGCGGCGCGCTGGCGGCAGGCATCAGACAACAAGAGGATACGATGACGGCGCGGACCCTGACCTGTCATGTCGAGAGTGTGGAAGATCTGACCCCGGACGTGTTTCGTGTGCGCTTCGCCGCACGTCCCGAGGCCCTGGCGCACGCGCCGGGCCAGTATCTCGAGATGAAGCTCGATGACACCACCTGGGTACCGTTCTCCATCGCCAATGCCGCCAGTGATGATGGCGTGCTGGAGCTGCATATCCAGCATTGGCCGGAACGCAGTAATTCCGCGCGTCTGCGCAGCCTGCTGGTCGCGGCCAATCAACTTGAGCTACGCCTGCCCAGTGGTGAGTGCGTGCTGGACCTCGACGACCCCAGCCCCATCGTGCTGATCTGTGCCGGCACCGGGTTTTCGCAGATGCACGCCATGCTGCAGGCGGCGTTTGCGCGTGGCCTGACCCAGCCCATCGAGCTGTGGTGGGCCGCGCGTGAGCGTCGCGATCTGTATCTGGAGAGTGCGGCACTCAACTGGGCTGCCAGCCAGCCGAATTTCCGTTATGTGCCGGTGCTGGAGGAGGCACCGACACACGGTGACGCCCATCATCGCGCGCTGGAAGCGGCCGGGGTCGAGGCGAGCTTCAAGGGCCATATCGGTCGTATCGACCAGGCGCTGCGTGAGCACGCCGACAGCATGGCAGGCAAGCGGGTCTATCTGTCTGGGTCGCCGGGCATGGTCTATGCCTGCGTCGACGCACTGACGCCCCTGGGAGTCGAGGCCAGCGCGCTGAGCTCCGATGTCTTCAGCTATGCGCCACGCGAGCCGCTGCTGGACCCGGCTCTGATGCCTGCCTGAATGAGTTTCCGGTACGAGGAAAGCGTGACATGAGTCAGTCCCCGATCCTGATCACCGGTGGTGCCCAGCGGCTGGGGCGTTACTGTGCCGAGCGACTGATCGATGATGGGCACCCCGTCATCGTCAGCTATCGACGCGAACGCGAAGAGCTCGATGCTCTGCGTGCGCTGGGTATCCGCACCGTTCAGGCGGATTTCTCCAGCGAGGCGGGCATCCGAACTTTCATCGCCGCGATTCGCGAGCTGACGCCGACGCTGCGGGCCATCGTGCACAATGCCAGCGACTGGGCACCGGATGGTGACGGCGAGGGGCAGGATGAGGTATTCGAGCATCTGTTCCGTGTCCATATGCAGGCGCCTTATCTGATCAACCTGGGATTGCGCGACCTGCTGGAAGCCGGGGTCGAGACGCAGGCGGATATCGTCCACATGAGTGACTTCGTGGTCCAGAAGGGCTCGCGCAAGCATGCGGCCTACGCGGCCAGCAAGGCCGGGCTCGAGAACCTGACCTTGTCGTTCGCGTCGATGTTCGCGCCGCGCATCCAGGTCAATACCATCGCGCCGGCGCTGATCATGCTGCGCCCAGGCGATGATGATGACTATGCCGAGCGTGCGCGCGCCAAGTCGTTGATGCAGCAGGTGCCCGGGCCAGGCGTCATCTGGCAGGCACTGCGCTATCTGCTGGATAGTCCCTATGTCACGGGCACGACCCTGCCGGTGGATGGGGGGCGCCACCTGCGCTGATAGCGTGTGTCAGTGGTCTTTCGGTTATCGCTTTTGATTTTCGAGGCGTGACATTCGAGACCTGAGCACCGCACAAAAAAGCCCCCGCTTCTTAGCGGGGGCTTTTTTCGTTGTTGCGACCGTTGTTATGACATCCTGCACTGGCGAAGCGCTTACAGGATGTGGCGGCCCTCGACCGGCGTCAGCTGACCCTTCTTGAGGGTCGGGCCCATCTGGTTGCCGGAGGGCGCGCCCTGCGGGCTTTCCAGCGTGATCACCAGATCGCTGTCGGGGAAGGCGGCCAGATACTCCTTGGGCACCTCGACCTTCATGGTGCCGGAGTGCGGCAGGATGCCCAGTGACATCGGTTCCTTGCCATCCTTGGCCATCAGCCACAGCTCGCAGACCTTGCCGGGGGCCGGCGCTTCGGGCCTGACGGCCTGTACCATCATCTCGCCCGAGTGGGAGGCGTTGACGATCCAGCCGGGGCTGCTGTCAGGGTTGTTGACCACGAACACGTAGTCGCTCTCCATGCCTGCGTTGTGCCCCAGGCTGAAGGTCAGGGTGACTGCCAGCGCCAGGCTGAACGCCGTGGCGGTCATGCCCTGCCACAGGCCCAGGCGACGCCACCAGGGCTGACGGGCGGTCCCCGTCGCCTCGGCGATGCCTTGCCAGACATGGGCCGGTGGCGTGACGGGGGGAAGCTGTTCATTGAACACGTTGAGATGCTCGCGCCAGCGCTCCACATCACGTTGCAGGTCGTGGCTGACGGCCAGCAGTGACTCGAATGCCGCGCGCTCGTCGCGTGTCAATGTGCCGAGCGCATACTCGCCCGCTGCGGCTTCGCGCAGTTCCGGGTCGCTCAGATCAAATGACTCATGCATGTCTTCAACCTCTCGAGTCCACGACGGACCCAGCTCTTGACGGTGCCCAAGGGCTGGTCCAGTTGATTGGCCAGATCCTGGTGGGTGAGGCCTTCGAAGTAGGCCAGTTCCAGGGCGCGGCGTTGATCGTCATTCAGCTCGGCCAGGCACTGGTGGAGTTCACCACTGTGCTGGGCCAGGTCGACATCTGCCTCGATATCACTCCGCCCCGGCATGGCGGCGATCAATTCATCGCTGTCATGCTCGCTGGGTCGCTGTCGACGTATCCAGTCGATGGCGATGTTGCGGGTCATGGTGCCGAGCCAGGTCATCGGGCGGGCGCGGCCGGCGTCGTACTGGCTGGCGGCGGCCCATACCCGGATGTAGACCTGCTGAAGACAATCCTGCGCGGATGCCTCATGTCTCAAGATACGCAGCAACTGAGCGTATAGATGCGCACTGGTCGCTCGATAGAGCTGATCCAGTGCCTTGGCATCCTGCCGGGCGCATCCCGACAGATACTCAATCAGTGCATCATTTCGGGAATCCTGCATGCATGCATTCCAAGCTGTGGGCGCGGTGTCAGGCACCGCTGGACGAATGCGTGTTGCCGATCATGTTGCTCGACAACCAAAGATTATACTGATGCCACTTCAGGCTGATAGCCCTTCTTTATGCGTGCGGGCAACGGTTTGTTGCCGGTTCACGCTTGCGCAGGACGATCTGGAGTGCAAGGATAGGCCTAACACCTTTTTCATCGTCACCACTGGATATCGGCCCGCCCCATGAATCAGACCACCAGCCACCGCCCGTTCACTGTCGCTGCCTGCCCTTCGGGCCAGGTCGTGACGGCGGCGTGTGCGGCCGGCTATTGGTATTGGTTTACACAGGGGCGCGCCTGAGGTTACGGCGCGCCTGTCTCGCACGGGCTGCCACCACCTTGAAGAACCCCCGGTCGCAGCCACGGCCGGGGGTTCTTGCGTTTCGGGCCTTGCGAAATCCATGACGAGAGGCATGTCACCCTAACGTGCCGACAATGATTGCAGCATGAATGACGAGAGGAATGACCATGCGCACCACTATCCTGACTACCCGCTTTTCTCTTGCCTCCGCTCGGGTCGTGCATGGTTATTGGCGCTGGCGATTTAGCGGCGTCCTGCCTCTTTCCGCTGTCACCGCGGGGCAGGGCGAGCAACACCGGGGTGACGATTCGCGAAGTCCCTGTCTGTCAGAATGAATATTGCGTGATGGAGCCGAGGCTTCATCACAGGAGAGAAGACCATGAACGCCAGCCTTGAACGCGTGTTGACCGCCAACCCGCACACTGCCGACGCCACTGTTGACCCCTTGACTGCCGAGAACGCCACCGTGACCCGCTCTGATGCCGCCCAGACACTGACCACACCCGGACGCATCAGTCGTGAAGCCCTGCCCAGCGCCAGCGAATTGCGCGAGCAGCTGCCGGTGGACGCCGCCCTGGCCGGCCAGATTCGCCAGCATCGCGATGAGATCAACGCCATTCTCGCCGGCGACGATGATCGTCTGCTGGTGGTGGTCGGGCCGTGCTCCATCCATGATCTCAAGGCCGCGCGTGAGTACGCCCAGCGCCTGGCGGTGATCGAACCGCAGGTGCGTGATCGCCTCAAGCTGGTGATGCGTGTCTATGTCGAGAAGCCGCGCACCACAGTGGGCTGGAAGGGGCTGGCCTATGATCCGCATCTGGATGGCAGCGATGACATGGCTACCGGCCTGCGTCAGGCACGCGAGCTGATGCGCGAGATCAACCAGCTGGGCCTGCCGGTGGCGACTGAGCTGCTGCAGCCGCTGACCGCCGCCTACCTGGAAGACCTGCTCGGCTGGGCGGCCATCGGCGCCCGCACCACCGAGTCGCAGATCCATCGCGAGATGGCCTCCGGCCTCGGCTGTGCGGTGGGCTTCAAGAACGGCACTTACGGAGGCGTCGAGGTCGCCGTGCAGGCCATCGGGGCGGCGGCGCATGGGCATCGCCACTTCGGCATGGATGACAGCGGACGTCCGGCGCTGATCGAGACCGCGGGCAACCCGCATACCCATGTGGTGCTGCGCGGCGGTCATGGCCAGCCCAACCATGACGCCGCCTCGGTGGCCGCCTGCCGGCGTGAGCTGGAAGGCGCTGGCCTGACGCCGCGCCTGATGGTCGATTGCAGCCACGCCAATTCCCGCAAGGACCACCGCCGCCAGAGTGAAGTGATGCTGGATGTGCTCTCCCAGCGCCTGGCGGGGGATGATGCCTTGATCGGCGTGATGCTCGAGAGTCACCTCAATGAAGGCAAGCAGGCCTTGCCGGCAGCGGAGAAGCTCTCCCAACTGCGTCATGGCGTGTCCATCACCGATGCATGCCTTGGCTGGGAAACCACCGAGCACCTGCTGAGCCTGGCCGCCGAGCGCCTGCGTCAAGTCTGACATCAGGTGTCAGCCACTCGTCACGGCCGAAGATGACTCAGCGCTTGCACGCTATTTGCTGAATTCACCGAATGTCTCTGAGGTCCCCAGCGCCCAACGGTCGAAAGGCCGTTGGGCGCTGTCGTCTCTTGCCTTTGTTGCCCGTTCGTCACGGAATTGTCATCGGGCTCGCGTATCACTCTTGTTGCCTTTGGCAAGCCCGCATGCGGCATGCCTGAACAGAACAACCCGAAACCTGACTACGGGGAAGCGACATGAGCAAGGAAATCGAAGACCATCGCCTGCTGAATCCCAGCAGCAACGAGACGTTCTCATCCGTCATCGAACGACACATCTCGCGTCGTCGTGTCCTGCAGGGCGGCCTGGGCATGGCGGCGGCCAGCATGCTGGGTGGTTTCGGTCTTGCGGGGCTTAGCACCACGGCCAACGCCGCCAGCAATGCTGCGGGCGAGAAGACGGCTCTGGCACTGGCCTTCGAATCGATCAAGGGTTCACGCACGGATGCAGTCGTGGTTCCCAAGGGGTATACCGCACAGGTGCTGGCGCCGTGGGGCACGCCGCTCAATGCCAAGGCACCCAAGTGGAGCAAGGACCTGGCGATGACGCCGGAGATCCAGCTCAACACCGTCGGCATGCATCACGATGGCATGCACAACTTCGCCTTGAACGACGACACGGCCTCCAGCAACTTCCTGCTGGTCATGAACAACGAATACATCGATCAGGATGCTCTGTGGGCACCCAAGGGCGGTGCGACCAATGCGGATTCCGGCAAGCGTCCGGCCGATGAAGTGCGCACCGAGATCAATGCCCACGGCGTGACCATCGTCGAGGTCAAGAAGGCCAGCAATGGCAAGTGGGAAGTGGTGGGCGATTCGCGCTACAACCGCCGCTACACCAGCGCCAGCGAAATGAAGCTGAGCGGCCCGGTGGCGGGCAGCGATTACGTCAAGACGGCCTTCTCGCCGGATGGCATGCGCACCCGTGGTACCAACAACAACTGCGCCAACGGCTACACCCCGTGGGGCACCTACCTGACCTGTGAAGAGAACTGGCCGGGTTACTTCGTCAAGCGCAGCGATCGCCAGACCGATGACGATCGTCTAGGTATCGAGACCGAGCGCGGCCGTTATGGCTGGGAAACCGCCGCCGGGGATGCCAGTGAAGTCGATGGCGAGTTCGCGCGTTTCGACAACACGCCGACGGCAGACAGCGCCGACAAGGATTACCGCAACGAACCGCGGACCTTCGGCTATATCGTCGAGATCGACCCCTACACCGGCGAGCAGGCCATCAAGCGCACCGCGCTGGGCCGCTTCCGTCACGAAGGTTGCTGGCCGGGCAAGCTGGTCGAGGGTGAGCCAGTGGTCTTCTACTCCGGTCACGATTCGCGCAACGAGTACATCTACAAGTTCGTGTCGGACGCCAAGTGGGACGCCGCTGATGCCCGTGGCGCCGGTGACTTCAAGGACCGCCTGGCGATCGGCGACAAGTACCTGGACAAGGGCACGCTGTATGTTGCCCAGTTCTCCGCCGATGGCACCGGCACGTGGCTCAAGCTGACCCCGGACGCCGTGACCAAGGATGGCCGCACCCTGGCTGAGGCACTGGGACTGGCGGCCGATGACCTGGCTGGCATCATCATTCACACCACCGATGCGGCTGACCTGATGGGCGCGACCCCGATGGACCGTCCGGAGTGGGGCGCGGTGGACCCGGTGTCCGGTGAGGTCTACATGACGCTGACCAACAACTCCAAGCGCACCGAGGAAGGCACTGACGCCGCCTTCACCAACGATGGCACCGCCATCGAGGAGCCGGGTGTCGGTTACAAGACCGCGCCGACCAACGCGGCCAATCCGCGTGGCAACAACGAAGCGGGTCAGATCATCCGCTGGCGTGAAGCGGGCGATCACAAGGCCTTCGATTGGGAGATATTCGTGTTCGGCGCAGCGGCCAGCGATGCCGACAACCTGTCCGGCCTGACCGAGATGAACGAGTTCGCCAGTCCCGATGGCCTCTACTTCGACGGCCGCGAAGGGCAGGACAGCATCCTGTGGATCCAGACGGACAACGGCTACGAAGGCATCACCGAGGTCACCAATGACCAGCTGCTGGCGGTCGTGCCGGCAGGTCTCGAGCAGGGCGAGGGTGACGCGGCCGTGATCGGTGCCGACAACCAGGCGCAGCTCAAGCGCTTTGCGGTGGGTCCGAATGGTTGTGAAGTCACCGGGATCTTCACCACCCAGGACAAGACCGCGATGTTCATCAACATCCAGCACCCGGCCAACTGGCCGCAGAGCGATGACGCCACCGCCGCGACCGATGGCAGTGTGCGTGCCCGCGCCGCGACCGTGGTCATCCAGCGCGAAGACGGCGGCCAGATCGGCGTCTGATGAAAGCCGCGCGTCAGGTGTGAACGCGAAGCCCCCGTATCGATGATACGGGGGCTTTTTCATGCGCCTGAACCTGGCCCCGCTTCGCTTGAGGGTGCTTGGTCGATCAAGCGGGTGGGGAGGGCCAACGACAACGGCCCCCACGCAAGCGTGAGGGCCGAGAGTTCATGAGCTTTGTTCTGTCCTGACCTCGTCGAGCGCGATCAGGCCTTGGCGGCGTAGGCGAACAGCAGGGTTTCCTGCACGCTGATCGGTTCCGCGTCGCCGGCATCCAGCTGGGTGTAGTGGCCATCGCTTTCCAGACGCCAGCTCTGGCAGTTGTCGACCAGATAGGTGTCCAGGTCCTTGCGGATACGCTGGGCCAGCTTCTTGTCGAGCAGCGGGAAGCAGGTCTCGACGCGGTGGAACATGTTGCGCTCCATGTAATCCGCGCTGGAGCACCAGGTTTCCGGCTGACCGGCATTGTGGAAATGGAAGGTGCGCGTGTGTTCGAGGAAGCGACCGATCACCGAGCGTACGCGGATGTTGTCGGAAATTCCCGGCACGCCAGGGCGCAGACAGCAGACGCCGCGGATGATCAGGTCACACTGCACGCCAGCCCGCGAGGCGCGGTAGAGGGCGCGAATCAGCTTGGGCTCGGTCAGTGAGTTGCATTTGATGATGATGTGGGCGCGCTTGCCTTTCTCGGCGTTGCGCGCTTCACGGTCGATCATCTCCACCATGCGCTCATGCAGCGTGAAGGGCGCGTGCAGCAGCTTCTCGATATTGCGCTGCTTGCCCATGCCGGTCAGTTGCTGGAAGACCTTGTGGACGTCCTCGCACAGCGTCTCGTTGGCGGTCAGCAGGCTGTAATCGGTATACAGGCGTGCCGTCTTGGCATGGTAGTTACCGGTGCCAAGGTGCGCGTAGTGACGCAGCTCGCCGTGTTCACGTCGCACGATATGCAGCATCTTGGCGTGGGTCTTGTAGGCCATCACGCCGTAGATGACGATGGCGCCGGCTTCCTGCAGGCGTGAGGCCAGCTGCAGGTTGTCGGCCTCATCGAAGCGCGCCCGCAGCTCGATCACCACGGTGATCTCCTTGCCCTGACGTGCGGCTTCCACCAGCGAGGAGACGATGTTGGAGTCGGCGCCGGTGCGATAGAGGGTCTGCTTGATGGCCAGCACGTTCGGGTCACGTGCCGCCTCGGCGAGCAGGTTCTCGACCGGGGAGAAGGACTGGAAGGGGTGATGCAGCAGGATATCTTCGCGACGGATCGCATCGAACAGGCTGTTGTCGCCCTTGAGCGCCTTCGGAATACCCGGGGTGAACGGGGCGTAGAGCAGGTCCTCGCGGCCGACGTCGCCGATGACTTCCATCAGGCGGTTGAGGTTGACCGGGCCCTTGACCTGATAGAGGTCGCGCGTTTCCAGATCGAACTGCTGGAGCAGGAAGGTGTAGAGCGCTTCCGGGCAGTTGTCGGCCACCTCGAGACGCACCCCGTCGCCGTAGCGGCGCGCCAGCAGCTCGCCACGCAGCGCGGAGGCCAGGTCGGAGACATCCTCGGCATCCACCGAGAGATCGGCGTTGCGGGTCAGGCGGAACTGATAGCAGCCCTTGATCTTCATGCCCGGGAACAGTTCCTGGGCGTGAGCGTGGATCATCGAGGACAGGAAGACGTATTCGGTGTACCCCGGCTCGACGAGGCCATCCGGGATGCGGATCAGGCGCGGCAGCGAGCGCGGGGCCGGCAGGATGGCCAGGCCACCTTCACGGCCGAAGGCATCCTTGCCTTCCAGCTCGACGATGAAGTTGAGGCTCTTGTTGACCAGGCGCGGGAACGGGTGCGACGGGTCGAGACCGATCGGGCTGATGACCGGCTGGATCTCTTCCTCGAAGTAATCGCGCACCCAGGCCTTCTGGGCATCGTTCCACTGATTGCGACGACGGAAGCGGATGTGCTGCTCTTCCAGCGCGGGGATCAGGTCCTCGTTGAGCATGCGGTACTGGCGTTCTACCTGCTCATGCGTGATGCGGGACACCTCATCGAGCACCTTGCTCGGCAGCATGCCGTCACAGCCGGGATCGGTGCGATCGAAGGCGATCTGATGCTTGAGACCTGCCACGCGAATCTCGAAGAACTCGTCCATGTTGGACGTGAAGATCAGCAGGAACATCAAGCGGTTGAGCAGCGGATGCGAGGTATCCCTGGCCTGCTCGAGTACGCGGATGTTGAACTGCAGGTTGGACAGCTCGCGATTGAAGTACAGCGCCGGATCGCTGAGATCAGCTTCGGGGGAGGGGGTGGCCTTGGCATGGATACCGGTACGCGTCCGGTTGACGCGCAGGGGCAGCGGTTCCTGAGCCGGCGGCTCATCCGCCGCCAGCTCGATCTCGCCTTCCCGTGGGGTGGATGCTGCCTTGGGGGCAGCATCCTTGTCGCGACTGTCAGCGACTTTCGGCAGGGTCGCCGTGTTGTTGTCGGTGTCTTGCTTGGGCGTCTGTTCCATCATCAACTCCATGATCCCGGTCAGCCGCATCCGCAATGGCCGGGGTTGTCAAAGGCGGTTTTTCTGCGCCAGCAACTCGGCCGCCTGGCGAGCAAAATAGGTGAGGATGCCGTCGGCACCCGCACGCTTGAAGCACATCAGCGACTCGAGAATGACCTTGTCGGCATCCAGCCAACCGTTCTGGAAGGCCGCCATGTGCATGGCATATTCGCCACTGACCTGGTAGGCGAAGGTCGGCACTTCCAGTTCGCGCTTCACACGCGTTACCACATCAAGATAGGGCATGCCCGGCTTGACCATCACCATGTCAGCGCCCTCGGCGATGTCCATCGCCACCTCATGCAGGGCTTCGTCGCTGTTGGCGGGGTCCATCTGGTAGGTCTGCTTGTCGGCCTTGCCCAGATTGCCGCTCGAACCGACCGCGTCACGGAACGGGCCGTAGTAGTTGGAGGCGTATTTGGCCGAGTAGGCCATGATGCGCGTGTTGATCAGGCCTTCCTGCTCCAGCATGGCGCGGATGGAGCCGATGCGGCCATCCATCATGTCGGAGGGCGCGATGACATCGGCACCGGCTTCCGCGTGTGACAGCGCCTGCTTGATCAAGGTCTCGACGGTGCGGTCGTTGAGCACGTAGCCGTCTTCGTCGAGGATGCCGTCCTGACCGTGAACGGTGTAGGGGTCGAGCGCGACATCCGTGATGACGCCCAGCTCCGGCAGCGCTTCCTTCAAGGCGCGCACGCAACGCTGCACCAGGCCGTTGGCGTTGTAGGATTCTTCGGCATACAGCGTCTTGGCCTCGGCATCGACCACCGGGAAGAGCGCGATGGCCGGTACGCCCAGCGCGTGGACGGCGCGGCATTCTTCGACCATGAGGTCGATGGATAGGCGCTCGACGCCCGGCATGCTGGGCACGGCTTCACGACGCTGGGAGCCTTCGAGAACGAAGACCGGCAGGATCAGATCATCGGCCGTCAGCTGATTTTCACGCATCAGGCGGCGAGAGAAGTCGTCCTTGCGCATACGGCGCATACGAGTCGCAGGAAACTGGCGCGGGGTACGTTGGCTCAAGAAATGCTCTCCGGGTCGGGTGGTCCGCTCCCGTGATGGTCGCAGGCAGTCTAGGTCTATAATATTTCATTAATATTACAGTGATGCCAGCGGTCATGGGGCAAGGCCGGTCACGTGAGGTGCCAGCAGGGGCTGAACATGACGACAAGGCGTCTGTCGGGCGACGAGAAGACCTGGCTTGCGGCCTGCAAGTGGGTGGCCCGTGACGGAAGCCGTCGTCCCTGTGGCAGGGTCAATTGAGTATATCAGCGTTGACTTGTGGCCACAGGCGCAGGAGATGTGTCGCGGTGTCGCGCCTCATGCACGGCCCTGATGGGGCGGGTGTTGGGCCTGACAGACCCCTCCGGACAACTGCGGCAAGCCTCCGGCACCAGAGCCTTGATGACATGCGAGTGGACGAGGAGCAGCACTTGAGTTGTGCCAGGGCCGCCCATAGTCTTGAGAGGATGCGCAGTGACATGCCTCGCCTGCACGCCTGTCACTGTCTGCCGCGTGGCGGTCGCGCAGCTTCGGTGCCGCTGAAGCGTCTTGTGCTTGGCATGACGCCGGGCATGAAATGAGGCTCGGTATTCGAATCAGTCACGCGCTTGTATTAGTCTTTTCTGACCTGTCCGGCAATCGCCGCGCACAGCTCATCGTCAATGGAGTAACCCATGACCAAGCAGGTAGCCCTGATCCTATCCGGTTGCGGTGTCTTTGATGGCTCCGAGATCTACGAAACTACCCTGACGCTGCTGCGTCTCGATCAGCTGGGCATTGCCTATGAGTGCTTTGCACCGGATGTCGCGCAGCATCACGTGATCAATCACGGCACTGGCGACGAGATGGAGGAGACCCGCAACGTGCTGGTCGAGTCCGCGCGTCTGGCACGTGGCAAGGTGCGCCCGCTGGAAGAGCTGTCAGCGGACGACTTCGATGCACTGATCCTGCCCGGTGGCTTCGGCGCCGCCAAGAACCTCAGCAACTTTGCCGTCAAGGGCGAGGACCTCGAACTCGTCGACGGCCTGCAGGACGCGGTACAGCCCTTCCACGCGGCCGGCAAGCCGATCGGCGTGATGTGCATCGCACCGGTGATGGTGCCCAAGCTGTTGGGTGAGGGCATCTCGCTCACCATCGGCAACGACGCCAGTGTCTCCGGGGCGATCAGCGCTCAGGGCGGCCTGCACAAGAGCTGTGAGGTGACGGATATCGTGGTCGACGCCGCCAATCGTATCGTCACCACTCCCGCCTACATGCTGGCGGAGCGCATCTCCGAGGCGGCCGAAGGCATCTTCAAGCTGGTCGAGCGTATCGACAGCTGGATCGAGGAAGACCAGGCGCGTGCCGCCGAGCAGGACTGACCTCGACACGCCGGTGCGTCTGGCGTGATAGCGCGCGCCTGGTATGAGCAAGTTCCTCAGAAAGCCCTGGAAACAAAAAACCCTAGAAACAGAAAGCCCCGTCGGTTCACCGGCGGGGCTTTCTGTTTTGATGCTTTGATTCTGAGGCTCTGTTTCGGGCGCCCTGTTTCTAATGCCCAACTGCTGGCAGCCACGTTCAGGGCGTGTCCTGCGATGCCTCATCGTCTGAGACCGCACGCCGACGCTTGAAGAGGCGCGAGGCCAGAATACCGACCTCGAACAGCAACCACATCGGAATCGCCAGCAGTGACTGTGAGATCACGTCCGGCGGTGTCAGCAGCATGCCGACCACGAAGCAGGCGATCACGATGTAGGGACGCTTCTTGCTCAGGGCTTCCACGGACGTCGCGCCAGTCCAGATCAGCAGGAAGGTCGCGATGGGGATCTCGAAGGCGACCCCGAAGGCGAAGAACAGCTTGAGGACAAAATTCAGATACTGATTGATGTCCGTCATGATCGCCACGCTCTCGGGGCCCGTGGTAGTGAAGAACTGGAACAACAGTGGGAAGACGACATAGTAGGCGAAGGCCGCGCCGGCATAGAACAGCAGGATGCTGGAGGCCAGCAGTGGCAACGCCAACGCCTTCTCGTTCTCGTAGAGGCCCGGCGCGATGAAGGCCCAGGCCTGATGGAGCACGGCGGGAATCGCCAGGAACAGCGCTACCACCAATGTCAGCTTGAAGGGCGCCAGGAAGGGCGAGGCCACTTCGGTGGCGATCATCTGCGAACCCGGTGGCAGCAATGCCATCAGCGGTTCGGCGACATACAGGTAGATCTGGTTGGAAAAGCCGTACAGCGCGGCGAATACCACCAGCACCACCAGGGTGGCGCGCAGCAGGCGTGAGCGTAGCTCGATCAGATGCTCGATGAGCGGCGCATGTGCGGCGTCGCCCTGACCACCTGACGGTGAGGCATGTGGATCACTCATCAGGAACGTGGCTCTCGTGATTCACGGGTGTCGGAAGCAGTGCTCGGCTCGGTGGCCGGCGCACCATTCTCGGCAGGACGGGGGCTTGTCTCAGCGCCGGAAGCGCCTGCATCGCGGGGCGTGCTGGACTCGGTGATGCCGCGCTCGACATCGCGTGCCTCGTTGCGCGCATGAGCGAGCGTCTCATCGAGCTGCTTCTTCTGCTCGTTGAGTGTCTGACGCAGTTCCTCGGCTTCCAGCTGGGCACTGATTTCCTGCTGAATGCCCGAGACACTGCGCTTGATGCGTCCCAGCCACAGACCCGCAGTGCGGGCGGCCCGGGGCAGACGCTCCGGGCCGAGCACGATCAGCGCCAGCAGCGCGATCAATGCCAGTTCAAAAAAGCCGATATCGAACATGCGGGTTACGAGCGCTTGTCAGCGGTATCGCGGCTCTCGGCCTCGACATCGATGGTGTCGCCACGCTTTTCCTCATGCGCGACCTTCTGCTGGGCTGTCGGCTCGTCGCTCTTGTTCTCTTCTTCCTTCATCGCGCCCTTGAAGCCCTTCACGGCACCGCCGAGATCAGAGCCGACGTTGCGCAGCTTCTTGGTTCCGAAGATCAGGATGATGATGCCGAGCACGATGAGAAGCTGCCAGATACTGATGCCACCTAACATGGGGAATTCTCCATTTGGGCCGCTGACACCGGGTCATTGGGCCTTGAGACTTGCAGGGTGCTGGCACCTCTGCCGGAAAGCCGGCTTGCGCCGGAATGATATGGGTCCTTCACTGGCCGCGAGCGGCCTTTTCATCATGGCCGGAAACACCGAAGCGGCGCGCCAGCTCATCCAGCACTTCCTGATGATCCAGCCCCAGATGCGACAGCATGACCAGTGAATGGAACCACAGGTCAGCGGTCTCACCGATCACTGCACGCTGCGAGTCCACGTCGTCGTGAGCGAAATCCTTGGCGGCCAGTACGGTTTCGGTCGCCTCTTCGCCAATCTTCTCCAGTACCTTGTTGAGGCCCTTGTGGTGCAGGCTCGCGACATAGGAGGAGGTCGGGTCAGCGTCGCGCCGTTCTGCCAGTACCACTGACAGACGGTTGAGAATATCACTCATGAATCATCATTCCTGAAAGCTTGGGTCTTGCGTTAAGTCATCGAGTTCTGCGCTGACGGCACATCTTGCACGGCAAACGGCACGGCGTGGGCAGGCGACTCAGGATGCAAGTGTTATATGTCATTCATATTGCACTGCGTCCCATGGGGCGGCAAGTGTCGTTGCGCGCCGGGCCAGTCAGGCCATCATGTCTGCCTGCGGCTAGCGCCACAGCAATAACACGATTCCCAGGCCTGCGCCCACCAGTACCGTCACGGGCTGGGTCTCCGCCCAGGCCATCAGGGGCTGCCAGCCGAAGGCGATGGCGAGCAGCAGTCCGCCGGCACGCAGGCGCCAGCCGGTGCTGGAGGCGTGGTTGACGCGGTCCCGCAGGGTCGCCAGTGCTTCGGTCTGGCGCTGGCGGGCGCGATGCTCGTCCTCGATGCGCTGCATGGCCTGGAAAGCCATCGCCGGCAGCTGGGGCAGCTGATGTGACAGCTCCGGTGCCTGCTTGACCATCTCGGCCCAGAACGCCTTGGGGCCGGCGCGCTCCTTCATCCAGCGCTCCAGATAGGGGCGGGCGGTGGCCCACAGGTCGAGGTCCGGATACAGCTGGCGGCCGAGGCCCTCGATGTTGAGCAGTGTCTTCTGCAGCAACACCAGCTGTGGCTGGACTTCCATGTTGAAGCGGCGCGCGGTCTGGAACAGCCCCAGCAGAACCTGGCCGAAGCTGATGTCCTTGAGCGGCTTCTCGAGAATCGGCTCGCAGACGGCGCGGATGGCGGCGGCGAATTCGTTGGCGCGCGTGCCTTCGCCGACCCAGCCGGACTCGATGTGCAGCGCCGCGACCTCGTAGTAATCCTGGCGGAAGAAGGCCAACAGGTTGCGGGCCAGATAGTCCTGGTCCTCGCGGGTGAGGCTGCCGACGATGCCGCAGTCGATGGCGATGAACTGCGGGTCGTGCGGGTTCTCGCGCGAGACGAAGATGTTGCCGGGGTGCATGTCGGCGTGGAAGAAGTTGTCGCGGAATACCTGGGTGAAGAAGATTTCCACGCCGCGCTCGGCCAGCTTCTTGAGATCGGTGCCCTGCGCGGTCAGCTCCTCGATATCGGCCACCGGGATGCCGCGGATGCGTTCCTGCACCATCACGCGGCGGCCCGTCAGTGGCCAGTGGATGGCCGGGACGTAGAGCAGCGGCGAGTCGAGGAAGTTGCGCTTGAGCTGGGAGGTGTTGGCGGCCTCCTTGTGCATGTCGAGCTCGTCGAACAGCGTCGCTTCGTAGTCGGCGACGACTTCGACCGGGCGCAGGCGGCGGGCCTCCGGTGAGGCCTTCATCAACAGGCGCGCGAACATGTAGAGCAGGCCGATATCCTTGCGCATCACTTCCTCGATGCGCGGCCGTATGACCTTGACCACCACGTCCGAGCCATCGTGCAGGCGTGCGGCATGTACCTGGGCGATGGAGGCGGAGGCCAGGGGTTGGGCCTCGAATTCGGCGAAGGCTTCCTCGACCGACATCTCGAGTTCCTGCTCGACCAGCTCCCGCGCGACCTGGTTCTCGAACGGTGGCACCTGATCCTGCAGGCGCTTGAGTTCGTCGGCGATGTCCGGCGGCAGCAGGTCGCGGCGGGTCGAGAGCATCTGACCGAACTTGATGAAGATCGGGCCGAGGGCCTCGAGCGCGAGACGCAGACGCTCGCCGCGCGTGCGTCTGCCGATGGGGAACAGACGCAGCGGCGACAGCTTGAGCAGCGGGCGCAGCAGGGCCGGCACGCGCCCCGGCGGCACCAGGTCGTCGAGGCGGTAGCGGGCGATGACCCACAGGATGCTCAGCAGGCGATAGAGTCTCACGACGGCTGGCACTCCCGCTCGGCAGGTTGATGAGAGGTGGCGGTCTCGAGATGACGGCGCAGCCGCGCCAGACGCGCTTCGGTGCGATCCAGACACTGGGTCAGCTCGGTCAGCTCGTCACGCGCGACCCGCATCTGCGCCTGACCGGGCAGCCAGCGCACCTCCTCGGTGAGGTACTCGCGCAGGTCCAGCTCCAGCTCGCGGCGGCTGATCAGGCCGAAGCGCCCGAGGCTGCGCAGGCCGTTGGCCAGGCTATGGCCGGGGGCTTCGCCGAACCACTCACTGAGCGCGCCTTCCCAATCCAGGTCGAGGTCCATCACCAGGTCACGGGCGCTTTCCAGCAGATGGATGCGGCCACGCACCGCGAGGCGGCCCTCGAACATCAGGCGCTCGATGGATTCACCGGACAGCAGGGCGGCGGCGGTCTCCATGTCGAGCTCCACCACCACGTCGCCATCGCTCTCGTTGGCCTGGGGCAGGCGCAACAGGTGCAGGCCCTGCAGGTCGAAATGCACGAGCAGGTCGAAGGCGGGGCGTTCGACACGTACCAGCAGGCGTCGGCCTGCCAGTGCCTCAAGGCGCGACGTCGAGGCCGGGTCGCGAGCCAGCAGCTGATTCAGCGTCCGCTCAGCGGTCGCCAACAGCAGGGGGGTCAGCAATGCCATGACAGCCTCAGAGCTTGATACCGCGGTGCAACGCGACGATGCCGCCCGTCAGGTTGGTGTACTCGACACGCTCGAGACCGGCCTCTTCCATCATGCCGGCCAGGGTCTTCTGGTCGGGGTGCATGCGAATGGACTCGGCCAGGTAGCGGTAGGAGTCGGCGTCTCCGGCGACCATCTCGCCCATCTTCGGCAGCAGTCGGAAGCTGTACTGGTCGTAGGCGGTGGACAGCAGCGGGTTGACCGGCTTGGAGAATTCCAGCACCAGCAGGCGGCCACCCGGCTTGAGGATGCGCTGCATGGAGCGCAGGGCCTTGGCCTGATCGGTGACGTTGCGCAGCCCGAAGGCGATGGTGATGATGTCGAAGGTGTTGTCCGGGAAGGGCAGGGCTTCGGCATTGGCCTGTACGTATTCGACATTGCCACCGACGCCACGGTCGAGCAGCTTGTCGCGACCGACGTTGAGCATCGAGGCGTTGATGTCGGCCAGCACCACGCGGCCTTTCGGGCCGACCAGACGCGAGAACTTCAGCGTCAGGTCACCGGTGCCGCCGGCGATGTCCAGCACCGATTGGCCGGGACGGGCGCCGGCACGCTCCAGGGTGATGCGCTTCCACAGACGGTGGATGCCGAACGACATCAGGTCATTCATCACGTCGTACTTGGCGGCGACACTGTGGAAGACATCCGCGACGCGGCCTGCCTTCTCGTCCACGGCAACTTCCTGATAACCGAAGTGAGTCGTACGCTTGTCCATGACTTCCCCTGTTGTGACGCCGCCGTGGCGACGTCAGCACGATATGGTGAGCTTTCGCAGTGGCTCGATTGTAACCGCTGGCCAGCGGGCTGTCTTTTGGCAAGACGTCGACTCGGACATCTTGCCGCGCCAGTGACATCAGTGGCTTACAGCTGGTTGAGCGGAATGCCCAGTGGTTCGCGCGAGGCGCCGGCCTCTTCTAGCTGACGCAGGTAGTAGGCCCACATGGCGTCGCGGCGATTGGCCAGTTCCCACAGGTATTCCCAGGTATACAGGCCGCTGTCATGGCCATCATCGAAGTGCAGCTTCAGCGCGTAGCGGCCGCTCTGGGTGATGTTGGTCAGCCCGACGTAGCGCATGCCGACCTGCAGGGTTTCCTGGCCGACACCGTGGCCACGCACTTCCGCCGACGGCGACATCACGCGCAGGAATTCGGTGCTCAGGCGGAAGCTCTGGCCATCGGCGTAGCCCAGTTCCAGTTCGCGCTGTGACTTGTGGTAGTGCACTCGTGTCGGTACCGGGGCCTCTTCGCCATCGCGGGCATGGCGCTCGTTGAGGCGGTAGTCGCGTTGCTGGCCGCTGGGATCAGCGTCGTGGGACGCGGCGGCATTCCTGGGGGTGTCGTGGCTCATCGGGGCATCCTCGGGCTTGGCATGCCGCGCGGTGGCGCAGGGCGGCATGGCGAAGGCAGATAGGCGTCGAGCGCGGCGCTTGGCCGGTCGATGTGTCTGGTGCGCATGATGCACTGACGCCCGATCCGGGCCAAGCCGGATCGGGCGTCAGAAGTCCCCTCAGGAACGGGACTGGCTTCCATGAGGGGCTGTCAGGCGCGTGAGCGTGTCGTCAGAGGATGTAGCGCGACAGGTCTTCATCACGCGCCAGATCACCCAGGCGGGCATCGACATAGGCGGCATCGACCTTGAGCTCGCCGGCCTGATCACCGCCCTCGTAGGAAATCTCTTCCAGCAGGCGCTCCATCACGGTGTGCAGACGACGCGCGCCGATGTTCTCGGTGCCTTCGTTGACCTGATAGGCGATCTGGGCGATGCGCTCGATGGCATCGTCCGCGAAGCTCAGCTCGACGCCTTCGGTCGCCAGCAAGGCCTTGTACTGACGGATCAGGGCGGCGGACGGCTCGGTCAGGATGCGCTTGAAGTCTTCCGGCGTCAGGGCGTTGAGCTCGACACGGATCGGCAGACGGCCCTGCAGCTCCGGAATCATGTCCGACGGCTTGGACAGGTGGAAGGCACCGGAGGCGATGAACAGGATGTGGTCGGTCTTGACCATGCCGTGCTTGGTGGACACGGTGGAGCCCTCGATCAGCGGCAGCAGATCGCGCTGCACGCCTTCGCGGGACACATCGCCGCCACTGCCGGATTCGCCACGCTTGGCGACCTTGTCGATCTCGTCGAGGAAGACGATGCCGTTCTGTTCGACGGCCTCGATGGCACGGCTCTTGAGGTCTTCATCGCTGACCATTCTGGCCGCTTCTTCCTCGTGAACCAGCTTGAGCGCTTCCTTGACGGTGATGCGACGGCTCTCTTTCTGCTGCTTGCCCATGTTGGAGAACATGGACTGCAGCTGGCTGGTCATCTCTTCCATCCCCGGCGGGGTGGCGAAATCGAGACTCTGGCTGGCCGGGCTCAGCTCGATGTCGATTTCCTTGTCATCCAGCTGACCTTCGCGCAGCTTCTTGCGGAACATCTGGCGCGTGCTGCTGTTGTTGGCGGCAGCGTCGTACTCTTCGCCACGCACACGCGGCAGCAGGGCGTCGAGGATGCGCTCTTCGGCGGCATCTTCGGCCTTGTCGCGCACTTCCTTCATGGCATCTTCGCGTACCAGCTTCATCGCGACCTCGACCAGGTCGCGGATGATGGATTCCACGTCACGGCCGACGTAGCCGACCTCGGTGAACTTGGTCGCCTCGATCTTGAGGAAGGGCGCACCGGCCAGCTTGGCCAGACGACGGGCGATCTCGGTCTTGCCGACACCGGTCGGGCCGATCATCAGGATGTTCTTCGGCGTGACTTCCGGACGCAGGTCGTCATTGAGTTGCATGCGGCGCCAGCGGTTGCGCATGGCGACGGCCACGGCACGCTTGGCTTCCGGCTGGCCGACGATGTGCTGGTCGAGGGCGTTGACGATTTCCTTCGGGGTCATCTGGGACATCTCAGGACAGCTCCTCGATGATGGCATTGTGGTTGGTGAAGACGCAGATGTCGGCCGCGATGGAGATGGACTTCTCGGTGATCTCGCGGGCGGAAAGCTCGGTATTCTCGATCAGGGCACGCGCGGCGGCCTCGGCGTAGTTGCCGCCGGAGCCGATGGCCAGCACGCCGTGCTCGGGCTCGACCACGTCACCATTGCCGGTGATGATCAGGGAGGCATGCTTGTCGGCGACCACCAGCATGGCCTCAAGTTTGCGCAGAGCGCGGTCTGAGCGCCACTCCTTGGCAAGCTCCACGGCGGACTTCACCAGCTGGCCCTGATACTTCTCGAGCTGCGCTTCGAAGCGTTCGAACAGCGTGAAGGCATCGGCGGTACCGCCGGCGAAGCCGGCCAGTACCTGGTTGCGATACAGACGACGCACCTTGGCGGCGTTGCCTTTCATGACAGTGTTGCCAAGGGATACCTGGCCGTCACCAGCCAGGGCGACCTGGCCGTTGCGACGCACGGAGACGATCGTGGTCATGGATAACTCCTGAGAGAGCATGCCGGCGATTGGAATAAGGTGAACGGGGCCGGGCATGGCATTTCTGGGCAGACGAGGCCGTGGCCTCGTCGCGTAAAACGGGTGGTGATCGTCAGTCTGGCGCTTGCCACTGCTTGCCGCGCTCCTGCACCGCCTGATGGGCGGCACGCGGGCCTGATGTCTCACCGGAATGCTGTAGATGGGGGCGCCGATACGGGTTTCAAGTCATCGGCGACTCAGCGTTGATTGCGATCGGCCCTGGTCTGCGCCCTCATGCAACGGGCCCGCTCAAAAATGAGCGGGCCCGTCTGTCGCAAGGCTCACGCCTGGCTTACTGCAGCTTGATCAACAGGGGCTCGATGCCCTGGGTGTTCATCAGGTCCTGGGCGCGATTGAGCTCGCGGGTGTCCTTGTAGGGGCCGACCTGCACCCGGTGCCAGACAGTGCCGCCGGAGGCATTGACATCACTGACCTTGGCCAGCAGGCCAAGGTCCTTGAGCTTGCCGGCCAGCTTCCTGGCATCGCTCATCTCGCGGAAGGACGCGGCCTGCAACATGTAGTTGGTCAGCGAGGCCTCGGTCTTCTTGGTGCTCTCGGCGCTGCCCGGACGCGGCGTGGATTTGTACTCATCCACCTTGGGCGCGATCACCTCGGTTTCCGGCAGCAGGGTGTAGAACTCGAAGGTCGGCATGTTGCCGGCGGACTCTTCGGCGGCTTCCCTCTGCTGCTGGTTGCCCTGTTTGGCGGCCTGCTGCCCGTTCTGTTGTCCGTTCTGCTGCCCGCTCTGCTGAGTGTTGGCCTTGGGCACGATGGCCGCGACCGGCAGACGCGGAGCCTGTTTCTCGAAGTACTGCGCGAGAGCGAAGCCGGCGATCAGACCGATGATGCCCCACAGCCAGCCGGGCAGACCACGACTCTGGCTGGCAGCGGGTTGCCGACGGGGGCTCGCCCCCTGGCGGGAGGCGGGCTTCTTGCTGGCGGGGCGGCGAGCAGCCATGGCTTACATCTCCTCGGGAGCGCTGACACCCAGCAGGGCCAGGCCGTTGCGGATGACCTGAGCGGTCGCCAGACCCAGCGCCATGCGCGCATTGCGGGTCGCGTCGTCCTCGACCATCACCTTCACCGCGTTGTAGCAGGTATGGAAGTCGGAGGAGAGGTCCTGCAGGTACTGGGCGAGCTGCTGCGGCTCGCGGACCTTGGCGGCGTGGGCGATGACATCCGGGAACTGCGCCATGCGGTTCATCACGGCCTTTTCCTGATCGCTGGTCAGCAGGGTGAGCTGCGCCATGGCCAGGGCCTCGTCGAAGGGCTTCTCTTCGCGGCTGGCCTTGCGCAGCACGCTATGCACGCGGGCGTGAGCGTACTGGATGTAGTAGACCGGGTTGTCATTGGACTGGGAACGGGCCAGATCGATGTCGAAGGTCAGCTGGGAGTCGGCGCGACGTGCGGCCAGGAAGTAGCGGGTCGCGTCGCGGCCGACTTCCTCGATCAGGTCGCGCAGGGTCACGTAGCTACCGGCACGCTTGGAGAGCTTCACTTCCTCGCCGGAGCGCATCACGGTGACCATCTGGTGCAGCACATAGTCCGGCCAGCCCTTGGGAATGTCCGCCTGCAGAGCCTGCAGACCGGCACGCACGCGGGTCACGGTGGAGTGGTGGTCGGCACCCTGCTCGTTGATGACCTGGGTGAAGCCTCGCTGCCACTTGTCGAGGTGGTAGGCGACATCGGGCAGGAAGTAGGTGTAGCCGCCGTCACGCTTGCGCATCACGCGGTCCTTGTCGTCACCGAAGTCGGTGGTACGCAGCCACATGGCGCCATCGTCTTCGTAGGTATAGCCGTTGTCGACCAGACGCTTGACGGTCTCCTCGACCTTGCCGTCGCGGTAGAGCGAGGACTCGAGGAAGTAGACATCGAATTCGACACCAAAGGCCTTGAGGTCGAGGTCCTGCTCGTGACGCAGGTAGGCGACGGCGAAGACGCGGATGGCCTCCAGGTCATCGGTATCCGCGGCGCCGGTGACCTGCTTGCCATCGGCTTCGACGGTGTCGCCGGCCATGTAGGAGGCGGCCAGTTCGCTGATGTAGTCACCGCGGTAGCCATCGGCCGGCCAGCTGGCGTCGTCCGGGCCCAGGCCCTTGGCGCGTGCCTGGACGGAGAGTGCCAGATTGTTGATCTGGGCGCCGGCGTCGTTGTAGTAGAACTCGCGCGTGACATCGTGGCCGGTGGCGGCCAGCAGTCGGCACAGCACGTCGCCGACCGCGGCGCCGCGGCCGTGGCCGACGTGCAGCGGGCCGGTCGGGTTGGCGGAGACGAACTCGACCTGGACCTTCTCGCCGGCGCCCGCATCGCTGTGACCGAAGCTGTCGTTTTCGCTGAAGATGCGACGCACGATGTCGGCTACCGCACCAGTGTCAGCGAAGAAGTTCAGGAAGCCGGGGCCGGCGATCTCGACCTTGGAGACGGCATCGGAGGCCGGCAGCGCCGCGATCAGCTTCTCGGCCAGATCGCGCGGCTTCATGCCGGCGGCCTTGGACGTCATCATCGCCAGATTGCTGGCGTAGTCGCCGTGGCTCTTGTCCTTGGTCGGGTCGACCTTGATCTGCGGGCTGGCGTCGGCGGGCAGGGTGCCGTCGGCCTTGAGGGTTTCCAGGGCCTGGCCCAGCAGTTCGATGATCGTCTCTTTCATGGAATATCGGTCTCTTCACGGCTCGGGTCGCACCGCGTGCCATACAGCAGGCGGTTGCAGGCATCAGGCCTGCGGGCAATGGGGGAGTGCGGATGTCGCTGCACGATGGCGGGCATTATCACCGATCCTGGGGCTTGCATAAACCGTCGTGATCAATCGCGCCGCATTCCGCGCCCAGCAGGGATAGTGGTCAGTTCATCGCAAGCGGCGTGCAGGGCTGTCACGCCGCTGGCAATGAGCTCAGGCCATGCCGATGGGATCGACATCCAGCGACCAGCGCAGGCGGCGCGCGTCGCGGTCCTGCTCGCAGAGCGTCACCAGCCAGGCCGCCGCTTCATGCAATGGGCCGCGTTTCGCACAACGCAACAGCAATTGGGCGTGATAGCGATTCTGGCGACGCTCCATCGGCGCGGGAACCGGGCCGAGGCAATCCACCTTGAGATTGGCAGCCTCGAGGTGCTGGCGCAGGGCGCTACCCACCTTCAATAGCCACTGCTCGACCTGCTGCTGGTCGCTGGCCTCGGCGCGCAGCAGCGCCAGATGGCTGAAGGGCGGCAGCTGGGCGATGCGACGTTCCTCGAGCAACTCTCCCGCCAGCTGCGGGTAGCCGGCCTGGATCAGTGTCAGCAGGTTGGGGTCTTCCGGGTGGCGGGTCTGGATCAATACCTCGCCGGGACGCTCGGCACGTCCGGCGCGACCCGCGACCTGCACCAGCAGCTGCGCGGACTGCTCCAGCGCGCGAAAGTCGGCGGCGTAGAGGCCGCTGTCGGCGTTGACTACCACCACCAGGGTGACGTGAGGAAAGTGGTGGCCCTTGGCCAGCATCTGTGTGCCGACCAGCAGGCAGGGCTCACCGCGCCGGATCACCGCCAGCGCCTCGCTCATGGCGTCCTTGCGCTGGGTGCTGTCGCGGTCGATGCGCAGCACCGGCATGTCGGGGAATTTCTCGCCGAGCAGCTCTTCGGTACGCTCGGTGCCTGCGCCCTGCGGGCGAACGTCGCCACTGCCACAGGCCGGGCAGGCGTCCGGCAGCGGGCGGGTGCGCTCGCAGTGGTGGCAGGTCAGCTGGGGCGGATGGCGATGCAGGGTCATGCGGGCATCGCAGTTGTCGCATTCGGCGATCCAGCCGCAGGCATGGCAGGTCAGGGTCGGCGCGAAGCCGCGTCGATTGATGAATACCAGCACCTGATCGCCCTGGGCGAGGCGCTTCTCGATCGTTTCCAGACTCTGGGTCGAGAGACCGCCTAGCGTCATGCGGCCGCGTAGGTCGACCGGATGCAGTCGGGCCGGCTGGCTGCGTCCGGCGCGCTGATGCAGGTGCAGATGCGTGAAGCGCCCCTCGCGGGCATGGCGCAGGCTCTCAAGGGATGGCGTGGCGCTGCCGAGCACCACGGGGATGCCTTCCTGCTTGCCGCGCACCAGCGCCAGATCGCGAGCGTGATAGCGCAGGCCGTCCTGTTGCTTGAAGGAGCCGTCGTGTTCCTCGTCGACGATGATCACGCCGAGTCTGGCCATCGGCGTGAAGATGGCGGAGCGGGTACCGATCACGATGCGCGCCCGGCCGCTGCGGGCGGCTTCGAAGCCATCGAGGCGTTCACCATCGCTGACGCCGGAGTGCAGCATCACCTGCGGCACACGGAAGCGTCTGCGAAAGCGCTCCAGCGTCTGGGGCGTCAGGCCGATCTCGGGCACCAGCACCAGCGCCTGGCCGCCGCGGTCCAGCACCGCCTCGATCAGCTGCAGGTAGACCTCGGTCTTGCCGGAGCCGGTCACGCCCTCCAGCAGCGTGGGTGAGAATTGACTCAGGCCGTCGTGCAGACGTGAGAGGGCGCGACACTGCTCATCGTTGAGGGCCAGGCTGGGTTCGGCGAGCACGCCCTTGCTGGCCTGCTCCGGCGTGGCGCCGGTCACCGGCTCCTCGCGGGATTCGATGTAGCCGCGGCCGCGCAGGGTTTCCAGTTGCTGGCGGGTGAAGCCCTGGGCGGTGATGGCGCTGTGCACCAGGCCATGACGATGCTGGGCGAGCAGTCCCAGCAACGCGATCTGGCGGGTGGCTCGCCCGAGGCTTGCCGGCTCGGTGGTGCGGCCCTTGTCGGTCAGCGTCCAGCGCTCACGGGTACGCGCCTCCAGGGCGCGCCCCTGACGCAGCAGCGAGGGCATCGCCTGGGCGAAGGTGTCGCCGAGCGAGTGCTGGTAATAGCGCGCGGTAAACTGACATATCCACAACCAGTCGGCCGGCAGCGGCTCGTCATCGATGATTTCGCTGACTGGCTTGAGCTTGTCGATGGGGAAGCTTGAGTCGCTGCGCAGCTCGGCGATCACCCCGACCAGCTGGCGACGCCCGAATTCGACGCGCACGCGCAGGCCCACCTGCCAGCCGTGGCGGGGCGGTTGGCGGGATGGCAGGTAGTCGAACAGATCGCGCAGCGGGCCGGGAATCGCGATGCCCAGCACAGGTCCCGGCAGGTGAGTCGCAGTCTTGTCGGTAGTGTCAGGCACGCAAGGTATCCGGATATGAGGTGATATGAAGCATTCAGGAAAACGGGAATATGCCGTGGCACGCAGTCTACAGAGTGTTGCTCGCAATAAACGGCACAAAGTTTGGTCTTGCGGCAGATGACTGGTAAAATGCCCGGCCTTCCGTCGGAAACGGCGGAATGACCGGTTCAATCCAAAACCCGTGTACGGTGCCTGGCAAGTGATCAGGTGGCGGTGCACAGCGACCTGAGGTTACACATCATGAAACAGGGTATCCATCCGGACTACCAGCGCCAGACCGCAACTTGCTCCTGCGGCGCGCAGCACGAAATCGGTACCACTTCCAAGCAGGCTTTCGCGCTTGACGTGTGCTCCGAGTGCCACCCGTTCTACACCGGCAAGCAGAAGCAGGCTACCACCGGTGGTCGCGTCGAGCGCTTCAACAAGCGTTTCGGTGCTGCCATCAAGCGCTGATACCTTCAGCTGCTTGTCGCTTTCATGGCGCTGCGCCTCTTGCAGCGTCATGGACGAAAAACCCGCTCACGAGCGGGTTTTTTTGTGTCTGTCGTTCAGGCCCCTCTGAAGAGGGCCGCGACCACGACAGCTGGTTCGAGACGCCCTTGCGGAGATGTCACCCCTGCGCTGTACTTGCTGAAGGGAAAGATTGTTTCCGATTTGGCACTTTTTCTGCTCTGCCTCTGCATCAAGCGTACCGGGAATGGCGGGTTGCGTCGGTGAGCGGTCGAAAATCGAGGATCTTGCGCGAATCGTGGCGTCAACAAGGGGCAAAATCGACGAGAAATCCTGTCAGTGATAAGGAAAGGTTTATGGCTGGATAGGGCATCCATAACGTTAGACGAATGGCTAAAACATTTTTTAAACATTCGTTTTAAAGTCATGCATAACAGCAAGTTGCGTCGGTTGTTCAGAAGTGTCTTTTTCTATATTCTGGAGCAGCCAACCCCCGCCAAAATACCGGATGACACGCATGTCTGATGCCATGAAGAAAGCAGCACTGCAATATCACGCCGAACCGATTCCCGGGAAGCTCTCCATCGAGCTGACCAAGCCGACCGAGACCGCCAAGCACCTGGCGCTGGCCTACAGCCCGGGCGTTGCCGAGCCGTGCCGCGAAATCGCCGCCGACCCGGAAAACGCCTACCTGTACACCGGCAAGGGCAATCTGGTCGCGGTCATCTCTGACGGGACTGCCATCCTTGGCTTGGGCAACCTGGGGCCGCTGGCTTCCAAGCCGGTCATGGAAGGCAAGGGCGTGCTGTTCAAGCGCTTCGCTGGTATCAACTCCGTCGATGTCGAAGTGGATGCGGAAAGCCCGCAGGCCTTCATCGACACCGTGCGTCGCATCCATACCACTTACGGTGGCATCAACCTGGAAGACATCAAGGCACCGGAGTGCTTCGAAGTCGAACAGGCGCTGATCGAACAGTGCAACATCCCGGTTTTCCATGACGATCAGCACGGTACCGCCATCGTCACCGCGGCCGGCATGCTCAATGCCCTGGATATCGCCGGCAAGAAGCTGGAAGACGCGCGTATCGTCTGCCTGGGCGCCGGCGCTGCCGCCATCGCCTGCATGAAGCTGCTAGTGGCCAGTGGTGCCAAGGTCGAGAACATCTTCATGCTCGACCGCAAGGGCGTGATCCACAGCGGCCGGGACGACCTGAACCAGTACAAGGCGATGTTTGCCACCGAGACCGAGCTGCGCACGCTGGACGACGCCATCGATGGCGCCGACGTCTTCGTCGGCCTGTCCGGCCCGAACCTGCTCAAGGCTGAGCAGCTCAAGAAGATGGCCACCAACCCGATCGTCTTTGCTTGCTCCAATCCGGATCCGGAAATTCACCCGGATACCGCTCGCGAAGCACGCCCGGACGTCATCATGGCGACAGGTCGCTCCGACTACCCGAACCAGGTCAACAACGTGCTGGGCTTCCCGTTCATCTTCCGCGGCGCGCTGGATGTGCGTGCGACGCGTATCAATGAAGAGATGAAGCTGGCTGCCGTCCACGCTCTGAAAGACCTAGCGCGTGAGCCGGTCAGCCAGGATGTGCTGGATGCCTACGAGATCGATAGCCTCGAATTCGGCCCGGGTTACATCATCCCGACGCCGATGGACTCGCGTCTTCTCGAGCGTCTGCCGGCTGCTGTGGCCCAGGCGGCCATCGATTCCGGTGTCGCGCGCAAGCCGTTCCCGGCGCATTACCCGCTGACCAGCACAGACCAGGTCTACGGTTGAGTGCCTACGGCCTGATGGCCGGTTGGTAGCGTCGCCAAGGTGATGCAAGATATGAAAAAGCCCTCGCCGGAGCCTCCGGGGAGGGCTTTTTGTTGGTGGCTGCTTTCCGTCATGCATTGCGGGCATGAGCCACCGGCAGGCATGGTTTGTGCCTAGGCGAGGGTAGGCTTTGCTCAGAAGCTGTAGAGGATGGAGGCCGCCGTGGTGGTATCGGTGTTGGCGTCCGATTCATCGGGCGGGTTGGTGTTGTTCTCGATCTCATGTGAGAGCTTGAGGGCGAGGCTTGCATTGATGGCGACCGTCAGCGCGGTATAGCTGCGACTGATCACGTTCTCGCGCGTGGCCTCCGCCGAGAACTGCTGCTCGAACTTGGAGGTGTCGGACAGCTGCCAGCGATAGTCCATGGCGCCATAGCCCAGCAGGTAGTTCTCGTGATCCCCCGCCGTGATGTCATCGAAACGATAGCCCGGCCCGGCCTCGAGGGATAGGTTGTGTTCGGGGCCATCCAGCAGTGTGACGCCTTGACCGACGATGGAGGTGACCTGGTGGTTGTAGCCGGAGAAGCGCTCCTTCTCCCAGCGCAGTAGGCCGAAGGCGTAGTGGTCGTCGCTGAGGTCGTAGCGCTCGCGCTGGCCGACCAGGTATTTGTCGGTCGTGGTCTCGCCGCTGCTGGAGACGCGCTTGGCCTCCACTCGGAAGGTGTGAGTCCAGGGCTTCAGGTGCCAGGACAGGCTTGTCTTGCCCAGCAGGGTCTCGCTGTTCGAGTTGCCCGACAGCTTGGTGAAGCCCAGCTCGGCCTGGCCGCTGAAGGGCTCAGAGTCCTCGCTGGCGGGTGGCGGTGCATAGAAGAGGTCGTCTGCGACAGCCGTGTCGAGGGGAAGCAGGGCCAGGCACAGAAACGCGGTCCTGCGCAGTGTGGGCAGTGGGTGAAGCATGCGAACTCCGGCATGGTTGTGGCATGACATCATCATCGGGAATGTGACTTGTGAGATGACGCGTGCTGAGCGAGGCGGCCTGGCGCATCATCCGCACGCTACCAGTGGGGCGCGACACGGGGGAGCCTTTTGAATGCTCAGATGGCAGAAGAGCGACCAGCGGCCGCTCTTCCTTGGGCTCTCCCCCTGCCGATTAGGTTGGCGGGCGAGGGCTGGAGATCAGATCAGAAGATGGCCTCGAAAGTTCCGGTGCCTTCCGAACCGCTTTCCTGCTCCAGTTCCTTGCGGATGGTGCGTTCCTTGTAGGGCGGCAGATTATCCTTGCGGAACAGCTCACTGATGCCGCCGGACTGGCCGCTGCGCAGGCGCTTGCCAGAGTCCGGGTCGATGGTCGCCGTCACGATGTTGTCCGGACGCTCCATGGTGGAGGACGGCATGCCCTTGAGGGCGCCGCGCATGTAGTCGACCCAGATGGGCAGGGCAGCCTGGGCGCCATACTCGGCCAGGGTGTCGTTGGAGTCCTTGCCGACCCAGACAGTGGCCACCAGCTTGCTGTTGAAGCCGGAGAACCAGGCATCGCGCTGATCGTTGGTGGTGCCGGTCTTGCCAGCCAGATCATCGCGACCCAGCGCCAGCGCGCCACGGCCAGTACCGCGCTTGATGACATCCTGCATCATGTCACGGATCAGGTACATGGCTTCGGGGGAGGCGACACGCTCGGCCAGCGGGTACTGGCGACCGTCACGATTGACGGTGACCATGCCCGGTGCACAGTTGGCGCAGGCGACCGCCGGATGTGCCTCGTAGTCGATCTCGTCATTGCCGCGCGTGATGGTATCGATGTACCAGGGCTCGACACGGAAACCACCATTGGAGAGCACGGCGTAACCGCGTGCCATCTCCAGCGGGGTCAGCGAGGCGCTGCCCAGGGCCAGTGACAGGCCATTGGGCAGCTCGTCACGCTGGAAGCCCAGCTTGACCAGGAAGTCGAGGGTCTTGTCGAGGCCGACCGTCTGCAGCAGACGCACGGAGACCAGGTTCAGCGAGCGATACAGGCCAACGCGGATGCGGGTCGGGCCGGTGAACTTGCCGCCGGCGTTTTCCGGACGCCACACCTTGCCGCCATCCTGAAGCACGACGGGGGCGTTGTTGATGATGGTCGCCGGTGACATGCCGGCCTGCTCGAGCCCGGACAGATAGACGAACGGCTTGAAGATCGAGCCTGCCTGGCGGCGTGCCTGGATGGCGCGGTTGAACTTGCTGGCGGAATAGCTGAAGCCACCTTGCAGGGCGAGGATGGCGCCACTTTCCGGGTCCAGTGAGACGATGGCGGATTGCGCGTCCGGCAGCTGGCCCAGACGGTAGCCGTCGTCCTGCTTGATCACGCGTACCAGATCACCGGCATTGGCGATCTCGGCGGCCGAGCCCGGCACGCCGCCACGCCATTTGGCACTCTTGTACTCACGCGCCCACTTCAGACCGTCCCAGTCGAGGGTCACGGCTGTGGCGTCGGCCAGCAGTACCTTCATCTGCTTGCCGGTGCTTTCCACTACGATGGCGGCCTTCAGCGGGCCGTAATCCGGGGTACGGTCGAGCACTTTCAGCCAGTTCGAGACATCTCGGTCGATGCCGGCGATGCGCTTCTCGCTCTTTTGGGCTGCCTGCCTGGCGGTTTCCAGTACTTCCGGCGACTTGGAGAGTTCTTCCTCGAGGCCGGCCTGATCGGTCTGGTCCTGGGCTTCCGCCAGGGAGGCTGCGATGTCGGATTCCTCGACCCCGCGCCAACCGTGGCGGGTATCGTAGGCGATCAGCCCCTTGATCAGCGCATCACGTGCCATTGGCTGCAGCGAGCTGTCCAGCGTCGTGGTGATGCGGACGTTGTCGGTGTAGGCCTTGTCGCCGAAGCGGTCGACGGCGAAGCTGCGCGCCATTTCCGCGACGTAGGGTGCCTGCACCTCCGGTCTGGAGGAGTGGCGTGCCGCGGTGATCGGCGCCTTGACGGCTTCGTCATAGGCCTGCGGCTCGATGTAACCCAGCTCCTTCATGCGCAGCAGGATCCAGTTGCGACGGATCAGTGCGCGCTGCGGATTGGTCAGCGGGTTGAAGCTCGACGGCGCCTTGGGCAGGCCGGCCAGCATGGCCTGCTCTGCCAGTGTCAGTTCATCCAGGGACTTGTCGTAGTAGGTGCGCGCAGCGGCGGCGATCCCGTAGGCGCGATGGCCCAGGAAGATCTTGTTGACGTAGAGCTCCATGATCTCCTGCTTGGAGAGGATCTCTTCCATCTGCAGCGACAGCAGAATCTCGCGAATCTTGCGCGTGAACGTCTGGTCCAGCGTCAGCAGATAGTTGCGCGCCACCTGCATGGTGATGGTACTGCCACCGGACTGGATGCTGCCGCTGGAGGCCAGTTGCACGGCCGCGCGCGCCAGCCCCTTGGGGTCGATGCCCGGGTGGGAGAAGAAGTTGCTGTCCTCGGCGGCGAGGAGGGCGTCGACGAAGGTCTCGGGAATCTCGTCGTAGGTGACCGGGATGCGGCGCTGGTCACCGTATTCGCCGATCAGCTTGCCATCGCGGGTATAGATGCGCAGCGGCGTCTGCAGCTTGGTGTCCTGAAGCTGATGGACGTCGGGCAGGCCCGGCGAGAAGTACAGCGAAGCGCCAACGATGGCCAGAAGTCCCGCGGCACATAGTGATAGCAGCAGCCAGAACACTGGCGAAAATAGTCGTCTCAATAGCTTCATGGGCAAGACAGGGTCCGTGGGTAAGAAGAGCGAGTGGCTGCGCGGTGATTGGCAATTCCATTGCTGGGGCATTATAAGTAGCGGGTTCAGGTGCGGCCAGCGTTGAACCCTGACTTGCGCGCCTGTTGTGTTATTCTGGGAAACATAATGTAACATCCTGGAATGATAGAGGGTGTCGCGGCAACGTCGTCAGGGAACCGGCGGCCAGCCAGTCTGGCAAGATCGTCATCAGAGCAGGGGAACGCCAATTGCTGGGACTCAAATCCGCCGGCAAGGGACTCATCGGGGTCGATATCACGTCGGCCACGGTGAAGCTCCTGGAGCTGTCCAGGCAAGGAAATCGATACCAGATCGATAGCTATGCGGTGCGTCCACTCAAGGAAGGCGCAGTCGTGGAGCGACGGATACGGGACATGGACGAAGTGGTGCTCGCCATCAAGCGCGCGGTCGAGCAGGCACAGCCGCGCTCGAAGCGGGCCGTGGTCGCGGTTCCCGCGAGTGCTGCCATCACCAAGACACTGAGCTTCCCGGCCAACCTCGCCGATGATGAGATCGAGCAGCGCATCGCGCTCGAGTCCGAGAAGCACTTTCCCTTTCCGCTGAACGATGTCGCGTTCGACTTCCAGCATCTGGGCGTCAATCCGCGCAATCCCGATCAGCAGGATCTGCTGCTGGTGGCGTGTCGCAGCCTGGATGTCGATCAGCTGACCTCGGCACTCTCCCAGGCCGGCCTCGAGCCGGCTGCCGTCGATGTCGAGACCTTCTCCCTTGAGCGCGCCTTCGGCGAGCTGCGTCATCAGTTGCCGCCGACCTACGACAACGAAGAGTGCGTTGCCGTCGTCGATATCGGCGCGACGATGACCGCCTTCCACGTCATCCAGAATGGCCGCATCGTCTACAGTCGCGACGCCGTCTTCGGGGGGCGTCAGCTGACGGACGAGATCATGAATCGCTTCGATCTCTCCAATGATGAGGCGGGTCTGGCCAAGAAGCGGGGCGGCCTGCCGGATACCTATGACAGCGAAGTGCTGGGTCCGTTCCGCGAGACGCTCATCCAGCAGATCGCACGCTCACTGCAGCTCTATTACACCGCTGGCAAGCGCCGCGAGGTTCAGCGCATCCTGCTCGGGGGCGGTACGGCCGCCATCGCCGGGCTGCGTGAAGGCCTGGCGGAGCACACCGGGCTTGAAGTGATCATGGCCAACCCATTCACTCACATGAGCGTCAATCCGCGCGTCGACATCCAGGCGCTGGCGGGCGATGCCCCGGCGATGCTCACGGCCTGCGGTCTTGCGATGAGGAAGCGCTCATGACCATCGAGATCAACCTGCTTTCCTGGCGTGAAGATCGGCGTGAGAAGCGCAGCAAGCGCTTCATGGGCATACTGGCGCTGGCGGCTGTCGTCGGCATCGGTGGCGGCTATGGCATGAGTGAGTATTACCAGAGTCAGCTCGAGGCGCAGCAGCAGCGCCATGCCTTCATCGAGAAGGAAATGGCCCGCCTCAATCGTGATATCAAGGAAGTCGAGGACATCGAGGCACGCCGCACCCAGATGCTCGACCAGATAGAGCTGATCCGCAGTCTGCAGTTCTCGCGTCCGGAAACGGTTCGGATCTTCAATCAGCTGGTGACGTCTCTGGTGGACGGTGCCTGGTATCAGAGCATCAGTCGTAGCGGGCGCCAGCTCAAGGCGAATGGCACGGCGGAAAGCACGCGTCAGGTCTCCGGCCTGATGCGCGCCATTGCCCTGTCGGATTCCTTCGGCACCCCGACGCTTTCCGATGTGCAGAGCAATGACGACGGTCAGCGTAGCTTCAATATCATGATTCCGGAGCGCCCGATGGGGGCGGCGCTGAACGCTTCCGATGCGGAAAATGACAAGAAAGGAGGTCGGCGATGAGTTTCATCGATGCTGAAATCCGCCGCCTCAAGTCGACGGATTTTCGTGATCTTGATCTGAAGGAAGCCGGCATCTGGCCGGTCACGCTGCAGGCCGTGCTGGCGCTCATCGTGCTGGGCGCCCTGTTCTGGGCGTCCCATTGGTTTCTTGCGGCGCCCAAGGCGGATGACCTCGAGCGTCTGCGTGCCCAGGAAAGTCAGTTGCTCCAGCAGTTCGAGAGCAAGGCGTTCAAGGCCGCCAACCTGCCGGCCATGCGCGAGCAGATGGTGGAGCTGGAGTCTCGCATGGGGCAGCTGCTGGAAATGCTGCCCACCGACGCGGAAGTCCCGGCGCTGCTGGATGACATCAGCGAGACGGCGATCAACAACCAGCTGGCGGTCGAGTACATCCGTCTGAAGCCGGCGGAGAATCGCAACTTCTACGTCGAGCAACCTTTCGATATCAAGGTGCGCGGCGACTATCATCGTATCGCCGCCTTCATTTCCGGTGTCGCGGGGCTTTCACGCATCGTGACGCTGCATGATTTCGTGCTGACGCCGGTCGCCAACAGCGATGACCTCGAGCTGTCGCTGCTGGCCAAGACCTACAATTATCGTCAGACCCCGGCAACATCAGGAGGCAAGCAATGAGCCTGATGACACGTCGAAATACCGTGATGGGAACTGTGTTGCTGGTCACTCTGCTGGCGGGTTGTGGAGACCCGCAGCTGGGCGCGCTGGAAGGGGAGCTCGAGTCATTGAGAGGGCGTCCTTCTGGTAAGGTGCAGGAGTTGCCGCCGCAACCCGAGTATCATCCCGTCACCTATGACATGGCGGATGCACGCAGTCCTTTCCAGTCACGCCTGCCGGAGCCCGAAGAGGAGCTGACGGCCGTCGACAACGGTGTGCGACCGGACCTCGATCGCCCTCGTGAACCACTGGAAGCCTGGCCGATGGAACAGCTCAGCATGGTCGGGACGCTGGATGTCGATGGCGCGCGCTCGGCATTGATTCTGACGCCGGAGCAGGAAGTCCAGCGTGTGCGGGTCGGCAACCATATGGGCAGCAACTTCGGCAGGATCACCCGTATCGGTGATACGCAGATCGATATGGTGGAAATCGTACCCAATGGTCAGGGCGGTTGGATAGAGCGGTCTCGCGCCATGGCGCTGAAAGAGCCCGTGTCGACAGGTGGTTGAGATCACTGGCGTTGGCAGTAGCCATATTGTCACGGAAGACGAACGGTCGACCTGCAAGAGTTGACGACCGACACCATAACGCTTCGATAAGAATAAGGCGCGATCAGCCCGACGGTTGAACGGAGCCACGGCGAGACAGGGGACTAGGGAACATGACGCGATTGCAACGAATGAGTCTGCTGGGGCTGGCGGCAGTCGGAAGTCTGATGGCAAATGTGGCGATGGCCGCGTCATCGCTGCAGGACCTCAACTTCACCGCCCTCGGGGGCGACCGTATGGAGCTCAAGCTCGACTTCGTCGGTGGAGTGCCGGAGGTCAAGGGCTACCGTATCGAGACGCCGCCGCGCATCACCATCGACCTCCTGGATACCAGCAGCCAGCTCGACAAGCGTCGCTTCGATCTGGGGCTCAGCGGCGTGGACGAGCTGGTGGCGCTGGAGGCTGGCTCGCGCACGCGCCTGGTCATGAAGCTCAACCAGTCCAAGCCGTACGTCACGCGCACCGAGGGCAACAGCCTCTACGTCATCGTCGGCGAGCAGGGCGGTGCGCCGGGCGCTCAGCCTGCGACTGCCTCTCAGGCGAACGCCGCCAGCGTACCGCCGGACAACCGTGCCCTGGAAGTGGCAAGCGAGCCGGCCGTCAGTGGTATCGATTTCCGACGTGGCACGGATGGTGAAGGCCGCGTCGTGATCAACTTCAATCGCTCCAATGTCGAGTCACGTGTCACCGAGCGCGGACGCAAGATCTATGTCGACATCAAGGGCGTGAAGCTGCCGCCGGAGATGAATCAGGTGCTGGATGTCGGCGATTTCGCCACGCCGGTGACCCGTATCGATCCGCAGCGTACCCGTGATGGTGTGCGTATGGTGGTGGACGCCAGTGGCTACTACACCCAGCTGGCCACCCAGGCAGGCAACGAGCTGGTGCTCGAGGTCAAACCGCTGACGCGTGAAGAGCAGGCGGAGCGCATCAAGGACAAGTTCCCCTACACCGGCAAGAAGATCTCGCTCAACTTCCAGAACATCGAAGTGCGCTCCGTGCTGCAGATCATCGCTGACTTTACGGGGCTCAATCTGGTCGCCAGTGACAACGTCACCGGCAACGTGACCCTGAACCTGAAGGAAGTGCCTTGGGATCAGGCGCTGGATCTGGTGCTCAAGTCCAACGGTCTGGCCAGTCGTCGCATGGGCAACGTGCTGATGGTCGCACCGGCCGAAGAGCTGGCGGCACTCGAGCGCAAGGAGCTCGAGGCGAATCAGCAGGTCAAGGAACTGGCGCCGATGACCACCGAATACATCCAGGTGCGTTATGCCAAGGCGGCGGACCTGGCGGCGTTGCTGCGCGGTGAAGGCGGTATCGGTCTGCTGTCCGAGCGGGGCCGCGTGATGGTCGATGAGCGCACCAATACCATGCTGATCCAGGACACCCGCGACACGCTCGAGTCCATTCGCGGCACGCTGGAATACCTCGATATCCCGGTGCGTCAGGTGCAGATCGAAGCGCGCATCGTCATTGCGCGCAGCAGCGTCTCCAGCGAGATTGGTGTCAATTGGGGGCTTTCCAACAGCAGCAACGGCAAGTTCGGCCTGGAAGGCGCGTCTACCGGTACGACCAGCAACGGTGGTCTAAGCGTAGATCTGGGGGATGATAGCAGTCCGGGAAGCACCTTCAGCTTCGGTTACCTGTCCGGCGATATCCTGCTGGACCTGGAACTCTCGGCGCTGGAAAGCGAAGGCAAGAGCCAGACCATCTCCCAGCCCAAGATCATCACCGCCAACCAGAAGAAGGCCGTCATCAAGCAGGGTCAGGAAATTCCCTACGAGGAGGCGACCTCCAGCGGCGCGACCAACATCGAGTTCAAGGAAGCGGTGCTGGCATTGGAAGTGACGCCGCAGATCACGCCTGATAACCGCATCATCATGGATCTGTTGATCAACAATGACGATGTCTCCGATGACAGCTTCAATGGCGAACCGGCCATCGATACCAATGAAATCGAGACGCAGGTGCTGGTCAATGATGGCGAAACCGTGGTGCTGGGTGGCATTCTGACCTCCGAGCAGATTCGCAGCGTCTTCAAGACGCCCTTCCTCGGAGACCTGCCGGTGATCGGGAATCTGTTCCGCTATACCGAAGAGTCCAACGAGAAGGTAGAATTGCTGGTATTCATTACCCCGAAGATCATCGAGGACGGCCTGGCGGTGCGCTGATGCATGTGATTCCCAACGTATTCCTTGTCGGCCCCATGGGGGCCGGCAAGAGCACTATCGGCCGCCTGCTGGCGGCCGACTTGCATCGTGAATTTCGCGATAGCGACCATGTGATTGAAGACCGCTGCGGAGCTAGCATTCCGTGGATTTTCGACGTCGAGGGCGAGTCCGGCTTTCGTGAGCGTGAGCAGGCTGTCATCGATGAGCTGACCTCGCTCAGGGAAGTCGTGATGGCCACCGGTGGTGGCGCGATCATGGCGGAGGCCAATCGGCGCGTACTGCGCGAACGCGGCACCGTCGTGTATCTCTACGCGCCGGTCGAGCAGCAGCTCAAGCGAGCCGGCCGTGATCGCAATCGTCCGCTGTTGCAGCAGGATGACCCCGGGCGGGTGCTCAAGCGGCTGTTCGAGTTGCGTGACCCGCTCTACCGCGAGACGGCCGATATCATCGTGCGTACCGATCGGCGCAGTCCTCGGGCGGTCACCAACGAGATCCGTCGCCGTATCAAGGCGCTGGCGGACCCGCTGCACGCCCCTGGCTAGTCTCATCAGCGGCTGGTGGCCCTGGTGGGCATCAGTCGCTGTCATCTGTTTCGCCCAAGGAGAATTCTGATGTCCCTGGCACCTGCTCATCGTCTTGATGTCGCGCTCGGCGAGCGTAGTTACCCCATTCATATCGGGCCGGGCCTGACCGCACGTGGTGATCTGATTCGTGAGCACCTTGCGGGGCGTCAGGTGATGATCGTCACCAACACCGTGGTGGCACCGCTGTATCTGGACGCACTGAAGGCCTCGTTGGGCGAGGGGCTCGATATCCGCGAGGTCATTCTCGACGACGGTGAGCAGACCAAGCATATGGCCAGCATCGGCCTGATCTGGGATGCCCTGCTCGAGGCCGGCTTCAATCGCCGCTGCACCTTGATCGCCCTTGGTGGCGGTGTGATCGGTGACATGACCGGCTTCGCGGCGGCCTGCTATCAGCGGGGCGCGGCCTTCATCCAGGTGCCGACCACGCTGCTGTCGCAGGTGGATTCCTCGGTGGGCGGCAAGACCGGCGTCAATCATCCGCGTGGCAAGAACATGCTGGGCGCCTTCTGGCAGCCGCGTCTGGTGCTGATCGATACCGCAAGCCTCAAGACATTGCCGCAGCGTGAGCTGTCAGCGGGCATGGCCGAGGTCATCAAGTATGGTCTGCTGTGGGATGAAAGCTTCCTGAGCTGGCTGGAAGACAACATGACGGCCTTGATGGCGCTGGACGAGACCCTGCTCGGTGACGCCATTCGCCGCAGCTGTGCCATCAAGGCGGATGTCGTGGCGCAGGACGAGACCGAGCAGGGTGTGCGTGCGCTGCTCAATCTGGGCCACACCTTCGGGCATGCCATCGAGACGGATCAGGGCTATGGCGCCTGGCTGCACGGTGAAGCCGTCGGCACCGGCATGCTGATGGCGGCTGAACTTTCGGCGCGCATGGGCTGGCTGTCGAGTGCGGATGTGGAGCGTGTCTCGCACATCATCGCCAAGGCAGGCTTGCCGCTGGCGGCTCCGGAAGACATGGGCGTCGAGGACTTCCTCAAGCACATGCAGCTGGACAAGAAGAATGTCGATGGCCGTCTGCGCCTGATCCTGCTTGAGCGCATCGGCCGCGCGGTGATCAGCGAAGAGGCGCCTGCTGGCGTGCTGGCCGACATGCTGGAGCACTGGCCGCGCAGCTCTCGCTGATATCGACACCGGCGCTCTAGCCAGCCATTGGTCGATTCACGGGCGCCGACGCTCATGCAAGCCGTCACCTTCGGGTGGCGGCTTTTCTTTTGGCGGCTGGCTTTTCTCTGGCGGCTGTCAGCGCGTCGTGATGAGCGAATGGCTCGCAGCGGGGAGCGTATCGAGGTGCGTGATTCCTGAATTGGTATGCCGTATGCGCAATCGGTATGGGGTGATGCGAATAAGAACGCTGTTTTTTATTTAACCAATACTAAAGTTGCAAGGCGAAATTCATGAGGCATGTCTACCTGCTAAGCGCTTGAGCCTACAGGGTTTTTTGGTTGAAGGTTCTTCTAACCTTCGGTTTTGTCAGGTTTTTTTGGTCGATGGGCGACCTGTGGAGAATTGCGCAGGCGGGAAGCTGGGGGATATGCTCGAGGGAAATCTGGCGTCGTGTAGCGACACTGATGGCGCCACTATCGGCAGGTATAAAAATAAAGATAACCGATAACTATAACCGGGAAAATGCTTGAAAAAAAGCATCTGGACACATGATTTCTCCGTGAGGCACGCCCCATGAACAAAGGTCTCCACCATCCGGGAGAGTTCCGCGACAACTGCGGCTTCGGTCTGATCGCCCATATGGAAGGGCAGGCGAGCCACGAACTGCTGCAGACCGCCATTGAATCCCTGACCTGCATGACCCACCGTGGCGGGATTGCCGCTGACGGCAAGACCGGCGATGGCTGTGGCCTGCTGCTCAAGATGCCGGACGGCTTCATGCGCCAGATCGCTCGAGAAACCCTCGGGCTGGAACTTGGCGCCCGCTATGCCGTCGGTACGCTTTTCCTGCCCGACGATGACGCGCGTGAACAGTCCGCGCGTGACGCCTTCGAGTCGGCGCTGATCGCGCGCAATCTCGAGGTGCTGGGCTGGCGCGACATGCCGGTAGATGACAGCGTGTGCGGCCCGATGGCCCGCGACTGCCTGCCGCGCATCCGTCAGGTCTTCGTCGGCGCCGCCGACGAGCGCACCGACATCGCCTTCAATGTCGATCTGTTCATGGCGCGTCGTCATGCCGAGCAGGCGCTGAAGAGTGAAGAGGACTTCTACGTCTGCTCGCTCTCCGGCAAGGTCATCTCCTTCAAGGGCCTGGTGATGCCGGAAGATCTTCCGCGCTTCTACAAGGACCTGGGCGACCCGCGCCTCGAGACAGCGATCTGTGTCTTCCACCAGCGCTTCTCGACCAACACCGCGCCGCGCTGGCCGCTGGCCCAGCCGTTCCGCTTCCTCGCCCACAACGGCGAGATCAACACCATCGAGGCCAACCGCGGCTGGGCCAACGCGCGCAAGGAGAACTTCGTCTCCGCGCAGCTGCCCGAGATCGCCGAGCTGGACGAGATCGTCAACACTGTCGGCTCCGACTCCTCCAGCATGGACAACATGCTGGAAGTCCTGCTCACCGGTGGCATGGATATCTATCGCGCCATCCGCATGATGGTGCCGCCGGCGTGGCAGAACGTCGAGCAGATGGACTCCGATCTGCGTGCCTTCTACGAATACAACTCCATGCACATGGAGGCCTGGGACGGTCCGGCGGGCATCGTGCTCACCGACGGTCGCCACGCCGTGTGCATGCTGGACCGCAACGGCCTGCGTCCGGCGCGCTGGGTCATCACGCGCAATGGCTTCATCACGCTGGCCTCCGAGATCGGTACCTACGACTACAAGCCGGAAGATGTCGTCGCCAAGGGGCGCGTCGGGCCGGGTCAGGTGCTGGGTGTCGATACCGAAACCGGTGAAGTGCTGCACACCGACCAGGTCAGTGAGCGCCTCAAGGGTGCCCACCCCTACAAGCGCTGGCTGCGCGAGAATGCCAACTATCTCGAGTCTGCACTGACCGAGCTGGCACGCTTCCAGCCGATGGATGCCGATCAGCTGGATGTCTACCAGAAGATGTTCCAGGTCAGCTTCGAGGAGCGCGATCAGCTGCTGCGCCCGCTGGCCGAGAGCGGTCAGGAGGCGGTCGGCTCGATGGGCGATGACACGCCGATGGCCGTGCTGTCGCGCCAGAATCGCGTGCTGACTGACTACTTCCGTCAGAAGTTCGCCCAGGTGACCAACCCGCCGATCGATCCGCTGCGCGAAGCGATCGTGATGTCGCTGGAGACCTGCTGTGGCGCCGAGCTCAACATCTTCGACGCGACGCCGGAGCACGCGCATCGCCTGATCCTGACCACGCCGGTGCTGTCACCGCGCAAGTTCAATGCGCTGGTCAATCACGAGGACCCGGCCTTCACCTCCCAGACGCTCAAGCTGCACTACGATCCGGCACAGGACTCCCTCAAGCAGGCGCTCAAGGGTATCTGTCAGCAGGCCGAGGAAGCCGCGCGCAACGGCAAGGTGATCCTGGTGCTCAGCGACTGTGGCCTGAAGAAGGGTCAGCTGCCGATCCACGCCGCCCTGGCGACCGGCGCCATCCATCATCACCTCGGTGCGCTGGCCCTGCGCCCGCGCGTCAACCTGGTGATCGAGACCGGCTATGCGCGTGATGCACACCAGATGGCAGTGCTGTTCGGGGTCGGCGCCACGGCGGTCTATCCGTACCTCGCCTATCAGGTGATGGCGGACATGCATCGTACCGGCGAGCTGTCCGGCAACCCGGCGGATGCTCGCGAGAACTATCGCAAGGGCATGCAGAAGGGCCTCTACAAGATCCTGTCCAAGATGGGTATCTCGCATATCGGCTCCTACCGTGGCTCTCAGCTGTTCGAGGCGGTCGGCCTCAACAGTGAAGTCATGGACATGTGTTTCACCGGCATGGCCTCGCGCATCGAAGGTGCCGGCTTCGCCGAGCTGCAGTTCCAGCAGGAACTGCTGGCGCGTGAAGCCTGGCTGCCGCGCAAGCGCATCAAGCAGGGCGGGCTGGTCAAGTACGTGCATGGCGGTGAATACCACGCCTACAACCCGGATGTGGTGGTGAAGCTGCAGCAGGCCGTGCAGCAGGGCGACTACGGCAAGTGGAAGGAATTCGCGCGCCTGGTCAACGAGCGCCCTGTGGCGACCATTCGTGATCTGCTGACCCTCAAGCCGGTCGCCGAGCCGCTGCCGATCGAGGAAGTCGAGTCCGTCGAGTCACTGCTGCCGCGCTTCGACAGCGCCGGCATGTCGCTTGGCGCCCTGTCTCCCGAGGCACATGAAGCGCTGGCCCAGGCCATGAACGAGGCCGGTGGGCGCTCCAACTCCGGTGAGGGTGGCGAAGACCCGGCGCGTTACGGCACCGTGCGCTCCTCCAAGATCAAGCAGATCGCCTCCGGTCGCTTCGGTGTCACACCGGCGTATCTGGTCAATGCCGAGGTACTGCAGATCAAGGTCGCCCAGGGCGCCAAGCCCGGTGAAGGCGGTCAGCTGCCGGGCGGCAAGGTCAACGACCTGATCGCACGTCTGCGCTACGCCGTGCCGGGGGTGACACTGATCTCGCCGCCGCCGCACCACGATATCTATTCCATCGAGGATCTGGCGCAGCTGATCTTCGATCTCAAGCAGGTCAACCCGTCGGCGCAGGTCTCGGTCAAGCTGGTCTCCGAGCCGGGGATCGGCACCATCGCCACCGGTGTCGCCAAGGCGTATGCCGACCTGATCACTGTCTCCGGCTATGACGGCGGCACCGCGGCCAGCCCGATCACCTCGATCAAGCACGCCGGCTCCCCGTGGGAACTGGGGCTGCCCGAGGTGCATCAGGCGCTGCGCATCAACCAGCTGCGCCACAAGATCCGTCTGCAGACGGATGGTGGCCTCAAGACCGGCCTGGACGTGGTCAAGGCCGCGATCCTGGGGGCAGAGAGCTTCGGCTTCGGTACCGCGCCGATGGTCGCGTTGGGCTGCAAGTACCTGCGTATCTGTCACCTGAACAACTGTGCCACCGGTGTCGCGACCCAGCACCAGGCGCTGCGTGACGAGCATTTCCGCGGCACCGTCGAGATGGTCAAGCATTACTTCCGCTTCATCGCCGAGGAAGTGCGTGAGCTGATGGCGCTGCTGGGCGTGCGTCAGATCACCGACCTGATCGGTCGTACCGATCTGCTCGAAGTGCTGGAAGGCGAGACCAACGCACAGCGTCGTCTCGACCTCACGCCATTGCTGGGCAATGACTTCGTGCCCAAGGACGCGCCGCAGTTCTGCCAGGTCAGCCGCAACGAGCCGCATGATCCCGGTGCCAAGAACCTCGAGATGCTGGCCGCGATGGAATCGGCGATCGACAGCCGCAGCGGTGGCGAGTTCAGCTTCCATGTCACCAACTGCGATCGCTCGGTGGGCGCGCGTGTCTCGGGGGAAATCGCCAAGCGCTATGGCGAGGCCGGACTGACAGGCTCACCGCTCAAGGTCAGCCTGACCGGTGTGGCCGGTCAGAGCTTCGGTGTCTGGAACGCGAATGGACTCGAGATGCATCTGGAAGGCGACGCCAACGACTATGTCGGCAAGGGCATGAACGGCGGCAAGCTGACCATCGTGCCGCCGCGTGGTTCGCGCTTCGAGAGCCACAAGACCGCCATCATCGGCAACACCTGCCTGTACGGCGCGACCGGCGGGCGGCTGTATGCCGCGGGTACCGCCGGCGAGCGCTTCGGGGTGCGCAACTCCGGTGCGCACGCCGTGATCGAAGGTGCGGGTGACCACTGTTGTGAGTACATGACCGGCGGTCTGGTGTGCGTGCTGGGCGAGACAGGCGTCAACTTCGGCGCGGGCATGACGGGCGGCTTCGCCTACGTGCTGGACGAGAATCGCGACTTCGTCGACAAGTACAACCACGAGCTGGTGGAAATCCACCGCATCAATACCGAAGCCATGGAGGCCTATCGTCGCCACCTGCGCGAAGTCATCGAGGAATATGTGGCCGAGACCGGCTCCGAGCGCGGGCGCGACATCCTGCGCGATTTCCCTGACTTCGTGCGTCACTTCTGGTTGGTCAAGCCGAAGGCGGCAAGCCTCAACGGCCTGCTGGACCAGTCACGGCGTCAGCCGGAGTGATCGCACCCCTCACCCCAGCATGCCTCGGGTGAGGGCCCGCACCGCGACGGTGCCCGGATTTTGAGAGAGGATTTATCATGGCCAATCAGCTCGCCAACGACTTCCAGTTCATCGATGTGGGTCGTCAGGACCCGCAGAAGAAAGATGCTCGCGTACGCGCACGTGAGTTCAACGAGATCTATGCCGAGTTCAAGCCGGTAGAAGCCGCCAGCCAGGCACATCGCTGCCTGGGCTGTGGCAACCCCTACTGTGAGTGGAAGTGCCCGGTACACAACTACATTCCCAACTGGCTGAAGCTGGTCTCCGAGGGCAACATCCTTGAGGCCGCCGAGCTTTCGCACCAGACCAATTCGCTGCCGGAAGTCTGTGGTCGCGTCTGTCCGCAGGACCGTCTCTGCGAGGGCGACTGCACCCTGAACGATGGCTTCGGTGCCGTCACCATCGGCTCGGTGGAGAAGTACATCACCGACACCGCCTTCGCCATGGGCTGGCGCCCCGACATGTCCAAGGTCAGCTGGACCGACAAGCGCGTCGCCATCATCGGTGCAGGTCCGGCGGGTCTCGGTGCTGCCGATATTCTGGTGCGCAATGGCGTGCGTCCGGTGATCTATGATCGCCATCCGGAAATCGGCGGCCTGCTGACCTTCGGTATCCCGGAGTTCAAGCTCGAGAAGGGCGTGATGACGCGTCGCCGCGAGATCTTCGAAGAGATGGGCATAAAGTTCCGTCTCAACGTCGAGGTCGGGCGTGATGTGACCTTCGATGCGCTGCTCGAGGAATACGATGCCGTCTTCCTGGGCATGGGTACCTACAACGCCATGAGTGGCGGCTTCCCGGGTGAGGATCTGCCGGGCGTGCACAAGGCGCTCGACTTCCTGATCGCCAACGTCAATCACTGCCTGGGCTTCGAGAAGGACCCGGCGGATTACGTCTCCATGGAAGGCAAGAAGGTCGTGGTGCTCGGCGGTGGTGATACCGCGATGGACTGCAACCGCACCTCCATCCGTCAGGGCGCGGAAAGCGTGACCTGTGCCTACCGGCGTGACGAGACCAACATGCCGGGGTCACGCCGTGAGGTGACCAATGCTCGCGAAGAGGGCGTCGATTTCCTCTTCAACCGTCAGCCGGTGGCAGTGGTCGGCGATGGCAAGGTCGAAGGCGTCAAGGTCGTGCGCACCCGTCTGGGTGAGCCGGATGCCAATGGTCGTCAGCGTCCGGAAGTGGTGCCGGGCTCTGAAGAGATTCTGCCGGCGGATGCCGTGGTCGTGGCCTTCGGCTTCCAGGCAAGCCCTGCGCCGTGGTTCGCCGACTTCGACATCGCCGTCGATGAGCGTGGCCGCATCGCGACCAGCGCCGAGCGTCATGCCTTCCAGACCACCAACGCCAAGGTGTTCGCTGGCGGTGACATGGTGCGCGGCTCCGATCTGGTGGTGACCGCCATCGATGAAGGTCGCCGTGCCGCTGAAGGGATTCTTGATTTCCTGGAAGTGTAAAGGTCATCTGGCGTCACGCATCAGGCCCGCCACGGCGGGTCTGATGCGTTATGGCGGGTGCATCGGATGGTGACGCGAGATGGGCAGGTGGTGGCATTCAAATTGAGCCGGAGCAGCCTTTCCGCTAGACTGGCGACCCATCCTGATCCGTTCCCCCGGGTCTCTCCTACAGCTCACGTTTTCGGCAGGTTTCCATGACACGATTTATCTTCGTGACGGGCGGCGTTGTGTCCTCGCTTGGCAAGGGCATCGCATCCGCTTCGCTGGCGGCTATTCTCGAGGCCCGTGGCCTCAAGGTCACCATTCTCAAGCTGGATCCGTACATCAACGTCGATCCGGGCACCATGAGCCCGTTCCAGCACGGCGAAGTCTTTGTCACCGAAGATGGCGCGGAAACCGATCTGGACCTCGGTCACTACGAGCGTTTCATCCGCTCGCGCATGACCCAGGGCAACAACTTCACCACCGGTCGCGTCTACGAGCACGTGCTGCGCAAGGAGCGCCGCGGTGACTACCTCGGCGGAACGGTGCAGGTCATCCCGCACATCACCGACGAGATCAAGCGTCGCGTGATCGCCGGCGGTGAAGGCTATGACGTCGCACTGGTCGAGATCGGCGGTACCGTAGGTGACATCGAGTCGCTGCCGTTCCTGGAGTCCATCCGTCAGCTGCGTGCGCAGCTGGGTGGCGAGCGTGCACTCTTCATGCACCTGACACTGGTGCCGTACATCAAGACGGCCGGCGAGACCAAGACCAAGCCGACCCAGCACAGCGTCAAGGAGCTGCGCTCCATCGGTATCCAGCCGGATATCCTGATCTGCCGCAGCGAAGTCGAGATCGAGGAAAGCGAGCGTCGCAAGATCTCGCTGTTCACCAACGTCGAAGAGCGGGCTGTCGTCTCCCTGCAGGATGCCGACACCATCTATCGCATTCCGTTGATGCTCCACGAAGCCGGCCTCGACGAGATCGTCTGCGACAAGTTCCGCCTGGAGGCCAAAGAGGCCGACATGTCCGAGTGGGTCGCGGTGCTCGACGCCAAGCTCAATCCGCTCAAGACCATCAACATCGCGATGGTCGGCAAGTACATGGAGCTGCTCGACGCCTACAAGTCGCTGAACGAGGCGCTGACCCACGCCGGTATCCAGGGGCGTGTGAAGGTCAACGTCGACTTCATCGACTCCGAGGAAATCGAGCGCAACGGCACCGACCGTCTGATCGGCAAGGACGCGGTGCTGGTACCGGGCGGCTTCGGCGAGCGTGGTGTGGAAGGCAAGATCGCCACCGCGCGCTTCGCGCGTGAGAACAAGGTGCCGTATCTGGGCATCTGCCTCGGCATGCAGGTTGCCGTCATCGAGTTCGCGCGTAATGTGGCGGGCTGGAGCGATGCCAACTCTACCGAGTTCACTCATGACACCCAGCACCCGGTGGTCGGTCTGATTACCGAGTGGCTGACGCCGGAAGGCAAGATCGAGACCCGCGACGCGGCGTCTGATCTGGGCGGCACCATGCGTCTCGGCGGCCAGGCCTGCAGCCTGCTCAACGGCTCCAAGGCGCATCAGGCCTATGGCAGCGACGAGATCGTCGAGCGTCACCGTCACCGCTATGAGGTCAACGACCAGTTCGTGCCGGCCCTGGAAGAAGCGGGCCTGATCTTCTCCGGTCGCAGCGTCGACAACTCGCTGGTCGAGATGGTCGAGCTGCCGGATCACCCATGGTTCGTGGCATGTCAGTTCCACCCGGAATTCACCTCCACGCCGCGTGATGGCCATCCGCTGTTCACCGGCTTCGTGAATGCCGCACTCAATCACAAGGCGGCGCGGACTCGCGGCGAGTGATAGGGTGTTGAGCGGGCGCCACCTCGGGTGGCGCCCGTAGGTCTTCTCCGCGGTGGTTGCAGGTCTTGATGTTCGCCAGAGCATCCTCAGGCAGACTGCCGATGGACAACGATTTGATGGACGGTGCAGAGATGAGCAACGAACAACGCGTGATCGACTTTGCGGGTCTGCAAGTCGCCAACGATCGTCCGATGACGCTTTTCGGTGGCATGAACGTGCTCGAATCGCGAGAGCTGGCGCTGGAAGTCGCCGAGCAATATGTCGAGGTGACGTCACGCCTGGGCATGCCTTACGTCTTCAAGGCCAGCTTCGACAAGGCCAATCGCAGCTCCATGCACTCCTACCGCGGACCCGGGATGGAGAAGGGGCTCGAGATTCTGGCCGAGATCAAGTCGCGCTTCGGTGTGCCGATCATCACGGACGTGCATGAGCCGCATCAGGCGGCAGCCGTTGCGGAAGTGGCCGATGTCATCCAGCTGCCGGCCTTCCTGGCGCGGCAGACCGACCTGGTCGTGGCCATGGCGCGCACCGGCGCCGTCATCAACGTCAAGAAGCCGCAGTTCCTCGCGCCGCACGAGATGCGCCATATCGTCGCCAAGTGCGGTGAAGCGGGCAATGACCGGATTCTGCTGTGCGAGCGTGGCTCCAGCTTCGGTTACAACAACCTGGTGGTCGACATGCTCGGCATGGCCGAAATGAAGGATACCGGCTTGCCGGTATTGTTCGATGTCACCCACTCGTTGCAGCGCCCGGGCGGGCGAGCCGACTCCGCTGGCGGACGCCGCGAGCAGGTCTTCGATCTGGCACGCTCCGGTGTCGCATTGGGGCTTGCGGGCCTGTTCCTTGAGGCGCACCCGGATCCGGACAATGCCAAGTGTGACGGCCCCTGCGCCCTGCCGCTGGATCAGCTCGAACCCTTCCTGCGCCAGCTGCAATCGCTGGATGCGCTGGTCAAGGGCTTCGCGCCGCTGAACATTCGTTGAGCAGGACTACTGGCCGTTCACCCCTGTGTGAGCGGCCTTTTTGCACTATGGGCAAGATGCCCGTCGTGGTGTTTCAATCCCCCGTGTAGAGGACGACACAAGATGGCCAATATCGTCGAAATCCGCGCCCTTGAGGTGCTCGATTCCCGTGGTAACCCGACCGTACAGGCCGAGGTCGTGCTGGAAGGTGGCCAACGCGCCAGTGCCTGCGCGCCTTCCGGTGCCTCCACCGGTTCGCGTGAAGCGCTGGAATTGCGTGATGGCGACAAGAGCCGTTATCTGGGCAAGGGCGTGCTGAAGGCAGTCGACGCCGTCAATGGCGCGATCCGCGAGCGCCTCGTGGGCATGGATGCACTCGACCAGCGCGCGCTGGACGATGCCATGCTGGCGCTGGACGGTACCGAGAACAAGGAATCGCTGGGTGCCAACGCGATTCTTGCCGTCTCTCTGGCGGCTGCCAAGGCGGCAGCGCAGGCCAAGGGCATCGAGCTCTACGCTCATATCGCTGAGCTCTACGGCCAGCCGGGTCAGTACTCCATGCCGGTGCCGATGATGAACATCATCAACGGCGGTGAGCATGCCGACAACAATGTCGACATCCAGGAGTTCATGGTCCAGCCGGTCGGCGCGCCGACCTTCCGTGAAGCACTGCGCACCGGTGCCGAGATCTTCCACGCGCTGAAGAAGGTGCTGCAGGGTCGCGAGCTGAGCACCTCCGTGGGTGATGAAGGTGGCTTTGCACCGAACCTGGCGTCCAACTCCGAAGCACTGGCCGTCATCAAGCAGGCCGTCAGCGATGCGGGCTACACCCTGGGCACCGATGTGACCCTGGCGCTGGATTGCGCGTCTTCCGAGTTCTACCAAGACGGTCAGTACAACCTGTCCGGCGAAGGCAAGAGCTTCGACGCACGTGGTTTCGTCGACTATCTGGCCGGCCTGGCCGCGGAATATCCGATCGTCTCCATCGAAGACGGCATGGATGAGTCCGACTGGGAAGGCTGGAAGATGCTGACCGACGAGCTGGGCGACAAGGTGCAGCTGGTCGGCGACGACCTCTTCGTCACCAACACGCGCATCCTGAGCCGCGGTATCGAGGAAGGCATCGGCAACTCCATCCTGATCAAGTTCAACCAGATCGGCTCGCTGTCCGAGACCCTGGATGCGATCAAGATGGCGCAGGCCGCCGGCTTCACCGCGGTCATCTCCCACCGCAGTGGCGAGACCGAAGACACCACCATTGCCGACCTCGCCGTCGGTACCTGTGCTGGCCAGATCAAGACCGGCTCTCTGTGCCGCTCTGACCGTGTCGCCAAGTACAACCGTCTGCTGGTGATCGAGCAGCAGCTGGGTGATGTGGCTTACAACGGCCTGAAAGAGATCAAGGGTCAGTAATCGCCTGTGATGTGAGGGCTCAGCGCCTAGCATTGCAGAGGTAACTTGCAACGGGGTCGTGCCTTCTGGCACGGCCCCGTTGTGCATTGCAGGCGATGATTGAGTGCGTTTGTGGGAGGAGCAGGAAACAGGCCGCTTTCAGGCACTGAATTCATGTAAGTCATCTCTTACAAATCCCGCAGGACAATCGAGACACTGGCTGCGAGTCGCCTGCGGATATGAACGTATGTCCTCCAATATGTATCTGTTTTTATTGAAAATATTTTCTTTGACGGCCTGTTCAGGTATAGCGGGTTAAGCGGTTTGGCTAGTTGCCTCGCCGGCGAATGCTGCCCAGAATGGCTACATGGACGTGAGGGTGCGGCGGGACACCGCAGTCTCGGCAGGATGCCAACGGGATGATCAGAAAAGACTTGATGGCGAGACAGGACGTTTCGCCCCGCTGAGCAGGACGCTCGGCGGAAAAGGACCTGGCATGGACGTCGGTAGCAGAGAGCTGTATATCTTCGCTTGAAGGAGTCAGGCGAGAGATGCTAGGGAAGCAAGGATGGCGGGCATGACACCGGAGTGTGTCAGGATCAGGATGATCCGTCGGCGACGGGAAGCGCCACACAGGCAGGAAGCACGATAACGACACGGAGTGTCGAAGAGCCCCAGGCTCTGATATGCAGTCAGGAAGCTTGCTCTTCACAGGAAGTGACGGATGACGGGACATCATCCGCGTCAGGAATGATGGGGCAGACAGCGGCAGCATCAAGTGGCAGGAAGCCACGACAAGGATAAGTCGGACAAGGAATGTCGTGAGGCTGTCAGCTGCACAGGCAGGGAGCGGTACAGGCAGGACGCCGGGCAATGCATGGGCAGGACAGCAGGACAGGCAAATATCTGCACTAACGGGCATTGCGGTGGGACAGCTGCGCGAGCAGTGCTGCAATGCCCGCCACGCGTGACGGTGCGCCCCGAATGACAGGATGTCGTGAAGGGCAGGGACAGCACTCAGGAGTGCGATCCAGGATGGATCGACAGGGACACGCTTGGAGCGGGCGACCTTACGGGGTCGCCCTTTTTTATGTCTGGAGGTCGGGGGGGAGGAGTTCTCAGCGCGAGCTCTTCAGGCACCGGCTTCAGGCATCAGAGACAGAAACGGCAGCGGCTCCCGGGGGAATCGCTGCCGTTTCTGTCGTCAGAGCCGAGCTGGCCCGGTCAGGGCGGGCAAGCCGCTAGCCACGCGAGATGCGGGTGACTTGAGGGGGTTACTGCTCCAGATACTCAAGCTTGCCGTCGACACCATCCCACTTCTCGGCGTCTTCCATGGCGTCCTTCTTCTCGCTGATGTTCGGCCAGACTTCGGCCAGATCGGCATTCAGCTCGATGAATTCCTTCTGGTTCTCCGGCACTTCATCCTCGGAGAAGATGGCTTCGGCGGGGCATTCCGGCTCACATAGCGCGCAGTCAATGCACTCATCCGGGTTGATCACCAGGAAGTTCGGGCCTTCGTAGAAGCAATCCACCGGGCAGACTTCCACGCAGTCGGTGTATTTGCAGCGAATGCAGTTCTCGGTGACGATGAATGCCATGCAGGTCTCCTGACGCGGATTGGCGTCTCTCTCGTAGGTCGTGGTCCAGGCGCCCACCATGTGCCGTCTCGGCGACATCATGGCCTTCAGGTTATAAGCGGCGCAGATGTTATAAGGCGTTATTCTAGTGGCGCTCTGCCGCCCCCGCAATCAGCAGGGGCGGATCGTTTTGGAATGGTGCTATGCCCGAAGGTTGCTGTCGAGCCTTGCCGCTCATTCTCGAGCCAGGCGCGCCAACGTTGGCTCGGTGTGAGGGCGCTCAGCGCTGACGGTGCCATTCGTAGATCAGCTCCAGCGCTCGCTTGGGGCTCAGGTCATCCGGGTCAAGGCCGTTGAGGGCCTCGACGGCCGGATGCGGCGGTGCCGCGAACAGGTCATTCTGCTGCGGTACCGGCTGGCCCAGCGCATCCTCGCGTGCCACCTGCGGACGATCGATTTCCTGTTCCTGCTGCTCCAGACTGGTCAGCTTCTCGCGCGCGCGCAGGATGACGCTCTGCGGCACCCCGGCCAGCTGGGCCACCTGCAGGCCATAGCTCTGGCTGGCAGGGCCTTCCTCGACGCGGTGCATGAAGACGATGCCATCGCCGTGCTCAGCGGCCGTCAGGTGCACGTTGGCGACGGCATCGGCATGCTCGGGCAGTGCCGTCATCTCGAAGTAATGGGTCGCGAACAGGGTGAAGGCACGCGTGCGCGCCAGATGCTCGGCACTGGCCCATGCCAGTGACAGACCATCGAAGGTTGAGGTGCCGCGGCCGATCTCATCCATCAACACCAGGCTCTCGTCAGTGGCGTTGTGCAGGATGCTGGCGGTCTCGGTCATCTCGACCATGAAGGTCGAGCGACCGCCGGCCAGGTCGTCCGAGGAGCCGATGCGCGTGAAGATGCGATCCAGCGGGCCGATGCAGGCGCGCGATGCCGGAACGAAGCTGCCGGTATGCGCGAGCAGAGCGATGAGTGCCGTCTGGCGCATGTAGGTGGATTTACCGCCCATGTTGGGGCCGGTGATCACCAGCATGCGCCGCGTATCATCGAAGCGCACATCGTTGGGAACGAAGGGATGATCGCTGACATGTTCGACCACCGGATGGCGGCCGCCTTCGATGTCGATGCCCGGGGTCTCGCTGAGTTCGGGGCGCACGAAATCGAGCGCGGCGGCGCGATCGGCGAAGGCGGTCAGCACATCCAGTGATGCCAGCGCACGGGCCGTCTGCTGCAGGCCATCCAGTTCGGTATTCAGATCATCCAGCAGGTGCTCATACAGCAGCTTCTCGCGCGCCAGTGACTTGGACTTGGCGGAAAGCGCCTTGTCCTCGAATTCCTTGAGCTCGGGGATGATGAAGCGCTCGGCATTCTTGAGGGTCTGGCGGCGGATATATTCCGGCGGGGCCTCGGCCGATTGCGAGCGCGGCAGCTCGATGAAGTAGCCATGCACGCGGTTGTAGCCGACCTTGAGGTTGCTCAGGCCGGTGCGCTCGCGCTCGCGAGTCTCGAGTGCGACCAGATACTGGCCGGCGTTCTCGGACAGGCCGCGATACTCGTCCAGCTCATCGTCGTACCCATCGGCGATCACGCCACCATCGCGCAGCACCACCGGCGGATTCTCGACCAGTGCCTCGCTGAGCATCGCGGAAAGTGCCGGGAACAGGCGGATGGCATCGCGCAGGTCATCGATGGCGCTGCCTTTCTCGACGCTGGCGAGCACGGCGCGCAGCTCGGGCAGGGTGTTGAGACCATCGCGCAGGCGTGCCATGTCCCGGGGGCGTGCGCTGCGCAGCGCGACACGGGCGAGGATACGCTCCACATCGCCGATGCGCTTGAGCAGGCCTTGCAGTTCGAAGGGGTAGTCGCCATCCAGTAGACGCTGTACCGCCGCCTGACGCTGGCCGATCTGGCGCTGATCGCGCAGCGGGCGGTTGAGCCAGCGCTTGAGCAGGCGTGAGCCCATCGCGGTCGCGGTGACATCCAGTACGCTGGCTAGCGTGTTGTCGCTTGTGCCGCCCAGGTTGGTATCGATCTCGAGGTTGCGACGGCTGGCGGCATCGATCACCACCGAGTCATCGCGGCTTTCGACCGTCAGTGCGGTCACATGGGGCAGCCCGGTGCGCTGGGTATCGCGAGCATAGTCGAGCAGGGCACCGGCAGCCGTGATGGCGCGCGTCAGGTGGCTGCAGCCGAAGCCGTTGAGGTCCTGGACGCCGAACTGATCGCACAGCAGGCGCAGGGCTGTTTCGTGATCGAAATGCCAATCGCTCTGGCGGGTCAGGCCCGGGCGCGAGGACAGGCTGGCGGGGAGGGTACGGCTTTCGCCGACCATGACTTCGGCAGGCGACAGACGCTGGATCTCGGCCAGCAGCTCGTCATCACCATTGACCTCGAGCACGCTGAAGCGACCGGAAGAGAGCTCGAGAGCGGCCAGGCCCCAAGTCTCGCCATCACGGTGCAGCGCCACCAGCAGGTTGTCGCGGCTGGCATCCAGCAGCGCCTCATCATGCAGGGTGCCCGGCGTGACGATTCGCACCACCTTGCGCTCGACAGGCCCCTTGCTGGTCGCCGGGTCACCGATCTGCTCGCAGATGGCCACCGATTCACCCATCTTGACCAGGCGTGCCAGATAGCCTTCGGCGCTGTGATAGGGCACCCCTGCCATGGGAATCGGTGAGCCACCGGAGCTGCCGCGCGCCGTCAACGTGATATCGAGCAGTTGTGCTGCGCGCTTGGCGTCCTCATGAAACAGTTCATAGAAGTCGCCCATGCGATAGAACAGCAGCACGCCGGGGTGCTCGCGTTTGATCTTCATGTACTGCGTCATCATCGGCGTCATCTGGGGCGCGCTGTTCTTGGCCATGGCCATGGACTTCCTTGACTGCACTGCAATGGGAAAAAGCACACATGCGAGAGCACGGCATGCGGGATGCGCGATATTCTACGGACTGGCGCGGCCGGCTCCAATGCCTGTGATGTCTCATGCTCGCTGCCCTTTTCACCTGATGACCTCCACGAGGAGAAAGTTCGTGAGCCAATTGACTGGTACGACACCCGAGGCTGCGTGCGCGAATGCTCTGGCTGAGCAGTTGCAGGCGCTGGCGATCGCGCGCGGCGTGCGCGTCACCACCGCCGAGTCGTGCACCGGGGGCGGCGTGAGTGCCGCGATCACGGCGATTGCCGGCAGCTCCCGCTATTTCGATGCGGGCTACGTGACTTATTCCAATGCCACCAAGCAGCGCTTGCTGGGGGTCAGTGAGGCATCGCTTGAAACTTTCGGCGCCGTCTCCGAGGCGGTCGTGTGCGAGATGGTGCGGGGCGCCTGTCGCGAAAGCGGCGCTGAGCTGGGGGTGGCCATCAGCGGCGTGGCCGGCCCCGGCGGGGGAAGTGACGAGAAGCCCGTCGGCACCGTATGGCTGGCGTGGGGGGGCGAGACGCGCCAGCAGGCACGCTGCTGTCACTTTTCCGGCGACCGACAGGCAGTGCGTGACGCCGCCGTGCGGGAGGCGTTGCAGGGCTTGATCAAGCGCGTGGAGGCCTTGCAGGTCGGCACCGAAGACGCGTGAGCCAGGTGCAGGCCCCGCGATGAGGGTGCTGCCTGAAAAAGCGCACCACCGGACTGGCAGAGCGACGCAACTTGCGGCATTATACTGTCCATGTATACAGGGTTTTGCCATGACACCTCAGCCGCTAGTCTGGCAGTGTCTGCTCAGCTCCCAGTGACAGAATTCTCTATTCCAGGTGGCAGCCCGTGTGGCTCCGCCGTTCGACAGGAGGCCACATGGCAAAGGACGACAATCGTACCAAGGCGCTGAACGCGGCGCTGTCCCAGATCGAGCGCCAGTTCGGCAAGGGCGCCGTCATGCGCATGGGCGATGCCCCGCGTGTGGCCATCCCGTCGGTTTCCACCGGTTCTCTGGGGTTGGATATCGCACTCGGCATCGGCGGCCTGCCCTTCGGGCGCGTGGTCGAGATCTATGGCCCGGAATCCTCGGGCAAGACGACCCTGACTCTCTCGGTCATCGCCCAGGCGCAGAAGCAGGGCAAGGTCTGTGCCTTCATCGATGCCGAGCACGCGCTGGATCCGTCCTACGCCGAGAAGCTGGGCGTCAACCTGGATGAGATGCTGGTCTCCCAGCCCGATACCGGTGAGCAGGCGCTCGAGATCGTCGACATGCTGGTACGCTCCGGCGGCGTCGATGTCATCATCGTCGACTCCGTGGCAGCACTGACGCCGCGTGCCGAGATCGAAGGCGAGATGGGTGACTCACACGTCGGCCTGCAGGCGCGTCTGATGTCCCAGGCACTGCGCAAGGTGACCGGTCACATCAAGAACGCCAACTGCATGGTGGTGTTCATCAACCAGATCCGCATGAAGATCGGCGTGATGTTCGGCAGCCCCGAAACCACGACTGGCGGTAACGCACTGAAGTTCTACTCCAGTGTGCGTCTGGATATCCGTCGTACCGGTTCCGTGAAGTCCGGTGATGAAGTCACCGGTAACGAGACCCGCGTCAAGGTCGTCAAGAACAAGGTCGCGCCGCCGTTCCGCCAGGCCGAGTTCCAGATTCTCTATGGCAAGGGCATCTACCACGCCGGTGAGGTGATCGACCTGGGTGTGCAGTGCGGTCTGGTCGGCAAGTCAGGTGCCTGGTACAGCTATCAGGGCAGCAAGATCGGTCAGGGCAAGGCCAACTCCGCTCAGTACCTGGAAGACAATCCCGCCATCATGGAGGAGATTGAAAACCAGATCCGCGCCCAGTTGCTGGCAGCACCGGAAGCCAAGGAAGAGCCGCAGGAAACCGCGGCCGCCGAGAGTGAGGACGATCTGGATATCGATCTCGACTGAGGATCGCTCCTGAGCAAGTACGCCGGCCGCCAGGCTGGCGTCAGCGCAGCGGGTCGAGAACGCCCCGTTGCGCTGGTCCCAAGGCGCCCGCCCCGATGACTCGGAGGCGGGCGCCTTGCGTTCACCTCCCTCTATGCCCTTCTCCTCAACCCGGGGAGCATGACCATGCACGATGACAGCACATCACTGGGCGGGCCTGAGTATCAACCGCTCGACTCAGGCGCGATGACGCCGCAACGGCGTGCGCGCAATGATGCCATCGCGCGTCTGGCGCGCCGTGAACACAGCCGCCGCGAGCTGCACGACTATCTCCGAGAGCGTGACTATCTGCGGGCGCTCAGCGATGACGAGTTGGCAGAACGGCAAGCTGCGGGCGAGGAGGGTGCACCGGCGGCCTTGAGTCGCGATGAGGTCGAACTGCTGATCGAGGAGGTGCTGGAGCGCATGGCCGAGGAAGGCCTGCAGTCCGATGAGCGCTTTGCCGCCAGCTTCCTGCGGATGCGCGTCCTGCGCGGGCAGGGGCCCAGGCGTATTCAGCAGGAGCTGCGCCAGCGTGGTATCGATAACGAGACGCTCAATGCCGTGATGCGTGCCGCCAGTGACCCGACGCCGGATGTCTTCGGTCATGTCGAGGCGGTGGATTTCTTCGAACTGGCGCGCGAGACGCTGGCCAGGCGCTTTTCCGGCCCCGGCGAGGGGCACAAGGAGCGCGCACGGCGCGAACGCTTTCTGCTCCAGCGCGGCTTCGACTATGAGCAGCTGCGCTATGCCATGGAGTCCGCCTGGAGTGATGAGGGGGAAGAAGGCTAGCTGGCGGGCGACTGTTTGGCTCTCATGGCGCGCAAACCGGCGCTTCAGGACATTTCCCCCCCTTTAGCTTGCGCGAACAGGCGTTATACTAGGTCGTCTTGCGACGGCACGGGGCAGGCGCCTTCTTTCATGCTTTTCATTGCACCTCCATGCATACCCACATGGATGAACATGCAGAAACCATGCGGAAGTCATGCAGAAGACCCCCGGAGCGTCTTTACGCACATCGCTACGGAACCTCTATGAAAAGCGCAGAAATCAGAAACGCCTTCCTGACCTATTTCGAGAAGCAAGGCCATACCATCGTGCCCACCAGCTCTCTGGTGCCGAACAATGACCCGACACTGCTGTTCACCAACGCTGGCATGGTGCCCTTCAAGGATGTCTTCCTGGGCCGTGACCCGCGTGGCTACAGCCGTGCGACCTCCGCGCAGCGCTGCGTGCGCGCCGGCGGCAAGCACAATGACCTGGATAACGTCGGCTATACCGCCCGCCACCACACCTTCTTCGAGATGCTGGGCAACTTCAGCTTCGGCGACTACTTCAAGCGCGAAGCCATCCAGTTCGCCTGGAAGTTTCTGACCGAAGAACTCGGCCTGCCGAAGGAGAAGCTGTGGGTCACCGTGCACGTCAGCGATGACGAAGCCCGTGACATCTGGTTCAACGAGGTCGGCATCGATCAGAACCGCTTCTCGCGTCTCGACGAGGACAACTTCTGGCAGATGGGCGACACCGGCCCGTGCGGCCCGTCCTCCGAGATCTTCTATGACCACGGCGAAGACGTCGCCGGTGGCCCGCCGGGCAGCCCGGACGAAGATGGCGATCGCTACATCGAGATCTGGAACCTGGTCTTCATGCAGTTCGACCGCGACGCCGAGGGCACGCTGCACCCGCTGCCCAAGCCGTCCATCGACACCGGCATGGGCCTGGAGCGTGTCGCGGCCGTGATGCAGGGCGTGCACTCCAACTACGAGATCGACCTGTTCCAGAATCTGCTGGCCGCCGCGGCCGAGATCATCGGTCACGACAACATCGCCACGCCGTCACTGCGTGTAGTGGCTGACCACATCCGCTCGTGCGCCTTCCTGATCGCCGATGGCGTGCTGCCCTCCAACGAAGGCCGTGGCTACGTGCTGCGTCGCATCATCCGTCGCGCTGTGCGTCACGGTCACAAGCTGGGCGCGCGTGGCAGCTTCTTCTACAAGCTGGTCGCGGCTCTCGACAGCGAGATGGGCGATGCCTATCCGGAACTGCGCGCCGCACGCGAGCAGATCGAACGGGTGCTGCTCAAGGAAGAAGAGCAGTTCGCACGTACGCTGGAACACGGCATGAAGCTTCTGGAAGAAGCCATCGCTGGCCTCGAGGGCAACACCCTCGACGGCGAGACCATCTTCAAGCTCTACGACACCTACGGCTTCCCGTATGACCTGACCGCCGACATCTGCCGCGAGCGCGAGCTGATCCTCGATGAGGCCGGCTTCCAGGCGGCCCTGGAAGCACAGCGTGATCGCGCCCGTGCCGCCAGCAACTTCGGCGGCGACTACTCCGCCAACCTGGTGCTGGAAGGCGAGACCGTCTTCACCGGCTACGACCAGCTGGAAGGGGAAGCCACCGTCACCTCGCTGTTCGACGCCGAAGGCAATGCCGTCGAGCAGCTCGAGGTGGACACCAAGGGCATCGTGGTGCTCGATACCACCCCGTTCTACGGCGAGTCAGGTGGCCAGGCCGGTGACACAGGTTATCTGCATTTGGATGGCGGCCGCTTCCAGGTCAGCGATACCCAGAAGCAGACCGGCCATCACCTGCACCACGGTGTGCTGATCGAAGGCGCTCTAAAGGTCGGTGACAAGGTGCGTCCGCAGGTCGATGCCGAGTTGCGCGCGGCTTCCGTGCGCAACCACTCCGCCACGCACCTGCTGCACGAAGCGCTGCGTCTGGTGCTGGGTGAGCACGTTCAGCAGAAGGGGTCGCTGGTCACGGCCGAGCGTCTGCGCTTCGACTTCAGCCACTTTGAGGCGATGACGGCCGAGCAGCTGTCCGAGGTCGAGCGCATCGTCAACGCGCAGATCCTGGCCAATGCCGAGACCACCATCGAGTTCATGAGTCTCGATGAGGCCAAGGCGCGCGGCGCAGCGGCACTCTTCGATGCCAAGTATGGTGAGGAAGTCCGCGTGCTGACCATCGGTCAGGATGCCTTCTCCATCGAGCTGTGCGGCGGGACTCACGTCAAGCGCAGCGGCGACATCGGCCAGATGCACATTCTCGCCGAAACCGGTATCGCGTCCGGCGTGCGTCGTATCGAGGCCATCACCGGTCGCGCCGCGCGTGATTTCCTGCTTGCGCAGGAAGCGACCCTGACTCGCCTCGGTGAGCGTCTCAAGGCCAAGCCGGAACAGGTCGAGGAGCGCGTTGGCAGCCTGCTGGAGCGCAACCGCGGCCTCGAGAAGGAGCTTGAGCGCCTCAAGGCCAAGCTGGCGTCTGCCTCGGCCAGCGACATGCTCAGCGACATCGCGAATGTCCAGGGCATCAAGGTGCTGGCCAAGCAGGTCGAAGGCGTCTCCGGCAAGGAGCTGCGCGGCCTGATGGATGACCTCAAGTCCAAGCTCGGCTCCGGCATCCTGGTGCTCGGCGTCGCGGATGGTGACAAGGTCAGCCTGATCGCCGGTGTCACCGACGACCTGACCTCGCGCGTCAAGGCGGGTGACCTGGTACGCCACGTGGCCGAGCAGGTCGGTGGCAAGGGTGGCGGTCGTGCTGACATGGCCCAGGCCGGTGGCAGTGATGCCGCCTCGCTTCCGGGCGCACTGGCCGGTGTGCCATCATGGGTAGACGCCCAGCTGGGCTGACAGTACAAGATGAAGGCCGGGCTCCTCTTGGGGAGACCCGGCTTCTTTTTGGGCTCACATGAGCTTCATGTGGGGACAACGCAAACGGACACGGATAACGGAAACGCACATGGCGCTATACGTTCAGAAGTTCGGAGGCACTTCGGTCGGCTCGGTGGAGCGGATCAAGGCCGTCGCCGAGAAGGTCAAGCGATTCCGCGATGAAGGGCATCAGGTTGTCGTGGTCGTCTCTGCCATGAGTGGCGAGACCAACCGACTGATCGGTCTCGCCAGCGAGATCAATGATGACCCGACACCGCGCGAGATGGACATGCTGGTCTCCACTGGCGAGCAGGTCACCATTTCCCTGCTGGCCATGGCGCTGCAGAAGATCGGCGTCGACGCGACCTCCTACACGGGGGCCCAGGTGGGCATCCGCACCGATAGCGCGCACACCAAGGCGCGTATCCAGCGCATCGATACCGATGACCTGCGTGAAGACCTCGACGATGGCAAGGTGGTCGTGGTGGCAGGCTTCCAGGGTGTCGATGAAGAGGGCAACATCACGACGCTGGGTCGTGGTGGCTCTGACACCACCGGTGTCGCCCTGGCTGCCGCACTGAAGGCGGATGAGTGCCAGATCTACACCGATGTCGATGGTGTCTATACCACTGACCCGCGCGTGTGCTCCAAGGCACGTCGTCTGGAAACGGTGACCGTCGAGGAAATGCTGGAAATGGCGAGCCTGGGCTCCAAGATCCTGCAGATCCGTTCGGTGGAATTCGCCGGCAAGTACAATGTTCCCCTGCGTGTGCTGTCTTCCTTCGAGGATGGCCCGGGTACCCTGATCGTCGCTGAGGAAGAAGACAACATGGAAGAACCGCTGATCTCCGGCATCGCCTTCAATGTCAACGAAGCCAAGCTGACTCTGCTCAACACACCGGATATCCCGGGTGTCGCTTCCAAGATCCTGGGCCCGATCGCCGATTCCAACATCGAAATCGACATGATCGTCCAGAACGTCTCTCCGGACGGCAATACCACTGACTTCTCCTTCACCGTCGCCAAGACCGACTTCAAGGCGACCCAGCGCATCCTGACCGAGACGGTGATTCCGTCCGTCGGTGGTGGTGAGATGCGCGGTGATGACAATATCGCCAAGGTCTCGTTGGTCGGTGTCGGCATGCGTTCACACGCGGGTGTCGCCTCCAAGATGTTCCGCGTCCTGGCGGAAGAAGGCATCAATATCCGCATGGTCTCCACTTCAGAGATCAAGATTTCCGTCCTGATCGACGAGAAATTCATGGAGCTGGCGGTTCGCTCCCTGCACACCGCTTTCGGGCTGGATGCAGAAGCGATCAGCGACGAGACTGCCTGAGTCTCACCACGGAGCGTGCAGCAAGTAAGTCGTAAAGACACCGACAATCAATGACTTGCCCAAGTCGTGAAGCGTCGGTGCCCAGGCCGGGGATATTGGTCTGGCAGACGTGCGGTACGTGAAGTCGACAGCGCCCGATGCATTTTCTGTCATTCTTATGAATGTCAGTCTGTGCATCGGGCGCTTTCATTCAACGTGTCTATCGGGTGTGATGAAGGTATGGCATTGGCCGTCGGAGCATGCATGGCGCATAATTCGAGCTTCATGCATCAGGGTGGTCGACTTGTCCCGGTCGATCGCCGCCTCCACATCCCGTTGAAGTCCCAGCTGTTTTGAATTTCTGACAAGGAGATCAGTCATGCTCATCCTGACCCGTAGAGTGGGTGAAACTCTGATGATCGGAGACGACATCACTGTCACCGTTCTCGGAGTGAAAGGTAATCAGGTGCGTATCGGTGTGAACGCGCCCAAGGACGTTGCCGTCCATCGAGAAGAGATCTATCAGCGCATCCAGCGTGAGAAAGAAGACAATGGCGATGCCATCGCCTGACGGCATACTGCGCCTGCACGTCGCACGACCCGATGAACGCCAGCCATTGTCCCCATGGCTGGCGTTCGCGTGTGTGGGCCTGGCGCAGGTGAGGGCGGCCCGCCTAGCTCATGAACAACGGCGTACTTACCTCCATGAGCAGCGGCTCATGCGGGGTGATGAGAGGACGGCTTGTTCAAGTCTGTGTTCCGTAAGGGAAAAATTTGGCTTTTTTCTCAAAAAGGGGGAGACAAGCCGATTCTGGTTCGGTAATATGCCCGCTCCCTCGAACGAGACGCGACGACAGGCTAGCCATCGTCATGTTCTGGTTCATGCGGGGAGATTGCTTGGGGGCGCGCAGCCTCGAGCCTGTTGTCGAGTGGTGATGAGATGTTCAGCATCGAAGCCAAAAAATCGACACAGGGGCTGGACAAAGCCCAATCAAATGAGTAAGATATGCGCCGTACCTGATGAGGAGAGGTGGCCGAGTGGCTGAAGGCGCTCCCCTGCTAAGGGAGTATAGGGTTTATAGCCCTATCGAGGGTTCGAATCCCTCTCTCTCCGCCATTAGGTGCAAATGCAGTAAGATGCGCCCTTAGCTCAGCTGGATAGAGTACCTGACTACGAATCAGGCGGTCGGAGGTTCGAATCCTCCAGGGCGCGCCACTGCAACGCAAGACATGAAGTTGGAAAGACGCAGTACTCGCACGATGAAGTCCTGAAGTCATTTGAAATGCTCAGGCCACAGATTTCAAGGTTTATGCGCCCTTAGCTCAGCTGGATAGAGTACCTGACTACGAATCAGGCGGTCGGAGGTTCGAATCCTCCAGGGCGCGCCAATTGAAAAACCCGCTTCAACGAAGCGGGTTTTTCTTCGTCTGAAGAAAAGTCAGGCAATGAAAGAAGCCAGGCTTTGAGGCCAGGTTCTGAAACAAGGTTCTGAAACAAGGCTCTGAAGCAAGTCCATGAGGCAAGGTCAGCGCCGAGTGATCGCTGCCTGCACGGCCCCGATCCCCGCATTGCCGACGATCTTGGTGTTCTACCGCTTTCCTTGACTGTGATGTCACGCCTTCGGGCGGACGATCGCCAGGGCGCCCTTTTCGCGAGGGGCGCCCTTTTTTTGGTTCACTGATCGGGGCAGCGGCCGGATCGGGTGTTGGCCGGTGCTGATGTTCAGGTTTCAGTTCAGGCTCAGACTCAGACTGGGGCGTTCACGGCTTCCGTTTGCGATGCCTGGGGCGATTCCGATGCCTGAGGAGATTCTGGTGCCTGAGCCGGTTCCGGCATGCGAGTCACTGAGGTGAGAAGACTCGGCGCCAGCTCCAGCGCAGTGCCGGCCACCAGGCCGGTGAAGAACTCTGCACGCCCCTTGTGACGCTTGATGGCCTGGAAACGGCTTTCGGCTTCCGCGTTGCCGCTCTGGCGCATCATGTTCATCCACTGCTTGAGCAGCGGCACCATCACCTTGTCAGGGAGGTGAGCGCAGCGCTCGGCGTGAGAGAGCAGCACCTGCGCACGCTGTGTCCAGTCCGTCTCGGGCAGCAGCTCGCCGCTCGCCTGCCAATGCTTGATGCGTGCCGCCAGGAAGGGGTCGGCCAGGGCGGCGCGACCCAGCATGACATCGCGACAGCCGGACAGGGAGCGGGCGCGCCAGTAGCAGTGCATATCCCAGATATCGCCATTGGCGACCACCGGAATGGAGAGCTCGGAGGTGATCTTGCCGATCCACTCCCAGTGCGCCGGTGGGCGATAGCCTTCCTGTTTGGTGCGGCCATGCACCACCAGCTGAGTCGCACCGCCTGCCTCTGCCGCCTGAGCGCAGGCCAGTGCCAGGCGCCGATCATTGAAGCCGAGACGAATCTTGGCGGTGACCGGTACGCCCGTGCCCTCGAGTGCCTTGCGCACGCCTTCCACCGCGCGGAAGACGCGTTCCGGCGAGCGCAGCAATGCCGCGCCACCATCATGTCGATTGACGGTCTTGGCCGGGCAGCCGAAATTGATATCGACGCTTGGCGCACCCAGACGCGCGGCGACGCGGGCATTGATGCCCAGTGCCTCGGGGTCGGCCCCCAGCAACTGCAGGGCGACCGGGGTCTCGTGTCGTGTACGGGCCGTCTGTGTCGGGGAGGCGTCGAGCAGCTCCGGACAGATGCGCTTGAAAACGCGCGGCGGTAACTTGACGTGGGTCACGCGCACGAATTCCGTCACGCACCAGTCGTAGCCGCCAAGGCCAGTGAGACATTCGCGTGTGATGTCATCTATCACGCCTTCCATCGGCGCGATGCCGATGCGGCCGGCCCGCGCGAGGGCCTGTGGGGTCAACGATGGTGTCATTGCAATTGCCGTGGAATCAGGCACTTTAGAGCGACCAACAAGCATTGAATGCAGCTGCATGGGCATACCGACAGAGGCTATCGGCGGCGGAGCCTATCCGTCGTGCCGTGTCCGGCGTGACCGAAGACATTGGCGTTCAGCGCAGGCGCTGCGCCGTAGTGCGGCTCGATAACGAGAAAGACTCGAGGACACTGGCATGCAAGAGAATGATCTGCTCGGTGAAGGCTTGAACCTGATGGTGTTCGGGATGGGGTTCGTGTTCGTGTTTCTAAGTCTGCTGGTGGTCGCCATGATGGCGATGGCCAGGCTGGTGGATCGCTTCGCGCCTGCACCAGTGCCCGCTGCGCCAGGTGCTGCGCGGGCGCCGGCTGCCCCGGCCCCTGCGGCAGAGGACGACAGCGAACTGACGGCCGTCATGGCCGCGGCGATTCACCGCTTCCGGCAGGACCAGCACCGGCACTGACGCTTTAGTGGCTTCGCCGATAGCATCTGGGCTCTGCTGAACGTCTGACCACTGCCAAGAGTAGCAGGCGGCGATTCTATCACGAGCAGTACGGTGGGTAGACCTCCCCCCGAGTGCAATATTCCGTGTTGCAGGCTGACGCAACAGGCTGCCTGCAGCGCGCGCAGAACTCGATATCCACAATATAAAGAACAAGGGATCACTCATGGACAAGCAACCGCTGGGCATCACGGATGTGGTACTGCGCGACGCGCATCAGTCACTGTTGGCCACGCGCATGCGCCTCGATGACATGCTGCCGATCGCCGCCAAGCTGGACGACATCGGCTTCTGGTCGCTGGAGAGCTGGGGCGGTGCGACCTTCGACGCCTGCATTCGCTACCTGGGCGAAGACCCCTGGGCGCGCATTCGTGCCCTGAAGGAAGCGATGCCCAAGACCCAGCAGCAGATGCTGCTGCGCGCCCAGAACCTGCTCGGCTATCGTCATTACGCCGATGATGTGGTGGATACCTTCGTCAAGCGTGCCGCGACCAGCGGTGTCGATGTCTTCCGTGTCTTCGATGCCATGAATGACCCGCGCAACCTCGAGCGTCCGCTCAAGGCGGTGCTGGACCAGGGCAAGCATGCCCAGGGCACCATCTCCTACACCGTGAGCCCAGTGCACACCCTGGAGATGTGGGTCGAACTGGCCCAGCAGCTGGAGTCGATGGGTGCCCAGTCATTGGCGATCAAGGACATGGCGGGGCTGTTGACGCCGTACACCGCCTTCGAGCTGGTGTCGCGCCTCAAGGCGAGCCTGTCGATCCCGATCCACATGCAGTCCCATGCCACCACCGGCCTTTCTACCGCCACGGCGCTCAAGGCCATCGAGGCGGGCATCGACAACGTCGATACCTCCATCTCTTCCATGTCGATGACCTATGGCCACAGCCCGACGGAATCGGTCGTCGCGATGCTGGCGGGAACCGAGCGCGATACTGGGCTCGATCTCGAGAAACTCGAGGATATCGCCGGCTATTTCCGCGAAGTGCGCAAGAAATACGCGGCCTTCGAGGGCAGTCTGCGCGGTATCGACTCGCGTATCCTGGTCGCGCAGGTGCCGGGTGGCATGCTCACCAACATGGAAAATCAGCTCAAGGAGCAGGGCGCCGGCGACAAGCTGGATGACGTGCTCGCCGAGATTCCGCGTGTACGCAAGGACCTGGGCTATATCCCGCTGGTGACCCCGACGTCGCAGATCGTCGGCACCCAGTCGGTGATGAACGTGATGATGGGCGAGCGCTACAAGTCGATCTCCAAGGAAGTGCAGGCGTTGCTCAAGGGGGAATATGGTGCGGCTCCGGCTGCCTTCGACAGCGAGCTCCAGTCTCGCGTGCTGGAGGGAGCCGAGCCGATCACCTGCCGTCCGGCAGACAACCTGACGCCGGAGATGGAGCGCCTGCGTGACGAGCTCAAGGGCAAGGCCCGTGAGGAGGGCATCACGCTGGAGAGCGGCGAGCGCGAGACCGATGACGTGCTGACCTACGCGCTCTTCCCGCAGATCGGCCTCAAGTTCCTGCGCAACCGCGGCAACCCGGATGCCTTCGAGCCCGCCCCGCAGGCGGTTGATGGCAAGGCAGCGGCCAGTGCGCCGGTCGCCGCAGCGCCGGCCGCCGGATCGCCGGTCGCCAGTGCTACAGCCGCGTCCAGCGGTCCGCAGACCTACACCCTGAACGTCAACGGCAAGCAGTATGTGGTCGAGGTCGCCGAAGGCGGAGACATCACCCAGGTGCAGGCCAGTGAGCCAGCGGCGCCTGCTCCTGCAGCGGCACCCGCCGCGCAGGCCGCCTCCGGCGAGCCGGTGAGTGCCCCGTTGGCGGGCAACATCTTCAAGGTCAATGTCAGTGTCGGTGACAGCGTGGCCGAGGGTGATGTGGTCATCATCCTCGAGGCCATGAAGATGGAGACCGAGATCCGGGCTCACCAGGCCGGTACTGTCTCCGCGGTGAAGGTCAAGGAAGGCGACAGTGTCAGTGTCGGCGACGTTCTGATCACCCTCTGAGCCGGTGTATCCGGCCCGTCGTCATGCACGGCGGGCCGGTCTGTGATGCTCCTCTGCAAGGCGACACGACATGGACAAGATACTCAACCTCTGGCACGGCTCGGGGCTCTACAACATGAGCTTCGGTCAGCTGGCGATGATCGTCATCGGCCTTGGCCTGCTTTATCTGGCGATCCGCAAGAACTTCGAACCCCTGCTGCTGGTGCCGATCGGCTTCGGCGGCATTCTGGCCAACATCCCGGAAGCCGGGCTGGCGTTGTCTGCCGCCGAGCAGGCGGCCCATCTCGGCAAGCCGGAGCTGTTGGCTTCGATGGCCAATCTGCTCAACGTCAACATCGCCAGCCTGCCGCTGGATGAGGCGCGCCACGCGGTGGAGCAGGCGCTGCATGGCGAGATTCCCGCCGCGCTCAAGCAGCAGGCCAGCAACATGGCGCTGGATGGCGGCTTCTCCAACGGCATGCTCTACAGCTTCTACAGCGTGGCGATCGCCTCGGGCATCGCGCCGCTGGTGATCTTCATGGGCGTGGGCGCGATGACGGACTTCGGCCCGCTACTGGCCAATCCCAAGACCCTGTTCCTCGGCGCGGCGGCGCAGTTCGGCATCTTCGCGACCCTGCTGGGCGCGGTGGCGTTGACCTCGATGGGCCTGATGGACTTCAGCCTGCAGCAGTCGGCGGCTATCGGCATCATCGGTGGTGCGGACGGTCCGACCTCCATCTATGTCGCCAGTCTGCTGGCGCCGGAGCTGCTGGGCGCGATCGCCGTGGCGTCCTACTCCTACATGGCACTGGTGCCGATGATCCAGCCGCCGATCATGCGCGCACTGACCACCGCCAAGGAGCGTAGTCTGGTCATGACCCAGCTGCGGCCGGTGTCCAAGACCGAGAAGATCCTCTTCCCGCTGGTGCTGCTGATCATGGTGGCGATGCTGCTGCCGGACGCTGCACCGCTGCTGGGCATGTTCTGCTTCGGTAACCTGATGCGCGAGTGTGGTGTGGTGGAGCGTCTGTCGGATACCGCTCAGAACGCGCTGATCAACATCACTACCATATTCCTGGGACTGTCGGTGGGCTCCAAGCTGCAGGCCGACAAGTTCCTGGCGGTGGAGACACTGGGCATTCTGGCCCTCGGCGTGGTCGCCTTCGGCATTGGCACGGCCTGCGGGGTACTGATGGCCAAGCTGATGAACAAGATCTCCAAGACACCGATCAATCCGCTGATCGGGTCGGCCGGTGTCTCGGCGGTGCCGATGGCGGCACGTGTCTCCAACAAGGTCGGGCTCGAGTACAACCCGCACAACTTCCTGCTGATGCATGCCATGGGGCCGAACGTGGCCGGTGTGATCGGCTCGGCGGTTGCCGCGGGGGTGATGATCAAGTACCTCGGCTGATCGTCTTTGCAGCACTGATACGACAACGCCCGTCATGGCGACCATGGCGGGCGTTGTCGTATCTCGGGCCTTCATCAGCGGCGCTTTATCGTGTCTCGGCCGAGGGATTTGAGGGCGTGGCAGAGACGGTGCGCTGATTCGGCTGCATGCGTGTCTGTGGGTCATGGACGGCCTGCCAGAGGCTTTGCAGGGCGGCGCGATCGACGCGTCGGCTGGGCAGGCGCTGGCTGTCCTCGAGCCCTTGCCATTCCCCCGCGGCGTTCTGGCGTGCGAGGGCAAAGCGGAAGGGGTGATAGCCGGGTGAGCCCAGGCGTGTATCGGTCACTGCCAGCAGCGTCTCACCCTCTGGGGTCCGCTCGCGGCTCGCACGTAGATAGGGCGCCGCGAACCAGCGCAGGCGCTGGCCGTCCTCCAGCTTCGCGACCTCGGCATCCAGCGTGGGATGGCGCGGATAATCGCGGCGTGCGAGAGACGCCAGCTGCGCGTCGGAGTCGAACACGCTGGCCATCCACTCGTGATCCGCCTGCGGTGTGGTGGCGCTGACACGCCACAGCAGGCTGTTGAAGGGCGTCGGCTGCACCATGCGCGGGGCGTCGGCGAAGCCTTGGCTGGCCAGCAGCGGCGCCACGCGATGTTCGACCCAGCTCTTGGCGGCCAGCCCCCAGCCCAGATAGAGGCTCGAGAGCATGAGGCCCGCGGTCAGAAGGTGCCCGGCGCGACCACGAATCGCCACCCACAGGCCGGTGATCAGCAATGGCAGGGTGTAGAGCGGGTCGATGATGAAGACGCTGGCCAGACTGATGGGCCGACTGGGCCACGGCCACAGCAGCTGGGTGCCGTAGGTGGTGAAGCTGTCCAGCAGCGGGTGGGTGATCAGGCACAGCACGCAGTAGGCGATCAGCCGACCACGGCCAAGACTCGCCAGACGTGGCAGGCGAGCCAGCAGCCAGCCGAGTACGATGCCCAGAAGCGCCAATACCGGCAGGGAATGGCTGAAGCCACGGTGATGGGTGTAATTGGCGACCGCGTCGCCGTAGTCGATCATCACGTCGAGGTCGGGCAGGGTGCCGAGCGCCGCACCGCCGAGCAGCGCATGGCGGATGGCCGCGCCGCGTTTCGGGCTGGGCAGGCGGCGAATGGCCGGTGTCATGACGGCGCCGCCAACGACGGCCCCGAGGCAGATCTGGGTAAGGGAGTCCATGCGTGGGCTACCTGTGAGGAAGAAGAGAGCGGGGGGCGTGGGAGCAGGCGTCAGTCATCTGCGCGGATCGCCGCCAGGGCGCCCGGCTCGGCCCAGCGTGGGCCGGCATCCAGCACGCGCGCCTGCACCGGGCAGTCATCACGATGACAGCCGGGCAGATAGCCGCAGCTCATCAGCAGCTCGTTGACGATCTCGGGGCCGGTGAAGCGGAAGGTCTTCTTGAACAGCTTGATCCAGGCTGACAGCGGTTGAGGATGGTGGGCATCCAGCCAGCCGTTGAAGCTGCCGTGGGAATCCTTGAGCTGCATCACCACGCCTGCGTTGTGGATCACGGCATTGATCTTGAGCCGGTTGCGAATGATGCCGGCATTGCTGAGCAGGCGCGCGCGATCCTCGTCCCCGTAGGCGGCGATGCGCGCGATATCGTAATCCTCGAATGCCTCGCGGAAGGCCGCGCGCTTCTTGAGCACTGTCAGCCAGGAGAGGCCGGCCTGATTGATCTCGAGCACGAAGCGTTCGAACAGCACCCGGTCATCGCTGACCGGAAAGCCGTATTCATGATCATGATATGGGCCATGAATCGGGTGCCGGGGAGCATTCTCGCAATAGGTGCTGGCGGTGACGACGTCGGCCATCAGTCCTCCTGTACCGCGAAGCGGCCGCTGCCGAGAAAGACGATGGCCAGGGCGCTGGCGAGGAAGAAGCCTTGTAGCTCCAGCGCCCAGCCGCCGGAGGGCGACAGGCTCAACAGCTGGCCCATGTGCGCCACGGCAAAGGCGAACAGCATGTTGGCGACCACGATCAGCCCGGCGATGCGCGAGTGCACGCCGAGTACCAGCATGATGGGCGCGATGATCTCGCCGATATAGACGCCATAGGCCACCACGCCCGGGATTCCCATGCTCTCCAGCTCGCCGGCGATCCAGCTCAGCGTGCCACCATCCCCCAGCAGCTTTGAAAGGCCATGAAACAGCAACAGCAGGCCCAGCATCAGGCGCAGTATCAGCTTGCCGAGGTCGTCATTTTCGAGATATTGCACGGTAGAGCTCCTTGCTCAGCGGTCGTCGGGCTTGCTTAGCGGTCGTCCGGATACAAGGCGGCTGCCTCAGGCGTTGGGGTTGTCCACCAGAATACGCGAGAAGCGCACGATCTCGGCATTGCGGTTGGACCAGCCAAGACGCTCCCAGAAGCGATGAGCGTCATGGTTGTCGTGCAGGGTATCCAGATGCACCTTGTCGATGCCTTCACAGGCCAAGGCCGCCAGGCAGCGGTCGACCAGCGTGCTGGCGATGCCCTGGCCACGCATGTCCGGCGCCGTCATCACATGCTGAAGATAGCCGCGCTTGCCGTCATGGCCCGCCATGGCGCAGCCGACCAGGCGCTCATCGATAAAGGCCAGGTGGCTCATGCCGGGGTTGCGCGCCAGATAGCGGGCGACAGGGGCATGGCGGTCGGCATCGCGGATGACCACTCCCGGGGTCGCCTCCATCATGGCGATGAAGGCAGGGTGGTCTTCCGGTGTCATCGGGCGATAGGTCAAGGTTGGCATTGTGTGTCCTGGCAGCAGCGGTCGTCGGGGATGCCTTATCCTATCAGTCCCGCGGGATATCGAAATGTCTCGGCTGCGCCGCGACACGTGCCAGCCACGCCTGAATGGCGGGATAGTCGTCCAGCGCGAAGCCGCCTTCATCGGCGACATGCGTATAAGCATAAAGGGAAATGTCGGCGATCGTGAATCGATCCCCGGCCAGCCAGTCATGCTCGGCGAGATGGTGCTCCATCACGCGCAGGGCGCGCTTGCCGCCTTCCTGCTTGGCGGCGTACTCGGCGCGGCGCTCGTCGGGGAGGCCGAGGTAGCGATTGATGAAGCGGGCAGTGGCGATGTACGGCTCATGGCTGTACTGCTCGAAGAACTGCCACTGCAGCACCTTGGCGCGCAGGAAGGGGTCACTCGGCAGGTAGTCGCTGCCATCGGCGAGATAATTCAGGATGGCGTTCGACTCTGACAGCGTCTCGCCGCGATGCAGCTCCAGCAGCGGAATCTTGCCATTGACGTTGCGGGTCAAAAATTCCGGCGTGCGGGTGTCGCCGGCCAGAATGTCGACCTCGATGTAGTGATGATGACGTTCGAGCAGGTGCAGCAGAAGCTCGACCTTGTAGCAGTTGCCGGAGCGGCGATCACCGTAGAGTGTCAGCATGCAGGGAGCGTCCTGTGCGAGCGTGGAATTGGCGTCTCGACAGTCTAACCAACCTCGCCTGCATGAACAGTGATCATTCGAACAGTGTTCGACGAATCGGTGTCATTCGCGTGCTCCAGACGTAGGCTGTGGGTCAGCCGAGGATCATCACCACGCAGGAAGCGGTCAGTACGCCCATCACGCGATTGAAGATCTTCCAGGCGCGTTCGGTATTCAGCAGGCGCCCGATGGCGGTCCCGAAGCCCGCCCATAGCGAGATGCAGGGCAGCGCGACCAGTTCCGCGAAGCCTGCCAGCAATACGGCGTTGAGCAGTGCCGGGCCTTCCTCGGGCAGAAAGCTCGCCATCAGCGCCATGCCCATCACCCAGGCCTTGGGATTGGCGAACTGGAACAGGCTTGCCGCGAGAAAGGTCATCGGGCGTGCATCCTGCTGGCTGGCGAAGTCAGGTGGCGGGGCGGTGGCGATCTTCCAGGCCAGGTAGAGCAGGTAGGCACTGCCCAGCACCTTCAGCAGCGTCTGCACGATGGGATAACGCTCGAAGACCAGCCCCAGGCCCAGCGCGATGGCGATGAACAGCACCAGGCAGCCGATCAGGATGCCGAAGATATGCGGCAGGGTGCGCCAGTAACCATAGTTGGCCCCCGAGGCCGTCAACATCACGTTGTTGGGGCCGGGTGTCAGGGTCATCGACAGCATGAAAAGCGTGGCGGGGGCCAGAAAGGCGAGGGATTCCATGGGTGTCCTTCAGCGTGGTGGGCGTTGTCGAGGTCGCATATCTGATTGTATGGATTCAATTTGCGAGTGCCGGCACATTCCCGTGTTTTATGGCTTGTTGGCGGCATGTTTTGAGCATAATCTGATGACAATTACCGTCAACAGGTTTTTTGTCACCATGACAATGTGGATTCCGACCCTGGACCCCGCCATGCCGCGTTACCGTGCTCTGGCGGAGGCTATCCGCCTCGATATCGCCTCAGGCCAGCTCAAGGAAGGCGAGCGACTGCCGCCTCAGCGTCGGCTGGCGGATGCGCTGGGCGTGACCATCGGCACGGTGACGCGAGGCTACGCCGAGGCCGAGCGGAGTGGCCTGGTATCGGCGCGTGTCGGGAGCGGCACCTACATCAACGGCGCCACCCGGAGCGCGCATGGATCCTCCAGCAGCTTCGGGCATGCCCTGCGGGCCAGAAAGGCCTATGGATTGGCGTCAGAACAGGAGGGCGTGCTGACGGCAGCGGCCGGCGTGATCGATCTCACCATGAGCCTGCCACCGCCTCACCCCGCGCGGCAGCAGGGAATGGCAGCGGCGCTGGCCGCGATCAGCCAGTCACCCGAGGCCTTGCTGCGCAGTGTCGAGTATCAGAATGAATTCGGGGACGGCAGCCACCGTCAGTTGCTGGCGAACTGGATGGGCGAGCTCGGCATGCCGGTCGACCCCGAGGAGCTGATGCTGACCCAGGGCGGCCAGAATGGCATCACGCTGGCGTTGTCGGCGCTGCTGGCGCCCGGGGATGCCGTGGTCACCGGCGCGCTGACCTATCCCGGGCTGATCGTCGCCAGCGCCGAACGTGGCCTCAAGCTGTTGCGGGTGCCGCTTGACGAGGACGGCATGGATGTCGAGGCGCTGGCGCGGCTGTGCCGTCAGCAGGCGCCCAGGATGGTCTATGTGATGGCCGAGCAGAACAATCCCGGCGCGGCGCAGTTGTCTCATGCACGGCGCGAGGCCCTGGTCGCCCTCGCGCGCCAGCATGACTTCTGGATTCTGGAAGACGGGGTGCAATATCTGCCCGACGAGGAGTGCGGCACGCGGCTCTATCAGATGGCGCCGGAGCGCACCCTGTATGTCTTCAGTACCTCCAAGTTGCTGGCCGGGGGCCTGCGCCTGGGCGTATTGAGGGCGCCGGTGGAGGTGCTGGCTCGCATCGGCGCAGTGCTGCGCAGCCATAGCTGGATGGTGGCGCCGCTGTTGATGGAGACGGTCTGCGCCTGGCTGACCAGCGGCAACGCGACACAGCTGGTGGCGTGGCAGACGGAAGAGATGCGCGCGCGCCAGAAACTGGCCCGCATGCTGCTGGCGGAGTGGTCGCCGGCGGCGCGGCCGTCTTCGTTCGATCTGTGGCTCGAGCTGCCCGAAGGGCAGCGCAGTCAGGCGATGGTCGCGTCATTGACCGAGCGGGGTGTGCACGTCACCAGCGCCGAGCCCTTCTGTGTCGGCAATGAGCCGCCACCGCAGGCCATCCGGCTGTGCCTGAGCGCTGCCGAGAGCCGTGAGGCGCTGACCCACGCGCTGGAAATCGTGCGCGAGCAGCTGCAGGCGCCGCCTGCGCTGCGTCCCATGACGCTCTAGCGCCTCGCCGCGCTCACTCCCGGCGGTCGCCGGATTCCTGTGCCAATCTGGCCTGCTTGAGCGGCACGCCCCAGCGATAGCCGCCGACCCCGCCATCACCGCGTACCACACGATGACAAGGCGTCAGCAGAGCCAGCGGGTTGGCACCACAGGCATTGGCGACGGCGCGGCTGGCGGTCGGGCGCTCGAGCGCCTCGGCCAGCTGGCGATAGGTCAGGGTATCGCCACTCACGGTAGCGTTGAGCTGCTGCCAGACGCGCAATTGAAAGGCGGTGCCACGCACATCCAGCGGCAGTTCGAGCAGCAGTGCATGGCTGGTCTCCGGTTGCTCACACAGGGCGAGCAACCGTGCCCCCAGTGAGGCATGCAGCAGACGACTGGCCGCGTGAGCGCTGCCGTGCTGACCATCTGTCCCTGTCTCCATCTGCTGCCAATTGGCTCTGGGCAGGCGTGCTTCCAGCGCCTGCTGGCCCGCCTCACGACTGTCGCTGAGCTGAATGACGACCACGCCACGCGCGCTAAGTCCTGCGCTCAGCCAGCAGGACTGTTCCGGCATCCCGAAGCGACACGGCCAATGCAATGCCAGCAGGTGTTCTCCCTGGCCGCCGGAGCGGCGGGCGCTGGGCGTGATGCCGTCCCTGCGTGCATAGGCACGGCTGCTGGAGCGATAGCCGGCGGCGATGATCGCCTCGGTCACGCCATGGCCCTCCTCCAGCAGCGCATGGAACTGCATCTGGCGCAGACCCGCCGAGTACTCGGAAGGTGACAGGCCCAGCAGTGCCGTGAAGCGGCGCTGAAGATGCGAGGCACTTATCCCGTGCTCCGCCGCCAGACTTGCGAGTGGCGGGGCGGGCTCGCCTGCGGCGACGGCCTGCTCCAGCTGCCGACACACCGCCAGTGGCCAGGGCGTGGCGGGGCGTGAGTCAGTATTCGCAGGTGTCGAGCGGGCGGCAGTGGAGGCGCGTGAAAGTGGGGCGTTCGATTCCGGCATCGTCGGTGCTCCAGGCGTGGCCCTGACAGGGTGGCGGTTCTGCTTGTCGGCCTGAGGGCGATCAGGCTTGTCGGGCTGCTCAGGATGACAGCGCCGGCAGGCGCGCATGCCTGCGGCTCGCGCCGCGTGACAATCGGCAAACAGGCGCAGGTTGTCGCGGCGTGGCGCCGGGGATGGGCAGCCGATGCGACAGAAGATACCAGTGGTGATCACGCCGTAGCGCAGCGCCTCCCCGGAGATCGGCTGGCGCGCCAGCAGACGCTGCCAGATGGCCTCATCGCACCCTTGAGCGTCGCCAGCGGCAGGTGGTGCCGTCATCCCCGCCGCTGTCTTTTCGCCGGACACTGATGTCATCGTTCATCTCGCTGTGCAAGGTTCACGCTCAGTATCGCCATCCGCTCGGGGCGGTGCACTCCGTATCTTGTGCTGACTGTCAGGATTGCGCTCGCAGCATTTGCCGGGTTTCGCTCAGAACTCGATGGATTCCTGGCGCTTCTCTTCTTCTTCGGCCTGCTTGCGCAGCTTCTTGCGGATGGCAGCCTTGTGGAAGCGCAGCTTCTGTTCCTGGGTTTCCAGGTTGAGCGGCGGCACCGGCACCGGCTGGCCGTTGGAGTCGACCGCGACCATGGTCAGATAGCAGCTGTTGGTATGACGAATCAGGCGACCCTGGATGGATTCGGCGACCACCTTGATGCCGATCTCCATCGAGGAGCGGCCGACATGATTGACCGAGGCCAGGAAGGTGACCAGCTCGCCGACGTGGATCGGCTGCTTGAAGCGCACCTGGTCGACCGAGAGGGTGACGACATAGCTGCCGCTGTAGCGACTGGCGCAGGCGTAGGCGACTTCATCCAGCTTCTTGAGGATGGCGCCACCGTGCACCTTGCCACTGAAGTTGGCCATGTCGGGGGTCATCAGCTCGGTCATGATCAACTGATGCTGGCCGGGCAGAGCTTCGTTGAGGGCGGTCTGTTCTGGCTGGTTCTCGCTCATGGGGGCGTCCTTCAGGCACGGGCCTGTCAGGTGAGTGGGAGCTGTCAGGGGCTCTCAGGTGAAGCAATGGCTCTGGCATGCCGCGCAGACAGGGATAATGGCTAGTCTGCGGGATTCGTGACGTCTTGGCACCCCGTGAGCGGCATATCAGCTATCTATAAACGACCTTGCCCCCACAGTCGCCTGTGGGGGCAAGGAGCTTGCGGGGTTATCGGTAAGGCTATCTGAATGGCAGGCTGAAAAGGCTGGCTGACGCCGCCGTCAGCCAGGTATTAGAGCAGCGTCAGACCCAGCGAGATGATGATGCCGGTCACCAGCAGCTGCACCAGGCAGAAGCCCATGATGTCCTTGGCCTTGAGACCGGCGATGGCGAGCACCGGCAATGCCCAGAAGGGCTGCAGCATGTTGGTCCAGGCATCGCCCCAGGCGACGGCCATGGCGACGCGTGACAGGTCGGCCCCCAATGCCTGGGCGGCGGGAATCATGACCGGTGCCTGCACGGCCCACTGACCGCCACCGGAGGGCACGAACAGATTGACGACACCGGCACTGATGAAGGACCAGAACGGCAGGCTGTCGGCGGTGGCAATCGACACGAAGCCTTCGGACAGCGTGGCGGCCAGTCCCGACTGCACCATGATCGCCATGATGCCGGCGTAGAAGGGGAACTGGATGACGATGCCGGCGCCACCCTTGATGGCTTCATTCAGGCTGTCCAGCAGCTTGCGCGGGGTGCCATGCAGCACGATGGCCAGGAACAGGAAGCTGAAGTTGATCACGTTCAGGTTCAGCCCGCCGCCACGAATCACGAAGTGATCCACCAGCCAGGCGAGGCCGAACAGACCGACAACCCAGGCGAGAATCGGCGAGTTCTCGAGACGCTCGGCGGGACGAGGCTGGTCGCTGATCTCGGTGTGCTTCTCCTCGAGCAGGGCCGGGTCCACGTACACGCTTTCCTTCTCGAAGGGCATCATGGCGCGATTGACCAGCGGCATGATGATCAAGAGCGCCGCGACGATGGCGATATTGAAGAAGGCGAAGATGGTGTCCGAGGTGGGCACGATACCGATGCTTTCCTCGGTGAAGTGGCCAGCGGTGGCGATGGTCAGCGGAATCGAGCCCGAGATGCCCGCATGCCAGATCACGAAACCGGAGTAGGCACTGGCGATCAGCAGGCGGTAATCGACCTTGATCATCCTGGCCAGCTGTTTGGCGAACAGTGCCCCGATCACCAGCCCGAAGCCCCAGTTGATCCAGCTGGCGATCAGCGATACGAAGGTGACCAGCATGATGGCGCTGCCCGGCGTTCTGGCCAGCGAGGCGATGCTGGCCAGGCCTTTCTTCACCGGCGGGGTGTTGGCGAGCATGAAGCCTGAGATCAACACCAGCAGCATCTGCATCGAGAAGGTCAACAGATTCCAGAAACCATCGCCCCAATAGCGCATCACCTCAGCGGGGGAGCGCTGTTCGATGAGCATGGCGGCGGCTGCTGCAACGACGGTCAGCAACAGGACGAAGATATAGGGGTCAGGCAGGTAGCGCTCAACCAGCTTGACGGCTGGCCGTGATAGCGATTGCAGCATGTGAGAGTCCCTGTTGGCTTTTTATCAGTATGGGAAACGGGTTGGCACGCTTACATTAGTCCATTCGCTGGCAGGAGAATATCGCGCGATGGTCGAGTGGCACGCCAATGCCAGCGGCAAGCCTTTCAGCGCTGCATCAACCTGCTGGAGACTTCAGCCAACTGGCAAGGCATCAGCGCCAATGATGGCGGCGATGATGCAGGTAGTAGCCGCCGAGCACGGCAGAACGCACGCTGGTGAACAGCAGGAAGGCCAGCCACAGTCCATGATTGCCGAAGCCTTCGAGCAGCGGCCACAGGCCGATGAAGGCCAGCAGGGATATCACCAGCGTATTGCGCATTTCACGCGTCGCCGTGGCACCGATGAAGATGCCGTCCAGCAGGTAGCTCCACACAGCGACCAGGGGCAGGGCGACCATCCAGGGCAGATAGAGGGTGGCCAGGGCGCGCACCTCGGGAATGTCGGTCAGCAGGTGGATCAACGCCGGCCCGCAGAGCCAGAGCAGGCCGCTGGCCGCTGTCGCGGTGATCAAGGAGAAACGGGTTGCCGCCCCCACGCTACGCGCGAAGCGTTGCCAGTCGTTCTGGCCGACGGCTCGCCCGACCTCTGACTCCGCCGCCTGGGCGAAGCCGTCCAGTGCATGGGACGTCATCATCACGAACTGCAGCAACACCGCATTGGCCGCCAGAACATCATCCCCGAAGCTGGCACCCTGTGAGGTGAAATAGGCCGTCGCGCCCAGCAGGCACAGGGTGCGCACGAACAGATGCTGATTGACGCGGATCAGCGCGCCCCAGGCGGGCAGAGACAGCAGCGCTGCGCGATCACTGCGCCCCGGCATGCGTCTGAGCTGGCGGGCGACCAGCCACAGGCCCGTGGCCAGCGCACAGTAGTCGGCGATCACGCTGGCCAGCGCTACGCCATCGCTGGTCATGCCCAGCCCGGGCACGAAGGCAAGATCGAGCAGGATGTTGACGCCATTGGTCAGCACGAGGATGCCGAGCGTGACGCGCGAATTCCCCAGCCCCAGGAACCAGCCCAGAATCACGTAGTTGATCAGCACGGCCGGTGCCGACCACAGCCGGATGCTGGCGTAGTCATGGGCCAGGGCGCGCGTGGTCTCGCTGGCCTCCATCAGCGATAGCCCCAGGGTGATCAGCGGCGAGCCGGCGATGATCAATATCAGCCCGATGGCCAGCGCCAGCCCGATGCCCTGGCCCAGCAGGGTGCGCAGGCCATCGTGGTCTTCACGGCCATGAGCCTGTGCCGTCATGCCGGTCGTGCCCATGCGCAGAAATCCGAAGCCCCAGTACAGGAAGCTGAAGAGGACCGCGCCCAGCGTGACCGCACCCAGATACACCGCATCCTCGAGATGCCCGACCACGGCGGTATCCACCAGCCCCAGCAACGGCACGGAAATGTTGGAAAGGATGATGGGCCAGGCCAGGCGCCACATATGGCGATCGGCGGAAGGCAGTGTGGCGGTCTTCAGGGAAGGGGTGGGCATGTTGGGTCCGAATGAGGGGAGAAGGTAACGTCAGCCGGGAGCGGTCGCGTTGATCAGGATAAGGCCTGGCAGGGCTGGGCGTAATGGCGCTGGAGCGCTAATCTAGTTCTGGTGACTTGATGGCAAGGCCTGCCATGCGCCAGCCGAGAGATCCACTGGCGCGAAGCCCCATAACAGGGACGCATGGAGCGTCCGTACGCAAGGGAACTGACTATGAAACGCACGATTCTTCAGCGAAGCACGCGATTGCGCACTGGGCTTGCAGCAGCTGGCATGACGCTGATGCTGGCGTCGCCGGTGCATGCCATCGAGCTGCCCAGCGAGCAGGGTGACGACACACCCAGCGCAGGCATGATGGTGGCCGATGCTCTTATCGGACGTCCACTGTTGCTGGCCACGACCGTCGTTGGTGCTGCCATCTTCGCCGTGTCGGCTCCCTTCGCGGCCATGGGGCAGAATATCGATGAGACGGCGCGCGTACTGGTCGCGACCCCGGCGCAGGCGACCTTCGCTCGCTGCCTGGGGTGCAAGACCACGCGGGTCGATTGGGATTGAATATCTCCTGATCACGGCTGGTAAGAATGCGCCGCTCAAGTCTGGACACGACAACGCCGACCTCGAGGGTCGGCGTTGTCGTGTCTGAAGGGGCGGTGAGAGCGGCGGTCAATGCGCGGGGTGTCTGGCATGGCTATCGGCAGGGGGCGGCAGTGAGTTGAAGCACAGCACGCGTTTGCGTCCGGCGCGTTTCGCCTCATAGAGCGCATTGTCGGCCATGTTGAACAGCGCATCGGTGGCCTGGCTGTCATGCGGCGCGTTGGCGACCCCCGCGGAGAAGCTCAGGCCGGTCAGCGGCCCCAGCGTCTCATGCTCGAAGACTTCTTCGTGGAAGGCTTCGAGAATGGCCTCGACCCGAGCGCGTGACACCGCTGCGCTGGCACCGGGGATCAGGATCACGAACTCTTCGCCGCCGTAGCGACAGGCTTCATCGGAGCTGCGCAGCGACTCACGTATCAGGTTGGCCAGACGCGTGAGGACCTGATCACCCATCTCGTGGCCGTAGGTATCGTTGACCTGCTTGAAGTGGTCGAGATCCAGCACCACCAGGGACAGTGGGTTGCCGATGCTGGCCTCTGCCAGTTTCTGGGGCAGCACTTCATCGAGGTGACGGCGATTGAAGAGACGCGTCAACGTATCCTTGCGCGCCTCGTGTGCCAGGCCCCGCTTCAGCTGCAGGTCGGCCAGTGCCAGCATCACCAGGTTGCTGACATCTTCCGCCAGGGACTGAAAGCGCTCCAGGCTGTCCTCTTCCGGCGGGATCAGCAGCACGAATTCCCCCGCCTGGCCATCCCCGACCGTCAGCGTCTGCTTGAGGTGACGAGCGTCGGTGGGTGGTGTCCCCCAGTTGATATGCATCGTCTGATGGATGTCGTTCGGGTCATGCAGGGTCACGCTGCCTTCGCAGCCGGCGAACAGGCTGGGCAGACGAACATTGAGCTGGGTGATGACCTCATCGAGCTGGGAGCAGGTCAGCAGGGATTCCGCGAGGTGATGGATCTGGCTGCGGCTCTCTGAGAGTCGCGACAGCTTGAGGTTGGCGATCTGCAGGTCGCGCTGGGCACGCTTGCGATCGGTGATGTCGTGAACGATGGAGAACAGCAGGGTGCGGCCGTTCAGGTCTACCGGGCCGGTAAAGATCTCGACATCACGCAATTCACCGTTGGCAAGCTGGTGGCTGGCCTCGAAGTGGTTGTCGGTACGATTGACGACCGCACGGATGCGTTTGGAGAGCGACTGGCTGGCCAGCACGTTGATACGGCCCAATGGCATACCGCACATTTCGCCGATGCTGTAACCATAGAAGTCGGCGGCGACCGGATTGGCATCGATGATCTCGGCAAGCTCCGGGTCGATCAGCAGCTTGATGGCGTTGCCGGTGCTGAAGACTTCCTGATACAGGGCTGCATTCTCCTCGAGCAGCTCGATGGCGCGACGGCGGTCCTCGATATTGTTGATCAATACCAGGGTGCGCTCTTCGCCCTCCAGCGGGGTGAGGGTGACTTCCGCCCAGAACATCTGCCCCGTGTCAGTCTGCATGTGGTATTCGTCCTGGAAGCTGCCGCCTTCGCGTTGCAGCTGGCCCCAGGCACGTTTCATGCGACTGATCTCATCCAGTGAGAACAGCCCCCACAGCGATTGCTGGAAAAGCTCGGTATCACTCTTGCCCAGCAGGGCATGCATGGTCGAGTTGGCATCCGCGATGGTGCCATCCCCGTTGGCGACGATGATGCCCACTGGGGCGGAATGATAGATGGAGCGCAGACGGGCGCGGCTGCTGATCAGGCGTTGCTGCTGTTCCTTGATCCAGTCGATATCGCTGTGAGTGCCGATCATGCGCAGGGGTCTGCCATCCTCGGCACGTTCCACCACGCGTCCCTGATCGAGAATCCACTTCCATTCACCGTTGCGCGTCAGCATGCGGTGCTCGTTGCGATATTCAGCGCTGTGACCTTCAAAGTGCTGTTTCAGGTCGTCTAGGGTGCGCGGCATGTCATCCGGATGGATGCGTGACTTCCACTCATCGAAGCTGCTGCCGATCTCGTGTTCCTGGAAGCCGAGCGTCGCCTTCCACTGCGCAGAGTAGAAGACATGATCGGTATCCTGCTTCCAGTCCCAGACGCCGGCGCCTGAGCCTTCCAGCGCGAACTGCCAGCGTTGTTCGGCCTCGCCCAGGGCGTCACTCATCTTCTGCAGCTGCTGATAGGGGTAGACCATGCGCGATGAGTAGATGGCGTGATAGATCATCGCGTAGGCCACCACCTTGTACAGATGGCCGAGCAGATTGAAGACATCGAAGGCAGTGGCATAGAGCGTGAAGCAAAGCTCGGATATCCCCGTGGCCAGCGCAGCGATCGCCAGCCAGCCGGCATTGGTGCCTTCAGGCAGTCGGCGCGCGCCAAGCAGAAGTACCGCGGCCAGCGCAGCGCTCAGCGCCAGGGCCCATTCATAGCCGATCTTCCAGGCGGTCAGGCCGCTGCCGACGATGAAGGTCTCTGGCAGGAAGTCGAGATGAAAGAGGCCTATCCAGCTCACCATTAGCCCGATGGCGAGTGTCACGCCAAAGGCCACGGGCAGATAGCGACGCGGCACGGGGCGTGCCGTCAGCAGACAGGGAGCCAACAGGGCGATGATGAAGGCGGTCCGTCCTGCCAGCCAGAAGTGGATGGCCTTGCTGACGGAGGCCTCGCTGACGAAGTCCGGCATGCCGTCGTAGCTGAAGATATGCACCATGTCGAAGAAAGCGGAGAGCATGAAGGCGCACCCCATGACCAGAAAGCTGGTCGGCAATGTCCGACGGTGCCCCTGGAAGATGGAGACGGCAGACATCAGAGCGACCAGTATCGCACCCATTTCCAGCAGTGAATGCGGGACAAGGTACTGTTCGACCGAGCTGAACAGCTGCGGACGCGGCACCACGATCAAGACCACCATGATCGCCAGCATGACAAGCAGCATCCCTGTGCCGGCATTGGGCAGCTGTGTGCGTGTCCCCAAAAAGGAGTGCTTGAGAGCAGTAGAGAGAGAGTGAGAGGACATGGGCAATCCGTGCGCGTGAAAAGGGGATGACCGGTGAATGGACAACTACAGGATAGAACAGTTTGCTTACATTATGCTAACAGAAAATAACCTGGTGTAGCGTTTGATATTGATTGAGTAGCCGTTTATGCAGGGGGCGAGAGCAGGTTGGTAGCCACGATTCTGTCTGGCCATGTCAGCAGTGAGGCCAGCAGCGGGGCCGACGGGAGTAGGCAATGGCGGGCAGCGCGCCGGGAAAGGTCCTGATAGTGAGCGAAGTGTATTGCCAGTCGGTGTTAGTGCCAGTCGACTACGTTACCCGTTGGTTTCTTGCAGCAAGAGGCACCGCGTTGGCGAGTCAGGCGCTGAAGCGTCAGTCAGGGCCGTGCTTGAGGGAAGGGCATGAAGAGAGAGCTTGAGGAAAGGGGCTACAGGAAGGTCTATCGGGGTTAGCTTGAGAAGAGGGTTTGCAGTGAGGGCTTGCGGGGAGAGCAGGAGGTGTCAGGCAATAAGCAAGCAGCAGCCGTCACGATGGATGTGGCGCAGTACAGGCCATATCATCGCCATGACGGCTGCCGGAGCAGGCGGTAATCAGTTGCCGAGAGCGGCCGTGATGATGTGGTACTTGTCCATCAGCTCTTCCTGGCTTTCCTTGTTGTCCGGGTCGAGCGGGATGCAGTCGACAGGGCAGACCTGCTGACATTGCGGCTCATCAAAGTGTCCGACGCATTCGGTGCACAGATCCGGGTCGATGACGTAGATCTCTTCCCCCGGCGAGATGGCCCCATTGGGACATTCCGGCTCGCAGACGTCGCAGTTGATGCACTCATCAGTGATGATCAGGGCCATGATGCTGTCCTCAGCTTGTGGCGGTGTCGTCGTCGGTAGCGGAGAAATGCCGGGCGAGGGTCTCGGCCACCAGCGGATGCACCAGACGCGACACATCACCGCCATGACGCGATATCTCGCGCACGATGGTCGATGAAATGTAGGAGTTCTGTAATTCCGGTGTCAGGAACAGGCTATCGACGTGCGGTGCCTGAGCCCGGTTCATGTTGGCCAGCTGCAGTTCATACTCGAAGTCGGAGACCGCACGCAGGCCGCGCAGAATGATACGCGCATTCTGCTGCTCAAGCAGCTCTGTCAGCAGGCAGCTGAAACCGATGACCTCGACATTGTCGAGATGCGCCAGAACCCGGCGCGCCAGATCGATGCGAATCTCCAGCGGCAGCGCGGGGCGTTTGCTGGGGCTGTAAGCTACCGCGACCACCACCTTGTCGAACAGGCGGGCGCCGCGCTCGATCAGGTCGGTATGGCCATTGGTGATCGGGTCGAAGGTGCCGGGATAGACGGCAATGTTCTTGGGCATGACGAACTCGAGCTCTGTCGGCAGCGGGTCAGCCTGGTGGCCGGCTGCAGTGGACGACGAAGGATGAGGAGCCTTAGAAGGCCGTAACGCAATGGCTGTCGCGCCGACGGCTCCTCCGGTCCGCCGAGTGTAGAACCCCTCGCGCGGCTTGCCAGTCGAGCGAGGGGATTCGTCACCGGATGCACAACCCGGGAGGGGGAGCGAGCCGGTCTTGCAGCGAGCCTGGCTTACAGCGAACCTGGCTTACAGCGAACCAAAGGGGTTATCGACCTTGAGCGAGACGGGCTTCGCATAGCCGGGGATGCGGATCTCGCGATCCGTGATCTCCAGTTCCGGACCTTCGAGCACGCCTTCACCGAAGCGATAGGTCGGCGTGAATTCACCGCGCTGTGCCTTGTCCAGATAGTCGGCGCGCCGCTGCTCGCAGAGACCGCTGCGCTCACGCCAGGCAGCCAGTGCCTCCTCACCATGCCGCGCCGCCAGCAACTTCAGGGTGACGTCAGCCGACAGCACCACGCCACTGGCGTTGTTGCCACCGAAGCCCTTGGCATTGATGAAGGCGACGTCTGCGGTGAATTCGCGCGCCTCGCGGCGGATGTCGAGGTGGCTGTGATGCACGTCATCGGCGATGGCATCCAGCGTCGGGATACCTGGCAGGATGCCGGTCGCCATGCTGCCGAGCGCCGATACTGCCTGATCACCCGCTGCGCTGCCCTGGCTGTGGCCGACGAAGGATTTTACCGCCACCACAGGCCAGGCCTGGATGTCGTTGGCGCGAGCCACTTCATTGAGCACGTGTGACTCGGTGGTGCGGTTCTTCGGCGTGGAGGTGGCATGGGCGTGCACGAAGCTGCGCTGGCGCACGCCTTCATCGCCGACGATATCGCGGGCCAGTGCCACCGCCTTGCTCAGGGTGATGTAGTTGCCGACGCCGGGCGCCGAGATGGAGCGCTTCCAGCCGTCGGCATTGACGAACACGTCCGGCACGCTGCCGATGATGCGAGCGCCGGTATCCAGCGCCAGATCATCCGCCATCAGGATCACGAACTGGGTCGCTTCCGCGATGGTGAAGCCACAGTTGCGCGCGAACGGGCGACAGGCCTTCTGGTAATCGCTGTCCGTGAGCACTTCCAGCGCGTCGAGGGCCTTGAGGCTCTCGTCATCGGCCAGGGCGCCCATGCTGCGGAAGCCCTCGATGACTTCCGGCGTGATCGGCGCATCGGCGGTGCCGACCATCACCACGCGGCGACGGCCGCTGCGGATGTCGTTCAGGCCCAGCTTCAGGTTGTAGAGGAAGCTGGCACAGGCGCCCATCGCGGCACCGGCGCCGCCGACATTGCCCAGCACATAGGCATTGAGGAAATCGGCGGGCATCTGGGCATAGCCCAGCGGCATCTGCTTGGAAGTGGCGCGCTCGCCGGCCACGAAGGACTTCATCAACCCGCCCCAGCCTTCAGCATCCATCTGGCCGATGGAGTTGCCGGCGTAGACGGCGATATCGTCCGGATCGAGGCTATCGCGCAGCGCATCCCAGTCCAGGCCACTGTCGCCGAGGCAGTCGCTGGCGCCGAAGATGGTCATCGACAGGCCGCGCGGGTGATGCACGCTGCGATAGAGCTGCTCCGGTGCGAAGCCGCTGGGCAGCTGACCCGCGGCGCGCACCAGCGCCTGACGATGATCGGGCAGCAGGACCTCGAATTCGCCGGCCGGTACCGTGACTTCGACATGACGGTTGTCCAGCTCGCGGATCTGCCAGTCAGCGGGCGGCTGTTCCGGCAGCTGGCGGCTGCGCAGCGTGAAGGTCAAGTCCTGGCCCAGCGTCAGCTTTGACTGACGATTGGCAGGAATGCCGGTCGCGTTGAAGCGCTCGTCTTCAATGCGACGAATCAGGGTGTGGGACAGCACCTGATCTGCCAGACGCTCCGCAAGCGCTTGAGCCTCGGCGGGCTGGCCTTCGGCATCGAACCATTGGCCCTGATCATCGCAGCGGGCGAGGTTCATGAGCGACGCGAGACCCAGCAGGGTCTCTTGACGGTCTGTCTCCGGCAGGGAGTCGAGCACCGTGCGTCGGAACGCCTGATGGCCCGAAGTTCTGCCGGCGGCATTGACGCCGCCCATGCCGACGATCACCGGTAAGTGTGACAAGCCGCTTTCCTCGTAAAAATACTGTGAGTCGTTGGTCTGGGCGATACCTCTGCGGATATTCGTCCAAATGATGAGCGGATGATAACACCCCCTCAATACAGGCGTCATGCACCCCCGCCTATACGCGGGCGCGCCAGCGAGCGCTTGCTGCGAACACTGTGCGATATCTCTGCGCTCAGCGCGAGTCCCACTGGCCTGTTTTATACTTGTCATGACACGATATAATCGTGATTAAACGTTTGTTTGATTTTCGAGAGGCAAGCTGACATTCTGTCTTGGCTGTTTGAGTTGGTGTAGGCGCGTGCCGCGAGGCAGGCGCCTTTTTTTGTGCTCAGGCCTTCCTGCGCCGCCGACCCCAGATGGGCTGTACGCCATATGGCGCAGCCCGATGCAGGCGCATCTGCTAGACTCCGCGCGTGATTTTCCTGCCCGTTGCTATCGGAACTGCTGATGTACGCCAACTCCCGCCAGATCGATTCTCCCCAGACCGGCCCCCACGAGGATGTCGAGCGTCGCGTGCGCCGTGCGATGGCGCATCCGCTGCGCAAACCCGTCGCGGAGCATACCCGCGAAGCGTTTCTGCAAGCGCAACAGTGGTTGTCGGCTCAGGGCAGGCCCCTGTGGCTGGACAGCGGCTGCGGCGTCGGGCGATCGACTCGCCAGCTGGCACTGGCGCACCCGGACCATGCCGTCATCGGCGTGGACCGCAGCGAAGACCGTCTCAGCCGCAAGCATGGTGAGTTGCCGGACAACGCCTTGCTGGTCCGCGCGGACCTCGTCGACTTCTGGCGCCTGGCGCTTGCCGCTGGCTGGGCACCTGCGCATCATACCCTGCTGTACCCCAATCCTTATCCCAAGGCGCGTCATCTCAAGATGCGCTGGCAGGGCCACCCGGTATTCCCGATCATCATGGCGCTGGGCGGTCAGCTGGAGCTGCGCACCAACTGGGAGATCTACGCCCGGGAATTTGCTCAGGCCATCGGGCATGCCACCGGTATCGAGGTGACGGCGCACGCCTTCGAACCGCAGGGCGAATATCTGACGCACTTCGAGCGCAAGTATCACGAGTCTGGCCAGGCGCTGTGGCGACTCGAATGCCAGCTTGAACACACGCCCGAGCGCTACTCGCTGCAGGTCTGACGCGAATCACGCTGGTGGCAGGTTCTGGTTGGCGATAGCGGCGTGGCTGTTGTGGAAGGTGTCGCGCAGGGACTGGCGCAGCCAGCTTGCCGCGGGGCCACGAGGGCTGTCGCGACGCGAGATCAGTTCGATATCGATGTCGGCGGTGGCGCCCAGCGCGCTCAAATCCAGAATCTTCAAACGCTGCTGAAAGGGCGGGTAGTGGGCGATATGGCGCGGAACCTGCGCCCAGCCCAGTCCGCGCGTCGTCAGCTCTGCCATCGCATAGAAGCTGTTGAGCTGCCAGAAGCGCTGTGAGCGTGGCCCCTCGTGGCCGGGTTCCAGTTGCTGGCGTTGACCGATCATCAGCTGGCGGTGATCCGCCAAGTCGCTGTGGGTCGGGCTCTCAAGCTGCGCCAGCGGATGGTTGCGTGCCACGATCAGCACCTGCTCCAGTCTCCCCAGCGCCTCGCGCTCCAGCGCCATGACACCCAGTGGCTGATAGAACAGGATGCCGAGATTGGCCTGGTGCTGCTCCACCCAGCGGGCCACCTCATCCTGCGCGCCATTGAGCAGATTCAGCGTCAGCGTCGGGTATTGCACCGCCATCTTTTCCAGCACCGCCATCACCGGCGGCATTTCTACCAGCGCCTCATCGATCGCCAGCGTCAGGCTGGCTTCCAGCCCCTGGCTGAGAGTGCGGGCGCGTGCCTCCAGGCGCTGGCATTGCATCAGCACGCTGTTGGCTTCGTGCAGCATGGCCTCGCCCGCGGGCGTCAGCACCGGCGTGCGAGGGCGGCGATCGAACAGCTCGCAGCCCAGGTCCAGCTCCAGATTGGCGATGGCGGTGCTGACCGCGGACTGCGCGCGACCCAGACGCCGCGCCGCCGCCGAGAACGAGCCCGTCTCCGCCACGCAGCGCAGTGTCTGCAGTTGCTCCAGTGTCCAGTTCATTGCCTCGCCTCACCTTGATCTATCTGAACAGTAGATGGGTACCAACTTTAAACCATCTTGTATCTCTCTAGAATGCCTCCTCCATCCGCGTCATTCAGCCCTATGGCATCACACGCGGTGATCGAGAGGAGGTATGACATGCGTTCCAAGAAAGAACGTCTGGCCCAGGCTGGATTGCTGGAATTGGGCGGTATTCTGCTCGTGGCGCCGCTGTCGGCAGTGGTCACGGGGCATGATCTGGCGAGCATGGGCAGCCTGGCGGTGGTGATGTCCACACTGGCGGTGATCTGGAGTACGGTCTGGAACTGGATGTTCGATCGCTGGGTGCCGACCCGCCAGCGCAGCGTGACCCAGCGCATCGCTCAGGCACTCGGCTTCGAACTCGGTCTGGTACTGGTAACCGTCTTCATCGTGGCCGCCTGGCTCGACCTGGGGCTGTGGCAGGCATTGCTGCTGGATCTGGGCTTCGTTGCCTTCTTCCTGGTCTGGGCGATGATCTTCAATCCGCTGTTCGATGCCGTGATGCGTCGCCTGCTGGCGCGCAGGGCCGCCCGTGAGCAACACCATGCCGCACCACACAACACAAGGTGATTCGATGAGTTATATCTTCCTGGCACTGGCAATACTGGCGGAGGTCATCGCGACCAGCGCACTCAAGGCTTCCGAGTCATTTTCGCGACTCGGCCCGAGCCTGATCGTGATAGTGGGTTATGGTATTGCCTTCTATCTGCTGACGCTGGTGTTGCGTGATCTGCCGCTGGGTGTGACCTATGCGGTGTGGTCCGGGCTCGGCATCGTGCTGGTCACCGTGTTCGGTGCGGTGGTCTATCGCGAGATGCCGGATCTGCCGGCCATCCTGGGGTTGGCGATGATCGTGGGCGGTGTCGCCGTCCTGCATCTGTTTTCCAGCGCCAGTCCTCATTAAGCTAGGGGCATCACGGCGCCTCCCGGCTGTGACATGGATGCTCACCGACGACGTCACTGGATGCCTCATGCTTCTATTTCGCACTGCACCGACCTCTGCGCGACCCTCCCGACTGTCTCCCCTGTTGCCTTTGCTGAAGGCGGCGCGCCCCTCAGGAGCGGGCAAGTCGCTGCGTTTCACGCGCTCGCTGCGCCGACTGGCCATGGTGGCCGGAGCGACGCTTGTCGTGGCGGGCCCGGCGCAGGCGGCGGGCTTTGACAACCTGACGCGCCTGACTGACAAGGGCTTCATCGTCAGTGCCCAGGCGCGCATGCTCGATACCGGCGAGACGCTGGCCTCGGTCAATCCCGACCAGCAACTGACGCCGGCCTCGCTGTCCAAGCTCTATATCGCCGGTGCGGCGCTGGACCGCTTCGGCCCGCAGTACCGTTTCTCGACGCGTCTGCGCAGCACGGGCACAATCAGCGGCGGCGTCTTGACCGGTGACCTGGTGCTCGAGGGCAGCGGCGACCCGGCGCTGACCAGTGAAGAGCTGTGGCGGCTGACCGAGGAGCTGCGCTTTCGGGGCATCCGCCGCGTCGAAGGGCGCCTGCTGATCAGCCAGTGGCGTTTCGGGCCGGTGCCTTGCATCAGTACCGATCGCTGCAATGCCTCGCGGCGTTCCAGCAATGCCTATGATGCGCTGCTGTCGTCCGCGGCCAGCAACTATGCCAGCTGGTGCGTGAAGGTGATGCCGGGGGCGGGCAGTCAGGCGCCGGCGCGACTGGCCAGCTGCGACACCACCCAGCCCACCGAGATCTTCGATAACCAGGTCACCACGGTCGGCGCGGGGGGCAAGAGCGCCATCAATGCCCGGCGCACCACCAGCAACGGTCGCGATACGCTGGTCGTCACCGGCACCATCGCCGCCGACAGCCAGCCGCGCAGCATCTACCGCGCCGTCTCCAATCCTGCGCTGTACACCGGTGAGCTGATGCGCGACATCCTGGCGCGCGCCGGGATCACGGTGACCGGTGGGGTGGACATCACCTCGACGGCGCCGCCCTCCAGCGCCGCGCAGCTCGGTAGCGTCGAAGGCAAGCCGATGCAGGAGTTGCTGACGCGCATGCTCAATTACTCCAACAACTTCATGGCGGACCAGCTGACGCTGGCGCTGGTCGGCGGCAGTCAGGCCACCTTGCGCCAGGGCGGCGCCAAGCTCGAGACCTTCGCCAGCGCGATTCCCGGTCACGGCCCGCTGACGATGTACTCCGGCAGCGGCCTGACTTCACAGAACCGCACCAGCGTCAGTGGGCTGATGGCGTTGCTCGACAGCATGTATCACCGCCCGGCGCTGTTCCCCACCTTCGTGGCGGGTCTGCAGGCACCGGTCAATGGCCCGATGCGCTTCATCCGCCGTGGCAGCGAGACCTTCCGCAATCACGTGATGGTCAAGACGGGCACGCTCAACAACCCGGTGCCGGTGCGCGCCATCTCGGGATACTTCCGCACGCAAAGTGGCCGCTGGGGCGCCTTCGCGGTGATGGTCAACGGCCGGGCGGCGGTGCCTTATCTGTCCTGGCCGCAGGTGCTGGATCCGGTCGCCGAGGACCTGACCGCGATGATCGAGCGCAACTGAGCTCCTTGATCGCGAGCGCATGGCACGAAAGCCCCGCCAATCGGCGGGGCTTTCGTGTTCATGGCCTGAGTGGCAGACACAAAAAACCCCGCCCGAAGGCGGGGTGGTCCTCCACACGCCCGGCATGGCTGAGGGGAGGGCACTCGGGACGCTCGACAGGGCGCAACGAGATAACAAGAGCATAGCGTTGTGTGACGGCGTTGGCTAACGCCAAAATCGCTATTGCACCGCAACAATCAAGGACTTGAAGCGTTTTTGGCGCTGCGAGGGCAAATTTTCCGTCGCGGGTCGTGCGTCGAGTGTCTTCAGCGCGTCGGGTCGAGCAGTACGCGACCGCTGACGCGTCCGTCGATCATCGCCTCGGCGCGTTCGGCGAGGCCATCCAGGCCGACCGTCTCGAGCTGCATCTGGGCGTGCATCTCGTCCGGCAGGTCGGCCAGACGCTGCCAGACCTTTCGACGACGTTCGGCATTGATCATGACGCTATCGACGCCCAGCAACGAGACGCCGCGCAGGATGAACGGCATCACGCTGGTGGGCAGGTCGGCGCCCGCCGCGAGGCCCACGGCCGCCACCTTGCCATCGTAATTCATCTGCGCCAGCAGATTGGCCAGCACCTGGCCACCGGCAGTATCCACGGCGCCTGCCCAGCGGCTCTTTTCCAGCGGGCGGCCCTTGTCCTCGAAATCACTGCGCAGATGGACTTCGCTCGCGCCCAGTGACTCGAGCCATTCGCGCTGCTCGGCCTTGCCGCTGACCGCGTGAACCTCGAAGCCTTGCTTGGCCAGCATCTGCACGGCCCAGCTGCCGACCCCGCCGGTGGCGCCGGTGACGATCACCGGGCCCTGCTCGGGCGTCAGGCCGGCCTCCTCGAGGCGCATCACGCACAGCATGGCGGTCAGGCCGGCGGTGCCGAAGGCCATGGCCTGCTCGGCGCTCAGATTGGCAGGGCGCTTGACCAGCCACTCGGGCTTGACGCGCATGCGCTCGGCCAGGCCGCCCCAATGGCGCTCGCCCACGCCCCAGCCGGTCAGGAGGACCTCGTCGCCCGGCTGATAGTCCGGCGAGTCGGAGGCCTCGACGCGACCCGCGAAATCGATGCCCGGCACGAAGGGCAGCTCACGGACGATCTTGCCACGGCCGGTGATGGCCAGCGCGTCCTTGTAGTTGAGTCCGGAACGCTCGATGGCCACCGTGACAGGCAGGTCAGGCAGCTGATCATCGGAGAGTTCGACGACTCGGGCGCGTGGGGTCTCGTCGTGCAGCATCAGTGCGCGGGACATGGCTGTCTCCTTGTGGATGGCGTGGGTGTTGGCGGTCTTCCTGCGTGAAGGTGTCACGGCGTCTGATCGAGACGCGTCATCTCACAGTGCCTGCAAGCGACGCTGTGGGGAAGCCTCGCGCTATCGACATTGGGATGAGACTGACGCGACCGGGGCCAGCCGGATGTGCGGCTGGCCCCGGTAACAGGAGGCGCTGACGGAAGGCTCTCGTCAAGACGCTGACTAGATGAAACTGCGCACGGTGGCCAGCCCGACCAGCGTCATCAGCACCGTGTAGGGCAATGCCATCCATACCATACGCCCGTAGGAGAGCCTGACCAGTGGCGCGATGGCGGAGGTGAGCAGGAACAGGAACGCCGCCTGGCCATTGGGGGTCGCAACGCTGGGCAGGTTGGTGCCGGTGTTCACCGCGACCGCCAGCGCATGGAAGTGCTCGCGGCTGATATTGCCGGCCACGAACTCGTTCTTGACCTGGGTGATGTACACCGTGGCCACGAAGACATTGTCCGAGATGGCCGAGAGCAGCCCGTTGGCCAGGAACAACGCGCCGGCCTGCTCTTCGATGGGCAGACTGAGTACCCATTGGATGAATGGCTGGAACAGGTGCTGCTCGTGGATGACCGCGACAATGGTGAAGAACACCACCAGCAGCGAGGTGAAGGGCAGTGATTCCTGGAAGGCGCGGCCGATCTGGTGCTCATCGGTGATGCCGTTGCCGGCGGTCAGCAGAATGATCACCGCCAGCCCGATCAGCCCGACCTCTGCCATGTGCAGCGCCAGCGCCAGTACCAGCAGCACGGCCACCACGGCCTGCACGATCAGCGCGGCGCGTTCCCGCGGCGTGCGCCGTGCATCCTGATGATGATCATAATCCTCGAGAATGCGTCGCACGCTGGCGGGCAGTCGCTGGCCGTAGCCGAACCAACGGCCGCGCTCCAGCAGCACACACAGGGCGAGGCCGGCGAAGAAGGTCGGCACGGTGACCGGCGCCATGGCGAGGAAGAAGTCGATGAAGTCCCATTCAGCGGCCTTGGCGATCACCAGGTTCTGCGGCTCGCCGATCATGGTGCTGACGCCTCCCAGCGCGGTTCCCACCGCGCCATGCATCAGCAGCGAGCGCAGAAAGCCGCGGAAATCCTCAAGGTCTTCACTGTGCACGGCCTCGACGCTGACATCGTTGGCATGGTCATGCTGAGTATCGAAATGCTTGCCCGAGGCCACCTTGTGGTAGACGGAGTAGAAGCCCACCGCGATGCCGATGATGACCGCCGTCACCGTCAAGGCATCGAGAAAGGCGGACAGCAGGGCGCTGGAGAGACAGAACATCAGCGACAGCCATGTCTTGGAGCGCACGCCGAGGATGATCTTGGTGAAGGCATACAGCAGCAGCGGCTTCATGAAGTAGATGCCGGCCACCATGAACATCAGCAACAGGATCACCGGCAGGTTGCGCTCCATCTCCTGCATGATGGCCTCCGGTGAGGCCATGCCGATGACGACGGCCTCCAGCGCCAGCAGACCGCCCGGCTGGAGGGGATAGCACTTGAGCGCCATCGCCAGCGTGAAGATGAATTCCCCCAGCAGCAGCCAGCCGACGATCACGCCACCTTGGGGGCCGCTGAACCACAGCAGTAGTGGGTTGGTGATCAGAAACAGGCACATCAGCTGCTTGTACCAGCGTGGCGACTGGCCGAGGAAGTTGCGCGCCAGTCCGCGGCTGAGCGTCTGGCGTGTGTCGTGTGATAGCGAAGGCATGGGCAGTTCCCGGCGTTGATTTGTTGTTGTTGGAGGACGGGATCGGCAATGCCGCTTCAGCGCGTGCTTTGCTATCATCGCCGCCGTCATCGAGCGCCTGGCGGTATTAGAGCACGCCCGTCGATGAGGTCTCGGGTAGCCTTTGGTCGTGAAATTCGCGCAGGCAGCGCTGCGCTGTCGCTGGCCGGTGTGCTGCGAGCTCTCCCGAGGCGCGTTGCTGGCAGACGTCGTCCGATTGAAAGATCGGCCTTTGCAGCCCCCGTGCTGCTTTTGTACGAGACCCGAAGATGAAATCACGGCATACCGGCTTGACCCACCTCAAGCATTCCGCGCGTTACTCGCTCAAGGGCCTCAAGGCCGCCTGGAGCAACGAAGAGGCCTTCCGCCAGGAGATCGTGCTGTGCGCCTTGCTGCTGCCGTTTGCCTGGTGGATCGGTGACTCGCATGTCGAATGGCTGCTGCTGGTCGGTTCTACGCTGATCGTGCTGATGGTCGAACTGCTCAACTCGGCGGTGGAATCCGCGATTGACCGCATCGGCCCGGAATTCCATGAACTGTCCGGGCGCGCCAAGGACATGGGCTCGGCGGCGGTGATGATCAGCCTGATCTTCGCCGGGCTGACCTGGGGCACCCTGCTCTACGACAAGCTGTTCGGCTGAGTGCCCAAGCCCCGACCACATCAATGAAAGGGGCGGCGGGCAGGGCCGTGTCATGTGCCAGCGGCCTCCGTTATGCTGAGGGCTGGATCGAAGGAGACGACCATGCCCCAGCTACCCCCCGCGCAGTCCCGCCCACTGTTGCCCGCTGATTTCCTTGCACCGTCATCGCTGCTGGCCGAGCAGTCGGCTGACAGCCGTGCCACGCTCGTGAGCGCCCTGCACGCCGCCCAGGAGCGCCTCGAAGAGAGCCTGACCCAGGCTGAGAATCTCAGCGAGATGCGTGGCGATGACAGCTCTCCGCTGGCGACCTTCCTGGCCCTCGATGAGCGTCAGCGCAGCCAGCTGGGACGTCTGATCACGCTCTCCGACTTCGCGCTGGAGACGCTGTGCCGTCGCCCAGAACTGCTGTCCGAGCTGCTCGAGAGTGGCGAGCTGGAGCGCGCCTTGCCGGTCGCCCAGCTCACTGAGCGTCTCGCCGCCGGCCTCGCCAGCGCCGAAGACGAGAAGGCGATGCAGCAGGTGCTGCGGCGCTTCCGCCAGCTGCGCATGCTGGGCATCGTGTGGCGCGACCTCAACGGCGCCCAAATGTGGCAGACCGCGGCGGCGGTCTCGCGCCTCGCCGAAGTCACTCTCGAGGGCGCGCTTGGCTGGCTGGAAGCCTCGCTTGAGCTGCGTTATGGCCGCCCCGCGCCGGACCGCTTCGGCGAGCCGCAGCGGCTGGTGGTGCTCGGCATGGGCAAGCTGGGCGCCGGCGAGCTCAACCTCTCCTCCGATATCGACCTGATCTTCGCCTTTCCCGACAAGGGCGAGACATCCGGTGGCCGCAAGTCTCTGGATCATCAGGAATATTTCACGCGTCTCGGCCAGAAGCTGATTGCCGCGCTGGACGCGATGACCGCCGATGGCTTCGTGTTTCGCGTCGACATGCGGCTGCGTCCGCTGGGGGACGGCGGGCCTCTGGTCGGCAGTTTCTCGATGCTGGCCAGCTACTATCAGGATCAGGGCCGCGAATGGGAGCGTTACGCGATGCTCAAGGCGCGCCCGGTGGCAGGCCGCGTCGCTGCCGGCGAGCGCCTGATCGCGCACCTGCGCCCCTTCGTCTATCGCAAGTATCTGGATTTCGGTGCCATCGAGTCGCTGCGCGAGATGAAGGCGATGATCAACCGCGAGGTCAAACGGCGCGGGCTGTCCGACAACATCAAGCTCGGCTCCGGCGGCATTCGCGAGGTGGAGTTCGTCGCCCAGGCCTTCCAGCTGATTCGGGGCGGGCGTGAGTCGGAATTGCAGGTTACCTCGCTCAAGCAGGCCTTTGCGCGCCTGCCAGCCCTGGGCTTGCTGCCGCAGGCGGTCGTAGATGAGCTGGTGCCGGATTACGTCTTCCTGCGCGATCTCGAGCACGCCCTGCAGGCCCAGGCCGACCGTCAGACCCAGACATTGCCGTTGGATCCGCTGGGCCGCGAGCGTCTCGCCCTGGCCATGAAACTGCCCGATTGGGAGGCACTCACCGCGCGTCTGGAAGAGGTGCGTATGCGCATCCGCCATCACTTCGACAACGTGATCGCCGCGCCGGAAGACGACGAGGCCGAGCAGGGCGAAGGCCAGCAGGCGCTGGATGAGTGGCGAGCGCTGTGGCGCGGCGAGCTGACGGCGGAGGAGGGCGAGGCACTGCTCGCCGAGAGCGGCTTCAAGAGTGCGGCCGAGAGTTTCCGCCGTCTCGATAGCCTGCGGCGGTCGCGTGCGGTGCAGGGCATGCAGCGCATCGGCTTTGATCGCCTCGATGCACTGATGCCGCCATTGCTGCAGGCGCTGTGCTCGGCGGCGGGCGACCCCGAGAAGCCCGCCGAGCACGATGCCAGCCGAGTGCTGGAGCGCGTCTTGCCGCTGGTCGAGGCGGTATTGCGGCGGACGGCCTATCTGGCGCTGCTGCGCGAGAATCCGGATGCGCTGACGCAGTTGATGCGCCTGTGTGCGGCAAGCCCCTGGATCGCCGAACAGCTGGCGCGTTATCCGGTGTTGCTTGACGAGCTGCTGCATCCCCACAACCTCTATTCACCCGCCGACAAGACGCGCCTCGCCGATGAGCTGCGCACCGCATTGTCTCGCATTCCGGAGGATGATGAAGAAGCGCTGCTCGAGGCCTTGCGAGTGTTCCGCCATGCCCAGGTTTTACACGTGGCGGCCTCCGATATCGCCGGTGCCCGCCCGCTGATGAAGGTCAGTGACTATCTGACCTTCATCGCCGAGGTGGTGCTGGAACAGGTGCTGGCGATGGCGTGGAAGACCCTGACCCGCAAGCATGGCTTCCCCATCGGACGCGATGGCCAGCCGATCACCGGCGACAGCCTGAGTGGCAGCTTCGTGATCGTCGGCTACGGCAAGCTGGGCGGCATCGAGCTGGGCTATGGCTCGGACCTGGATCTCGTCTTCCTGCATGATGCGGCCAGCAAGGGCCAGACGGATGGCCCGCGGCCGCTGGACAACCCGCTGTTCTTCACGCGCCTGGGGCAGCGCATCATCCACCTGCTCACGGCAGTGACGCCGGCCGGTGCGCTCTACGAGGTCGACATGCGCCTGCGCCCCTCAGGCAATTCGGGGCTGCTGGTCTCGAGTCTGGCGGCCTTCCGGGACTATCAGCTCACGCAAGCCTGGACCTGGGAGCATCAGGCGCTGGTACGCGCGCGGGCCGTGGCGGGGGACCCGGCGCTGGCGCTGGCCTTCGAGGAGGTGCGCCGTGAGGTGCTCGGTCAGCAGCGGGACGAGAAGACGCTGCGTCAGGAGGTGATCACCATGCGCCACAAGATGCGTGATCACCTGGGCAGCAGCGCCAGAGACCGCGAGGCCGGCCAGTTCCATCTCAAGCAGGACGCCGGCGGCATCGTCGACATCGAGTTTCTCGCCCAGTACTGCGTGCTGGCGCTGAGTCATCAGGTGCCCGCTCTGCTCGAGTGGAGTGACAACATGCGGCTGCTGGAAACCCTCGAGTCCTGCGGACGGCTGCCGGGCGAGCAGGCCGGTGAGCTGCGCGAGGCCTATCTGGCCTATCGCGATGTCAGTCATCGCCTGGCGCTGGAAAAGCACGGCAGCCTGATGCGGCTGGAGCAGCACCCGCTGATTGCTGCCCACCGTGAGCGGGTCATCACCCTCTGGCAGTCACTGCTGGGCGAAGATCAGGTCAGTCACGAGGGAGTTTAACGTCAAATCAATGCTCGCAATCCCCTGTCGCTATCCCCAAGAAAGGGGCATCAGACAACGTTGACAGGGGAGGTCAGCATGATGGAGTGGATCGCGAATCACTCGAAAACCATCTCGGCGATAGCCAGTATCGGCTCGTTCTTCATCTGGCTGGTCTATGCGCAGTTGCTGTATCACAACTTCCGTCGCCAGCGTCGCCCGCGCGTGCTGATCAATCGCGGCAAGTCCAAAGGCATCGACAGTCTGTGCATCGTCAGCAACATGAGTGCCGAATCGATCTTCATCGAGCACATCATTGCCAGGTTGGATACCAGTCACGGCAGCCTGCTGATGGATGTCACCGAGTTCGAGCGCAGTTACCAGGTAGGTGACGAGCAGCGCAAGGATGCGCAGAACGATGAGAGTGAGCAGTCCGCGCAGGAGGCTTCCAGCAGCAGTGAATGGCGCATCTCCGATACTACGCGTCAGGGGCCGCTGGGCTCGGGCGACTTCCTGCATATCGGGACTTTCTCTGAAGTCATCGAGCGCATGGCGCGCCGCAATGGCATCTCGCTCGAGGGGCACTGGCCCAGCAATGAGCAACTGAAATTCCAGCGTCTGACACTGCGCATCATTGGCATCTACGGCAGTGAGGACCACCCGATCGGCGTCGAGCGTGCCTTCCGTCTGCACGATGCCGGTGGAGAATGTGCGCTGGTACCGGAGCGCTGGGATTCCAATCGCCTGTCATCACGCAGGCAGCGTCACAAGTTGCGCAAGCTTTTGGAGCGCATCAGTGGGGAAGACATCAGCGAGCAGTCCACCTTCCAGCCCCCGAGTGACGAGGAGTCGCGCAACAAGGCTTCGTGAATGCGGGCGCATGAAGCTAATGCATGAACCATCGGATGCATGAAGTCCCGGTCGCACGAATCACCGGGCGCATGCATCATCGTAAGCATGACAGCGGTGTCTTCACACTGTCAGGGTGTCGAGGATGGGGTAGGCTTTGCAGAGCCCATTCACGGAGAACCCTCGGATGCAGGAACGCGTCACGCCCTTTCAGTTGTTCATCCTGGTGCTGTCGATCTATGTGATCGGCGCCATGGTGGTGGACCTTGTCTTTGAGTTGTCACCGCAGGTCCAGCGGCTGCTGGAGTACATGGACTACGTGGTCTGCCTGTTCTTCTTCATCGATTTCTGCAAGCGCTTCGCCAGTGCCAAGAGCAAGCGCGAGTACATGAAGTGGGGCTGGATCGACCTGCTGGCCTGTATCCCGGCGGGGCTCTTCCAGGGCGCGAGGCTGTTTCGCGTGGTGCAGGTACTGCGGGTGCTGCGCGCCATCAAGTCGATGGAAATGATCTGGAAGCTGCTGTTCCGCAACCGGGCCGAGGGAGTCTTCGCCTCGGCGGCCACCGCCACGGTGCTGCTGGTGGTGTTCGGCGCCCTGACCATGCTGATGGTGGAGACCCCCAATCCTGACAGTCCCATCAATACCGCCGAGGAGGCGCTGTGGTGGGCGGTGGTGACGGTGACCACCGTCGGCTATGGCGACTACTATCCCATCACGACGCTCGGTCGCGTCGTGGCGGTGCTGTTGATGGTCGGGGGCGTGGGGCTGTTCGGGAGTTTCGCCGCCTATATCAGCTCGATCTTCATCGAGGATGACAGCGAGCAGGAGGCTCGGGCGGCGCGTGCCCAGCGCGACATGACGCGGGCGCTCTATCATCAGATCAGCGAGCTGACGACGGAGGTGCGCGAGTTGCGAGAACGGCTGGATCAGGTCGCTCAGGAGCGGGGCGAGTCGCTTGTCGAGCGTGAGCACCACCGTGAGGCGCTGCAGCGCCAGGTGAAGGAGGAGATGGAACAGCGCCTGGGGGATGCCGCCCCGCCAGACAGGGAGGGCCCCGCCGGCGAGCGCTGAGTCGCCAGACAGCCAAGAAGAAGCCCCTGCCGCCGTGAGGTGTCAGGGGCTTTTTTCGGACTGTCATCAGGCGTCAGACAAGCAGGGCGCTGCGCCGCGCATGATGTAGATGACGCTCAGCCGAAGTTGCGCGAGTAGAATATTTCGAGCATTTCACGACGCAGACGACCTTCGATGTTGGTGGCTTCCTCGAAGGTCAGCTCGCGACGCGAGGTGCCGAAGAGGTAGTTGTCCAGCTCGAAGTCCTTGAGCAGCATCTTGGTGTGGAACATGTTCTCTTGATACACGTTCACATCGACCATCTGATAGGCACGCTTGGTGTCTTCCGCCAGGTAATCCTGGATGGAGGTGATGTCGTGATCGATGAACAGTTTCTTGCCATCCACGTCGCGCGTGAAGCCACGTACGCGGTAGTCCATGGTCACGATATCGGAATCGAAGCTGTGGATCAGATAGTTCAGCGCCTTCAGCGGGCTGATCATGCCACAGGTCGAGACATCGATATCCAGACGGAAGGTGCTGATGCCGTTGTCCGGGTGGGACTCGGGATAGGTGTGTACCGTGACGTGAGACTTGTCCAGATGGCCGACGACCGTTTCCGGCAGCGGGCCCGGGCCCGGCGCGGTCTGGGACACGTCCTGCTCTTCCAGCTCGTGCTCGGCGATCAGGATGGTCACGCTGGCACCATGCGGCTCATAATCCTGGCGTGCGATGTTCAGCACGTGGGCACCGATGATGTTGGTGACATCCTTGAGGATCTGGGTAAGACGCTCGGCATTGTAGAGCTCATCGATATAATCGATATACGCCGTGCGCTGCTCTTCGGTCTGCGCGTAGCAGATGTCGTAGATATTGAAGCTCAACGAACTGGTGAGGTTGTTGAACCCGTGAAGGCGGAGTTGATCGCTCACGTCCAGGCCTCCTAGAGATGGGAGGGTGGTATGACATCCGATGCGCCATCGCAATGGGGCAGAGGCAGGCATCGGGCCGAAGAGGACATCTCGAAAGGTCCGTCCCGGCCGCTGGCAGCATGACTCACAGGGAGCATTGCGTGCCATCTTTGCCACAAGACGACCGGTGAGACGACCGGTTTGAGGGGCGTATTATGCACAGGCAGGGCTGACACGCCAGCGACAATTCCCGCCGATCCTGGCGAGTCGTCGTCAGTGGTGCGCTCCCTCCCGCCGTCGGCGGGGCCTTGAGCGGCGGGAGGGCCAGGCGAGATCAGGCCGCGATGTCGATGACTTCGTAGGAGTGAGTGATCTCGACACCCCCGGCGCTCAGCATCAGGGAGGCGCTGCAGTACTTCTCGGCGGACAGCTCGACGGCACGCTTGACCTGGGATTCCTTGAGGTTGCGACCGCTGACCACGAACTTGACGTGAATCTTCGTGAACACGCTCGGCACGCTATCGGCGCGCTCGGCGCTCAGTTCGGCGTGACAGTCGGTGACCTGCTGGCGGGCCTTTTCCAGAATCTGGATGACATCGAAGCTGGTGCAGCCGCCCAGCCCCATCAACAGCATTTCCATCGGACGCGGACCGGTGTTGCGACCGCCGTTGTCCGGATTGCCGTCCATGACCACGCTGTGGCCGCTGCCGGATTCGGCGAGGAACTGGCGACCATCGGTCCATTTGATGCTGGCGTTCATTGCCATGTCGGAACTTCTCCTTCTGATAAGTCGTTGATGCGCCACCGGCCCGGAGCTAGTGGCTATAAAGGCCAGGGGCGATAGGAATAAGGGCGCGGTGAGCACGATGGCGCACAGGGTAGCATTGTCATCGCCGTGCCCGGAGGAACGTCCAGCGCTGAGCTTATATCGCACTGGCTCAGGCCCTGGCGTGGCTCAGCAGCTCATCCAGCTCGGCCAGACGCTGTGGGGTGCCGACATCGATCCAGGCGCCGCGATGATGCAGGCCGCGCACCTCGCCATGCTGCATGGCCTCACGCAGCAGCGGCGCCAGCTTGAAGACACTGTCGGGGCCCTGGTAGGCCGGCGTCTCGGCGATGGCGCGGCGGATCAGGCGGGGTGACAGCCACGACACGCCGGAGAAGGTCAGCCGGCTGCCGGCCTGCTCGTCCTGCTCATCTTTCTCTTCCTTCTCGTCCTGTCCGCCATGTTCGGCGCGGGTTTCACCCTTCACAATCCCCGCCGGAGTCAGCAGGAAGTCGCCCTCGGGATGATGGGGCGGGTTATCCACCAGCACCAGCCCCGCCAGCGCCTGCGGCTGGTCGGCGTGTAGAGCCAGTGAATGGCTCGCCAGCGCCTGGATGGTCAGCAGCGTGAGGTCGACGTCACACCAGACATCGCCATTGATCAGCAGGAAGGGCGTGTCATCGCCTGCGTCCTGCGTCAACGCATCGGAGAGTGACAGGGCGCGAGCGATGCCGCCGCCGGTTTCCAGTGGCGTCTTCTCGTGTGAGAAGATCAGTGTCAGGGAGCGCTTGCGCCCCTGCCAGCAAGCCTCGAGCTGGCCCTGGGCATTCGGCTTCGCGGCGAAGTGGCTCAGAATCCTGCCGGCCAGGTGGCCCACATTGATGACGACCTTGTCCACATCGATCGCTTCCAGACGCAGTAGATGGTGCTCCAGCAACGGCAGCCCGGCGACTTCCAGCAACGGCTTGGGGGTGTGGTCGGTCAGCGGGCGCATGCGCGTGCCGAAACCGGCCGCCAGAATCATCGCGCGCATCAGTGGCTCCCCGGCTGGTTATCGGCATTTGCTGCGCTTCTCTTGCTTTCCCCACTTGCCGCAGCACTCTTCGCGGTGTCAGCGGCGGCCGCATTGCGCTGCAGGCGGGCGGCGCGATCGGCGAGTGCCGCCAGCTCATCGTAATCATCGAGGTTGATCTCGGGGCGCTCGCCATTGGCGAGACGCAGATCGCGCGCCTCGCATTCCTCGGCCAGGCGCAGCGACAGCGCCGGCGTCAACACCTCATCCAGCCAGTGGGTGAAGGAGATCAGTTCCGGGCAGAAGGCCAGGCCTTCGCGCAGATGGCCGAGGAAGCGCGGCATCAGCGTCAGGTAGCGGGGTTTGGCGTCCCGCAGCGTCAGGCGCGCGAAGATGCCGAGAATTTTGAGATTGCGCTGCACGCCCATGCGCTCGACGCTCTGGCGGTACTCGAGCGGGCTTGGTGCCGGCAGGCCGGCCGCGGCGTAGCGTGGCAAGGCGGCCAGGCGTGCCTGCTCGATCCAGCGCGCCATGGCGGGTTCCGGCCAGCGCCAGTGACGGTCACGCAGCAGCGAGATCAGGTCGTAGTTCTCGGGGCCGCTGACGGCGTCCTGGAAGTCGATGATCCACAGCCGGGGCTGGTGCTGGGATGCCGACTGATGCAGGAACAGGTTCTGGGCATGGAAGTCGCGATGCACGCTCACCACCGGTTGCGCGCTGGCGGCCGCGAGCAATTGGTCTCTCAGCTTGCCCCAGGCGGCGTAGCGGCGGTCATGCGGCATGTCGAGAAGCTGGCCAAGACACCACTCCGGAAACAGTTCCAGCTCGGCGGACAGCCGGGTGTCGTCATAGGCAGGCAGGTTGCCGGGTGGCAGCTGATGCAGCTGCTCGAGCAGCCCGATGGCTTCGCCATAGTAGTGGTCGGCGTGCTCGGTGCTGGTCAGGGCGGTCATCAGCGGGATGTCGCCGAGGTCTTCCAGCTCCAGGAAGCCAAGTGACTCGTCGAAGGCGAAGACCTCGGGCAGCGGCAGGCCGGCGTCACGCCATTGGCGGGCGATGGCGACGAAGCCGTGGCTGTCTTCCTTCTCGGGCGGGGCATCCATCAGGATGCGCGCCGGCGTGGCCGGGTCGAGCTCCTCGAGGTGCAGGCGGAAATAGCGGCGGAAGCTGGCGTCGTCAGCCACGGCGCTCATGCGCACGGCCTCTGGCGTGAGGTCGTGGCGGGCGGCGGCCCAGGCGTGCAGCGCCTGGCGGCGGGCGTCGGATGTCATGGGGCTTGGGCTCCTGTCGGCGTGTGCGGGGCCGGCTGTCAGTTGACGCCTGTGCCGCGGCCCCGCATGCTGTCGTGTGGTGACGAGAAGGCAGGCGGAACCGGCAAGCAGGAAGGCCGGTTGCTGGGCCTGTATAATACCGATTCCCCCAGCCAAGGACACAGAGCAGCCATGGCCCAGCGCAGCCATTCATCCCATCCGGGCAAGCCGACGACCGCTCCCGGGCGACGTCAGCGTCGCTTCGCGACTCCCTCTCTGTCTGCTCATTCCCGGCAGGCATCGATAGCCCGATTGGGCGATGACCGCCCGGTCTGGCAGCTCAAGCCACTGGTTTTTCGTCTGTTGTGGACCCTGGCGCCACTGGCCGCCGGCGCTCCTCTGATGGCACAGGCCGCGCCGCCCGAGCCCCTGTCAGCCAGTCAGCTCGACTGGCAGCCCTATGATGAGGTGCCGCAGGGCCAGCTGTGCTCCGGGCGCTATGTCACGCCGGCCTACCGTATCGAGGCGGGCGACACGCCGGAGCAGGTCACGACCTCGGCCGACAAGGCCAACTACGGCAACGATGGCGTCGCCACCCTGATGGGGGAGGTGGTGCTGCGGCGCGGCGATTCCCAGCTGGAATCGCCCGAGGTCAGCGTCAACGAGGCGCGTGACACCGCCACCGCCAAGGGCCCTGTCACCTATCGCCAGCCCGGAGTCCTGCTGCGTGGCGACGATGCGCGGGTCTCGCTCAACAGCGATGCGGCCAGCGTCGACAACGGCCACTACGTCTTTCACGAGCAGCATGTGCGCGGCGATGCGGTGCAGCTGGCGCGTCTCGAGGATGGCCGCTACCGCCTGAAGGATGCCAGCTTCACCTCCTGCGAGCCGGGCAACAGCCTGTGGCGCCTGGTCGGCAGCGACATCACCATCGATCAGGACTCCGGCTGGGGGACGGCCAAGCATGCGCGCATGGAAATGGGCGGGGTGCCGGTCTTCTACTGGCCCTACGTGCGCTTCCCGGTCGATGACCGTCGCCACACGGGCCTGCTGTGGCCGCAGTTCAGCTACACCAGCTCCAGCGGCTTCGACTACGCACAGCCGATCTATCTGAACCTGGCCCCCAATTACGATGCCACCCTCACGCCGCGTTACATCTCCGAGCGTGGCGAGATGCTGGAAGGCGAGTTCCGCTATCTATTGCCGCGTGGCGATGAAGGCAGCATCGAGGGCGCCTGGCTCGCCGATGACGACGGCGGAAGCGACCCCGACGATGACGAGGAAGACCTGATCGGCGAGGACCGCTGGTACATCAACTACCAGCATGCTGGCCGCTATGACGCCCGTACCGACTACCAGTTGAAGTACGGTGCCGCCTCCGATGGCAATTATTTCGACGACTTCGGGCGCAACTTCGGGGAAACGGAAACCGATAGCCTCGAGCGTCTGGCACAGCTCGATTACCACGGCGATGCCTGGGACCTGCAGTTCAAGGCGCAGGGCTACCAGCGCATGGACTACCCGCTGGATAACGATGACAAGCCGTTCTACCGTCTGCCGAGCCTGACCGCGAATGGTCGCTGGAGTCAGTCCAACGGCTTCTACGAAGAGTGGAATTCCAACGCGACCTACTTCTGGCGTGATGTCGATGAGACGGATACCGATATCGACGAAGACCAGGCTGCCAATGGTTCGCGCCTGCGTCTGGCGCCGGCACTGGGCTGGCGTAGTGATCAGAGCTGGAGCTTCATCGAGCCGCGCGCGCAGCTGGTCAGCCTGTCATACAGCCTGGACTATGGTGACCGCGAGACGGACCGCAGCACCAGCCCGTCCGCCACCATCCCGGTACTGTCGCTGGACAGCGGCCTGATCTTCGATCGCGAGACCGAATGGTTCGGCGACGGCTATACCCAGACGCTGGAACCGCGCCTCTATTACGCCTACGTGCCGGAGGTCGACCAGTCCGATCTGCCCGACTTCGACACCTCGGAAGACGCCTTCAGCTGGAATCAGCTGTGGTCTCCGTACCGCTTCAGCGGGGGTGACCGCGTCGGCGATACCAACAAGGTCTCCTACGGCGTGTCGTCACGCTTCATCAGCGATGAAAGCGGCCGTGAACGCCTCAAGCTGGGCGTCGGCCAGTCGAGCTACCTGTCGGACCGCAACATCGACATGGACGGTGATCCGGACAAGACCTCACGCTCCGACTTCGACAGCTACTCCGACTACTATCGTGCGACGCGTGACCGCTCGCCGGTGGTCTTCCAGGCCGATGTGGTGCTCAACGACCAGTGGACCGCCTCCCAGGCCGTGTTCCAGGATTTCGATCGTGGCGTGACCGAAAGTGCCCAGACCTCGCTGCGTTATCGCGCGGAACAAGGCACGGTACTGAACTTTGGCTTCAATCGTGAGATCGAAGGCTTCGTGCCTTACGACGATGAGGACGCGGATGACGTGCTGGGCTATACCCGCAACGAGTGGGATTTCTCCTTCGCGACGCCGATGAGCGAGAGCTGGTCGCTGCTGGGCCGCTACATGTATGACAGCACCAATTCCCGTTCACTGGAGAAGGTGTTGGGCGTGCAGTACAACGATTGCTGCTACGGCGTGCAGGTCACCTGGCGTGAATGGCAGGATGACAACGACACCGCCAACACCATCTCGGATGACGAAGAGAAGAATGGCATCTTCCTGACCTTTGAATTCAAGGGCTTGGGAGGCTTCGGCCAGAGTGCTGACAGCTACCTGGAGCAGGCTGTACCGGGCTATCGCAACGCGGGCTTCTGAGTCGCCGCGCCAGGCCGTGAATGACGCCAAGGCGCCGCCGCAGGGCGGCGCCATCCACATTTTTACGCCGAGAGAACATGTGATGCGCAAGACCCTGATTGCCCCGCTGGGGCTGGCATTTGTGCTGGCGAGTCTGCCGGCCGGTGCCGCCGAGTTGCTCGACCGCGTGGTTGCCGTGGTCAACAAGGACGCCATCATGCAAAGCGACATGGAGCAGCGCGTCACCCAGGCGAGTCAGCAGTTGCAGAGCCGTGGCATCAACCTGCCGCCGCGCGACGTGCTGGAGCGTCAGGTTCTTGATCGTATGGTCAACGAGCAGATTCAGCTGCAGTTGGCGGAGCAGGCCAATCTCAGCATCGATGACACCCAGCTCAACGCCACCCTGCGCGGCATCGCCAAGGACAACGGCATGAGCCTGGAAGCCTTCGCGGACAAGCTCGAGCAGGACGGCATGTCACTGGCCCAGGTGCGTGATCAGGTGCGTCGTGAGCTGCTGGTGCAGCAGATCCAGCAGCGCAGCGTCGCCAGTCGGGTGCGGATCTCCGATCGTGAGATAGACCGCTATCTCAATCAGCAGAATGTCGGCAGCGACGTCCAGTACCATCTGGCCCACCTGCTGGTGGCACTGCCCCAGGAGCCGACGCCGGACCAGGTCAAGGCCGCGCGCGCCAAGGCCGACAGCCTGCGCCAGCAGATCGAGCAGGGCACCGATTTCGCCCAGCTGGCCGCCGCCGAATCGGCCGGCAGTCAGGCATTGAGCGGCGGTGACCTGGGCTGGCGTTCCGGCGGCGAGCTGCCGACGGTGTTCGCCGATGTCATCCCGAGCATGCAGGCCGGTCAGGTCTCCGAGCCGCTGCGCAGTGCCAGCGGTTATCACCTCGTCAAGCTGATCGAGAAGCGTGGCGCGGGCAAGGCGTTGATTTCCCAGACGCGCGCACGCCACATCCTGATCCAGCCCAACCCGAACCTCAGCGATCAGCAGGCGCTTGAGCGTGCCGAGTCCATTCGCCGCCGTCTGCTGGGAGGCGAGGACTTCGCTGCGCTGGCTCAGGAATTCAGCGACGACAAGGGCAGCTCCCTCAAGGGTGGCGAGCTGGGTTGGGTCAGCCCGGGCCAGACGGTCTCCTCCTTCGAGACGGCCATGAATGGCCTGGACGTGGGCGAGATCAGCCAGCCGGTCAAGAGCCGCTTCGGCTACCACATCATCGAAGTCGAGGAGCGTCGCCAGCAGGATGTGACCAACTCCAGCCAGCGTGACAAGGTGCGCAAGACCCTGTTCCAGCGCAAGCTCAATGATGAGCTCGAAGCCTGGCAGCAGCAGGTGCGTGCCGAGGCCTACGTCGACAACCGTCTCGATGAACGGTAAGTCCGAGCGTAGCAGCGAGACACCGTCATGAATCGTCGCGAAGAGACTGCGCCCGACATCATCGCCCTGACCGCCGGCGAGCCAGCGGGCATCGGCCCGGAACTGCTGGTCATGCTGGCCGGCCAGGCGGAAGCGTTCCCCGCGCAGCTGGTCGCCGTGGCGGACCCCGCCTTGCTGGTCAGTCGTGCTCGCCTGCTGGGCTTGCCGCTGGTGGTGCATGAGTTGTCGCCAGGCGACCCGCTGCCGCCGGCCCGCAATGGTGAACTGGCCGTGTGGCCGGTGCCGCTGGCAGTGCCCAGCGAGCCGGGCGTGATCGATGCGCGCAACGGCGATCATGTGCTGGCAATGCTGGATGTCGCCATCGCCGCCTGCCAGGCGGGGCATGCCAGCGCGATGGTGACGGCGCCGCTGTCCAAGGCCGCCGTGATCGAGGCCGGGCATGCGGGCTTCACCGGCCACACCGAATACCTGCGCGATGTCTGCGGGGTCGAGGAAGTGGTCATGATGCTGGCGTGCCCCGGGCTGCGGGTGGCGCTGGCCACCACGCACCTGCCGCTGCGCGAGGTGGCCGATGCCATCACGCCCGAGGGCCTGACGCGAGTGATGAAGATCCTCGCCAAGGACCTGACGCGCTACTTCGGCTGTGCCGTACCGCGCATCGCGGTATGCGGGCTCAACCCGCATGCCGGCGAGGGCGGGCACCTGGGGCATGAGGAGATCGAGGTGATCTCCCCGACGCTCGATGCCCTGCGCGCGACCGGCATGCAGCTGGATGGCCCGCTGCCGGCCGACACCCTGTTCACGCCGAGGCATCTCGATGGCGTGGATGCGGTACTGGCGATGTACCACGACCAGGGCCTGCCGGTGCTCAAGTATGCCGGCTTCGGTGAAGCCGCCAACATCACGCTGGGCCTGCCGATCGTGCGTACCTCCGTGGATCACGGCACGGCGCTGGACATTGCCGGCAGCGGGCGCGCCGACGTCGGCAGCCTGCTGCAGGCCGTGCGTGTCGCCATCGAGATGGCAGCCGCCGCGCGAGCCTGAGATAATCCCCGCATCACTCGGGCGTGTCCGCATGGCGGCACGTCAGGCGTGCGCCACCGCGTGGCGTCTCGCTACCCCAGTCATTCGACCATCGAGGATGGTCTCGCCGCCCCGGTCTGCCTGTGTCCCTGCAGGCCATGGCGGCGTCTTGTTGTCGGGAATCCCGACGGATTCCCCGGAGGAAGGTCAGTCCCATGTCCCAGCATTTCCCCGCGCATCGCGCTCGCAAGCGTTTCGGTCAGAACTTTCTGCAGGACCTTGGCGTCATCTCTCGCATCGTGAATGCCATTCGTCCCGCGGAAGGCGAGCGCCTGGTCGAGATCGGTCCGGGGCAGGGTGCCTTGACCGGCCCGCTGCTGGAAGCGGCAGGCAAGCTGGAAGTCATCGAGCTGGACCGTGACCTCATCCCGGGTCTGCGCGTGCAGTTCTTCAACTACCCGGACTTCGTGATCCACGAAGGCGATGCCCTGCGCTTCGACTTCCCGGAGCTGGTCGGTGACGGCCCGGCGCTGCGCGTGGTCGGCAACCTGCCATACAACATCTCCACCCCGCTGATCTTCCACCTGCTGGAAGCGCGCGGCGCGATCTCCGACATGCACTTCATGCTGCAGAAGGAAGTCGTCGAGCGTCTGGCCGCCGAGCCGGGTGGCACCGACTGGGGCCGCCTGTCGGTGATGACCCAGTATTACTGCGCGGTGGAAAATCTGTTCCTGGTGCCGCCGAGCGCCTTCTTCCCGGCGCCGAAGGTGGATTCCGCCATCGTGCGTCTGGTACCGCACCGTGAACTGCCGCACCCGGCCAAGGACGAGAAGCTGCTCGCCGTCATCGTGCGCGAGGCCTTCTCCCAGCGCCGCAAGACGCTGCGCAACAACTTCAAGGGCCGCATCGATGCCGACCAGCTGACCGCGCTGGGCATCGATCCCTCGCGTCGCCCGCAGACGCTGACCGTCGCTGAGCTGGTGATGATCAGCAACCACCTCAGTGAGCAGGGCATGACGGTGGACAAGGCCGACAAGGCACCGAAGAAGCGTCCGCGCAGCAATGTCGGCCACGGTGCGTCGGCAGCCGACAGCGGCAGTGATAGTCATCGTGATAGCGACAGTGGCGAGCGTCTCGATGCCGAGAGCGATGCCAAGGGCGACGCCCGCAACGCCAGCGACCACGACGCATGAGTAGCGTGGCGGACATTCGTATCGACGCCGTACCCGAGTACTGCGCCGACGAGAGTCGTCCGAGCGAGAACCGACACGTGTTCCGCTACACCATCACCGTGCACAACGGAACGGATGAGACCGTGCAGCTGCTGGCGCGCTATTGGAAGATCACACAGGGCAGCGGCGACGAGCAGGAAGTGCGTGGCAAGGGCGTGGTCGGCAAGCAGCCACTGATCGCGCCCGGCGAGAGCTTCCGCTATACCTCACGCGCCGTGCTCGACATGCCGGTCGGCGTGATGCAGGGGGCCTATACCTTCTGTGACGCGACCCATGCGCGCACCTTCGAGGTCGCCATCGCACCGTTCCGTCTCGCCGGTCCGCATCAGGTTCACTAGGGTGGCCGCGTGGCGCAGCGTTTCGTATTCAAGACAGCAAGTCAGGCCGCCACGGCGGTCAGGGAGTGGGCATGACGCAGTGGGCGATTGGCGATTTGCAGGGCTGCCATCAAGAGTTTGAACTTCTGTTGCAGCGCCTCGATTTCACGCCGGGGCGCGATGTGCTGTGGCTGGCGGGAGATCTGGTCAATCGCGGGCCGGGCTCGCTGGAGTGCCTGCGTCTGGTCAAGTCGCTGGGCGATGATGCGCGGGTGGTGCTGGGCAACCATGACCTCCACCTGCTGGCGGTGGCCGAAGGCTTCAGCCGCCACAAGCGCTCCGATACGCTGAGGCCGATTCTCGAGGCGCCGGACCGTGAGGAACTGCTGGACTGGCTACGTCGTCAGCCGCTGATGGTGGATGCGCTGGTCGGCAATCGTCGCACGGTGATGAGCCATGCCGGCGTGTTGCCGAGCTGGACGCTGGACCAGGCGGCCGGTTATGCCCGCGAAGCGCACGCCGTGCTGGCGGGCGACGACTATCGAGGCTTTCTCGGCGAGATGTACGGCAATACGCCGGACCGCTGGCAGGAGGATCTCGAAGGCACGCCGCGCCTGCGCTGCATCGTCAATGTCTTCACGCGCATGCGCTTTCTGCACAGTGATGGTCGACTGGATTTCGCGGCCAAGGAAGGGCTGGACAGCGCGCCGGAGGGGTGCCGTCCCTGGTTCCAGTACCCGCGTCCCGAAGGGGCCTGGGATGATTCGCCGCGCCTGCTGTTCGGTCACTGGGCTGCTCTGGAAGGCGAGACACCGGCGGCGCGTCAGGATGTCGAGGCGCTGGACACCGGCTGCGTGTGGGGCGGTGGCCTGACGGCGCTCAATCTCGAGACGGAAGAGCGCGTCTTCGAGCCGGCGCTGTCCTCGCGCTGAGCGCCCTCCCGTCGCCAGTGACAGCAGGTCTGCCGTCGCTGGTGAATGCCTTTCCCCTTACTCAACAAGCGGAGTCCGCATGAGTTTCGAACATCTTGATCTCGCCACCCTCAGTGACTGGCGCCAACGCGACCCGTCGCTCGTGGTACTCGATATCCGCGATCCGCTCAGCTTCACGCAGGGGCGTATCCCGGGCAGCCGTCATCTGGACAACGCCAGTGCCGGTGCCATTCTGGAAGACACCCCGCGCGACAAGCCGCTGGTGGTGGTCTGCTATCACGGCCATTCCAGTCAGCAGGCCGCCGCCTGGCTGGCGGGGCAGGGCTTCGAGAAGGTCTATTCCCTCGATGGTGGCTTTACCCAGTACCAATTGACGCATGGTGATGACGTCGAGAGCGGTAGCTGACGCCGCCTGCACGTGACTGCCATCACTGGTCGTATTTCCTCGCTTTCCTCATTCAGCTTTGTATCTCGTGCCGCAGGGCAAGGACATTCGCATGACTCAGACGACGCCTTCTTCACTGACCGATTCGCGTGACCGCCTGTTGAGCGGGCTTGAGATCTATCGCGTGGGCGGCGCAGTGCGTGATGCGCGCCTGGGTTGGCCGTGGCACGAGTGCGACTTCGTGGTGGTGGGCGCGACGGTGGAAGACATGCAGGCGCGGGGCTTTCGGCCGGTCGGGCGGGACTTCCCGGTCTTCCTGCATCCGCAGACCCAGGAGGAATACGCGCTGGCGCGTACCGAGCGCAAGTCCGGCCACGGGTATGTCGGCTTCAGCGTGCATGCCAGCCCCGATGTGACGCTGGAAGAGGACCTCATTCGTCGCGACCTGACCATCAATGCCATGGCCGAACCGCTCGACAGCACGCCGGGTCAGGGCGAGGTGATAGACCCCTATGGTGGCCTGGCGGATCTCGAGGCGCGTGTGTTGCGTCACGTCTCGAGCGCCTTCAGCGAAGACCCGCTGCGCGTATTGCGCGTGGCACGCTTTGTGGCGCGCTATCAGGGGCTCGGCTTCACGGTCGCGGATGAGACGCGTGAGATGATGGTGGCCATGGTCGAGAGCGGCGAGGTCTCGCATCTGGTGGCCGAGCGGGTCTGGAAGGAGACCGAGAAGGCGCTGGGCGAGGCCAGCCCCGAGTCCTATTTCCAGCTGCTTGATGAGCTGGGAGCACTGGCGGTGCTGATGCCGCCACTGACCCGCGATGCCGAACAGCTCACAGCGGCGCTGGCGCGTCTGGACCGTCTGCCGCGTCAGCTGGTCGATGAGGCGGAGATGGTCTGCTGGCGCATGGCGCGCCTGGTGGAGCACCTGTCACGCGACGAGATCGATGCCCTGGCGCAGGACCTGCGCCTGCCCAGCGCCGTGCGTGACGCCGCCCAGCAGGCACGTCTGTGCCGGGAATTGAACGAGGCCTCGCGGCGGGAAGGTGGCGTGAGCGCAGCCGATCTCAAGGCCTGGCTGGATGGTGTCGATGCCTGGCGGCGTGGCGAGCGCCAGTCGGTGCTGGTGGCCCTGCTGGCCGTCGAGGACAAGGGGGTGGCACGGTTGGGCAATGCCGTCTGGCAAGCCGCGACGGCGGTGTCGCCGCAATCTCTGGTCGAACAGGGCCTGAAAGGGGCGGAGATCGGGCGTGCGCTCAGTGAACAGCGCCAGCAGGCCATCGAGCAGGCGCTGAGCGAATGGCAGGCCATGCCGGAAGTGCACGCGCCTCATTGCGGCTGCGGACACAGTCACTGATCTCCTGCCCGCTGCTGAGCATATGACCCCGAAAGCCCCGGCCCTGCGCCGGGGCTTTTGCGTCCTGGCCGCAGGAAGGGGGCTTTTGTGAGGCGGAGTGTGCGTTTGAGCAGAGCGTGTTTTTCATGAGCAGTGCGCTGCGTGTGAGCAAAGCATGCTTACAGGCGCGGCTCGCTGCCATCGCTCAGGCGGCGCAGATTCAGTGCATGACGAATCACGATCAGGCTGGCGAAGACCAGAATCACGCCGCTCATCTGCGGCGCCAGCCACAGGCTGAACAGGGGTGCCGCCAGTCCGGCCACCAGCGAGGCGATGGCTGCCGTGCGCAGTCGCCAGGCCAGCCCGACCCACAGCGCGGCACAGCTCAAGGCGACGCCTGGCGCCAGCATCAGCAGCACGCCAAAGGCGGCGGCCACGGCCTTGCCACCGCGATGGCCACGGTGCCACAGCGGCAGGCTGTGGCCGACCAGAACGGCCAGCCCGATCAATCCCAGAGCCCAGGGCGGCAGCGAGAGCGCCAGCCCCAGCCAGAGTGCCGGCATGCTCTTGGCGGCATCGAAGGTCAGCACCAGGGCGGCGGGCAGTGCGCCATGCAGCCGCAGCACATTGGAGAAGCCCGGATTGAAGGAGCCCGCCAGGCGTGGGTCGGGCAGCCCCAGTCGCTGACAGATCCACACCGCGCCCAGCACCGAACCACTGGCGTAGGCCACGGCGATCAGCAGGCTCAACTGTTGCCAGGTGGCCAGTTGCGCACCCCACTCTATCAGGCCCGTCAACATGATGCCGACTCGCTGAGTGTCCGAGGTGTCGCACACAGGCAGGGAGAGAGGGGCAGGCGGCTTGGCCAAGCAGGGGCCGGGTGCAGTAGAATCAGTCGCATGATGGCGGGGCCTTGGGCGTCGTTTTTATTCGTTCATTCGACAAGCATAGAGGTAACGCCGTGGATCGTGTGCTGATCGAGGCTCTGGTCGTGGAAACCGTGATTGGTGTCTATGACTGGGAGCGTACCATTCGCCAGCGTCTGGTGATGGATCTGGAAATGGCCACGGATATTCGTGCCGCAGCTGCCGACGATGACCTGACGCACACCCTGGACTATGCCGCCATCAGCGCGCGCATCCAGACCTTTGCCGAAGATAGCCGTTTCGAGCTGGTGGAAACCTTCGCCGAGCGCCTGGCAGCCCTGCTGCGTGAAGAGTTCGGCATCCCCTGGCTGACCATGACGGTGCGCAAGCCGGGCGCCGTGCCGGAAGCCGCCGCCGTTGGCGTGCGCATCGTGCGCGGTAGCCTCGATGCCGCCTCGGATGCGCCGGCATGAGTCTGGTACTGATCTCCATCGGTAGCAATATCGAGCGTGAGCATCATGTGCGGGTCTGCCTGGATGCGCTGCAAGCGAGCTTCGGCAACCTGACGCTGTCCTCCGTCTACGAGAGCGAGCCGGTGGGCTTCGTCGACGGGCGCAACTTCCTCAATCTGGTCGCAGGTTTCGAGAGCGACTGGAGCGTCGGCGAATTGCAGGCCTGGTGCAAGCAGCTCGAGCTGGCCAACGGCCGCCTCAAGAACAGCGCCAAGTTCAGCCCGCGTACCCTGGATCTGGACCTGCTGACCGTCGGTACCCTGACCGGGGAGGTCGATGGCGTGATGCTGCCGCGCGATGAGGTCGATCGCAATGCCTTCGTGCTGCTGCCGCTGGCCGAGTCGTTCGGCGAAGAGCGCCACCCCGTCACCGGCGAGGATTACGCTTCGCTTTGGAAGGCGTTCGTGGCCGCCGGACGCGCCGAACAGCAGCCGTTGTGGCCGGTGGACTTCAGCTGGCGTTGCCGCATGATCTCTCGCGGCGATGCCACGGTCTGACACTGCTCTCTGATGCCCCGGCCTGACACCATCAGGCGCCACGTCGCCGGTGTCAGTGTCCGGCGGTGAGTGTGACCGGCCTCTCAATGACAACGCCCTGCCGATTCTCATCGGCAGGGCGTTGTCGTATGGCAGGCCGTTGTCGTATGGCAGAGTACTGGCGTCTGGCAGGGCTGAGCCTCAGTCCTGCGCTGTGCTCGGGGCCGCCAGGCTGTCCAGCGGCCAGCGCGGCACGGCCTTCATCGGGCCGGTGTCCTGCTCGCCGGCATTCAGGCGCTGCGCGCCCACGTAGGCGATCATCGCGCCGTTGTCGGTGCAGAAGCGGCCGCGCGGGTAGTAGGCGCGGGCATTGCGCTTGGTCAGCTCATGGCTCAGGCGCTCACGCAGGCGGGTGTTGGCGCTCACCCCGCCGGCGACGACCAGGCGCTTGAGGCCGGTCTGGTCCAGCGCGCGACGACACTTGATGACCAGGGTGTCGACCACGGCTTCCTCGAAGGCGCGCGCGATATCGGCGCAGTGCTGCTCATCCAGGTCATCCGCGGCCTTGGCCTTCTTGAGCGTGACCATGGTGTGGGTCTTGAGGCCGGAGAAGCTGAAGTCGAGGCCCGGGCGGTCTGCCATCGGGCGCGGGAAGCGATAGCGTTTGGGGTCGCCCTGTTCGGCCAGCTTCGCGACCTGCGGGCCCCCGGGGTAGGGCAGTTCCAGCATCTTGGCGGCCTTGTCGAAGGCTTCGCCGGCGGCGTCATCCACGGACTCGCCGAGCAGCTCGTATTCACCCAGTCCGCGCACCGCGACCAGCTGGGTGTGCCCGCCGGAGACCAGCAGCGCCACGAAGGGGAATTCGGGCGCATCGTCTTCCAGCATCGGGGCCAGCAGGTGGCCTTCCATGTGGTGGACGCCGAGCACCGGCACTCCCCATGCCTTGGCGAGCCCATGTGCGGTGGACGCGCCGACCATCAGCGCACCGACCAGGCCCGGGCCTGCGGTATAGGTGATGGCATTGATGTCGGCAGCCTTGAGCTGCGCTTCATCCATCACTTGCTGGATCAGCGGCAGCAGCTTGCGAGTGTGATCACGCGACGCCAGTTCCGGCACCACGCCGCCGAACTCGGCGTGCATGGCGATCTGGCTGTAGAGGGCATCTGCAAGCAGGCCCTGGTCCGTGTCGTAGATGGCGACGCCGGTCTCGTCGCAGGAAGTCTCGATGCCGAGCACACGCATGGCTGACTCTCAGGAAGTATCAGAAGTAGAGGGCGGCACGGCCAGCGAGGCTGCCTGAGCGAGCCCGAGAGGCGTGTGTGCCGTGAATGCGCGACATTCTACTGGCTGTGGGCACGGGTGTCGCGCCAGCTGGTGTTGAGGCAGAGAGGATTTCCGGCTTCCGCGTTTGCAAAGCCGGGGGCGGGTGTCTAGAATATGGCACTCTGCAAGACTGGGTCGTGCATCCGACCACCCCGCAAAAGCTCCCCGAATCATGATTCCAGCCAGCGACGGCTACCCTCACCGGTGGTGTCGCAGGCGACTGATTGATGCTGGATCGACCTGCAGGTGGCGGTTTACCGTCGCTGGCTGGTGGCTCCTGAGGAGTGGCTGCACCGGATGTGCGTTCAAACCGAACTCATGATCTCAAGGTAGGTGAGTGTTTAATGCCTTCAGTTAAAGTACGTGACAACGAGCCGTTCGACGTCGCCCTGCGCCGTTTCAAGCGCTCCTGCGAAAAAGCCGGTGTTCTTTCCGAAGTGCGTCGTCGTGAGCACTACGAGAAGCCGACAGCTGTTCGCAAGCGTCAGCAGGCGGCCGCTGTAAAGCGCCACGCCAAGAAGGTTCAGCGTGAGCGCAAGCGTTTCGAGCGTCTCTACTGATCCGTACTTTTGGGGAGTGATATTCTGCTCTCTGGAAGGACACCAAGCGGCTGCCTCACGGTGGCCGCTTGTTTTTGTCTCTAGTGGTCCGTTCGTTCTCGAGCCATGTGCCGCCACTGGCACATGTCGCTAACTCGAGGAATGGCCTGACCCGAAGGTAGCCGCTCACTTTGCTGAGCCGGCACTATCTTGCGGTCAGTCCGTTTTTCCACGACTTCTGGCGAATCATGGCTGGTCTCATCCCCCAAGGCTTCATTGACGATCTGCTGGCCCGCACCGACGTGGTCGAGGTAGTGGGTGAGCGCGTCCAGCTGAAGAAGGCCGGCAAGAGCTATGTCGGCCTCTGCCCGTTCCATCAGGAAAACTCCCCCTCGTTCAACGTCATCCCGGACAAGCAGTTCTATCACTGCTTCGGGTGCGGGGCGAGCGGCAGTGCGCTCAAGTTCCTGATGGAGTTCGATCGCCTGCCGTTCCCCGAGGCCGTGGAGCAGCTGGCCTCGCGGTTGGCGCTTGAAGTGCCGCGCGAAGGCGGCAACCAGAGTCCGCACGAGCGCCGTGAGCGCCAGCGTCGCGAGCAGGCCCGCGAAGAGGGCGTCAATCTGCTCGAGGCGGCCGCGGACTTCTATCGTCAGCGCCTGACGGAACCGGCCGCGCAGCCGGCGCGTGAATACCTGGAAGGGCGGGGTCTATCGCGCGAGATCATGCGTGATTTCGGCATCGGCTTCGCGCCGGAAGGCTGGGAGCACCTCAAGCATCACCTGAGCAAGCTGGGTGTCAGCGAGGATGTGCAGATTGAATACGGTCTGCTGATCCACCACGAGGAAAGCGGCCGCCGCTATGACCGCTTCCGTGATCGCGTGATGTTCCCGATCCGTGACTGGAAAGGCCGCACCATCGCCTTCGGCGGTCGCGTGATGGGCGACGCCAAGCCCAAATACCTGAATTCTCCCGAGACTCCCGTCTTCCACAAGGGGCGCGAGCTCTACGGGCTGTTTGAAGCCCGTGAGGCGAATCGCAAGCTGGAACGCATGCTGATCGTCGAAGGCTACATGGACGTGGTGGCGCTGGCGCAGTACGGGATTCGCAATGCCTGCGCGACTCTTGGCACCGCGACCAGTGAGGAGCACCTCAAGCGCCTCTATCGCCTGGTCGATGAGGTGGTGTTCTGCTTCGACGGCGACAAGGCCGGTCGGCAGGCGGCGCGCCGCGCGCTGGAGACCGTGCTTGAGGTCATGATCGATGGGCGTCAGGCGCGCTTCCTGTTCCTGCCGGAAGGCGAGGACCCGGATTCCTTGGTACGCAGCGAGGGGCAGGAGGCATTCGAGAAGCGTGTCACCTGCGCCTCCGGGCTCTCCGAGTTCCTGTTCGAGCAGGCCGCGGAAGGACGCGACCTCAAGCGCATGGAGCAGCTCGAGCGGTTCGTGACCCAGGCGCTGGAGTGGATCTCGCGCGTGCCCGAAGGGGTGCTGCGCTCGCTGCTGCTCAAGGAGCTGGAGCGGCGCAGTGGTCTTGAGCGTGAGCGGCTGGATGCCATGCTGGTGGAGCGCGCCGCGGCGCGTGAAGCCCAGCAGGCACGGCTGCGTCAGCACCAGCAACTACGTCAGCAACCGCAGCAGCGTTCGCAACAGCAACAACGTCAGCCCGGCGCGACACGCTCAGCGCCTGCTGCCAGTTCTCAGGACGGCGCGACGCTGAGTGACGCGCAGGACGAGTGGTCGTCGCTGGAGGCGATGGCAGATGCCGGCTTCGGCGATGGCGAGCCCGATGGCTGGCAGCCGGATGACTGGCAGTCGCATGGCGAGATGCCTGCGGGCCAGGGCGCGCAAGCCGCGCGTGCGACGCCGGCCAGGTCTCAGAAACGCACCTCGGTCAGCATGCTGACGCGCCTGTTGCATCTTCTGGTGCACGAGCCTCAGCTGGTCGCCGAGCTGCCTGACTCCAATGAGTGGATCGAAGGAGCGGGCGAGCCGGCCGACAGCGAGGATGCGCAGCTGTTGAGCGATGTGGTGCGTCTCCTGAAGGCGGGGCAATATCGTTCGCCTCAGGTGCTGTTGGCGCACTTCCTCGGTACCGCGCAGGGGCCGAGACTTGAGCAGCTGGCAGCCCGCGAATTGCTGATTCCGCGTGACGTGCGCAGCGAAGAGCTGAAGGGGCTGGTGGAGCATTGCCAGCATCAGCAGGCGCGCACCACGCCGGAAGCGGAATATCAGGCCTTGCTGGCCAAGGAAAAGCGTGGCGAGAAGTTGTCGGCAGAAGAGAAGCAGCGGCTGATGGCCCTGCTGATGGAGCTGGCAACACGGCGCTGACGCAGTCTCGGTGCCAGGAAGGCCGACAATGGTGGAAATGCCGTGAGAGCTGAGGCGATGGCGCAGGAAAATACGTCGCATGGCCTTGAAAGACGCGCTCGCGCCCACTATTTAATGAGGTAGCTCCCGATGCGGACTGCCGCAACGTAACCGATAACGCTAACACACCTGGATGGTCCGGCAAATACGCCGCTGGCAGCATCTCCTGATGGCACGCTATACTGGTGCGCTTGATGCTCTCTTCGTCCCTATACCGGCGCCATGCTCACTCGCTGAGCCGCGTCGCGTCCAGGTGTTTCATTCTTCTTCGTCGAGATAGGGGTTCTATGGCTGGTAATGCGCAGCAGCAGTCGCGTCTCAAGGAGTTGATCGCGCGCGGCAAGGAACAGGGTTACCTGACCTATGCCGAGGTCAACGATCACCTGCCCGAGGATATCGCTGATCCCGAACAGGTGGAAGACATCATCAGCATGATCAACGATATGGGCATCAAGGTCGCGGAAGAAGCGCCCGATGCCGATACCTTGATGATGTCTGATTCCTCCACTGACGAGTCTGCCGCAGAAGAGGCCGTTGCCGCTCTCGCCGCGGTGGAAAGCGATGTGGGACGCACCACCGACCCCGTGCGCATGTACATGCGTGAGATGGGCACCGTGGAACTCCTGACCCGCGAAGGCGAAATCAAGATCGCCAAGCGGATCGAGGAGGGCACGCGTGAGGTGATGTCGTCGCTGGCATTCCTGCCGGGGGCGGTCGACTCCATCCTGGAAGCCTACGATGGCACTCTGGGCGAAGACGGTGGACGTCTGTCCGACCTGTTCTCCGGTTTCATCGACCCTGACGAAGGCGTCCCGGGTGTCGCGGAAGTCGAAGTCGAGGAAGTCGAGGAGATTCCCGAGGGCGAAGAGTCCGAGGGCGACGACGAAGACGAAGATGACGACACCGCTTCCGAAGGCGGTCCGGACCCCGAGCTGGCTCGTGTCCGTTTTGAGCAGATCCGAGAGCAGAACGATGCGACCAAGGCCGCCATCGAGAAGTACGGCTCCGGCTCTGCCGAAGCGAAGGCCGAGCAGGAGCGTCTTGCCGAGCTGTTCTCGCCGATCAAGCTGGTGCCCAAGCACTTCGAGCGTCTGGTCGGTCAGGTTCGCGTATCTGTCGAGCAGGTGCGTGAGCAGGAGAAGGTCATCCTGCAGATCTTCGTCAAGCGCGGCAAGGTGCCACGCAAGAGCTTCATCAAGGCCTTCCCGGGGCATGAGTCCGACATGGACTGGTTCGACAGCTTCATCGGTGGCAGCAAGAAGTACGCCGACAAGCTCGAGCCGTTCCGTGCCGACGTGCTGCGTGCCCAGCGCAAGATCGCCTTCGAGCAGGACATGGTCCAGCTGCCGGTCAGCGAGCTGAAGGAAGTGAACCGTCGCCTGTCGATCGGTGAAGCCAAGGCGCGTCGTGCCAAGAAGGAAATGGTCGAGGCCAACCTGCGTCTGGTCATCTCCATCGCCAAGAAGTACACCAACCGTGGTCTGCAGTTCCTGGATCTCATCCAGGAAGGCAACATCGGTCTGATGAAGGCCGTGGACAAGTTCGAGTACCGTCGTGGTTACAAGTTCTCGACCTACGCCACCTGGTGGATCCGTCAGGCGATCACTCGCTCCATCGCGGACCAGGCTCGCACCATCCGTATTCCGGTGCACATGATCGAGACCATCAACAAGCTGAACCGTGTCTCGCGTCAGATGCTGCAGGAAATGGGGCGCGAGCCGACGCCGGAAGAGCTGGGCGAGCGTCTCGAAATGCCGGAAGACAAGGTGCGTCGCGTACTCAAGATCGCCAAGGAGCCCATCTCCATGGAGACGCCGATCGGTGACGATGATGATTCGCACCTGGGTGACTTCATCGAGGACGGCACCATGGTCTCGCCGATCGACTCCGCCACAGGCGAAGGTCTGATCGAAGCGACCCGCGGTATCCTGTCCGGCCTGACCGCACGTGAAGCCAAGGTGCTGCGCATGCGCTTCGGTATCGACATGAACACCGACCATACCCTCGAGGAAGTCGGCAAGCAGTTCGATGTCACCCGTGAGCGTATCCGTCAGATCGAAGCGAAGGCGCTGCGCAAGCTGCGTCACCCGTCACGCTCCGAGTCACTGCGTTCCTTCATGGAAGAGTGATCTGAAGCGCTCGGGCCGCGCCTCGACTGCTGGCCCCGCTGACAAGACAACGCCCGCCCCCCATGCGAATGGGAGGCGGGCGTTGTCGTTTGCGGGCTTTACGTTACGGGTCTTTCTCTGTGGGCTGTGCCGCCTCCAGGCTTGCCTTTACGGATCTTGCCACCTTCGAACTGTGTCGTTCCAGAGCTGCGTGATGTGCCCTGGGGGGGGGTATCAGGCGCCGTGGCGCAACTGGTGAGACGAGGGCGTCGCCGCCACGCTGAAGATGACGCGGCCCTTGATGCACTGACGGGAGACCGGCCCCATCTGCTCGCTGCTCAAGCCGTCGGGGTGCTCGCCACGTAGCCACAGGCGACCATTGTCGTCGATGCGATGCAGGCGCTTGACCAGCTGGCCGAGCCTGGGATGTTCCACCACGACGGTGGCGCCGGGCGTCAATCGCCAGCGGCTGGGCCAGCGCATGCTGATGATGAGGCTGTGCTGCGGGAGACTGGGGGCAAGACTATGACCGTGCAAGCGGTAGCTACTGAACCAGCGCATGTGAGGCTCCTTGAGAATGAGGGCATGACACGGTCAAGATCCTGTCGGTGCTTTCCTGTGGCAGTGGCGATAGTTGAATTGTATCCACTGCTTAGTAAAATATAATCATTCTCATTTGATGTCCAGCCGTTTCCGGTCACTGCCTCGCGCAATGGCTATCGAGAGACGGCTGTTTAGCGCAGCCTGTCGAGAGAAGGCTGTCGAGCAGAGACTGTCTCGCGAAGCCTGTTGAGAGTAGAAACGAAAAAAGCCGCGGCTCAGGTGAGCAGCGGCTTTTGGGAGAGTCACGGGTCTGTCTCTTGTGCTTCACGCTGTGCTTCATGTCACGTCACTTCGCGTTGTTTCATGGGGCAGGGCGAAGTGACGGTCGTGCGACAGGTCTTGCGTGCAGCTCGGCAAGAGGGTTTTGTTGCCGGGCTCAGTCGTTGGCGTTGAGCTCACGCAGCAGGGCGCGGCGCTGGCGGCCCATGCGGATCGCCAGCAGCACGATCTCGATCACGGCAATGGCCATCAGGGTGTAGCCGAACAGTTCGGTGACTTCCTCGGCGGCATTCTTGACCGAACGCAGGTAGGAGTCCCCCATCAGGGTTTCCCAGAATTCCGAGCGACCGTAGAGGCGTGAGAAGACGTAGGTCGCCAGGAAGCCGGCTCCGAACAGGCCGAAAGCGAAGCTGCGTCCGAAGTGCTCGAACTCGGCAATGAAGCGGCTGCGGTTGCGCCATACGCCGATGATGACCGGGATCGCGACCACGCTGACCAGGAACTGCCAACTGCCATCGCCGATCATGTCGTCGAGCAGGGCATCCTGTTCACGGATCAGGGACGCCGCGAACAGGCCGAACAGCAGCAGGCTGATGGTGCGCAGGTCCGGCAGGCGTGAATGCACCAGCCACATGGTGGCTGCGCTCAACGCCAGCAGAGTGCTCTGCATGTGTTCTGTCCAGCTGGCTTCGCTGAAGCCGACATCACCGAAGTGGTAGGCATCATGCATGACCAGCGACATCATCGCAGCCACCAGCGGCGCATAGATGGCCAGGCGCAGGCAGGCCTGCATGAAGAGCGAGGTGGGCTTGCCACCATACAGCGGTTGTTCGGCGCTGATGGGGAGTGGGACAGTCTGGTGATGTCGGGTATGCGAAGTCAGGCGGGACATGGGGCTCTCCGGACAGTCCATGGACTGCCTGTCAGGATGGAAATCTTGTTTGCCTGCTCATTATAACGGTGCAAAGGTGGCCAGTTAATATTCTGGTAAGAAAACTGTGAGATTCCAATTCAGCATCGATGTTGCGTAAAGCGCAAATCTACGTCAGCCCTTACGTAACCGATCACGCTCGGCCTCCTCGACGATCCAGTCATGCACGGCCTGGATACGGCCATCATCTAGGGTGCCGTGGGGGTGGACGATGACGTAGCGCTTGCCGGTCAGTACCCGCTGTGTGAAGGGCGCGATCAGTGTGCCGCGGGACAGCTCGTCGGTGATCAGCGTGCGCCTTGCCATCGCGACTCCCATGCCGGCGATGGCAGCTTCCATCGACAGGTGGTTGCGGTTGAAGGTATAGCCACGCTGAACGTTGATCTCGGGGGCGCCGATGCTGGCCAGATAGAATTCCCACTCGGCGTGGTCGTGACTGCCGCGCCAGGCGGTGATGTCATGCAGCAGCGGATACCAGGCGAGGTCCTCTGCGCTGCGCAGCGGTGGGCGTCCGCGCATCAGGCCGGGATGGCAGACGGGGAAGATCTCCTCTTCCATCAGGTCGGTGACCTGCATCCCCGGGTAGTGGCCGTCGTTGAGGTCGACTGCCAGCTCGAAATCGCCCTCGCGCAGCGGCGAGTCACTGTCCTCGGCGCGCACGTGCAGCTCGATATCCGGAAAGCGTGCCTGCAGGCGTGGTAGTCGGGGCGCCAGCCATTTGGAGAGAAATGACGGTACCGAACGCAACCTGAGCACACCGCTCATCAAGCCGCTGCGCAGCCGTTTGACCTCCAGTCCCACCGCGCTATAGGACTGCTCCACCACGCGCGCCAGTCGCGCGCCTTCCCCTGTCAGCTCGAGTCCGCGTGAACGACGCAGAAACAGCTTGAAGCCCAGCCGCTCCTCCAGCTGCTTGATCTGCTGACTCACCGCGCCGGTGGTGACGTGCAGTTCTTCCGCCGCACGCGTGAAGGAGCCATGACGTGCGGCGCAGGCAAATACCTGCAGCCAGGCATGGGTCTGTCCATTCAGGTGGCGCAGGCTCGGTGTGGTGGCGGGCGTGCCGGTCGCCGTCGGCGGCACGACGGGGCCAGTACCAGGCGTGTTGTCGAGGGAAGACGTCATGGGCGGGTCTCATGCAAGCGCTGGAGGCAGATAGTGAGGGAGAAACCGCGATGGCCAGATGGCGGTGGTAGCTAAAGGCATCACGGCACAAGGTGGCGCGAAGAGCATAGTTTACGCCGTTTTTGATGCATAGGGTTTAGTCAGGCTAAACCCACGACCAATTTTTATGGTTTGTCGCGTCCTGTCCCCATCCATCATCATTGCCTCATCCACTGGCAGGCGCTCAGGCGCGGCGAGTTTCCGAGATGAGGTGTTGTCATGTCCATCAGTGTATTTGATCTCTTCAAGGTCGGTGTCGGCCCCTCCAGCTCGCACACCGTCGGCCCGATGCGTGCTGCCGCGCAGTTCGTCGAGACCCTGCGCTCGCGCGACCAGCTGGAGCGCGTGGCGCGCATCGAGGTGCAATTGCATGGTTCGCTGTCTGCCACCGGCGTAGGCCACGGTACCGACAAGGCGACCATCCTCGGCCTGATGGGCGAGCTGCCGGAAACGATCGACCCTGCGATCATCGACCCCTGCATCGAAGAGCTGCTGGAGTCCCAGACACTGCTGCTCGACAACCGCATCGCGGTGCCCTTCGTATGGGTGCGTGATATGCAGTGGCACGATGCGCCGCTGCCGTATCACCCCAATGCCATGCGTCTGATCGCCTACGGCCACTGCGATGAGCTGTATCGCAATGTCTATTACTCGGTGGGTGGCGGTTTCGTGGTCGACGAAGTCGAGGCCGCGCGTGACCCGCTGCTGGAAGACGAAAGCCTGCGTCTGCCGTATGAATTCAACACCGCCAATGAACTGCTGGCGCTGTGTCGCATGCACAAGATGCGCATCAGCGAGCTGATGATGGCCAACGAATGTGCGCTGCGCAGTGAGGCCCAGGTGCGGCGTGGGCTATGGCGCATCTGGGAAGTGATGAACGAGTGCATCGACAACGGCCTGACGCACGAAGGCGTGCTGCCCGGCGGTCTCAACGTCAAGCGCCGTGCCAAGCGTCTGCATGCGCGTCTGCTGGATGTGGAATCCAGCAAGTCGATCATCACCTCGACCTTCTCGGCGATGGACTGGGTCAACCTGTTCGCGCTGGCGGTCAATGAAGAGAACGCGGCCGGCGGTCGCATGGTGACGGCGCCGACCAATGGCGCGGCCGGCATCATTCCGGCGGTGCTCAGCTATTACATGAAATTCCAGGAGGATGCTCGTGAGGAGGACGTGGTCGACTTCCTGCTCACGGCAGCCTCGGTGGGCATCCTGTGCAAGAAGAACGCCTCCATCTCCGGCGCGGAAGTCGGCTGTCAGGGCGAGGTGGGCTCCGCCTGCGCCATGGCGGCCGCCGGGCTTGCCGAGCTGATGGGCGCGACGCCGGAGCAGGTCGAGAACGCGGCGGAAATCGGTCTCGAGCACAATCTGGGGCTGACCTGTGACCCGATCGGCGGCCTGGTGCAGATTCCCTGCATCGAGCGCAATGCGATTGCCTCGGTCAAGGCGATCAATGCCGCCCAGATGGCGATGTGTGGCGATGGCGATCACTTCGTCTCGCTGGACAAGGCGATCCGCACCATGCGCGATACCGGCCGTGACATGCAGGAAAAGTACAAGGAGACCTCCAAGGGCGGTCTCGCGGTCAACGCCATCGAATGCTGATTCGACCGGTCGCCACTCCAATATGAGCTGATATGACTTTCCGCCGGAGGCCTGCCGCCTCCGGCCAAACCCGTTGTCTCTTGTCAGGTACGTGATCTCCGGCCAGAGGTCATGATCTCGGCAACCCTCGTTGACGCCTCTTCGGCGCGGTATTCCGCGACGGACAGGCGTCTTTTTTATGGCGGGAGTTACGCTCATCTCGACTGTTCGGCTCGGGCTGGTGGGGTATCTGCCGGCCTTGAGATGTCTCGGGATGGCTGCCTTGTAAAGAAGTCGCTGATATATCGGCTATTGGTCGAGTGAGCGCGCTTGCCGCTGGCAGCGCGCCTCTTGCTATTCTAGTTTACGTTAACGTCAGTTGCGCTGATCGCAACGATGGATCGTAACGATGGATCGTATCGAAGGCCTGGCAGAGCTGTCTGTAGATTGCGCCTTGACCAGGGCCAGTGGACAGGGTCTGTGACCAAGGCCTGTGGATAGCGCCTCCTGTTGATACTGCGTGTCGACGACGAGCCGTGATGTTGCGAGCAGACATTGCGGGCGGACGTTGCGGGCATCAGCGCTGACGAACAGCCCCCATGTCTCTTGGAAGACACAGACCACCGGCTTGCCGGTCAGGACGGAGTACTGACATGCCATCACCGCCCATTCAGGGGCCGCGTGCCAGCGGGGGCGCATCCGCGACAGCCCCGATTCTCGAGACGCGTGGCTTGAGCAAGGACTTTCGAGGTTTCACGGCCGTCGATGACGTCAATCTCCAGGTGCAGGAAGGGCATATCCACGCCCTGATCGGCCCCAATGGCGCCGGCAAGACGACAGTCTTCAATCTACTGACACGTTTTCTGCCGGCCACTCGCGGCGAGATTCTCTACCGCGGCAAATCCATCACCCGCATGAAGTCGCATGAGATCGCGCGCCTGGGCTTGGTGCGCTCTTTCCAGATATCGGCGGTGTTTTCCCAGATGACGGTGCTCGAGAACGTGCGGGTCTCCCTGCAACGCCCCCAGGGCACCTCGTTTCATTTCTGGAAGCCGGAACGCAGCCTCGACAGCTTGAACGAGCAGGCATTGCATCTGCTGGAGCAGGTAGGGCTACGCGATGACGCCCACCGTGTGACCGCCAGTCTGCCCTATGGCCGCAAGCGGGCGCTGGAGCTGGCGACCACGCTGGCGCTTGAGCCCACGCTGATGCTGCTGGACGAGCCGACCCAAGGCATGGGCGCCGAGGATGTGGACCGTGTGGTCGAGCTGATTCGTGTCGCGGCGCGGGGCCGTACGGTGCTGATGGTCGAGCACAATCTGAGCGTGGTCAGCCGTCTGTGCGATCGCATCAGCGTGCTGGCGCGCGGACGGGTGCTGGCGGAAGGCGATTACGCCAGCGTGTCGGCCAACCCCGAGGTGCGCGAGGCGTATCTGGGCAGTGAAGCGCCCGAGTCCACGGCGGATGCGCACAAGGAGGTTTCATGACGGTGGTTATGGAGCAGGCGACGGACAGGCAAGCCTCGGCGGCCGACTCGCCGCTGGGGGAAGAGCAGCTCTGCCTGCGCGAGCTGAACGCCTGGTACGGCGAGTCCCATGTGCTGCATGGCGTCAACATGATGGTGCGGCGCGGTGAACTGGTGACCTTGCTGGGGCGCAACGGGGCCGGACGCAGCAGCACGCTGCGCGCGATCATGAACATGGTCGGCCGGCGCAGCGGCGAGATCCTCATCAAGGGGCAGGACAGCATGGGGCTGGCACCGCATCGCATCGCTCATCTCGGTGTCGGTTTCTGCCCAGAGGAGCGCGGCATCTTCGCCAGTCTGAGCGTCGAGGAGAATCTGCTGCTGCCACCGCTGGTCAAGAGCACAGGACATGACCAGGGCCGGAGCCAGGATCAGAGCCGGGGCATGTCGCTGGATGAGCTCTATGCCCTGTTCCCCAATCTGCATGAGCGGCGCACCAGTCAGGGCACGCGCCTTTCCGGTGGCGAGCAGCAGATGCTGGCGTTGGCGCGCATCCTGCGCACCGGGGCGGACCTGCTGCTGCTGGATGAGATCACCGAGGGGCTGGCGCCGGTCATCAACCAGAAGCTGGCCGAAGTGCTGATGATGCTGAAGGCGCGCGGCATGACCATCGTGCTGGTGGAGCAGAATTTCCGCTTTGCCGCCCCGCTGGCCGACCGTCATTACCTGATGGAGCACGGCACCATTCTGGAAGAGATCAGCGCGGCTGAATTGCCGGCCCGCCACGAATATCTGCACAAGGTACTGGGGGTCAGAGCTCCCGCTCGGGATGAGCTGCACAGGCTGGCCGCCATGCACGGCCTTTGCACTCGCCAATCTGAAGTCCGCACGTCTCGCCACAACAATCACAATATTGCCGGGTAATCCGGCTTGGAGATGTCATGCACGCCACCGCTTCATCCAACGCCACTGCTACATCCAGCGCCACCGCTTCATCCAACGCCACTGCTACATCCAGCGCCACCGTTTCATCCAGTGCCACCGTTTCATCCAGTGCCATCCCCGTCGCGTTACCGTTGTCACGCCGCATCACGGCGGCAACACGCCGGCGCCTGTTGCCGCTGTCCGCGCTCATGGTGGGATCACTGCTGTCGGCGGGAATCGCGCAGGCCGATATCAGCGACGGCGTGATCAAGATCGGTTACCTGGCCGACATGTCAGGCACCTATCGTGACCTGGCAGGCCCGGGCGGCCTCGATGCACTCAAGATGGCGGTCGAGGACTTCGGCGGCAGCGTCAACGGCATGCCGATCGAGGTATTGAGTGCCGATGACCGCAACAGCGCCGATGTCGGTGCCAATACGGTGCGCGGCTGGATCGATCAGCAGAATGTCGACATGGTCGCCGGGCTGGTGGCCTCATCGGTGAGCATCGCGGTGACGCGGATTCTCGCCGAACAGGACACGCTGGGAATCGTTTCCGGCTCGGCGGCTTCCAGCATCACCAATGAGCATTGCACGCCCAATCATGTCCACTGGGTGTACGACACCTATCCGCTGGCGCATGGCACGGCCAAGGCGATCGTCGATGAAGGCGGCGACAGCTGGTTCCTTTTGACCGCGGACTACGCCTTCGGTCATGCCCTGGAAGGCGATGTGGAAAAGGTGGTGAACGAGAACGGCGGCACCATCGTCGGCAAGGTACGTCATCCATTCCCGACCAGTGATTTCTCCTCCTACATCCTGCAGGCGCAGGGCTCCGGGGCCAAGATCGTCGGGCTGGCCAATGCCGGGTCGGACACCGTCAATGCGTTGACCACGGCGAGTCAGTTCGGCGTGGTGCAGGCCGGGCAGTCGCTGGCGGGGCTGCTGATCTTCCTCAACGACGTGCATGCCCTGGGGCTTGAGGTGGCGCAGGGGCTGCAGCTCACCACCGGCTGGTACTGGGACCTCAATGACGAGACACGTGCCTGGTCCCAGCGCTATCACGAGCGCAATGAGCGCATGCCGACCATGGTGCAGGCCGGTATCTACTCCAGCACCCTGCATTACCTGAATGCGGTCGCGGCCGCAGGTAGCGATGACACCGCCACCGTGCGCGCCAGAATGGGCGAGACGCCGGTCAACGACATGTTCGCCAGCAACGGCACCATCCGTGCCGATGGGCGCATGGTGCACGACATGTATCTGGTCAAGGTCAAGGCGCCCTTCGAGTCTCAAGGCGAGTGGGATGTCTATGACGTGATCCGCACCATCCCCGGCGCTGAGGCCTACCGACCGCTGGCGGACAGCCAGTGCGAGCTGGTCAAGGGCTGAAGCCGAACATCAGTCGAGTCGCTGAGGCGTATGACATGGCGCTGCCGGCCGGATGATCGGCAGCGCCGAGCAGCTGACGCGAATGGGCGCTGAAAAGGAATGGGCGGATGACCATGATTTTTGGAATACCCCTGATGGTGCTGTTCGGCCAGTTGATGCTGGGGCTGATCAACGGTGCCTTCTATGCATTGCTGAGCCTTGGGCTGGCGGTGATCTTCGGTCTGTTGCGCATCATCAACTTCGCGCATGGTGCCCAGTACATGCTGGGCGCCTTCGCGGCGCTGCTGGGAGCGCAATATCTGGGGCTCAACTACTGGACGGCGCTGATCGTGGTGCCGCTGGTGGTGGGCGCCCTGGGCATCGTGGTCGAGCGTCTGCTGCTGCGGCGCATCCAGCATCTTGATCACCTCTATGGCCTGTTGCTGACCTTCGGGCTGGCGCTGATCTTCGAGGGCACACTGGTGAATCTGTTCGGCGTCTCGGGGTCGAGCTATCCGATCCCCGAGGCGCTGAGTGGAGGCTTCAAGCTGAGCTTCATGTTCCTGCCCACCTACCGCGCCTGGGTGCTGGTGGCGGCGTTGGTGGTCTGCTTCGGAGTCTGGTTCCTGATCGAGCGCACGCGTCTCGGTGCCTATCTGCGCGCGGGAACCGAGAATCCCGAGCTGGTGCAGGCCTTCGGCATCAATGTGCCCTTGATGGTGTCGCTGACCTACGGGCTCGGCGTGGCGCTTGCCGCCTTCGCCGGCGTGCTGGCCGCGCCCTTGTATCCCGTCTCGCCGACCATGGGCTCGAGCCTGCTGATCGTGGTGTTCGCGGTGGTGGTCATCGGCGGGATGGGCTCGATTCTCGGCGCTATTCTCACCGGGCTCGCGATGGGGCTGATCGAGGGGCTGACCAAGGTGTTCTATCCCGAGGCTGCCAATACCGTGATCTTCGTGGTGATGGTGATGGTGTTGATGCTTCGCCCTGCCGGGCTGTTCGGAAAGGAGGCCTGACATGGCCGTACTGCAACAGGATCACCAGGCCGCGCGTGCAGGCAGCGCGCCGCGCAGAATCACCCCGCTGGGCATGCTGTATCTCGTGCTGTTTCTGCTCGGGTTGCTGGCACCCTGGGTCGCCTATCCCGTCTTTCTGATGAAGATTCTGTGCTTTGCGCTGTTCGCCAGCGCCTTCAATCTACTGCTCGGCTTCGTGGGGCTGCTGTCCTTCGGGCATGCCGCCTTCCTGGCCACGGGCGCCTATATCACCGGCTTCTTGCTCGCGGAATACCCGGGCCTGAGTCCGGCGTTGGGCATCGTGGCCGGTACGCTCGGCGCGGTAGTGCTGGGGACGCTGTTCGGGGCGCTGGCCATCCGGCGGCAGGGCATCTACTTCGCGATGATCACGCTGGCCCTGGCCCAGATGATGTTCTTCTTCTTCATCCAGGCGCCGTTCACCCACGGCGAGGATGGCCTGCATGGCGTGCCGCGCGGTGAGCTGTTCGGCATGTTCGATCTGGCGAACAACCACACCCTGTATTACTTCGTGTTCGCGATCTTCGTGGTGGCCTTTGCCCTGATCCGGCGCGTGGTGCATTCCCCCTTCGGTCAGGTGCTGAAAGCCATCCGCGAGAACGAGCCGCGCGCCATCTCGCTGGGCTATCACACCGATGCCTACAAGCTGGTGGCCTTCGTGCTGTCGGCGGGGCTGGCAGGCCTGGCGGGTGCGACCAAGACGCTGGTATTCCAGCTCGCCTCGCTGGGCGATGCCAGCTGGCACATGTCGGGGGAGGTGATCCTGATGACGTTGCTGGGCGGCGTCGGCACGCTGCTCGGGCCACTGGTAGGCTCCGGGCTGGTCATCGGGCTGCAACATCAGTTGGCGCAATCCGCGCTGGGCGATTGGGTCAGCGTGATTCTGGGCGCCATCTTCGTGGTCTGCGTGCTCAGCTTCCGCAGCGGCATCATCGGGGAATGTCAGCGCTGGATCGCGCGTCGTCAGCAGCGGGAAGAAAAATGAGCGGCGAGGGGGTAAGGGGGCGAGGGGCAAGAAGGAAAAGCGAGAAGCAAGATGGGAGGTCAGCAAGAAGAAGTGAGCGGCCCATCCTGTTATAAATCAAAGAAATCAATGGCTTGTCGCTGTCTACAGGCATAAAAAAAGTCCACCCCAGATAGGGTGGACTTAAATGCCATTGTATATCGAGGGGGATACGCCGGTCCCGGATCCTCGACTCAGCAATGAGCACGCCATGCGAGATAGCCGCCATTTGCCATCTCGCTATATAAATTGCATGTCCGATGCCAGTTTTTCAGTATCCTCAATAAAAACAGTGGCTTGAGATATTGATGCCTGTTTGTGGGCTGCCAGCTGGCGGTCAGATGACTCGAGGCGTGCGCGCTGCTGGGCGATTCATGGTGCGTTGCAGCATAGTTGTGCACCAAATATGTGCCGTTTTTCGAGCATATGCGTACGTCATCAATCACTTATGTGGCTTGCAGATGTGGTTTGCGGGTGTGGTTTGCGGGTGTGGATAGCGCGTGTGGCTAGCAGGCATCGTCTGCCCGCTGGCACTGTATCTGTACCTCGCCGCCTGCCAGACGCACTGGCCACACCATCAAGGCAAGAGTGTCATCGTCCAGGCATTGGCCATCACTGAGTCGATAGCGCTGCTTGTAGAGTGGCGAGATCACCAGTGGCTCTCCGGCGTGATCGCCCAGCAGGCCGCGGGCAATCACGTTGGCGCCTGACACCGGGTCATGATGGTCGATGGCGAACAGCGTGAGGTCATCGCTATCGGCTGTGGCCGGCAGCGTGAACAGGGCGATCTGGCAGGCCTGGCCGTCCGCCTCAAGCCAGGCGGCGACGCCGGAGCCCGGTACCAGGTCCTCGCGCTGACAGAGTGTCACCCAGCGATGGGATGATGTCGCCGTGGCGGAGTGGGGCGATGCAGTGTTCCGTGTCGTGGCAAGTGCAGGCGATGTCATGAGCGTACCTCCGTGGCCAGGCGGGTCGTTGACTGAGGCTGATGTTCTGCCACTGCTTCGCGTGCGCCACCGTCGCTGATGATCAGATTGCCACTGGCCAGTTCATCGCGGCTGGCGGGGCGGATCTGGTCGCGCTCGACGATGTTGACCACGGCCGGGTCGGGGCGCTGGTCATTCACGTAATTGCGGAAGCGCTTGAGTTTCTCGGGACTCTTGAGGGCATTGGCCCATTCGCACTCGTAGCGGTCCACCACCTGCTGCATCTGCTCTTCCAGGGTCTCGCCGAGCCCCAGGCTGTCCTCGAGAATCACCTCTTTCAGATAGTCGAGGCCGCCTTCGAGGCCCTCGCGCCAGACGGAGGTGCGCTGCAGGCGGTCGGCGGTGCGGATGTAGAACATCAGGAAGCGGTCGATGGTGCGGACCAGGCTCTCGTCGTCCAGGTCGGTCGCGAACAGCTCGGCATGACGCGGGCGCATGCCGCCGTTGCCGCACACGTAGAGGTTCCAGCCGTTCTCGGTGGCGATCACACCGACATCCTTGCTCTGGGCCTCGGCGCACTCACGGGTACAGCCGGAGACGGCGAACTTGAGCTTGTGTGGGGAACGCAGCCCCTTGTAGCGGTCTTCCAGCGTCAGCGCCATCGCCATGCTGTCCTGCACGCCATAGCGACACCAGGTGCTGCCGATACAGGATTTCACCGTGCGGGTGGACTTGCCGTAGGCGTGGCCGGTCTCGAAGCCGGCGGTGATCAGCTCGCTCCATATTTCCGGCAATTCATGCAGCTGGGCACCGAAGAGGTCGATGCGCTGACCGCCAGTGATCTTGGTATAGAGGTTGTAGCGCTTGCCGATCTCGCCGATGGCGATCAGCTTGTCCGGCGTGATCTCGCCGCCGGGGATGCGCGGCACCACGGAATAGGTGCCGTTCTTCTGCATGTTGGCCATGAAGGTGTCATTGGTGTCCTGCAGCGGAATGTGCGAGGACTCGGTGATCGGCGCGTTCCAGCACGAGGCCAGAATCGAGCCCACCGCCGGCTTGCAGACCTCGCAGCCCAGAGCATCGGGATGTCGCCCGTGGCTGGCCATCAGCTCGGCGAAGGTCTCGATGCCTTCGACGCGCACCAGCGAGTAGAGCTCCTGACGCGTGTGCGCGAAGTGCTCGCACAGTGAACGGTCGACCTCGACGCCACGGCTTTCCAGCTCGGCATCCACCACCTTCTTGAGCAGCGCCGCACAGCCCCCGCAGCCGGTGCTGGCCTTGGTGCAGGCCTTGATGGCACCCAGATCACTGTTGCCGGCATCGATGGCGCTGCAGACATCGCCCTTGGAGACGTTGTGGCAGGAGCACAGAGTGGCGCTGTCGGGCAGGGCATCCGCGCCCAGCGTGATGGCCTCGCCACTGGCATCCGGCAGGATGAGTGCCGCCGGGTCCTTGGGCGCCGCAATGCCATTGGTGACGTACTGCAGCAGGGTGTCGTAGCGCGAGTTGTCGCCGATCAGCACCGCGCCCAGCACCTGCTTGCGGTCCTGCGAGACGATCAGACGGCGATAGACGCCATCGGCCTCGTCACAGTAGCGATAGCTGATCGCACCCTCGCTCTTGCCGTGGGCGTCACCGATGGAGCCGACATCCACGCCCAGCAGCTTGAGCTTGGTGGACATGTCGGCGCCCTGGAAGCGGAAGCTCTCCTGCGCATCGCTTGTGGCATCGCCAGCGCTGGCGGCCAGCAGGGACGCCACGCCGCGGGCCATCTGATAGCCCGGGGCGACCAGCCCGAAGATGCGCGATTGCCACAGAGCGCACTCGCCGATGGCGAAGATTTCCGGGTCCGAGGTGCGGCATTCGTCATCGATGATGATGCCGCCGCGCTCGCCGATCTCGAGGCTGGCGCTGCGTGCCAGCGTGTCCTGAGGACGGATGCCGGCGGAGAACACGATCAGGTCGGTCTCCAGATACTCGCCATCGGAGAAGTTCATCCGCCACTGATGGTGCTCGCCGGGCACGATGTCGGTGGTGGCGCGATTGAGGTGCACCCCCACGCCCAGTGCAGTGATGTGTTGCTTGAGCGCAAGGCCGCCATCCTCATCCAGCTGCACCGGCATCAGGCGTGGCGCGAATTCGACGACATGCGCTTCCAGGCCGAGTGACTTGAGGGCATTGGCGGCCTCAAGTCCCAGCAGGCCACCGCCGACCACCACGCCACGTGTCTTGCCGTCGGCAGCGGCGCGAATCTGATCAAGATCCTCCAGCGTGCGGTAGACCAGACGATTGCTGGCAGCGGCCTCGCTTCCCGGCTCACCGAGGCCCTGGATGGGCGGCACGAAGGGGGTCGAGCCGGTCGCCAGCACCAGGCTGTCGTAGGGATAGCGCCCGCGCGGAGTGATGACATGGCCACCATCGCGATCGATCGCCGTGACGCACTCGTCGAGGTGCAGGGTGACGCCCGCCTTGCGGTAGTCGTCGGCGGTGCCGAGCGCGAGAGATTCGGCATCACGTCCGGTGAAATACTCCGAGAGATGCACGCGGTCGTAGGCGATGCGGCGTTCTTCGCCGAAGACATGAATCTGGTAGTGCGCGGTGGCACCCAGTGCGATCAGCTGTTCGACGCAGTGATGGCCAACCATGCCATTGCCGATGATGATCAGGTGTTTCATGCGGCCTCCTCGAAGGTGTCAGGGGTGTTGTCGTTCTTGTCTGTGGTGTCGCGATCACGATGCTGGTCTGTCATGTCTTGAGTGCCCGGCTTGCCGCTGGGGTCATCAGGCGCCGTCGGCGGGCCGTCCTGAGTCAGACGTGCGAGGGCTTCTGCCGGCATCAGCAGGAGGTCTTCGCGAATCCTGGTCAGTGGTGTGCCGCCCTTGAGCGCTTCGAACAGGGCATTGCCGGCACTGACGTCGCCGTAGAGCACCACGCCGACCAGGCGCTCCTCGCGCAGCAGCAGTCGGCGGTAGTCGCCCAGGGCGTGGTCCTGATAGACCAGCACCTCGTCTTTCGGCTGGGGGGCAAGCTCGCCGCAGCTATAGAGGTCGATGCCGCTGATCTTGAGGCGCGTCGCCAGTGGCGCATTGCGATAGGGCGGAGTCGGTTGCGTGAGAAGCTGGCGGGTGAGCACTTCGATCTGCGCCCAGATGGGCTCGATCAGGCCGAAGGTCTCGCCATCCACCTCACTGCATTCGCCCAGCGCGTGAATGTGCGGATCGCTTGTGAGCAGGTGGCCATCGACCTGGATGGCGCGCTGGCAGGCCAGCCCCGCAGCACACGCAAGCTCGATCTCGGGGCGAATGCCGGTGGCGGCGATGGTCAATCCGGCGTGAAGTTCGCGGCCATCCTTGAGGCGCACGCCGGTGATGCGGCCCGCCGGGGTCTCGAGCCACTCTTCGAGATGCGCGCCAGTGATGATGTCGAGGCCACGCTCGCGAAGTTCCTGCTCCAGCAGTCCGGCCGCGACATCATCCAGCTGACGGTTCATCAGGCGCTCGCTGCGTTGCAGCAGCGTCACTTCAAGGCCACCCTTGCGCAGGCCCTCGGCGGCCTCGAGCCCGAGCAGCCCGCCACCGATGACCAGTGCGCCGGCGCCCTCCCGCCGTCCGGCAAGGCAGGCGGCCTGCATCTGCTCGACATCCTTCAGATCGCGAAAGCCCATCAGCCCCGGCGGCCAGTCATTGGCGGACGACGACTCTGGCAGGTGAGCGGGTAGTGGCAGGGGCAGCGCCGGACGTGAGCCGGTCGCGATCACCAGCCGCTGATAGGGGATGCGGCCACCGCTGGCGGTCTCGACACAGCGGGCGGCGCGATCGATCTGGCTGATGGGGTCGCCGCTGATCCGTGTGATGCCGTGCCGCGAGAACCAGTCGGCCTGCTGGCTGATCAGGCCTTCGGTTCGTGTCTCGCCGGCCAATAGCGGCGAGAGCTGAATGCGGTTGTAGGGGAGGTGGGGCTCCTCGCCGATCACCGTGACCGGCCAGGGCAGCTGCTGATCAGGGCTCAGCGAGACCAGCTGCTCCAGCAGCTTCTGCGCCGCCATGCCGTGGCCGATGATGACCAGTGCTGGCGTAGGCTCGCGGGTGAGAGGTGGTGCGTGCATGCTGCCTCCTTGCGCTGATGTTCTGACGCATGAAAAAGATGCATAAAAAAAGCGCCTGCTTGCCGCCGTGATGTTCACGACGTCAAGCAGGCGCCTTTGCCTGGAAGATGAGGGCTAAGCATTGGATAGCGAGACGCAGCGTCAGGTGACGATGTCGCTGTCACCCGCAACTGCGGCAGGTCTGGCGGACCGTTGGCTGCGGCATGTCACTCATTGGAGTGATGCGCTGCGAGACCTGTGATTCGGGGTCGTCATTGACCCAACCTGCCGATACTCAGGCGAATTCGGTGCCGCTTCAGAGAAAGTCGCTATTTTTCATTCACTTGCAGTTGCAGAGGCTCGAGGCGATGTCCTGGCATGGCAGAGTCGTTCGCGGTTGCGGGAGACATCAAGGCAGGGATTGGTGCAGTCGCATGCGCTGATGCACATGGCTGGTGCGTCAGTAGTACCTGGCGCTGGCCGTCTCGCGCTGTTCGCCTCCTGCTTCGGTAGCTTGTGACGGCCAAGTGATTGTTATTTCTGATGATTGGTCAGGGTTGGTCTGTTAAGTGCGTCTGTCAGGTCATTGGTGTGATACCTGATTGAGGGTTCGTGACTCCGCAAGCTTCACTGTTGCGAGACTCGCGAACCGGCCAACGGCGGCTCTTCAATCATGCATACACGCCATGTCGACGTCTCGAAGACGAGATTGCGCACCCATCGGCATGACGAGACCGTATCCACCGTCAGTTTTCCTTGTCAGTCTGCAGGGTAGACCAGGACTGACCACGACAGGCAAAGGCGCCTGATGACCGCACATTACGTGGCGGGTCATCAGGCGCCTTTTTTTCATGCTTACTGCACCAGGGAGTGATGTCGATGCAGGCCAGCAAGCCCCAGAGCACAAGTGAGTCTTCCCCCTGCAGCGCCTCGACGACCTGCCCGTATTGCGGTGTCGGGTGTGGCGTATCGCTTGAGCTGGAAACCCAGGTGCAGGAGGGTGGTGAGCTCAAGCGCAGGATCGCCGCCGTCAGCGGCGACAACGACCATCCGGCCAATTACGGGCGTCTGTGCGTCAAGGGGTCTGCGCTTGCCGAGACACTGTCACCCAGCGGCCGCCTGACGCAGCCTCAGATACGCGATGCCGCAGGCGTGCTGCGAGAGGTGAGCTGGGGTACGGCGCTGGACCTGATCGCCGCTCGCTTCGGTGAGCTGCGCAGCACCCATGGTGGGGACAGCATCGCCGCCTATCTGTCGGGGCAGCTGTTGACCGAGGACTATTACCTCGCCAACAAGCTGTTCAAGGGCTTCATCGGCACACCGCACCTGGATACCAATTCGCGGCTGTGCATGGCCTCGGCGGTCGTGGCGCACAAGCGTGCCTTCGGGGCAGACGCCGTGCCTTGCAGCTATGAGGATCTCGAGCGTGCCGAGCTTGTGGTGCTGGTCGGCAGCAATCTGGCATGGAACCACCCGGTGCTGTTCCAGCGTCTCAAGCAGGCACGTATCGACAATCCGCTGCTGCGTATCGTGGTGATCGACCCGCGCCTGACCGACAGCTGCGAGATCGCGGACCTGTATCTGGGCATTCGTCCCGGCAGCGATGCGCGCCTCTTCAATGGCCTGCTGGCCTATATGGCCGAGCGCGGACGTACCGATCGCCTCTACCTGGAGGCCCACACCCAGGGCTTCGATGCGGCGCTCCAGCAGGCGAGGCGTGACGACTGCTCGCTTGCGGCAATCGCGCGGGATTGCGATATCGATGTGGAGCGGCTCGAGACCTTCTATTACTGGTTCGCCTCCCAGCTGCATGTGGTCACGCTGTTCTCCCAGGGCGTGAATCAATCGACCAGTGGCACCGACAAGGGCAATGCGATCATCAACTGCCACCTGGCCGGCGGCAAGCTCGGGCTGCCGGGGGCGGGGCCGTTCTCCATCACCGGTCAGCCCAATGCGATGGGCGGCCGTGAGGTCGGTGGGCTGGCGAACCAGCTGGCGGCGCATATGGATTACGAGACGCCGGGAGCGCGGGCGCTGGTCAGCGAGTTCTGGCAGGCACCGAATCTGCCCGAAGGACCCGGTCACAAGGCGGTCGAGCTGTTCGCGGCACTGGGGCGTGGCGAGATAAAGGCGTTGTGGATCATGGCGACCAACCCGGCGGTGAGCCTGCCGGATAGCGCGCGCGTGCGTGCTGCGCTGGCGGCCTGTCCGCTGGTGATCGTCTCCGAGTGCATGGCCGACAGCGACACCCTGGCCTATGCCGATGTGGTGCTGCCGGCCAGCAGCTGGAGCGAGAAGGATGGCACCGTCACCAATTCCGAACGCTGCATCTCACGTCAGCGTGGGGTGCTGACTCCGCCGGGTGAGGCGCGTCATGACTGGTGGCAGCTGGCGGAGGTCGGCAAGCGCATGGGGTATGAGACGGCCTTTGGCTACTCGGGCCCCCACGCGATCTTCCGTGAGCACGCCCGCCTCTCGGGGTTCCGCAATGCTGCGCCGCGTCTCAAGGCCGGTCGCAAGCCATCGGCGACCTCCTCGGTCAAGCGGCTGTTCAACATCGCGCCGCTGGCGGAGCTGGATCGCGCGGGTTACGACGCACTCAAGCCGATCCAGTGGCCGGTACGTCGCGGCGAGAAGGGCGAGCTGGTCGGCACGCCGCGCCTGTTCGAGGATGCCACCTTCAATACCCCCAACGGACGTGCCCGCCTGGTGCCCGTCGTGCCGCAGCTGCCGCAACAGGTGCTGAGCGATGCGGCGCCTCTGCGTCTCAATACCGGACGTATCCGTGATCAGTGGCACACCATGACGCGTACCGCGCGCAGTGCTCGCCTGATGAATCACCGGGCCGAGCCTTTCGTGGAGATCCATCCTCAGGATGCGGCGGCTCGCGGCCTGCAGGATGGCGGTCTCGCGCAACTCAAGGGGCGTGATGAGCAGGGCGGGCTACGTGGGGATTATCGGGCTCGCGTGCGCATCAGCAGTGCTCAGCGTCGCGGAGAGGTGTTCATTCCGATGCACTGGAGTGACCACTTCGCGAGTCATGCCCGGGCCGGTGCGCTGCTGGCGGGTCTCGTTGATCCCTTCTCCGGTCAGCCGGAATCCAAGCATGGCGCGGTCGAAGTCGCGCCATTGCCATGCGAGTGGCAGGCCACCTTGTTGATCGCCCCCGCCATCCTGGCCGGGCGTGAGGATCTGGCGGATGCCGTGGCCCAGCTCGATGGGCGCTACTGGGCACGTATTCCGCAATCGGCATTGGTGCGCTACCAGCTGGCAGGTCAGGGTCAGCCGGATTGGCAGCATTGGTGCGAAAGCCATCTGGGTGTCCCGGCGGGGCTCTGGGCACAGGACGCCGCCCAGGGCGGCATCAGTGCAGCGGGCTTTCGTGACGAGCGCCTTGTCTGGTGGCTGAAGGTGATGCCGGGCGACGCACACCTCGATCGCCAACCCAATATTGCCTGGCTGGGCGAATGCTTCGCATCAGAGCAGCTCTCCGCGCATGAGCGGCGCAGCCTGCTGGCCGGCCGTCTCTCCGGGCAGGCGGACGTCGGGGCGATGATCTGCGCCTGCCATCAGGTCGGCGAGCTGACCATCCGTCAGGCCATCCAGTCCGGTGACGGTTCCGTGGAAGCCCTGGGCGCACGACTGGCCTGCGGCACTCGCTGCGGTTCCTGCCTGCCTGAACTTAAGCGTCTTGTGGAAGAGGAGCGATCCGATGAGCGGACTGATTCGTTGGAAATGGCGTGATCTGATGTCGGTATCCAGCAGTGCAGAGTCTCTCGGGATTCTCATGGCACGGCTGACCGACGGCCTGATGTCGCGGCGCGAGTGGCGTGGCGAGAATCGGCATGCGCCGACGCGCAGCGATGCCAACGGGATTTCTCCCGCCTGGGAGGCGTTTCTTCCGGGGCAGGTCGCGCTGGTGGGCGCGGGGCCGGGGGACCCGGACTTGATGACGCTCAAGGCATGGCGAATGCTGAATGCTGCGGATGCGGTGGTCTATGACCGTCTGGTCGGCGATGAGGTTCTCGCTCAGCTGCCGGTTCACTGTGAGCGCTATTACGTCGGCAAGGCCTGCGGCAATCATAGTGTGCCGCAGGATGAGATCGGCGCGCTGATGGTGCGTCTGGCGGGGGAGGGCATGCGGGTCGTGCGTCTCAAGGGCGGTGACCCCGGTGTCTTCGGCCGCATGGGTGAAGAGCTCGCGGCTCTCGATGAGGCCGCCATCACGCGGCATATCGTGCCGGGCATTACTGCGGCTTCCGGTGCGGCCGCTGCCCTGGGGATGCCATTGACGGACAGGGCGCATGCGCAGCGTCTGCGTTTCGTGGCCGCTCAGCTCTGCAGCAAGAGCGAGCAGCCTGAATGGCAGCAGCTGGTGCGTCGCGATGAAACGCTTCTCTTCTACATGGGGCTCAATCGTCTCGAGGTGATCTGCGATGAGTTGCAGCGTCATGGACTGCCAGCGGACTGGCCGATGATGCTGGTCGCCAATGCCAGCCTTCCCGAGCAGCAGACCCTGCATGGCTCGCTCGGCAATATGGTGAGTCGTCTGGCCGAGCATCCATTGCCGACACCGTGCCTGATCATCGTGGGCAGTGTCTGCCAGATGGCGGCGGGGAGAGAGAGTGCATTGGCCGATGCCGTCGCGCATGCAGCGGCTCATATGTCTTGCAGGGAAGTTTTTGAAGAAGCTTGTTGAGAGGGGGGGAGGTGCGCTTGATGGAGTGGTACTGAAAGCGCCGGTAAATGAAGTGGCTGTATGGAGGGCTCTTCATGTGGTGCTCTTCGAGATGTCGCTCTGATGGCATTAGAAAACGCATGGGCCCGCTTTGCACTCTTTTGGACATTGCTGTCAAAAAGCCCTTGCGCTGAAGCGGGTTCGTGCGTAAAGTACGCATCCGCTGCCGGGGACGCATGGCGTTGCCAGCGGTGAAAGAGGTTTGCAGGTGATTGTTTTGCTTGATGTTTTTGGAGTCCGCTTCGAAATCATCGATTGACAATTGCGGGCGATTCGTTAGAATGCGCCGCACTCCTTGTGGAACAGGTGATCGAGCAAGGCTCCTCACCGCTCGATGATGCTTAGAGGCAGTCGACTGACTCATCATCAAGTGCTTGACTTCTCAAGCGTTCCGAGTAGAATATGCCTCCTCGCTTCACAGCGACGCTCTTTAAAAATTTGATCAGGTAATTCGTGTGAGCGCTTGCCGATGAGTGGTGACAAGGTCACCAAATATCGGAGCAAGCCTCTCACGAGAAGTTTGACTCTGAACCAAGTTTGGTCTGCTTAACAGACTATCAAGCTTTCAACTGAAGAGTTTGATCATGGCTCAGATTGAACGCTGGCGGCAGGCTTAACACATGCAAGTCGAGCGGAAACGATCCTAGCTTGCTAGGAGGCGTCGAGCGGCGGACGGGTGAGTAATGCATGGGAATCTGCCCGATAGTGGGGGGCAACCTGGGGAAACTCAGGCTAATACCGCATACGTCCTACGGGAGAAAGCAGGGGATCTTCGGACCTTGCGCTATCGGATGAGCCCATGTCGGATTAGCTTGTTGGTGAGGTAACGGCTCACCAAGGCGACGATCCGTAGCTGGTCTGAGAGGATGATCAGCCACACTGGGACTGAGACACGGCCCAGACTCCTACGGGAGGCAGCAGTGGGGAATATTGGACAATGGGCGAAAGCCTGATCCAGCCATGCCGCGTGTGTGAAGAAGGCCTTCGGGTTGTAAAGCACTTTCAGCGAGGAAGAACGCTTGTGGGTTAATACCCCGCAAGAAAGACATCACTCGCAGAAGAAGCACCGGCTAACTCCGTGCCAGCAGCCGCGGTAATACGGAGGGTGCAAGCGTTAATCGGAATTACTGGGCGTAAAGCGCGCGTAGGTGGCTAAGTCAGCCAGGTGTGAAAGCCCCGGCTCAACCTGGGAACGGCATCTGGAACTGCTTGGCTAGAGTGCAGGAGAGGAAGGTAGAATTCCCGGTGTAGCGGTGAAATGCGTAGAGATCGGGAGGAATACCAGTGGCGAAGGCGGCCTTCTGGACTGACACTGACACTGAGGTGCGAAAGCGTGGGTAGCAAACAGGATTAGATACCCTGGTAGTCCACGCCGTAAACGATGTCAACTAGCCGTTGGGTCCCTTGAGGACTTAGTGGCGCAGCTAACGCAATAAGTTGACCGCCTGGGGAGTACGGCCGCAAGGTTAAAACTCAAATGAATTGACGGGGCCCGCACAAGCGGTGGAGCATGTGGTTTAATTCGATGCAACGCGAAGAACCTTACCTACCCTTGACATCCAGAGGACTTTCCAGAGATGGATTGGTGCCTTCGGGAACTCTGAGACAGGTGCTGCATGGCTGTCGTCAGCTCGTGTTGTGAAATGTTGGGTTAAGTCCCGTAACGAGCGCAACCCCTATCCTTATTTGCCAGCGAGTCATGTCGGGAACTCTAAGGAGACTGCCGGTGACAAACCGGAGGAAGGTGGGGACGACGTCAAGTCATCATGGCCCTTACGGGTAGGGCTACACACGTGCTACAATGGCAAGTACAAAGGGTTGCAATACGGCGACGTGGAGCCAATCCCATAAAGCTTGCCTCAGTCCGGATTGAGTCTGCAACTCGACTCCATGAAGTCGGAATCGCTAGTAATCGTGGATCAGAATGCCACGGTGAATACGTTCCCGGGCCTTGTACACACCGCCCGTCACACCATGGGAGTGGACTGCACCAGAAGTGGTTAGCCTAACCTTCGGGAGGGCGATCACCACGGTGTGGTTCATGACTGGGGTGAAGTCGTAACAAGGTAGCCCTAGGGGAACCTGGGGCTGGATCACCTCCTTATCGACACTGTCTACTGCTCGCGGCAAGTGCTCACAACGAATTACCTGATCTTATTGCTGGCTTAGCCGGCAGTGGCAAGCGTGCTCATCAGAGCGCGCTTCTCACTGTTCTCTGAACAGCCGCTCTTTAACAATGTGAATCATGCTGACGATGGAATGTGCGCCAAGCACATCACCATCAAAACGATATGTCGGAGAGGTCCGACAGAGTCGTAATCCTTGACAGACCCCTTTGGGGTTATATGGTCAAGCGATTAAGCGCATACGGTGGATGCCTTGGCAGCCAGAGGCGATGAAGGACGTGATAGCCTGCGATAAGCGTTGGCGAGGTGGCAAATACCCTGCGACCCAACGATTTCCGAATGGGAAACCCACTCACCATCAGGTGAGTATCTATAGGCCAATACATAACCTATAGAGGCAAACCCGGGAACTGAAACATCTAAGTACCCGGAGGAAAAGAAATCAACCGAGATTCCCCAAGTAGCGGCGAGCGAACGGGGACCAGCCCTTAAGCGTGACAACCGACAGGCGAACAAGCTGGGAAGCTTGACGATACAGGGTGATAGTCCCGTAGTCGAAGTCCGAGTCACGTGAAATCGAGTAGGTCGGGGCACGAGAAACCCTGACTGAACATGGGGGACCATCCTCCAAGGCTAAATACTCCTGGCTGACCGATAGTGAACCAGTACCGTGAGGGAAAGGCGAAAAGAACCCCGGCGAGGGGAGTGAAATAGATCCTGAAACCGTATGCGTACAAGCAGTGGGAGCACCTTCGTGGTGTGACCGCGTACCTTTTGTATAATGGGTCAGCGACTTATATTCTGTGGCGAGCTTAACCGTATAGGGAGGCGTAGGGAAACCGAGTCTTAACTGGGCGACCAGTCGCAGGGTATAGACCCGAAACCGGGCGATCTATCCATGGCCAGGGTGAAGATTGAGTAACATCAATTGGAGGCCCGAACCCAAGTATGTTGAAAAATGCTGGGATGAGCTGTGGATCGGAGTGAAAGGCTAATCAAGCCCGGAGATAGCTGGTTCTCCTCGAAAGCTATTTAGGTAGCGCCTCACGTATCACCGCTGGGGGTAGAGCACTGTTTCGGCTAGGGGTCATCCCGACTTACCAACCCGAGGCAAACTCCGAATACCAGTGAGTGCAGCGTGGGAGACACACAGCGGGTGCTAACGTCCGTTGTGAAAAGGGAAACAACCCAGACCGTCAGCTAAGGTCCCAAAATCCTGATTATGGGAAACGATGTGGGAAGGCTCAGACAGCTAGGAGGTTGGCTTAGAAGCAGCCACCCTTTAAAGAAAGCGTAATAGCTCACTAGTCGAGTCGGCCTGCGCGGAAGATATAACGGGGCTAAATCAGGTACCGAAGCTACGGGTTCATCCTCTGGATGAGCGGTAGAGGAGCGTCGTAAGCCAATGAAGGTGGATTGAGAAGTCTGCTGGAGGTATCACGAGTGCGAATGCTGACATGAGTAACGATAAGGGGAGTGAAAACTCCCCCGCCGGAAGACCAAGGTTTTCTGTTCTACGTTAATCGGAGCAGAGTGAGTCGGCCCCTAAGGCGAGGCGGAAACGCGTAGTCGATGGGAAACGGGTTAATATTCCCGTACCGGATGTGGTTGCGATGGGGGGACGAAGAAGGCTAGGTGAGCCAGGCGTTGGTTGTCCTGGTGAAAGCATGTAGGCCGAGGAATCAGGCAAATCCGGTTCCTCCGAGGTCGAGATGCGAGACGAACTGACCACGGTCAGGAAGTCATCGATGCCACGCTTCCAGGAAAAGCCTCTAAGCTTCAGATCACATGCGACCGTACCCCAAACCGACACAGGTGGTCAGGTAGAGAATACCAAGGCGCTTGAGAGAACTCGGGTGAAGGAACTAGGCAAAATGGCACCGTAACTTCGGGAGAAGGTGCACCGGTTAGAGTGAAGGACTTGCTCCGTAAGCTCCTACCGGTCGAAGATACCAGGTGGCTGCAACTGTTTATTAAAACACAGCACTCTGCAAACGCGCAAGCGGACGTATAGGGTGTGACGCCTGCCCGGTGCCGGAAGGTTAATTGATGGGGTTAGGATTCGTCCGAAGCTCTTGATCGAAGCCCGGTAAACGGCGGCCGTAACTATAACGGTCCTAAGGTAGCGAAATTCCTTGTCGGGTAAGTTCCGACCTGCACGAATGGCGTAATGATGGCCACGCTGTCTCCACCCGAGACTCAGTGAAATTGAAATCGCAGTGAAGATGCTGTGTACCCGCGGCTAGACGGAAAGACCCCGTGAACCTTTACTATAGCTTTACACTGGATGCTGATGTTGTCTGTGTAGGATAGCTGGGAGGCTTTGAAACCACATCGCCAGATGCGGTGGAGCCAACCTTGAAATACCAGCCTGACATCATTGGCGTTCTAACTCAGGTCCGTCATCCGGATCGAGGACAGTGTATGGTGGGTAGTTTGACTGGGGCGGTCTCCTCCCAAAGAGTAACGGAGGAGCACGAAGGTACCCTCAGCACGGTTGGAAATCGTGCATTGAGTGCAAGAGCATAAGGGTGCTTGACTGCGAGACAGACACGTCGAGCAGGTACGAAAGTAGGTTCTAGTGATCCGGTGGTTCTGTATGGAAGGGCCATCGCTCAACGGATAAAAGGTACCCGGGGATAACAGGCTGATACCGCCCAAGAGTTCACATCGACGGCGGTGTTTGGCACCTCGATGTCGGCTCATCACATCCTGGGGCTGAAGTCGGTCCCAAGGGTATGGCTGTTCGCCATTTAAAGTGGTACGCGAGCTGGGTTTAGAACGTCGTGAGACAGTTCGGTCCCTATTCGCCGTGGGCGTCGGAAGTTTGAGAAGAGCTGCTCCTAGTACGAGAGGACCGGAGTGGACGAACCTCTGGTGTTCGGGTTGTCATGCCAATGGCATTGCCCGGTAGCTACGTTCGGACGGGATAACCGCTGAAGGCATCTAAGCGGGAAGCCCCTTCAAGATGAGACTTCCTGAGGCCTTGCGCCTCCTGAAGGGCCCTTGAAGACGACAAGGTTGATAGGCTGGGTGTGGAAGCACAGCAATGTGTTGAGCTAACCAGTACTAATTGCCCGTGAGGCTTGACCATATAACACCCAAGGGGTTTGCCCAGGCAAACCGCCGGGATTGCGACAGGATCGACGACATATCGGTCAGCATGATTCATATTGCGAGTCGCGAGGCCACAAGCCTCGTGACTCAGGCATCGCAAGATGCCACCGTTTCGCCTGACGACCATAGCGAGCGTGAACCACCCGATCCCATGCCGAACTCGGAAGTGAAACCGCTTAGCGCCGATGGTAGTGTGGAGTTTCTCCATGTGAGAGTAGGTCATCGTCAGGCACTTATCCCGAACCGCCCCTGTAGCCTTGCTGCAGGGGCGGTTCTCTTTGTGCTCAGGAAAAATTGGCGCAAAAGAAAAGTCGCACACGGGAGAGTTGTGCGTAAGCGTTCGGGCATCACCGCTTGCGAGTGATCACGCAGTATGCTGCCAATGATGGGGCAGAAGTTCGTGCACTTGGCTAGCCTTTTGGGTCGGCAGCCTTTCCAACACATTTTTCAGGTAGGTATAGGGCTCATGGCCGTTCAGCTTGGCACACTGAATGAGGCTCATGATGGTGGCAGCACGCTGGCCACTGCGCAGAGATCCGGCGAACAGCCAGTTTGAACGCCCCAGCGCCCAGGGGCGAATCAGATTCTCCGCCCGGTTGTTATCGATCGGCAACGCGCCGTCATCCAGGTAGCGCGTCAACGCCGCCCAGCGCTTCAGGCTGTAATCCAACGCTTTCGCCGTCGCCGAACCATTCGGAACCTTCTCGCGATGCGCCAGCATCCAGCGATGTAGCGCATCGGCGATGGGCTTTGCTTTCGTCTCCCGCAGCCGTTGACGCTCTTCCGCACTGAATGACTGTACCTCACGCTCCACCTGGTATAGCTGACCGATCAGTTCGATAGCCTGCCCGGCGATCTGGCTCTTGCCAGCGACGTGCAGATCGACAAATTTACGGCGGGCATGGGCCATGCAACCGATCTCGGTAACACCGTTGGCGAAGCTCTGCTTGTAGCCGCTGTAGTCGTCACAGACCAGCTTGCCCCGCCACTTCCCGAGGAAGTCGCGGGCATGTTGACCGCCACGTCCCTCGCTGAAGTCGTAGATTACGGCCTTCAACCCGGCATACGGGTGGTGGCGTAGGCCCAGAGATAGGCGCGGTGCGTCTTCTTCTTGCCAGGGGCCAGCATCGGTACCGGCGTTTCGTCGGCATGCAGCACCGGCTCGTTGAGCAACACTTCACGCAGTGCATCGATCAGCGGCTGAAGTCGCACCCCGCAGGTGCCGACCCACTCGGCCAGGGTGGAGCGCGGAATCGCTACGCCGGCGCGGGCGAAGATCTGCTCCTGGCGATAGAGTGGCAGGTGATCAGCATATTTGGCGATCAGCACCTGGGCCAGCAAGCCGGCGGTGGGGATGCCCTTGTCAATGATCTGCGTCGGCATCGGTGCCTGGGTCAGTGTCTCGCATTGGTCGCAGACCCACTTGCCACGGATATGCCGCCGACGTGGAACACGCCCGGCGTGTAATCCAACTCTCACTGATTTCCTCGCCGATCCGCCTCAGCTGACAACCACACCGGCAGTGATCATTCTCCGGATCATGATGAATCTCGGTGCGCGGTAGCTCGGGAGGTAAGGGCGTGCGCTTGGGCGTTTCCTTGCCACTGGCGTGGCAGCAGTGAGGTGGAGCTCTTCCAGCTCGGTCTCGATGGCAGCAATGTCGGCGTCCACCCTTCCTCCAGCAGGCTGATCTGCAGGACATTGAGCTGTCGCTGCGCTTGCCGAAGGCGTGGCGCTTGAGCAATGCCATTTCATAGGTCAGCTTTTGATTGACCTGCTCGCTGTGGCGTAGCGCTTTCTCCTTTCCTCCACCTGCGTCATCAGCGTTGCTGCCAAGTGGCGGAGCTGATCGGGAGAGAGTTGAGTCAGGTCAGGGGCGTCGTCATTCCGCCAGTATGCCAGCCCGCCGACGAGAACGGGATTAGCGCATCCGCGAATAGCGGGCCGCCAAGTCTGTGCCGCTCATCACACGACCGAGATCACCCCGTCGGCGCCGAGACGCTGCCAGGGCAGTCCTTGCACCAGTGCCGTGACCTGCTCGGGGCAAAGCTCGATACGATCGCCCTGCCAGTGACCGGCCCAGTGGAACTTGCCCTGGTTCAGGCGCCGGGCGCACAGCCAGACACCCAGGCCATCGTGGACCAGCACCTTCATACGGTTGCCGCGCCGGTTGGCAAAGAGATAGGCACAGTGCGGGCGAGCCGCGCCGAACACCTTCACCACCCGGGCTAGGGCCGTATCCGGACCGGCCCGCATATCCAGCGGCTCGGTGGCCAGCCAGATTTCGTCGATGCGGATCATGCGAGCAGCTCTCGGATCAGAGATCGGCAGGCGTCGGCCTCCGAGGCAGGCCACTCGATGACCATCGGGCCGTTGGGGTGCGGGATCGTGAGGCGAATAGGGTCCGCCACCTGATGCTGGGGAGTGGCCGGTGACAACTCGCGAGTCATGGGCACCGGTACAAATGCCGGTATTTCTGGCACAGCCGTTTGCTGACGGGTGGTACGGATCCAATTGTGGACCAGGTTAGCATTCAGGCTGTGCTCCAACGCCACTCCGGCAACGGAGGCACCGGGTTGCTGACACGCTTCGACGATCCTGGCCTTGAAGGCGGCAGTGAAGCGGCGACGCTTGCGAGGAACTTCCAACACGCTTGATTCCGTCATGATAAGTGTCCACTTATTGATAGGTGGACATCTAACGTGACGGAATTCAGGACTCTGCGGTAGATGGGATCACCGGTCGCTTACAGTTGTGCTGGGCTCTATCGAGGGTGGTCTCCACCGGCAGGCATTCCACGCTATCGAGAGATATCTTTGCTGTTGCAGCACCTGCTCGGTGTCTGCGCTGTCATTGAAAATCACTCATTGGAATCTATCCGTGTACAGGCGCAAGGAGGCGACATGTCGAGGGACTTTTCATGTTCTTCATCAAGACTTCTATTGGCAGGAATGATGGCTCTTTTGATGGGGCTTATGTCATCAGAAATGGTATCTGCCGGGGAGCGAGAGAGAAAGATAGAGCACTGTCAGTTCATCAAGGACAAGATCGAATATTATACCGATAGGCGTCGCGGCGGCGGGTCGTCGGGCCAGATGCGAAGTTGGCAGTCACAGCGTAATGACTACAAACAACGCTATCGAGATGAAAACTGCACGCGTGTCAGGACAGCACTGAAGTGACCCCCTATTGACGCGATAATAGTGAATCGCAGTGCGCTACTCTTAGTGCTGTAGATTGTAGGTTGTAGAGAAACGCAGGCAAACATGACAATGCCCCTCCTGAGAATGTCTCAGGAGGGGCATTGTTGTTCGGACAATTCGCACAGAGCGATTCGTTCAGGGACGTTTGCGTAGGCGGGTCAGGCCTTCCTGGGCGCTTGATGCCACCAGCTCGCCGTACCGGTTATACAGACTGCCGCGAGCGAAGCTGCGTGCCCCTCCTGCCCATGGGCTGTCCATCTCATAGAGTAGCCAATCATTGACGCGTACATCGCGGTGGAACCATAGCGAGTGATCCAAGCTCGCCATTTGCAGTTCGGGCGAACCGAACCGCACACCATGTCCGCCGAGGCCTGTCGCCAGCAGGTTGAAGTCGGAGCTGTATGTCAGCAGGTAGCGATGCAGGGCATCATCTTCCGGCAGCTCGCCTGCCAGTCGGAACCACAGCCGCTGACGTGGTGGGGGGCAGGCATCATCATCACTCGCCGTGATCGGCGCCTTCAGGCGCAGGAACTCGATGGGGTGACCTTCGTAGCGCTCGATGCGTGCCCCCTGCTCGATCAACTGCTCTGGCGATTCGATGTCGGGCATGGCGAGCTGATGCTCGAATCCCGCCTCCTTGCCATGGAAGGAGGCGCTGCAGAAGAAGATGGTCTTGCCATTCTGGATGGCACTGATGCGGCGGGTCGTGAAGCTGCCGCCATCACGCACGCCATCAACCTGATAGATGACAGGCTTGTGGGCATCGCCCGGGCGCAGGAAGTAGCCATGCAGTGAGTGGACCTGGCGTTCGACCGGCACCGTGCGTGTCGCTGCGGACAGCGCTTGTCCGAGTACCTGTCCGCCAAACAGTTGAGGGAAGCCGAGGTCCTGACTGTGCCCTCTGAACAGATTCTCTTCCAGGGTCTCAAGACCCAGCAGGGTGACCAGAGCCTCAAGAGGCGCAGTAGCTGTTTGGGTCATGAATCTATCCTTGTGCTGAGGGGCAGGCGCTCGGAGCACTGCCATCCCGCGCGGGGCGGCAATGCAGGAGGAAGCGCGAGCGCCAAGCCGTTATCATGGTGAGCGAAACAATGGCCTCAGGATACCGGAGAACTACGGTGAGTGACGAGTTGGCGATAGCGCCGCAGGCCCGGAGTGGGCCACGTGGGGATCATTACTATATGCACCGCGCGCTGGACCAGGCGCGGCTGGCATTCGAGGCTGGCGAGGTGCCTGTCGGCGCGGTGGTGGTCAATCCCCAGGGCGACATCATCGGCACTGGCTACAATGCGCCAGTCAGCACCCCCGACCCGACAGCACATGCCGAGGTGCAGGCCTTGCGCGCGGCGGCGGCCCGACTCGGCAACTATCGTCTCGACGATTGCACGCTGTATGTGACGCTGGAACCCTGCATGATGTGCAGTGGTGCCTTGATCCACGCGCGGGTGAAGCGGGTCGTCTACGGGGCTGCCGAGCCCAAGACCGGCATGGTGGAATCGCGTGCCAACCTGTTTGCACAGCCCTGGCACAACCATCACGTCGAGGTGGAAGGGGGGCTATTGGCCGCGCACGCCAAGCGCTTGCTCAAATCGTTCTTCGCTGAGCGGCGCGGTGAGCTTCCTCGCTGAACCTTTCATGCTGATCCTTTCGCTCAGATCCGCCCGCGCAGGGTCCTCTCGCGCTGAACCTTCCGTTCAGATCTCTTCGCGTTGCCATCGTGTTGGCCTCAGCATGGATCGTCAGGCAGCGACCTGAACCTGATTGCGACCACTGGACTTGGCGCGATACAGCGCCTCATCCGCTGCCTGCAGCAGTGCATCCAGCCGCAACGGAGCGCGCGCCACGCATGCCATCCCCACGGATACCGTGACGACGCTGTCCGTGGCGGGCTGTGGCAACCCTGCCGCCTGCACGGCACGCCGCAGCTCTTCTGCCAGCGTGCGGCCGACCGCACGCGGACATTCCGGGATGCAGACCACGAATTCCTCACCACCGAAGCGCGCCAGTATGCCGCCGGCAGACTCCACGGGCGCCCGTGAGACGGCGGCAACTTTCTGCAGGTAGCGATCTCCCTCCAAGTGTCCCAGTTTGTCATTGACCGTCTTGAAGAAGTCGATATCCAGGATCATGACCGTCAGAGGCATCTTGCCGCTGAAGCTCTGCACCTGCTCGAGGAAATAGCGACGATTGGGCAGCTGGGTCAGCTCGTCGTGGCGCGCCAGCCACTGGATCTCGTTCTGCAGTCGCTCTCGCCGCACCATCTCTTCGCGTAGTGCATCGTTGGCATTCTTGACGATGCCGTGCTCCTGCGAGACGCGGCGATACATGTAGATCACGAGAAAGAGCAGGTAAGCCAACAGAATCCCCGTCAGCAATGTCACTTCCGGCAGACGACCACGAGTGGCTGCCAGGAAGTGCTGTGTCGGCTGCAGGCCCAGTGTCAGGTCGGTGGCGGGTAGCTCGATGGGAATGCGATGTCCCCAGGGCGCCAGACGACTTTCGGGGCCGACATGGATATAGATGTTGCCACGCTCTGACAGGGTGACCGCAAATGCCTCATTGCGTGCCGTGTCCATGGCTCTGTCGAGCAGAGGGGCCAGGTCCACCACCATGGCGATCGCCCCCAGAATGGTGCCATCGCGAGGGTCACGCACCGGCAGGTAGGACACCATGCCCTTGCCGCCCTGAATCAGGTCGATGATGCCGGTATGGCCCTCGATGCCGAGTTCCAGCGGATTGCGCAGCGGCGTGTCCGGTTGAGCATCCAGCAGGCGTACGCCCAGCACGTCATGATTGCGCCCTTTGTCCGGGAAGACGCGCGAAACCACGCTGTCCGGATCGATGAAGGCGATGTTCTGGAAGTAATCGAAATCCTTGTAATAGCTGCGTGCCAGACGCTGCCATTCTCCGCGCGTCGGTGTCTGCCCCATCAGGCTCCAGAAACCGGCGAAGCGCCGCATCGCATTGAGCTGGTCGTTGATCTCGCGAGACAGCTCCGTGGCGATCTTGTCGCCCAGTACGTAGGTCGACTGGTTGATGCGATCGTTCTCGTCCTGGCTCTGCTGTTGCCAGGCGAGCAGGCATATCAGGGTGATCATGGAGGAGATGACCAATGGTACGATAGTACGGCGCCACATATGCATGAGTGCCGGCTGCACATCGATCCATTGTGCGAGCAATAGCAGACTGACAAAACTGGTCAGCGTGATGCGCTCCGGACCTGCCAGTACCATGCTGGCGACGGAAAGGCTGGCGTCTGTCGTCATGGCAAACAGCAGCAACAGCGTGACTTGCGTCAGTTGGATGGCAGAGCCGAATCCCAGTCGCATGCGCAACAGGGCGCAGGTCGTGAGGCCGAAACAGGCAAACAGGATCAGGATAGGCGGGCGGATATTGGCGATATGCCAATCGCCCGGCAGATTGATCAGCAGGCCTCCCCAGTGGTCCACCCCCACCCAGCTCTCCGGTAGCAGGAAGGTACAGATCAGCAGGATGTTGAGGATCAATGAGGCGCTGAGAAACAGCTGACTGAGGAAGGTATTTCGCCAGTGCCAGGCAGTCTGGCCGGCGGCTTGCAGGGTCAACATCATCAGCAGTAGCGCATTGGCTTCATTGCCGGCAGACGGCCAGAGCCCCAGCAAGGCGATGCCGAACGCGATCAGGCTTAGCGACATCAAGACGAGTCTGCGTGTCATTCCCTGTCCTTAGAGGCTCTTGATGTGTGGTGAAGATGCGTGCACTTGAGGCACCGGAGTGCTGACGGTCCGAACTCCATCCTCAGAGAATCGGAGGCACAGTATCGAAGGGATTGCTGTCGCCTTCGTCGTCGGTAATCGGACGCTCGTCCAGCTGATAGAACTGCTGCTGGCTACGGTAAACATAATTCAGTATTTCATAATAACGTCGGATATTGCGTACATAGATGACAGGTTCTCCGCCGCGTGCATAACCATAACGGACTTTCTGGTACCACTCACGATTCTGAAGCAAGGGCAGGGCTTCGCGGACATCCTTCCAGCGATTCGGGTCGCCGCCCTTCATCTTCACGATCCGTCTGGCATCAAACAGGTGACCCAGGCCGACATTGTAGGCTGCCAGCGTCATCCAAGTGCGATCCGGTTCCTTGATCTCGTCCGGCAAGCGTCCCTTTATACTCACAAGATAGCGTGAGCCACCATCGATGCTCTGAACGGGGTCCAAACGGTTGGCGATCTTCATTTCGCGTGCCGTCACATTGGTCAGCATCATCAGACCGCGCACCCCTGTAGGAGAGGTGGCCTCGGGTTGCCAGTGCGATTCCTGATAGCCCGTGGCGGCCAGCAGTTTCCAGTCGATACCGGTTTCGCGTGCGGCTTCCTTGAAGGTATCGATATAGCGTGGCAGGCGATCGCGTGCCTGGCGGATGAAGGTACGGGCGCCGACATACTCGAGATAATCATCATGGCCGAAATAGCGCTCGACCAGTCGATCGAGGGTGCCATCCTGGCGGCGTGTCTCGAGAAAATCATTGGCGGCGGTCAGCAATGAGATGTCGCCATGCGCGGGGAAGGCCCAGGCCAGCGTCAGAGGGTCGCCCACGTCGAAGCCGTTCTCCACATTGGGGAAGAACAGGCGGTTGAGCTTGAATTGATGGGAATAGACGACCGCCGCATCCAGCTTGTCTTCCTCGATGCGTTGCAGCAGATCCGCCACCTCAAGCTCGCCGGTTTCTTTCCAGCTGAGCTCGGGGATGTCCTGCTGGACTTCCCTCAGTACCAGGCTGGTGCCGGCGCCCTTGATGACGCCGATGCGCTTGCCGACCAGATCCTTCAATTCCTTGGGCGGGTGCATGCCGCGTCGATAGACCACCATCGCCTGCAATTCGAGGATGGGGCGTGAGAAGCGCAGGCCCTGTTCGGAGAGATCCAGCGGTAGGGTCGCGGCCGCGAGATCGGCCTGATCATTGAGCACGCTCTGGGTCAGGCTCTCGATATTGTGCTCGGAATCCATCGACAGACTCACGCCAAGATAATCGGCGAAGTCACGTGCCAGTTCGTATTCGAAACCGGTAGGCCCCTGACGGCCACGATAGAAGGTCGTGGGGGTGTTGCGTGTGGCGACCTGAATGAAGTCGCGCGCACGGACATCGTCCAGCCGCGTAGGCATCTCGATGAGGGTGCGCTCGGGCAGTATCAGCAAGGCGAGGGCCAGTGCCGTGACGAAAAAACGCCGCGCGTGGCGCAGCAGCTGTCGCACGGGCGGAATGAGAGAAGAGGGCGAGGTCTTGAGCATGCGTCAGCATCATTCACGGCAGGGCTTCCACCATACCGGCAGCTCAACACACTGTCATCCAACGCATGTCGCCTGCGGGCTTCGTTAAGGCTCGCCTTTCACGTATGATATGCGCTTGCTGCCGCCGTTTGGCGGTTGTCCGTTCACGCTGCTTCAGAGGCTTTCCCTGACCATGCTCGAACTGCGAGGCGCGCCTGCCCTTTCCGCCTTCCGTCACACCCGTCTACTGGCTTCGTTACGCGAGCTGGTGCCGGAGGTGGAATCTCTTCATGCCGAGTACCTGCATCTGGCCGAGGTCGATGGTGAACTGAGCAGTACTGACCGGACAACACTGGAGCGCCTGCTGGACTACGGCCCCAGTCGTGACGAGAGCCCTGCTGAGGGACATCTTTTCCTCGTCGTCCCTCGCCTCGGTACCTTGTCTCCCTGGTCTTCCAAGGCCACTGATATCGCCGCCAACTGCGGCCTGCCGCAAGTCCGCCGCCTCGAGCGTGGCATCGCCTACCGCATCAAGCTGGATGCTCCCCTGAGCGAAGAGCTCTTCGCCACGCTGTCCTCCCGACTGCACGACCGCATGACCGAGACAGTGCTGACCCGAACCCAGGACGCCGCACGTCTCTTCCAGCATCAGTCACCCGCCAGGCTTGCCCATGTCGATATCCTCGGCGGCGGTCGCGACGCCCTGGTCACGGCCAACGGCACCCTGGGCCTGGCACTGGCTGACGACGAGATCGATTATCTGGTCGAGTCCTTCAAGACTCTGGGCCGCAACCCTGCCGATATCGAGCTGATGATGTTCGCCCAGGCGAACTCCGAGCATTGCCGCCACAAGATCTTCAATGCGGACTGGACCATCGATGGCGAGGCGCAGACGCACTCGCTGTTCAAGATGATCAAGAACACCTACCAGAATCATTCCGACGGTGTGCTCTCTGCCTACAGTGACAACGCCGCCGTCATGGAAGGTCCGACCGCCGGGCGCTACTTCCCGACAGGCGAAGGCCACATCTATGCCTACCATCAGGAACCGATCAACATCCTGATGAAGGTCGAGACCCACAATCATCCGACGGCCATCGCTCCCTATCCGGGTGCGGCGACCGGCGCTGGCGGCGAGATCCGTGATGAAGGCGCGACAGGTGTCGGCTCCAAGCCGAAAGCCGGCCTGACCGGCTTCAGCGTCTCCAATCTGCGTATCCCGGGCTTCGAACAGCCGTGGGAGCACGACTACGGCAAGCCGGAGCGCATCAAGACCGCCTACGACATCATGCTGGAAGGCCCGATCGGTGGCGCTGCGTTCAACAACGAATTCGGCCGTCCCAACCTCAATGGCTACTTCCGCACCTATGAGCAGGATGCCTTCGGTGCCGGCGGCATCGAGCGTCGCGGCTATCACAAGCCGATCATGCTCGCCGGCGGTTACGGCAACATCCGCAGTCAGCACGTCGAGAAGGGCGACATTCCGGTCGGTGCCAAGCTGATCGTGATGGGCGGCCCGGCGATGCTGATCGGTCTGGGCGGTGGTGCTGCCTCTTCCATGGCCTCGGGTAGCTCCAGCGAAGACCTCGATTTCGCGTCCGTGCAGCGTGACAACGCCGAGATGGAGCGTCGCGTGCAGGAAGTCATCGATCGCTGCTGGGCGCTGGATGACAAGAACCCGATCTGCTTCATCCACGACGTCGGCGCGGGCGGTCTGTCCAATGCACTGCCGGAGCTGGTCAAGGATGGTGGCCGCGGCGGCCTGTTCGATCTGCGCGCCGTACCAAGCGCCGAGTCCGGCATGAGCCCGCTGGAAATCTGGTGCAACGAATCCCAGGAGCGTTACGTGCTGGCGGTGGCGCCGGAGAATCTGGCCACCTTCGAAGCCCTGTGCAAGCGCGAGCGTTGCCTGTACGCCGTGGTCGGTGAAGCCCTCGAGGAGCACGAGCTGATCGTCAAGGATGGTCACTTCGATACACGTCCAGTCGATCTGCCGATGGACGTGCTGTTCGGCAAGCCGCCCAGGATGTCACGCAGCTTCGAGCGCCAGACGCTGGAGCTGCCGGCACTGGGTCTCGACAATCTCGACCCGCGCGAAGCGATGACCCGTGTGCTGCAGCTGCCCACCGTCGCTTCCAAGAAATTCCTGATCACCATCGGCGACCGCTCGATCACCGGCATGGTCGCACGTGACCAGATGGTCGGTCCGTGGCAGGTGCCGGTGGCCGATTGCGCCGTCACCACCAGCTCCCTCGACAGCCATGTCGGTGAAGCGATGGCGATGGGCGAGCGTACGCCGGTCGCACTGATCTCGCCGGCCGCCTCCGCGCGCCTGGCCGTGGCCGAGGTGATCACCAACCTGGCCGCCGCGCCGATCGCCAAGCTGTCTGACATCAAGCTGTCCGCCAACTGGATGAGCGCGGCCGATCATACCGGCGAGAATCAGGCGCTGTTCGATGCCGTCCACGCCGTCGGCATGGAACTGTGCCCGGCGCTGGACCTGACCATTCCGGTCGGCAAGGACTCCATGTCCATGCGCACCGCCTGGCAGGACGAGAACGGCGAAGACAAGTCGATCACCGCACCGCTGTCACTGGTGATGACAGGCTTCGCGCCGGTCACCGATGCCATGCGTACCCTCACGCCGCAGCTGCGTCGCACGCTGAATGGCGAGGCCGTGGAGACGGACCTGATCCTGATCGATCTCGGTCACGGTGCTCACCGCCTCGGCGGCTCCGCGCTGGCGCAGGTCTATGGTCAGGTCGGCAATGAAGCGCCGGATCTCGCCAGGCCGGAAGATCTGAAGCACTTCTTCGAGGCCATCCAGCGCTTCAATGCCGAAGGCAAGCTGCTGGCCTACCACGACCGCAGCGACGGTGGTCTGTTGACCACCCTGATGGAAATGTCCTTCGCCGGACGCGTCGGTCTCGACATCTCCCTCGACTGGACCGCCGCCGAGCCGGGCCAGGCGACTGGCGCACTGTTTGCCGAAGAGCTGGGCGCCGTGGTGCAGGTACGTCGCGAGCATACCGAGTCCATCCTCGCCGAGCTCAAGGCCGTGGGACTCGAGCACAGTGGCGTGATCGCCACGCCGCGTGCCGATGAGCAGATCAACATCACGCTGCTGGGCCAGAACCTGCTCTCCACCACCCGCGCCAGCGCCGAGCGCCTGTGGGCCGAGACCAGCTATCGCATGCAGGCCGCGCGTGACAACGCCGATTGCGCCAAGAGCGAATTCGAGTCCATCAACGATGTGCGTGACCCGGGCCTCTCCGTCCAGGCCACCTTCGACGTCAACGAGGACATCGCGGCGCCGTACCTGAACACCGGCGCACGTCCGCGCATGGCGATCCTGCGCGAGCAGGGCGTCAATGGTCAGCTCGAGATGGCGGCAAGCTTCGACCGCGCCGGTTTCGAGGCCGTCGATGTCCACATGAGCGATATCCTCGAAGGGCGTGTCGATCTGGATACCATGCGGGGGCTGGTCGCCTGTGGCGGCTTCTCCTACGGTGACGTGCTGGGCGCCGGCGGTGGCTGGGCCAAGTCAGTGCTGTTCAATGCGCGTGCGCGTGAGCAGTTCGAGCGCTTCTTCAACCGTGACGACAGCTTCGCGCTGGGCGTCTGCAACGGTTGCCAGATGCTCTCCCAGCTCAAGGAGCTGATTCCGGGTGCCGAGGCCTGGCCGCGCTTCGTGCGCAACGAGTCCGAGCAGTTCGAGGCCCGTGTCGCGATGGTCGAAGTCGAGAAGAGCGCCTCGCTGTTCCTCGATGGCATGGAAGGCTCGCGCCTGCCGATCGCCATCGCGCATGGCGAAGGGCGTGCCGAGTTCCGCGACAGCGCTCACCTGCGCAAGATGCAGAGCAGCGGCCAGGTCGCACTGCGTTACGTCGACAACTACGGCCAGACCACTACGCGTTATCCGGCCAACCCGAATGGCTCGCCGTCCGGTATCACCGGTCTGACCACCGATGATGGTCGCGTGACCATCATGATGCCGCACCCGGAGCGCGTGGCGCGTGCCGTCACCAACTCCTGGCGTCCGGACGACTGGCAGCAGGATGGCGCCTGGTTGCGCATGTTCCGCAATGCCCGTCGCTGGGTCGATTGATCCCTCGGTCGGTCATCACGGGATGACAGCATGAGAGACGCCCCCATGGCAAAGGCCATGGGGGCGTCTTGCGTTGGGGCCGATTCAAGGCGAGTGGTACGGGAGTCGCGTCTGGCTTGCTCAACGTGGCGTTCCATGGTGGGAGCTGGGTGACGGACGCCGGGTAGCTTAAGGTGGAGGCCAGGCCTCATGCCTGAGGTCGTGAATGTCTGCCTGACACATTACAAGGATGTCGTGATGAAGCTGAAATGGTCGCTGTTGCCGCGTTATTCCGTCTTCCTGCTCTGTATCATCGGAGCGCTCATCTGCCTTCCCCTGGCGATGCAGAATGCCTGGCTGTGGCCGTTGGCCAGCATCTTTGTGCTGCTGGTCGCGGTTGGTCTCAATGACTTGCGGCAAGCGGATTACGCCGTGCGTCGCAACTATCCGGTGATCGGCAACATGCGCTATCTGTTCAAGGCGCTGCGTCCGGAAATGCGTCAGTACCTGTTCGAGTCGGACACCGATCAGCTGCCGTTTTCCCACAAGCAGCGCGAGCTGGTCTATGCGCGTGGCCGTCAGCACAATTCCTCCCAGCCGTTCGGCACCTTGCTCGATGTCTATTCCGACAGCTATGAGTTCATCGGTCACTCCATGCAGACCTCGAGCGTGCCGGACCCCAAGGGCTTTCGTCTCAACGTCGGCAACTCCCAGTGCTCGCATCCCTACAATGCCTCGCTGTTCAATATCTCGGCGATGAGCTTCGGCTCCTTGAGCGCCAACGCCATCCGTGCCCTGAACAAGGGGGCCAGGCTGGGCAACTTTGCCCATGACACCGGCGAAGGCAGTATCAGTCCCTACCACCGCGAATTCGGGGGCGATCTGATCTGGGAGCTGGGCAGTGGCTACTTCGGCTGTCGCGACGAGGAAGGGCGCTTCGATGGCGAGAAGTTCGCCCGTCAGGCGGCCAGCGAGCAGGTCAAGATGATCGAGATCAAGCTCAGTCAGGGCGCCAAGCCCGGTCACGGGGGCGTGTTGCCGGCCAGCAAGATCAGCGAGGAGATCGCCGAGACGCGCGGGATTCCGATGGGCAAGGATTGCATCTCGCCCTCCAACCACGGTGAGTTCTCCACACCGCTTGAGCTGTTGAGCTTCATCCAGCGCCTGCGCGAGCTGTCGGGTGGCAAGCCGGTGGGCTTCAAGCTATGCCTCGGTCAGCCGTGGGAGTTCATGGCCATCGTCAAGGCGATGCTCGAGACCGGGATCGTGCCCGATTTCATCGTCGTCGATGGCAGTGAGGGCGGCACCGGTGCCGCACCGACCGAATTCACCGATCACCTCGGCACCCCGCTGCGTGAAGGGCTGCAGTTCGTCCACAACTCGCTGGTGGGCGCAGGGCTGCGTGATGAGGTGCGCATCGGGGTCAGCGGCAAGATCATCAGTGCCTTCGATATCGCCTGCGTGATGGCGCTGGGGGCGGACTGGGTCAATGCCGCCCGCGGTTACATGTTCGCGCTGGGCTGCATCCAGTCACTGAGCTGTCACACCAACAAGTGCCCGACGGGGATCGCCACCCAGGATGATCTGCGCCAGAAATCGCTGGTCGTGGAAGACAAGGCCGATCAGGTGCGTCACTTCCACCACAACACCCTGCATGCGCTGGCCGAGATCCTGTCGGCGGCGGGCCTGCACACGCCCTGGCAGATCACCCCGGACCACCTGGTGCATCGTGTCTCCGAGAATGAGGTCAAGCTGTTCTCGCACCTGCATCCCTTCCTGACCAAGGGCGCGCTGCTGACGCAAGGGGACGACTACCCCTTCTATCGTCGTGTCTGGGCCATGGCTCAGGCCGAGAGCTTCCAGTCGCGATCGCTGTCAGAGGTGTCGGGGGCCAAGCGCGAGTAGACAATCGTCACCTCTGCGACCAAACGACCGTTCAACAACCGGGCGCAGGCAGTCACACTGAAACGTAACGAGTCATGCCCGCGGGCAGCTCGACGAACGCAGTGTGGTTGCCTGCGCCTTTTGGGTTTATCACTGGATGAGTGCCATCGCTCGGCACTGTCGTGAAATCGTTCGAGCGCGTGCTTGCTCGTTATCCGTCCCAGGGAGACCGCCATGTCTGACGCTACCCACCTCACGCCTGAACGTTATGTGACTCTCTCGATCAGTGAGCATGTCGCCGACGTGCGCCTCAATCGCCCTGACAAGCACAACGGCATCGACTGGAAGATGATCGATGCCCTGCTGGCGGTTCAGCAGGAGCTGCATGCCCGCGCCCGGGAGTCAGGCCTGCGCGCCATCGTGCTATCGGGCGAGGGGCCCAGTTTCTGTGCGGGGCTGGATATCGCCGCCATCATGGGCGACGCCGCCCGCGTACCGCAGTTGCTGGTCGCGGGGGCCAATGGCTGTGCGCCACAGCGCAATACCGTGCAGCAGCTGGCGCTGGGCTGGCGAGATGTCGGGGTGCCGGTCATCGCCGCGTTGCATGGCAATGTCTTCGGCGGTGGCCTGCAGATCGCGCTGGGCGCGGACATTCGCCTGTGTGACCCTGATGCGCGCCTGGCGGTGCTCGAGATCGACTGGGGCATCATTCCGGACATGGGCATCAGCGTCACCGCGCGTGGCGTGCGACCGGACTGGCTGCACGAGCTGACGTGGAGCGGGCGCAAGGTCGAGGCCAACGAGGCGCAGAGCGCCGGTCTGGTCACGCGCATCATCTCCAGCCCGCAGGAGGAAGCGTTGGCCCTGGCGCGCCAGATTGCCGGGCGCTCTCCCAGCGCCGTCCGCGCGATCACGCGTCTCTACGACGAGGCCCTTGATGCGCCGGAAGCCGAGGCACTGGCGCTTGAGGCAGAGCTGCAGTCCTCGCTGCTGGGACGCGCGGAGCAGACCGAATGTATCAAGGCCAAGCTTGAGGGGCGTGCGCCGCGCTTCTGATCCTGACGGACCGGGAGTGATGGTCTTGGCTTGACGGGCGAAGGTTGGCGGGCTCAGGTTATCCACACCCACTTTGCCGCTGCGGTCGCTGATGCGGATAATGGGGACATTGTCCACCCCTGCGATTCGGCGGCCCCTTGATGTCAATGTTCCTGTCAGCCCTCACGCCCCTGTCAGCCATCTCTTCCCTGGGCCTGCCTGCCGGCAGCGCGCCCACTCGCGTGTCTCGCTGGGCGGCGCTGAATGTTTGAGCTGCGCCCGTACCAGCAGGAGGCCGTGCGGCGTACCGTCGAGCACTTTCGCCGCAGTGATGAGGCGGCGGTGATCGTGCTGCCCACCGGCAGCGGCAAGTCACTGGTGATCGCTGAGCTTGCGCGTATCGCGCGTGGGCGTGTGCTGGTGCTGGCGCATGTGCGCGAGCTGGTCGAGCAGAACCACGCCAAGTACGAATCCTATGGCAAGGACGCCGACATCTTCAGTGCCGGCCTCAAGCGCAAGCAGGCCTCGCGTCAGGTGGTGTTCGGCTCGGTGCAGTCAGTGGTGCGCAACCTCGATGCCTTCACGCCGGCTGAGCAGGCGACTGATGCTCAGGCGGCGCCCTTCACGCTGCTGGTGATCGATGAGTGCCACCGGGTCTCGCTGGAGAAGGACGCCAGCTATCGCAAAGTCATCAATCATCTGCGCGAGCACAATCCGCGCCTCAAGGTGCTGGGGCTGACGGCGACGCCGTATCGTCTCGGTCAGGGCTTCATCTTCCACCGACACTATCACGGCATGGTGCGAGGGGATGATGACTGCTTCTTCCGTGATTGCGTCTTCGAGCAGCCGCTGCGCCTGATGGTGCGGCAGGGCTTTCTGAGTGAGCCGCGGCGCGTCGATGTCGCGGTGGCGCGCTATGACTTCTCGCAGCTGGCACCCGGCATCGGCGGCGGTTTCCAGGAGGCGGAGCTCAACGAGGTGGTGCAGGGCTCGCGCGCGACGCCGGGCATCGTGCTGGATATCGTCGCCCAGGCACGCGAGCGGCGTGGGGTGATGGTGTTCTGCTCCACCGTCGAGCATGCCGAGGAAGTCACGGGGCTGCTGCCCGAGGGTGAGGCCGCGTTGATCACTGGCGAGACCCCCGGCGAGGAGCGCGAGCGGCTGATCAATGCCTTCATGGCCCAGCAGCTCAAGTATCTGGTCAATGTCGCGGTGCTCACCACCGGCTTCGATGCGCCGCATGTCGACCTGATCGCCATCCTGCGGCCCACGGAATCCGTCAGTCTCTACCAGCAGATCGTCGGGCGCGGCCTGCGTCTGAGTCCCGGCAAGACGGACTGTCTGATTCTCGACTATGCCGGCAATCCTTGGGACCTCTACGCGCCGGAGGTAGCGACGCCGAAGCCGGCCGGCGACACCGAGATCGTCCAGGTCGAGTGCCCGGTGTGCGGCAATGCCAATCTGTTCTGGGGACGCAAGGATGGCGAGCTGGTGGTCGAGCACTTTGGGCGTCGCTGTCAGGGGCTGGTCGAGTCGCCGGAGGGCGAGGGCAGGCCGCTGGTGCAGTGTGACTTCCGCTATCGCGCCAAGGCCTGCCCGCAGTGTGGTGAGGCCAATGACATCGCCGCACGCCATTGTCACGCCTGTGAGGCACGGCTGGTCGACCCGGATGACAAGCTGCGCGATGCCCTCAAGCTGCGCGATGCGCGGGTGCTGCGCGTCAGTGGCTGGCAGCTCGAGGAGGCGCGCAACGGGCGCGGTCTGCCGCGTCTCAAGGTGACCTATTACGACGAGGACGGTACCGATCTGTCCGAATGGTTCGCGCTCGAGACCCCCGCCCAGCGCCACGCCTTCCGCCTGAGTTTTCTGGCGCGGCATCTGCGCGCACCGGGCAGTGACTGGGCACCCAAGGACATCGCCGAGGTGCTGGCGGGCGAGGAGCGCCTCAAGGCGCCGGACTTCGTCATCGGCCGCAAGAGCGGGCGCTACTGGCAGATCCGCGACAAGCTGTTCGACTATGCCGGGCGCTATCGCACCGGAATCGCCGCAGGCTGAGTGGCGCCGTCAGAGTGGCGCCGTCAGCGTTGGCGAGCCGGCATGCGTGGCGCGGGTGGTCAGGGACACGACGTCGCGGGGATGCTGAGCGGGGGCTCGGGTTGCTAGACTGGCAGCTTCATACGCTTCAGGGAGAACTCACAAGGTGAGTGCCACCGATACCTCGGCCAGGCTGGTGTCCGGCTTACGCCCCACTGGACACCTGCAACTCGGACATTATCAATCCGTGATCCGGCGCTGGACCGAGCTGCAATACCATCACGATGCCTATTTTCTGGTCGCCGACTGGAACGCGCTGGCCGTCAGTGGTCACGCGCCCCACGAGATCGAGCAGTACAGCTGGGCGATGGTGATCGACTGTCTCGCCTGTGGGGTCAATCCCAAGGTCGCCACCCTGTTCATCCAGTCCTGGGTGCCGGAGCTGACCGATGTGCACATGATCCTGGCCAGCGTCACGCCCAAGGCCTGGCTGGAGCGTCTGCCCAGTTACCGTGAGCTGGTGGCCGGGCTTGGCGAGCAGCAGGGGGCCAGCTTCGCGATGCTGGGCGCGCCGCTGATGCAGGCGGCCGATATCCTGGCGCTGCGCGGCGAGGTCGTCCCCGCCGGGCCCGAGCAGCGGGCGCACGTCGAGTTCACCCGCGAGGTCGCCCGGCGTTTCAATCATCGCTATGGGCGCGATGCCGGCTTTGAAGAGCAGGCCGAGCGCGCCATCGCCCGCCTGGGCAAGAAGAGTGGTCGCCTGTACCGCGAATGGCGCGAGGACTATCAGGAAGAGGGGGATCTCGAGGCCTTCGAGCGCGCGCGTGGCCTGCTGGCCGAGACCAGCAAGCTCAACCGCAACCAGCAGGAGCGGCTGCTCGGCTATCTGGAAGGTGGCGGGCGGCGCATCCTCGGCGAGCCGGAACACTGGCAGGGGGAGGTCGAGCCGCTGCTGGGCATGGAGCTCAAGACGCACAAGGCCGCGCGTGAAGATGCCATCTTCCTGCGCAGCGGGCGCGACGATATCGCGGCCTGCGTGCGCGAGATGCCCACCGATCCTGCGCGCGTGCGCCGCAAGGACCCCGGCGACCCGCAGCGCTGCCCGCTGTGGACACTGCATGAAAGCTTCACGCCCGCCTCGGACCGCCAGTGGGCGGAGGAGGGCTGCCGTGATGCCAGCATCGGCTGCCTGGACTGCAAGGGCTGTCTGATCGAGCATGTCGACGCGGCGCTGACGCCGATTCGTGAGCGTGCCGAGGCGTTGGAAGGGGAGCATGGCAAGGTGCGCACCATGATGACAGAAGGCGCCGAGCGGGCCCGCGACACCGTGCGTGACACCCTGGATGAGCTGCGGCGCGTGATCGGCCTGACCTATCGCTAGACGCGGGCGGCGTCGAGCGCGGCTCCGGCGTCTTACCGGCGGCGCAAAGACTTGGGGGATGGGGCGCGAGCCGCTAGAATGCTCGTCCCCCAGACCCACCCTCACCCGCCTCCTGCAGGAGATGTCATGAGCGACCTGCTCGATGGCGCCAGTTTTGCCCTCACTGATGGGCTTAAGCCCGCACCTCTCGTCACGCCCCCGACAGTGGCGTCGACGGTGCTGGCGCGCGTCAATGACACCGCGCTCACCGAGATGCCGCAGGACCTGTACATCCCGCCGGAGGCGCTGCGTGTCTTTCTCGAGACCTTCGAGGGCCCGCTGGATCTGCTGCTCTACCTCATCCGTCGCCAGAACCTCGATATCCTCGCCATCAATGTCGCGGCCATCACCCATCAGTACATCGAGTATGTCGAGCTGATGCATGCCATGCAGATCGATCTGGCAGGGGAATACCTGCTGATGGCCGCGATGCTGGCGGAGATCAAGTCGCGCAGTCTGCTGCCGCGTCAGCCGAAGGAGAGTGATGACGACGAGGAAGAGGATCCGCGCGCCGAGCTGATTCGTCGTCTGCAGGAATACGAGCAGACCAAGCTGGCTGCCGAAGGGCTGGATGAGATGCCGCGCCAGGGCCGCGACTGGTTCGTGGCCACGGCAGACCTCCCTGAACTCGAGACGCGCGTGGTGCACCCTGATGTCGACCTGTCGGAATTGCTCGGCGCGCTGTCCGGCCTCTTGCGTCAGGCGGACCTCGTCCAGGCGCACACCATCTCGCGTGAGGTGATGTCGACCCGCGAGCGCATGCTGGCGATCATGAATCTGTTGACCCATGAGCACTTCACGCCCTTCGAGAAGCTGTTCACGCTCGAGGAAGGGCGTGCCGGTGTGGTGGTCAGTTTCATGGCGATTCTGGAGCTGGCCAAGGAATCGATGATCGAGATCGTCCAGAACGCGCCGCTGTCACCGATTCACGTGCGCGCCCGCACGCCGGAACCGGACCCCGAGGATGACGAGGACTGGCTGGCGCTGGAATTCGCCGATGAAGACGAGGTGGCGGCTGATCAGGGGGCGTTCGATGACGCAGCGTACGATGACGCAGCGTCCGATGATGCGCAGACGTCACCTTCCTTACCCCCATCCGACGAGCAGGAGAACGCGGCGTCATGAGTTTGCGCGATGTCCCGCTGGACCAGATCATCGAAGCGGCCCTGCTGGCCGCCGGCGAGCCGCTGACGCTAGAGCGCCTGGTCGGTCTGTTCGATGAGTATTCAAGCCCGACCAGGCCCGCGCTGCGCGAGGCGTTGGGCAAGCTGGAAGCGCGTCACCCGGCCGACAAGAGCGCGCTGGAGCTGATCGAGACCGCCAGTGGCTGGCGGCTGCGCGTTCGCCAGCAGTACTCCCCCTGGGTATCGCGGCTGTGGGAAGAGCGTCCGCAACGTTATTCACGCGCCTTGCTGGAGACCCTGGCGCTGGTGGCCTATCGTCAACCGGTGACCCGCGGCGATATCGAGCAGGTGCGTGGCGTGACGGTCAGCTCCTCGATCATGCGCACCCTGGTCGAGCGCGGCTGGGTGAGAGTGGTCGGCCACCGTGATGTGCCGGGGCGTCCGGCGGTCTTCGCCACCACGCGTCAGTTCCTCGATGACTTCGGTCTCAAGACGCTGGAAGAGCTGCCGCCGGTGCATGAACTGAAAGGCTTCGAAGGACTCGAACAGCTCGAGGCAGACCTGTATGATGTGCCGCCCTCTCAGACCTTGCCGCTGCCGGACGACCCGGACGGCGAGACGGAGGAGGCACCGGCAGACGGCGCTGATGCAGGAGCTGATCCAGAGCATGAGACAGCGGCTGAGTCAGCACCTGACGCAGAGACTGGGGAAAAGACTGAATCAGGCGCTGAGACAGGTCTTGAATCAGGTCTTGAGTCAGATCTTGAGACCGACACCGGCACCCCGGTGCCCGACGACTGGCAACCGCCGGACGTCACCGCCGAGCAGCTGGAAGAGGCGCTGAAGACGCGCGCACTCGATACCGCCGGCGCCTCGGCTGACACACCGAACACAGCAGCACCCTCCGCCTCACAGGCGGAAGATGACCACGCCGGGATGGCGTCCACCGGCTCGGGGTTCGACTTCGCCACACTTGAAGCGCGCCTCAGCCAACGTTTGCGCGGTGCAGACGAGGATGACGACGCTGCCGATGCGCAGCCGCACGACTCCTCCGCTGCCGGGACCGTCGATGATGACGACCCTGCGTAGGCGAAACTCCTATAGATGAAATGGTTCATGTCATGAGCAAGACAGACTCTGATAAGCGCAAGACCTCTCGCCCCGGCAGCAGCCAGCATGCCGGTGGCAAGGCCGCGACCGGCAAGTCCACGCGCGGCAGCAAGGCCAATGTCGGCAAGAAGCCGGCTGCCGGTGATGCGCCGGAACTGCGTCCGCTGCCGCCGCAGGCCAAGGGCGACAAGCTGGTCGAGGACGAGAAGCTGCAGAAGGTGCTGGCGCGCTCCGGTTTCGGCTCCCGCCGTGAGATGGAAGTCGCCATCAGCGCCGGCCGCGTCAAGGTCAACGGCAAGGTCGCCCAGCTGGGTGACCGCGTCGGCCCGCGTGACCAGGTCAGCCTCGATGATCGCCCGCAGAGCCTGAAAGGCGCGGAAGAGACGGCGCGTCGCGTCATCATGTACAACAAGCCGGAAGGTGAGCTGTGCACGCGCAAGGACCCGGAAGGCCGCCGCACCGTCTTCGAGCGCCTGCCGCGTCTGAAAGGCGAGCGCTGGATCGCGATCGGTCGTCTCGACATCAACACCAGCGGTCTGTTGCTGTTCACCACCGATGGTGAGCTGGCCAACCGTCTGATGCACCCCTCGACCCAGATCGAGCGTGAATACGCCGTACGTGTCATGGGTGAGGTCAAGCGCGAGCACGTCGTCAACATGGTCAATGGCGTGATGCTCGAAGATGGCCCGGCGCGTTTCACCGATGTGCAGGAATTCGGTGGTGAAGGTATCAACAGCTGGTTCCACGTGGTGATCATGGAAGGCCGTAACCGTGAGGTGCGTCGTCTGTGGGACTCTCAGGGGCTGACCGTCAGCCGCCTGAAGCGCGTGCGCTACGGCAACATCTTCCTCGACAAGCGCGCTCGCGCCGGTGAGTGGGTGGAGATGGAACAGAGCGAGATCGATGAACTGTCCACGCTGGCAGGTCTCGAGCATCGCAAGGCGCCGGCCCTGACGCCGGACGAGCAGAATCGCTGGAGCCGCGACAAGCAGAAGCGTCGTCCGGTGCGTGCCATGAAGAAGCCGCCGCAGCGTACACGCAAGCCGCGCTGATGGCGCAGTCGGTGAGGGCGGCGATGCGCCGTCATTCACTGACATGGCATGAGCTCGTGGACATGCCACAAGCTCGTGCGACCTAAGTGGTAGCCCGCAAGCCCGCGCCCATCGCGGGCTTGCGCGTCTTTGTCACAGGGGCTGGTCCATGCGCTGGCGCGGGCGTTGCGTGAGGTGCCGGCGGACAAGCTGGTCATTTACTTGAAGTTTTTTTGCAAAAGGCTTGCGTCGAAACGGGATCGGCGGTATCTTACGTCCCGCTTCGCAAGGGTCGTTAGCTCAGTGGTAGAGCAGTTGGCTTTTAACCAATTGGTCGAAGGTTCGAATCCCTCACGACCCACCATTCTCTGGAATGGTCTCTTGCAAAGCACCCGGCGGCGGGTCGTTAGCTCAGTGGTAGAGCAGTTGGCTTTTAACCAATTGGTCGAAGGTTCGAATCCCTCACGACCCACCATCCGCCACCCAGTTTTGGGTCGTTAGCTCAGTGGTAGAGCAGTTGGCTTTTAACCAATTGGTCGAAGGTTCGAATCCCTCACGACCCACCAGATCTTGCCTCGTGCCTTCATTGGCGCGGGGCAATTTTTGTTACGCGAAAGGAAAGAGTCCGTTGCCCCCCAAGTCGACTGGAGCCGCGATCGCGCCAGGCGTATCCTTGTGGGCGAGCCAAGGCTCATGTCCGCTCAGTGCGGACGACGCTGCGGGCGATAGACGCCCAAGGCACACGCCGCAGTCTGGGGAGCCCAGCTGCAGCGCTGGCAGGGCCGCCACGGGCCGTTCGTGTCCGGGCCGAGTCCTGACCCACTCAGCACAGGGGGAGCCCCTGTGGGCTAGGTGAGAGACACATGAACAGCCTGACTAATGCCATGCCGGGTCGTGAGGCCCACAATGCCGTCCGTGAGCAGGTGCGCGAGCATCTGGCCCGCGCTTACTGCCCGACACGCCCTGCCGCCGAAGATGCCGCGCTGATCGACGAGATCAAGCAGCTGCTCATCGAGCGTGATGCCGCGCTGGTCGCGCATTACTATTGTGACGACGCCATCCAGCAGCTGGCCGAGGAAACCGGCGGCTGCGTCGCCGACTCGCTCGAGATGGCACGCTTCGGCGCCCGCCATGACTCCTCGACGCTGATCGTTGCCGGGGTCCGCTTCATGGGCGAGACCTCCAAGATCCTGTCGCCGGAGAAGCGCGTGCTGATGCCGACGCTGGAGGCGACCTGCTCGCTGGACCTGGGCTGCCCGGAAGACGAGTTCGCGGCCTTCTGTGATGCGCATCCCGACCGCACCGTGGTGGTGTATGCCAATACCTCGGCAGCCGTGAAGGCGCGCGCCGACTGGGTGGTGACCTCCTCGATCGCCGTCGATGTCATCGAGCATCTGCATGCCCGGGGCGAGAAGCTGATCTGGGCGCCGGACAAGCATCTGGGCGCCTATGTGCAGAAGCAGACCGGTGCCGACATGCTGCTGTGGGACGGTGCCTGCATCGTCCACGACGAGTTCCGTGCCCAAGGCATCAGCGACCTGCTCAAGGTCTATCCGGACGCCGCGGTGCTGGTGCACCCGGAATCACCGCAGTCGGTGGTCGAGCTGGCCGATGTGGTCGGTTCCACCTCGCAGCTGATCAAGGCTGCCGTCGAGCTCGACAATCAGCAGCTGATCGTCGCGACCGATCGTGGCATCTTCTTCAAGATGCAGCAGGCCGCGCCGCACAAGCAGCTGTACGAGGCGCCGACCGCCGGCAATGGCGCGACCTGCAAGAGCTGTGCGCACTGCCCGTGGATGGCGATGAACGGCCTGGAGAATCTGGCCGCCGTGCTGCGTCGCGATCCGGCGGAAGCCAATGCCGAGGAAATCTTCGTCGATGATGACCTGCGTGAGCGCGCCCTGAAGCCGTTGACGCGGATGTTGGAATTCAATCGCGGCTGAGCGCTGACGCTGATCGCCACCGATTGCTGCCTGCATGAACCAGGACCGCCGCTCCCGATTCCCCGGGGCGGCGGTTTTTGTTTGCCAGGTGCTGCGAGAGGGAGCGTGCCTCAGAACTCCTCGATGGCGTTGCGATAGCGCTTGAAGTCCTCCCGGCGTGAACTGATACGGTTGGCCATGCTGAAGTCGCCGTTCTTGCGTGCGGCCTCGTCGGCCAGCTTGAGCTGAGCGAAGGCCTTGTCCATGCGGCCCTCCAGCTGGTCGAATTCGGCGCGATACAGGAAGGCCTCGGCGGTGTGGCCGCTGCGCCCACTGGCCTCGGAGGCCAGACTCCAGACCTTGGGGTCATCGGGATGATCGCGGCGCATGTCCTCCAGCTGCTGGCGCGCAGCGGTGGGGTCCTGTTGCAGCGCGACCTCCGCCATGGCCAGTCGCGTCGGCAGGTAGTCGGGTTGCAGGCGCAGCAGGCGTCTGGCGCGCCGGGTCGCCTCCTCATAACGCCGGGCATCCCGCGCGACCTCGACCGCACTGGCGCTGATCAGGGTCAGGTCAGGATGCTTGTCGTGCAGGCGGTCCAGTGCGGCCAGCGCCTTGTCGACCTGGTTGTGCTCCGCCGCGGCCAGCGCCTGATAGTAGGCAATCGCGTCAGGGTCGGGGTTGTCTTCGCGCAGTGTCGTCAGTCCCTGCTCGGGCTGGCGCAGATTGAGCGCCAGCAGGGCGCGGGCACGGATCATCGCGTAGGCGAGCTGCGCAAGCGGGTCGGGTGTCACCTTCTGCATGGCGTCGGCACGCGCCTGGGTGTCGCCGATACGCGCCTCGGTCACCGGGTGCGTGAGCAGAAATTCCGGTGCGTTGCCGCCCTGCAGGCTGGCCATGCGTTGCATGGCGCGGAACATGCGCGGCATGGCCTCGGGGTCAAAGCCGGCGCGTGACAGTGCATCGATACCGACGCGGTCAGCCTCCTGCTCGAAGCGCCGTGAATAGGCCAGCTGGTCGGAAATGGCAGCGGCCTGGGTGCCGGCCATGGTCGCGATGCCCGCTGAGCCGCCACCGCCCGCCGCGATCACCATGCCGGCGAGGAAGCCGGCCAGTGTCGGCAGGCGTGTCTCGGCCTGCCGCTCCATGTTGCGCGCGAAGTGATGCTGGGAGAGGTGGCCCAGCTCGTGGGCGATCACCGAGGCGAAGGCGTCGCGGTCCGGCGCGAAGGCGAACAGCCCTGTATTGACGCCGACCACGCCGCCGGGCACGGCGAAGGCATTCAGCTGGCTGCTGGCGACCAGCGTGATGATGAAATCGCGGTCATCCAGCTCGCTCCACGGCGCCAGTTGACGCACGATGCTACCGATCCAGTCCAGAGTGATGGGATCATCCCATTCACGCACATGGGCGCGGAACTGACGTAGCCAGGCGCGACCGATACGATATTCATCGTTGCTGGAGATGCCGCCACTCGCGCTGCCCAGGTCCGGCAGTCCATAGTCGTTCTGGGATGCGGCTGGCGCACTGGCGACCGGCGCGCCCATCAGCAACAGGCCGAGCAGGGCGCTCGACAGGGTGGCAAGCCCGCGGCGTCCGATGCGAACGCGTCCGCTCAAGGGGGGCAGCAACGACATGCAGGCAATCCTCTTCGATATGGCGCAAGGTGCGGTCGGCTCGCAGGATTGCCGGGCGCCGCACTGGCGTTGACGACCCTGCGTGAGTCCGGGAAAGACGCAGCCGCGCAGGGCGGAAAGTTGCTTTGTCAGGCAAGGTGCCCTTAAATCGGGGCGTTTTCAAGCTGCACTCTCCACGGTGTGCGGCAGAACATCATAACGAGAACGGAAGGGCAGATGGCATTCGAACGACCTGGCGCTGAGACTGCGAATCCGATAGCTGACTCCACGGCCGATACCCACCTGAAGACGCTGGATGCGCGCGGCCTGCACTGTCCGTTGCCGCTGCTGCGCACCAAGCTCACACTGGCTGGCATGAGTGCCGGCGAGCAACTCGAGGTCCTCGCCAGCGATGCCGGCGCCTGGGGCGACATCCCTGCCTATCTGGCGCTGAGCGATCACGCGCTGGTCTCGCGCGAAGAGACGCCACAGGGCGATTATCGCTTCGTGATCAAGGCGCTGTGCGAGGAAGATCCGTCATGACCATGAAGACGTTGTTGCGTGGCTGGATCGAGCGCTATTTCTCCGATGAAGAAGCGGTGGTGCTGTTTCTGGTGCTGGTGCTGGTGTTCGCCGCCGTCATCTGGCTGGGCAGCATGCTGGCACCATTCTTCACCGCCCTGATCGTCGCCTTCCTGCTGCAGAGCGGCGTGAGCTGGATGGAGCGCCGTGGTCTGCCACGTCTGGCAGCGGTCAGCCTGATGACGCTGGTGTTCATGGGTATCATGCTGGCCAGTGCGCTGATTCTGCTGCCGCTGGTCTGGCATCAGCTGGCCAATCTGATCCAGGAGATTCCCGGCATGTTCGCTTCAGGGCAGCGCTGGTTGGGCGAGCTGCAGGAGCGCTTCCCCGGCCTGATCACGCCGGAGCAGGTCCAGCAGTGGGTCGGCGCCGCCGGGCGAGAGCTGACCCAGTTCGGGCAGCGCGCGGTATCGCTGTCGCTGGCGTCGCTGGGCAACCTGATGGGGGTGGTGATCTACCTGGTGCTGGTGCCGATCCTGGTGTTCTTCATGCTCAAGGACCGCGAGCGGCTGGTGGACTTCACGCTGGCGCTGCTGCCACGCAAGCGTCTACTGATGAACCGGGTCTGGAACGAGATGGATGATCAGATCGCCAATTTCGTGCGTGGCAAGGTGATCGAGATCGTCATCGTCGGTGGCGTCAGCTACGTCACCTTCGTCGCCTTCGGGTTGCCGTATTCGGCGCTGCTGGCGATCGTGGTCGGCTTCTCGGTGCTGATCCCCTACATCGGCGCGGCAGGGGCGACCTTGCCGGTCGCCGCCGTCGCCGGTTTTCATTACGGGCTGGGCGATACCTTCATGTACGTGATGATCGCCTACGGCATCATCCAGGCGCTGGATGGCAACGTGCTGGTGCCGCTGCTGTTCTCGGAGGCGGTCAATCTGCATCCGGTGGCGATCATCCTCGCGGTGCTGTTCTTCGGCGGTATCTGGGGTTTCTGGGGGGTATTCTTCGCCATCCCGCTGGCGACCCTGATGAAGTCGCTGCTCTACGCCTGGCCGCGCCGGGCGCGCGCCGAGGAGAATCGGGTCGCGGACAAGAGCGCCTGATCGAAAAAGCCCCGCCAATCGGCGGGGCTTTTTTCATGGCTGAGGCGGCTGGCACACAGGCGCTCTCTACCCAACTGCTCCCAGACGAGCTGCTGTCACTCGAGCTGCTGCCATTCGAGTCTGGCGGTCAGCGGTCAGCGTTGAGTTCGCGGGCGGCTTCCAGCACTTCCTCGACATGGCCCTTGACCTTTACGCCACGCCATTCGCGCGCCAGATTGCCGTCGGCGTCGATCAGAAAGGTGGAGCGCACCACGCCGAGACTTTCCTTGCCCATGAATTTCTTCATGTGAATGACGTCAAAAATCTTGCACAGGGTCTCGTCCGGGTCGCTGATCAGCTCGAACGGGTAGCCCTGCTTAGCCCGGAAGTTCTCGTGGGTGCGCAGGCTGTCGCGGGAAACGCCGAGAATCACGGTGTTGGCCGCTTCGAATGCCTCGAGGTTGTCGCGGAAGTCACCGCCTTCGGTGGTGCAGCCCGGCGTGTGGTCCTTCGGGTAGAAATAGATGACGGCTTGCTTGCCCTTGAGGCTGGCCGGAGTGACTTCGGTGTCACTGGTGGCCTGGGCGGTAAAGTCGGGAATTGGCTGACCGAGGCTGACGCTCATCGTGCTCTCCTGGCGATGACTGACGGCCATGTGGCGGCTGACAGTGCTGAATGATGAAAGAAACCGGCAGTGATGGGCATCGCGCTTGCCCGCTTCTGCGGTGTGTCCTGCATTACACGCAGGGCGTCCTGACTTGTCAAAGACGGGGCAGAACTCTTGTGTTTCACCGTCTTGGCGACCAACGCCATCGTGGCCATCCACCGTGCATCTGCCCCGCGGACAGGCGAGGGAATCCACCGCTTTGCACAACGGGTGCAGATGGCGTCTGTACAGGCTTCGATGGTCTTTGTAACATCATCACCCTTGACGCGACTCGCGTGTCGGCGTGCCCACGCAATCAGAGTCCTGCGTCAACCAATTTATGTCAGATGTCTGTCCCCAGGATCCGTTGTTTCAACAGCGCAGGGACACGCCTGGCGCATCAGGCACCAGAGGAGAATTCGAGGGATGATCACAGGTAGCATTGTCGCACTGGCGACCCCGATGAAGGCCACCGGCGAGATCGACTGGGACGCCCTGCGCCAGCTGGTCGCCTTCCACCTCGAAAATGGCACCGATGCCATCGTCGCCGCCGGCACTACCGGCGAGCCGACCACCATGTCCTTCGCGGAGCACTTCGATGTCATCCGCTGTGTGGTAGAGACGGTCGCCGGCAAGATTCCGGTCATCGCCGGCACGGGCGCCAACGCCACCTCCGAAGCGGTCGAACTGGCTCGCTACGCCAAGGAAGTCGGTGCGGATTACTGCCTCTCCGTGGCGCCGTACTACAACAAGCCGACCCAGGAAGGGCTCTACCAGCACTTCAAGGCCGTCGCCGAGCAGGCCGGTATTCCGGTCATTCTCTACAACGTGCCGGGTCGTACCTGCTCCGATATCTACAACGAGACGGTCTTCCGCCTCGCCGAGCTCGACAACATCGTCGGCTTGAAGGATGCCACCGGCAACCTGGAGCGTGGTCAGGAACTGATCGACCGTCTCAAGGGCACCGACTTCGCGCTCTACTCCGGCGATGACCCCACGGCCTGTGACTTCATCCTGATGGGCGGCCACGGCGATATCTCCGTGACGGCCAACGTCGCGCCGCGCCTGATGCACGAGATGTGTGAAGCCGCCGTGGCCGGCGATGCCGAGCGCGCTCACCAGATCAACACGCGCCTGATGCCGCTGCACTCCGCGATGGGTGTCGAGTCCAACCCGATCCCGGTCAAGTTCGCCATGCACCGCATGGGCCTGTCGCCGGAATCCGGCGTGCGTCTGCCGCTGACCTGGCTGTCCGAGCAGTACCACTCCACGGTCGAGGAAGCACTGCAACTGGCCGAGGTGCTCAACTGATGAGTCAGCGTTTCGTGCCACTGGCCCTGCTGACGGCGCTCGCGGTCGCAGGCTGTTCCAGTGATGGCTACTACTACGATCGCAACAGCGAGTATGCCGATGCCAGCATCGCACCGCCGCTGGAGCTGCCGGACACGATCAATCGTGGTGATTACCAGGATTCCATGCCGGTACCGCAGGCCAGCAGTGACTTCCTGGCCAGCGACGACTTCGAGGCGCCGCGTCCCCAGCCACTGGCGACCAGCGAGCAGGGCGGGCGAGAGTTCGTCGCCATGCGTCAGAGCGGCGATGCCCGCTGGCTGGCCGTGAACGCCGCGCCGGCAGCGGTGTGGACACGTCTGCAGTCCTTCGTGCGCGACCAGGGCCTCGATGTGCAGAGCATCGATGCCGGCAAGGGCGAGATCACCACGGCCCAGGGCATCATCAGCGTCAGCCAGGGGCTGCGTGCCGATGCCTCCGAAGTGCGTTGTCAGCAGGGCGACGATGTCGCCGGCAGCTGCCTGAACGCGCTGAGCGGCTATCTGGCCGCGTCTTCCGCCGATAGCGGTGTCTCGCTGGCAGCCCAGTCGCTCAGTCGTGATGACCGCGTGCGCCTGGAAGGCCGCGATGGCACCTGGCAGGTCGATCTGGCGCTGGACATCGAGCGCAGCTGGGCCGAGCTGCTCTATCAGCTGCAGAAGAACTTCAACACCGACTACCAGACGCTGACCGATCAGGACCGCTCGCGTGGCGAGTTCATGGTCGATTACATCCCGCGTGAAGAGCGTGATGGCGGCTGGTTGGGTATCGGGGGCGATGGTGATCCGGTGCCGATGATACTCAAGCTGCGCGCCGAGAATGACCACACCCTGGTCACGGCGACCCGTGCCGATGGTGAAGAGACCACGCCGGCACTGGCGCGTGAGCTGCTCGACGCCGTGGCGTCGACACTGCGCTGAGCATGTGGCTCGACACGCCTTGCGCCGCCTCATCTGACGACTCGTCGGGTGAGGCGGCTGCGTCGTTTCAGATCCCCCTCCCGGTGGCAGGCACTGGGGCGCTGGCGGATGGCCTGACGGCCGCCCGTGGGCCGAGTGACGACGCTCAGGGCGTGCTGGCGATGGCTTCGCTGGGCAGCGGCAGCAAGGGCAACGGCACGCTGATCCGCACCCGCGAGGCATTGGTGCTGGTCGATTGCGGCTTCACCCTCAAGGAGACCGAGGCCCGTCTGGCGCGCCTTGGTGTGCATCCCTCGCAGCTGGACGCCGTGCTGGTCACCCATGAGCATGGTGATCATCTGAGCGGCGTGGGGCCGTTGGCGCGTCGCCACGCTGTGCCGGTGCACCTGACTACCGGCACCTGGCTTGCCGGGCGCGCGAAGAAGCTGGGCACGTTGCCGAGCCGGCATCTGATCACGCCGCAGCAGGAATTCGCGATCAAGGATCTCGAGATTCTGCCGGTCACGGTGCCCCACGATGCGCGCGAGCCGGTGCAGTTCGTGTTCAACCGACGCGGTGAGACGGCCGCGCGTCGCCTCGGCGTGCTGACCGATCTCGGCCATGTCAGCGAGCATGTGCTGCAGTGCTTTGCCGATTGCGATGCGCTGGTGATGGAGTTCAATCACGATCCGCAGATGCTGGCCAGCGGGCCGTATCCGCCCAGCCTCAAGCGGCGGGTCGGAGGGCGGCTCGGTCACCTGGCCAATGCCCAGGCGTGCGCCGCCTTGCCCTATCTGGGGCTGGCGCGCCTGCAGCGGCTGGTGGCCTCGCACCTGTCGGAGAGCAACAACCATCCGACATTGGCCCGGGAAGCACTGGCCCCCTGGCTTGCGGATGACGATAGTCGCCTGATCATCGCCGCGCAGGACAGCGGCTTTGGCTGGCAGGCCATCGCCTGATTTTCATGACGCCCGGTCGCTTCGCGATCGGGCGTTCGTGATTCTGGACGAGCTGACCAGATGGACAGCTCTCGAATCACGTTATACACCAACGCCACAGTCCCTCTCGGCTGGGCGTGACAGACTCAAGCGTGATCGATTCATCGTCGACCGCCTCAACACTCGACGCGTCTAGCGTCATCAGGGGGAATCTCATGGAAAAGCGTGAAGAGCTCTACGCTGGCAAGGCCAAATCCGTCTTCGTCACTGACGACCCGGATCTTCTGCTGCTGGAATTCCGCGACGATACCAGCGCCTTCGACGGCAAGCGTATCGAGCAGCTCGACCGCAAGGGCATGGTCAACAACAAGTTCAATGCCTTCATCATGGAGAAACTCAAGGCGGCCGGTATCCCGACCCACTTCGAGCGTCTGGTCAGCGACAACGAGTGCCTGGTCAAGCGTCTCGACATGATGGCGGTGGAGTGCGTGGTGCGTAACATCTCCGCCGGTTCGCTGGTGCGTCGTCTGGGGGTCGAGGAAGGCCTCGAGCTCAATCCGCCGACCTTCGAGCTGTTCCTCAAGAACGACGAGAAGGGCGACCCGATGATCAACGAGTCGCTGGTCGAGACCTTCGGCTGGGCAGAGCCCAAGCACCTGGCGCGTGCCAAGGAACTGACCTTCCAGGTCAACGACATCCTCAAGCAGCTGTTCCTCGACGGCGGCATCCTGCTGGTCGACTACAAGCTCGAGTTCGGCGTCTTCAAGGGTGAGGTCGTGCTGGGTGACGAATTCTCGCCGGACGGCTGCCGTCTGTGGGATGCCGAGACGCGCGAGAAGCTCGACAAGGACCGTTTCCGCCAGGGTCTGGGCGGCGTGATCGAAGCCTACGAGGAAGTCGGTCGCCGTATCGGTATCGATTTCTCGGCCTGAGCCTGAGCCTGGGTGACAGACAGGGGCCCTGATGTCCCGACGTCACGCAGACAGTGCATCAAGGAACGGCCCCCTGCCAGTGGCAGGGGGCCGTTCGTGTTTGGTAGGCGTCAATTGTCTGGCCGGGAGCGTAGCTGTGAGGAAAGAGGCGTGGCGCTCAGGACGCGCGCAGGCTGGCCAGGTCGATCACCTGACGGGCGACAGCCGCGAGGGCGTGGTCCTGGCCTTCGTCATCCAGGCTGCCATCCGCGTGGAAGGCGCTGGCGGCACGCGAGACCGCGATCTGCTGGGGCGCGACCAGCATGCCGAGATTGTTCAGGTACAGGCGCACGAAGGGCAGTGCGCGCATGCCGCCCATGGCACCGGGTGAGGCTGAGACGATGCCGACCGGCATGCCGCGCAGGGCATCCATGCCGCTCTGGCCATCCGCCGCCGGGCGTGACAGCCAGTCGAAGGTGTTCTTGAGCAGCGGGCTGAAGAAGCCGTTGTATTCCGGGGTCGCCAGCAGAAGCCCCTGATGGCTGGCCAGCATCTCCTGCAGGCGGTCGGCGCTGGCGGGACGGCCATTGGCCTCTTCGTTGTCGCCATCGTAGAGCGGCATCGGGAAGTCGTTGAGATCGAGCAGGCTGACCTCGGCACCTTCCTGCCGGGCGTGGTGCGCCAGGCGCTCGATCAGGCGTCGATTGACGGAGGCCTTGCGGGTACTGGCGGCAAAGGCAAGCAGACGGATACTCATGCGGCGGACTCCCGGTGAAACGAGTGGAGATGAAGGAACGCACGCCCAGTATGGTCGGGTCTCGTGACGGTTCGCCAATCCAATCTGGCATTGTCTTGATCTGGCGCGCGCAATCCTTCGATCCGCTTCATGCAAGGCGTGGCCCCCCCACTGGACAAGGCGTTGCTCTGGCTCGCGCAGGGGCTTGATCAGACGGCCACGATAGCCGCGACCTCCATCGTCAAGGAGCCATCGGGTTGCGTGCGGGCTGTGAAGCGCACATCCACGTCCACCAGCCGTACGCCATACTGGCGTTTGCCATCGGCGGGCCTGGTGGCGTGATAGGCGGGGCGCGGGTCCTGGGCGAGCACTTCCTCGATCAGGGCGCGCAGCGTGGCGCTGTCGGCCCGCGTCGCCAGTGTCTGCTCGGCCGGTGCGCTGAAGGCGACGGCGTGGCGCGACGGTGGCGCAGGCGCATAGCCGGCACGCGCCTCGGGCACCGCATCGACCCACGGCAGATACGGCTTGATGTCCATTACCGGCGTGCCATCGAGCAGGTCGTGGCCGCGCAGCAGCAGGCGCACGCCGTTGCGCTTGCTCGACTGCCCGTCATCCGGCGTGGCATTGGCCGCCGTCTCGACGCCTGCCAGTTCGACCACCGACTGCCCCAGTCGGTTGGGGCGGTGGGTGCTGCGCGAGGCGAAGACCCCAGTGCGCGCATTGCCCCCCAGGCGCGGCGGGCGGATCAAGGGCGTCCAGCGTGTGGGGCTGGCGTGGAACAGGAAATGGATCCACAGATGGCTGAAACCCTCGATGTCGCGCACGCAGTCCGGGTCATCGAAGGGTGGCAGCAGGTGCAGGATGGCACTCGCATGACGCGCCAGTCCCGGCTGGCGGGGAATGCCGAACTTGTCCGGGTAGCAGCTTTCGATGATGCCCACCGGCTGCATGGCCTGTTGCCCCAGCGCCGCGGCCTGCTCACGCAGATGAGGGGGCAGCAGCGGCAGGCGCCTGGCCAGTGCGGCGTCGCTCATCGGGCGCTCGGCCGTGTCGGCGGTCGGGTGGGGGCTGGCGGGCTGATCGGAAGAGGACATGGCAGGACCGTGGCAGAGGCTGAAGTGATGATGGCGCAGAATGTCGTGTGACATTCCAGGCCGCCATGATGCCATGCTCGTCGTCGCACGGCATGACTGGTCTCACTGGGTCGGCTTGTGTAGTCTGCCGCGAGAGCAGCGCTGCATGGCGCTGAATCGTGATGCTGGCGACGGGGCGTGAAGGCCCCGCGCGACTCTTGAGGGCAACTTTGATCATGTCAGACCCCATCGCCATTGCCACTGCCGACGGCCTGCCGTCGACACTGGACCTCGACCGCCTTGCACTGGCGAGCCAACAGTTGATCGAGGCCGGTCAGGCGCTGGACGCTGCCGGACAGGTGCCGGCCACCGGCGGCAACTTCTCCTGTCGTCTCAGTGATCGTCTGATGGCGGTCACCGCCTCGGGCTGCCACAAGGGCCGCCTGACCAGCGGCCACATTCTGGTCAGCGATTTTGCCGTCAGGCTGCAGGGCACTTCCCGCAAGGCCTCTGACGAGGCGCGCCTGCATGGCCAGCTCTACGAAGACCTGCCCCACGCGCAGGCGATTCTGCATACCCACTCCTGGGCCGCCACCGTGCTGTCGCTGTGCCATGAGGGCGACACCCTGAGCCTGGAGGGTTTCGAACTCAACAAGGCGCTGGAAGGCGTCAAGAGTCATGAGACGGCGGTACGTCTGGCCGTCTTCGACAATACTCAGGATATCGAGGCGCTGGCGCTGGATGTGCGTGCCCGACTGGCCGCCGATGCCGGTCTGCACGGCTACCTGATCCGCGGCCATGGCCTCTATACCTGGGCCAGCAGCATGGCGGCCTGCCGCCGCCACGTCGAAGCGCTCGACTTCCTGATGGGTTGTGAACTGGAACTGAGGAGACAGCGATGAGCTTTCTGGCCATCTACGCCGAGCAGGACGCCTCGCGTCCGCAGTTGATCACCAATGATGGCGCGCAGATCGCCAGCGAACTCGAGGCTGAAGGCATCCGCTTCGAGCGCTGGACGGCGGGCTGCGAGATGCGTGATCCCACCGACCAGGCCCAGGTGCTGGCGGCCTACGCCGACGACGTCGCACGTCTCAAGTCCGAGAGCGGTTTCGTCACCGCCGACGTGATCGGCCTGACGCCGGATCACCCTGACCGCGATGCCCTGCGCGGCAAGTTCCTCGATGAGCACCGCCACGCGGAGCATGAGGTGCGCTTCTTCGTGCGCGGCAGCGGCATCTTCTATCTGCATCTGGGCGAGCGCGTGCTGGCGGTCGGCTGCGAGAAGGATGACCTGATCGCCGTGCCCGCCGGCACGCCGCACTGGTTCGACATGGGGCCGACGCCGGACTTCACCGCCATCCGTCTGTTCACCAATCCGGAAGGCTGGATCGCCAACTTCACCGACAATGACATCGCCGCCCGCTTCCCGCGTCATGAAGCGCTGGCCGAGCACTTTACCCAGACCGCCGCCCCGCATTCCCAGGAGTCCGCATGATTCGCGCCATCGTCACCGACATCGAGGGCACGACCGGCTCGATTCGCTTCGTGCATCAGGTGCTGTTTCCCTATGCGCGTGCCAATCTGGGCGATTTCGTGCGCGCCAATGCCGAGCGTGAGGACGTCGCCGAGCAGCTGGCTGCTACCCGCGAGCTGGCCGAGGCACCGAAGGCCGATCTCGAGGCCGTGATCGCCATTCTGGAAGGCTGGATCGACGCCGACCGCAAGGCCACGCCGCTCAAGGCGCTGCAGGGCATGGTCTGGGCGCAGGGCTACGCGGACGGTGACTTTACCGGCCATGTCTATCCTGATGCCGTGAAGGGATTGCGTGACTGGAAGGAGCGCGGACTGTCCTTGTATGTCTACTCTTCAGGCTCCATCCAGGCCCAGAAGCTGCTGTTCGGGCATTCCGATGTCGGCGATCTGACTCCGCTGTTTGCCGGCTACTTCGACACCACCACGGGCCCCAAGCAGGAAGCCGAGAGCTATCGCCGTATCGCCGGTCAGCTGGGCATTCCGGGCGCGGAGATCCTGTTCCTGTCGGATGTCGTCGCCGAGCTGGACGCCGCCGCAGCCGCCGGTTTCCATACCTGGCAGCTGGTGCGGGAGCCGGACATGGTCACCGGAGATCATCCCCAGGCCAGCCGCTTCGATGAGGTGTCCTTCAGCGGCTGAGCAGGACGCTTCAGTGGCAGTTGTCAGCCGTGAAGCCTGTCAGGTTTTCCATGAATACAGCGTCCTCGTTCGAGGACACAAGGAGGACGAACGATTGCACAGCCAGACCGATAGCCGTGAAGTGGCCAGGGAGCGTGTTCATATCGTGGCGGCGCAGCCGGAGCATGCCGCGGATCAGGCCGAGGTGTTCTATCAGGCCGTCATGCAGGGCGCTGCCGGTCATTATGATCTGGCGCAGCGCCAGCAGTGGGCCGCGCGTGTCCCGCGCGACGCCGAACGCTGGGCCGCGCGTCAGCATCGCTTCGAGGTGCTGGTGGCGGAGCGTGATGCTCGCTGTATCGGCTTCTGCGAGTACGCCCCCGAATGGCCGCTGGCACGCATCGAGATGCTTTACGTCTACCCGAGTCTGATGGGGCAGGGCATCGGCAGCCAGCTGCTGGCGGCGGCCGAGCGCGACCTGCGCGAGCGCAAGGTGCGCGTGATGAGCCTGGAGGCCAGTCTGACGCTGTCACCGGGCCTGGCCCGCCGTGGCTGGCACAGTCTGGGACTTGAACACGTCAAGCGCGATGACGTATGCCTCAAGCGTGAGCGCTTCGAGAAGCGTCTCGATCAGTGAGCGTCGCCTCTTATGGAGGTGGACTTCAGACATGCCCCCGCCGGGGCTCCGGCGGGGGCATTTGTCTTGGTGGGGGGGGGCGCATGGCCGGTCGATGCCTCAGCGCTTGCGCAGATGCATGTGGCGCAACGCCCCGCCGGGGCCGAGGTCGCGGTCCTCGAGTCGTTGCACCGCATGGCCCTCCAGCAGGTTGTCCAGCGGCACATTGAGATTGGTCGCCACCAGCCGGGCCAGTGGATTGAGCAGGCGCCGCAGCCGCCCGGCCGAGCGATTGCCGCGCAGACCCTTGTCGAGCAGTGACAGCTCGCCATCACTGGCCAGCACGCGCAGCGCTTCATCGAAGGCGCGCTGGGGCTCGGGCACCACGGCGATGATCAGGTGGGCGATGACGACATCGAAATAGCCATCGGGGAATTCGAGCGCCATGGCGTCGCCCGGCTTGACGTTGGCATCGAAGCCCAGCGTCTCGGCACGCTCGCGACAGCGGCGCAGCATGGCGGGGGAGGCGTCGATCACCTCGAGTTCGATGTCACGGGGCAGGAAGGGCAGGTCGAGCCCGGTGCCGCCGCCGAGCAGCAGCACGCGGGTGCCCGCCTGGATATCGAGAGTCGCGATGGCCTCGCGCCGCGCGGAGCGCAGGATACGGGCGGCCACACGGTCATAGATCGGCGCGTAGAGACTCCAGCGGCGCGTCTGCCAGCCGCCGCCTGATGCCCTGGGGACTTCAGGCGGATGCTGATGAGGAGATGGCGGGGACATGGGGCGCCTCCCTGGCGGCATGGCAATGTGTCGTGACAGAGGGGCCGGCGTCAGCGGCGACCTCTGCAGGACAGGAGCTGGCCAGCAGGAAGGCATTCACCTGTCGTTGGCTAGCGGGTCTCGACAGTGTAGATGCGCATCGACAGGTCGATGGAGGTCACGTCCTTGGTCAGCGCGCCGATCGAGATGCAATCCACTCCGGTGGCCGCGATGCCCGGCAAGGTGACCTCACTGACGTTGCCCGAGGCTTCCAGCACGGCTGGCTTGGCATGCGCCTTGTTGCGCGCCACGGCCTCGATGAGCTGATCGTTGTCGAAGTTGTCGAGCATGATGACGTCGGCGCCGGCATCCAGTGCCTGGGCCAGCTCCTCGAAGTTCTCGACTTCCACTTCACAGGTGACGTCGGAGGCGATGTCGCGTGCCTCACGCACTGCCGCCGCGATGCCGCCACAGGCAGCGATATGGTTTTCCTTGATCAGGAAGGCGTCATAGAGGCCGATGCGATGATTGTGGCCACCGCCGCAGCTGACGGCGTACTTCTGGGCGACCCGCATGCCCGGCAGGGTCTTGCGGGTATCGAGCAGGCGCACGCCAGTGCCCTCGACCAGCGAGGTGTAGTGGTTGGCGCGGGTCGCGGTGCCGGAGAGCGTCTGCAGCAGGTTGAGCGCTGCACGCTCGCCGGTCAGCAGCGAGCGGGCTGGGCCTTCCAGCTCCAGGAAGGGCGCGTCGGCCTCGAGGCGATCGCCATCGCTGGCCAGCCACTTGAGGCTGACGCGCGGGTCGAGACGACGAAACAGCTCGTCGACCCAGGCCACACCGCACAGGATGGCCGGCTCGCGGCTGATCACGCGTGCCTTGGCCCACTGGCGCTCCGGAATCAATTCGGCGGTGATATCGCCACCGCCGACATCCTCGGCGAGCAGGCGGGCGGCGCTGGTACGGATATCCTCGGCGAGGGCGTCGTGGAAGTTCATGCGCGTCTGATCCTTGTACGAAGAGTGCTGCCGGAGCCGGGGGCTGTGCGTGTGCCGGGGCAGTGGCACAGACCCGTGGCTGCCGAGCATGCCATAATGTGCGCCATTATAGGAAAAGCCACGCGAGCGGTCAGTCCCCGCGTGCGATGACCTTCCCGTCTGGAGTCTTCGATGCCCCCCTTGTCCTCTTCCCCGCGCTCGGGTCACCTGACGCGTCTGGCGGTCACCCCTGAGCACTGGCTGGAGAGCGCCCGTCAGGTACCGTCTCCCAATCACAATGCGCGTCCCGAAGGAGAAATCTCGGCGCTGGTGCTGCACTCCATCAGCTTGCCGCCCGGCCGCTTTGGCGGGCCGGCCATCGAGCAGCTGTTCACCAATCAACTCGATCCCGGTGCCCATCCCTATTTTGCCGATATCCATCAGCTGCGCGTCTCGGCCCATGTGCTGATCCAGCGCGACGGTCGACTGGTGCAGTTCGTACCCTTTGATCGTCGGGCTTGGCACGCCGGTCGCTCGCGCTGGCATGACGGTCAGCGTGAACGTGTCGAGCTCAATGACTTCACCATCGGCATCGAGCTCGAAGGCGATGAGGTGCATCCCTATCGCGATGTCCAGTACCGCACCCTGGCACGCACCGTGGCCGGCCTGATGGCGAGCTATCCCGCGCTGACACGCGAGCGCATCACCTCGCATGCGCGGATTGCGCCGTTGCGCAAGACGGATCCAGGTCCAGCCTTCGATTGGGCTTACTTCGATCGCCTGCTGAGCGGCATTCAGGACTAAGGTCGCAGGCGCCTCGCGATGGTGCGTTGCAGCATCATGCGGCGTCGCCGAGCAGGAAACGCCCAGTGGCGGGCCGCGTTGGTAGTTTTACTACATCATGGCTGTCGAGGTCGGCTCAGTCTGGCGCATGAGTCCCGACCGCAAGGCGCATGAGGCCAGTGCTGCCGCGGGGCAGCCAAGCGTTGCACCTGCCCGGTGAGTCTGGCTGCCCTGAATTGGCACGCGGGGGTGTTTGCGGTATCTTTCACGCCAAATGACCGCATCTTGTGCCCTGCTTTGGCGCAGGATGCGCGTCGAGATTGACGGCCGGCAAGACCCGGTCATGACAGGTCTATCGGAGATGCGACCCACTCAGAAGGTCGTGCCCACACTGAAGAGCGCCACTGGTTTCGATATCGCTGTTCGTCGAAACGTCTGACAAAAAATTTCTTCACTCGGAGAGACGTCTATGAGTCTGGAGGCAAGAGAAGATCTCGATCCGATCGAAACCACGGAATGGTTGGACTCCCTGGAATCGGTCCTGGATCGTGAGGGTGAGGATCGCGCCCAGTACCTGATGTCACGTCTGGCAGATCGTCTGCGTCGTGATGGCCATCAGGTACCCTTCTCGGTGACCACGCCCCATCGCAACAGTATCCCCGTGCACCGCGAAGCGCGCATGCCGGGCGATCTGTTCATGGAGCGTCGTATCCGTTCGCTTATCCGTTACAACGCCATCGCTCAGGTGATCCGCAACAACCGTGCCCACAAGGGCCTGGGCGGTCACATCTCGAGCTTCATGTCCAGTGCGACGCTTTACGACGTAGGTTTCAACCACTTCTTCCGTGCTCCGGAAGGTGACTTCGAAGGTGATCTGCTCTACATCCAGGGTCACGTGGCGCCGGGCATCTACGCCCGTTCCTTCCTGGAAGGTCGCCTCAGCCAGGAGCAGATGGACAGCTTCCGTCAGGAAGTCGACGGCAATGGCCTGTCTTCCTATCCGCACCCGTGGCTGATGCCGGACTACTGGCAGTTCCCGACCGTCTCCATGGGTCTGGGCCCGATCCAGGCGATCTACCAGGCGCACGTCATGAAGTACCTCAACTCGCGTGAGTTGAAGTCCATGTACGACCGCAAGGTGTGGTGCTTCATGGGTGACGGCGAGTGTGACGAGCCGGAATCCCTGGGTGCCATCTCGCTGGCGGGTCGCGAGAACCTCGACAACCTGATCTTCGTCATCAACTGCAACCTGCAGCGTCTTGACGGTCCGGTGCGCGGCAACGGCCGCATCATGGACGAGCTGGAAGGCGTCTTCCGTGGTGCCGACTGGAACGTGCTCAAGGTCACCTGGGGTCGCTTCTGGGATCCGCTCTTCGAGCAGGACAAGAAAGGCATCCTGCAGAAGCGCATGGACGAGGCGGTCGACGGCGACTACCAGAACTACAAGGCCAATGGCGGCGCTTACACCCGTGAGCACTTCTTCGGCAAGTATCCGGAGACGGCCGAACTGGTCAAGGACATGTCAGATGACGACATCTGGCGTCTGAACCGCGGTGGCCACGATCCGTACAAGGTCTATGCGGCGTACCACGAGGCGGTCAACAACGCCAATGGTCGTCCGACCGTCATCCTGGCGCACACCGTCAAGGGTTACGGCATGGGCATGGGCGATGGCGAAGCCGCCAACGAAGCCCACCAGGTCAAGACCATGGAGCACGAAGCGCTGAAGAAATTCCGCGACCGCTTCGGCATCCCGCTGACCGACGAGCAGCTCGAGGAAGTGCCGTACTACAAGCCGGCGGATGACAGCCCGGAAATGAAGTACATGCACCTCATGCGCGAACGTCTGAACGGCTACCTGCCGCAGCGTCGCACCGAGTATGAAACGCTGGAAATCCCGCCGCTGGACGACAAGATCTTCGCGTCCCAGCTCAAGGGCTCCAACGGCCGCGAAGTGTCCACCACCATGGCCTTCGTGCGCGTGCTCAACGGTCTGGTCAAGCACAAGACCCTCGGCGAGCGTGTCGTGCCGATCATTCCTGACGAAGCGCGTACCTTCGGCATGGAAGGCATGTTCCGTCAGCTGGGTATCTATACCGCGGCAGGCCAGAAGTACGAGCCGGTCGACAAGGGCCAGATCATGTATTACCGCGAGGACCAGAAGGGTCAGGTCCTCGAGGAAGGCATCTCCGAGGCAGGCGCCATGTCTGCGTGGGTGGCGGCGGCAACGTCCTATGCCAACCACAACCTGCCGCTGATGCCGTTCTACGTCTACTACTCGATGTTCGGCTTCCAGCGCATCGGTGATCTGGCGTGGGCCGCAGGTGACCTGCAGGCACGTGGCTTCCTGGTCGGCGGTACTGCCGGTCGTACCACCCTGAACGGTGAAGGTCTGCAGCACCAGGATGGCCACAGCCATATCCTGGCCTCGACCATCCCGAACTGCCGTACCTATGACCCGACCTACGCTCACGAAGTGGCGGTGATCGTGCAGGACGGCATGAAACGCATGTTCGAGCAGCACGAGCCGGTCTTCTACTACCTGGCGGTGATGAACGAGAACTACGAGCAGCCGGAACTCGAGACGGTGCCCGCAGAGGACATCATCAAGGGGATGTACCTGCTCAAGGAAGGTGGCAAGGACGGCAAGGCACGCGTTCAGCTGCTGGGTTCCGGCACCATCCTGCGTGAAGTCGAGGCAGCCGCCGAGATGCTCAAGCAGGACTACGGTGTCGATGCCGACATCTGGAGCGTCACCAGCTTCAACGAGCTGCGTCGTGAAGCGCTGGAACTGGATCGCCAGGCCTTCCTCAAGCCGGAAGAGACTTCGGCCAAGCCGCACGTCACCCAGTGTCTGGAAGGACGTGACGGCCCGGTCGTGGCTGCCACCGACTACATGAAGCTGTTCGCTGACCAGGTTCGCGCCTGGGTCCCGACTGACTATCACGTGCTCGGTACCGACGGTTTCGGTCGTTCCGATACCCGCGAGAAGCTGCGTCACTTCTTCGAAGTCGACCGCAACTTCGTCACCGTCCAGGCCCTGAAGGCGCTGGCGGATCGTGGTGAGATCGACCGCAAGGTGGTCGCGGAAGCGATCAAGACCTACGGCATCGACCCCAACAAGCCGAATCCGCTGAACGTCTGAGCGGAGATCGCGGAACAGGCGAGCGGCACTCCCTCCTCGACATCATGATGATGCGCAGGTGATTCGGGTGTCGCTCCCCGTGCACGTTTTGGAAGGAGCACGATCTTGAGCAGCGAAATCATCAAGGTTCCCGACATTGGCGGTAGTTCCGATGTCGAGATCATCGAGATAGCGGTGGCGGTGGGAGATGTCATCTCCGCCGAAGACACCATGATCACTCTTGAGTCCGACAAGGCCAGCATGGATGTGCCGGCACCGAAGGGCGGCAAGGTGGTGAAGATTCTCGTCAAGGAAGGCGACACCGTCTCCGAAGGCGACGATATCCTGGAGCTGGAAGCCGAAGGCGGTGGTGACACCTCCTCTGACGCTTCTGACGAGCAGCAAGCGCCGAAGGAAGAGGCGCCCAAGCAGGAAGCCTCTGAGCAAGCGCCGAAGGAAGACGCTTCTGCACCGAAGGCCGCTTCCGGTGGCACCCAGACCGTCGACATCGTCGTGCCGGACCTGGGCGACTCCGAAGCCGTGCCGATCATCGAGATGGCCGTCTCCGAAGGCGACGAAGTCGACGCCGAAGATGCGCTGATCACGCTGGAATCCGACAAGGCCAGCATGGACGTCCCGAGCCCGCACAAGGGCAAGATCGTCAAGCTGACCGTCAAGGAGGGCGACAGTGTCTCCTCCGGTGATGTCATCGGTCAGATGGAAATCGCCGGTGAAGGCGGTGACAGCGCGTCTGATTCTGCGCCGGCCGAGCAGGCCTCTTCTTCCGAGTCCGCCTCTGAGGATGCGTCTTCCGAGGCACCGGCTGCTGAAGAAGCGCCGGCCTCCGGTGAGCCGGAGCGCAAGGAAGTGCGTGTCCCGGATCTGTCCGGCAGCGACAGCGTGCCGATCATCGAGATGGCCGTGGCCGTCGGTGACGAGGTCAACGAGGAAGACGCGCTGATCACGCTCGAGTCCGACAAGGCGACCATGGACATCCCGAGCCCCTACAAGGGCAAGGTGGTGGAGCTTTCCGTCAAGGAAGGTGACACCGTCTCCGAGGGTGATCTGATCGGTTACATCGAGGTCGCGGGTGCCGCGCCTGCGCCGAAGGCTGCCAAGTCCGAAGCGCCGGCTGCGCCCAAGGCGGAAAAGAGCGAGCAGAAGCCGGCTCCGACACCGGCTGGTGCGCCGAGTCCGGAAGCCCAGATGGCCGCTCACAAGCCGAGCAAGGGTGCCAAGGTCCACGCAGGGCCGGCGGTTCGCCTGCTGGCACGTGAGTTCGGTGTCGACCTGGCGGATGTCTCCGGCAGCGGTCCGAAGGGCCGTGTGGTGAAGGAAGATGTCCAGGCCTACGTCAAGCAGATGATGCAGAAGGCCAAGTCCGCACCGGCAGCCCCTGCCGCGCAGGCCTCCGGCGGTGCCGGTATCCCGCAGGTGCCGGATCAGGACTTCAGCCAGTTCGGTGAGATCGAAGAGAAGAAGATGGGCCGCCTGATGAAGGCCGGTGCCACCAATCTGCATCGCAGCTGGCTCAACGTCCCGCACGTGACCCAGTTCGATGAAGCCGATATCACCGAGCTCGAGGCCTTCCGCAAGTCCATGAAGGCCGAGGCGGAAGCGGCAGGTGCCAAGCTCACGCCGCTGCCGTTCATGATCAAGGCGGCGGCTCACGCGCTGGCCAAGTATCCGCAGTTCAACGTCAGCCTCAAGGCCGACGGCGAGACCCTGGTGCACAAGAAGTACGTGCACATCGGTATCGCGGTGGACACGCCGGACGGCCTGATGGTGCCGGTGATCCGCAATGCGGATCAGAAGAGCCTGCTGGAGCTGGCCAAGGAGTCCGTGGAACTGGCCAAGAAGGCGCAGACCAAGAAGCTCAAGCGCGAAGAGATGACCGGTGGTTGCTTCACCATCTCGAGCCTTGGCTCCATTGGCGGTACTGCCTTCACCCCGATCGTCAACACGCCGGAAGTCGCCATCCTGGGCGTCTCCAAGGCGCAGATGAAGCCGGTGTGGGACGGCGCAGCCTTCCAGCCGCGTCTGATGATGCCGCTGTCACTGTCCTACGATCACCGTGCGGTGAACGGGGCGGATGCAGCACGCTTCACGGCGTATCTGGCTCAGGTGCTGACCGACGTGCGTCGCATGCTGCTCTGATGATGCCTGTGGCATGAAGCGCGGGTGCCGTGACCTTCCTGGAAGGTTTCGGCATCCGTCGCTGACAGGCCTGGCTGACAGGTCTGGCTGAAATAACGGCCTCCTTCGGGAGGCCGTTTTTTGTGCATGTCCGTTGGCGTGGCAGGGCGGCGATCGCTGTTGCTGCCCTGCACAACATGCGATGCTTCACGCCAACCTGCCGCGATCTGCCGCATCGTGCTGGCACGACCCGGGAAGGCCGGTTCTCGCAACACACAAGGAGCAAGACAATGGAATGGTTGATGGACCCTTCGGCATGGGTGGCTCTGGCGACCCTGACCGCGCTTGAGATCGTGCTGGGCATCGACAACATCATCTTCCTGTCGATTCTGGTCGCGCGGTTGCCCGAGTCCCAGCGTCAGCGCGGGCGCATGATCGGCCTGGGCCTGGCGATGGGCATGCGCATCGTGCTGTTGATGTCGCTGTCGTGGCTGATGTCGCTGACCGCGCCCCTGTTCAGCGTGGCCGACTTCAGCTTCTCGGGACGTGATCTGATTCTGATCTTCGGGGGCCTGTTCCTGCTCGGCAAGAGCACCCACGAGATCCACGCCAACCTGGAAGGCGAAGACCCCGCCGAAGAGGGCGCGAAGAAGGGCAGCGCCAGCTTCATGGCGATCATGGTCCAGATCGCCTTGATCGATATCGTCTTCTCGCTGGATTCGGTGATCACGGCGGTGGGCATGGTCGATCACCTGATGGTGATGGTCATCGCCATCGTCATCTCGGTGGGCATCATGATGGTGGCTGCCAAGCCCATCGGCGATTTCGTTGATCGTCACCCGACCATCAAGATGCTGGCGCTGTCCTTCCTGATCATGGTCGGCATGATGCTGATGGTCGAAGGCTTCGGTGTTCACGTGCCCAAGGGCTACATCTACGTGGCGATGGCCTTCTCGCTGGCGGTGGAAATGCTCAACATCCGTCTGCGCAGCAAGCGCGCCAAGGCCGTGCGCCTGCGTCGCAGCAGCCAGGCGGAAGACGTGACCGAGTGAGACATTGGCACGCCAACGACTGACATGACTCAGCCTGATCACGCCATGGCAACCGAGCAAGGTAGCCCGGCGTGAGTGGAAAGACGCCCTCTGCGACCGCGTGCCGCAGGGGGCGTTTTCGTGTCATGACAGCCGTGTATGGCAGGTCGGCAACCGGCGAGGAGGGCGACAGGCCCTCCTGCGCGCCAAGACAGTGCCAAAGGGCGGCATACGCGCCTTTGGTGTGCTTGTGCCGGCGTCGTGTGAACGGTATCGTCAGCTCTACATTGCATGGCGATGACATAATGAGATCATCCGTGCGCGCCGTCGTTTCGCGCAGCATATATTGATCCGCTGCCCATATTCATCCTGGTCATCGATACGCTCGATGCGTTCGGCCCTCATGAGGTAGTCGAGCGTCTCGACGCCGCGAGTTTCGCCGCTTCACCTCGATCATGTCGACGACCAGAGCGCCTTGGATGGCTATCTGCCGCCGAGGGCAAGGTGCACCAGCGCCAGATGACCCTTTACACCCGTTTGATGCTTTTCATTTGCACACTCAAGGAGCAGTACCGATGCGTTTGATCCTGTTGGGCGCCCCCGGCGCCGGCAAGGGCACCCAGGCCCAGTTCATCTGCGAGCGTTTCAACATCCCGCAGATCTCTACCGGAGATATGCTGCGCGCCGCGGTCAAGGCCGGCAGCGAGCTGGGACTCAAGGTCAAGGAGATCATGAATACCGGCGGACTGGTGTCCGACGAGATCATCATCGCCCTGGTCAAGGAGCGCATCAGCCAGCCCGATTGCGAGAATGGCTTCCTGTTCGACGGCTTCCCTCGCACCATTCCGCAGGCTGACGCCATGAAGGAAGCGGGCGTGAAGCTGGACCACGTGGTCGAGATCGCCGTCGCTGACGAAGAGATCGTCAAGCGTCTGTCCGGTCGTCGTGTGCACCCGGACTCCGGTCGTGTCTACCACATCGAGTACAACCCGCCGCGCGAAGAAGGTAAGGACGACGTCACCGGCGAAGCCCTGATCCAGCGTGAAGACGACCGCGAAGCCACCGTGCGCAATCGTCTGTCCGTCTATCACGAGCAGACGGAACCGCTGGTCGAGTACTACTCCAGCTGGTCTGCCACTGGCGATGCCCAGGCACCGGCCTACCACCGCATCGAAGGCGTCGGCTCCGTCGACGACATTCGTGCCCAGCTGGTCAGCGCGCTGGAGCACTGATTGCCCGGCACGCCTCAGGTGGCTCAGCTGGAACAGCTCGGATCGCGCTGGTGAAGCCGGCCGCCTGACGAGAAACGCCCGTAGACATTGTCTGCGGGCGTTTTTTGTTCTTCGCATACTGGCGCGAATCAGGAATGAGGCGTTGCGGCAGGCCGCTCGACGGCGTTGGAGCGGGGGTTGCAGCAGGAGTGACGCCCGCGGCCGACACCAGCCGTGGGCAGCCTGCGTCTTTTGCTGCCCGCGGGGGACGGGTAGAATCGCGTCACATTTTTCTGACGACGAACCGCCCATGACCACGCTTCTGGCCATCGATGCATCCTCTTCCGCCTGTTCCGTTGCCCTGTGGCAAGACGGCGTTGTTACTGCCGAGCGCTGTGAGGCTCCCCGTCAGCACACCAAGCGCATGATGCCGATGATCGAGACGCTGCTGAGTGCCGCCGATCTGACCCTCAATGACCTTGATGCCCTGGCCTATGGCCACGGACCGGGTTCGTTCACCGGATTGCGCATCGCCGCCGGCACCATCCAGGGGCTAGCCTTCGGTCTCGATGTGCCGGTGATCGGCGTCTCGACGCTGGCGGCCCTGTCACTGCAGGCCCACCGCCTGCATCACGCGCGTTTCGTGCTGCCGATGCTGGATGCACGCATGGGCGAGCTCTACACCGGCGCCTATCGCGTCGTGACGCGCGCTGACGGCGAGATCGCGGTCGAGCAGGTGCTACCCGAGCAGGTCTGCGCGCCGGGCCTGCTGGAGCTGCCTGCGGCGCTGCGTGAGCATGACTGGCTTGCAGTCGGTTCGGGGCTGGTGATGCACGACGAGCTGCCCCAGAGCGTGCGTGCCAGCCTGGCATTGCAACTGCCCGAGCCGCAACCGGATGCCGAGGCCATGGTGATGCTGGCCGCCCAGGCGTATGCGCGCGGTGAAGCGGTGTCGGCGGTCGAGGCCCAGCCGGTCTATCTGCGCAACGAGGTGGCATGGCGCTGATGGCGCCAGGGATTGCCATCTCGTTGCGTCATCGTTGGGTTCAGCCAAGGCTGACATAAGGTTCGCGCATCATCATGTTGCGCCCGACACTCGCGGCGCGGCTTGACGCAAAGCGTTGTTATGTCACTACGGCACGTGCAGTGCCACAGACGATGTCTGTCGTCCGTGTGGGCCACTGAGGCCCGTCTCTCTTAAAAGGATGTTTCATGGAACTCATGCATGTGGTGGCGTTGGCCGTCATTCAAGGTCTGACGGAATTTCTGCCGATTTCCTCCTCCGCCCACCTGATTCTGCCCTCCCAGGTGTTCGGCTGGCCGGACCAGGGGCTGGCGTTTGATGTCGCGGTACACGTCGGTACCTTGTTGGCCGTGGTGATGGCCTTTCGCAAGGATGTCGCCAATATTCTCGCTGGCTGGTTTGGCCAGTTCAGTGGCGGCGGCACGCTGGCGGCGCGCCAGACCGAAGACAGCCGTCTGGGCTGGGCAGTGCTGCTGGCGACGCTGCCGGCCGTGGTCTTCGGCGGCCTGCTGGGCGATGTGGTGGAAACGGCCGGGCGCTCGATCGCGGTGATCGGTACCACCACCATCGTCTTCGGTCTGCTGCTGTGGTGGGCGGACGTCAAGGGCGCACGCACGCGTGACCTGGCGACGCTGACGCTCAAGGGGGCGCTGATCATCGGCCTGTTCCAGGCACTGGCCCTGATTCCCGGTACCTCGCGTTCGGGCATCACCATCACCGCCGCGCTGCTGCTGGGCTTCGAGCGTCAGAGCGCCGCGCGCTTCTCCTTCCTGCTGTCGATTCCGCTGATCGTCGCGGCCGGCCTGCTCAAGGGTATGGAGCTGATCGAGACCGGCAGTGAGGCGCAGTTGTTCGATGTCGCTCTCGGCGCGGTGCTGTCCTTCGTCTCCGCCCTGGTGTGCATCAAGCTGTTCCTCAAGGCCATCGACAGCATCGGCATGCTGCCCTTCGTCATCTACCGTCTGCTGCTGGGTATGATGCTGTTCGGCATGCTGGCGTTCCTGTAAGCCCTGCCATTGCTGTAAGCCATGCGCGCGATGACGTAAGCTTGTCCTCTGGCGGCGTCGCTCCTGCGGCGCCGTCGGCGTTTGTCAGCCTGATCGCATGCCATGCGAGTTTCCCTTTTCCTGCGTTCACTGTTTCGCTTCACCGTTTCTCATAGAGCCCATCCATGCTGCCACCCGAAGACTCCCTTGCTGCCCATGATGCAGCCGCCGATGCCGCTCCCGTGATCGCCATTGCCCGTTCACGGCTGCAGACGCGCCCGGAACTCGCCATGCTGGCGGCACATTTCGGTATCGCACTGCGGGAAGATGACGAGATGCCGGCGCTCAAGCTTGAGGTGGCGCTGGACGAGCAGGGCGCGCCGCGGCTGGTGATCGCCGGAGATGAGCGCGAATACGGCAAGCCGCTGTGCGTCGATTTCGTCGCCGGTCGTGCCGATCATCGTCGACGCTTCGGCGGGGGGCGCAATCAGCTGATCGCACGGGCCTGTGGTCTGAATCGAGGCGCACTGCCGAGCATCGTCGATGCCACCGCAGGGCTCGGGCGTGATGCCTTCGTGTTGGCGAGTCTCGGGGCACCGGTATTGATGATCGAACGCGTGGCGGCCACGGCGGCGATCCTGGTCGATGGGCTGACCCGGGCACAGGGCTGTGCGGATGACGAGATTCGCGCGATCGCGCTGCGCATGCAGGCGCTGCACGGTGATGCCACGCGGGAGCTCGGGGATCTGGTGACGCAGTGGGACCAGCCGCCTCAGGTGGTGCATCTCGACCCGATGTACCCGCACCGTGACAAGTCGGCCCTGGTCAAGAAGGAGATGCGCGTCTTCCGCGCCCTGGCCGGTGATGATGCGGATGCCCCGGCGCTGCTCGAGGCGGCGCTGGAGGTCGCGACGCATCGTGTGGTGGTCAAGCGGCCACGCAAGGCTGAACCGATCGGCGGGCTCGCGCCGAGTCATGTGGTGGAGGAGAAGACCAGCCGCTACGACGTCTATGTGAAGCAGGCGCTGCGCTGACGCCTGACGATGGCGTCAGCACTATCAGTCTCCGCCAAACGCAAAAGCCCCCGCTCGCGATCTGATCGCGGCGGGGGCTTTTGCGCCAGGGGCCTCGGCCCATCATCTCATTCGCGCTGAGAAGAGGCGTCGGACGGCTTGTGGCCTGCTGGCACGGCTCCGTCAGCGGCCTCGCTGTCGCGCAGGCGTACATGCTGCAGGCGGTGGCGCAGGGCGGGGTCGAACAGATCGCGGCCATGTACCTGCAGGTCTTCCAGCGCTTCGCCGAAGCATAGCTGGCCGCTCTCCAGCCAGATGAAATCCAGTTCCAGCAGGGTATCAAGCAGGCCGCTGAACAGACGCTTGTCGAAGAACTCCGGTGCATTGAGGCCCGACAGCAGGGTCAGGCGTTCGGCCAGGGCGCCGGAATGGCTCTCGAGGGACTCGCGGTCCAGCGTGCCGCTGCCGTGCTGCAACAGGGCGGCGATCAACAGATAGCCGCGTTCCAGCGTCGGTTGTACCGGCTGAGCCAGCAGATGTAGCTGCTCGGAAGGCTTTTGGCTGGCCATCGGACGTGACCAGCGCTCCGGAGTGTCGCCAGTCGCCGCTTGATGCTCCAGCAGGCCTTCCTCGCTCATCAGAGCCAGCGTGGCGGCGATATCCGCCTTCAGCTCAGGGGCCTCGGGGACGAACAGCTCGCGCACCAGCAACGGCCAGGCGGGACTGATCTGATCTTCCAGTGCCTCGAGGGTGTACTGGGCCGTATTGCGGAAGGCGAAGGCGATCAGCGCGGGCAGCGCCAGCAGGTGCAGCACGTTGTTGCGATACCAGGTCAGCAGACTGGCCTGCTCCGGAGTGGCGATCACCAGCTCGCCAAGACTCTGTGGACGCAGGGTGATGAGCCCCAGATGCGCGCAGTGTGCGACCCACTCGTCCGGCGTGCCCTCGGGCAGGCTGTGGTCATGACGGCCCGGCAGCTTGTCGGCGATACGCACCAGCATCGCCAGCTGGCGTTGCAGCAGGCTGGCCTCGATGGCGTGGTGGGCGGTGGACAGCAGCACCAGCGCCGTCAGCGAGACCGGATTGAGCGCGGCGGCGGCATTGATGCGAGTGGCGATTTCATGCCCGAGTTGCGGCACCGCCCGGGTCAGCCATTGTGGGCGGCGCTGATGGCGGCTGGCCTTCCAGTCCGGCGCGGTCTCATCCAGCCATTCGCCCAGCTTGAGCGGCTCGCCGATGTTCAGGTAGACCTTGCCGAAGGGCTGCTTGAGCTGGCCGAGCACGCGGATGAGGTCCAGCGGTGATTCCTTCTTCTTGCTGACTCCCGACAGTTCGCGCTGATAGCTCAGGCTCTCGAAGACCTTCTCGTAGCCGATGTAGACCGGCACGAAGGCCACTTCGCGGCGCGTATCACGCAGGAAGGAGCGCAGGGTCATCGCCAGCATGCCCGGGCGCGGGGGCAGCATGCGGCCGGTGCGTGAACGGCCCCCCTCGATGAAGTACTCCAGCGGGTGGCCGCGGGTGATCAGCTGGTGCACGTACTCGTCGAAGACGGTGGCGTACAGGCGATTGCCGCGGAAGCTTCTGCGCAGGAAGAAGGCGCCGCCACGGCGCAGGATCGGGCCGATGATCGGCATGTCGAGATTCTTGCCCGCGGCGACGTGGGGCGTCATCAGGCCCTCGTGGAACAGCACGTAGGACAGCAGCAGGTAGTCGATATGGCTGCGATGACAGGGCACGTAGATCAGCTCGCAGTCGCCGGCAATGGCCTTGACCTGCGACATGCCACGTACCTCGACACCGTCGTAGAGCTTGTGCCACAGCCGCTTGAGGGCATGCGCCAGAAAGCGCTGCACCGGATAGCCCATGTTGGAGGCGATCTCGCGGCCATATTGCAGGGCACGCTTCTCAAGGCGTGCCGGTGGCTGATCCTGCTCGCGGGCCAGCTCGCTGATCACGTCCTGCACTGCGGGCGCCTTCTGCAGGTTGCGGATCATGGTGTGGCGATGGGAGAGGTCCGGCCCCAGCAGTCGGGTACGCACGCGGCGGAAGTGCACGCGCAACAGGCGCGAGATGCGACGGTGCGCCAGTGCCGAGTCCTGCGGCCCCTCCCTGAGCGCCTCATTGAGTCTGAGCGGCTGGCCGAAATGCACATCCACCGAGCGACCATGCGCCAGGATCGCGATGGCGCGGCGCAGCACGCCCGTCACGCGCCAGCTGTCGGCGGAAATGAGCTTCCAGAAGCCGAACTCCTTGCCCGGTGCACGTCCCCAGAACACGCTGACCGGTACCAGCTGGACCTCGACGTCGGCCGGGGCGTCCTCGAGTGCGGCGATCAACTTCTCGAGCCGACGGGACAGCAGGCGCCTGTCGCTGCGCGAGCGGCGCAGCAGACGAAGACGGGAGTGTCTCAGGCGCAGGTCTCCTATGCTCAGGGACAGGGTCGGTGAGGGCAGGCCACGTGCCTCGCACAGCTGCTCGACCACCAGCTCGTCGGACAGCGCCTGGTACGGGAAGACGTAGACCACTGGCAGCGCCGGGTCGAGGTTCAAGGCGCTGTGGTCCAACGCATTGATGTCGGGCTCCACCGCGCGCAGTTCCACCCACTTGTCCAGCAGACGGCGACTGATATTGCGCAACGGGCGCAGGACTAAGGTGACTGGCGACATGGTGAGGCTCTCGCAGGTGTGGACAAGGACGGACTACCGGAAACGACAATCTGTCGGCGTTCACGAATAAAGCATCGGGTCGATGAATCAGGGTTGATGGCAACGTTTTCATGGTCTGGCTGGTAGCGCTCAGCGCGAGCATGATATTGAACATTATACGCATTCTGCCTGCAGACGCCGTGGCAGGGTACTTGGTGACTGAGTGCGTAGTGACGAAGCGCACAGTGGCAGCATCTGGTGGTGCACCGTCATGGGCATCGCCATCGGTATCGTGCCGTGCAGGGAAATGACGGGAGGCAAGGCATGCTGGGAATGTGGCGATCAGGCAATCGATTCACCTTGCTGCCGGAAGGTGCGCGGTTTCTGCCCAGCATGCTGGAGGCGGTGGAAACCGCACGCCATTCCATCCTGTTGGAGCTGTATCTGGCCGAGAGCGGCCACCTCAGTCGCGTACTGATCGATGCGCTGTGTGGCGCGCGCCGCCGCGGCGTGACGGTGCTGGTGCTGCTGGATGGCTTCGGCTCGCTGGGCCTCGAGGAGGCTGACCGCCAGCGCATGATCGAGGCGGATATCCAGCTGCGGATCTACAACCCGCTTGCCTGGTGGCGACTGGGGCGCAACCTGACACGGGACCATCGCAAGCTTTTGGTGGTCGATGGAGAGGTGGGCTTTACCGGCGGCTTCGGGGCGGTGGATGTCTTCGCCGAGGCCTGGTCGGAAGTCGCGATACGCATCGAGGGGCCGTGCATCAGTGACTGGGTGCGCCTGTTCGCACGCGTGTGGGACTCCGCGGCCAGTCGTGGTCATGGCAGTCGACTGGCGGTACGCAGCATCAATGTGCGTGCGGGCCGGGTCGAGGGCTATCTGGGCATGCGTGGGCGGGTGGTCTGGGGGCATGGTTTCCGCTATCAGGCCATCCGTCATTCCCTGCAGCATCAGGCCAGCAGCTCACGCAAGCGGCTGTGGGTCTGCACGCCATACTTCGTGCCGACCTTCAGCATGCGGCGGCGTCTCAAGCGCGCGGCGCGCCGGGGTGTCGATGTCCGTTTGCTGATCGCCGGCCAGCATCATGATCACCCGGGCGTGCGCTCGGCGGGGCAGCGCTTCTACGCCGGGCTGCTCAAGGCGGGCGTGCGTATCCATGAATTCCAGCCCCGCTTTCTGCACGCCAAGTTCTCGCTGGCGGATGACTGGGTGACGCTGGGATCGTGCAACTTCGATCATTGGAGCCTGCAGTGGAATCTGGAGGCCAATCAGGAGGTGCAGGACCATCGCTTCGCCGCCGAGGTCGCCACGCTGTTCGAGCATCATTTCGCCCACAGCGTCGAGATCACCCAGGCCGCCTGGCAGCGTCGGCCATTGATGCAGCGCTGTCGCGAGTGGGGTTATGGCACCCTGGATAGCCTGGTGACGAGGCTACGCTAAGCGGCTCGCAGCTCTCAGACATTGCTTCAACTGGCATTGCCTGAACAGACGCGGCTGCGTGGAACCAAAACGCCGGACGACCCATGAGGTCGCCCGGCGTTGTCGTTTTCAAGGCTACATGGCGTACAGAGCGCCATGGCGAGCTCAGCGCTTCTTGCCGCCGCCCTTGCCACCGCTCTTGTTGCCACCCTTGCCACTGCCCTTGTTGCCGGCATGCTTGCTGCGCGGAATGCCGGCTGCGCCCGGTGCGGCGGAACCCTTTCGACGCGGCGACGGCTTGGGGCTTTCCGGCGGGACACGGTAGAGCAGGTAGAGATCCAGCAGCAGTTCCGGCAGCTGGTTGACGAAGCGCTGGGCACCGATTGGGTCGGCGATCAGCTCACCGATCTCCGGGTCTTCATCCTCGAAGACGCCGGAGATGGCCATGAACGGCAGCAGCAGTTCGGCGGCAGTCTCTTCCTGGGCACCGAACCAGGCCTCCTCGTCCATGAACACGCCTTCCATGAAGCCGGCACACCAGTCGCCGATCGGTGTCTCGACCGGGTCGGCACCGCCCAGCTCCAGCTCGAACAGCAGTTCCGGCAGCACGCCGTGCTCGAGGGCATCGATGGCGTTGGCACGCATCTGCTCGAACAGGGAGACGACTTCCGCTTCCTGTTGCGGGCTTTCGTAGCTTGGCTGCCCCTGGAAGAGTTCCGGCAGCCACAGGCTGGAGGGCACTTCGCGCGGCGCGATGGCCAGTGCCAGCATGAAGCCATGCGCACTGATGATATCGAGAGCTTCCGGGCCGACGATGTCGGACTCGAGGAATTCGTCGAGGATGTCGAGGGATTCATCATCCAGCAGCGGCTGGGTCTGGACAGGCTCGGCCATGGGGGAGTCTCGCGTGCGATAAGGGGAGAAGTCGAACAGTGCCGCCTGGCTACCAGGGTGAACCAAGGGGAACCGGGCAGGCGTGAATGGCGCTAGTGTATCATTTCACGCCCCGAGGAGTGGTACGCTCGCTCGTCATCAGCTCATCCGTTCATTCGCTCTGCTGTCTGGTCTTCGTGTCATGTCATCATCCACTCATCGTGTCGTCAGTCGTCACCGCTTTGCGCCCGATCATGCTCTGGCCTGCCTGGGGGAGGCCCCCGCCACGCCGCTGCCGCTGGCCGATGCCGCCGCGCTCGAGGCGCTGACGGCGCCTGCCCTGCACGCGACGCTGGAGGCGCAGGTGCTGGCATGTCTGGCACGCGCGCGTGCCCTGTTCCCAGAGCTGCGGGTGCCGTCGGTCTCTTGCCGCCTCAAGGGACGCACGGCGGGCACGGCGGATTCGGCGCGCCAGCGGCTGCGCTTCAATTGGCAACTGCTCAGCGAGAACCGCCATCACTTCCTCAGCCAGACCGTCCCCCACGAGGTCGCTCACTGGGTAGTGATGGAGGTGGTCGAGCGCGCCGGCAAGACGCGCGTCAAACCCCATGGCCCCGAGTGGCAGCAGGTGATGACCAATCTCTACGGCGTCCCGCCGGAGGTGACGCATCGCATGGATGTCTCGACTGCCAGCCCGGCGCCTTGGGCCTATGGCTGTGGCTGCGATACCGCGCACTACTTCAGCTCGCGACGCCACGCCAATGCCCAGCGCGGACATCGCTATCGCTGTCGGCGCTGTGGCCAGGAGTTGAGCGGGCCCTTGAATGACCCGGCGCGTAATGCGTCGATTGCACATTGAGGCGCTTTTCGCTCGCCAGCATGTCGTTGCAAAGTGCGAGTCGTGTCAGAAGGTGTCTTTTCAGGCGGTTTCTGTCCTCCGAACGTCGCTGTGACCTTGGTGTAATTTGTTGATAAACAGTTGAAATAATTAGTAAAAATTTATCTACCAAGGTCTAGTGTGTGGCCCCCCCATGCTTGGGTTTAAGCTGAAATGGACTTGCCTCGGCTCGCCTGCGCTTCACGCATGCCGCGTGGGACAGCGAGTCGCCAGCCAATCCGTCAGAGGTCACGCCACATGAGCGAACATGCCAAGGTTCATCCGGTCACTCCCGATGCCGCCGCCCACGCCTGGGCAGACCGCGAGCGCTATCAGGCCATGTATCAGCAGTCCGTCGAGGCACCGGAGACATTCTGGGTCGAGCAGGCCCAGTCACTGGACTGGTTCGATGCGCCCTCGATGATCCGCAATACCAACTTCGGTCCCGGTGACGTCGATGTGCGCTGGTTCGAGGACGGCAAGCTCAACGTGGCGCACAACTGCCTCGATCGCCACCTCGCCGAGCGTGGAGATCAGGTCGCCATCATCTGGGAAGGGGATGACCCGAACGAGTCCCAGTCGATCACCTATCGCGAGCTGCACGCGCGTGTCAGCCAGTTTGCCAATGGCCTCAAGGAGTTGGGCGTCAAGCGGGGCGATGTGGTCACGCTATACATGCCGATGATTCCCGAAGCCGCGATGGCGATGCTGGCCTGTACACGTATTGGTGCCGTGCACTCGGTGGTATTCGGTGGCTTCTCGCCGGACGCGCTGGCGGGGCGTATCGTCGATTCCAGCTCGCGCATCGTGATCACCGCCGATGAGTCACTGCGGGGTGGCAAGCGCGTGCCGCTCAAGGAGAACGTCGATGAGGCGCTGGAGCGTGATGGCACCGACTGTGTCGACCACGTGCTGGTGGTGCGGCGTACCGGCGGTGAGGTGAACTGGGGCAGCCGCGATGCCTGGTTCCATGAGCTGGTGGACCGTCAGTCCAGTGACTGTCCGGCCGAGGCGATGGGCGCCGAAGACCCGCTGTTTATCCTCTACACCTCCGGTTCCACCGGCACACCCAAGGGCCTGAAGCATACCACGGGCGGTTATCTACTCTATGCCGCGATGACCCATCGCTACGTGTTCGATTACCACGACGGTGATATCTACTGGTGCACGGCGGATGTCGGCTGGGTGACAGGCCACAGCTACATCGTCTACGGACCGCTGGCCAATGGCGCGACCACGCTGATGTTCGAGGGTGTGCCCAGCTATCCGACCCACGGGCGCATCGGCGAGATCGTCGACAAGCACCAGGTCAACATTCTCTATACCGCCCCGACTGCCGTGCGTGCGCTGATGGCACACGGTGACAGCGTGATGGACTCAAGCTCGCGCACGAGCCTGCGGCTGCTCGGCTCGGTGGGCGAGCCGATCAACCCCGAGGCCTGGGAGTGGTTCCACCGCGTGATCGGCAATGGCAATTGCCCGCTGGTGGACACCTGGTGGCAGACCGAGACCGGTGGCATCATGATCGCGCCGCTGCCGGGCGCGATCGACCTCAAGCCGGGCTCCGCCACGCTGCCGTTCTTCGGTGTGCAGCCGGCGCTGGTCGACAACGAGGGCAACATCCTCGAGGGCGCGACCGAAGGCAATCTGGTGATTCTCGACAGCTGGCCGGGGCAGGCACGTTCGATTTGGGGCAATCACGAACGCTACGTGCAGACCTACTTCTCCACCTATGCGGGCATGTACTTCACCGGTGATGGCTGTCGTCGTGACGAGGATGGCTACTACTGGATCACCGGGCGCGTCGATGATGTGCTCAACGTTTCTGGCCACCGCATGGGCACCGCCGAGATCGAGTCCTCGCTGGTCGCGCATGAAGCGGTCGCCGAGGCCGCCGTGGTTGGCTATCCCCATGACATCAAGGGCCAGGGTATCTACATCTACGTGACGCTCAACGACGGCATCGAAGCTAGTGATGAACTCAAGAGGACGCTGACCCAGTGGGTACGCAAGGACATCGGCCCGATCGCCTCACCGGATGTCATCCAGTGGGCGCCGGGGCTGCCCAAGACGCGCTCCGGCAAGATCATGCGGCGCATCCTGCGCAAGATCGCCGCCAACGAGACCGATGGTCTGGGCGATACCTCGACGCTGGCGGACCCGTCGGTGGTGGATGATCTTATCGAGCAGCGCGCCAACCGCTGAGGGCACCGGACGACGCCCGGCGAGGCCTGACAAGACACGCAGCGACAAAAAAGCGCGGGAGCCTCGCTCCCGCGCTTTTTTGTGCGCCTGTCCGCTAGCATCTGTCTGTTCGTATTCCTGGCCCGCGCTTTTGCGCTGTGCGAGACGTGAAAGGTTGGCCATCCAGGTGTTGCTGGCTTGATAATGATGGGGCAGTCCAGGTGACAGCGGAGTCCATGCAGGCACCTCTGCGCATATCCCCATTCATTTCATGATCAAGGCCGCCCCCATGTCAGCAGGCAAGTCGGATGCATCCTGCCCCGCCTCTCAGCCAGCCAGTTCTCTCGCCAGTTCTCCCGCCGCCGGGTCGTCCAATGAGGGCGAGAATCGTCCTCGCGCCGTCATCCTGATGTGCTTGTCGGCGATCTCGTTCGCGCTGATGGGAGCGATGGTCAAGCTGAGCGGCGACCTGCCGTTGTTCGAGAAGGTCTTCGTGCGCAACCTGGTCAGTCTCGGCGTGGCGGTGGTGATGGTGCGCATGGCGGGCGCGCGTCTGCTGGGCCACTGGCATCACCAGCCGATGCTGATGGCGCGGTCACTGATCGGGCTTGGCGGCGTGATGAGCTTCTTCTACGCCATCGATCATCTTCTGCTGGCAGATGCGACTATTCTGAATAAGCTATCGCCGTTCTTCGTCAGCCTGTTCGCCGGCCTCTTCCTGGCCGAGCGTCTCGGCGGCTGGCGGCTGGTCGGCATGCTCGTCGCCTTCTCTGGCGCGGCGCTGGTCATCAAGCCGCAACTGGCATTTGCCGAAGGCGGGGTGGAGGCATTGTTGCCCGCCATGGTCGGGCTGGGTTCGGCAATGCTGGCGGGGGCGGCCTATACGCTCATCCGTGCGATGAGAGGGCGCGAGGCCTCGGCGACCATCGTGCTGCATTTCTCGCTGGTCTCCAGTGTGGTGACATTGGTGCCGATGTTGATGAATCCGGTGATGCCGAGCGGCCCTCAGGCGCTGGCCTTGCTGGGCATCGGCGTCTTTGCGGCCGGCGGTCAGATTCTGATGACCACGGCCTATCGTCTCGCACCGGCGGGGGAAGTATCGATCTATTCCTATCTGACCATCGTGTTTTCGGCACTGGCGGGCTGGGCCATCTGGGGCGAGGTGCCGGATATCGCCAGTCTGATCGGCTTCGTGCTGATTGCCGGTGTCGCATTGATCGGCTGGCATGCCAGTCGCGTTGCGGGTAGGGTTGTCTGACTCACCATCCCCAGGATGCTGTCAGAATCAGCGCACGGATTGTTCGCTCGCCGGGCATCAATCCGTGCGATACTCGTGTTCCCCGAGCGAAACATCAGTACATCTTCCGATGGTGGGCTGCTTTGTTAAACGCGCGTTTTATGGGGTAACATGCCAGAAAATAACGGCGATTGTTGACCGGCCAGGAAGGTCGGTGATCATCACCATCGGGGTTTTGGAGGAGACTCAATGGCCTTTGCCCAGAAGTTCATCGTTGCAGACGATCACCCGCTCTTTCGTGCCGCACTGACCCAGGCGCTTAGACAAGTCGCCTCTCAGGCAGAGATCGTCGAGGCTGACAGCATGGAAGCGACCAACGAAGTCGTTGCCCGCCATCCCGATGCCGACCTGATCCTGTTGGACCTGCACATGCCGGGAGCCCACGGCTTCTCCGGTCTGATCCAGTTGCGTGGCCAGACACCGGACATCCCGGTGGCGGTCGTGTCCGGTAGCGAGGAGCCCTACGTGGTGCGCCGCGCCATCGATTATGGGGCCTCCGGCTTCATTCCCAAGTCCGCCAGTCTCGACGTCATCGCCGAAGCCATCGGCGAGATCCTCGAAGGCGAGGTCTGGCTGCCGGCAGATATCGCCGAGGCCATGGGCGAGTCTTCCGAGGATGAATCGCGCTTCGCCGAGGCGATCGCGTCACTGACGCCGCAGCAGTTCCGCGTGCTCAACATGCTGACGGAAGGTCTGCTCAACAAGCAGATCGCCTATGAGCTGAATGTGTCCGAGGCCACCATCAAGGCTCACGTGACCGCCATTCTGCGCAAGCTGGGCGTGCATTCGCGCACCCAGGCTGTCATCGCGGCCCAGCGTCTGGAAGTCGAGCCGCCGAAAGTCCGCTCCTGATCCCGCGTCAGCGCTTGAGCTGAGGCTCTCCTCGAGAGTCGCATCTTCACGCCACAAAAAGCCCGCCCTGTCGCTGACAGGGCGGGCTTTTTGCTTCTACCAAGTCTAAAGATCGACAGGCCAGCCCGACTGATCAGGGGGCTGGGTCATCCGTCGCGGCGTCGGAGGCATCACTCGCGCCACTGGTGTGCTTCTCGGCGCGATTGGCCTGCAGGGTGCGCGTCAGCAGCGCACGCAGCGCGGCGGGTCGCACCGGCTTGAGCAGCAGGTGATAGCCCGCACGGCGCACTTCCTCGGCGACTTCATCGGTGCGGTCGGCGGTGATCACGATGCCCGGTACCGAGCCCGCCAGACGCTCATCCAGCGCATCCAGTGCCATCAGGCCAGTCACCTCGTTGTCGAGGTGGTAGTCGGCGAGGATGGCATCCGGATCACCATCCAGGTTGCGGATCACCGACTTGGCGCCGCCGATCGAGGTCGCCGTGAACACCTCGCAGCCCCAGCCGGACAGCATCGCCTTCATGCCTTCGAGAATCAGGCTCTCGTTGTCGATGCACAGGACGCGAGTACCGGTCAGCTTGTTGCCGGCGCGCTTGCGAGCCGGCACGGCATCCGGCAGCTCGGCTGCCGGCAGCTCCTTGCTGATCGGCACGCTGACGGCGAAGACGGTGCCGATGCCGACCCAGCTGCGCACCGTGATCGGGTGGTCGAGCACCCGGCTCATGCGTTCGGCGATCGACAGCCCCAGGCCGAGGCCCTTCTCGCTCTCCTTGTGACGCTCGGTCTGATCGAGACGCCGGAATTCCTGGAAGATCTCGGTCAGCTTCGACTCGGGAATGCCGGGGCCGGTGTCCCAGACCTCGATGCGAATGCGATCGCCCAGACGGCGGCAGCCCAGCAGCACATGGCCCTGGCGGGTATAGCGCACCGCGTTGGAGAGGAAGTTCTGCACGATGCGTCTGAGCATCTGGCCATCGGAATCCACTGCCAGCTGGGTCATCACCACCTTCAGGTCAAGTCCGCGATCTTCCGCCATCACCTCGAACTCGGCCTTGAGCGGCTTGAGGATGTCGGAGAGGCGGAACACGCTGCGCCGCGGTGCCAGGGCGCCTGCGTCCAGCTTGGAAATGTCGAGCAGGGTGCTGAGCAGCTCCTCGGCGGCCTGCAATGAGTTGTCGATGTGATTGGTGGTGGTCTTCATCTCGCCTTCGACCTGCTGGGCGAGGGCGGAGGTGAACAGACGCGCCGCATTCAGTGGCTGCAGCAGGTCGTGGCTGGCCGCGGCCAGAAAGCGTGTCTTGGAGGCATTGGCATCCTCGGCCAGCTGCTTGGCCTGACGCAGTGCCTGCTCGGCCTCGGCGCGCACGCGGTTCTCGGTGCGCAGGGCCTCGTTGACCTGTGACAGCTCCTGGGTACGCACGCGCACGCGCTCTTCCAGGTTCTCGTTGGTCTCCTTGAGGGCGATCTCCGCCAGACGTCGCTCGGTGATGTCCTGATAGAGCGCGAAGAAGCCGAGGATGTTGCCCTTGGTACTGAAGTGCGGCGTATAGGTGACCAGCATGTAACGCACGCCGCCTTCCGAGGCTTCCAGCGAGATCTCGAAGGAGACGCGCTCACCGGACAGCGCGCGCGTCATCCACGGTGCACGCTGGCGATAGATGTCTTCCGGCATCGCCTCTTCGGCGGGCTCGCCGATCACGGCGGTACGGTCGATGCCCATCACCGCTTCATAGGCACGGTTGGTGAAGAGGTAGCGGCACTCCTTGTCGAAGTAGGCGATCAGCGCCGGCACGTTGTCGGTGTAGATGCGGATGTTGTTTTCCGAGCGGATCAGCGCCTCTTCGGTGCGCTTCTGCTGGGTGATGTCCTGATAGGTGTAGACGAAGCCGCCACCGGGCATCGGATTGCCCTGGATCTCCATCACGCTGTCATCCTGGCGATAGCGCACGTAGCGGTGCGGCTCGCCGTTGCGGATGGCATCCAGTAGCTGGTCGACGTGCTCTTCGGGGTCGCCCGGTCCGTATTCGCCGTTGTGGGCGTTGTAGCGGAAGATGCGATCGATGGGCGCGCCGACCCGGATCAGGTTGTCGGGGAAGCGGAACATGTCCAGGTAACGCTGATTCCACACCACCAGGCGCATGTGCTGGTCGACCACGCTGATGCCCTGGTGGATGTTCTCGATGGTTGCCTGCAGCAGGGCGCGGTTGAATTCGAGCACCTGCGAGGCTTCATCGACGATGGAGATGACATCCGAGATGCCGATGCCGCGACCCTGCAGCGCCGAGTTGACGACGATGCGTGCCGAGGAGGCCCCGAGCACCGAGGCCAGGAAGCGTTCGGTGAACTGGATCAGGTCGATGGAGGCGCGTGCATGCAGCTCCAGCGGCTGGCCACTGCGGCGCGCGTAGTCCTCGAAGGCGCGCTCGACCTGCTCGTGGCTCAGGAAGCGCTCACACAGGACGCGCAGGTCCGAGACGGAGGTGGAACCGGTCCAGGGGCGCGAGACGCTGGTCTGACGGGTCTCGACGCTGTCGACGAACAGTGAGGCCTGGATGCGCTCGACCACGCGCTGCGGCGTCATCTGCGAGACGAAGATGTAGCAGAACAGGTTCAGGCCGAGTGACAGCATCACGCCGTGGGTCAACGGGTCGTTGAAGCGGAAGCCGAACAGGCCATGCGGCGACAGCCAGTCGATGCCCAACGGGCCTTGATTGACGATCTCGGCCGGCATTAGACCCGCCTGTGCCAGTGCCGGGATGAGCAGGGTCCAGGCCCAGACCGCGAAGCCGACATTAAGGCCGACGATGACACCAAGACGGTTGCCACGCTTCCAGTAGAGGCCGCCCATCAGCGAGGGCGCGAACTGGGCGACGGCGGCAAACGACAGCAGGCCGATGGCCGAGAGGGTGCTGTATTCGGCGATCAGCAGATAGAAGCCGTAGGCCAGCGCCAGGATCATCACGATGGTCAGGCGGCGCGCCAGCAACACGATATGGCTGTAGTCGCGTGCTTCGGTATCGAACCAGCGCAGGCGGAACAATAGCGGAATCACGATCTCGTTGGAGATCATGATCGAGACCGCGACGGCGGCGACGATCACCATGCCGGTGGCGGCGGAGAAGCCGCCGATGAAGGTCAGCAGGGTCAGCCAGGTCTGGTCGGCTGCCATCGGCAGCGCCAGCACGAAGCTGTCCGGTGACACCGAACCATCGGGGAACATGGTCAGGCCGGCGGCGGCGATCGGCAGCACGAAGAAGGAGATGGCGACCAGGTAGATCGGGAACATCCAGCGCGCACGGCGGGCGTCATCGTGGTGGGTGTTCTCGACCACCGCGACGTGGAACTGACGCGGCAGGCAGAAGATCGCCAGCATCGCCAGCAGCGTCTGGGCCCAGAAGCCGGTGCCGAAGGTCTGAGTCTCCAGCTGCTGTTGCAGCTCCAGATAGGTGTCGGCCTTGGTGAACAGATCGCCCAGGCCATTGAACATGCCCCAGGTGACATAGACGCCCAGGGTCAGGAAGGCGACCAGCTTGACCAGCGATTCGAAGGCGATCGCCTGCAACAGGCCGACATGGTGCTCGGTGGCGTCGGTGTGGCGGGTGCCGAACAGGATGGCGAACAGCGCCATGATCGCCGCGACATAGAAGGCGGTATCGCCCAGCCAGGCGGTTCGCGTGACGTCGCTGGTGTCGGTGAGTACCTGATAGGCGCTCGAGACGGCCTTCAACTGCAGGGCGATGTAGGGCAGGGTGCCGACCAGGGCCACCAGCGAGGCGAACACCGCCAGCGACTGTGTCTTGCCGTAGCGCGAGGCGATGAAGTCGGCGATCGAGGTGATGTTCTGGCGCTTGGCGACCCGAATCATCTTGAGCAGGATCGGCCAGAACAGCAGACAGGCCAGAATCGGCCCGATGAAGATGCTCAGATAACTCCAGCCGCTGGTCGCGGCCTGTCCGACGCTGCCGTAGAAGGTCCAGCTGGTGCAGTAGACCGCAAGCCCCAGACTGTAGACCGCTGGGCGCCGATTCGGCGACCCGTGTTTCTTGGCGTTGCGATCACCCCGCCATGCAATCGTGAACAGCACCGCGATATATGCGAGTGCCACTGCGATCAGCCACCAACCCTGGAACATGTCGCTCTCCTCTCTGGAAGCGCCATTCTACGCAGCCCCGCCACGAGTCCCAAGCACTGTGCATGACAGACTCGGCGTCTTGAGAGTCGTGAGGGAGATGCTCCGTCATCCATTGATACGCAGACGCTTCGATGATCGGCGTCAAGAAGCCGTAAATGGCGTCTGCACAACGAGCCTGTTTTTTCGGTATCGGCCAATGTCATGCGCGCAACGCGCGGAAGATTTCGTCGTTCATCCTTCGCCCATTTGGCCAATAGACCAAGGGATTGCATCTTTAGGATATGAATCAACTTGTTGATTTGAAATGAATTGCATCGTTCTCAATCTTGCTCCATCAGGGGTGGCTGACATTCTCGACTAAAGTCAGCCTGCAACGTTGCAGGGCCTTGTCTACTGTCAGATTCGAGTCGTCAAGTTTCCTGTTATGGCTTGAAAAGCGCAGGAAATACCCATCAACCGCTGAGAAAGGATCATCCACTGATGGGTGGTCATCGATCTCTGGATCACCAATCACTCCACTTCGCCAATCACAATAACAATGCGAGAACACCATCATGAAGGAAGCGAATGCCAAGGCGTATTGGTCCGCCAATATCAAACTGATCATGGGCTATCTCGTGGTCTGGTTCGTGGTGTCCTATGGATGCGGGATATTGCTGGTGGACGTGCTGAACAACATCCAGTTCTTCGGTTTCAAACTGGGCTTCTGGTTTGCGCAACAGGGAGCGATCTACTTCTTCCTCGCGCTGATCATTCTGTATGCCCGTTCGATGAACAAGCTCGATGAGCGTTTCGATGTTCACGAGCAATGAGTCAGTGACACGCCGGGCACAGGCCGCTCGTCGTGACGCATCGTAGTGTGAATAAGAACAATATGATCGATATCGCCAAGGACACTGCCAATGGATGTTCAACTGCTGACCTATCTCTTCGTGGGCGCATCATTTGCGCTCTATATCGGGATCGCGGTGTGGTCGCGAGCCGGTTCCACCAAGGAATTCTATGTCGCCGGGGGTGGCGTTCACCCCATCGCCAACGGGGCAGCGACCGCCGCTGACTGGATGTCGGCGGCCTCGTTCATCTCGATGGCGGGCATCATCGCCTATGTCGGCTATGACGCCTCCGTCTACCTGATGGGCTGGACCGGCGGCTACGTGTTGCTGGCCATGCTGCTGGCGCCGTATCTGCGCAAGTTCGGCAAGTTCACGGTGCCGGACTTCGTCGGTGACCGTTACTACTCCAGTGTCGCACGCACCGTGGCGGTGATCTGCGTCATCTTCATTTCCTTCACCTATGTCGCCGGCCAGATGCGCGGTACCGGTATCGTCTTCGCGCGTTTCCTCGAGGTGGACGTGAATGTCGGTGTCGTCATCGGCATGGCAATCGTCTTCTTCTATGCCGTTCTGGGGGGCATGAAGGGCATCACCTACACCCAGGTGGCGCAGTACTGCGTGTTGATCTTCGCTTTCCTGGTACCGGCCGTCTTCCTGTCGATCATGATGACGGGCCATGTGCTGCCGCAGACCGGCTTCGGCGGCACCCTGGTGGACGCACAAGGCAACGATACTGGTGTCTATCTGTTGCACAAGCTTGATCAGGTGGTGACCGATCTCGGCTTCCGTGAGTACACCGAGGGTTCCAAATCCACTATCGATGTCTTCTTCATCACCGCCGCGCTGATGTGCGGTACCGCTGGCCTGCCCCACGTCATCGTGCGCTTCTTCACGGTGCCGACGGTCAAGGATGCGCGTATCTCCGCCGGTTGGGCGCTGTTCTTCATCGCCTTGCTCTACACCACTGCGCCGGCCGTGGGCGCCTTCGCGCGAGTGAACCTGGTCGAGACCGTCAATGACACCGCCTATGAGGAGCTGCCGGGCTGGTTCTACAACTGGGAGAACACAGGGTTGATCGGCTGGGTCGACAAGAATGGCGACGGCATCATCCAGATGCGTGGCGGTGATCCCTTCGCGGGCAAGCCGAGCTATGAAGGCAGCGCTGACAGCCAGGCAGCACGCGGTGAGCACGGTCAGCGTCTGGTGAGCAACACGCCCACCGACAACGAGAGCGAGGTCTACATCGACCGCGACATCATCGTGCTGGCCAACCCGGAGATCGGCAACCTGCCGGCATGGGTCATCGCACTGGTAGCGGCGGGTGGGGTGGCGGCAGCACTCTCGACGGCGGCCGGTCTGTTGCTGGTCATCTCGTCGGCCATCTCGCATGACCTGCTCAAGAAGACCTTCAAGCCTGATATCAGCGAGAAGCAGGAGCTGATCGCGGCACGTCTGGCGGCGGCAGTGGCCATCGTCATCGCCGGTTACTTCGGCATCAATCCGCCAGGCTTCGTGGCGCAGGTAGTGGCCTTTGCCTTCGGGCTTGCGGCATCGAGCTTCTTCCCGGTCATCCTGCTGGGGATCTTCTCCAAGCGCATGAACAAGGAAGGTGCTATCGCGGGCATGTTGGTCGGCCTGGTGTTCACCTTCAGTTACATCGTCTACTTCAAGTTCATCTCGCCGGAACTCAACAGTGCCGAGAACTGGTTGCTGGGTGTGTCGCCGGAGGGGATCGGCTCACTGGGCATGGTGCTCAACTTCGTCGTCGCAGTCATCGTCTGCAAGATGACCCCGCCGCCGCCCGAGCACATCCAGCATATCGTCGAGGACATTCGTGTTCCGCGCGGGGCCGGGACAGCAGTGGATCACTGATTCAGGCAGCAGGGCCTGTTCGCGCAGCACGCAGCATCGGCGCGAACAGGCCCCCGTTTCCCGAAGCCCCGTCTTGCAATTGCAGGCGGGGCATCGTGGTTTGAGGGCTCGTGCATCGATCAGCGATGCACGCGCAGAGGGGAGTCGCTGTCATGCAAGCGTCACTGGTGGATATCGCGTTCGAGGAGCCGCCGTTCAGTCTGCTGGATGAGCGACTTCGGCAACGACTGGCCGAAGGGGTGGATCTTCACTATTTCGAGGCACTGGCACAGCCGCTGGTGCCGGGGGCCGTCGGTGAGGCGGTCTACATCATTCACAAGGGCGAGGTGGCGGAACTGGCCGCTGATTCGGCACTGCCGGACGCCGCCACGCTCGACAAGGCGCAGCGCGAGGGGCTGGATGCCTGGGGCAGTCTGCGCATCGGTCATTACACCGCGGGAGACCTGTTCGGGGCGCTGACGCTGCTCAATGGCCATTGCCGTACCCGTTTCGTCTGCGAGCAGGAGACGCTGTGCTACCAGCTACCCGCTCAGCTGTTCTTCTCGCTGTGCCATGAGTGTCCTGCCTTCGGTGAGTACTTCCAGCACAGCCTGAGTGACAAGGCGCGGCTGCTGGCGGCGCAGCGTGATACCCGTCAGGGCGCGAGTCGCGACCAGGCGGGCTTCATGCTGGCGCGGGTGATGGACTGCATGCGCCCGCCGCTCAAGCTGGCGGCCAGCGCCAGCATCGAGCAGGGGGTCAAGGCCATGCAGACGGCGGGGGCGGACAGCCTGATCATCTCTGTCGAAGGGCGTCAGGGCGTGGTGACACGCACAGACCTGCTCAATGCGCTGGTGATTCAGGGCTTGGCTCCCAACCATCCGCTCGCCTCGCTGGGCAGCTTTGCGCTGGTGGCGGTCACGGCGGAGGAGTATCTGTTCCAGGCGCTGGTGCAGATGACCCGTCACCGGGTCGCGCGGGTCGTGGTCAAGGAGCGCCTGACGCCTGACGCGGCGGTCGTCGGGGTCATCGAGCTGACCGACGTGCTGGGGTTCTTCTCCAATCGCAGTCAGCTGGTGAGTCTCGAGATCGAGCGCGCCTCTGACATGGCGGCGCTTGAGCAGGCCAGTGCGCGTCTGCCGGAAATGGTCAGGGCGCTGGCGATGCAGGGAGTCCACATACGCCATGCGATGGGGCTGTTGAGTGCGCTCAACGGGCGCCTGATCGAGCGCACCTTCGCCATGCTGGTGGCGGAGGAACACCGAGCCTCCAGTTGCCTGATGCTGATGGGCAGTGAAGGGCGCGGAGAGCAGATCCTCAAGACCGATCAGGACAATGGACTGATCATAGCCGATGGCCACCAGTGGCCCGATAACGAGGACATCCTGCAGCACTTCAGTGACGCCCTGGCGGGTCTCGGCTATCCACCATGCCCGGGCAACATCATGGTCTCCAATCCGGAGTGGGTCGCCACCGAGTCGCGTTGGCGCGGCAAGATCGCGCGCTGGTGCGCCGGGCGCGATGGCGAGGCGCTGATGAATCTGGCCATCGTCTTCGATGCGCGCGCCAGCGGCGGCAATGAAGCACTGGTCGACAGCTTGCGCGGCCATCTGGTGCGCCACGCCACGCGTGATGAACTGCTGCTGTCGCACTTCGCGCGCCCGGCGCTGCATTTCTCGACCCCGCTGACGCTGTTCGGCTCCTTGCGCTCGCCGCGCCACGGCATCGATATCAAGAAGGGCGGCATCTTCCCCATCGTGCATGGCGTTCGCACCATGGCGCTGGAACGTGGAGTGATGGCCACCGGCACCTTCGCGCGGCTTGAGGCGCTGGTCAGCGATGGGCGTATCGAGGCCAGCGACAGCGCCGATCTTGCCGAGGCGTTGTCGCTGTTTGCCGAGTTGCGTCTGCGCCAGCAGCTGCGCCATCTGGAAGAGGACGAACATGGCGCTGCCGCCGGCGGGGCTGGCGACTCGCGCAAAGATGGCCAGGACAAGACCTCGGCGGCGCGGGAGGCAGGGAGTCGCAACCTGATCATCACCCAGTCGCTGTCCTCGTTGGAGCGTGATCTATTGCGCGATGCCCTGAGTCGGGTCAAGGACTTCAAGCAGCGCCTGTCACATCGTTATCACCTGGAATACTGAACCGGCCTCAAGGCCGAGGGGAGGTGGCATGTTCGAACAACTGAGACGCGCCAGTGATCGTCGTCGTCATGCGCAGGGCGAGTTCGCCGAGCTCTTTCGTCCCTGGCATGCCGCCGAGCGGGGCGGGGAGCGTGTGGCGCTGGACTGCGAGACCACCAGTCTCGATGTCGGTCACGCCGAGCTGGTCTCGCTGGCAGCGGTGCGTTTCGATGCGCGCCATATTCATACCTCCAGCGCACTGTCGCTCTACCTGCAATGCCCGCAAGGGCTGCAGGGCGACTCGATCCGTATCCATCGTCTGCGCGGTATCGATCTGCATGGTGGAGAAGCGCTGGGCGATGCGCTGCGACAGCTGCTGGAGTTCATCGGCAATCGCCCGCTGGTGGGCTGGTGCATCGACTTCGATGTCGCGGTGATCAACCGTCACCTGCGGCCACGCTACGGCTTTGATATGCCCAACCAGCGTCATGATCTGGCGCGTGATTACGCTAGGCGCTGCAAGCATGAGCAGCCGGATGCCGCCCCGGACCTGCGCTTCGAGGCGATGGCTGATGCCCTCGGCGTGCCGGTGATCGGTCGCCACACTGCGCTGGGGGACGCCGTGACCAGTGCGCTGATGGCGCAACGCCTGATGCAGGCACCGCTGTCGCCCTCGCTGGCCAGTCAGGCCTGAGTCAGTCGACATCATCCTCAAGGCTATTATGCCAAGGTCTGTTGCCGGAATGTCCAATGGCCCGGCGCACTGCCTTTGTCCACACTGGCAGCCATACGACACGCCCGCTGCGGCGATATGTCGACACGAATTGCACGCCAGTGCACTACCGGCCAGCAGGACGGCCAAGCCATGCAGGATGCAAGACCGAGCAGCTTTGATAACCATAATGAAGCGGCGACAGCGAGCAAAGGCCATGTGTGACAAGGACCTGCTGTCAGCCAGCCTCTGTCAGGCCTGAGGACGGCATCATTCTCTTCAGGATCGTCATCACTGCGCCAGGTGATGACTGTCGGGCCCCGGGCATCTGCTCGGGGCCCGGCTTCAGATAAGGCATCCGCCCACGATTGCCTTCCTTGTGACTCAGGGGTACTTGCCCACGAGGTGCGACATGCTGATCGCGACCAACACGCTGTTGATTCTTGGCCTGGCCATCGTGCTGTTTGCCTACGGCCTCTATATTCGCCGGACACAGGACATGCGCGGTGTGCTGATGTTCTGGTCACGCAAGCTTGCGCTCACTGCGCTTGAATTCAGACTGCAACGCTTCGGTATCCTCGTGATGCTGGGCGGGGTGGTGATCCGCTATCTGGAAGTGCTGCGCCTGTTCTAGCTTGCGCGGCCTTCCTGCAAGCGCCGCTGTTCCCCACGGTGCATGCCACACGCCAACGCCCGCTGACTGCGGGCGTTGGCGTATCTTGCGTCGGCGCCACGCCACCTTCCCCGACAGGTGGCAGGCCCCCCGCCTGAAGCACGCTGCCTCTGTGACCGTCTACTGGCCAATGCTAGACTGTGCGCCCTTCCAAACTGTCAGCCTGATGCCCCATGTTCACACCCGATAGCGAGCTTTCGTCCAGCCCCACTGATGCGGCCACTGCCAAGCGCGAATTGAACAAGTTGCAGAAGCGCCTGCGGCGCAATGTCGGTACCGCCATCACCGATTACGGCATGATCCGTGATGGCGACAAGGTGATGGTGTGTCTGTCCGGGGGCAAGGATTCCTACACCATGCTGGATATCCTGATGAACCTGCAGCGCAATGCGCCGGTGCAGTTCACGCTGGTGGCAGTGAATCTCGATCAGAAACAGCCCGGCTTCCCGGAGCATGTGCTGCCGGCATGGCTCGAGTCGGTGGGCGTCGAGTATCACATCCTTGAGCGCGACACCTATTCCATCGTCAAGGAGAAGGTGCCGGAGGGCAAGACGACCTGCGGGCTGTGCTCGCGTCTGCGTCGCGGCTCGCTGTATGGCTTCGCCGCCGAGATCGGCGCGACCAAGATCGCCCTCGGCCACCACCGCGATGACATCCTCGAGACGCTGTTCCTGAACATGTTCTTCGGTGGCAAGCTCAAGACGATGCCGCCCAAGCTGCTCTCCGATGACCAGCGTCATATCGTGATTCGCCCGCTGGCCTACTGCCGTGAGTCCGATATCGAGGCCTATTCCAACGCCCGCGAGTTTCCTATCATCCCCTGCAACCTGTGCGGCTCGCAGGAGAATCTGCAGCGTCAGGTGGTCAAGGAGATGCTGCAGGACTGGGAGAAGAAGCATCCGGGGCGTCTGGAAACCATGTTCCATGCCGTCACCTCGGTGGCGCCATCACATCTGGCAGACCGCGACCTGTTCGATTTCGCCGGCCTCGATGAGCAGCGTGACCGCTTCCAGGCATCGCGTATCGATGCGCTGGACATGAGTTCCGAGCAGGCCGGCATGGCCGATGATCTGTTCGAGGCCGAGCGCCGCGTCAAGCCGCTGGCCGACTCGGCGGCCTCGCTGGGGCATGAGCTGTAAGCCACACTCGACTGGCCATCGTCAGACATCATGAACGCCACCTCGCTTGCGGGGTGGCGTTCTGTATTTCAGGCGGTCACTCTCCCGCCCGGCGTTGAGGGCTGGCGCACCTGGCGTGAGTCAGGGTTGAAGGCCCGCGACCATTGTCGTCTCGCTTGCTGGCGCGACAGTCCGCATGCTTTGGTCATGTCAGGTGACTGAAGGGCTGGGAGGCGGCGATGGGCAATGATGTGGACAGTGACGAGCGCGGCAATGGCCAGCAGGGCCAGCGACTGGCGGCGACCGTGTTGCATGGCTTCGATGAATATCGATCACGCTTCAAGCAGATCTCCAGTGACGCGCGGCGACGCTTCATCGAGGCCGACTGGCGGGAAGCCCAGCAGGCCTCCGCCGCGCGCATCAACCTCTACGATGAGAAGGTCGCCGCCACCATGGAGCGGCTGGAGCGCGCCTTCGAGCCAGACCGCCTGTGCGAGTGCACCCTGTGGGGCGAGGCCAAGCGGCAGTATATGGCGCTGATCGATCAACGCCTCGACTACAAGCTGGCCGAGACCTTCTACAACTCCATCTTCTGCAGCGTGTTTTCCCATCGCCACATCCGCGATGACTGGATGTTCGTCTCGCCATCCCGCCAGAGGCCGGCACGCCATTCCGGCTTGAGCATCAGTCATCGTGTGCCGGTCGAGGGTGACTGGGCCGGGGCACTCGAATCCGTGCTCAACGAGGCGCCGCTGGGGATCGCCTTCGAGCATCAGGGGCGCGATGTGACGCTGGGTGCCGAGATGTTGCTCGCGACGCTGCCTGAGGCGGTGCGCGATGCGCCGGACGCTGCCTTCGAGATGCTGCGCAGCGTCTTCTATCGCAACAAGGGCGCCTATCTGGTCGGGCGCATCGAGGGAGGTGGCCAGACCCTGCCATTGGTGTTGCCGGTGCTGCATACCGAACGCGATGGCGTCTATCTGGACACCGTGATCATCGAGCCGGAGGAGGTCTCGATCATCTTCTCCTTCACGCGGGCCTACTTCCAGGTCGAGATCGAAGTGCCCAGCGAGGTGGTCGGGTTCCTGCAGACCCTGATGCCCGAGAAGCCCATCGGCGAGCTGTACGCCGCCATCGGCTTCTACAAGCATGGCAAGACCGAACTGTTCCGCGGCCTCAACCAGCATGTGGCGAGTCGCTCCGATCAGTTCATCATCGCACCGGGCGTACGCGGCATGGTGATGGCGGTCTTCGTGCTGCCTAGTTACCGGCTGGTGTTCAAGCTGATCAAGGACCGCTTCGCCCCCGGCAAGGACATGAGTCGTGATCAGGTGCGCGAGAAATACCGTCTGGTCAAACGCCATGATCGCGTCGGGCGACTGGCAGACACGCAGGAATTCTCGAACTTTACCGTCGGCAAGGACCACTTCGACCCGGCCTGCCTCGACGAGCTGCTGGAGGTGTGCAGCTCCTCGATCAGCCTGCGCGGCAACAAGGTGCTGATCCGTCACTGCTATACCGAGCGCATGATGACGCCGCTCAACCTGTATCTCGAGGAGTGTGACGCCGAGGAAACCCGCACGGTGCTCAATGATTATGGCAATGCGATCAAGCAGTTGGCTGCCGCTGACATCTTCCCCGGCGACATGTTGCTCAAGAACTTCGGCGTCACGCGCCACGGGCGGGTGGTCTTCTATGACTACGACGAGATCAGCTACCTGACCGAGTGCAACTTCCGTGAGATTCCCGAGGCACGTTACCCTGAGCAGGAACTGGCCAGCGAGCCCTGGTATTCGGTGGGGCCCAACGACATCTTCCCCGAGGAGTTCGGCCCCTTCCTGTTTGCCGACCTCCAGCTGCGCAAGCTGTTCTACGAGCTGCATCCCGAGATCTTCCAGGCCAGCTGGTGGCGTGGCCTGCAGGACGCCATCGCGCAAGGGCGCGTGATCGATGTCTATCCCTATCGCAACAAGCGTCGCTTCGGTGTCGATCGCAGTCAGGACTTCATCGATGACTGAGTGTGATCGCCATGCCCGCTGTTCGAACCTGTCCAATGCCAGAGAGAGTGCTAGATGAGTGAAGGCTTCAAGGACCCCGGTGCACGCCATGGACGCCATCTGGTCGTGTTGAGTGGCGCCGGCATCAGTGCCGAGAGCGGCCTGCGCACCTTCCGCGCCGAGGATGGCCTGTGGGAAGAGCATCGTCTGGAAGACATCGCGACGCCGCAGGCCTTCCGACGTGACCCTCAGCAGGTGCTGCGCTTCTACGATGATCGCCGCACCCAGGTGCGGCGTGCCAGGCCCAACGCGGCCCACAAGGCGCTGGCGGAGCTTGAGCAGCACGGCTTTCGCGTCTCGGTCATCACCCAGAACATCGACGATCTCCATGAGCGTGCAGGCTCGCGCGAGGTCGTGCACCTGCATGGCGAGATTCTCAAGGCGCGCTCCAGCGTCGACCACGGCCTGCGCTATCCCTTGCCGCGTGGCGGCATTCGCCTCGGGGATCTGTGTGACAAGGGCAGTCAGCTGCGCCCGGACGTGGTGTGGTTCGGTGAGGCGGTGCCGCTCTATGCGGTCGCCGAGGAGATCGCCGCCGAGGCGGATCTGCTGTTGATCGTCGGTACCTCGCTCAAGGTCATGCCGGCCTCCAACCTCTATGCAGCAGCACCGCTGGACGCCCCCATCGTGCTGGTCGACCCGAATGCCGATGAACTGGCCGAGCCCGGCGTGCTGCCGCTGGCCGAAAGTGCCGGTCAGGCGGTACCGAGGCTTGTGCGCCATTGGTTGTATCAGGGCCACCTGGGACTGCCTGATACGTTATGATGCGCGCCTTCAGGCCTGCCATGGGAGGCGGGCCAGCAATTTCCGGGAAATCGATGCCCCGGGCGACCGAAAAGTGAAAAGCATGTTCGAGACGCTGAATCGTTTCTTCCCCTTGTGGGCGCTGGTCTTTGCCGGCATCGCCGTGGTGGCTCCGGCGCCGTTCGTGGCGCTCAAGGGCACCATTCAGCCTCTGTTGGCGCTGATCATGTTCGCCATGGGCCTGACCCTGTCGCGTGACGACTTCATACGCGTGGCACGTCGCCCCGGCCCGATCGCGCTCGGGTTGCTGCTGCAATACAGCGTGATGCCGCTGGCCGCCTTCCTGATTGCGCGTCTGCTGGGGCTGGACCCGGCGCTGACGGTGGGCATGGTGCTGGTCGGTGCCACGGCAGGGGGAACCTCCTCCAACGTGATGACCTGGCTTGCCGGCGGACACGTGGCGCTATCGGTCTCGATGACCATGGCTTCGACGCTGCTCTCCATCGTGATGACGCCGCTGCTGACCTGGTGGCTGCTGGGCACCGATATCGACGTGCCGGTCAGCGGCATGCTGCTGAGCATCGCCAAGCTGGTGGTCGCACCCATCGTGCTCGGCGTGGTCGTCCACCACTTCGCGCGAGATCTGATCCGCGAGTGGGAGTCGGCATTGGCGAGTCTGGCCATGCTGGCCATCGTGCTGATCATCGCCATCGTGGTCTCGCTCAACGTCGGGCGCCTCGCCACGCTGGGCCCGCTGGTCGCGTTGGCGGTCGTGGCACACAATGCCATCGGCCTGAGCGCAGGCTATGGCCTGTCGCGTCTGTTCGGACTGGATGAACGCACTTCGCGCACCATCGCCATCGAGGTCGGCATGCAGAATTCTGGTCTGGCGGCGTCACTGGCCAGTCAGTTCTTCTCCGCCACGGCGGCGCTGCCGGGGGCGATCTTCTCCATCTGGCACAACGTCTCGGGGTCGCTGCTGGCAGGCTACTGGAAGCGTCGTCCGCCCAAGTTCGTGACCGGCAGCAAGCACCGCTACGAGGTCTGATCCCGCGAGTTGATAGCTTGAGCTGTGATAGAGGAATATGAGAAAGGGACGCGCATGCTAGAATGCGCGTCCCTTTTTCTTTGGTCCTGACTGCTCATCATGTGTGATTCCCGCCCCCCGCCGGCTGATGGCGACGATATCGCCGCCTGTGCGCCTCACTCTGTTTCCGCTGACGTCTCCAGCGTCGATGGCGACGCTGTGGCAATTGATACCGTCGCGCCAGGCGAAGGCAGTGGCATCACCACGCTGCCCAGTGGCGAGCCGGAGGCGTGGCACGGGCGGCATCCGCGCCGCGAGTTCAAGGCGCGCGGCAGTCAGGTGATTCGCTGTGAGGCGTGCCGCCTGCCTAGGCTCAATTGCCTGTGTCCCTATCAGGTCACCGCCGAGTCGCGGATCAAGTTCTGGCTGATCACCCATCCGCTGGAACATTACAAGCCGACCAATACCGGGCGCCTGATCTCGGATGTGCTGGCGGGCACCGAGGTCTTCAGCTGGTATCGCGTCGAGCCTGACCCGCGCCTGCTGGCGCTGCTGGAAGATGAGCGCTATCAGCCCTTCATCATCTTCCCGGATGACCAGCCCGATTACGCCGACCGCGTGGTTGACGTGAATGCCATCGCCGGTGTCGGCGCCGATGTGGCGACGCATACCGCCAGTGGCGAGGCGCGCGTTCCGGTGTTCATCCTGCTGGATGGTACCTGGCGTCAGGCACGGCGCATCTTCCGCAAGAGTCCGTATCTGGACGGCTTGCCGGTGTTGCCATTGCACACCACGCGTCTGACGCGCTATCACCTGCGCAAACCGGCGTCCCAATCACATCTGTGTACGGCGGAGGTGGCGGCGGAGCTGTTGCGTCAGGCCGGAGAGGAGGCGGCGGCCAGCGTGCTGGATGATTACTTCGATGCCTTCAACGACTGCTATCGTGCCAGTCGTATCCACTATGTGCTGGAGCCGACCGCGCCGATGCGGCGCCTGCTGGCGCGCCGTGACGCCACTACCGGCGAGTCATAGTCGAAGCAATACAATACAAAACGCCCCCGTCGGAGTGCTCCGACGGGGGCGTTTTTGTTCAAGGTGATGCTCCTGGCGCGTTGGGGGTTATCGGCACGGCTGTCAGCGCCGCCAGAAGGCCGGCGTGAACAGCACCAGGATGGTGAAGATCTCCAGACGACCCAGCAGCATGGCGAGGATCAGGATACCCTTGGCGGCCCCCGGGATATCGCCGTAGTGGGTCGCGACCTCGCCCAGTCCCGGCCCCAGGTTGTTGAGCGCCGAGCCGACCGCAGACCACGCCGTCACCTGGTCAAGCCCGGTGGCCAGCATGCCCAGCATCATCAGCACGAACAGCATCAGGTACACGGAGAAGAAGCCCCATACCGCTTCAGCCACACCCTCGGAGATGCGCATCTTGCCGACCTTGACCGACAGGATGGCATTGGGGTGGATCAGACGATGGATCTCGCGCACGCCCTGCTTGAGGATCAGCAGGATGCGGATGACCTTCATGCCGCCACCGGCGGACCCGGAACAGGCGCCGATGAAGGCGGCGATGAACAGCATCATCGGCAAGACGCCCGGCCAGCCGGTGAAATCGGCGACGCCGAAGCCGGTGGTGGTGGCGACCGAGACGGCCTCGAACAGGCCGTGGCGCAGCGCCTTGCTGTCATCGTAGCTGCCGGTGAGCAGCAGGCCGGCGATGGTGACGCAGGTCAGGATCAGCAGCAGGATCAGGAAGAAGCGTGTCTCCGGGTCGCGCAGATAATGGCTGATGCGACCCTCGCGCCAGGCGGCGAAGTGCAGGCCGAAGCTGATCGAGGATACCACCATGAAGAACACGCAGATCATCTCGATGCTGGCGGAATCGAAGTAGCCGATGCTGGCATCGTGGGTCGAGAAGCCGCCGACCGCGACGGTCGAGAAGCTGTGGCCCAGGGCATCGAACCAGCTCATGCCGGCCGCCCAGTAACTGGCGAAGCACACCAGTGTCAGCGCGGCGTAGATGTACCACAGCGCCTTGGCCGTCTCGGTGATGCGCGGCGTCAATTTGGAGTCCTTCAGCGGGCCGGGGATCTCGGTGCGGTAGAGCTGCATGCCGCCGATGCCGAGTGTCGGCAGGATCGCCACCGCCAGCACCACGATCCCCATGCCGCCCAGCCATTGCAGCTGCTGACGATAGTAGAGGATGGAGTGAGGCAGCAGATCGAGTCCCGTCATCACCGTGGCGCCGGTGGTGGTGAGTCCCGAGAACGACTCGAACATGGCATCGATGATGGTCAGGTTCGGGTCTTCGGCGAGCAGGAAGGGCAGCGAGCCGAAGGCCCCCAGCACGGTCCAGAACAGCACCGTGATCAGGAAACCATCGCGGTTGCGCAATTCCTTGCGGGCGTGCCGATTGGGGTAGAAGAGCGCGAAACCGGTCAGCAGGGTGATGCCCATCGCCACGGCGAAGGCGCTCAGGGTGTCGTCCTCGAAGACCCTCGAGATCAGCATCGGCGGCACCAGCGTCAGGCTGAACAGCATCAGCAGGATACCGAGGATGCGAGAGATCACGCGTAGACTCATGCGGCGCCTCCCTGAAAGAGGCGCAGCGTGGCGAGGCCACCGAGTGACAGTCGGTGCGGGCGCGGGGCGGTAGTCATTGAGGCCGGCATCAGAAGAAGGTCAACCCGACCTGGAACAGGCGCTCCACCTCGCGGATGCGACGCTTGTCGACCACGAACAGGATGACGTGGTCGTTGGACTCCACCACCAGGTCATGATGCGCCACCAGCACTTCCTTGCCGCGTACCACGGCACCGATGGTGGTGCCCTCCGGCAGGTTGATATCCTCGATGCGTCGGCCTACCACCTTGGAGGAGCGCTCATCGCCGTGGGCGATGGCCTCGATGGCCTCCGCCGCACCACGGCGCAGCGAGTGGACATTGACGATGTCACCCTTGCGCACGTGGGTCAGCAGGCCGCCGATGGTCGCCTGCTGGGGCGAGATGGCGATGTCGATCTCGCCGCCCTGCACCAGGTCCACGTAGGCCGCGTTGTTGATCAGCGTCAGCACCTTCTTGGCGCCGAGTCGCTTGGCCAGCATCGACGACATGATGTTGACCTCGTCGTCGTTGGTCAGCGCGCAGAAGATGTCGCAATCCTCGATGTTCTCCTCCAGCAGCAGACGCTTGGAGGTGGCGCTGCCGTGCAGGACCACGGTGCGATCGAGGCGCTCGGAGAGGTTGGTGCAACGCGCCAGCGAGTGCTCGATGATCTTGACCTGATGGCTGTGCTCCAGCGTCTCGGCCAGACGCTCACCGATATGGCCGCCACCGGCGATCACTACACGGCGGAAGTTGCGATCGACGCGTCGCAGCTCGCCCATCACGGTACGGATATCCTTGCGTGCCGCGATGAAGAACACCTCATCATCGGCTTCGATCACGGTGTCACCGCGCGGGATGATCGGACGGTTGCGACGATAGATGGCGGCGACGCGGGTATCCACGTTGGGCATGTGGCGACGCAGGAAACCGAGTTCCTGACCGACCAGTGGCCCGCCGTAATAGGCCTTCACCGCGACCAGCTGGGCGACGCCATTGGCGAAGTCGAGCACCTGCAAGGCGCCGGGGTACTCGATCAGGCGGCGGATGTGGTCCGTCACCACCTGCTCGGGGCTGATCAGCACGTCGACCGGGATGGCGTCATGCGAGAACAGGCCCTTGCGGGTCAGATAGGCGGTCGAGCGTACGCGCGCGATCTTGGTCGGCGTGTGGAACAGGCTATGGGCGATCTGACAGGCGATCATGTTGACCTCGTCAGAGTTGGTCACCGCGATCAGCATGTCGGCATCCTCGCCACCCGCCTGCCGCAGGATCTGCGGATAGCTCGCCGGCCCCGTGACCGTGCGGATGTCGAGTCGGTTGTGCAGCTCGCGCAGCCGTTCGCTGTCGGTATCCACCACCGTGATGTCATTTTCTTCATGGGCCAGGTGTTCGGCGAGCGTTCCGCCGACCTGACCTGCGCCCAGAATGATGATTTTCATGTCCGGCTCGTCCGCTGTTGCTCAGTCGGCACAGGATAAACCAGTGCCAGGACGGAAGACAGCCGCGCCCCGAGAGTCGGGGCGCGGCTGTCCGGGAATGTCAGGCGTGGCGTCTCATGTCATCACGGACGTCGCGCCGACACGGCTCGCTTGGCTGTGATCAGGCGCTGGCCTTGGTGATGTGGGCCAGGTAGAAGCCGTCGTGGCCATTGACCTGCGGCAGCATCTGACGGCCAGCACCGGAGACACGGCCCCAGTCGGCCTTGATGGTCTCGGCCTTGGCGTCCGGTGTCGCGGCCAGGAAGCGGTCCATCACGCGGGCATTTTCCTGGGTGATGATGGAGCAGGTGCCGTAGATCAGGGTGCCGCCGGGCTTGAGCATGTCCCACAGATTGGCCAGCAGCTTGCCCTGCAGGCGTGCCAGATCGCCGATGTCGTTCGGGCGACGCAGCAGCTTGATGTCCGGGTGACGACGGATGACGCCACTGCCGGAGCAGGGCGCGTCGAGCAGGATGACGTCGAAGGCTTCGCCGTCCCACCAGTCGCGTTCACTGGCATCGGCACACACGACACCGGCACCCAGCTCCAGACGCTCCAGCGTCTCTTCCACGCGCTCGAGGCGCTCGCCGTCGATGTCGATGGCGGTGGCGTCCAGGCCCGGGAAGCGTTCCAGCATGTCCGCCAGCTTGCCGCCCGGCGCGGTGCAGGCATCCAGCAGGCGCACGCCTTCACCCTCGGCGTTGATGGCCGTCACGGCCGGCGCCAGCAGCTGACCCGCCAGCTGTGCCGCTTCATCCTGCACGCTGACCAGGCCTTCCTCGAAGCCCGGCAGGGCGCTGACGTCGCAGGCGCTGGTCAGGGTGATGCCGTGCTCGGCGAAGGGGCAGGCCACGCCTTCGATCTCGGCTTCCGCCAGCTGGGCGAGGTAGTCGTCGCGGCTGATGGCGGAGACATTGACGCGCAAGGTCATCGGCGCCTGGGCATTGTTGGCCTCGGCGATGGCCTGCCAGTCGTCCGGCCAGTTGCGCTGGAAGGTCTCCAGCAGCCACTGCGGGTGAGAAAGCGCCACCGCGGGGTCCTTGTCGACCTCGGCTTCCAGCGCTTCCTGCTCACGCTGGAAGCGACGCAGACAGGCATTGAGCACGCCGGTGGCCCAGCCCTTGCCCAGTCCGCGGGCGGCGCCAGCGGTCTCACCGACGGCGGCGTGCGGGGCGATGCGCATGTACAGCAGCTGATAGAGGCCGAGCAGCAGCAGGGCGTGGATGTCCTGGTCCTGGGCCTTGAAGGATGACTTCAAAAGCTTGCCCGCCAGGGTATCCAGACGCGGCAGCTGGCGGCAGACGCCGAAGCACAGCGCCTTGTAGAGGCCCTGATCACGTCCGGCCACGCCAGAGGGCAGTCCGTCCAGATTCAGAGAGGTCTTTGCCGCCAGTACCGGCGCCAGGGTGCGCGCAGCGGCGACCCGGACGGCGGCACCCGGCGAGGCCGGTGCATTGTCAGGCTTGCGACGTGCACCGCCGTGCTTCTGACCGCCGCCCTTGCTGCGGGCTGGCGGCAGGGAGTTGCGCTTCTTGCCGTTGCCCTTGGAGGACGGGTTGTCTGACTGGCTCATGCGGAAGTCTCGGTCTGGGAATCGGTATCAGGGGTGTGGTCCGCGCCAAGGACGAGGCCCTCGGGGAAGCGCGCAGCACGGGAGTTGAGCAGGTCCTTGACGGACAGCGGCTTGGCGCCGGGCAGCTGGGCCCGGGTGATCTCCAGCACCTCATGGCCGTCACCGCAGGCGATGCGCAGGCAATCCTTGCCGGGCGCCAGCAGGGTGCCGGGCGTCACGCTGTCGGTGAGGCGTTGCTCGCCGGTGCGCGACATCCACAGGCGCAGCGGCTCGCCTTCAAGGCGGGTCCAGGCCACCGGCCACGGATTGAAGGCGCGGATGCGCGCGTCCAGCTCGGCGGCAGGGCGGGTGAAGTCGAGTTCGGCCTCGGCCTTTGAGAGCTTGGCGGCGTAGGTCACGCCCTCTTCCGGCTGGCGGGTCGCGGGCAGGTCGCCTGTGGCGATGGCGTCGAGGGCCGTGACGATGGCCTCGCCACCCTGGGCCGCCAGCGCATCGTGCAGCTCGCCACCGGTGGTGCTGGCGGTGATCGGGGTGCGGCGGGTCAGCAGCATGTCACCGGTGTCCAGGCCGGCATCCATCTGCATGATGGTGACGCCGGATTCGCTGTCACCGGCTTCGATGGCACGCTGGATCGGTGCGGCCCCCCGCCAGCGCGGCAACAGCGAGGCGTGGATGTTCAGACAGCCCAGACGCGGGATATCGAGCACCGCCTGCGGCAGGATCAGCCCGTAGGCCACCACCACCATGATGTCGGCCTCGAGGTCGCGCAGAATCTGGCGATCGGCCTCGTCCTTGAAGTTGAGCGGCTGATGGACAGGGATATCATGCTGGAGTGCCAGCTGCTTGACGGGGCCCGGGGTCAGCTTGCGACCACGCCCGGAGGGGCGATCAGGCTGGGTGTGGACACTGATGATCTCGTGGCGACTGCCCAGCAGGGCGGACAGGCACTCGGCGGCGAAATCGGGGGTGCCGGCAAAGGCGATGCGCAGGGCTTTCGACATGTGCTATGACTCATGTAGGAGCACGGAGGCGGCCGTGCTCAAGGTGCTGACGGTTGCGGCAGGACAGCCAGCGCGACAGGCGCGGCTGATGGACTCGTAACCGCACGAAGGCCGAGGGCATCCCCTCGGCCTTCGTGCGGTGCCGCCATGCGCTCAATATCGGCCGTGTGGCCGAGCGTGAGGGATCAGGCTTCTTGCAGCTTGTGGCGTTTCTGCATCTTCTTCATCACCCGATCACGCTTGAGCGGGGAGAGGTAGTCGACGAACAGCTTGCCTTGCAGGTGGTCGTGCTCGTGCTGGATGCAATGCGCCAGCAGGCCATCGGCTTCCAGTTCGTAGGCATCGCCGTTGCGGTCCTGAGCCTTGAGTCGTACCTTCAGATAGCGCGGGACTTCGGCATAATATTCAGGAATCGACAGGCAGCCTTCCTGCATCGGTTGCTGTTCATCACCGATCGGGGTGTATTCCGGGTTGATCAGCACCAGCGGCTGGGACTGATCTTCGCTGACGTCGATGACGATGAGACGGCGATGCTCGTCGACCTGTGACGCGGCGAGGCCGATGCCGCGGGCGTCATACATGGTCTCGATCATGTCGTCGATCAGGGTCTGCAGCTCGGCGTCGATCGTGTCGATCGGGGCGGCAACGTTGCGCAGACGCTCATCAGGGAATTCAAGGATTTCGCGTTTGGCCATGGCTGGTGTAATTACCGTTGTGCTGTCAGAAAGGATTTGCCTGATATTGTAGTGTGCGCAAGCGAGGAACGGAACCGAATGCCGTCAATGCTGCTACTATCGCGGCAATAGTCAGGATTGATCTGGCATGGCGATGGACAGGGGGCAGCAGCCACCAGGCGCGGGGCAGAGCGGGTCTGCGCGGTGCGGAGTTCAGAACAAGACCATCACCACCGAGCGATGGGTGGCAATAACGCAAGGGACGCAGGAATGGGCATGAAACGACTGGTCGGCAATGCCGTCTTCACGGCACTCCTCGGCATGGCGACGCTGGGGGCAAGCGCAGGGATGTCGCTGGCACAGGCAGCAACCGTGCGTGATGACGTACCTTCCACCTATGTGGTGGTGCGTGGCGATACGCTCTGGGACATCTCCGGACGCTTTCTGCGTGAGCCCTGGCTGTGGCCGGAAGTCTGGCGCGCCAATCCGCAGATAAAGAATCCGCACCTGATCTATCCGGGCGATCGCATCTCGCTCTACTACGAGAATGGTGAGCCACGTCTGCGCCTGGAGCGCGGCCAGGGTGGTGTCGTCAAGCTGTCTCCCCAGATCCGCAAGATTCCCAAGCGCGAGGCGGTGCCACCGATTCCGCTGGAAAAGATCTCGGCCTTCCTGAAAGAGCATCGCGTGATTGACCCGGCGCTGCTCACCGATGCGCCCTATATCGTGGCCGGGGATGACACCCGCCTGATCAGCGGCGCCGGCGATACCATCTATGCCCGTGGCAACTGGTCCGCCAATGACACCTACAGCGTCTACCGCAAGGGCCAGCGCTATCTGGACCCGGATACTCAGGAGTTTCTGGGGCTGGAGATGATCAGCATCGGCGACATCAAGCTTGAGCGCCGCGAAGGCGATATCGGTGTGCTGCGTGTGCTGTCAGCCAATCGCGAGATTCTCAATGGTGATCTGTTGCTGCCGGCGGACGGTGGTGCGATCACCACCAGCTTCCAGCCGCAGCCGCCCGAAGAAGATGTGGGCGGCGTCATTCTCGCGGCCCCCGATGGACTGCGCAACATCGGTCGCAATGACATCGTGGCGCTCAATCGCGGCAGCCGTGAAGGCATCCAGCCGGGATACGTCTTCGGTATCGAGCGCCGTGGCGAGACGATCACCGACCCCGTGACCGGTGAGCCGATCACCCTGCCCGGTGAGGAAGGTGGTCTGGTGATGGTATTTCGCATCTACGACAAGGTCAGCTACGCGCTGGTGATGCAGGCAGCACGCCCCTTGAGCGTCGGTGACAAGCTGTTGGAGCCCCACGGCTGATCGAAAGCCTCTGTCACCCGCAAGCATCGGCGTGGTGAAACGACTCATCGTGCTGAAGTGAACAACCAGGGTAAGTCATTAATCCGCCCGGGAGGTGTGGCGTGTCGATCGATGTCGAACAGCGCGGCCCCTCGCGGGCGGATTTCGTCTTTCTGGCGCGCCTGCCGGGCTTTGGCACGCATACCGCGGCCAAGCTGCGTGAGCGTGCCGACTGGCCGCAGGGCTGGCTGGCCATACTGCCGCCACGCCTGGCGGCACCGCTGCGCCTTTGGTGCGAGCGCCCCGAATCCTCGCCGCTCTATCAGCAGGTGATGACAGACCTAGCCTGGCATGCGCCGGCGCAGGGCTATCATCTGCTCACCCCCGCTGACCCCGAGTGGCCCGCCATGCTTGATACCCTGCCGGACCCGCCGTTGGCGCTCTGGGCGCTGGGGCGTCAGTCGCTGCTTGAGTTGCCCATGCTGGCCATCGTCGGCGCACGCAAGGCCAGTCATGCAGGCCTGCGGCATGCACATGACTTCGCGGCTGAGCTGGTCTCTCGTGGCTGGAGTGTTGCCAGTGGGCTGGCGCTGGGAGTCGATGCCGCGGCGCATCAGGGAGCCCTGGCGGCGTCAGCGCGTCTCGGCGCACATGACTATGCGGCCAACCCCTCGACGCTGGCGGTGCTTGGCTGTGGGGTCGATGTGGTCTATCCCGCTCAGCATCATCGTCTTCGCCAACGGCTGTTGGAGGGTGGCGGCCTGCTGCTCTCGGAGCATCCGCCAGGCACCGGCGCGCATGCGCGTCATTTCCCACGCCGCAATCGGCTGATCACCGGTCTGTCACTTGGCGTGCTGGTGGTCGAAGCCACGCTGCGCAGTGGCTCACTGGTCAGTGCCCGGCTGGCGATGGAGCAGAATCGCGAGGTGTTCGCGCTGCCGGGACGCATCGATGACATCACCGCCAGCGGTTGTCTGGAGCTGATTCGTCAGGGGGCGACGCTGGTACGCGACGTCGATGACATGCTGGCGGAGCTCAAGCACCTGCTGCCGGCGCACTCGACCGAGCAGTCGTCAGCGCAGGCCCGGGTGGCGTCGTCCAAACAGCCCGCTGCCGTCTTTACGGGCTCTCTCTCAACCCCTCGCTCAGCTAATCGTTCAGCCACCCGCGACGCTGAATCGTCACTGCCCCTGCCATCGCTCGAGATGCCAGTCTCAAAGGCAGTCACACCCCCTGTCAGTCAGGAGGCGGCACCGTTGTGCTTTCTGGGGGCGGTGCCGCTGGCGCTGGACAAGCTGGTCGAGCTGAGTGGCACCTCGGTCAGTGAGCTGAGCATGCAGTTGCTGGAACTGGAGCTAGAAGGGCGAGTCATGCAGGCGCCGGGTGGCTGGAAGCGGCTCTGAGGTTCTGAGCTAATGTTGCCGGCCTGGCAGTAATGATCCGAGAGGCCGGCAACCTGACCTCATTTGCCCTGGTTGACCGTGCCGCTCTCGGGCTGCCAGGCATTGAGCGCCGCATCACGCATGGCACGCTTCTCGTGCTCACTGGCACCCCAGTTGCCATCGTAGAGCACGCCTTCCCACTCGCCGTAGGTCGGGTTTGGCAGCAGCACGAAGCGACGGCCGAACTGATCCGCCTGGCGGGCAACTTCGGCATTGCGTGCGCGGGTGGTGGACTGCTGGAAGGCCTGATCGAAATCGCCGAGGTTATCGCCCATCAGCAGCGCGATGTCATGCTCGGCCGTGACCCGCGCGCGGCGCGCGGTCTTGTCGGAGCTGTCGGTGCGCGGCATCACGTGCTCGGCATTGGCCTGCGGGAAGCCGAGCGCGGCAAGATTGGCGATGGTGGCCTGCTTGCCGGCCGCCTTGCGGTTGGTGATGTAGTAGACATCGACGCCGCTTTCGTGAGCGTAGTTGAGGAACGCCACGGCGCCCGGTGAAGCCGTGGAGACGGCATCATCCACCCAGTCAGCCCAGCTCTGGCTGTCGTAGGTACGACCTTCACGCAGTGCCCAACCGCCGTAGCTGGTGGTGTCGAGCACGGTGTCATCGACATCGACGACCACCGCCAGCGGCTTGTCCTGTGCGTGACGACGTGCCAGCGCCAGATTCAGGCGGTCGTGGGCCACGTTGAAGGCCTGCAGTGACAGGGCATGAAACTCCGCGCTGCGCTGTATCCACAGGGTCGCCAGCATGGCCTGGTCGCTCAAGGGCGCCTGCGTTGCGGCATCCTGCAGCGGGGCAGGGCGTGGCGCCGGCGCTGTGGGTGTCTGGGTGCCAGAGCTGGCACAGCCTGACAATGCCAGCAGTAGAGCGGCTGAGGTGGTCAGTGAGAAAGCGCGACGCATGGATCACATCCTTGTCTGAAGAAAAGAGGGAGGGAAAGTGGGGGAACGCCACAGGCCCGGCGCTGAAGACTGTCCAGCAAAGTGTCCAAATGACCTCGATAGTCTTTTGAAACAAGCCTTTGCGTCAGTTTCGCAATACCCTGAGGGCGATGGACCCCTTCATCATGCCGTGAACCGGTCGGTGCGCCTATGCCACCCCGGCGCGACGCCGTGTTGCGTCGATGTGCAGCGTCGGTCTCGCGCCGGTGAGCGTGCTAGAATCGCCGCCATCGTGTTGCCGCAGCTAGGAGTTCGAGCAGATCATGAATGTCAGTGATGTTTCGCTGGATCAGCGTGCCCTCGACGGCGCCGCTGCCTGTCTTCGCAATGGGGGCATCGTTGCCTATCCCACCGAGGCCGTCTGGGGGCTGGGGTGTGATCCCGACGATGGTGAGGCCTTGGCACGGTTGATCAAGCTCAAGTCCCGTGACGCCGCCAAGGGCCTGATCCTGATCGCCGGTGATATCGCTCAGCTGGAACCCTGGTTGGCGGGAGTTACCGTCGAGCAGCGTGAGCAGCTGCTGGCCAGCTGGCCAGGACCTTATACCTGGTTGGTGCCTGACAATGGCCGTGCGCACCCCTTGCTGCGCGGTGAACACGTCAGCCTGGCCGTGCGCGTGACCGATCATCCGCTGGTCCAGGCATTGTGCGCCGCCTTTGGTGGCCCGCTGGTGTCGACCTCGGCCAACCGCGCCGGCGAGTCGCCTGCCATGACTGCAGACGAGGTGCGTGACGCCTTCGGCGACGCGCTGGTCAATGACGTGATCCTCGAGGGGCCGCTCGGTGGCAACCCGCGTCCCAGCACCATTCGTGATCTCGCGACCGGCAAGGTACTGCGCGCCTGAGCAGCAGGATCGCCGCTCGGGTTGATCCAGATCAGTGCCGCGTCATCCAGGTGCCCAAGAGGGGCATTTTCCGATCTGCCGAGCGCAGCGTGTCGCGGTAAGCTGGCAGTTCACCGCCAGCAGCGGCCAACGACGGGTGTCGCCCCGTCATCATTCATTCCCGTTCTACCGGAGGCATCGTGGCCCACGCCAATCTCGAAGACGTCAAGGTCTACCTGCTCGATCTGCAAGACCGCCTGTGCGAGGCGCTGCAAGCCTGCGATGGCCAGGCAAGTTTCCGTGAAGACAGCTGGGAACGCGCCGAGGGCGGCGGTGGTCGCTCACGGGTCATCGAGAATGGCGGCGTCTTCGAGAAGGGTGGCGTCAATTTCTCGCATGTCTTCGGACATGAATTGCCGGCTTCCGCGACGGCGGTACGTCCGGAGCTGGCCGGTCGCAGCTTCCACGCCGTCGGGGTCAGCTGGGTGCTGCATCCGCACAACCCGCACGTGCCGACCAGCCATGGCAATGTGCGCTTCTTCATCGCCGAGAAGGAGGGCGAAGCGCCGGTATGGTGGTTCGGGGGCGGCTACGATCTGACGCCGTTCTACCCGCATGAAGAAGACGCGCGTCACTGGCACCAGACGGCCTATGATGCCTGCATCGCCTTCGGCAGTGATGTCTATCCGCGTTACAAGGCCTGGTGTGACGAGTACTTCTACCTCAAGCATCGCGACGAGACGCGGGGCGTGGGTGGCCTGTTCTTCGATGACCTCAACGAGTGGGGCTTCGAGCGCTGTTTCGCCTTCCAGCAATCCGTCGGCGACAGCTTCCTTGAGGCGTATCTGCCTATCGTCGAGCGCCGCCGCGAGACGGCCTATGGCGAGCGTGAACGCAACTTCCAGCTCTATCGCCGCGGGCGCTACGTGGAGTTCAACCTGGTCTGGGACCGCGGCACGCTGTTTGGCCTGCAGAGCGGCGGACGCACCGAGTCGATCCTGATGTCGATGCCGCCGGTAGTGCACTGGAAGTACGGCTACGAGCCCGAGGAAGGCAGTGCCGAAGCGGTACTGTATCGCGACTTCCTGCATGCCCGCGACTGGCTGGGCGAAGAGGCCTGATCGCCGCATTGACCTGACGCTTTTCTGTGATTGTCCCGGAGTCCTGATGTCCCGTTACGCTGTATTCGGCAACCCGATTGCCCACTCGAAATCCCCGTTGATCCATCGCTCCTTCGCTGAGCAGCTCAAGGACTCCCTGAGTTATGAGGCACGACTGGCGCCGGTCGGTGACTTCGCGGCCGGTTGGGCCGAGTTCGTCGCCGAAGGTGGCCAGGGGGCGAATGTTACCGTGCCCTTCAAGGAGCAGGCCTTCCGGCTGGTCGATGTGCTGAGCCCGCGTGCCCGCCGCGCCGGCGCCGTCAATACGCTGATGCTCGGCAAGACGGGTCAGCTATACGGCGATACCACCGATGGTGTCGGCCTGACCCGTGATCTCGAACGTCTCGAGGCGCCGCTCAAGGGTGCGCGCATCCTGATTCTCGGCGCGGGTGGCGCCGTGCGTGGTGTGCTGGAACCTCTGCTGGCCAGGCAGCCGGCGGCCTTGGTGATCGCCAATCGCACCGTTGCCAAGGCCAGTGCGCTGGCCGAGGACTTCGCCGACCTGGCGGGGGAAGGCTGCCTGCTGTCCGGCGGCAGCTATGCGGCCATCGAGGGCCAGTTCGATCTGGTCATCAATGGCACCAGCGCATCGCTGGGCGGCGAGCTGCCGCCGTTGCCGGATTCGCTGTTCTCTCCGCAGGCGCTCGCCTACGACATGATGTATGCCGCCGAGCCGACCGTCTTCATGCGTTGGGCCAGCGAGCGCGGTGCGCGGGTCGAGGATGGTCTCGGCATGCTGGTGGAGCAGGCGGCCGAGTCCTACTTCCTGTGGCGTCACAAGCGCCCGGAGACAGAGCCCGTGGCAAACATGTTGCGCAGGATGCTGGCGGAGGGGTGATCCGCGGGAGCTTGCCGGGCATGCACGTCGATTCAGATGGCCGCCAGACGGGCAGCCAGATGACCCGCTAGCCGACCAGTCAGACGACAGACGATGAAAAAGGAGCGGGGGACTCGACAGAGTCCCCCGCTCCTTTTTGGTTGGCCACGGTCCAGCGTGCTCACGCCTCGCTGTTGGCGCTCAGCTGCTCTTGACGGGGGCCGTGGCACAGGATTCGAGCCGATATCCGTACTGATAGACGCTTTTCAGCCTGAGCCCACGGCTGCCGTTCAGTCCCAACTTGCGCCGCAAGCGGCTGACGTGGGTGTCGACCGTGCGGGTCGAGATGTCTCCGTTGACTCCCCAGATCATCTCCAGCAGGTAGGCGCGTGAGTAAAGCTCTCCGACGTGGCGCAGCAGCAGGGAGGCCAGCTGATATTCGCGCTGGGTCAGGGCGACCGGCTCCTCGCCGCACCAGATGGTGTGTTCATCCGGCTCGATCCGATATTGATCGCTGATGGCCACCTTGGGCTGCAGGTAATGGGTGTCGGAGGTGACGAAACGCCTGCCCAGCGCTTCCACACGCGCCGTGAGCTCGGCAGGGCGGATAGGCTTGGCCAGGAAGTCATCGGCGCCGTGCTGAAGCGCATGCACGACATCCTCCTCTCCCTGGCTTGCGGTGATGAACAGGATCAGCCCCCGCCAGCCGTGCTCGCTGCGCAGTGTGCGCGTCAGCTCCATGCCGCAGGCATCCGGCAGTTGCCAGTCGATGATCAGCAGGTCGAAGCTGCGCTCGCGCAGCGCGCGCAACAACTGGCTGGCGCGCTCGAAGCCTGCCAGCTCATGTCCCTGGGCCTCGAGACACAGGGTCAGGTAATCACGTTGATCATGATCATCTTCCAGAATGCCGATTTGCATGTCGCTGCCTCCCCGGGTGGGTATCGCAAGCAGTCTACGCGTCTCTTGCGTGAGACCGCGTCACAATGGTTCACGTTTGGCAGGACGAAGGCGACATATACTCGCGTTCATCCCCTTCGCTACTTTATGACACGTTGCCGCTGTTGGCGCGTGAGTGGTGAGGATGAAACGAGACGGTGAATCTCCGGCCGTCATCCATGGCTGTCCATGCCCCCTGGAGTCTTCTTATGCCGCTTCTCATTCTCCTGCGCTGCCTCACCACGGCGTTACCTCGCATACGCCACTGGCTTCTGCTGCTGACACTGTCGTTTTCCCCCTTCGCCATGGCCCTGGAGGCACCGCAGGGGCCGGTGGTGTTGCGCGTCACCGGGGATATTACCCATACCAACGCCGGAGGCGAGGCGCATTTCGATCGCGCCATGCTCATGGCGCTGACGCAACGGGAAACCGTGACCACCACCCCCTGGCATGACGGCGAAGTGAGCTTCAGCGGTCCGCTCGGTTCAGCGTTGATGGAGGCGGTGGGCGTCGAGGATGGCACCATGCGTATCGTGGCGCTCAATGACTACGCCGCCAGCGCGCCGGTGCAGGACTATTTCGATTATCCGGTGATACTGGCCATGGAAGTCGATGGCAAGCGACTGCGTGTGCGCGACAATGGCCCCATCTTCATCATCTACCCCTTCAGTGAGCAGCCGGATCTCCTCAACGAGGAAATCATGACCCGCTCTGTCTGGCAGGTGAAGCGCATTGAAATTGAACGCTGACCCCGCTTTTACCGCTCAACGTCATGAGCTCTGGCAGGATGTCCGTGCATGAACCCACTCCGTTCCCTGCATTTCAGAGCCGCCATCGCCATTGCCGCGACGTTGTTCTTCGTCTCGGCATTGGTGACTGGCGTTCTGGTCTATCAGCGTCAGCAGGCACTCGAGCACAAGCTGCGTGAGAATCTGATCTGGGCGGTCTATCAGTTCGACAGGGAAGTGCGCGAGCTGCGCATGGTGGTGGCCGAGGAACAGAAGACCCCGACGCCGCCCGCCTTGATGGATGACAGCGAGCTGCTGTTGCGGCTCGACATCCTCTATAGCCGGGTGCAGTTGCTGCAGAGCGGCCAACTGGGCAGCATGCTGGCGGGGATGCCCGACCTGCATGCCCGGCTGATGGCCATGCTGCCCAGAATCGAGGTGCTGGACAGCGCCATCATGGACCTGGCGAGTCGTCAGGCGCGTGATGCGTCCCTCTATGTGCAGATACTCAGCCGGCTTGCCTCGCTTCAGGAGCAGGCCGGCGAGCTGCTGCTCAACATCAATGCCGAGGCCGCTATCCAGCGCACCAGGGAGCGCTCGGAGCTCCTCAACCTGTATGCCCTCGCGCTGTCGCTGGTGCTGCTGATGACGTTGAGCGGCATCGTGCTGGTGGTCGCGCTGATCGTCGAGAGTCGCGGACGGGCCTCAAAGACCCGCAAGCTGGAGGAGCGCACCCGGGAGCTGGATGGCATGGTGCAGCTGGCGCAGGCGGCCAGTCGTGCCAAGTCGGAATTTATGGCGATCATGAGCCATGAGATTCGCACCCCGCTCAATGGCATGGTCGGTGTGTCGGACCTCATCGGCGAGGAAGTCTCGACCCGGCGTGGCCAGCAATATCTGGCGATGCTGCGCCAGAGTGCCGAGAGCCTGCAGGCCGTCATCAATGATGTGCTGGATTATTCCAAGATCGAAGCCGGCAAGCTGGAGCTGGATCAGCGCTGTTTCTCACTGCCCGAATTCCTCGATTCTCTGGCCGCGCATTACCATCGCCAGACAGGCAGTGCCGGCAAGGGATGCTCGCGCATTTTCCTCGAAGAACGTGCCGATGATCTGCCTGTCTGGGTCAAGGGGGACGTCAATCGCCTGCGTCAGGTACTGACCAACCTGCTCAACAACGCCTTCAAGTTCTGTCCCCAGGGCACTATCCGGCTGAGGGCATCATTGGAAGACGGCGAGACGCTTCATTTCGAGGTTCACGACAGCGGTTGCGGGATCGCCGCCGACCAGGTGAGCCAGTTGTTCGCGCCCTTCACCCAGGTGGATACCTCGATTGCGCGTCGACATGAAGGCACCGGGCTCGGGCTTGCCATCTGCAAGCGACTGGTGGAGGCGATGGGCGGTGAGGTCGGCGTCGAGAGCCATCTCGGGCTCGGCAGTCGCTTCTGGTGCCGCGTGCCGCTGCCGGTATTGACCGTCGCCGAGGCTTGCCCGCAGCAGGCGGTGGGAGATGCGCCCTTGCCCCATGCAAGCGTGCTGGTGGTAGAAGACAACGAGGTCAATCAGTCACTGGCGCGGGCCATGCTCGAGTATCTGGGACAGCAGGTCACGGTGGTGGAAGACGGTGAGCAGGCACTCGAATGGCTTGCGCAGGCTGGCAACGATGTCGATCTGGTGTTCATGGACATGCAGATGCCGGTACTGGATGGCGTCGAGACAACACGTCGCTGGCGTCAGCACGAGGCCGAGCAACCCGCCAGCGCTCGTCTGCCGATCATCGCGATGACCGCCAACGTGATGCAGGAGGATGCCCGCCGCTGTATCGATGCCGGCATGCAGGGGGTGCTGCACAAACCCTTCACGCGTGATGATCTGCATCGGGTACTGCAACAGTATCTGGTCCAGGCCTCTGATTTGCAGGCCTCTGATTCGCAGCAGAATGCGCTTGCGTCAGAGAAGCCAGAGGCTTCGGCTGGCGAGCGGACTACCGTCATGCAGGCACCAGGCGATGATGGCGTCAGCTCGTCAGCGGCTGATGATCAGGGCGCGCAGATCGACGCTGCTCAGGCGCTCGATGTAGCAACTGACGACTCAGCCGCGCACTCTCTGCCCGATGCTGCGCCTTGCTTGCTGCAGCACGCGACCTGTCAGGAGCTGCTCAAGACCCTGAGTGGCGAGGCCTATTCACGACTGCTGAGCAATTACCTGACGCGCCTCGATGGACGCCTCGACGTGATGGTGACCTTGCTGAAGCAGAGGGATCTCACCGAGCTCAAGCGCGAGGCACATTCCCTAAAGGGGGCGTCAGCCTCGCTGGGATGCAGCGGCATAGCCAGTGGCGCCAAGGCGCTGGAGGAGGCGGTGATCAGTGAGGATCTGCCCGAGGTACACCAGCATGTCGCCACATTGCGCTCCTTGAGTATGCCGACGCGGGACAGCCTCCTCGCAGAGGGCTACCTGTTCTCCTGACGGTACTGGGACGTGATGGCGTGATAGATAGCCGACAGCATTCCACTACCGTCCCTCTGGTTCTCCCGTTCCCGCCTTCTTTCGCTCTCTTCATCCTGGCCTTCACGATTTATCCTGGCTTTCACGACACAGACGCCACCCATGGCGACATGGGTGGCGTCTGTGTCGTGGGGTGTTGTGGCATTCCCGCTGTCTGTCCTGCGCTGCGGCGGGACGCCAGCCTCCTCAATGGACTGCGGAGGTGTGGCGCTGGCTGATTGCATTGACGGCACTGGGCGGGCAGCGGCTCCAGGCATTGAAATCGGTGACGGGCATGGGGCGTGCGAACAGATAGCCCTGACCGATATTGCAGCGGGTATCGCAGAGGTAATCGCGCTGTTCCGCGGTCTCGATGCCTTCGCCGACCACGGCGAGATTCAGACGCTGGCCCAGCTCGACGATGGTACGGGTGATGGCGCGCGCTTCCGGGTGGCTGTCGCTGCGCCCGACGAAGCATTGGTCGATCTTCAATTCGTCGAACGGCAGGTTGTAGAGCTGCATCATCGAGGAGAAACCGGTGCCGAAGTCATCCAGCGCCAGGCGATAGCCGCGGTCGCGAATGGCATTGAGCAGGTGACGAGCGTAGGTGAGGCAGTCGATCCCGCAGCTCTCCGTGAGTTCCAGCGTGATGGAGTGCGGATCGACATGATGCTGACTGGCCAGCGCATCCAGCGTCTTCAGCATGTCGCGGGTGCGCAGCAGCTGGGGTGACAGATTGAGCGCGAGATCAAGGTGAAGGCCCTGGGACTGCCATTGGCCCTGCTGGCGGAAACCATGCTCGATGACCTGCCAGGTGAGTGCCTCGATACGGTTGGTGCGTTCCGCCAGGGCGATGAACTGGTTGGGCATGACCATGCCGCGCAGAGGATGCTGCCAGCGCACGAGAGCTTCCGCGCCGCTGAGCCGGCCGCTGGCGAGGTCGATCTTGGGCTGATAGACGAGATGCAGCTGGCGCTCGGTCAGAGCATCATCCAGTTCATCAAGTGACAGCGGATTGCGTTGCTTATCCAGCTCTGCCAGCAGAGAGGCCAGGTGCATGATGTCGCAGGGCTTGCCGAGCTGGCCCAGCATCTCCAGGCCACTGCGCTTGCCCCTGGCGACCATCGCTTGCATGTCGTCGTTGTGACAGGCGCTCATCAGGATGATGCCCGCCTCGACATTGCGTTCGCGCAGATAGCCGAGCACATCATCGCCGGTGAAGTCGCCCAGTTCGTAGTCCACCAGGATGAGGTCCGTCTCCAGGCAGGCGGGATTGCAGGCGATGTCCTGCAGCCCTTCGCTCTGCGTGCAGTCGAAACCATGGGCGGAAAGCAGCCCACTGATGAGCTCACGAAAATCCGGATCGTCGTCGATGATGAGTGCGTGTCGAGTCATATAAGGCATCCTCAAGCGAGTGTCGGGAATACGCTCACACCGCTGTGCATGAAGTGTCTGCATGGGCAGTGCGCAGGCGAGCAGGTGATCCCAGATTAGCAATGCGGTTACATGATTCGCGGATATCGACACATTTGACGGCGTCTTTTTACATTCGAGCTGTCAGGTCGATGAATCAGAAAGCGGGTAGCGTGAGTCAGCCAGGGAGAGGCCGCCAGGGGGAGCCAGCAAGAGGCGGGGAGGGGGGTTATCAAACAAGGAAGAGGCGGGTAGCAGGAGGGAAGTCGTCACACGCCCGCGCAGCCCCGGGTTGCCTCCGGGACTGCGCGGGCGTGTGTTGCCTGAGACTGGTCAAGCCACGCCACATGGGCGGGGTCAGCGCAGACGATCGCAGTTGGGCTTCTCGCCGGCGGCGCGGGCCTGCTGATAGGTCGGCAGAGCGGTCTCGAGGCGCTCGTTGAGGGCCGCCATGCGCTGCTCATCACTCGGGTGCGTCGACATCCACACCGGAGGTTGCGCGCCTCCGGCAGCGTTCATGTTGGCCCACAGCTTGATGCTGGCGCGCGGGTCGAAGCCGGCTTCGGCCATCAGGTCCAGCCCCAGCAGGTCGGCTTCGGACTCGTGGGAGCGCGAGAACGGCTTGAGCACGCCGTATTCCGCGCCCATGCCCAGCAGGCCCATGAGCTGATCGCCACCGGTGCCTTCGAGGCCTGCCAGTGCCTGGGTCAGCGACAGCCCGGCGGAGGTCAGCGATTGGGTCGAGACGCGCTCGTTGGCGTGGCGCGCCAGCACGTGGGCGATCTCGTGGCCGATGACGGTCGCCAGCTGGTCCTGATTCTCGGCGACCTCCAGCAACCCGGTGTTGACGCCGATATAGCCGCCCGGCAGCGCGAAGGCATTGGCGGACTCGTCCTCGAATACCTTGACCTGCCAGCCGCTGATGCCATAGCTGGCGGGCACCTTGGCGGTCACCGCATCTGCCACGCAGCTGACGTAGGCATCCTGACGTCCTTCCACCACCGGCAGCTCCTGCTGGTACTTGCTGAAGCTGGCTTCTCCCATCTTCTCCAGTTCCTGGTCCGAGTAGAGAGTCAGCTGGCTGCGGCCCAGCGGAGAGCTGGCGCAGGCACTCAGGGTGACGGACGCCGCAAGGGCCGCCAGCGGGAGCAGACGACGCAGGGCGCGGGGAGATGAGAGATCGAGCAATCCTGGCATTGGGGCCTCCTGGCTAGATGACGTGACAATCTTCAAGCGCACGGCAGGGCGACGCTGAACGTGCAAGAAACGTGCAGACAGCATAACCGGATAGGCGAAGTGGTGCAGTCAGTGAAATGATACGTTGCTGAGATCACAGCATCGTCAGGCCAGACGGGGCCGCCGGGCATGAGATACTGGGCGTGATCTGATGGGCCTGCCACGGCCCGGACCCCATGTATCTGACAGGGAATCATCATGTCGCCAGAGTTTGAACGCCGCCTCTCGCATCTGCTGGACCGACTCGAACCGATGCTGCCGCCGACGGCTGCCGAAGTGGACTGGACACGCGATGTCGCCGCCTTGTGGACTCGCCACCCCCTGGGAGGGCGCCTGACGCCGATCGCGCCGCGTGACGCCCTGACACTCGAGGACCTGCTCGGCATCGCACGCCAGAAGCGTGAGCTGCTGGCCAACACTCGTGCCTTCCTCGCGGGCAAGCCGGCCAACCATGCGCTGCTGTGGGGCGCGCGTGGCACCGGCAAGTCATCGCTGGTCCGCGCGCTGCTCAATACCCTGGGCCGTGAGGGGCTGCGTCTGATCCAGATCGATCGTCACGACCTGCCGGCACTGCCGGCGCTGGTCGCCGAGCTGGCTCAGCAGCCGCATCGCTTCATCGTCTACTGTGATGATCTGTCCTTCGAGGGCAGTGATGACGCCTACAAGGCGCTCAAGAGCGTGTTGGATGGCACCCTGACCGGGCCGCCGGAGAACGTGCTGCTGTACGCCACCTCCAACCGTCGTCATCTGTTGCCGGAGCACATGAGCGACAACCAGGCCACCCACATCGTCGATGGCGAGCTGCATCATGGCGATGCAGTGGAAGAGAAGATCTCGCTGTCGGACCGCTTCGGCCTGTGGCTGGCCTTCCACCCCTTCAATCAGGACGCCTACCTGGAGACCTGTCAGCATTGGGTGGAATGGCGTCTCGGTGCGGGAAGCTTCGATGAGGCGGCGCGTGGCGAGGCGCTGCGCTACGCCACCCAGCGTGGGGTGCGCAGCGGGCGTGCCGCCTGGCAGTTCGCCAATCTATGGGCGGGGCAGAAGACGCTGGAGGCGTGAGCCCGGCGCTTGAGGTGCTGGAAACATCAGTGCTCGCGACATGAAAAAGCCGCCCCTGCAGTCATCTGCAGGGGCGGCTTTTTCATGGGGCAGGCTGGCGGATCGGATTCGCTGGCCTGCCATCACCCACAGGCGCAGTTCACGCCATCAACGGCGCTGCTTGCGCTCCTTGCGAGCTTCCTTGGTACGCGCCAGTGAACGCTCCTTCGCACGCTCGCGGTCGTCAGCCCCCTGGGTACCATCGAAGGGGTTGTCGCCGGAGCGGAACTCGAAACGCATCGGCGTACCCTTGACCTTGAGCACCTTGCGGAAGGTGTTGGTCAGGTAGCGCTTGTAGGCTTCCGGCAGACGGTTGGTCTGGTTGCCGTGCACCACGATCAGCGGCGGATTGGCGCCACCCTGGTGAGCCATGCGCAGCTTGATGCGACGGCCGTTGACCATCGGCGGCTGGTGCGCCTGGGTGGCGTCCTGCAGCAGGGTGGTCAGACGTTTGGTCGACCAGCGGGCCACGGCGCTTTCGAAGGCGCGGTCGATGGACGGGTAGAGGTCACCCACCGCAGTGCCGTGCAGCGCGGAGATGAAGTGCAGGTCAGCGTAGTCGGCAAAGCCCAGACGACGCTTGATCTCGGAGCGCATCTTCTCCTTGGCTTCGCTTTCCAGGCCATCCCACTTGTTGACCGCCAGCACCAACGCGCGGCCGCTGGTCAGCACGAAGTCCAGCAGGTGAAGGTCCTGCTCGACCAGCCCCTGGCGGGCATCGAGCACCATCACGGCGACGTTGCACTTCTTGATCGCTTCCAGCGTCTTGATGATGGAGAACTTCTCCACCACTTCGCGCACGTTCTTGCGACGACGAACCCCGGCGGTATCGACCAGCAGGTAAGGCTTGCCGCGACGCTCGAAGGGAATTTCCACCGCGTCGGTGGTGGTGCCGGCCTGGTCAAAGACCACCACGCGCTCCTCGCCCAGCAGGCGATTGACCAGCGTCGACTTGCCGACGTTCGGGCGACCGATGATGCCGATGCGCACGCCGCGATCATCCAGCTCCGGGTGCAGGTCCTCGTCTTCGCCTTCCTCGACTTCGGGGTAGGGCGAGAGCACCTCTTCCAGCAGCGTGGTGACGTTGCGGCCGTGCTCGGCGGCGATGGCGCGCGGATCACCCAGACCCAGGGTCCAGAAGTCGGACTTGCCGATCTCCTCGTCCATGCCGTCGGTCTTGTTGACCACCAGCCAGGTCTTCTTCTGGTTGACGCGCAGGTGATTGGCGATGGCCTCGTCCGCCATGTTCAGGCCGGCGCGCGCATCGACCATGAACAGCACGATGTCGGCTTCGTCGATGGCGGCCAGTGACTGGCCGGCCATCATCAGGTCGATGCCTTCCTCGTCACCGCTGATGCCGCCGGTGTCGATGACGGTGTAGGGCTTGCCGCCGACCTTGCCAGTGCCGTACTTGCGGTCACGGGTCAGGCCGGGAAAATCGGCGACCAGAGCATCACGGGTCTTGGTGAGGCGATTGAATAGCGTCGACTTGCCGACATTCGGGCGGCCGACCAGGGCGATCACGGGGTTCATGGAATCTCACAGCATTCGCAGGGATAGCATCGATGCCGGCCCCGTACGGTCTGCTTCGAACCGGTCTGCTTCGAACCATGACGGCTGGAAAGCACCTTGTGCAGGCAGGGCGATAGCGATGATATCGGACTTGGGTCACTGGAGCGCGTCGTCGGCAGGCGCCGGACGAGGCCCGTCTCCAGTATGGCCCGCGGAGCGAGCCTTGGCACTCTCCGCGGAAATGATCTCGTGGCTGAATCCTGTGGCTCTACCGACGCGAGGGAGGCGTCAGTCGACTCACGGGATCAGCGGGGGCAGCATTCTAGCATTGACAGGGAGTTGCTACCAATGGCGCATTACGACAACGGCAGCCAGGAGGCTGCCGTTGTCGTGACGAGGGCTGACCTAGCGCGCATGTCAGCTTGCGGGGCAGGCTGACATGCGCGCTCGATCAATGGCTTACGGGGCTTCGAGGTCCAGCGCCGTCAGCTCGCCATCGTTGGTGTAGACATAGATGCGCTTGCCTTCGGTCAGCGGGGTGATGCTGATGCCATCGCCCCCCACGTCATAGCGGCCGGCCATCTCCCCGCTCTGGGCGTCGATCAGGTGCACATAGCCTTCGTAGTCACCGACCACCAGCTTGCCATCGACGAAGGCCGGAGAGGTCAGCCAGCGACCTTCCAGGTCTTCGGACTTCCACAGCACGTTACCGGTGTTGGCATCCATCGCCAGCACATGGCTGGCGTTGTCGATACTGAACAGGTAATCGCCGACCACGATGGGCGTCAGATAGCTGGAGGACGGCTTGTCCCACAGCGGCTCGCCGTTGCGAGCGTCCAGTGCGATCAGGCGACCGTTGTAGCTGGTGACGAACAGGCGACCATCCTGGGTCAGCACCGGCTGGCCATCGAGATCGACCAGCTGGTCCACCTCGGTACGCCCGGACGGCACGGCGACGCGCAGGTCCCACAGTTCCTGACCTGAGCGATTGTCGAGCGTGACCAGCTTGCCGTTGGCGAAGCCAGCGAAGGTGACCGGCTGGATGACGCGCGGCGCGCCGGTGCCCCGCAGTGTCAGGGCCGGAATCGTGGCCGAGTAGGCCCACTGCTCTTCGCCGGTGAAGCGATCAAGCGCGGTCACGGTACCATCGACGCTCTGCACCACGACCAGCTCGGCGTTGTACTGCGGCGCGGCCAGCACCTCACTGGAGACACGCGTGCTCCATTCGATGCTGCCATCTTCCTGACTGACGGCGCTGACCTTGCCATCGCGCGTACCGACGTACAGGCGGGAGGCATCGGCATTCAGTGCGCTGGTGATGCCAGCCGGCAACCGTGTCTGCCAGATGTCGTCGCCACTGTCGGCAGCGAGGGCTTCCAGTTCACCGCCTTCGGCACCGACGAACAGCCTGTCGTTGGCGAAGATCGGGGACAACGGATAGTGGGCACGGCCAAGGCCATTGCCGACCGATTCGCTCCAGACGGAATCCAGCGCGACCTGGCGATCGAAATCGACCAGCTCCTTGGGCGCATATTCCGGTTGGGCACTGCTGGCACAACCGGCCAGCAGACTCACGGCCAGCAGCGAGGCCGGTACGCTCAGACGACGAGTAACGCTCATGAAGAAGACTCCGCAGCCAGATCGGCGAGTTTCAGGTCGAGACCGTAGACCGGCTGACCACTTTCCTGCGACAGGGTGCTGGCCTGCTGATAGGCGGCGATGGCCTCATCACGCTTGCCCTGTGCGGCCAGGGCATCGCCACGCACTGCCGCCGCCTGCGCTGCCAGCGGCGCCGGCGGGCTCTTGAGCAGGGCGAGTGCCGCGTCGTTGTCGCCGCGCTCGACGTTGATTCGCGCCAGACGCAGGCTGGCCAGCCCCTGCAGGTAGTTATCATCGCTGTTGTCGATCACGCTCTGCAGCGCCGTGGCGGCTGCGTCGAGATCGTTGGCCTTGACCGACATGCTGGCCTCCAGCAGATGCGCCATCTGGGTGTAGAGGCTGTTGCCGTGCTCGCTTTCCAGTTCGCCGATCAGCGTACGCGCCTGCTCGATACCGGCGTCTTCCAGCTTGGGCTGGCTGACGAGGCTGATCAGTTGCTGGTAACGCGCGGAGGCCGCTTCGGACTGGCTGGCTTCGTAGTTCTGCCAGGCCTTGAAGGCAAAGACACCGGCGCCGGCCAGTACGACACCGGCAATCAGTGACTTGCCGTTCTCGCTCCACCAACGCTTGATGGCTTCAAGCTGTTCTTCTTCGCTTCTGAGCTCTTCCGCCACGGGCGGTCTCCTTGACCTGGCCGGTATGCCGGCACTTGCATTCGAGAGGCGGAGAGCTGGCTCTCCGCCCGATATTCATTGGCAGTCTCAGGCGCCGAAGACGCTGTCGAGACGTTCGCCCAGCGCACGCTGGTTCAGCGTTTCCTGGTCGCGTTCCTCGCGCAGGAACTTGAGCGCCACCGTGCCTTCGATGACTTCATTCTCACCAAGAATCAGCGCGATGCGTGCACCGCTCTTGTCGGCCTTCTTCATCTGACTCTTGAAGCTGCCGCCACCGCAATGCAGCACCAGGCGCAGGTTGGGCAGGACGGTGCGCAGCTCTTCGGCCAGACGCATGGCTTCGCCTTCGGCCTGCTCGCCCATCGACATCAGGTAGACATCGACGGTCTCGCGGACGTCCTGCGGTACCAGTTCCAGTGTCTCGAGCAACAGGATGAGGCGCTCGACGCCCATCGCGAAGCCGACCGCCGGTACCGGTTTGCCGCCCAGCTGTTCGAACAGGCTGTCGTAGCGGCCGCCGGCACACACGGTGCCCTGGCTGCCCAGTGCGGTGGTGGTCCATTCGAACACACTGCGCGAGTAGTAATCGAGGCCACGCACCAGACGCGGGTTGATGACGTATTCGATGCCAGCGGCGTCGAGTCGTGCCTTGAGGCCCTCGAAGTGCACGCGGGATTCTTCATCAAGGTGATCCCCCAGGCGCGGCGCGGCGTCGACGACGGCGGCCATGTCCGGGTTCTTGGTATCGAGGATGCGCAGCGGGTTGCTGTGCAGACGACGCTTGGAGTCTTCGTCGAGGACATCCAGGTGCTGTTCGAAGTATTCGACCAGCAGGTCACGATAGGCGGCACGCGCCTCAAGGCTACCCAGCGAGTTGAGCTCGAGGGTGACGTGCTCAAGCAGGCCCAGCTGACGCCATAGACGCGCGGAGAGCAGGATCATCTCGGCATCGATGTCCGGGCCTTCCATGCCGTAGGCTTCGACGCCCACCTGATGGAACTGACGATAACGGCCCTTCTGCGGGCGCTCGTGGCGGAACATCGGGCCGGTGTACCACAGACGCTGGATCTGGTTGTGGACCAGGCCATTCTCCATCGCCATGCGCACGCAGCTGGCGGTGCCTTCCGGACGCAAGGTCAGGCTGTCGCCGTTACGGTCGTCGAAGGTGTACATCTCCTTCTCGACGATGTCGGTGACTTCGCCGATGGAGCGCTTGAACAGTGCGGTCTGCTCGACGATGGGGGTGCGGATCTCGCGATAGCCGTACTGGCCCATCAGCGCTTCCACCTGGTGCTCGAAGTATTGCCATACCGGTGACTGGTCCGGCAGCAGGTCGTTCATGCCACGAATGGCCTGGATCTTGGTGCTCAACGTTCTCTCCTGAATCCTTGCGCGTCTCCCCACGTCGCTCGCATGAGGTCATGCAGGCGGGTGGGGAGACGAAGGCGCGTCACTCACGACGCGCAAGCCAGCCGAGACAAGCTCAGCTCTGGCGGATGATAGTGTCGGCCTCACGGGCCTCTTTTTCCGCGACCTTGTCACGGATGAGTCGCTCAAGATCGTCAACCAGGGTGTCATTGGTCAACTTGCTGGCCGGCTTGCCGTCCAGGTAGACCAGGTTGGCGGGGCTGCCGCCGGTCAGGCCGACATCGGTCTCCTTGGCTTCGCCGGGGCCATTGACGACACAGCCGATGACCGAGACGTTCAGCGGCGTCAGCACGTCTTCAAGACGTGTCTCCAGTTCGTTCATGGTCTTGATGACGTCGAAATTCTGACGCGAGCAGCTGGGACAGGCAATGAAGTTGATGCCCTTGGCGCGCAACTTGAGGCTCTTGAGCATGTCAAAGCCGACCTTGATCTCCTCGACCGGGTCCGCGGCCAGCGACACGCGGATGGTGTCACCGATGCCATCCATCAGCAGCATGCCCAGGCCGATGGAAGACTTGACGGTGCCCGAGCGCAGGCCGCCGGCTTCGGTGATGCCCAGGTGCAGCGGCTGTTCGATGCGCGCCGCCAGGTCACGATAGGCGGCGACGGCCATGAACACGTCGCTGGCCTTGACGCTGACCTTGAAGTCCTGGAAGTCGAGGCGATCCAGATGGTCGATGTGACGCATGGCAGATTCGACCAGCGCCGCCGGCGTCGGTTCGCCGTATTTCTTCTGCAGGTCCTTTTCCAGCGAGCCTGCGTTGACGCCGATGCGGATCGGGATGCCGTTGTCGCGGGCGGCGCTGACCACGGCACGCACGCGGTCTTCACGACCGATGTTGCCCGGGTTGATGCGCAGGCAGTCGACGCCAAGTTCCGCCACACGCAGGGCGATCTTGTAGTCGAAGTGGATATCGGCCACCAGCGGGATGTTGCTCTGCTGCTTGATGCGACCGAAGGCTTCGGCGGCATCCATGTCCGGCACGCTGACACGCACGATATCGGCACCGGCATCCTCGAGGCGCTTGATCTGCGCGACGGTGGCGGCGACATCGTTGGTGTCGGTGTTGGTCATGCTCTGCACGGAAATCGGTGCATCGCCGCCGACGGCCACATTGCCGACATGAATCTTGCGCGAGACGCGGCGCTTGATGGGGGAGTGACTATGCATGGGATTCCGGATCATTCACCGAGGGTAAGTTTGGCAACACTGCCGCGCGTGACGCGCGTGAGGTCGACCGCTTCATTCATGTAACGCAATTCGACGCCAGAGGCATTGCCGATGGTCAGCGTGAAGGGCGGCTTGCCTTCCAGCGTCGTGCTGGTGCCGGCCTCGTTGTTGCCGCGCAGCAGGCGCTTGCCATCGACATCACGGATGTCGGTCCAGGAATTGATGTTGAACGTCAATTCAAGCTTGCGCGGGTCTGCCGCCGGCGTAGCTTCTTCTGCTGCGCTCTCTTGCGGGGTGTCGGCACTGGCATCGGCGACTGTGCTCACGTCAGTGGTAGCGGCACTATCCGTGGCAGCGTCAGACGCTGACGTACCAGCCTCTGCAGCGCCCGGCGCGCCAGCGTTCGTGTCGAGCGCGTCAGCACTCTGCGCTGTCGCCTCGGACGAGGTGGCTGCCTCGACGGCAGACGCATCACCGGTGGCGGTAGCAGTGGAGGACGGCGCCGCTTCACTGGCAGAGGACTGCGAGAGCGAAAGCTCGATGGAGCCATCGGCGTTCACGACCGGTTCGGCGCTGTCCGCATCGTTGCCGCCTTCGAGGGCGGAGGTTTCGGCCGGCGAGGTGCGGCCATAGTCGCCGCTCTGCCACCACACGTAGCTGAGGCCGATCAGGCCGGCGATGACCAGCAGGCTGACGAGGCGGAACAGGTACTTGCCCATCTTGCCCGGCGGGCGCACCGACGGTGTGGAGCTGGGAGTGTAGCGCTCGGCTTCGGTGGTGCCGAACTGGGCATTGTACTGCCCGACGATCGCTTTCTCGTCCATACCCAGCAGGCGGGCATAGGCACGCAGATAGCCGCGACGGTACGCGGCAATGGGAATCTGGTCGTAGTGGTCGCGTTCCAGGTCATCGACCAGGCTGGGGCGCAGGTTGAGCTGTGTCGCCACCTCATCACGCGACAACCCCTGATGTTCGCGCTCCAGCTTGAGGCGCGTGCCAGGCAGTGCATCACTGGCGTGCTGATCAGGGGCGGGTTGATGTTCGCTCATGGCGCATCCTTGTAAGGAAAAACTGTCTACCGAACGCACATCCGGGCGCTCTTCCGGTACTGCGGGAACTGCTCCTGATACTGGAGCATGCTGACTGATGCTGTCGCGCGATTGGCCGGGTACTGCACGACTCGTTGATCATCGTGCGAGCGAGCAGCGTGAAAAGCGATGACTCCCACGCCAATCGACGCGTACGAACACACGTTCGTCCGCGTCGGCACTATACCAAGCCCGCGCCGAGATTTTCACCGGCAATTCGGTCTTCTCGGCCCTGCTTGCAGCGCCCCCGCCCAAGAGGTGGCCCCATCAGCGGCGTCGTTGCGCCTTGCTCAGGGAGTGCGAATCACCGCGCGACCGGATTCCCGTGTCATGACCTGCTCCAGCTGACGGCTGTAGAGGTCTGCCAGACGGCTGTCGCCGCGAGCTGTAGCCACATCGACGGCCAGGGCAAGACTGTCGCTGTCGGTGCCTGCCAGGCGGAAGTAGCGGCTCAGGGCCGACTGGGCGGCGTCATTGTCGCCGGCGTCATGTGACATGCGTGCCACCGCCAACCAGGCCTCTGACTCACGCGGGTTGATCTTGACGGCGCGCTCGAAACTCTTCGCGGCCTCGCTGGTCTTGCCCAGCTGCATCTGACAGCGGCCCAGATTGGTATAGAGCTGACCACGATTGTCGTAGGTCAGGTCTTCTGCCGCGATCTCGAGCTGCCGACAGGCCTCGACGTATTCACCGCGAGAGTAGAGAAAGGCCGCATAGTTGTTGCGCGCACGGGTAAAGGACGGATCGCTGGAAATGGCCTGATTGAAATAGTCATCGGCGAGCACGTTCTCACCCTGGCGCTGATAGATCATCGCCAGCCCGGCCTTGGCCTCGGCATTGCTGCTCTGCAGCTTGAGTGCCTTCTGGAAGGCGCTGTCGGCGCGTTGCAGCTGATTACGACCCAGATAGGCCTCTCCGAGTTCCACGTAGGCATTCGAGGCCTTGTTGTCATCCGGCGGGGCGTAGGGGTCGTTGGTTTCCACGCGTGTCGCGCAGCCTGCGAGGGTCAGGCCGGCAAATCCGAGGCACAGCAGCAGGGCTCGGGTGCGGCGAGTGATGCCGCGAGCAGCGGTGCGGGTGTGGGAATCATGCTGGCAGGGGCCCTGTGTGACAGTGCCATGGGCGACAGTGCCCTGTGCGACAGAGTGATGGGCGACAGGGCCATGCTCATTGGTGCGATGACGGGGCAGACGACTCGGCATGCAATCCTCGCGTGAATGAAGGCTCATGATGTGCCTGCGGGCGAGGGTCGCGGCAGGCAACAAAAGCGCCCCCCATCAAAGCGCCGCACCTGCCACAAGTCAAGGCGGCAGGGCGGCGCGTCGCCATGGCGATGGCGTCAGGTCAGACCTGGCAGCCGCTCAGTCGGCGTCGAGCTGGATGGCGTTGATGTAACGCTCGGCACGACGGGTGCGGTCCTTGACCTGGCCGACCAGCTGGCCACAGGCGGCGTCGATGTCATCGCCACGTGTGGCGCGCACCGGTGCGGTGTAGCCCAGCTCATAGAGACGCTGCTGGAAGCGCATCACCTGGTTGCGTGACGGCTTCTCGTAACCGGAATGCGGGAACGGGTTGAACGGGATCAGGTTGATCTTGCACGGCAGCTCGTCGAGCAGCGCGGCCAGTTCCTCGGCGTGCTTGATCTGGTCATTGACGTCCTTGATCAGGGTGTACTCGATGGTGACGATACGGGCGTCGTCACACTTGGCCAGGTAGCGATGGCAGGAGTCGAGCAGCGCGCGGATGTTCCACTTGCGGTTGATCGGCACCAGCACGTTGCGCAATTCATCGTTGGCCGCGTGCAGCGAGATCGCCAGACTGACGTCCATCTCATCGCCGAGCTGGTCCAGCTTGGGCACCACACCAGAGGTGGAGAGGGTGACGCGACGCTTGGACAGGCCATAGGCGTTGTCGTCCAGCATCAGCTTCATCGCCGGCACGACATTGTCGTAGTTCATCAGCGGCTCGCCCATGCCCATCATCACCACGTTGGTGACCGGACGCTTGCGGGTGTCCTTGCGGTCTTCGGCGCCACGGGTGGCGACCCACACCTGGCCGATGATCTCGGCGGCGGTCAGGTCACGCTCGAAGCCCTGCTTGCCGGTGGAGCAGAAGCTGCAGTCCAGCGAGCAGCCTACCTGGGAAGACACGCACAGGGTGCGACGGTTGCCGTTCTCGGACGGGATCAGCACGGTCTCGACGTAGCTGCCATCGCTGACTTCCAGCACCCACTTGCGGGTGCCGTCCTTGGACTCACCTTCATAGACGATGCCCGGCGCACGGACCTCGGCGACCTGCTTGAGGCGCTCGCGCAGCGGCTTGGCAAGGTTGGTCATCTCGTCGAAGCTGTCGACGCCTTCCTGGTGAATCCATTTCATCACCTGGGTGGCGCGGAATTTCTTCTCGCCGATGCTCTCGAAGAAGGCTTCCATCGCCGGGCGCGGCAGGCCCAGCAGGTTGGTGAGCTTGACGGCGGCAGGGGCCGCGGCATCGGTGGCAGTTGCAGTGGTATCAGTCATGGTATGGGCCGGTCGTGTCAGGGATGGGCAGGCGTCTCACAAAGGATAGACGTCTGCAGGGCGACGCTGTCAGCGGAGGTGGCGATGGCTCGCAGACCTCAAGAGGCTCTCGTCATCAGCGCAGTGCGCGTGGGCGTCACATGGCGTGGGGAGAGGGCGCTGCAGCGGCTTTCAGAAAAGCGTATCGGACCTGCTCAAGCGTCGAATCTGCTTCAGGGGATGCAGGCTGTCGCGCGGCGCTTCAGCACGTCCGATACCACGACGGCCCCGCCTCGCAGGCAGGGCCGTCGTGTCATGCACGGCTGAGAGACGCGTGCCCCGAAGGGCCGGGCTTCTCAGTCGTACAAGGCGAAATCAACCGCGCGGGCAGATTTCGTTGTCGCCGAAGAAGTAGGCGATTTCGCGAGCGGCAGATTCCGGCGCGTCAGAACCGTGAACGGCGTTGGCGTCGATGGAAGTGGCGAAGTCTGCGCGGATGGTGCCGGCTTCAGCTTCCTTCGGGTTGGTAGCGCCCATCAGGTCGCGGTTCTTGGTGATGGCGTCTTCGCCTTCCAGCACCTGGATCATGACCGGGCCGGAAGTCATGAAGCCGACCAGCTCACCGAAGAAGCCACGTTCGCTGTGCTCAGCGTAGAAGCCTTCGGCCTGTTCCTTGGACAGGTGAACCATCTTGGAAGCGACGATCTGCAGACCGGCCTTCTCGAAGCGAGAGTAGATTTCGCCGATCACGTTCTTGGCAACGGCATCCGGCTTGATGATGGACAGAGTGCGCTGAGTCATGGTGAATCTCCTGAGACAAGCTTTGAAGAGCCGCACGGCAGATGCCGCACGGCGGAAAACGGGCTCTGTCGGCATGCGCGCGACAAAAGTGGGCGGCATTATAGCGGCAAGTGCCACCGGCTGCATCCATCATGCCTGAGTCGCATGACGCACAGATGGCAAGCGCCTCGTCGGCATGGGCTGGCGAGGCGCTGAGGGTCGGCTCAGACGTTGAGGTCTGGCTTGGACGCTGAAGCCTGGTCTACACGCTGAAGCCTCGTCTACACGCTGAAGCTCTCGCCACAGCCACACTCGTCCTTGACGTTGGGGTTGTTGAAGCGGAAGTAGCGGTTCAGGCCGTCCTTGACGTAATCCACTTCGGAGCCGTCGAGCACGGTGAGGGCTTCGCTGTCGACATAGACGGTGGCGCCGTGATCGACGAAGACGGCGTCTTCCTCGTTGGCCTCGTCGGCGAAGTCGAGCACGTAGCTGTAACCGGAGCAGCCGCTTGGCTTGACCGAGACACGCAGGCCAAGGCCGTGGCCGCGCTCGGCCAGCACGACACGGATCTGGTCGGCGGCGGAGGGGGAAATCGACAGGTGTGCCATGAGCAGTCTCCCGGGTCAGGCGCGCAGCGAGGTCAGGGCATGCCTGAGTTCGCCGAGCGCGGATTCAATGTCGATGGCGGTGGTGAATCGTCCGAAGCTGAAACGCAATGACGCCAGCGCCAGTGGACGGGGCACCCCGATGCCGGTGAGGACGAACGACGGTTCGACACTGGCGGAATTGCAGGCCGAACCGGTGGAAATCGCGATGCCGCGCAGCGCCATCAGCATCGCCTCGCCATCCACGCCCTCGAAGGCGAGATTGACGATGTTGGGCGCACTGACCTCTATATCGGTATTGAAGTGCACTCCTTCAAGGCCGGCAAGCCCGGCGACGAACTGATCACGCAGCGCGATGAGGTGCTGGTGATCAGCGTCGAACTGCTCGCCGCTCAGGCGGTAGGCCTCGCCCATGCCGACGATCTGATGGGTCGGCAGGGTGCCGGAACGCATACCGCGCTCATGACCACCGCCGTGGATCAGGGCATCGACCTTGATCTGCGGCTGGCGACGCACGTACAGCGCGCCGATGCCTTTGGGGCCGTAGGCCTTGTGGGCGGACAGCGACAGCATGTCGATAGGCTGACGGCTGACATCGATCTGCACCTTGCCGGGCGCCTGGGCGGCATCGACATGGAAGGCCGCGCCATGCGAATGGGCGATGTCGCCCAGCGCATCCAGGTCATTCAGGCTGCCCAGCTCGTTGTTCACCGCCATCAGCGATACCAGGAGGGTGTCGCTGCGCAGGGCGTCGCGCAGGCTGTCCGGGCTGATGCGGCCGTCAGGCTGCGGCGCGATGCGCGTGACCTCGAAGCCTTCTGCTTCCAGCGCACTGGCGGTATCCAGAATCGCCTTGTGCTCGATGGTCGAGGTGATCAGATGGCGGCCGCGCGCGGCATTGGCACGCATGTAGCCGGTCAGCGCCAGGTTGTCGGCTTCGGTGGCACCGCTGGTCCAGACGATCTCACGCGGGTCGGCACCGATCAGTTCGGCGACCTGACGACGTGCGCCCTCGACGGCCTGCTCGGCCAGCCAGCCCGGCATGTGACTGCGCGAGGCCGGATTGGCGAAGGTGCCGTCCTGCGTCAGGTGACGCATCATCAGCTCGGCGACGCGCGGGTCGACGGGCGTGGTGGCGGCATAGTCAAGGTAGATCGGCTGGGACATGGTGACTTCCTGAAGACATGACGAACGGGTTCAGCTGCCCTGCATGACGGTGATCGGCGTCGGCTCGCACGCCTTGCGCTGACGACTGGCGATCTGGCGTATCTCCTCGCGCGCGACCAGGTCGGCCAGGCTGATGCCGTCGAGAAAGCCGTGGATCTCGTCGGACAGATCACACCACAGGTGGTGCGTCAGGCAGGTGTCACCGGCCTGACAGTCCGACATTCCCTGACAGCGTGTGGCATCGACTGACTCGTTGACGGCGTCGATGATGCACGCCACCGAGGTGGTCTCGAGTTCGGTGTCCAGCAGATAACCGCCACCGGGACCACGCACGCTCTTGACCAGACCCGCACGCCGCAGACGCGCAAACAGTTGCTCCAGATACGACAGCGAGATGCCCTGACGTTCGGAAATATCGGCCAGACAGGTCGGGCCGCAACTGGCATGCAGGGCCAGATCGAGCATCGCGGTGACGGCGTAGCGTCCCTTGGTGGTCAGGCGCATGACAGAGTCCGTGAGCAGATGGAGCCTGCGACGTTGAGGACGAGGCCGGGCGTAGTCGCCGCCTCTGGCGAGACGGCGTCTCAATGCGCCCCATTATGGTGGGGTGGTCTGGCGGGGTCAATCCCGACTGAATTGGTCAACTTTAGCCATGCTGACGTTCAGCGGGCTCCTGCGTATCGCTTGCCTGCTCGGTCGGTGATTGCTCAGTCGGGGCAGTGCCCTGCGATGCGCTGGATGCGGCGGCGTGGGCCTTGGGTGAGGTGCTGCCCTGGGCCGCGGCCACGTCAGCGACGGTCGTCTCGCCGCCGCAGGGCCCCAGTTCATCGATCAGCTGGGCGAAGTCGGCGTCATCGAGCTCGGGCAGGCGCCCAGCGCGATAGCTGGCATCCAGCTTGCGCAGCGTGCCGCACATCTGTTCGATGCGCTTGTCCACGGCATGCATGTGATCGAGCATCGCGTGCATGGAGCGCGCGACCGGGTCGGGCATGTCCTGGCCCATGCCGTAGGCATCGAAGCCGAACTTCTCCTTCATGGCCTCGCGGCTTTCCGGGTCGACCGACGGCTCCTCCGCCACATCCGGCTCGGCACGCTTGACGATCTTGCCGGGAATGCCGACGACGGTGGCGCCGGCAGGTACTTCACGCGTGACCACGGCATTGGAGCCGACCTTGGCGCCGGCACCGACGGTGAACGGGCCGAGAATCTTGGCGCCGGCACCGACGATGACACCGTCGCCGAGGGTCGGGTGGCGCTTGCCGGCGTTCCAGGTGGTGCCGCCGAGGGTGACGCCGTGATAGAGGGTCACGTCATCGCCGATCAGGGCGGTCTCGCCGATCACGACGCCCATGCCGTGGTCGATGAAGAAGCGCCGACCGATGGTGGCACCCGGGTGGATCTCGATGCCGGTCAGCCAGCGCATCAGGGTCGAGCCGGTGCGCGCCAGCCATTTGGCGTTGTGGCGCCATAGCCAGTGATTGATGCGATGGGCCACCAGTGCATGTAGGCCCGGATAGTTGGTCAGGACTTCAAAGAAGTTGCGCGCCGCCGGATCACGGGCAAACACGCTATCGATGTCTTCACGCAGTCGAGTGAACATGGCGTGTCCTCAGGAAGTGCGGTTGGCCGTGTCGGCTTGTGCCAGGCGAACCTGCTTGTCCACCGCGGAAAGAATGCCGCGCAGAATGTTGATTTCCATGCTATCTGGACGCGCGCGCAGATAGAGGCGACGCAGGCGTGCCATCAGCTGGCGCGGCTGTTCCGGATCGAGGAAGTCGACGCTGATCAGTGTCTTCTCGAGATGCTCGAACAGGCGCTCGAGGTCGGCATGGCTGGCCAGCGGGCTGTCCCAGTCGATACCGAACGGCTGGTCATCCTCGGCACGCGGCGTCTCGCCGGCGGCTTCCTGGTCGGCCAGCCACGCCTGGCGGCACTCATAGGCCAGCACCTGCACCGCCGCGGCCAGATTCAGCGAGCTGAAATCCGGATTGGTCGGGATATGCACGTGGCGGTGGCAGCGCTGTAGCTCTTCATTGGAGAGCCCGGAATCCTCGCGGCCGAAGACGATGGCCACGCGGGCATCCGGCAGGCGGGCTTCATCGGCCAGGGTGGCACCGAAGGCGCGCGGTGTGATCATCGGCCACGGCAGGTTGCGCGAACGTGCGCTGCAACCGACCACCAGACTGCAATCCGCCACGGCCTCTTCCAGCGTCTCGTGCACCGAGGCGCTGGCGACGAGTGCATCGGCACCCGAGGCGCGCGAGGCGGATTCCTGGCATTGCACCTCACATCGCGGCGCGACCAGTGCGAGATCGGCCAGGCCCATATTGAGCATGGCGCGGGCTGCACCACCAATGTTGCCGGGGTGGCTGGTGCCAATCAGGACAATGCGCAGACGTTCAAGCATGAGGACTTCCAGGATAGCGATTGAAGGGCAGGGCAATCGACGCGGCCCGGCCACCGGGCTGGGCGAGACGTGCGCCAGAGCCCGATATCCTAGCATGAAGCCAGCGCAGGGAGCAGTCAGCTGCGGCGTGATCCCGCCGTCTCTCTACGGCGAAGATCGCGTGTCGCGATGGCAGCTTGAGCCGAGCTCTGATAAACTACGCCGTCCCGTCATGTCGCAACATGTGTTCGCCCTCGTTGGCGCCGCGTGCTGTGGCGGCTGGCAGCCTGCATACCTTGCACTATGCAGCGCGCCCCGCGCCGTATCAGGATTTCTGTACGGGCTACATGACCACCTGGTCCGATTGCACCCAGTTTCGCTCGATCCGTGTTGCGCCGCGTTGGTATCTCACGCGCCGTGGCACCCGTTCTTTAACAGCTCCCGACTCGTCAAGGCCTTGATCATGCATCCGATGGTCCAATTTGCGCTGCGTGCTGCACGCGGTGCCGCAGAGCAGTTCGTCCGTGCTCGTGAACGTATCGAAGTCGCCCGTGGCGACAACGATCTCGACACCTTCATTGCAGACACTGCACGTCGCGCCGAAGCGCACATCGTGCGTCAGCTGGAGCGCGGTTATCCGCAGCACGGTCTCTCCGGCCGTTATACCGACCATCGCGATGGTGAAGGTCAGGGCTCTGACTACCACTGGCGCATCGAGCCGGTGCACGGTTACTCCAACCTGACATCCGCGGCCTCCGGCTTCGCGCTGTCCGTGGTCTGCCTGTTCAAGGGCCGTGCCGAGCACGCCGTGGTCATCGCGCCGTTCACTGACGAAGAGTACATCGTCAGCCGTGGCCGTGGCGCCCAGCACTCCGGTCACCGTATCCGCGTGACCAACGCCACCGCCATCGAAGGTGCGCGTCTGGCGATGGGTCTGCCGGAAAGCTGGCAGCGTCCGCGTCACCTGCCGACCTACCTCTCCATCGTTCAGCAGGTCGGCCCGCAGGTCGAGATGCTGCGCACCAGCGGCTGCGCGCTGCTGGACGTGCTCGAGCTGGCCTCCGGTCGCGTCGATGCCGTCTATGTGCTGGGTCTGGATGCCGGTGACAGCGAGATCGTCAGCCTGTTCCTGAAGGAATGTGGCGCACTGGCAGGCAGTGCCGACGGCACGCCGGTCGTGGTTGCCGAAGGCACCCTGATGGCTGCTGGCGCGCGTCTGTACAAGGCGCTGGCGCAGACCATGCAGCCGCACCTGTAAGCCCCTGCAAGACGACGTGACCTGACAGCCCTCGGGGCCGTCTGGAGAACGAAAAAAACCCCACCTCGCATGAGGTGGGGTTTTTTTGTGCCTGGCGATCCGTGCCTGGCGGTCTGTCTCTGATGGAGGAGCGAGACGCTTACGGCGCGCCGTCCTCGAACTGCTCCTTGGGCGGGGGGATCAGATCCACACGCTTCAGGCCGACCACCAGCAACAGCGCCGCTGCCACGTAGATGGACGAGAAGGTCCCCGCGACCACACCGATGATCAGTGCGATGGCGAAGTTGTGGATCATGTCACCGCCGAGGAAGAACAGCGCCAGCAACACCAGCAAGGTGGTGCCGGAGGTAGACAGCGTGCGTGACAGCGTCGCGTTGATGGCGTCATTGAAGATCGACGGCATGTCATCGATACGCGATTTGCGGATGTTCTCGCGAATGCGGTCGTAGACGATAATGGTGTCGTTCAATGAGTAGCCGATCACGGCCAGCACCGCGGCCAGTACCGTCAGGTCGAAGTCGAGTCCGAATAGGGCGAAGATGCCCAGCAGGATGATGACGTCGTGACCCAGCGAGATGAGTGCGCCGAGGGCGAACTTGTACTGGAAGCGGAAGGCCACATAGACCATCACCACGGCCAAGGCGAGCAGCATGCCGAGACCGGACTGATCGCGCAGCTGATCACCGACCTGGGCGCCGACGAACTCGGCGCGGATCAGGTTGACGCTGTCACCGGTGGCCTGCAGGTGTGACACGATGTCATTGCCGATGCCGGCTTCGAAGCTCTGCTGCAGACGCACCAGAATCTCGTTGCTGGCACCGAAGGTCTGTACCGAGACATCCTTGTAGCCGGCGGCTTCCAGTGTCTGGCGCACGCTCTCCAGCGCCGGTGCCGCCTGGTATTTCACTTCCACCAGGGTGCCGCCGGTAAAGTCGAGGCCCAGGTTCAGGCCATGAATCACAAGGGCGCCAATGGCCACGATCGTCAGCACGATGGAGACGATGAAGGCCGCGCGCCGCTTGCTCATGAAGTCAAACTGTCGCATCACGATGGCCCCTCAGATCCAGAGTTTCTTGAGTGTCTTGCCGCCAATGGCAAGATTGATGATGCCGCGCGAGACCATGATCGCCGTGAACATCGACGTCAGGATGCCGATGGACAGCGTGACCGCGAAGCCCTTGACCGGGCCACTGCCGATGGAGAACAGGATCACCGCGACCAGCAGGGTGGTGATGTTGGCATCGACGATGGAGGTGAAGGCGCGCTCGAAGCCGGTATGCACCGCTTGATGCAGCGGCATTTTGGAACGCATTTCCTCGCGGATACGCTCGAAGATCAGCACGTTGGCATCCACCGCCATGCCCAGCGTCAGCACGATACCGGCGATACCCGGCAGGGTCAGGGTGGCGCCCAGCATCGACATCGCGGCAATCAGGATCGCCAGGTTGGCGGTCAAGGCCACGTTGGCGACGACACCGAAGGCCTTGTAGCGCGCCAGCATGAACAGCACGACCAGCAGTAGGCCCAGCTCGACGGACAGGATGCCGCGCGAGATGTTCTCGGCGCCCAGGCTCGGGCCGATGGTGCGTTCCTGCACGAAGTAGATCGGCGCGGCTAATGAACCGGAGCGCAGCAGCAGCGACAGCTCCTTTGCTTCCGTCGGCGAGTCGAGGCCAGTGATGCGGAAGCTGTTGCCCAGCGCACTCTGGATGGTTGCCAGGCTGATCAGCCCCTTCTCGGTGTACGGGATGCGCTTCTCGACCTTCTCGCCGTCTTCCATCACGGTGCGCGTGCGGGTCTTGTGCTCGATGAACAGTACCGCCATGTTGCGGCCGATCGCGGCACGCGTGACGCGGTTCATGATCGAGCCACCGGTGCCGTCCAGGTTGATGTTGACCTGCGGACGGCCGCTTTCATCGAAGCTGGTGCTGGCGCTGGAGACGCTGTCACCGCTGATGATCACGTCCTTCATGATGTTGGCGGTGCGGCTCGGCTGGTTGCGGAACGCGAAGCTCTCCATCTCGCTGGCCGGCGTGTCACTGGCCGCTTCGAGACGGAATTCGAGGTTGGCGGTGGCACCCAGTACGCGCTTGGCGGCGGCCGTGTCCTGCACGCCCGGCAGCTCGACCACGATGCGGTTCGGGCCCTGGCGCTGAACCAGCGGCTCGGACACGCCCAGCTCGTTGACGCGATTGCGGATCGTGGTCAGGTTCTGATTGACCGCGTAATCCTGAATCTCCTTGACGGCGGCTGCGGTCAGGGTGAGGTCCAGTACGGCCCCACGCTCGACATCGCGCTCGTCGTATTCGAAGTTCTGGAAGTCGCGCGAGATCAGTGAGCGCGCCTGCGAGCGGTCTTCCTCATCGGAGAACGTCAGGCTCAGGGTGCCGTCGTCGACTTCGCTGCCGCGGTAGCGGATACGCTCCTCGCGCAGGGTTTCCTTGATGGCGCTGGCGTTGACTTCCAGGCGCTGCTTGACCGCGGCGTCCATGTCGACTTCCAGCTGGAAGTGGACACCGCCACGCAGGTCAAGGCCCAGCTTCATCGGTGAGGCACCGAGGCTGGCCAGCCACGACGGCGTGGCATCGGCCAGGTTCAGCGCGACGATGGCGTCATCGCCGAGTGCCTCGCTGATCAGTTCCTTGGCGCGCAGCTGCTGGTCGTTGCTGGTAAGGCGAATCAGGCCGGTGGAACCGTTGAGTTCCCCGGACTTGGGCGTGATGCCGGCGTTTTCGAGGGCACTGGTGGCGCGATCGAGGTCTTGCTGGTCGATGGCCTCGGCGCCGCTGGCGGCACTGATCTGCACGGCCGGGTCTTCGGGGTAGAGATTCGGCAATGCGTAGATCACGCCGACGGCAAGTACCAGGCAGATCACCAGGTACTTCCAAAGCGGATAGCGGTTGAGCATGGCAGCCCTGTCCTTGGTGGAGCGGGAGAGAAAAGCATGCTGCCGGCACAGGGGCCGGCAGCAGGAGGGATCAGATGGACTTGATGGTGCCCTTCGGCAGGACTGCAGCCACGGCAGACTTCTGCACGTTGACTTCGTTGCCTTCGTTCAGCTCCATGGTGATGAACTGCTCGCTGACCTTGGTAATGCGGCCAACCAGGCCACCACCGATGACGACTTCGTCACCCTTGGCCAGATTGCTGATCAGGTTCTTGTGTTCCTTGGCGCGCTTGGACTGCGGACGCCAGAGCAGGAAATAGAAAATGACCACGAAGCCGACCAGCATGACGATCTGGCCGATGGCGCCGCCGCCGGCGACAGCCGCTTCGGCTTCCGCGTGTGCGGCAGGAATCAGGAATTCCAGCATGTGTATCTCCAGAGGTTACGAGTGAACTGTTGTTATGCAATGAGCGTGATTCAGGCTCTTCTTCACGTCTGACACGGGTCGAATATCAAGACGACCGGAGGATCTGCCCCCGGTCGTCGTTCTTCCCGATCAGTCGGCCAGCGGCGGCACCGGCAGGCCGCGCGCGGCATAGAACTGTTCCACGAAGTCCTGCAATGTACCCGCTTCAATTGCACCGCGCAAACCAGCCATCACGGTCTGGTAGTAGCGCAGATTGTGGATGGTGTTGAGCATCGAGCCGAGCATTTCTCCACAGCGATCAAGGTGATGCAGATAGCCTCGCGAGAAGTTGCGGCAGGTATAGCAATCGCAGTCCGGGTCAAGCGGTGAGGTGTCGTGCTTGTGGACGGCGTTGCGGATCTTGACGGTACCCGTCGGGGTGAACAGGTGGCCGTTGCGCGCGTTGCGCGTCGGCATCACGCAGTCGAACATGTCGACACCACGGCGTACGCCCTCGACGAGGTCTTCGGGCTTGCCGACCCCCATCAGATAGCGAGGCTTGTCTTCCGGCATCCACTCGGGGAGGTAGTCGAGGACCTTGATCATCTCGTCCTTGGGCTCGCCCACCGACAGGCCACCGATGGCGTAGCCATCGAAATCGATCTTCTTGAGACCCTCGAGGGACTGTTCGCGCAGGTCCGGATACATGCCGCCCTGGATGATGCCGAACAGCGCCGAAGGGGAGTCGCCATGGGCATCGCGTGAGCGTTGGGCCCAGCGCAGAGACATCTCCATCGACTTGCGCGCTTCATCATGGGTGGCCGGATACGGCGTGCACTCATCGAAGATCATCACGATGTCGGAGCCCAGCGAGCGCTGGACGGCCATCGATTCTTCCGGGCCCATGAAGACCTTGGAGCCATCGACCGGTGAGCGGAAGTGAACACCCTGTTCGGTGATCTTGCGCGTCTTGCCCAGCGAGAAGACCTGGAAGCCGCCGGAATCGGTCAGGATCGGCTTGTCCCATTGTGCGAAGTCGTGCAGGTCGCCATGCGCCTCGATGACTTCCGTGCCCGGACGCAGCCACAGGTGGAAGGTGTTGCCGAGAATGATCTCGGCGCCGATCTCCTTGATGGACTCCGGCGTCATGCCCTTGACGGTGCCGTAGGTGCCCACCGGCATGAAGGCCGGGGTTTCCACGGTACCGCGCGGAAATGTCATGCGGCCACGACGTGCACGGCCATCGGTCGCGAGCTTTTCAAAGCTCATGAAGCATTCTTTACGCATGGTGCTCTCTTTGCTTGGCGGCGAAACAGGCCGCAGCTGGTATGTCGATGCCACTATGTCATCAAGCCACTAAGTCGCTATGCCGCAGCATAGCGCGGGGCGCGTTAACTGCGCATGACACGGCCCTCGGCGAATGCCGGGGCCATGTCAGAAAAGGGGAGTCAGGCGCGTTCCAGCAGCATGGCATCGCCATAGCTGAAGAACTGGTAGCGCTCTTCCACCGCCGCCTGATAGGCCGTCATGGTGTGCTCGTAACCGGCGAAGGCCGAGACCAGCATCAGCAGGGTCGATTCCGGCAGATGGAAGTTGGTGATCAACAGATCCACCACCTGCCACTCGTAGCCCGGATAGATGAAGATGTCGGTGTCACCGGAATAGGGGGTCAGCTCGCCACCATGGGCCTGGGCGGCGCTCTCCAGGCAGCGCACACTGGTAGTGCCGACGGCGACCACGCGACGGCCGGCGGCACGGGCACGAGCGATCGTGTCGCAGGCTTCCTGGCCGACCTCGATCCATTCGCTGTGCATGTGGTGCTCGAGAATGCTGTCGACGCGCACCGGCTGGAAGGTGCCGGCACCGACATGCAGGGTGACGAAGGCGGTCTCGATGCCTTTCTCGGCCATGGCGGCCATGATCGGCTCATCGAAGTGCAGGCCAGCCGTCGGGGCGGCCACGGCGCCATCGCGCTTGGCATAGACCGTCTGGTAGCGCTCGCGATCCGACAGCTCGTCATCCCGAGTGATGTAGGGCGGCAGCGGCATGTGGCCGTGCTGGTTGAGCAGCTCGATCATCGGCGTCTCGCCGTGGAAGCGCAGCTCGAACAGCGCCTCCTGACGGCCTTCGACCACGGCCGTGATGCCGCCTTCGAAGATCAGCTCGGTGCCAGGCTTCGGCGACTTGCTGGAGCGGATGTGGGCCAGGCCGCGATGGGCATCCAGCGGGCGCTCCAGCAGCATCTCGATCTTGCCGCCGGAGGCTTTCTGGCCATGCAGGCGCGCGGGGATCACGCGAGTGTCGTTGAACACCACGACATCGCCGGGTTCCAGCTGCTCGAGCAGGTCCGGGAAACGACGGTGCACGATCTCGCCGCTCTTGCCATCCAGGTGCAGCAGACGGCAATCGCTGCGCTGCTCTGACGGGTAGCGGGCAATCAGCTCATCCGGCAGGCTGAAATCGTAATCGCTGCGCTGCATCGGGCGCGCGTCGGAAGGTGTGGCAACGCCCGAGGCATCACCGGAATCGATACGTGACATGGCCAACCTGACATTCTGATAGCGCGAAGCGCGTGGTGCGCTCCGTGGCATGCGTACATGCACAATGGGGAGATGCCGCCCTGAGACACTGGCGCACTCGTCGCGAGCGCATGACCCCCTTTCTGCGGGTGGGGCAGTCAGGTGCGACACTCTCGAGGCCTTGGTTGTCTGGGCAGACGAAAAAGGTCGCTCATGATACCCAATGCCATCGTCCACGCGAAGACCCGTTTGCGGGCGACACGCCTCAGTCCACTGAGGCGTGGGGTGTGAGGAAGCGCTCCATGTGTCTGATCTGACGCCAAAACTCGTTGACCTTGGCGCAATGTCCCGTATAATTTCGCTCCGTTGCCGGTGTGGCGGAATTGGTAGACGCAGCGGATTCAAAATCCGCCGCTTAATAGGCGTGTCGGTTCGAGTCCGACCACCGGCACCACCTTTAAAAACAGTCGCTTACGAGCGGCTGTTTGCGTTTCTGGCCTACCCCTCCCTAATGCGTCGCCGCGTTTTCGCCGCGTTTTTGATTCAGGAATGACGGCAGCTTGATGGCCACGCTGTCGAGATCCTTGTCGAATATGTGCGAGTAACGGCTGGTGACGATCAGGCTCGAGTGCCCCAGCAGGTCGCGCACTGTTGTCATGCTTTCACCAGCCTGCGCCAGCATGCTCGCGTAGCTATGGCGCAGATCATGAAAGCGCAGATCCGGCCGGCCTACCGCCTGGCGCGCGTCTTCCCATGTCTTGCGCAACCGCGCATAGGTGGTATCGAATGGCAAGGCGTGCAACCATGGCAGTGCATCCTCTGGCACCGGCACGACTCGAGCCTTGCCTGATTTCGTCTGGTCTGGTCGCAGCAATATGCGATTGCCGTGGATGTTGGAAGGCTCCAGCGCGAGCAGTTCGCCCTGGCGCAGTCCCGTCAAGGCTGCCAGGGCGATCACCCGTTTGTCGGTCTGCCGCTTGTCCGGTATCGCTTCCATCAGGCGTGTCAGCTGATCGGCATCGAGGTAGACGTGGCGCTCATTCTTGGGCGTCTTCTTTCGGATCTTGTCGCCTAGCGGGTGGCTGATCCAGCCCCACTCGATATACGCCAGATTGAGCACCCGCTTTACCACCTGCAGGTGATTATTGATCGTGCTCTGAGCGCGTCCCGCCTTCCTGAGATGGCTGGCCATCTTTCTCGCCTTATCGACCGTTTCCTGGCCGATCAGTACATTCTCGCCCATGTATGCCGCCACCGGCCTGATGGCCTTTGCCTGGCTGGCCACGTCGTACTCGCTGACCCATCGCTCTAGTCCCTCGAGGAATGTGCGCCGGCGCTCCCGCCCCATGGCCTCGCCCTGGAAAGCGGCCTCATCTAATGCCGCCTCTCTGGCTGCTGCATACTCTCTGGCTTGCTTCTTTCCTTGCTTCTCGCCCGCAAAAGATCGCTGATGCCGCCGACCGTTGCTGATCTCTGTGACCACCCACTGGTCGCGGTCCTCGCGGTATCTGATTTTGATTCCCATCTGGTGCCCTCTTCTACGTTGGGGCCACGCTTGCACCCCTCAGCATATTCTCTAACCGCATCCGGCTCAAAACGAATTGACTTTCCGAGTCGCACAAACCCTATCTCATGCTTGTGCGTATACACCCAGCTGATGCTCATGCTCAGCTGGCGCGCTACCGTCTCCGGTGTGAGCAATTCCATCGTGATCGCCTCTCTATCAATCGCCTTGATACCTGCCGACCCCGTACCCCATGGCCTGCCGTTCCTGCTCTGCCTGCTGCCTTGCTTTGTGCTGCTCGACTGCCTCGCGCACGCCAGGCACCCTCAGCAGCTGCGCATGCTCTCGCCGCCAGTGATCGCGCCGGCGGCTGATCATGGCGATCAGATCCTCAGCCGGCAGCGCCTCGCCGTCTGGCGCGGCGTATCCAGTGCCGTGGCAGTGGGCGCATGGCGAGGTGTGGAATGTTCCGCGATATTCGCCGCACCCGTCGCATTTAGGGCACGCACAGTGATCTGGCGGCACCCATTCCGCCTGTGATACCTGCCGCATCTGACTCTCCTCGCGGGCATAAAAAACCACCTCGAGGGTGGTTTTGAGATGAGTTGTGGTGTTATGGCGGCTCCCCCCTCAGGTTGATGCTTTAACGTTACTCCCTAGGACGATGCCTGCTATGATGTGTGGTTTTTTACTCGGCCCGAGTCTGCTCGCATGAGACCATGCCATAGCGCTTGGTTTTTAGGCCACGTATCATAGAGCTTCTTTTTTGTACTCGGATGATGAAATGTCAGAAAAAGTTATACTACCTTTTCTAAAATGGGCTGGTGGAAAACGGTGGTTAGTAAATAATCATTCATATGTTTTTCCGAAAGAATATAATAGATATATTGAGCCATTTGTAGGTAGTGGCTCTGTGTTCTTTCATCTAAAGCCACAAGAGGCGATATTATCTGATCTCAACAGTGAGCTTGTTGTTACATATAAAGCGCTTCGCAATCGTAATCGTAAAGTTGAGAAGCTTTTAAAAAGATATCACGAACTTCATTGCGATGAGTTCTATTACCACATGCGTGGTCAGTCTCCATTAAGTCAGGAAGAGATAGCCGCACGTATGATTTACTTAAACAGAACCTGTTGGAATGGTTTATATAGAGTTAATTTGTCAGGGAAGTACAATGTTCCGATAGGGACAAAGAAAAATGTTATATTAGAGACGGATGATTTTAGAGAAACAGCCCGTTTACTAAGAAGAGCCTCTATATATAATTCGGATTTTGAACGTATAATTGATAGGGCTCAGGAGAATGACTTCGTCTTTATTGATCCTCCTTATACTGTCCAGCATAATTATAATGGATTTATTAAGTACAATGAGAAATTATTTTCTTGGGATGATCAGGTAAGATTAAGAGATGCTATTGGGCGCGCTGTTTTAAGAGGTGCTAAAGTATTAATGACAAATGCGAATCATCAGTCTATTTTTGATTTGTATAGTGACTATGTAGGCCATAGCACGCTATCCAGAAATAGCGTGCTATCTGGTAAGAAAGAAAGTCGCGGCAAATATGAAGAGCTAATGGTTAAATTCTGGTAGATTACATTGTTTTTAGACCAAAAAAGGTTAGCTTATCTAAGCGAGATAAAGGCTCTATAGTGTTAGCATAATCACTCATGAAAGTTTTTACGCATGAGTTTTCTGGATCTACATCTTCCAGATCCTCAATAGCATCGTTGATCTCGTGCCATAAATTTTCAAAATCATAATCTGCCTCACCTGTCAAACTACCTTCATTGGCTATGCCGGATGAATAAGACATCGGAAGCCACCAGAAAGCCAGCTCATCGAGAGTGACATCTGCTTTTCTCATTAATCTTGATGTGCTGGCAGATGCTAATCTTAAAAGCAAAAATGCTCTCGAGAAAACATCTAAGAACTGATAGTCGTCATCTGCGCCACGATTCTTGTATGCATAGTCTAAGATAGATGATTCGTCAGAGCTGTCATTGCTTATTAAATATGATTTCACATAAGCAGGCGTTTCAAGATTTGAGCAAGTTCTATTGATTGTTGTGTCATAGCTGGATTGGGTGAATATAGCATCAGATTTCTCACTATAAATAGTATGTAATATTTTCTTTAATAGCTTGCTGTCGAGGCTGCTGAAAGGTTTTGATTCTGGATTTGACGATGACCAGATCTCAGACATAAAACTCGTTAAAGCGTGTGGAGTTAGTCTCTTTAGTTCTGGTTTTAAGTTGACCTGATACGAAACCTCATTTCGAGAGCTTCTATCCAAAGAGTATTTGCTAAGCTCTAGACCCCACATTTTGATTAAGCTTGCGCCTGTATGGGAAAGGTCAGGTGTACCTTCATATTCATGCAGCCAGTCTCGCAATGGTATATTAAAGGGCAATATTTCGCTTCCAAAAAAGTCGCTAGCATTGGCACTTTTGGCCCACTCCTCCAGAGCTAACCAAGTAATTTTATGCGTTGGAGATTTATTTAGCTTATGAATTTTGCCTGTGCTATCGACGATGATATTTCTATAATTGTATATACCTATCCCTTGACTTGCCAAAATGCTAAGTGCGGCTCTTAGCTCGGCATAATATGCAAGGTGACTCGCAGCGCCTATATCGCCACGTATAATAGCTTGCATCGCTTGAGTTAGATATGACCATCCATCATTGTTATGTATGATGACTGATATTGACATGTGTTCTGTCAAATCGTTATTAGGTTTTGGTGAATCGGTAATTTCACTAAAAAACTCTTTTATAGCCTCTTCTTGATTGATAAAAAAAGGGTTTTCGCTGTCGATAAGAGTCCTGTTATGGAAAGCTGTTTTTAAAGAGCTTAGTGCGTTAACAATAGCGTCTTCAGACTGCTTTTCCAGTACTGACCGGCTACTCTGACTTAACTCTTGTGGTTCCATTTATTTAGTAGCCTCTACCATGCGTTCGAGAGACGTTCTAAATTCTGCACTTACACTGTTATTTATACAGAATTCAGTCAAGTCTTTCTTTAACTCTACATAGCCACCGCTGCCCCTAAAAATCATTTTTTGTTTAGATGCTTCCTCACTCAATTCCGGTGCAGCAGCTGTTCGCCAGTCATAAGCTACAATTGTATTGCAGAAATCTTTGATAAGGACTGAAAAATTCATCCCATCAATTGCAGATAGTTCTTTCGTTATACTATCCTCAGAAAACGCACCTGATTCTTCACCTGGATGCCAATCGATAAAGTCTTGGTAATGTAAGTTTGAGACACAAACATCGTTTAAAAGAGATAAAATTGATCTTATTCCTTGATCCGTATTAAGGTGACTTCGCTTATCGAACATACCTGCATCGGAGCTTGGGTCATCTAAATCGGCAGTTTTGTTTCGACGTAAAGCATTTACCCATTCACCATTATGATTTTTAACAGCATCGAGTAAAGTGTTACCAAAGTATATTATAAATGCTGTTTGTTGAGATCGCGTCCAGGGTATGATTGACTCACTATCATGACTAGAAACGCCAAATAGGCCGCCAGATTTTGAGCTTTTAGAAGTGTTTTTAATAAATGAATTCATGAAAGCACGAATCCAAGTTGCCTGCCTTATATAGGGGCTTCTAGGTTCTGCTAACATATTTATTTTGTTCTTCCATGGACTGGAATTATGGGACCATAAACTTTCGACCACTTCCTGAGCGCGCGCCTCCTGATACACTTTATGGCCAATTTTATCTACCCAATCCTCAGCTCTAAGAAGCGGGTACATATCAAAAGCTAAGCTTCTGTTAATCCGAACAGGGGTGATGTTTATAGACCAAAAAAGATATGCTTGCCAGCTAATGTCTAGACCATAAAATGCTATCACAGGCATTTCATAATCATTATCAAGATCATCATCAAAAGCCCATAGTCGGTGCTGACCATCAATTACCTCTACAGGGGGTAAAGTGGCAGGTGTCCATGATGAGCTTTCAAAACCTTCAGGTAGTACCATCTCTACCACTCGGCTACTATCTTGGCTTTCTATTGATATGGCATCTTTTTCTTCTATGTAGTTACCATTTCTGCAATCTTCATTAGTAAGAATATTGATTACTATGCCGGTAGGCAGCCACCCAGGTTTCCTAAGTGATTCGTGCTGACCACTATTTCGCAAGCTATCGTTTAAATCGCAATAGGGGTATCCATATTCAACAAATTCTTTTATTTTTTTAGATCGTTTGGCATCGTGACTTCTTTGAATTCCTGTATCAAATGTTCTCTTTTCGCCTTCTTTGGCCTTTCGGCGATATATACCTGAGAGTTTCTTTAACTCGGAAGCTTTTATAGAAAATAAATAAAACTCATGACTCGGTTCTCTTCTATAGCTACTTTTGTCCCAGTTTATTTTATCCCAGCTATCTAGCCATTGGTGGACTCGAATCCCTTCTACTTTATCCGGCATGGATCATCCCTTCTTGCTTTGCTTGGTGGTCGATGGTTAACAGAATACCGAAAATTTTACTATAGACAATATTTTAGATCTATCATGGAGACATACTCTAAAACATTACCTGCATGATTTTGTGTAGCGGTCAATACCAAATTCTTTGGTATTTCGTGCGGTTCTCTATGACATGCTCCCACTGCTCGCGGGTGACGCTGATGCGGCCCCCGTGGTCGGCTATCAGGCTGTAATGCCATTGGTTATCTCGCGGCCCTTTCTCCCAGCCCTCGCGGTGGCCGTCCGCAGTGGCGGCCGGCTGGCTGCAGTGGTCGGCCGGTGACGGCCATGCCGGCAGGGTGGTCACCAGCTTCTCTATCAGATCATCGCGCGTCATGGTGTTGCGTCCTTGGGTGGTGGTATCAGGCAGCCCCGTAGTGAATCGAGGCGTAATCGCCCAGGCGCTTGGCCGTGGCGAGCCTGCCGGCGGGAGTGCGCAGCAGGTGTGTTATCACCTCCTCGCGGGCAGGCGGTGGCACTGGCTTGCGGGATCGAGTCGCCGGCCCCAGTAGCGCGAGGGCGTCGGATCTTCCGATGCGCGTCATGCGTGACAGCAGCGTGCCCCGCATGATGCCGCGCGCAGCAGCATGCTCGATCAGCGGGGCGGTGATGCCGTCGATGGTGACGATGCTCTGCAGTCCCAGTTCCATGCGTTTTCTCCTTTTGCCTATGCGGTGGGCTGGACCTCGCCGCCCATCCAGTGGATCAGATGCGTCAGCGCGTCCTCGAGCACGCCGGCCATCAGTAGGAAATCAGCCTCGATGCGCGCCGCGGCGTCCTCATGCTCTGTGGCGTTGGCCTCCTCGATCACCGCATCAGCGAATCGCAGCCCTTTGATCGAGAGGTCATCGCCCAGGGTGAAGGCCACGCGCCCGTCGATCTCGATGGCCAGGCTGGTGGGTATCCGGCCCAGGCTCAGCGCCGTCTGGATCTCTTCGCCATCGAGGTCGAATAGGCGAGCACGTAAGACGCCATCCTCGTCATCAGGCGCTGCCAGCGTGACGGCATCGCCAATGATCAGCCCATCCGGCCGCGTCTCTGGCCGCGCCAACCATTCGCCCATCACCTGGCTGGGTGGCCGCTGGACCGCGATGGGTGTCACCTTCAAGCTGCCCAGCGTCTGGCGCAGCAGGTCGAGCACCTGCTCTGCCTTCGATGCGCTGCTGGCATTGACCACGATCATGCCGGCCGGCCGACTCCACCAGAGATCAGTGCGCTGTGACTGGGTGAAGGCTCGCGGCAGCAGCTCCTCGAATATCTGTTCTTTCATCGTCAGCCGCTCGCGGCGGCGTAGTGGCCGGCCTTCGACGGCTTCGCGCTGACTCACTCGCTCTGCCAGCTCCTCCGCTACTACGCCGGCGGGGAGCAGCTTTTCCTGCACCTTCGCGGTGACCAGGTGCTGACCCATCACCTCATGCGCCAGGGCGTCACCGCCGGCAGTGGGCGGCACCCATCCAATGCGCCGCGCCTCGACACCCGAGACTGGGCGGAAACGATGCTCCGGCAGGCATTCAGCCAGGCGGCCATCATCAAGCGGTGTGCTGTCGTGCAGACGGTAGAGCTGTAGATTCTTGAACCACATGGAGGCTTCCTCATGGATGGTTGAACGCACAGGTCAGCCCCCAGAAGAGACTGGCGTGTGAGCACAAAAAGGCCCGCCGGTTGGGGCGGGCAAGGTGCGCCGAGAGACACGATGAAAAGGGTGGTGCCAAAAGACCCCGCCAGGGACATGGCGAGGAAGCACAGGCACTGCAGGGAAAGGGCATGGGTAAGCCGGCGCATAGAGCGATGGCTTGCTGATAGCCTTTCTTGGATGCCCTGATCTCGCCCAGGGCAGCGCCATTTCATCCAGCTGCGATACCAGATGATCCGGTTCCTTTGTGGTTTGGCATGGGCTTCCCTCCTCTCGGCTTAATCGCATCGTCGAGATTCTCAGGGCCATTACAACGCCGGTGGTGCAGCCCGGTGCACAAGTGATGGAGGCACGGCCGGCGAGGTCGTATTCCCAGTATTTCGACAGCCCTGGGCGGCGTACTCCCAGCGGCCTCTCGCGTGTCTAGCGCTACGGGCGGGCTGGGCATATCTGATTGTTAAAGAGCAGCCGCATTGCCCGGCGGTTCGGGACTCATCAGGCGATACCGGCAGTGCCGATGCCCTCTGATAAGCGCTGTCTCTCCAGCTGTCACACCACTTGCCCAGGTGTCGGGGGTAAGGCCGCTAGCGCAAGGGAGGAATCGGCGCCTTACCTGCGGGTGGTTATGCTCGCAATCCCACTGGCACCACCTGCTGGCCGTGGGGCGAGGTCCGATCAGCGACTGGCGAGCTGCTGACCATGCGTAATCTGAGGGGAGCAGAGGCTGGCGGCATTGCCGTGGAAGTCCGGCCAGCCGCGGCGCTGTGATTCGGCGAAACCGGCCTTGGCGTCTTCCTGCCACATGGCGGTCATCTCGCAGTATTCGGCTTCGCTGGCGGTCAGCTGGCGTGGGCCATCGGTCTGCTGGGTGAGGCTGGCGAGCGTGACCAGACCGCCGACGATGACGGCGAGGGTGATGGCTGAACGATGCTTGCGGGCTGTGTCGGTCATGGGCTGCTCCAATCCACTCAGTGACGATGGCGATGTGCCGTGTCGATGGGAATCAGTCTACAAGTTTTGCTTGTTCATACAAGTAAAACTTTTGGATATTCCTTTTTTGCTTGTAGCGTGCTGGATGCAGGCAATAAAAACCCGCCACGATGGGCGGGTCAGGTGGCCTGCGGGAGGCTTAGCGGTCTACGTTCTCGATGCGGCGCTTGTACGCTTCGGCGGCCTGAGTGTCTGTGCCGCCGTGTTCGGCATATTCGAAGCTGCCGGCCGGAATGGGGCTGGCTCCCGCGTTGGTGGCTGGGGTGGGGTTGGGGGCGGGGTAGGTGATTTCGCCCCGCGTGCGGGCTGGCTGGCGGTCAGGGCGCTATTGCGGCCGCAGTGATGGCAGATGGTGGCTTGCTTGGGGATCAGTGAGAGGCAGTGCGGGCATTCCTTGTCAGTGGCCTTGGCGCTACGCAGTCGGCGGCGCTTGAGTTTCACCGGGTCTGCCGGCATAGCGATGACATACAGAAACCCCAGCATCGGGGTGCCGATGAGGCCGACCGCAGCCGCTGAAGGCACATCGACGCCCTTGTAGTACGCAGCGTGAATCACTGCAAACCACGGCAGGAAGTACAGTTGAACGATCAGCAGGACGATGATGGTTGTTCCCATGAGTTCGCCTCCTTGCGAGTCATGTGGAGTGATGAGGTCTGCCAAGGTTAGCACTGTTTGAATCTGGGGGAGGGTGTCACCAGTGCTACGGGGAGGGTCGCACCAGTGCTACCCCCAGAACCTACCTATTTGAACCACTCTCTCTGGTTACGCGTGCGCACGAGGATTTCTCAGGCAAAGGTTTCCCACCAGAAGACACGACCGATGATCTTCGGGGCATCCGGATCGCCCAGGGTGTAGACCTCCTCCGGATACTCGATGTGGTTGTCACTGACCACCCGCATGCGTCCCAGCGGCAAGCGGTAGAGGCGCTTCACGCGCAGCATGCCGCCGTGATCCAAGGCGTACACCCTGCCGTCGATGATGTGACGGCAACTCTTGTCGATGCCGATGGGGGAGCCGTCAAAGATGGCTGGCTCCATGGAATCCCCAGAGACAGTGGCACAGGCGGCCTGCTTGGGGTCTACCCCGGCACGCGCCAGGCGAGGAAGACTGAAGCGCATGTAGGCCCCATGGTTCTCGATGACCTGAGTGCGGCCATCGCCCGCCGCCATCTCGACTTCGCGAAAGTAGGGGATTTCCACCTCATCCTCAGCAAGTGGCGCGTCGCCATCCACGATTTCAGTCTCATGGAAGATCAGCTCATTGCCCCGCTTTTCCTGCATTTCGCCTTGCCCCAGTAGCAGCCATTGAGGTCTGACGTCCAGCTTACTGGCTAGCGCCTCAATCCGTTTGTGCCTGGGCATTGTCTTTCCAGATTCCCATTGCTGAACGGTTTGGGCTGAGACGCCAAGCGTCTCCCCGAGCTGAGTCTGGTTCAGACCACGGCGCTCTCTCGCCTTTTTGAGTCGATCCTTAAATTCCATCTGACTACCTGCTTGAGGGCATGCGGTTGGCTCATGGAGCCCCGTCGCAAGCCTACAAGGCGAGCTTGTGGAAGGTAAAACAAGAATGGCTTGTAAATCGGCGGTCACGTGATTATCCTCGCTTACAAGAAATTCTTGGAGGAAGCCGGATGAAATCAAGCAAGGCCCTTGAGAAAGCGATCAAGGTCGTAGGCAGCCAAAGCGCCTTGGCGCGGTCTTGCAATGTTTCTCAGCAGGCCGTTCACCAATGGATTGCTGCTGGGAGGGTTCCAGTTCATCAGGTGAGGAGTGTCGTATCGGCTACTCATGGCGCTGTGAGTGCGAATGATCTGAGGCCAGATATTTTCCTGCCTGCAAACACCGCCTGACACCCACAGCATAGCCCGCCGCCCATATCGGCTTAAACGGAACGAACACGGAGAGATTCACCATGGACAGCCATACAGCCCCTGAACGTGACATGGATGCCTATCTGGACGCGGTACACGACGTGGTTTTCGAGTGCTGCCCGAAGGTGCTGGCAAGCGATATCGGCATGTCGGTGAAGTCGCTTTACCGCCGGGTGGCCGAGGACGACCCCATGCCGCTGCGACTGATCGACGTGGTGGGGATCTTCTGGAACGTGGACCGCGAGCACCAGCTGCGTCTGATCGCTCCGTTTCTCGATCACCTGGGCATGGTGGCGGTGCCGCGCTGCGAGAAGGGCGAGGTGAGCCGTGGTGACGTGTTCGCGTCAGTGCTGGATGCCCAGCAGGGGCAGGGCGAGATGGCAGCGCTGATTCAGGCGGCGATTGCGGATGGCGAGATAGATGACAAAGAGGCGGCGCAGCTTGAAGCGCAGCACAAGGCCATCGAGCAGCAGATGAGCACTCTGATGGGCCAGCTGCAGGCGATGCGCAAGCCGCTGAAGGTGGTGAGCCGATAATCGGGCACCAGATACAAAAATCCCCCGAAGGCGTCCAAACCAGTACGGGGGAAGCATCTCAAAACGCCAAGGAAGTATGGCATGACGATCAAGACGAGTGAAGCCAGGCAGATGTTGACCAGCTATCGGGGTTGGAGCTGTGAATCCCTCAAGGCCGAGACCTATCGGCTGGCGGTGATGATCGAGAAGCGTGAGCGAGTGGGTGGCGTGATTGACCTGCGCATGAGCATGCAGCACCACCTGGCCGTAGTGGCCCTGCTGGAATGCGGCAAGGGGCAGGGTGAGACGGCGCAGGCGGATGCCCGCCGCACTCTGTCGATCGACCATCACATGAGCGAGGCAGGGCGTTTCGAGCGTCTTTCGCTGGGTATGGCCGCCAAGGGCGATGAGGTATCGGCATGAGTATCACGGCACGAATGAGTTCAGCACGCCTTGAGATAGAGATGTCTCGTGCTGGCCGCAAGATCGCCAAGCTGAAGGAGCTGCTGCCAGACCAGCCGCGCCACACCGGCGAATATCACTCGGCCTATGCCGTCTGGCACCAGTGCAATGCGTTGCTGGCGGCCCGTCGCGGCGACAAGGACGGCGATCTGGGCAGCATGCAGTGGCATCAGGCCCGCGCTGCCAAGTATCTGACACTGGCAGGAGGTGAGGCATGACTCTGCATCGATCACAAACGAGCCGCCAATGCGCGATGCGGGGATATCTCTGATGCAGTACCTCGTTGCTATCAACCAAGTCAAGGCCGTCGAGTGGGGGCTCAATGCTCAGCAGGCGATGCTGTTTGCGTTTCTGCATCAGGTGCCGACCTGGGCAAATGCGCGTCAGATCGATGGCCACACCTACTACAACATCGGCAAGGGGAAGATCTGCGAAGAGCTCCCGATGCTGACTGATAAGCACGACACCGCCTACCGGCTCATGAAGCAGCTGGCCAAGCTCGACCTGATCGTGATGACCAGTTGCGACAACCGGACGTACATGCGCCTAACCGAGAAGGGTGTGACCTGGAACCGCTCGGCAGGGGCGGAAAAATCTCCGATCTGTCCCTCGGCGCCTGATTCTCAAGGGTCGGAAAAAAATCCGACCTCGGAGGAATCTCCGAGCCGGGTCGGAAAAATATCCGAGCCAGGGTCGGAAAAATCTCCGACGAATCAGGGTTCCAATGATTCTCCCCCCTCTCTCTCTAGCGCGGGCGAGCCGAGCATCTTCGAACGAACGGCCCAGCAGGCAGACAACGGCCAGCCGCAAGTGACTGCCGGCACCCGTCAGGTACCGATGACGTTGGAATGGCAGCCGGATGCCACGCACTGGCAGGCGGAGACGATGCGCCGAGGCGACCCGAGCCTGACATGGGATCAGGGCGAGCTGGCGGACTTCACCGCGCACTTCGCGGATCAGCCGGGCCGGACGTACTCGCATCATGCCTGGTGCGCCAAGTTCGTGCGCTGGGTGAGTGATAACCGCAAGCGAGAGGCGGCCCGCCAGGCCCGCATGAGCCAGAACGCCAACACATCGAACAACACTGCACGCAACGCTGGAGGCACCCATGGAAGCCGTCGCTCAACTGGTCCAATCCGTAACTCGAAACTCTCAGCCGCTGAAGGGCGTGCACTCATTGAACAGCGCCGCCGTGAGCAAGCCGAAGGCCAGCCGCCGTCCGGCGACATCATCGATGGCGAGTGGTTGTGATGACCTGCCACGGGTGAGCCAGAAGGCGGTGGATGCGTTGTTCGATCGCTTGGCCCAGCTGCATGGCGCCCACTGGCATCGCCGTTGCCGTGAGATGGGTTGGGGCACTGAGGAGAATGGCCAGTGGGTGAGCTGTGACGTGGAAGGTGAGTGGCTGGCAGCCCTGAGCCACCTGAGCACCCAGCACCTGCGCTGTGGTTTGCAGGCCGAGAAGGCCCGCACGGCCAAGTCACTCCAGCAGCGTGGCAACGCCTTCCCGCCGGACAGCGCCATGCAGTTCGCTGAGCTATGCCAGATGACACCCGAGGGGCTGGGCCTGCCGGACTTCGATACCGCCTGGCAGGCATTGCAGGACCACGCCTTCACCGGCAAGCCGTACCCGCATGAGGCCATCGCCGCCGCGGGCGAGCACATGGATCTTCATGGCATGGCCTCTGCCAGCTATCAGCGCATGGACAAGCACGAACGCGCCTTCCGTGTGTATTACCAGCAGGTGGTGGAGCGATACGCCCGGGGTGATGACCTCAAGCCGCAAGCAGCGATTGGACATGACGGCCAGCTGTCACCGGCAGAGCGTGCCGCCATGGTGGGGGAAGACAAAGCACGCCAAGCAGCGGGGGATCTGGTAGGCATCACACCGACTCAAGCACTGAAGATTATGCGGGGAGGGTTAGCACATGGGTAATCATGAGCATCATGCATTCATAACCACGGGCGGTGCCAATGTTGGCAGAACCCCACGGCCACGACGTGCGACGTTGGACAATCCCGCAAGTCAGCTGGGCCGTACCTATCTGGCGCTCAGTGAATCGCGCTCATGGCTGATGTTGCATGAGCTGGCTGCCGAAATCCGCAAGCGCTTCGATCGACTGGATAGTGAGGCAGCCATCAGTGCCCGCCTGCGAGATCTGCGGCGCCAGCATGGGTTGATCGTGGAGAGCCGCCGACGTGGAGACAGTGCCGCACATGAATACCGCCTGATCCGCTTGGCACCGGTAAAGCGTCAGCCGGATATGTTGGGGGTGCTGCAGTGAGCTATCGCCCCGCTGGCAGATTCAAGCGCCCGAATCGCTCAGCCCTGCGCCGCTGCTTTGCTTGCGGCAGGCGAGTGGCCATCCATCAGCTGGCGGCCTGCCTGGGGACGTGCAAGCGCTGCATTGCCCTGGGCGCTCCCCGCTTCAATGCCAATGGTGAGCGACTGAGGGGGCAGGCGTGACTGAGACCACACCCAAGCTCGCTGGCGGTCCACTGGCCCGCAAGGCCGCGATGCTGTGCCAGGCCGAGGGATTCCATCGCTATCTGGATCAGGCACGCCGGGCTCGACACGGCATCGATACCAATGTGCTGCCGGATGGTACGCACAAGGAGGAAGACGCGGTGGACTTCATTCGCACGGCCTGCGGGGTGGAGAGTCGGGCCGAGATTGATCACGAGCCGAGGGCGGCGCACATGCTGCGCCGTATCATCACCAACTATCGCCGCTGGCAATCCAATCAGGTGAGGGCATCGTCATGAGCTGGGCAACACATCCTTCCGCCAAGGTGGCGGCCCGCAAGTCGCCGAACCGTACCGCCGGCCAAGCCCGCAAGTCGGCACCACGCATCGACCGTGAAGGGTTGGAGCAGAAGGTGCTGATTCGCTGGCTGTACGCTCAGCAGCAGAATGGTATGCAGGTGGGGCAGCTATTGCACGGTGTGACCTTCCACGTCCCCAATGGTGGCCAGCGCAACAAGAAGACGGCAGCAGACCTGAAGATGCAGGGCGTGCGGGCTGGGGTAAGTGATCTGGTGGTGGCCACGGCCCGCGGTGGGTATCACGGCCTCTACATCGAGTTCAAAGCGGCCCCGCCACATGATGCCGCCCTGGCGAAGTCTCAGCGTGAGTGGCTGGAGAAGATGGAGGGCAATGGCTATCTGGCAGTGCTGGCCAAGGGCGTGGATGAGGCCAAGGCGGTGCTGGTGGCCTATGCGAGCTGGCCCGAGACGGTGGTGGCCGGTGAACCAGAAGTGATGCCGCATGGCAGTGAGTGGCGCAAGGCATCGGCATAGTGCTCACGTAGTAACCCGGAGCAGGAGGGCAGGACATGCAGCGGATCGAGGATATGGGGCTGGCGGAGACCTTCCGCCTGATCGAGAAGCTGCCGGAGGGCGTGAGGCGTCAGCAGGCGTTGGCGCATGCTCTGGATGAGCTGCTCGAGGAAGAGATCGAGTATCGCACCGGGCTACGCCATCAGAATGCCGGGTGGCATCAGGTGTCATCGGTGGGCGGCATGGGGGAAGGGCGTGGTGAGTGCACGGGCCTGGTGGATCACGTCGGTAAGGCGGCAGAGCGCTATCAGCAGGAAAGCCAGTGGCGAACGATGGCGGCGGCGCTGCTGTCACGCCTGAGTGATCGACAGCGTATGGCGGTACTGCTGGCGGCCTATGCCATCCCGCCGGTCCAGCATTGCCAGTCGCCGCGCATGATGACCCAATCGCAGGCCGTGGCGGCGCAGGTGGCGATTCTGGCGCGGCTGGGGTGGGTGCCCGGGGCGGTGAAGGTGGCGCCGTTCAAGTCATCTACGTCGCTTCGAAAAGCAGCAGCGCGCGGGCGTGACTCACTACTGTATATGGTGCTTTATCAGGCTGAAATGGCGGCCTGACTACCACATGTTGCAAAAGCGGCCGCGAGAGGGTACGATCCAGCTATTGTGTGATTCTTGCGTCTCTGGATCACCGCTCATTTCAAAGCCCTGCCATCTGGCGGGGCTTTTTGTTGCATGTTCATGAAGGTCGCGTTAAGTCAACAGATTCTTTATATCCATTTCGTTGAAGCATAAACGAAGCAGTGTCGATATCTTGCTTACAAAAATTACCAAATGGATACAGAGTTCATGAGAATAATCACCCAAGAATTGGTCGCAAGAGGTGCGGGTGGTAATCTTTACGATCTAGGAAAAGCGTTAAATCTGGTTATCGAAGCAGAGCATTACACCATTCGTGAGGTGGTTGATCAGTACCAGCATCTAGGGCTGACTCGCGAGCTGGCTGTGAAGGCCTGTAACGAGGCGCGTTCAAGGAAAAAGCGCTTTGAGGCACGCAGGGCGCTGAGACATTCATACCTTGAGCGTGACGCAGAAATAACCGCTTTTTCAAACCATCCGCCTTTTTAGAGTGCGTCTATGCTCGATGACATCATTTGTGTGACTCATGTGGAGATGGCCAAGAGAGGAGAGCTCAGGCCTCTTGGTGAGTCTCTATGCATTGTGTGTGACGACATGGGGATAGACTTGGATGTTGTCGTCGAGGAATGTGAATTTACGCTGCTCACTCATAACGTAGCTGAGGCAGCACTGAAGCACGGTCGTTCCCGCAGACGATATTCTTAGTGTGTTCCATGTGATTTCCGAGCCCTGCCATCCGGCGGGGCTTTTTCGTATCTGCCCCCCGGTGATGCCCATGCCTGCACATGCCCCCGCGCACTGGCTCGATGAGGTCGAGCTGGTGGGCTTCGATGCGCCTGTTGATCCGGCGGCTGATGATGCCAGCAATCTGGCGGCCTTCCTGGACACCATTGCCTATGCCGAGGGCACGCCGCGCTTCAGCTCGATCGAGGGCTATGACGTGCTGGTGGGCGGCAAGACCTTCGACGGCTTCGATGATCATCCCCGCCAGTCGGTATGGCTGCCGAATCTGGGCATTCACTCGACGGCAGCTGGCCGCTATCAATTTCTGATCCGTACCTGGGATGACCTGGCCAAGCGCTTCCACCTGCCGGACTTCTCGCCAGCCTCGCAGGATGAGGCGGCCAAGCAGTTGATCCGCCAGTGTCGGGCACTGGGGCTGGTGTATGACGGGCGCATCGCTGAGGCCATCCACGCCTGTCGGCGCATCTGGGCGAGCCTGCCGGGGGCAGGGTACGGCCAGCGTGAGCTTGATACCGATGAGCTGCTGGGCGTGTACGTGCGTGCTGGCGGCCACATCGCATAACGATAACGACGAACTACGCAGGGCCTACCGACTCAGGAGGCCATATGCATGACGACGACCACGAGCCCGCCGATATGCCACACCGCGATCCATCGACATGGCAGATGCTGCTGGAGTGGCTACAGCCGTATCAAGCCAACCTCTATGCAGCGGGGCTGTCATTCGTGATCGCGCTGCTGCGCGGCCTGCATGCCGGAGGCCGCTTCTACAAGTCATTGCTCGAGGCGACCCTGGTGGGGGGCCTGACATTGGCGCTCAAGCCGCTGCTGGACTGGGGCGGCTTGGATCAGGATATGGCCGTGGCCATCGGGGCTGCGATCGCTTTCCTCGGTGTCGAGTGGCTGCGTGCCAAGTCTGACGCCATCTTCGATAAGGTGCTGGGACGATGGCTGCACTGATCACGACCGCGTGGGCATGGGGCCGCAAGCTGATATCAGGCGTGAAGATCGAGGTCGTCCTGATGGCAGTGGTGCTGGGCTGGGGTGCGATGAAGACCTATGAGGCGACCAAGGCCGAGCAGCATGCCAATGACCTCAAGGCTGAGCTATCCACCGAGAAGGCGGTCAACCGCGGGCTCGAGATGATGGCGCTGCACTACGGCAATCAGATGAAGCGATTGTCCGTCGCATTGGAGGCACGCGAGGCTAGTCGCGCCCTGGATGACCGTTCAATCATGGCTGCTCGAGCAGCTGCTCGCCGAATGGAGAACGACGATGCGCCGACTGGGGATTGGGCTGACCGGCCTGTGCCTGATGCTGCTGCTGAGTGGCTGCAGCGCCTTCGAGCGCCAGCCAGTGGTGATGCCCACTGAGTGGCAGTGCACACCTGAGGTGCCGAGCTACCTGCTCAATCCACTGCCTGCGCCTGATAGGCCAGTGACATCCAACCGTGATCTGCTCAGCCTGCTGGCTGACTATGAGTCGCAGCGCCGTCGCTTCAATGCTGACCGCACGGCGACGGCCTCGATCCTCGAGCGCCTGGCCGATGGCCCTGATGGGGCCGAGCAGACGACTGCTGAGTAACACCACAAGAATTGAAAAGCCCTGCCATCCGGTGGGGCTTTTTTGTGGGCGCTTCACCCGCGCCCGGCACTTACCAGAGCCTTTCAGGATAGAGCCTGAGGAGCGCCGATGGCTTCATCGGGCCTCTCTGGGTTGGCGACTCCTGGGTGACAGGCTCTATCTCTAAAAGGCTCTACCGATGACAAACGTTATTCCGTTCGACTACGAAGGCCAGTCCATCCGCTTCAACACAGATGGCTGGATCAATGCCACCGACATTGCCAAGCGCTTTCATAAGCGCCCTGTGGATTGGCTTAAGCAAGACGAAACGCGGGCGTATCTTCGAGAGTTTGCCGCGGCACTTAATTGTGATCCTGAGTCACTTTTAAAAACCCGCCGTGGTCGTTATGACAGTGGCACATGGCTGCACCCCAAGCTCGGAGTCCGGTTCGCCCAATGGCTGGATGTCCGGTTCGCAGTATGGTGTGACCTTAGAATCGACGCATTCATGCGGGGCGAGCTGAGCGCTATGCAAGAGTTTGAAAAGGCCTGCCGCGCACTGGATGACCAGAATGCCAAGGGGAGCCTTGCCGGTCGCGAACTGGCCAGCCATCGATGGGTCAAGCCGGCACTGGAGTCTCGTGCTGACTACTGGCGACAAGAGCTTCAGATGGCGCTGCCCATCGACTCATGATCACTCCCTTGCCTCAGTCACAGCACACGATCTCGTCCGTTCCCACCATCGTGGATGACATAGAGCTTGTAGCCTTGGATATGGGCGAGAGTCTCAGCGTACTCGCGGGCTTCGGCTTCCTGCTTGAATGTCTTGTGCGGCATATCCTCGAGCTCACGACGTACTGCCCAGCCGTCAGTGCAGCGATAGAGATATAGCTCGAGCATCATGACTGCCTCCTTTGATCGGTGCCCCTGCATGTTCGTGTATGCGCAACTCTCAACGTAGTAGAGGAGAAGGTCTGTGCCTATCAAACCGCCGCACTCATGCCGGGCGCCTATGTGTGGGGGGGCAAGACGACTGCCTCTCGGGGTGGATACCAAATGAAAAGTTACTCACATCGCGGTAATGCCTGGTAGGCCGTGATCGGTCTGTATCCCAGCAACCACGCGGCATGCAGAAAAATCGCGGGTCCTTCTGGCTAGGGGTGGAGCAACCACGGGGGCGCAGACTCGCGGATCTCGGCATTTTTTCGGGTTTCTAGCGTCGGCAGCGGCACCGTGCGTAATCCCGCATAGCTATTGACTTTCGAGGTGCCGATGGTGCCGATGCTTCGGCAGTGACGTGATCAGCAGAGGTGGCCAGCGCATGGCAGACATCAGCGCGTTAAAAGAGGCGTACCACTGGAATATCACGCGCATTGCTGACGCCTTCGGATTACACCGCGACACCGTGCGCAAGCGGCTGCGCGCCGCTGGTGTAGTACCGGCCGGCCAGCGTGGCAGTACCAGCGTTTATGCCCTGGCGGATGTCGGCCCCGCGCTGTACTCCGACATGATCGGGACCGCCGGCGGTGATCCTGATGATCTGCCGCCCCAGGATCGCAAGGCGTGGTATCAGTCCGAAACCGAGCGCGTGAAGCTCGAGCAGCAGCTGCGCCTGCTGGTGCCGGTGGAGGATGCGCACCGCGAGATGAGCCGGCTGGCCAAGGCGGTGGCCAGTGGCCTGGATTCGCTGGCCGACATGCTGGAGCGCGACGCCGGCCTGGCTCCCGAGAGCATCCAGCTAGTGGAGCAGGTGACCGACGCGCTGCGCGAACAGATGTACCAGGCAATAATCGCGGATGATGGAGAGAGCGCCGATGACTAGCACCGCCAGTGCCGCCTCTATCCGGCGCGACGTGGCCGAGCTGATCCGGCCGCCTCGACGCATCCAGCCCAGCGAGTCAGCGGCCGAGGTCATGAAGGTGGTCAGCGGTGATGGCACCGTGCGCGACTGGAGCGCAGACACCACCCCGTATATGCGCGAGCCGCTGGATTGCATGGGATCGCGGCTCTATGACGCCGTGATCTTTGTCGGCCCCGCGCGTACCGGCAAGACCAATGCTCTAGTGGATGGTTATGTCGCCTACAAGATCGAGTGTGACCCAGGCGATGGCCTGATCGTGCAGATCAGCGAGGAGAAGGCGCGCGAGTTCAGCAAGAAACGCATTGACCGCATGCTGGTCAACTCGCCTCGCCTGGTCGGGCGCATGAGTCCGCGCGGGCACGACAACAACGTGCATGACAAGACCTTTCGCGCCGGCAACTACCTGGGCATCAAATGGCCGTCAAAGAACGTCCTTGCCTCAAGCGATTATCAGTTTGTCCTGATCACCGATTTCGACCGCCTGCCCGATGACGTGGATGGCGAGGGTAGCGCGTTCCTGCTCGCCAGCAAGCGAACCCAGACATTTGGCTCAACCGGCATGACGCTGGCCGAGTCCTCGCCAGGGCGCGAGATCACCGATCCCGACTGGCGGCGACCCGACGATGCCCCGCATATGGCACCGCCCACCACCGGCATTCTGGATCTGTTCAACGCCGGCGACCGGCGGCTCTGGTACTGGCAGTGCCCCGAGGCGCACTGCCGGCAGTGGTTCCCGCCGGTGATGGACAATTTCTCACGGCAGGCGGGGTGCGTGTTCTGCCCGCATTGCGGCACCGAGATCGACCCCGCGGCAAAGCGTCAGCTCAACCTGGCTGGCCGCTGGGTGCCCGAGGGTGCCCAGCTCGATGAGGCCGGCGAGATGACCGGCACCCCGCGGCGATCGCGCATCGCCTCATTCTGGATGGAGGGGCCGGCCGCGGCCTTCCAGTCCTGGGCGTCGCTGAATGAAAAGCTCAGGCGTGCCGAGGAGACTTACCAGCAGACCGACAGCCAGGAAACGCTCAAGGCGGTGATAAACACCGATTGGGGCCGGCCCTATCTGCGCCGCCGCGCAGCCACGCAACGCTCGAGCGAGCGGCTGGCTGATCGCTCCGAGGATTACCAGCGCCGCACCGTACCCCAGGGCGTGCGGTTCCTGACCGCTGCCGTGGATGTACAGGGCGGCAAGGATCGCCGCTTTGTCGTGCAGATCCAGGGCTGGGGCGCGCACCGCGAGTGCTGGGTGATCGACCGTTTCAACATCAAGGAGGACCGCGGCCCTGACAATGACCAGGAGCCGCGCCCCATCTCGCCGGCCACCCAGCCAGAGGACTGGGACCTGCTGACCCGTGACGTGCTGCTGCGCAGCTACAAGCTCGAGGACGGCAGCGGCCGCCGCATGCCGGTGGCATCCATCGCGGTGGATACCGGCGGCGAGGGCGAGGGCGAGGAGAGCGTGACCAGCCAGGCATATGACTGGCACCGCCGGCTGCGCCGCGATGGCCTGCAGTCGCGCGCCTTCCTGGTCAAAGGCTCGAGCACGCGCGGCAGCTCGCGGGTGCGCAAGACGTGGCCGGACAACACCGGCCGCAAGTCTCGCCAATCCACTGCGCGCGGTGACGTGCTGCTCTACCTGCTGGGCACCGATCTGCTGAAAGACGCCGTTGCCGCGATGATGGACCGCGACAACGCCGGCGCGGGCTACCTGCACACACCCAGCTGGCTGGGGCGCTGGTGGTATGACGAATTGACGTATGAGATCCGCGACCCCGCGAGCGGCAAATGGCGCAAGCCAGGCAAGCGACCCAATGAGGCGTTTGATCTGTGCGTGTACAACCTGGCGCTGTTCATCCTGATGAAAGGCGAGCGCATCGACTGGAACGCGCCGCCGCCCTGGGCGGCTGCCTGGGATGACAACGCACTGATCTCGCAGTCGCCAGACGCCGCCCCCGCCGTCACTCAACCCAAGCCACCGGCCGCGCGCAAGCGCCGGCGGGTGGTCAAGTCGCGCCTATAGGGCGTGGCCGGCCAACCTTTGGAGCCTACCCCATGGCATATACCGCTGATGATCTCGCCCGCGTTCGCCAGGCGGTGCTCGATCTGGCCACCGGCCAGCGGGTGACATCGTTTCGCACGGCCAACGGCAAAACGCTGAGCTATGCAGATGCCGACATCGACAAGCTGCGCGAGCTGGAGCGCACCATCGCGGCACAAGTGGCCAGCGCCTCGCATATCGGCCGCCGGCTGAGATCCCGCACCCGCTACACCACGACATCAAAGGGGCTGTGATATGGGCGTGATCAGCACCCTCTCGCGGGGTATGCGCCGTGCCGCCTCGCGGCTGGGGATCAAGGCGAGCGCCTATGAAGGGGCAAGCCAGGGCCGACGCATGGCAGGGCGGGGTGTGACCACCACCGGCCCCAATGCCGCCATTGCTCACTCGCTGCCGCTGCTCAAGTCTCGCAGTCGCCATGCAGTGCGCAATAACGCCTATGCCAGCGGCGCGCGCGAGAGCTACGTGGCCAACCTGGTGGGCACCGGCATCAGACCCCAGTGGTCAGATCCTGAGATCCAGGCGCTGTGGGACCGCTGGGCAGGCGAGGCCGACGCCGATGGCCTGGACAGCTTCTATGGCCTGCAGGCGCTGGCGATTGGCAGTCAATTCGAGGCCGGCGAGGTGCTGGGGCGTTTCCGCTATCGCCGCATCAGCGATGGCCTGAGCGTGCCGCTGCAGATCCAGGTGATCGAGGCCGACCACCTGGACGCCAGCCACTCCACCACCCTCAGCGACCGCGTGATCAAAATGGGCATCGAGATGGACGGCATCGGCCAGCGCCGCGCCTACCATCTCTGGCGCTACCACCCTGCCGAGAAACTGACCGCGCAGATCAATACGCGGGTGCCGGTGCCGGCCGACCAGGTGCTGCACCTGTTCCGGCGCACCCGCCCTGGCCAGCTGCGCGGGGTGCCCGAGCTGACCAGCGTGATCGTCAGGCTCTATGAAATCGACGCCATGCAGGATGCCACCCTCGCGCGCCAGAAACTGGCGCAGCTGTTCGGGGCATTCGTCAAGCGCAAGGCCGATGCCGACCCCGAGGATGAAGGGCCATTCTTTGGCACCCATGGCACCCATGTCGAGGATGGCGAGGGCGGCGAGGGCATTGATGCATTCGAGCCTGGCGGCATCCACTACCTGGAGGATGGCGAGGAGGTGACATTCTCCGACCCGCCCGATATTGGCAGCAGCTACACCAACTGGCTGCGCACCGAGATGCACGCGGTGGCGCGCGGTGCCGGCCTGACGCATGAGCAGCTGACCGGCGATCTGCAGGGCGTCAATTATTCCTCGATCCGTGCGGGGCTGCTGGAGTTCCGCCGGCGGGCTGAGATGCTGCAGGCCGACCTGGTGATCCACAAGTGGTGCCGGCCTATCGCGGCCAAGTGGCTCGATACCGCCGTCAGCGGCGGGGCGCTGGTCATTCCCGACTACGCACGCCGCCGCGCGGATCTGCTGGCCATCGACTGGATCGCGCCTAAATGGCAGTGGGTGGACCCCGTGAAGGAGGTCACCGCCGATCTGATGGAAGTGCGCGCCGGCTTCAAGCCTCGCGGCGAGGCGGCAGCAGAGCGGGGCTGGTCGCTCGATCAGCTCGACAAGGAGATCGCGCGCGGCAACGTGAGCGCAGATGACCAGGGGCTGGTGCTCGATTCTGACCCGCGCCGCGTGGCCAAGAATGGCACCGCGCAAGCGAACGACCCAGACCCTGACGCCGACCCCGACCAATGAGGAATCACCATGAAATGGTTTGAAGTACAGGCGGCCGCCGATGGCCGTCACGCTGACGTGTGGATCAATGACCAGATCGGCATCGACTGGTGGAGCGGTGACGGCACCACGGCCAGCGCGTTTATCAACGCCATCGCGTCGCTGGGCGATGTCGAGGCACTGACCGTGCATATCAACTCGCCAGGCGGCGACGTGGCCGATGGCATCGCCATCGCCAACTATCTGCGCGGCCATAAGGCCCAGGTAACCACGCGGGTGGAGGGCATCGCTGCCTCTATCGCCGCGACCATCGCCATGGGCGGTGACCGCCGCGAGATGGCCACCGGCTCGCTGCTGATGATCCACGACCCGTGGACCGTCGCCATGGGCAACGCCACCGAGATGCGCAAGCTCGCGGATGATCTCGACACCATCCGCAATGGCATCCTCGAGCTATTCGTCGCGCGTGCCGGCGAGCCGCGCCGCGTCGAGATTCAGGAGGCGATGCGCGCAGAAACCTGGATGACCGGCGAGGACGCCATGGCGTTGGGACTGATCGACGCCGTGGATACTGACCTCAAGGCGGCCGCCTCGATTGGCGATTACTCCCGCGCCCTGGCCGCTGCCGGCCGCTCTGCCCAGCATCATCTCGAGCAGCAACGCGCACCGGCGCAGCCGGCACCCAGCGCCATGAGCGCCGCCGACGCCCTGGCGCTGGCCTTCGACATCGAGCCGGCCCAGGCCGAGGCCCGCGCCGCTGAGCTGGGCGATCAGATCCTCGCCTGGCGTGACAAGCCGGTAAACGCGCCGGCGGCTGATACCGCTGCCCTGCAGCGCGAGGCTGTCGCGGCTGAGCGTGAGCGCGTGGTCGCCATCATCGACACCTGCACCACCACCGGCCAGCACCAGCTGCTCGCCAAGCTGGTCGCCAGCGACATGCAGACCGATACCGCCCGCGAATACGTTTTCGACGTGGCCGCTGCCTCGAGCGCCGGCGTGCATTCCAGCCACTCGCCCGAGGGTGGCCAGCGTGCCGGCATCGACACCCAGGGCATCTATGCCCGCCGCCGCGCTCGCAGCGCATCCTAACCGCACCACCTGGAGAGCATCATGACCCCGATTCAACACACCGAGCCGGCCCGTACCGGCGAGCACGTACTCTCAGAGGCTGCCGGCTCTCGCTCGCGCGAGGCCATTGTGGTCGCGTCTGGCGTACTGGCGGCCGGCACCGTGCTGGCCATGACTACTGACGGCACTTTTGTGGCGCATGACCCGACTGCCAGCGATGGCACCGAGATCGCTGCTGGCATCCTCTATGGACCGGCAGATGCCACTGATGGGCCGGTGCCGGCTGTCGCGCATGTGCGCGATTGCGAGGTGAATGGCACCGGCGTCACCTGGGCGGCCGATATGACCGATGGCCAGCTGGGCGCGATGAATGCCGCGCTCATGCAAGCCGGCATCATCCTGCGCGGTGTCGAGCTGCCGGCGGGCGTGCTCGCCGTTGAAGACCCCGCCTGATAGGCACCGTGCCCCAACCTCTCACACCGTCTGATGCGCCGCCCACTGGGCGGCGCTGTCGTTTCTAGCGCACGACCCCGACCGCACCCGACATCTCAAGGAGGGCGACATGCCCGCTGATATTTTCTCCTCTGACATCTTCTCTATCGGCAGCCTGACGGCCTCGATCAATGAAGCCGATTACGTGCCGTCCCGCCTGGGCCAGCTGGGCATCTTTGAAGAAACCGGCATTGCCACTACCACCGCCACCGTCGAGAAGGATGGCGACACCCTGGCGCTGGTGCCGGCTGGCGAGCGTGGCGCGCCGGCAGACCCGCTCAAGCGCAACAAGCGCACCGGCGTCACCTTCAATGCCGTTCACCTGCCGGTGACTGACACCATCCTCGCGGATGAAGTGCAGAACGTGCGCGCCTTCGGCAGCGAGGACCAGCTCGAGGGCGTGCAGCAGGTGGTTGATACGAAGCTGGGCCGGATGGCTCGCCGTATCGACGCCACCCTCGAGTGGCAGCGCATGGGCGCGCTGAAAGGAAAGATTCTGGACGCTGACGGCAGCACCGTGCTGACGGATCTCTATAGCGCCTTCGGCATCCAGCAAACCACCGTCAAGATGGCGCTCAACACTGACACCACCAGCGTGCAGTCCAAGGCGCTGGACGTGCTCGAGGGCATCGAGGATGCGCTCAAGATGCTGCCGTTTACCGGCGCGCATGCGTTCTGTGGGCGCAGCTACTGGCGCAAGCTGATCAGCCATCCGAGCGTGCGCGAGGCGTATCTCAATCAGCAGAGCGAGAAGCTGCGCGGCGATGGCCGCGACTCCTTCGAGTTTGGTGGCATCACCTGGGAGCGCGCCGTGGGCAATGTCGCCGGCCAGCCCTTTGTCGCTACCGGCGAGGCTATCGTGATCCCGATGGGCGTGCCCGACATGTTCATCGCGCACTATGCGCCGGCCGATTACGTCGAGGCTGTCAACACGATTGGCCTGCCGTTCTACTCCAGCACCGACCGCCTCAAGCATGGCAAGGGCGTGGAGCTGGAGGCCCAGTCGAACCCGATCATTCTCAACACTCGCCCAGGCGCGTGCATTCGTTTGGTCGAGACGGCCTGAGCCAATGAGCATCGACGAGATCGAGGCAGCCGCTAACCGGCGGCTGTTCGGTGTCGGCGGCCTCAGCGTGCTCGCCACCGTTACCCCGCGTGGCGGCGCGCCCATCCCCACCCGCATCATCATCGACCGTGACGCCACCATTACTGACGATTTTGGCATCGTGCTGGAATCGCGGTGTGAGATCGGTGTGCTCACTGAGGAGGTGGGGCGGGTGGATCGGGGCACGCTGATCGACACCGGCAAACCCGATGACCGCTGGACGCTGCTCGAGCCAATTGGCGATGACGGATTCGAGCAGCGCTGGACAGCCTCGAGGTACTGACAATGGCAGCGACAAGCCTGGATCTGCGCGACCTCGAGGGCGTCGCTGATGCCTACCGCCTGGCACCCAAGGCGGCGGCCAAGGCGGCGCAGCTCGCGCTCAATTCTGCCGCGCGGCGTGCCCGTACTCTGGGCAGCGCCGCGATACGCCAGCAGGTGGCACTTTCTGCCGGCTATGTGAATGACAATCTCAAGGTGCGTACCTTCGCCACCTCGACGGATCTCTCGACGCGGATTGCGGCCAATCCTCGCGCGGTGCTGCTGACGCGCTACGGGGCCAAGATGCGCACCGTTAAGGCCAGCAGCCGGCGCGGCCTCAAGGGTGACCCAGCACGGGGCATCGCAGCAGGTCGCAAGGCGGCAGGCGTGAAGGGCGTCAGGGTGAAGACTGGCGGCGGCACCAAGCGGATCGAGGGCGCATTCTGGGTGCGTCTTGCTGGGAGTGGCCAGTGGGCACCGGCAGAGCGCACCGGCGATGGTCCGAGCGATTACCGCGTGATGCACGGCCCCAGCGTGTACCAGGTGTGGTCTGACGTGCGTGCGACTGTCGCGCCCCAGGCCATGCAGCATGCCGCTGATGAGTTCATCAGGCAGTTTGATCGCCTGAGCTGACCCATTCTCTGAGAGGTCACCATGCCCGACTCACTGGCAGCGCCTGAGCTGCCGATCACCACGCAAGCCATGCGCGCACTGCAGGCCAGACTGGCCAGCATCACGCGCGCCAATGGCTATCACACCGATCTCGGCCTGAGCGTCTGGCGGGGATTCTGGATTCTGGCGCTGGGTGCTCGCCAGCATGTGCCGATTTTGGCGCTGCAGTCCGATACCGAGCGCCCCACCGACACGCGGCAAAATCGCGCCAAGCTCAGCACTGACGCGCGCCTGGTGCTGGTGGTCGATGCACTGCCGCGCAGTGAGGACGATGCGACCGCCGGCGAGACGGCAATCGAGGCAGGGCTGGCCGATCTGCGCCGGTGCCTGCTGATGGACCAGAGCGATGATCTGACGCGCGTGCTCAAGCACAACGGCGTGACCCTGGGCGCGGCCGAGTACGCGCTGGCTGAGGATTCCCGCTACGCCCTGGCATCCATGCCAGTGACTATGGAGTGCGTCGAGCACTACACCTGACCGCGCATCACTGCACGACACCCACCACCCCGCATATCTGGAGAGCCACAACATGGCCACAAAAACCTATAGCTACCTTGGCAAAGGCATGGTTTACCTGCGCAACCGCTCAAGCGGTGGCGGCCTCAAGCAAGTGGGCAACTGCTCCGCCCTCGAGTTCTCTGTCGAGACGGATACTCTGACCCAATCCGACTACACCCAGGCCGGTGGCGGCAATGCTAACGAGATCCAGCGCGTCAGCAGTGTGGGCGCGAGCATCACCATGCTGGAGCTGCGCCCCGACAATGTGGCGATGGCGCTGCGCGGTACTCGCTCCGAGGTGCAGAGCGCGCCCGTCACTGGCGAGCGTCACACCGCCTACCCTGGCACCCTGCTGGCGCTCAGCAAAACGCCTGACCGCACCGAGAGCATCACTGTCACCATCGACCCCGATGGCGCGGGTGATGCAGCCATCGAGGATGTCGATTACGAGATCACCGGCGCGGGCGTCTACGTGACCGAGGGCGGCGCTATCTCTGAGGGCGATGTGGTCGCCATCGACTACACCAGCGCAGCGGCTGATGTGATCGAGGCCATGACCGGCAGCGGCGACGAATACGAATTGGTGTTCGATGGTTTGAACGAAGCCGAGAGCGACCGCCCCGTGACCGTCACCGCGCACCGCGTCAAGTTCAGCCCGACCACTGGCCTGAGCCTGATCGGTGACGACTTTGGCGAGCTGGCACTCGATGGCAGCCTGCTGGTCGATTCCAGCAAGGTCGGTGCCGGCGTGTCCCGTTACTTCAAAGTGGCCATGGCGCGCTAAGCCTCACCGCACTACCACCCCAGCGGCTCAGCTGCTGGGGCTTATTCCAGGCGGCTGGAGATCCGGCCGCCCCTGAGTTATCCACACCCGCCCCCGAGCGGGTGTTTTTCTGCCTGGAGATGCCGCCATGGCTCTGACAGATCGCGCCGTCGAGCTGGTGCTCAAGGCCAAAAACCTGATTTCTCCGAGCACTGAGGCGGCCGCCGATAGTGTCAGCGACTTATCGGCCAATGCCGAGGAGCTGCGCAGCAACCTGGATCAGCTCGAGGATCAGCGCGCCCTGGTGCGCGCCTTCCAGCAGGCCACCACTGCCACCGGCAAGGCGCAAAAGGAGTGGGACAAGGCCACCGACAAGGTGCGCGCGCTCGAGCAGGAGATCGAGGCCAGTGGCCAGGCGAGCATCGCCCAGCAGAACCGCCTCAACGAAGCGCGTGCCGTTGCCGCCCGCGCCGGTGATGCCTATCAGCAGCAGGCAGCCCAGGCGGCCCAGCTGGGCCAGAGCCTGACCGATGCCGGCATTGATACTGGCAATCTCTCCGAGGAGCAGCTGCGCCTGGCGCGCGAGGCGCGCGAGGCCCAGAACGCGCTCGACGGCATGGGCAGCTCAGCCGCCCAGGCAGGCAATCAGGCAGAGGAGGGCAGCACGGGGCTGCAGCGTGCCCGCCAGGCGCTCAACGATTGGAGCAAGGCGGCCGCCGGTGCCGCTGTCGCGGGTGGTGCATTGGTCGCAGGCTTCGCGGCGCGCATGACCTCAGAGCAGGCGGATCTGGCGCGCGAGCTGGATAACGTCAGCAAGCGCACCGGCGTGGGTATCGTCGCGCTGCAAAAGTACCGCTACGCATTCGAGCGCGCGGGGCTGGATGCCGACGAGGCCGGTGACATCTTCCAGGATGTGGCCGACAAGATCGGGGATGCCTTCGAGAATGGTGGCGGCGATGCCATGGATGCGCTCGAGGGGCTGGGCATCGAGGCTAAGGAGCTGATCAATCTCGCCCCTGATCAGATGTTCCTGCGCCTGGCCGACGCGATGCAGGATCTGCCCCAGGCGAGCCAGATCAATTTCCTCGAGGGGCTGGCGAGCAACGCCTCGCGCCTGCAGCCGCTGCTGGAAAACAACGCGGCACTGTTGCGCCAGCTAGGTGATCAGGCCAGCGAGATGGGTCTGATCATGTCGCCCGAGCAGATCGCCAACCTGCTCAAGACTGAGGAGGCGATCAACGGGGTGCAGACCCGCCTGCAGGGGATTGCCACTCAACTGTTTTCCAAGCTCTCGCCGGCGGTGGAAGGTGCCGCCGATGCCTTCGATGACGCGCTGAAAGACAACCCCAAGCTAGTCGATGAGCTGGCCACCGCGATCAGTGGGCTGATCAAGATCGGCACTGACTGGGTGCGCAGCTTTATCGACAACCGCGATCAGATCGCGGATTCGATGCAGTCGCTGGTCGATGTCGGCCAGATGATGGGTAATGGCCTGGTGGCGGCGTTTCGTCTGGTGCAGTCAGCCGCTGCCGGCGTGACCGCAGGCGTCGCGTCGCTGGGCACTGGCATTCTGCAGCTCAATGCCAAGTCGCTCGAGCTGCTGAATAAGGTAGGCATTGCATCTGATAAGGAGGTCGCCAACGCCCAGGCCAAGGCCAAGGCGGCAGAGCAGACGCTCTATGATCTCAACAAGGATGCCAAGCGCTACTTTGATCAGGCCATGGAGGCCGGCAAGGCAGCGGCCAACGCCTTTGATAACTCCACCGAGGCGGTGGAGGAGCAGGCCAAGGCGACCGGCATTACCGCTGATCAGCTCGACAAGCTGGCCGATGGTGCCGATGTGGTCGATGGCAAGATGCTGTCACTGGCCGAGACTCAACGCCGGCAGGCTGACGCCACTCGCGCCCAGGGCAAGGCAGCGGCCCAGGCGGCCGAGGATCTGGGCACCTCGCTGGAGGAGCTGAGCAGCGGTATCGAGGCCGGCGAGGCTGAGGCAATCGACGCATTCGACCGGCTCGCCAATAACGGCCAGGTCAGTGCCGAGCAAGTCGCGGCCGCCTTCGAGAAGGCGCAAGACGAGATCAGCTCAGAGAAAGGGCTGGCCGCCTTCCGCGCGCTGCTCGAGGAGCTGGTCGAGTCTGGTGTCGCTGGGGCGGATCTGCTCGAGAAGCATCTCAAGGCCAGCGGCAAGGCAGCCGCTGACACCCTGGGGCTGTCGCTGCGGGATCTGACCACCGGCATCAGCAAGGCCGAGGCGGACGTGATCGAGGCATTCGACACGCTGGCGCGCCAGGGCGATCTGACCGGCGAGCAGCTGCGCACCGCGTTCGGTGAGGCGCTATCGCAGCTCGAGGGTGACGAAGCGCTCGACGCGATCCGCGAGAAGCTGACCGGCCTGGTGTCAGATGGCGTCACTGGGGCCGGTGCGCTGCGCAGCGTCTGGACCGAGTACAAGGCCAGCATTGACGACACCACCAGCGCGCTCGAGGAGCAGCGCGCCCAGGAGGCTGCCACCCAGGCCGAGGCGATCAAGAATCTGCGCATCATCCAGAATGCGCGCAGAGAGGCCCAGGCCGAGGAGGAGGCAGCCACCCAGTCAGCCATCAGCAATGTGGAGGCGCGAGCCAGTGCCATCGGGGGCGGTCTGGCGGCCGTCTACAACAAGGCGGCCAATGCCACCCAGGCGCTGAGCGCTCGCGCCGGCACCGCCTTTAAATCAGCCATGACCGGCAGCAGCGGCGTCACCGGCACCGTGGATCTGCTGCGCGACAAGATCGCTCAGCTCGAGGAATCCGTGGGCAATGCCTTTGTGGCATGGAAAACCCGCGCGGACCCGATGGGTGTCAATAAGTATCTGGCCAAGGTGGCGGCCAATAGCGGGCTAGTCGAGCTGGAGTTCCGCAAGCAGCAGCTTGCGGCCACTGAGCTGGTCGAGGCGTTGGGCAAGGTATCCAGCAGCGACCCAGGTGCTGGCCTGCGCAACCTGGCGGCCGACTCCGGCCAGGCTGTCAGCGCCACCCAGCTGCTGAGGATGTCGAGCGAGGATCTGCGCCGGCAGTTCGACCTGCTCGATGACGCCTCGCTATCGAGCCTCGAGGGTGCCATCCAGTCAGTGCGCAGCCAGGTGGACTCACTCTCTGACAGCGTGAGCGACACGCTGGCGAGCCTGCGCTCTGAGCTGGCCAGCCTGCAGGGTGATAGCACCCAGGTCGAGGCGCTGCGCTATCAGGAGCAGCAGCTCGAGCTGCAGCAGACGCTGGACAAGGCCCGCGCCCTGGGCGATGCCCAGACCATCAGCCAGGCCCAGGAGGCGCTGAGGCTGGCCGAGCAGGCCCACGACCTACGCCTCGCGGACATCCAGGCCCAGAGCGAGCAGGAACGCCAGGAGGCGCTGCAGGCTGAGGCGGATCTGCAGCGTCAGGTGCAGGCCGGCGAGGTCACCCAGCGCGAGAACAATGCGGCCGCCCAAGGCCGCACCACCCAGCTGACCACCTCGCTGCAGGCCCAGCGCCGCGTCGCGGTGGATCTCAATATCGGCAATCAGCAGGTGACGCTCAACGGGGTGGACGAGAGCGAGGCTGACGCCCTGCTCGAAACCCTCTCGCGCGCCTCGCGCACCGCTATCCGCTGATACCGCATCACCCATAACCGAGAGAGACACCCATGCCGGTGACACTAGAGGGCATCGCCCTGCCTGCTGATATTCAGTGGACTGATGAGATGGTCAGCCATGGGGTGGGGCAAGTGCAGACCCCGACACTGACCGGCGCGCTGGTGGTCGAGGAGAGCGCCCAGGCGGCCGGCAGATCCATCACGCTGGCCAGTGGTGGCGGTGCCTGGGTGACGCGCTCCACTGTGCTGGCGCTCTCCGAGCTGGCCGCCACGCCACGCCCTGCTGACACCCCGATGGTGCTGGTGTGGGGTGATGGCCGGACCTTCGATTGCGTATTCGATCACGCCGGCGGCGAGGCAGTGTCAGCGTCTGAGGTGCTGCGCCTTGCGGCCGGCAGCCAGGATGCCGATCACCCCTACACCATCACCCTGCGCCTGATCACCGTCTGACACCCCATCACCTTGCTGGAGCCAGCCCAATGGCCGACGAAACAATCCATAGCGGCGACATCCGCATCCTGCAGTCCGAGCGTATGACCGACAACGCCGATGGCGGTGGCCGGCTGACTGGCCGCCCCGTGACCGATGGCGCGAGCAATGACATCTTTGATGACATCTCTGATCTTGATCGCGCAGCGGGGCGCACCTCGCTGCGCAAGGTCGGGGCCGGCGTGCTGACCGACAACACCGCCCAATATTTTGGCGCGCACGCGATCATTGACCAGGTGCCGGCTGATCCAAATGTCAGCGTGGTGATGTTCGATACCGGCTCGCCATCTGATGAGCGTGCCGAATCCCGCGATTACGTCGAGAGCTATGTGACCGCCGGCGCGACCTCGCGCATGACGCTGCTGGGCGATCAGCTGGCCGGCCAGCGCAGCATCATCACGTTTCAGATGCCAGAGGCCACGCTGCCCGATCTGGGCGATGTGCTGGCGTTGATGACCGAGCAGGGCGATGCCGCCGGCGAGGTCCAATATGTGCGCATCTCTGAGATCGACCACGAGATCCGCACATTTGAGTATGAGAACGGCAGCAACGTGCAGACGTTCGAGCGCCGCGTGCTGACGCTGGGGCTATCCACTGCGCTGCGCCAGCGCGTCTATGGCGTGCAGCCCAAGCCTGGCACCCTCAATCCCGATACCGTGATCCGCGAGGGGCAGAGCACCGATGCCGCCCGTTACTATGGCGTCAGCACCCTGACCCAGCCGGCCACCTTCGGGGCCAATAGCGTCACCGTGGCCAGCACCTATGCGCCGCTTGTGCCGGCCACCACCACCGAGCAGGCGGTGACCGATGTGCAGGTGGGCGGCACGGCCACCATCAGCGTCAGCAGCGGTGGCTCGACCTTCGAGGTGGCGCAGATCGCCAGCACCACCCAGATCGCTATCGAGCTGAATAACCGCGGCTTCACCTATGTCAGCCGCCTGGACCCGCTGCCGGCACCTGGCAGCGTGGTGATCGCTTATCGCTCGCTGGGCAAGTGGTATGAGCTGCGCGACGATGACGCGAATGGCGATCTGAGCGGCAGCGGGGCGGGGCGCGTGGACTATGCCACCGGATCTGTCAGCGTGACGCTGGGCGGCCTGCCGGATGTCGGCAGTTCGGTGCTGTTCAGCTGGGGCACGCCGGCCCACTATGAGGATCGCGCCGGCCAGGCCACCATCGACAAACCCTGGATGACGTTCGTGCTCGATCACGCCGGCGTGATGCCTGGCAGCGTTACCGTGCGCTGGATCTCTGGCGGCAGCGAGAAGACGGCCACCGATGATGGCCTGGGGAGCCTCAGCGGCGCAGCCACCGGCCGCGTGGTTTATGGCTATGCCGACGGCAGTGGCGCGCCCCAGCCAGGCGAGGCATATGTCGAGTTCAATGGCGACGCCTTCCCAGATGCCAGCACCCAGGTCGAAATCGAATATGACTATGGGGCACCGAAAACCGAGCAATTCCTGCCGTCTGCCAACGGGGCCGGCCTGGTCAGCCTCAGCATCAGCGATGCGCCGGTGCGTCCTGGTAGCGTGGCCATCACCTGGTCGGTGGTGCGCACCTGGTCGAGCAGCGAGAGCGAGTCGCGCAGCAGCCCGCGCACCGGCACCTGGGAGACTGTCGAGCAGAATGGCGGCGAGGCCGATGTCACCTACACCATCACCGATGATGGCCGTGGCGGCTTCAATGGTGGATGGGAGGGGAGCATTGACTACGCCACCGGCGCGGTGACCTTCGAGGTCGAGAAGGTCCGCGAGGTCAGCGAGTGGGATGATGGCGACGCCACGCACCGCGAATGGGGAAGCAAAGAAAAGCGCGACGTTTTCGAGAATGGTTCGAGCGTCTGGCTGACCAGCCAGCTGGACAGCGCCGCCCCGACCACCCACACCATCACCCAGGATCTCGCCCCGCTCGATGTCGAGCTGATGCCCCTGCTGCAAGATAGCGTCGTGCCTGGCACGCTGTCGTTCATCTTCCGAGGCGATACGTTCATCGACCGCCAGGGCAGTCTCTATCGCAGCGTGACCAGCAACGGGGCCGGCGTTCTCGCGGGCACCATCGACTATGGCACCGGCGATGCCCGCATCACTGACTGGCCGAGCGGCACCAGCGCCACCATCACCGTCAAAACCCTGGTGAGCACCTTCGGCACCTGGACGCTCGATGAGGCGTTTTTCCGCACGCCAGGCTCGCCGCTGCAGGTGGGTGGTCTGCTGATCCAGGCCACGACGCTCGACGGCCGCTCGATCACCGGCCAAGCGGCACTCTCTGGCGAGATCGAGGGTGACGAGATGTCAGGCAGCGTGAGCTTCGAGACGGGGGTGGTGCGCGTGACCTTCGGCAAGCTGGTCAGCAATGACAGCCTGAGCGCTGCCGAGCGCGCCGAATCCTGGTACGACGCCACCGCCGTGGATGACGCCGGCATGATCTGGCGGCCCACCCAGGTGATCCCGAGCACCGCCCGTTTCAATGCCGTCATTCTGACCACGCTGCCGCTCGAGGCTGAGCTGATCGGCATCGACCCTGTGCGCCTGCCCAGCGATGGCCGCGTGCCTATCTATCGCGCCGGCGGCGTGGTGGTGGTGCATCACACCGGCCGCGCTCCGTTCCCGCTGGGGATCGGTGGCGGCACCACGCTGGATGTCGGCCGCTCGCGGCTGGCCAGTCTGGTGGTGGAGGACGCCACCGGCGAGGAGGTGCCCGCCACCCAGTACAGTGCAGACCTCGATGCCGGCACCGTGCAGCTCGCCGCGCCTGACACGGCCACCCACCCCGAACCCTGGTACGCCCTGCACCGTGTCGAGGACATGCTGCTGGTGGGTGACGTGGATCTATCGGGGGCGCTGACGCTCAAGGGCAATTTGAGCCACGACTATCCCGCCGGCGATACGCTGGTCAGCGCCGCGATGGTGGCCGGCGATCTGCAAGCGCGCGTGGCTGACTTCTTCGATCTCTCGAGCTGGGATCGAGACTGGAGCAAAGACGACAACGATGGCGCAGATGGCACCCTGGCCGAGTACAACGTGACCACCTACCCGCCGATCATCACCAATCGCGGGGCCATCACTGAGGACTGGGCGCTGATCTTCACCAGCTCGAGCACGTTCCGCATCATCGGCCGCACCGTGGGCGAGATCGGCGTGGGTAGCACCAATGAGGATACGTCGCCTACCAACCCGAATCAGGGCGTACCCTATTGGACGCTCAAGGCGGGCGGCTTCGGGGCCGGCTGGGTGAATGGCAACGTGATCCGCTTCTCGACCATCGGCGCGAGCTTCCCGATGTGGCTGGCGCGCGTGATCCTGCAGGGGCCGGCCAGCGGCCAGCAAGATTCTTTCCGCCTGCAGATCCGTGGCAACGCCAACGCCTGACGCCACACATCAGCTCTCAAGTTTCATTCTCTACGCCCGGCACCTGCCGGGCGAATTCGTTTCAGGAGTCATTACGATGGCCGATTTTCCGGTGAAGTGGTTCAGCAGTGACATGGGCGGCAGTCCCGAGAATGGCGACCAATATGGCGCGCTGATCGAGCTGCTAAAAGCCTGCCTGGTGACCGGCTTCAATACCAAGCCTGTCGCCTCGCTGACGTATGACAGCGCCATCCAGCAAGCCACCGCGAGCGTGGGCAGTGGTCACGGCTATCTCAAATGGCAGGTGATCGCCATCAGTGGGGCAGATCAGGCTGGCTACAATGGCGAGCATCGCGTGACCGCCATCGGCAGCGACTGGGTGCGCTTCGCGCTCGATACCGCGCCCGCTGCCACTGAGGCGACCGGCGATCTGATCGAGATCAAGGCGGCACCCGTAGAAGGCTGGGAGGTGGCGGCCGAGGACGCCGAAACATACCGCATTGCTTTTCGTCGCACCGACCCGCGTGCCACGGCTCTGACGCTTATCGTCAAGAATGGCGACCCCAAGGATTACTATAGCTCTACGCCATCGAGCGCTAAGTTGGCATCAGTATTGTGGGCCTCTGACTTTATTGATCTCGATACCTATACAGTTGAGTTAGGTCGTTATTGGCCTTACTCAAATAACGAAACAAATAGGGATGCTGAGTGGCTATTTATTGCTGATGCACTAGGGCTGTATTATATCAATAGGTACGCAGACCCTGCCGCTCGAGGCTTAATTATCTCAGGTGATTTTGACAGTGTGCGCCCAGGCGATGCATTTAACTGTATATCAAATGGCATCAGTGCATCTGCCTCTTGGACATTCAATGACGCCCCTTATCCCGCCTCAATGAATTTTGGCAATACCTCTTATCTCCAGATCTGCAGGAGCTATAACCAGCTGCCTGGTGATGCTCATGCCAGCTTGCTGGGGATAGGGGAAAGAATGGGGGAAACGATTGGTTATCCCAATGCTTCGGACAATGGATATTATGTCTCGCTGGGCCGATTGTTGATCCGAGAAGGGCCGAGCGGCGACACATCCTCAATTCGAGCAGAGCAGTCATTGCGTGGATACCTGCCAGGCATATTGCAGCCACTACAGACATCGCCCGTTTACGACAAGGTGATCATAGATAACCTGCCTGGCCTCGAGGGGGTGCCTGTTCTTTCGTGCCTGGTGGCCAATGAGGAGGATGATTCTCAGGGGCATCTGGTCGCCTTTCGTCTTGATGAATGGCGGGGGGTCTGATCATGGCAATAGAATCGCATCATTACTCATTCAATGGACGACTGGCGGACTATGTGGGCGGTATAGATGGGGCTGGCAGCGTTTCCGCCTGGGGGATGACAGCGCTGCACGATGGTCGGCATGCCGCTCTGCTGACGCCAGGTGATGAGCTTTCCTTTAGCGTAGGCGTCGAGGCGTCAGGCTTTACCCTGTCTCTGTGGATGATGCCCAAGTCGGTGGGGTGCTCCGTGATCAGGGTGGGTGATAGCCACCGGCTGACGATTGATGAATCCAGCCGCTTGACGTTGCAGGTGGGCGATGATGTGGCCGTGTCTGATGAATCGCTGGCGATTGGCTATCATCATCACATTGCCGTCAAATATGACGACACCATCAGTAAAGTGTTTTTAGATGGTGTCGTGATCATCGAGCATGAAGGTGCATTTTTACCTGGTGCGGGCGTTGTCTATTTGGCCGGCAGTGGATATGAGGGCGAGGTTATAGATCTTCGCGTCTTCAATTATTCTTTGCCTGACGATAATGTGCAGCAGTTGTCGGTGAGCGTTGACTTTGGCGAGCTTGCCGCAAGTAGCTCAACCGAGGGATTGTCCCATTACTACCCAGACTTTCCGCTATCTGGGCCAGTTTCAGATGAAAAGGGTAGTGCGCCTGGGAATATACATGGCAACTTGTCGCCTATTTCCCGTAATTCAGGAAATGCTGTTGAGTTTACAGGGGCGCAGTATATAGGCTTCCCCGCATTGGTCCCAGCTAAAAGCGACTTTACTATCACGGCCTTTGTAAATGTGCCTGCTGGAATATCTGGCAATGCAAACGATACTGATGATGTGCTACTGCATCAGTATGGTAGCGATGGTGTAGGACTGGTGCTCTACACAATGACTTCATACGGGGGGGCGAGTAGTCAGTCTCGACTTTGGGCAAGTGATTTTGGTGAGATTTTGGTAGGGCCGGATTTAAGGGGGGCAGGGTGGGCTAATATAGCTATAGTTAGGGAGGGTAATAACTTTAAACTATACCTTAATGGCGAGCTATACGCTGACTCTGCTGCTGATGTTTCAATCGGCACATATGGACTCTACATTGGGCAGTATACTAATTCGAGAGAGCGCTACTTACGCGCTGGGTTTGATGATCTTGCGATTTATAATCGAGCCTTAAATACTGACGAATTGCAGGGCATTTACTCCACTGGCGGCGCTGTATTTTCACCACCTTTCCCCTACCGGATTCATGGGGCCGTTAGGGGCGATGCGCCCCCTGTGCATGGCTGGAATCCCAGCCCGCTGCCGGTGCCGAATCCTCGCGCCATTGGCGTGAGTGGGCAAAGCGCTGTTATTGGGGTGCCGCACCAGCGCCGCCACCCCGCCCACTTCGATCAGATCGACGGCAGCGGTGCCAATGGCACGGCCACTGGCGGCGTCTCAGATCCGGCGCGCATGGGCGTCATTGCTGGCACCGTGCTGGACATCCAGGCCCAGCCCGTCAGTCGGCGGGTGCGGGTGCATGAGCGCGCCACTGGCCGCATCGTGCGCGAGACGTGGAGTGATGCCGATGGCAAATACCGCTTTACGGACCTCGACCCGCGCCGCGCGTTCTACGTGATGGCCTTCGATCACACCCTGCAGCAAAACGCTGTCGTGTCGGACAATGTGCATTCTGAGGTGGAGGACGCCCCGTGATCAGCTTCTCGACAAGCGTGAAAGATGCGCGCCTTGCGGCCATCGCCGGCGCGATAGATGCCGGCGATTCGCCGGCGTCATTCGTTGTGTACTCCGGCACCCGCCCATCGCCTGGGGCTGCCGTCACCGATCAGGTAGCGCTGGCCACGCTGGGGGTGCCCCAGCCATTCGCCGCGGATCTCTCCGGTGGCGTCCTGACGGGGGCGGGCTTCGAGGAGGTGATGGCCGACGCCGATGGCGAGGCCACCTGGGCGCGCCTGGTCGATGGCGAGGGTGCCTGGGTGATGGATCTGGATGTCGGCATCGAGGGATCAGGCGCTGACGTGACCATCAGCTCGACGACGATTTATCGCGGGATACTGACGCGGATCAGCCGCATGGTATTCGCTGAGGGCTAGGGGGCTCCGTGAGAGAGATCAGGCTGCAGTTTGTCCAGGGGCTAGCGCCCTGGAGCGCGCGCGCCCTCGAGCTGCGCCTGGGTGGTGATCCTGGTTTGTTGCTGCTGTTTGCCGGTGACTATGTACCGCCGGCGGGTGGCAATGTCGTGCTTGGCTTCGGCGGTGCCACTGAGGCGGTGGAGCTGCCGCGCGAGCTGGTGCTCGATGCCCAGCTGACGCCGCCATCAGTCGATGCTCGACTCGCCCAGGGTGGAGCCATCGAGATCGCGGCCAGCCTGGTGGTGCCAGCAGCCACCGTGCGTGCGCAGCTCGAGCTGATCCAGTCGCTCAGCCTGGAGGCGAGCGCGCCGCCGGTGACGGCAGAGATCCGCGTCGAGCATGGTGTCAGCCTTTCGCTGGTGGCCACGCTGGGTGCGCCGGCGGTGGTCGATGTCGCGCTGACCCGCGAGATTAATGTCTTTCGAGGGCCATCAGATAGTGCCGGTGCCCGTTTCGAGAACGCGGTCCCGCTCGAGGCTCAGGCCGGCACCCGCTGGGAGCCGCCGGCTCGCCCCTATGGTGCCACCGCGTCAGGCTTCGAGCAGGGCGCGACGCTTGCGGCCAGCCAGGGCGGCCAGTGGTCGGCACGCCCCCGCACCGACGCCATCAGTGGCTCGCGGTGGGAGCAGGCCGAGCGCATCCTGGGCACCCTCAGTGGCAGCCAGTGGCTGCAGCTGCCGCGTGTCCGCCGCGGATCTCGGCCGGTATGGGAGCAGGGGCAGGGAATCGCCGCGGCTCGCTCGAGCGGCTACCAGCACCCGCCCCGCAATGATGCCCGCCGGCACTCGCGCTATGAGGAGGCCCGCACCCTCGAGCCGGTGACGATGGGTGTGCCCTATCAGCAAGGGCGCGCCGCTGGCGACGATTGGCGCGTGCCCTGGGAGGAGGCCCGCCGGCCACCGCCTGGCCTCGACTTGCCGCCAGATCCGCCTGAGCCGCCGGTGCTCGAGCCGGTGGAGGGTGGCACGACCCTGCAATTCTGCCACGCCATGCCGAGCGCCCCGTGGGTGCTGCAGTTCGGTCTGACGTGTGAGATACCCACCCCGACCATTCCCGTCAAAAGGCTCTATATCGTGCAAAACTCCGCGCGCCTGGTGCGCCTCTCCGATGGCCTGGAGCTGCCGGCCACCCAGATGACGCTCAGCATCGACGCTGACAGCTGGGCATGGTCATTCTCTGCCGGCCTGGCAGGGCGTGACGCTCAAGCGCTGGTGACTGGCACCGATGGCCAGCCGGTGGAGGTGATGGCCGAGATCAATGGCGAGCAGTGGCGGTGCCTGGTGGATGGCTGGCGACGCTCTGAGAGCTGGCAGAGTCATAGCGTGACCATCAGCGGCCGCTCGCTCGCGGCGTACCTGGGTGCGCCCTACGCCACCGCGCGCAGCTACACCGAGGACAGCCAGGCCACCGCCTCGCAGCTCGCCCGCGCTGAGCTGCCAGAGGGCTGGTCACTGGATTGGCGCATGACTGACTGGGTGGTGCCCGCCGGTGCGTGGAGTTATGACAGCCTCGCACCCATCGACGCCATCTCGCGGATCGCTCAGGCGGCCGGCGGCTATGTGCAGGCCCATCAGCAGGATCAGACCATCATCGTCGCGCCCCGCTTCGAGGCAGCGCCCTGGCGCTGGGCTGAGGGCGAGGTCGATCTGGCGGTGCCCCGCGACATCATCACCCAGCTGGGCAGCGATCAGCAGCCAGGTGATGCCCGCAATGCCGTCTGGCTGCATGGCGACACCGGCGGCATCCAGGCCCAGATCATCCGGCAGGGCACCGCAGGCGATCAGCTCGCACCCACCGTGGTGGATGCCCTGATCACCGATCAGGCACCGGCCCTGTCGCGCGGGATCGCTGAGCTGGCCGCTACCCTGCGCCAGAGCACCGAGAGCCTGCAGATGCCCCTGGCGGCCTCTCTGGGCGGCCTGCTGCTGCCTGGCATGATGATCGAGTGCGATGGCTGGCGTGGTGTCTCGCGTGGCGTGAGCGTCAGCGCAAGCCTGCAGGGGCGTGCCCTGAGCGTGCGCCAGTCTATCGAGCTGCAGAGATTCCATCTGTGATGGCGTCGTGTGGTATCAGTTCAAGCAAAGGAGGGAGATAGCATGGCCAATCCATATCGCCGCCTGCTGGCGTTGCTGCCGACCACGCCGCGCCAGGTAGGCGAGGTGATCAGCGTCAGCGGCTCGCGCGTTCGCGTGGATCTGGTAGGGGGTGGGGTGCGCACCTGCCAGGGCGATGCCCAGGTGGGTGGCATGGTCTACGTGGAGGGGGACCAGATCACTGGCGTGGCTCCTAGCCTGCCGGTGGTGGTGGTCGAGGTGTGAGGTTTGTTTGATGGGCATTTGATCGCCGGTGCTCAGTCTGGGCCGGTGGTCTATGTTGCCGATATGCAAACAATGCGGGCAGCGGTGTGGGCGTCTCATGCTCGATGCATTGTCCGTCTCTGCTGGACCCTGGCGGCCGCGTTCTCGCCGCGTTGCCTCGATATTCTCGCCGCGTTCTCGCCGCGTTTCGCCGCGTTTTCGCCGCGTTCTGTGGCGTCTGAGTGCGCGCAGTGTGCTAGGTGCAATGATGTAAGTGCATGATTTTAGTGCAAAAGCCCGTGGCAAGCGTGGCTGCGATTTTGCTCTGGGCGGATTCAAAATCCGCCGCTTAATAGGCGTGTCGGTTCGAGTCCGACCACCGGCACCAGAATTGAAAAAGTCGCTTTCGAGCGGCTTTTTGCGTTTCTGGCTCCCACCGATTCTTCTTCCTCGTGGTTCTTCGCTCGCGCTCAGTCTGTCTCTACCTCTGTCCCGAATACCTGTCCTTGCTTATCTCTTTACGCTTGCCTGTCATGGCGCTGGCAGCTGCTTGTCTTTGCTCTGTAAGTGACGGCAGGGGCCCAGACACAGGAAAGCCCCGAACGAATGTCGGGGCTTTCCTGTGTCTCGTGCTTCCAGACGGCGGCTCACGCCTGATGTGGAACGCTCGTTACGCGTCGATAGAGGCTGTTGCTGGCGATGGAGGGGTCGAGAAGTGCGATGCGGGTGTTCTGGATCGCGAGTTCCTGGCGCAGGGTAAACCACATGCCGACGTATTCATGGCAATCCTGGCAGTGCACCAGGTGGTCGGCCGATGGGGTGTGGTACTGATACTCCATCTTCAGGCCGGAGCATGCCGGACAACACAGTGCGGCTTGAGCTTTCCCTTCCATGTCTCCTCTCCTTCTCAGCAATTGACTGAATCTGGTGAGGTTCAGCGTAGTGGTCTCTTTCCTTGAGTTCGCAAACCTGCCAGCCATCAAGGCCCATGAATCAATCGCTCAGACTCATGGATCTTGCTAGCCGGGAGTGAAGCTTCCATGCTTGCGCGTCATCCTCTGACAGGGCCTGTCCCTGGCTGCACTTCCTGTGCACTTGGCCCGTCACTACGCTGAACCTGCCGCTCTTCCTGAGCAGCGATCGGGCGCTACTGACCCGCAAGAATCTTGTACACCTTTCAGAAACTGACTGAATTCGGTGTCATTCAGCGTAGTGCTCTCTTTCCCTGAGCTCGCAGGCTTGCCAGTCATGAAGATTCGTAAACCTACCCGCTCAGGCTTACGAATTTTCCTGGCTAAGGAGCGAAGTCCCCAAGCCTGCGCGTCATCCTTTGACAGGGCCTGTCCCTGGCTGCACTTCCTGTGCACTTGGCCTGTCACTACGCTGAACCTGCCGCTCTTCCTGAGCAGCGGTAGAGACGTTACTGGTTATCACAAACTTATACAACGCCTAATTTGTTGCACAAGTTTTCGAATGTGTAAAATTCTGTACTTTATTATGTTCTCATATAAATCCATGCACGACGGCCGCCTTCGAGTGCGGACTGTCCAGCCCGTGTGACACCCATCGTGAGGGGCATGTCCAGGTCGTCCATATGGCCTGCTGCCGCATCAGCACGGCGCTTGATACACTCGACTGCGTCTGCCTGAAGACTTGGTGGGAGTCGTATGTGCCCGATACTCGCATCCCATCTGCAACGCAGGATGGGGAGGGCGGGCCCCATCGCGAGCGCCGGGCTTCTGTCATTTGATGCCCCCAGGTGGTTGTCCGAGGCCGGCGCAGTGTCGCTTTCACCAATTGACTGGAACATGCAATGACCTTCATGCATTGGATGCCGCTGAATCTGTGGTTGTCACTGGTTGCGCTATGCGCGATGGGGGCGATGTCGCCCGGGCCGAGTCTGGCGATGGTGCTGCGCCATACCCTGGGCGGCGGGAGGAGTGCGGGGGTCGCCGCCGGTATCAGTCATGCGCTGGGAGTCGGGTTGTACGCCGCGCTGACTGCCTGGGGGCTCGGCGCCTTGATCGTTCATTATCCGGGCGTCTTCCAGACGGTCATGCTGCTGGGTGCAGCCTACCTGGCCTGGTTGGGGGTCAAGGCGCTGCGGGCGGGCCGCGGTGGAGCGCTGGAGGCGCAGGCCGTCACGACGTCCCGCTCCATGGCGATTCGCGATGGTTTCATGGTGGCGCTGGCCAACCCCAAGTTGATCCTGTTCTTCGTGGCGCTACTCAGTCAGTTGATCACGCCGGAGATGAGCGAGATGGGCAAGTGGCTGGTCGTCGTGACGGCCATGGGTATCGACGGGCTCTGGTATGTGCTGGTGGCACTGGTGCTGTCGCATTCGCGGGTGCTGCCCTGGTTGCAGGCGCGCGCGATGTGGATCAATCGTCTGACGGGCGTGGTGTTGCTGGGGCTGGCGTTGCGGGTGGTCTGGGGGCTTTGAGACAGCCTGTCAGCCCGGTGAGGATCTGGTGATTCGTTATCTGGTAGAAAACGGCCCTGGCACCTTGTGTCAGGGCTGTTTTGCATGCGCGTTTCGCGGGTTGGGTCGCTTGTCGATAGAGGTGTTTGTCGATAGAGGCGTATGCACCGATGGCGTCACTCACTGAGCGACATCATCTCGGCGTAGTCCTTGATCGAGACCTCAAGACTCGTGTCAGGTCTCGCCAGGAAATGCAGCGTCAGCGGCAGCCTGTCGCCTGCAGTGAGTGGCTGCGTCAGCCCGATCAGCATCAGATGGGGGCCGCCGCCGGGAGCCATCGTCAGCGGCGCGTCAGAGGAAATCGCCAGTTGCTCGATTCTGTGCATCTGCATGCGCTCTTGCGTGACTTGCATGCTGTGCAATTCGACCGTGGCGGCCATCGGCGTGCTGGCGCCTGTCAGCACGGCATCGCCCTTTGCGATCGAGAGTGTCAGGTAGGCGGCCCCGGTCGTGGCACTCGGTGGTGTCGGTAGCGCAAAGGCTTGCTCGACATGGGGGATGGCGGATGGGGGCTCCTGCGCAGTGGCGTGAACCGTGGCAAGGGAGAGCAGGGCCAGCGTCGCCAGCCATCTGCTGGCAGTAGTGGCGATGGTGCGAAGGGCGGTCAGGCCTGCCGATATCTGTCCGGCGCGTCGCGGCGCGCCATGTCCCTTATGAGGTTGCCTCATGCCGTGCGCATCTCCTGTATCGGCGTGTAAAGAGAATGACCCTGGGGCCGGTCCATGATGCCAGCGTGGTGTTTTCTGACGGCGATGGCCTCTAGTGTAGAGGCTAGTGCAGAGGCTGGTGCAGAGGGTTCTGTTTTAGGTGGTTTGCCCGAATGTGAGCGTCACCTGTTCCAGGGGGTGAAGGCAGGTGTCCGGGCCGCAGTTGAAGGCAGCCTCGTCGCATTCTGCTACCGTGGGACGCATTGGTCGATGCTATCCGGCGGTGTAGGTCGTCGCGGGTAGCTATCGAAGTGATTCAAGGACAGGCAAGGAACAGGGAACGGTGATCCAGGACGAAATCATTCAGCTGGTCGATGCGCAGAATCGCCCTTGTGGCACGGCACCGCGTCGCTTGATGCGTCGCTACCGCTATTGGCACCGTGCGACCTATGCCTTCGTGCTCAATGGCCGCGGTGAGCTGTGCATCCAGAAGCGTACCCTGAGCAAGGAAGTGTTCCCCGGCTATTTCGATCTTGCCAGCGGGGGGGTTGTCGGGGCCGGTGAGGCCGTGCAGGTGGCTGCCCGTCGCGAGCTGGAGGAAGAGATTGGCGTGCGCGGTGCGCCGCTCAAGCATTGTTTCGATTTCTGCTACACAGACGCGACCAACCATGTCTTCGGCAGTGCATTTCTGGTGCATTACGATGGCCCGCTGACCCTGCAGGCTGAAGAAGTGGCAGATGCCTTCTGGGTCACGCCTGCTGATGCGCTTGCGTTGCATCCTTCAACCCCTGATAGCCGTATGGCCCTTGAGCGCCTGATTCGTGAAGGCTTTCTGAGTGAGAGCCTGGGCCGATGATCTTCGCTTTTCCTTGTCGAGCCTGGGCAGCAACGCCGCTGGCCTTGCGTCATCTGGCGTGTGCTGCCCATCGTGATGGCCGCATCTCCTCCTCCCCACTTTGTTCTGGAGTCTTTGCATGAATGCCAAGGTATTGCCACAGCAGCTGGAAGAGGTGGAAGTCGCATTGTCGGCGGTGCTGGCGGGCAAGCCGCGCCAGATCCGTCTGGCGCTCTGTTGTCTGCTGTGTCGTGGTCATGTCCTGGTCGAGGATTTGCCCGGGCTGGGCAAGACGACCCTCGCCCAGGGGCTGGCGCGTCTGATCGGAGCGGACATGCAGCGGGTGCAGTTCACCAGCGATCTATTGCCGGCAGACATTCTGGGCGTGTCGGTATTTGATCCGCGTGAGGGCAACTTCCGCTTCCACCCCGGCCCGGTGTTCCACTCGCTGGTGCTGGCGGACGAGATCAACCGTGCCACGCCCAAGACGCAGAGCGCGTTGCTGGAGGCGATGGAGGAGCGTCAGGTCACGGTGGAGGGCGAGACCCGTCGCCTGCCAGAACCGTTCTTCGTGATCGCGACCCAGAATCCGCTCCAGCAATCCGGCACCTTCCCGCTGCCGGAGTCCCAGCTGGACCGCTTCCTGATGCGGCTGTCATTGGGCTACCCGGAACCCGCAGCCGAGCGCGAGATTCTCAAGGGCAATGCCGGGCGTCAGCATATCGAGGCGCTGCGACCCTTGTTGCCCGTCTCGGTGCTCAAGGAGTGGCAGGCCGCCGTGGACCGTGTGCGTCTGTCTGACCCGCTGCTGGATTATCTGCAGGCGCTGGTGGCGGCGACGCGCAGCTCGCCGGAAGTGGCCTATGGTCTCTCGACGCGCGGGGTGCTGGCGCTGGCCAGTGCTGCGCGTGGCTGGGCACTGCTGGCAGGACGTGACTATGTGCTGCCGGAGGATGTGCAAGCGGTCTGGGCGCCCGTCGTGGGGCACCGTCTCAGTGAAGGCAGTGTTGTCGAAGGTGAGGCCGTGGCGCGCCATCTGCTCGGGCAGGTGGCGGTGGTGCCTGCATGACCCAGATGGCGAAGCCCGGGGCATGGACGCGCGTGAAAGCCCGCATGCTGCGCAAGATGTCGACTGGCGGAGGTGAGGCGCTTCATCACGCGCGCTTGATGATCTTGCCGACGCCCTTCGGGTTGTTCTGGGCAGTGCTGGTGATTCTGCTGCTGCTGTTGGGGATCAATTACGAGAACTCGCTGGCGCATGGTCTGTCCTTCTGGCTGTTCGCCGTGGCAGTGGTCAGCATCTTTCGCAGCTGGCGCAATCTGGCGGGCGTGCGAGTGCAGCTGATCGCCGATGGCGAGGCGTTTGCGGGCAATACGTTGCGCGTCATGGTGCGCCTCACCGGTCGGGCTCGCTCGCATGCCATCGATGTTCGGCTGGGAGAGGCGCGCCAGCGACTCGAGATCCATGACGGCGAAGGCAGTGCGCCGCTGGAGCTGGCGGCCTTTCAGCGTGGCCAGTTCTCATTGCCGACACTGACGCTGGAGTCGCGCTGGCCATTGGGACTGGTGCGCCTGTGGGCCTGGATCGCGATCGACACGCCGGTCCTCGTCTATCCACAGCCAGAGCTTCCCTCCACCCCGCAGGGCAGTCGTCGCACGCTCGAGCAGATAGAGCAGGGCGATTTCGCCGGACTGCGCCGCTATGTACCGGGTGATGCGCCAGCGCATATCGCCTGGAAGCACTGGGGGCGCAGCGGCGAGCTGGTCACCAAGCGCTTCGAGACGCCTGCGCGTCCCTCGCTGTGGCTGGATTACGAGGCCTGTCGTGGCGACATGGAGCAGCGGCTCTCGGAGCTCACGGCGCGCGTGCTGGCGGCGGAAGGCGCCCAGGCGACCTATGGTCTGCGGCTGCCGGGCCAGACATTGGCCATCGCCAGTGGTGGGGCGCATCGCCGTCGAGTGCTTGAGGCATTGACGCTGTTCGGCGGCGAGGGAAGGTTGCCATGGTCCGCCCAGCTCGCGGCCAGTGAGGCCGCCGAGCGAGCCGGCGCGAGTCGTCCCTTGAGCCAGGAGGGCGGCGTATGACCTTGTCGAAAGCCAGCTCCTCTGGTGCCAGACGACACTGGTGGCAGCGCAAACCGCTGACGCCTGATCAGGCATTGGGCTGGCTGGAGCTGCGCCACCTGTTCATCGGCCAGTGTCTGGTGCTGGCGCTGCATGTGCTGTGGATGCCGGTATGGCTTGCCCTGCCGGCCTTGCTGGCGGCGTTGTGGCGCTTTCAGCAACTCCGGGCGCGAGTTCCGCGCGCTGGCATCCTGTTGCGGCTGGCGGCGGTGGCCATGGTCGCGGCGGGCCTGTTTCTCGAATACGGCCAGATGCTGCGCCTGGAGGCAATGATCGGCCTGCTGGTCGGCATCTATCTGCTCAAGCTGCTGGAGACGGACAGCCTGCGCGATGGTCGCGTGGTCTGCGGGCTGGGTTTCGTGGTGCTGGCGGCGGCCTTCCTGCATGACCAGGGGCCCTTGATGGCGGCGGCCTCGGTCATGGCCGCGGCGTGGCTGGTCGGCGGGCTGGTGTTGATCGCCGGTGCACGCGAACGTCGCGAGGCCATGCGGGAGACGGCCTGGCTGATGGGGCTGTCCCTGCCGCTGATGCTGGGCTTGTTCGTGCTCTTTCCCCGCTTGCCGCCGCTATGGAACGTGCCGCAGCTCAACGAGGCCACCACGGGGCTTACCGACAGTGTCTCTCCCGGTGATATCGCCGCTCTGGGTCGCAGTGATGCCCTGGCGTTTCGGGCGCGTTTCGACACCGGACTGCCTGCGGCCTCCCAGCGCTACTGGCGTGTGTATACCCTGAGCCTGTTTGATGGCGTGCGCTGGTCGCGCGCCACGCCGGAGCGTCTTCAGGAGGCGCTGGGCGGGCCAGCCGAGCGCTACGTTCAGCGCGGGACGCGTAGGGAGGGGGAAGTCGCGCGTCATCGCTATGAGCTGCTGCTGGAGCCGGATCCGCGCCCTTGGCGGCCGAGCCTCGGCACGCCACTGACGACCAGTCGCGAGGTCCGGTACCTGATCGACGGCACCCTTGAGGGGCTGGCGTCACTCAATACCCGCGAGCTGCTGGAGATGTCTTCCTCCGGTGCGCCACCGACAACGGCTCCGCAATGGATGCAGCGCCTTGATCAGCTATTGCCCGATGATGGCAATCCGCGTGCCCGTGAGTTCGCTCGCGATCTGATGCGGGAGTCGGGAGGAGATCCGCAGATCTTCCTGCAACGCCTTTTCCAGTATTTCAATCGCCAGCCTTTCCACTACACCTTGACGCCACCGCGTCTCGAGGGGCTCAGCCGTGTCGATGATTTCCTGTTCGACAGCTTGCGGGGCTATTGCACGCATTACGCCTCTACCAGCGTTTTTCTGGCGCGTGCTGCCGGGTTGCCGGCGCGGATGGTTGCGGGGTATCTGGGCGGCGAGGCACAAGGCGATGGCATCGGTGGGCCGCAGGAATTGAGCATTCGCCAGTATGACGCCCACGCCTGGGTCGAGGTGTTCTATGCCGGCCGCTGGCATCGATTTGATCCCACTGCGGCGGTGGCTCCCGAGCGAATCTCGCAGGGGGCGCTGAGCCTGCAGGGGCAGCCGGGCTTCATGGCCGATGCTGGCTTGCGTGCCTTCACGCTGAATAATTCGTTGCTCAGTGATCTGAGGCGGCAGTGGGAGCGTTTCGAATACCGCTGGCAACGTAGCGTGGTGGGGTTCCGTCTCGACGAGCAGCGAAATCTCTGGAAGCGACTGTTTGGTGACTTCCGCTGGGAGTGGCTTGTCTGGGGTGTGCTCGGGCTGCTGGCCAGTGTGGTGCTGGCAGGCGTGGCACTGGTGTTGTTGTCTGGCCGTGAGGTGTCAGCGCACGCAGGTGTGCGGGCCTACCGCAGGTTGGTGAAGCGGCTGGAGCGTACGGGCCATGGCCCTCACGTGGGCGAGGCGCCCGGCAGCCACTTGCGTCGTATTGCTCAGCAGCAGCCGCAGAATGTAAAAGTATTGTTACATTTGGCAGATCTGATTGAACAATGGCTCTACAACGATGCTACGGTATTAGCGAGATCTCATGATCAATCACCGCCCTTGCGTAGTATCCTGCGGCAGTGGTCTGTTCAGTCTCGCAAGATTCGCTGAAGCGCAACGACGACCTTCATGAGTGTGAGTAACTGATTGATAGAGGTTTTTTGTGATTAGACATCTAATCATCATGGCGCGATGCCACTACTGAAAATTGCTAAGTTGCAGTAAGTGATTTTGTGTATCAAAATGTAAATATCCGTTCTTTTCGATCATGCCATTGTCCCCTTCGCAGCATGATGCAGCACCTTTCCCCAGCAGGAGTATGCCCCCATGGTCCAGGTCATCCGCACAGAAGGCACAGTACTTGTTGTTTCCTCCACTAACGAGGCGCAGCGTGTCGTCAATGGAATGACGCTTGAACCGACAGCCACTCTGGTCGCACCGCAGGGCGCGGTCGTGGTGCTGGAAGACGGCACCCAGCTTGTGGTGCCGCAGGGGGCACCGATCGGCGTTGAGGTCTTGTTGGCCGAGTCGCGTGGGGAAGCGCCTGTTGACCCGACAGTGGAAGCGTTGCGCGAAGCGATCGCTCGTGGCGAAGACCCGACCGCGATTCAGGAAGCTCCCGCAGCGGGTGAGAGTGGCGGTGCGCCAGGCAGCAGTCGTAGTGGTTTCCTGGATGCCTCTGGGGTGGGGCGCGAAGGGCGTGTCGAACGGACCTCCTATGAATATGAGGGCGGCTTTACCGACCCGGAATTCAATGATGAGGACGAAGATGGTCTGGGGCTGGATCTTGATCCGACACTGCCGACAGAGGTCGTGCTGTCCTTGTCGGTCGACGCGCCGGCACTGACCTCCGACACCACGCCGACCATCGTCGGCACTACCGATGCCGAAGACGGCAGCACCGTCACGCTGGTCATCACTGACAGCGACGGCAACGAACAGACCGTCACCGCCACCGTCGAGAATGGCACCTATACGGTTGACGCTGAAACGCCGCTGAGCGAAGGCGAGTACAGCGTTGAGGCCTCGGTCACCGATCCGGCCGGCAACACCGCGACCAGCAATGACGTGGGCGAGATCGACGCAAGCGCCCCGGCACTGACCGTCGATGCCCCCGCGCTGACCTCCGACACCACGCCGACCATCGTCGGCACTACCGATGCCGAAGACGGCAGCACCGTCACCCTGGTCATCACTGACAGCGACGGCAACGAACAGACCGTCACCGCCACCGTCGAGAACGGCACCTATACGGTTGACGCCGAGACACCGCTGAGCGAAGGCGAATACAGCGTCGAGGCCTCGGTCACCGATCCGGCCGGCAACACCGCGACCAGCAATGACGTGGGCGAGATCGACGCAAGCGCGCCGGCGCTGACCGTCGATGCTCCGGCACTGACCTCCGACACCACGCCGACCATCGTCGGCACTACCGATGCCGAAGACGGCAGCACCGTCACGCTGGTCATCACTGACAGCGACGGCAACGAACAGACCGTCACCGCCACCGTCGAGAACGGCACCTATACGGTTGACGCCGAGACGCCGCTGAGCGAAGGCGAGTACAGCGTTGAGGCCTCGGTCACCGATCCGGCCGGCAATACCGCGACCAGCAACGACGTGGGCGAGATCGACGCAAGCGCGCCGGCGCTGACCGTCGATGCTCCGGCACTGACCTCCGACACCACGCCGACCATCGTCGGCACTACCGATGTCGAAGACGGCAGCACCGTCACGCTGGTCATCACTGACAGCGACGGCAACGAACAGACCGTCACCGCCACCGTCGAAGATGGCACCTATTCCATCGATGCGGAAACGCCGCTGACCGTCGATGCTCCGGCTCTGACCTCCGACACCACGCCGACCATCGTCGGCACCACCGATGCCGAAGATGGTAGCACCGTCACCCTGGTCATCACTGACAGCGACGGCAACGAGCAGACCGTCACCGCCACCGTCGAGAATGGCACCTATACGGTTGACGCTGAAACGCCGCTGAGCGAAGGCGAATACAGCGTCGAGGCCTCGGTCACCGATCCGGCCGGCAATACCGCGACCAGCAACGACGTGGGCGAGATCGACGCAAGCGCGCCGGCGCTGACCGTCGATGCTCCGGCACTGACCTCCGACACCACGCCGACCATCGTCGGTACCACCGATGCTGAAGACGGCAGCACCGTCACCCTGATCATCACCGACAGCGATGGCAACGAACAGACCGTCACCACCACCGTCGAGAACGGCACCTACGTGGTTGACGCCGAGACACCGCTGAGCGAAGGCGAGTACAGCGTCGAGGCCTCGGTCAGCGACCCAGCCGGCAACACCGCGACCAGCAATGACGTGGGCGAGATCGACGCAAGCGCGCCGGCGCTGACCGTCGATGCCCCCGCGCTGACCTCCGACACCACGCCGACCATCGTCGGCACTACCGATGCCGAAGACGGCAGCACCGTCACCCTGGTCATCACTGACAGCGACGGCAACGAACAGACCGTCACCGCCACCGTCGAGAACGGCACCTATACGGTTGACGCCGAGACACCGCTGAGCGAAGGCGAATACAGCGTCGAGGCCTCGGTTACCGATCCGGCCGGCAACACCGCGACCAGCAATGACGTGGGCGAGATCGACGCAAGCGCGCCGGCGCTGACCGTCGATGCTCCGGCACTGACCTCCGACACCACGCCGACCATCGTCGGCACTACCGATGCCGAAGACGGCAGCACCGTCACGCTGGTCATCACTGACAGCGACGGCAACGAACAGACCGTCACCGCCACCGTCGAGAACGGCACCTATACGGTTGACGCTGAAACGCCGCTGAGCGAAGGCGAGTACAGCGTTGAGGCCTCGGTCACCGATCCGGCCGGCAACACCGCGACCAGCAATGACGTGGGCGAGATCGACGCAAGCGCCCCGGCACTGACCGTCGATGCCCCCGCGCTGACCTCCGACACCACGCCGACCATCGTCGGCACTACCGATGCCGAAGACGGCAGCACCGTCACCCTGGTCATCACTGACAGCGACGGCAACGAACAGACCGTCACCGCCACCGTCGAGAACGGCACCTATACGGTTGACGCCGAGACACCGCTGAGCGAAGGCGAATACAGCGTCGAGGCCTCGGTCACCGATCCGGCCGGCAACACCGCGACCAGCAATGACGTGGGCGAGATCGACGCAAGCGCGCCGGCGCTGACCGTCGATGCTCCGGCACTGACCTCCGACACCACGCCGACCATCGTCGGCACTACCGATGCCGAAGACGGCAGCACCGTCACGCTGGTCATCACTGACAGCGACGGCAACGAACAGACCGTCACCGCCACCGTCGAGAACGGCACCTATACGGTTGACGCCGAGACGCCGCTGAGCGAAGGCGAGTACAGCGTTGAGGCCTCGGTCACCGATCCGGCCGGCAATACCGCGACCAGCAACGACGTGGGCGCCCTGATTGGCGGCGATTCTGGAGAGGTAACGGAGGATGGCGTTACCGAAGCTTCCGGCGCGCTTGTCGATGTCGAAAGTACTGATGTTGTCGCTAGCACGCAAAGCGATGATTACGGCACTTTTAGCGTCAACGAGGCTGGCGAGTGGACCTACATCCTCAATAACGAAGCCGCTGTCGTTCAGGGGTTGAATGAAGGTGACACTGTCAGCCAGGCGTTCGTGGTCGAGCTCAGTGATGGTTCGACCACCACGGTCGACATCCTGATCACCGGTATGCCCGATGGCGTGCCGACCATCAGCGGCATCAGCGGCACGGACGACAACAGCGTCACCGAAGCCACCGGCGACACCGTCACCGGCAGCTTCACGGTCGCCGCCACTGCCGGGATTGCCACGGTCACCATTGCTGGCGTCGATGCGGATGCGTCGGTCGACATCACGGGTGCGACCGAGGCCGATCCGGTGGTCATCGAGGGGAGCGAAGGCACCCTGAGCGTGACCGGCTATGACGCCGATACGGGCACCGTAACGTACCGCTACGTCGAGGATGGCGAGACCGAGGATCACTCGGGCGGCGACATCACCGACAGCTTCGCGGTCGTGGTCACCGACATCACCGGGCAGAGCACCAGCGACAGCCTGGACATCGCGATCGTCGACACCGCGCCGACGGCCAATGACGATGCGCGCAACATCGACGAAGACACCACCACGGCACTCTACGGCAACGTCATCAGTGGCGACAACGATACTGCCGATACCCTGGGCGCGGATGCCACGACGGTCACCGGTGTTGACGGCAATGCCGTCACGGCCGATGACGCTGCCGTGGTCGAAGGCACGTACGGCACGCTGACACTCAACAGTGACGGCAGCTACAGCTATGTGCTCGACACCACCAGCCCGGCGGTCCAGTCGCTGAATGATGGCGAGACGAAAGAAGACACGTTCACCTACGTGATCACCGACGCCGATGGCGACAGTGATACTGCCACGCTGACCATCACCGTCGTGGGGTCCACCGACGGCGTCCCGGCGATCACCTCGCTGGATGACCAGTCGGTCACTGAGGCGACCGGCGGCACCGTCACTGACACCTTCCAGGTGAAGGCGGATACCGGCATCGCCAGCGTCACCGTGAATGGCACGGACATCACCGGCGCGACCGAGGCCGATCCGGTCGAGATCACCACCGATGAAGGTGTCCTGAACGTGACCGGCTATGACGCCGGCACGGGCACCGTGACCTACACCTACGCCGAGGATGGCGAGACCGAGAATCACACTGCCGGCGACATCACCGACAGCTTCACCGTCGTGGTCACCGATATCACCGGGCAGAGCAGCACTGACAGCCTGGACATCGCGATCCTCGATACCGCGCCGGAGGCCAAGGCTGACGCGCGCAACATCGGCGAAGACACCACCACGGCCCTCGACGGCAACGTCATCGACGGCGCCAACGACACCGCCGACACCATTGGCGCGGATGCCACCACGGTCACTGACGTCGACGGCAGTGCCGTCACGGCAGATGCCGCTGCGGTCGTCACCGGCAGCTACGGCACGCTGACGCTCGAAGCCGACGGCAGCTACAGCTACGTGCTCGACAATGCCAATCCGGCCGTGCAGTCGCTGGACGACGGTGAGTCACTGACCGACGTCTTCAGCTACACCATCACTGATGCCGATGGCGATACCTCCAGCACCACGCTGACCATCACCGTCGACGGCGCCACCGATGGCGCACCGACGATCTCCTCACTGGATGATCAGTCGGTCACCGAAGCCACCGGCGGCACCGTCACCGACACCTTCACGGTCGCGGCCACCGCCGGCGTTGCCGCTGTCACCATCGGTGGCATCGACATCACCGACGCCAGCACCACGCCGGTCGAGATCACCACCGACGAAGGCACCCTGACCGTGACCGGCTATGACGCCGACACGGGCACCGTGACCTATAGCTACGTCGAGGATGGCGAGACCGAGAATCACACTGCCGGCGACATCACCGACAGCTTCACCGTCGTGGTCACCGATATCACCGGGCAGAGCAGCACTGACAGCCTGGATATCGCGATCCTCGATACCGCGCCGGAGGCCAAGGCTGACGCGCGCAACATCGGCGAAGACACCACCACGGCCCTCGACGGCAACGTCATCGACGGCGCCAACGACACCGCCGACACCATTGGCGCGGATGCCACCACGGTCACTGACGTCGACGGCAGTGCCGTCACGGCAGATGCCGCTGCGGTCGTCACCGGCAGCTACGGCACGCTGACGCTCGAAGCCGACGGCAGCTACAGCTACGTGCTCGACAATGCCAATCCGGCCGTGCAGTCGCTGGACGACGGTGAGTCACTGACCGACGTCTTCAGCTACACCATCACTGATGCCGATGGCGATACCTCCAGCACCACGCTGACCATCACCGTCGACGGCGCCACCGATGGCGCACCGACGATCTCCTCACTGGATGATCAGTCGGTCACCGAAGCCACCGGCGGCACCGTCACCGACACCTTCACGGTCGCGGCCACCGCCGGCGTTGCCGCTGTCACCATCGGTGGCATCGACATCACCGACGCCAGCACCACGCCGGTCGAGATCACCACCGACGAAGGCACCCTGACCGTGACCGGCTATGACGCCGACACGGGCACCGTGACCTATAGCTACGTCGAGGATGGCGAGACCGAGAATCACACTGCCGGCGACATCACCGACAGCTTCACCGTCGTGGTCACCGATATCACCGGGCAGAGCAGCACTGACAGCCTGGATATCGCGATCCTCGATACCGCGCCGGAGGCCAAGGCTGACGCGCGCAACATCGGCGAAGACACCACCACGGCCCTCGACGGCAACGTCATCGACGGCGCCAACGACACCGCCGACACCATTGGCGCGGATGCCACCACGGTCACTGACGTCGACGGCAGTGCCGTCACGGCAGATGCCGCTGCGGTCGTCACCGGCAGCTACGGCACGCTGACGCTCGAAGCCGACGGCAGCTACAGCTACGTGCTCGACAATGCCAATCCGGCCGTGCAGTCGCTGGACGACGGTGAGTCACTGACCGACGTCTTCAGCTACACCATCACTGATGCCGATGGCGATACCTCCAGCACCACGCTGACCATCACCGTCGACGGCGCCACCGATGGCGCACCGACGATCTCCTCACTGGATGATCAGTCGGTCACCGAAGCCACCGGCGGCACCGTCACCGACACCTTCACGGTCGCGGCCACCGCCGGCGTTGCCGCTGTCACCATCGGTGGCATCGACATCACCGACGCCAGCACCACGCCGGTCGAGATCACCACCGACGAAGGCACCCTGACCGTGACCGGCTATGACGCCGACACGGGCACCGTGACCTATAGCTACGTCGAGGATGGCGAGACCGAGAATCACACTGCCGGCGACATCACCGACAGCTTCACCGTCGTGGTCACCGATATCACCGGGCAGAGCAGCACTGACAGCCTGGATATCGCGATCCTCGATACCGCGCCGGAGGCCAAGGCTGACGCGCGCAACATCGGCGAAGACACCACCACGGCCCTCGACGGCAACGTCATCGACGGCGCCAACGACACCGCCGACACCATTGGCGCGGATGCCACCACGGTCACTGACGTCGACGGCAGTGCCGTCACGGCAGATGCCGCTGCGGTCGTCACCGGCAGCTACGGCACGCTGACGCTCGAAGCCGACGGCAGCTACAGCTACGTGCTCGACAATGCCAATCCGGCCGTGCAGTCGCTGGACGACGGTGAGTCACTGACCGACGTCTTCAGCTACACCATCACTGATGCCGATGGCGATACCTCCAGCACCACGCTGACCATCACCGTCGACGGCGCCACCGATGGCGCACCGACGATCTCCTCACTGGATGATCAGTCGGTCACCGAAGCCACCGGCGGCACCGTCACCGACACCTTCACGGTCGCGGCCACCGCCGGCGTTGCCGCTGTCACCATCGGTGGCATCGACATCACCGACGCCAGCACCACGCCGGTCGAGATCACCACCGACGAAGGCACCCTGACCGTGACCGGCTATGACGCCGACACGGGCACCGTGACCTATAGCTACGTCGAGGATGGCGAGACCGAGAATCACACTGCCGGCGACATCACCGACAGCTTCACCGTCGTGGTCACCGATATCACCGGGCAGAGCAGCACTGACAGCCTGGATATCGCGATCCTCGATACCGCGCCGGAGGCCAAGGCTGACGCGCGCAACATCGGCGAAGACACCACCACGGCCCTCGACGGCAACGTCATCGACGGCGCCAACGACACCGCCGACACCATTGGCGCGGATGCCACCACGGTCACTGACGTCGACGGCAGTGCCGTCACGGCAGATGCCGCTGCGGTCGTCACCGGCAGCTACGGCACGCTGACGCTCGAAGCCGACGGCAGCTACAGCTACGTGCTCGACAATGCCAATCCGGCCGTGCAGTCGCTGGACGACGGTGAGTCACTGACCGACGTCTTCAGCTACACCATCACTGATGCCGATGGCGATACCTCCAGCACCACGCTGACCATCACCGTCGACGGCGCCACCGATGGCGCACCGACGATCTCCTCACTGGATGATCAGTCGGTCACCGAAGCCACCGGCGGCACCGTCACCGACACCTTCACGGTCGCGGCCACCGCCGGCGTTGCCGCTGTCACCATCGGTGGCATCGACATCACCGACGCCAGCACCACGCCGGTCGAGATCACCACCGACGAAGGCACCCTGACCGTGACCGGCTATGACGCCGACACGGGCACCGTGACCTATAGCTACGTCGAGGATGGCGAGACCGAGAATCACACTGCCGGCGACATCACCGACAGCTTCACCGTCGTGGTCACCGATATCACCGGGCAGAGCAGCACTGACAGCCTGGATATCGCGATCCTCGATACCGCGCCGGAGGCCAAGGCTGACGCGCGCAACATCGGCGAAGACACCACCACGGCCCTCGACGGCAACGTCATCGACGGCGCCAACGACACCGCCGACACCATTGGCGCGGATGCCACCACGGTCACTGACGTCGACGGCAGTGCCGTCACGGCAGATGCCGCTGCGGTCGTCACCGGCAGCTACGGCACGCTGACGCTCGAAGCCGACGGCAGCTACAGCTACGTGCTCGACAATGCCAATCCGGCCGTGCAGTCGCTGGACGACGGTGAGTCACTGACCGACGTCTTCAGCTACACCATCACTGATGCCGATGGCGATACCTCCAGCACCACGCTGACCATCACCGTCGACGGCGCCACCGATGGCGCACCGACGATCTCCTCACTGGATGATCAGTCGGTCACCGAAGCCACCGGCGGCACCGTCACCGACACCTTCACGGTCGCGGCCACCGCCGGCGTTGCCGCTGTCACCATCGGTGGCATCGACATCACCGACGCCAGCACCACGCCGGTCGAGATCACCACCGACGAAGGCACCCTGACCGTGACCGGCTATGACGCCGACACGGGCACCGTGACCTATAGCTACGTCGAGGATGGCGAGACCGAGAATCACACTGCCGGCGACATCACCGACAGCTTCACCGTCGTGGTCACCGATATCACCGGGCAGAGCAGCACTGACAGCCTGGATATCGCGATCCTCGATACCGCGCCGGAGGCCAAGGCTGACGCGCGCAACATCGGCGAAGACACCACCACGGCCCTCGACGGCAACGTCATCGACGGCGCCAACGACACCGCCGACACCATTGGCGCGGATGCCACCACGGTCACTGACGTCGACGGCAGTGCCGTCACGGCAGATGCCGCTGCGGTCGTCACCGGCAGCTACGGCACGCTGACGCTCGAAGCCGACGGCAGCTACAGCTACGTGCTCGACAATGCCAATCCGGCCGTGCAGTCGCTGGACGACGGTGAGTCACTGACCGACGTCTTCAGCTACACCATCACTGATGCCGATGGCGATACCTCCAGCACCACGCTGACCATCACCGTCGACGGCGCCACCGATGGCGCACCGACGATCTCCTCACTGGATGATCAGTCGGTCACCGAAGCCACCGGCGGCACCGTCACCGACACCTTCACGGTCGCGGCCACCGCCGGCGTTGCCGCTGTCACCATCGGTGGCATCGACATCACCGACGCCAGCACCACGCCGGTCGAGATCACCACCGACGAAGGCACCCTGACCGTGACCGGCTATGACGCCGACACGGGCACCGTGACCTATAGCTACGTCGAGGATGGCGAGACCGAGAATCACACTGCCGGCGACATCACCGACAGCTTCACCGTCGTGGTCACCGATATCACCGGGCAGAGCAGCACTGACAGCCTGGATATCGCGATCCTCGATACCGCGCCGGAGGCCAAGGCTGACGCGCGCAACATCGGCGAAGACACCACCACGGCCCTCGACGGCAACGTCATCGACGGCGCCAACGACACCGCCGACACCATTGGCGCGGATGCCACCACGGTCACTGACGTCGACGGCAGTGCCGTCACGGCAGATGCCGCTGCGGTCGTCACCGGCAGCTACGGCACGCTGACGCTCGAAGCCGACGGCAGCTACAGCTACGTGCTCGACAATGCCAATCCGGCCGTGCAGTCGCTGGACGACGGTGAGTCACTGACCGACGTCTTCAGCTACACCATCACTGATGCCGATGGCGATACCTCCAGCACCACGCTGACCATCACCGTCGACGGCGCCACCGATGGCGCACCGACGATCTCCTCACTGGATGATCAGTCGGTCACCGAAGCCACCGGCGGCACCGTCACCGACACCTTCACGGTCGCGGCCACCGCCGGCGTTGCCGCTGTCACCATCGGTGGCATCGACATCACCGACGCCAGCACCACGCCGGTCGAGATCACCACCGACGAAGGCACCCTGACCGTGACCGGCTATGACGCCGACACGGGCACCGTGACCTATAGCTACGTCGAGGATGGCGAGACCGAGAATCACACTGCCGGCGACATCACCGACAGCTTCACCGTCGTGGTCACCGATATCACCGGGCAGAGCAGCACTGACAGCCTGGATATCGCGATCCTCGATACCGCGCCGGAGGCCAAGGCTGACGCGCGCAACATCGGCGAAGACACCACCACGGCCCTCGACGGCAACGTCATCGACGGCGCCAACGACACCGCCGACACCATTGGCGCGGATGCCACCACGGTCACTGACGTCGACGGCAGTGCCGTCACGGCAGATGCCGCTGCGGTCGTCACCGGCAGCTACGGCACGCTGACGCTCGAAGCCGACGGCAGCTACAGCTACGTGCTCGACAATGCCAATCCGGCCGTGCAGTCGCTGGACGACGGTGAGTCACTGACCGACGTCTTCAGCTACACCATCACTGATGCCGATGGCGATACCTCCAGCACCACGCTGACCATCACCGTCGACGGCGCCACCGATGGCGCACCGACGATCTCCTCACTGGATGATCAGTCGGTCACCGAAGCCACCGGCGGCACCGTCACCGACACCTTCACGGTCGCGGCCACCGCCGGCGTTGCCGCTGTCACCATCGGTGGCATCGACATCACCGACGCCAGCACCACGCCGGTCGAGATCACCACCGACGAAGGCACCCTGACCGTGACCGGCTATGACGCCGACACGGGCACCGTGACCTATAGCTACGTCGAGGATGGCGAGACCGAGAATCACACTGCCGGCGACATCACCGACAGCTTCACCGTCGTGGTCACCGATATCACCGGGCAGAGCAGCACTGACAGCCTGGATATCGCGATCCTCGATACCGCGCCGGAGGCCAAGGCTGACGCGCGCAACATCGGCGAAGACACCACCACGGCCCTCGACGGCAACGTCATCGACGGCGCCAACGACACCGCCGACACCATTGGCGCGGATGCCACCACGGTCACTGACGTCGACGGCAGTGCCGTCACGGCAGATGCCGCTGCGGTCGTCACCGGCAGCTACGGCACGCTGACGCTCGAAGCCGACGGCAGCTACAGCTACGTGCTCGACAATGCCAATCCGGCCGTGCAGTCGCTGGACGACGGTGAGTCACTGACCGACGTCTTCAGCTACACCATCACTGATGCCGATGGCGATACCTCCAGCACCACGCTGACCATCACCGTCGACGGCGCCACCGATGGCGCACCGACGATCTCCTCACTGGATGATCAGTCGGTCACCGAAGCCACCGGCGGCACCGTCACCGACACCTTCACGGTCGCGGCCACCGCCGGCGTTGCCGCTGTCACCATCGGTGGCATCGACATCACCGACGCCAGCACCACGCCGGTCGAGATCACCACCGACGAAGGCACCCTGACCGTGACCGGCTATGACGCCGACACGGGCACCGTGACCTATAGCTACGTCGAGGATGGCGAGACCGAGAATCACACTGCCGGCGACATCACCGACAGCTTCACCGTCGTGGTCACCGATATCACCGGGCAGAGCAGCACTGACAGCCTGGATATCGCGATCCTCGATACCGCGCCGGAGGCCAAGGCTGACGCGCGCAACATCGGCGAAGACACCACCACGGCCCTCGACGGCAACGTCATCGACGGCGCCAACGACACCGCCGACACCATTGGCGCGGATGCCACCACGGTCACTGACGTCGACGGCAGTGCCGTCACGGCAGATGCCGCTGCGGTCGTCACCGGCAGCTACGGCACGCTGACGCTCGAAGCCGACGGCAGCTACAGCTACGTGCTCGACAATGCCAATCCGGCCGTGCAGTCGCTGGACGACGGTGAGTCACTGACCGACGTCTTCAGCTACACCATCACTGATGCCGATGGCGATACCTCCAGCACCACGCTGACCATCACCGTCGACGGCGCCACCGATGGCGCACCGACGATCTCCTCACTGGATGATCAGTCGGTCACCGAAGCCACCGGCGGCACCGTCACCGACACCTTCACGGTCGCGGCCACCGCCGGCGTTGCCGCTGTCACCATCGGTGGCATCGACATCACCGACGCCAGCACCACGCCGGTCGAGATCACCACCGACGAAGGCACCCTGACCGTGACCGGCTATGACGCCGACACGGGCACCGTGACCTATAGCTACGTCGAGGATGGCGAGACCGAGAATCACACTGCCGGCGACATCACCGACAGCTTCACCGTCGTGGTCACCGATATCACCGGGCAGAGCAGCACTGACAGCCTGGATATCGCGATCCTCGATACCGCGCCGGAGGCCAAGGCTGACGCGCGCAACATCGGCGAAGACACCACCACGGCCCTCGACGGCAACGTCATCGACGGCGCCAACGACACCGCCGACACCATTGGCGCGGATGCCACCACGGTCACTGACGTCGACGGCAGTGCCGTCACGGCAGATGCCGCTGCGGTCGTCACCGGCAGCTACGGCACGCTGACGCTCGAAGCCGACGGCAGCTACAGCTACGTGCTCGACAATGCCAATCCGGCCGTGCAGTCGCTGGACGACGGTGAGTCACTGACCGACGTCTTCAGCTACACCATCACTGATGCCGATGGCGATACCTCCAGCACCACGCTGACCATCACCGTCGACGGCGCCACCGATGGCGCACCGACGATCTCCTCACTGGATGATCAGTCGGTCACCGAAGCCACCGGCGGCACCGTCACCGACACCTTCACGGTCGCGGCCACCGCCGGCGTTGCCGCTGTCACCATCGGTGGCATCGACATCACCGACGCCAGCACCACGCCGGTCGAGATCACCACCGACGAAGGCACCCTGACCGTGACCGGCTATGACGCCGACACGGGCACCGTGACCTATAGCTACGTCGAGGATGGCGAGACCGAGAATCACACTGCCGGCGACATCACCGACAGCTTCACCGTCGTGGTCACCGATATCACCGGGCAGAGCAGCACTGACAGCCTGGATATCGCGATCCTCGATACCGCGCCGGAGGCCAAGGCTGACGCGCGCAACATCGGCGAAGACACCACCACGGCCCTCGACGGCAACGTCATCGACGGCGCCAACGACACCGCCGACACCATTGGCGCGGATGCCACCACGGTCACTGACGTCGACGGCAGTGCCGTCACGGCAGATGCCGCTGCGGTCGTCACCGGCAGCTACGGCACGCTGACGCTCGAAGCCGACGGCAGCTACAGCTACGTGCTCGACAATGCCAATCCGGCCGTGCAGTCGCTGGACGACGGTGAGTCACTGACCGACGTCTTCAGCTACACCATCACTGATGCCGATGGCGATACCTCCAGCACCACGCTGACCATCACCGTCGACGGCGCCACCGATGGCGCACCGACGATCTCCTCACTGGATGATCAGTCGGTCACCGAAGCCACCGGCGGCACCGTCACCGACACCTTCACGGTCGCGGCCACCGCCGGCGTTGCCGCTGTCACCATCGGTGGCATCGACATCACCGACGCCAGCACCACGCCGGTCGAGATCACCACCGACGAAGGCACCCTGACCGTGACCGGCTATGACGCCGACACGGGCACCGTGACCTATAGCTACGTCGAGGATGGCGAGACCGAGAATCACACTGCCGGCGACATCACCGACAGCTTCACCGTCGTGGTCACCGATATCACCGGGCAGAGCAGCACTGACAGCCTGGATATCGCGATCCTCGATACCGCGCCGGAGGCCAAGGCTGACGCGCGCAACATCGGCGAAGACACCACCACGGCCCTCGACGGCAACGTCATCGACGGCGCCAACGACACCGCCGACACCATTGGCGCGGATGCCACCACGGTCACTGACGTCGACGGCAGTGCCGTCACGGCAGATGCCGCTGCGGTCGTCACCGGCAGCTACGGCACGCTGACGCTCGAAGCCGACGGCAGCTACAGCTACGTGCTCGACAATGCCAATCCGGCCGTGCAGTCGCTGGACGACGGTGAGTCACTGACCGACGTCTTCAGCTACACCATCACTGATGCCGATGGCGATACCTCCAGCACCACGCTGACCATCACCGTCGACGGCGCCACCGATGGCGCACCGACGATCTCCTCACTGGATGATCAGTCGGTCACCGAAGCCACCGGCGGCACCGTCACCGACACCTTCACGGTCGCGGCCACCGCCGGCGTTGCCGCTGTCACCATCGGTGGCATCGACATCACCGACGCCAGCACCACGCCGGTCGAGATCACCACCGACGAAGGCACCCTGACCGTGACCGGCTATGACGCCGACACGGGCACCGTGACCTATAGCTACGTCGAGGATGGCGAGACCGAGAATCACACTGCCGGCGACATCACCGACAGCTTCACCGTCGTGGTCACCGATATCACCGGGCAGAGCAGCACTGACAGCCTGGATATCGCGATCCTCGATACCGCGCCGGAGGCCAAGGCTGACGCGCGCAACATCGGCGAAGACACCACCACGGCCCTCGACGGCAACGTCATCGACGGCGCCAACGACACCGCCGACACCATTGGCGCGGATGCCACCACGGTCACTGACGTCGACGGCAGTGCCGTCACGGCAGATGCCGCTGCGGTCGTCACCGGCAGCTACGGCACGCTGACGCTCGAAGCCGACGGCAGCTACAGCTACGTGCTCGACAATGCCAATCCGGCCGTGCAGTCGCTGGACGACGGTGAGTCACTGACCGACGTCTTCAGCTACACCATCACTGATGCCGATGGCGATACCTCCAGCACCACGCTGACCATCACCGTCGACGGCGCCACCGATGGCGCACCGACGATCTCCTCACTGGATGATCAGTCGGTCACCGAAGCCACCGGCGGCACCGTCACCGACACCTTCACGGTCGCGGCCACCGCCGGCGTTGCCGCTGTCACCATCGGTGGCATCGACATCACCGACGCCAGCACCACGCCGGTCGAGATCACCACCGACGAAGGCACCCTGACCGTGACCGGCTATGACGCCGACACGGGCACCGTGACCTATAGCTACGTCGAGGATGGCGAGACCGAGAATCACACTGCCGGCGACATCACCGACAGCTTCACCGTCGTGGTCACCGATATCACCGGGCAGAGCAGCACTGACAGCCTGGATATCGCGATCCTCGATACCGCGCCGGAGGCCAAGGCTGACGCGCGCAACATCGGCGAAGACACCACCACGGCCCTCGACGGCAACGTCATCGACGGCGCCAACGACACCGCCGACACCATTGGCGCGGATGCCACCACGGTCACTGACGTCGACGGCAGTGCCGTCACGGCAGATGCCGCTGCGGTCGTCACCGGCAGCTACGGCACGCTGACGCTCGAAGCCGACGGCAGCTACAGCTACGTGCTCGACAATGCCAATCCGGCCGTGCAGTCGCTGGACGACGGTGAGTCACTGACCGACGTCTTCAGCTACACCATCACTGATGCCGATGGCGATACCTCCAGCACCACGCTGACCATCACCGTCGACGGCGCCACCGATGGCGCACCGACGATCTCCTCACTGGATGATCAGTCGGTCACCGAAGCCACCGGCGGCACCGTCACCGACACCTTCACGGTCGCGGCCACCGCCGGCGTTGCCGCTGTCACCATCGGTGGCATCGACATCACCGACGCCAGCACCACGCCGGTCGAGATCACCACCGACGAAGGCACCCTGACCGTGACCGGCTATGACGCCGACACGGGCACCGTGACCTATAGCTACGTCGAGGATGGCGAGACCGAGAATCACGCTGCCGGCGACATCACCGACAGCTTCACCGTCGTGGTCACCGATATCACCGGGCAGAGCAGCACTGACAGCCTGGATATCGCGATCCTCGATACCGCGCCGGAGGCCAAGGCTGACGCGCGCAACATCGGCGAAGACACCACCACGGCCCTCGACGGCAACGTCATCGACGGCGCCAACGACACCGCCGACACCATTGGCGCGGATGCCACCACGGTCACTGACGTCGACGGCAGTGCCGTCACGGCAGATGCCGCTGCGGTCGTCACCGGCAGCTACGGCACGCTGACGCTCGAAGCCGACGGCAGCTACAGCTACGTGCTCGACAATGCCAATCCGGCCGTGCAGTCGCTGGACGACGGTGAGTCACTGACCGACGTCTTCAGCTACACCATCACTGATGCCGATGGCGATACCTCCAGCACCACGCTGACCATCACCGTCGACGGCGCCACCGATGGCGCACCGACGATCTCCTCACTGGATGATCAGTCGGTCACCGAAGCCACCGGCGGCACCGTCACCGACACCTTCACGGTCGCGGCCACCGCCGGCGTTGCCGCTGTCACCATCGGTGGCATCGACATCACCGACGCCAGCACCACGCCGGTCGAGATCACCACCGACGAAGGCACCCTGACCGTGACCGGCTATGACGCCGACACGGGCACCGTGACCTATAGCTACGTCGAGGATGGCGAGACCGAGAATCACACTGCCGGCGACATCACCGACAGCTTCACCGTCGTGGTCACCGATATCACCGGGCAGAGCAGCACTGACAGCCTGGATATCGCGATCCTCGATACCGCGCCGGAGGCCAAGGCTGACGCGCGCAACATCGGCGAAGACACCACCACGGCCCTCGACGGCAACGTCATCGACGGCGCCAACGACACCGCCGACACCATTGGCGCGGATGCCACCACGGTCACTGACGTCGACGGCAGTGCCGTCACGGCAGATGCCGCTGCGGTCGTCACCGGCAGCTACGGCACGCTGACGCTCGAAGCCGACGGCAGCTACAGCTACGTGCTCGACAATGCCAATCCGGCCGTGCAGTCGCTGGACGACGGTGAGTCACTGACCGACGTCTTCAGCTACACCATCACTGATGCCGATGGCGATACCTCCAGCACCACGCTGACCATCACCGTCGACGGCGCCACCGATGGCGCACCGACGATCTCCTCACTGGATGATCAGTCGGTCACCGAAGCCACCGGCGGCACCGTCACCGACACCTTCACGGTCGCGGCCACCGCCGGCGTTGCCGCTGTCACCATCGGTGGCATCGACATCACCGACGCCAGCACCACGCCGGTCGAGATCACCACCGACGAAGGCACCCTGACCGTGACCGGCTATGACGCCGACACGGGCACCGTGACCTATAGCTACGTCGAGGATGGCGAGACCGAGAATCACACTGCCGGCGACATCACCGACAGCTTCACCGTCGTGGTCACCGATATCACCGGGCAGAGCAGCACTGACAGCCTGGATATCGCGATCCTCGATACCGCGCCGGAGGCCAAGGCTGACGCGCGCAACATCGGCGAAGACACCACCACGGCCCTCGACGGCAACGTCATCGACGGCGCCAACGACACCGCCGACACCATTGGCGCGGATGCCACCACGGTCACTGACGTCGACGGCAGTGCCGTCACGGCAGATGCCGCTGCGGTCGTCACCGGCAGCTACGGCACGCTGACGCTCGAAGCCGACGGCAGCTACAGCTACGTGCTCGACAATGCCAATCCGGCCGTGCAGTCGCTGGACGACGGTGAGTCACTGACCGACGTCTTCAGCTACACCATCACTGATGCCGATGGCGATACCTCCAGCACCACGCTGACCATCACCGTCGACGGCGCCACCGATGGCGCACCGACGATCTCCTCACTGGATGATCAGTCGGTCACCGAAGCCACCGGCGGCACCGTCACCGACACCTTCACGGTCGCGGCCACCGCCGGCGTTGCCGCTGTCACCATCGGTGGCATCGACATCACCGACGCCAGCACCACGCCGGTCGAGATCACCACCGACGAAGGCACCCTGACCGTGACCGGCTATGACGCCGACACGGGCACCGTGACCTATAGCTACGTCGAGGATGGCGAGACCGAGAATCACACTGCCGGCGACATCACCGACAGCTTCACCGTCGTGGTCACCGATATCACCGGGCAGAGCAGCACTGACAGCCTGGATATCGCGATCCTCGATACCGCGCCGGAGGCCAAGGCTGACGCGCGCAACATCGGCGAAGACACCACCACGGCCCTCGACGGCAACGTCATCGACGGCGCCAACGACACCGCCGACACCATTGGCGCGGATGCCACCACGGTCACTGACGTCGACGGCAGTGCCGTCACGGCAGATGCCGCTGCGGTCGTCACCGGCAGCTACGGCACGCTGACGCTCGAAGCCGACGGCAGCTACAGCTACGTGCTCGACAATGCCAATCCGGCCGTGCAGTCGCTGGACGACGGTGAGTCACTGACCGACGTCTTCAGCTACACCATCACTGATGCCGATGGCGATACCTCCAGCACCACGCTGACCATCACCGTCGACGGCGCCACCGATGGCGCACCGACGATCTCCTCACTGGATGATCAGTCGGTCACCGAAGCCACCGGCGGCACCGTCACCGACACCTTCACGGTCGCGGCCACCGCCGGCGTTGCCGCTGTCACCATCGGTGGCATCGACATCACCGACGCCAGCACCACGCCGGTCGAGATCACCACCGACGAAGGCACCCTGACCGTGACCGGCTATGACGCCGACACGGGCACCGTGACCTATAGCTACGTCGAGGATGGCGAGACCGAGAATCACACTGCCGGCGACATCACCGACAGCTTCACCGTCGTGGTCACCGATATCACCGGGCAGAGCAGCACTGACAGCCTGGATATCGCGATCCTCGATACCGCGCCGGAGGCCAAGGCTGACGCGCGCAACATCGGCGAAGACACCACCACGGCCCTCGACGGCAACGTCATCGACGGCGCCAACGACACCGCCGACACCATTGGCGCGGATGCCACCACGGTCACTGACGTCGACGGCAGTGCCGTCACGGCAGATGCCGCTGCGGTCGTCACCGGCAGCTACGGCACGCTGACGCTCGAAGCCGACGGCAGCTACAGCTACGTGCTCGACAATGCCAATCCGGCCGTGCAGTCGCTGGACGACGGTGAGTCACTGACCGACGTCTTCAGCTACACCATCACTGATGCCGATGGCGATACCTCCAGCACCACGCTGACCATCACCGTCGACGGCGCCACCGATGGCGCACCGACGATCTCCTCACTGGATGATCAGTCGGTCACCGAAGCCACCGGCGGCACCGTCACCGACACCTTCACGGTCGCGGCCACCGCCGGCGTTGCCGCTGTCACCATCGGTGGCATCGACATCACCGACGCCAGCACCACGCCGGTCGAGATCACCACCGACGAAGGCACCCTGACCGTGACCGGCTATGACGCCGACACGGGCACCGTGACCTATAGCTACGTCGAGGATGGCGAGACCGAGAATCACACTGCCGGCGACATCACCGACAGCTTCACCGTCGTGGTCACCGATATCACCGGGCAGAGCAGCACTGACAGCCTGGATATCGCGATCCTCGATACCGCGCCGGAGGCCAAGGCTGACGCGCGCAACATCGGCGAAGACACCACCACGGCCCTCGACGGCAACGTCATCGACGGCGCCAACGACACCGCCGACACCATTGGCGCGGATGCCACCACGGTCACTGACGTCGACGGCAGTGCCGTCACGGCAGATGCCGCTGCGGTCGTCACCGGCAGCTACGGCACGCTGACGCTCGAAGCCGACGGCAGCTACAGCTACGTGCTCGACAATGCCAATCCGGCCGTGCAGTCGCTGGACGACGGTGAGTCACTGACCGACGTCTTCAGCTACACCATCACTGATGCCGATGGCGATACCTCCAGCACCACGCTGACCATCACCGTCGACGGCGCCACCGATGGCGCACCGACGATCTCCTCACTGGATGATCAGTCGGTCACCGAAGCCACCGGCGGCACCGTCACCGACACCTTCACGGTCGCGGCCACCGCCGGCGTTGCCGCTGTCACCATCGGTGGCATCGACATCACCGACGCCAGCACCACGCCGGTCGAGATCACCACCGACGAAGGCACCCTGACCGTGACCGGCTATGACGCCGACACGGGCACCGTGACCTATAGCTACGTCGAGGATGGCGAGACCGAGAATCACACTGCCGGCGACATCACCGACAGCTTCACCGTCGTGGTCACCGATATCACCGGGCAGAGCAGCACTGACAGCCTGGATATCGCGATCCTCGATACCGCGCCGGAGGCCAAGGCTGACGCGCGCAACATCGGCGAAGACACCACCACGGCCCTCGACGGCAACGTCATCGACGGCGCCAACGACACCGCCGACACCATTGGCGCGGATGCCACCACGGTCACTGACGTCGACGGCAGTGCCGTCACGGCAGATGCCGCTGCGGTCGTCACCGGCAGCTACGGCACGCTGACGCTCGAAGCCGACGGCAGCTACAGCTACGTGCTCGACAATGCCAATCCGGCCGTGCAGTCGCTGGACGACGGTGAGTCACTGACCGACGTCTTCAGCTACACCATCACTGATGCCGATGGCGATACCTCCAGCACCACGCTGACCATCACCGTCGACGGCGCCACCGATGGCGCACCGACGATCTCCTCACTGGATGATCAGTCGGTCACCGAAGCCACCGGCGGCACCGTCACCGACACCTTCACGGTCGCGGCCACCGCCGGCGTTGCCGCTGTCACCATCGGTGGCATCGACATCACCGACGCCAGCACCACGCCGGTCGAGATCACCACCGACGAAGGCACCCTGACCGTGACCGGCTATGACGCCGACACGGGCACCGTGACCTATAGCTACGTCGAGGATGGCGAGACCGAGAATCACACTGCCGGCGACATCACCGACAGCTTCACCGTCGTGGTCACCGATATCACCGGGCAGAGCAGCACTGACAGCCTGGATATCGCGATCCTCGATACCGCGCCGGAGGCCAAGGCTGACGCGCGCAACATCGGCGAAGACACCACCACGGCCCTCGACGGCAACGTCATCGACGGCGCCAACGACACCGCCGACACCATTGGCGCGGATGCCACCACGGTCACTGACGTCGACGGCAGTGCCGTCACGGCAGATGCCGCTGCGGTCGTCACCGGCAGCTACGGCACGCTGACGCTCGAAGCCGACGGCAGCTACAGCTACGTGCTCGACAATGCCAATCCGGCCGTGCAGTCGCTGGACGACGGTGAGTCACTGACCGACGTCTTCAGCTACACCATCACTGATGCCGATGGCGATACCTCCAGCACCACGCTGACCATCACCGTCGACGGCGCCACCGATGGCGCACCGACGATCTCCTCACTGGATGATCAGTCGGTCACCGAAGCCACCGGCGGCACCGTCACCGACACCTTCACGGTCGCGGCCACCGCCGGCGTTGCCGCTGTCACCATCGGTGGCATCGACATCACCGACGCCAGCACCACGCCGGTCGAGATCACCACCGACGAAGGCACCCTGACCGTGACCGGCTATGACGCCGACACGGGCACCGTGACCTATAGCTACGTCGAGGATGGCGAGACCGAGAATCACGCTGCCGGCGACATCACCGACAGCTTCACCGTCGTGGTCACCGATATCACCGGGCAGAGCAGCACTGACAGCCTGGACATCGCGATCCTCGATACCGCGCCGGAGGCCAAGGCTGACGCGCGCAACATCGGCGAAGACACCACCACGGCCCTCGACGGCAACGTCATCGACGGCGCCAACGACACCGCCGACACCATTGGCGCGGATGCCACCACGGTCACTGACGTCGACGGCAGTGCCGTCACGGCAGATGCCGCTGCGGTCGTCACCGGCAGCTACGGCACGCTGACGCTCGAAGCCGACGGCAGCTACAGCTACGTGCTCGACAATGCCAATCCGGCCGTGCAGTCGCTGGAAGACGGTGAGTCACTGACCGACGTCTTCAGCTACACCATCACTGATGCCGATGGCGATACCTCCAGCACCACGCTGACCATCACCGTCGACGGCGCCACCGATGGCGCACCGACGATCTCCTCACTGGATGATCAGTCGGTCACCGAAGCCACCGGCGGCACCGTCACTGACACCTTCCAGGTGGAAGCGGATGCCGGCATCGCCAGCGTCACCATCAATGGCACGGATATCACTACGGCGTCAGTGGATAACCCCATCGTGATTCCGGGCGCGACTGATGACGAAGGCACGCTGACCATCACGGGCTACGATTACGGCACCGTGTCCTACACCTATGTGGAGGATGGTACGGCTGCGGATCACTCGGCTGGTGACGATAGCGTGTTCGACAACTACGCCGTGGTCGTCACTGACCTGGCTGGGCAGAGCACCAGTGACAGTCTTGATGTCAAGATTCTGGATACCGCGCCTGTCGCCAATGACGATACCTACACCATTCGCGAAGATGATACGTCTCCGGATGGTGAACCGGTGATCAACACCAATGTCATTTCGAGTGTTGTCGGCGGCGGACAGGATGAGCTGGGCGCTGATGGCGTGACCATCACGCATCTCGATGGCACTTCACTGGTAGACAATGAGGGCAGCGTTACCGTCGATGGCAGCTACGGTAGCTTGACCCTCAATACCGATGGCACCTTCAGCTATGACCTGGATGATGTACGTGCCCAGGCGTTGGGAGCGGGTGATCTGGTCAAGGAGGAGTTCGAGTACACCATCCTCGATGCGGATGGGGATTCGGATACCGCTGTCATCACCATCAATGTCCAGGGCTTGAACGACAAGCCAGTGGCCTATGACGATGGCCCGATTCTGGTCGAGGAAGATACTCCGGTCAGCGGCAACGTCCTGAGCAATGACGTCGACGCCGATGGTGATGAGTTGAGCGTCGTCAGCTTCACTGTTGACGGCGATACATACGACCCGGGCGAGACAGCGGATCTTGGCGAAGTCGGCACACTGCTTATCAATGCCGATGGTACCTTCACCTTCACGCCCGGCGAGAATTACAACGGTCCGGTACCTGACACCACCTATGTGATCACGGATGGCACCGAAGTTGATGAAGCCATTCTCAGCTTCCAGGATGTCACGGCGGTCGATGATCCGGTTGTCATCAGTGCAGATGATGGGGCAGTGGCCGAAGATGGTGTGACACAAGCTTCAGGTACGCTGACCGCAACCGATGTCGATAGTGACGCCCCGACGTTCACGCCGGCCACTGACGACAGCAGTCTCTACGGTACCTTCGCTGTCGATGCCGACGGTAGCTGGACCTATACGCTGGATAACGACACTGCCGCTGTGCAGGGGCTGACATCTGCCGACACGATCAATGAGCAGTACATCGTGCAGCTCAGCGATGGTTCCACCACGACAGTGGATATCGTGATCACCGGTACTGATGATGCTGTGCCGGTCATCAGTTCACTGGAAGATCAGTCGGTCACCGAAGCGACAGGAGGTACTGTCACCGATACCTTTACCGTGAAAGCTGCGGCAGGTATTGCGGCAGTGACAATCGCTGGTGTGGATATCACGGACGCCAACACCGCACCGGTAGTGATCTCCAAGCCAGATGGCGAAGGAACGCTGACCGTTACTGGCTATGATGCCGACACCGGAGTGGTCTCCTACAGCTATGTGGAAGATGGCACTGCGGCTGATCATGCCGGTGGCGATGACAGTGTCATTGACGACTTCGCTGTCGTGGTGACGGATCTTGCCGGTCAGAGCACCACATCCAGTCTGGATGTCACCGTTCTGGACACCGCGCCGATCGCCAACGCTGATACCCGCAGCATGAACGAGAATCGTAGTGCTGCCGTTACCGGCAACGTGGTGGACGGCTCATTTGCGACGGCGGACACCCTGGGGGCCGATGCGGTCACCGTCACCGCCGTCACTTCTGGATCAGAAACCGTCACGGTGAGCGATGGCGCGGCGGCCGTGATCACGGGTGAGCACGGCGAGCTGACCCTGGCGGCGGATGGCTCCTACAGCTACCAGTCAGCACGCGACGACCTGCAGTACCTGGCGGTCGGTGAGTCGGTCACGGATGTCTATACCTACGTGATCACGGATGCTGACGGTGATACCTCCAGCACCACTCTGACGATCACCATCAATGGTCGCAACGACGGCCCGGCGATCAGTGTCAGCAGTGGCGACAGTACCGCCGCCAGCCTGACGGAGACGGATTCACCGCTGAGTGCCAGCGGGACTCTGTCGGTGGATGACGTGGATCTCAGCAACAGCGTGACGCCGAGCGTCACCGGCGTCTCCAGTGCTGGAGACACCGGTACGCTGGACAACGATGACCTGCTTGCGCTGCTGGGAGTGGACACCGGCGCCATCATCGATGACGAGAACACGGAAGGGACGCTCAACTGGACCTTCGACAGCAGCGCTGCCGGGGAAAGCTTCGACTACCTGTCTGCAGGCGAGTCACTGGTCCTGACCTACACCGTCACTGTCACGGATACGGCAGGAGCGACAGCTACCCAGGATGTCACCATTACCATCCAGGGGACGAACGATGCCCCGGTGGTGACGGCGACTGAAGGCCGTGTCAGTGAAGAAGGGCTCGAAGGCGGTATCGCCGACAGTGATGCGGCTGATGGCTTCACGGATACCACCGATGCCACCACAGTCACCGGTACGGTTTCCGTCACGGACGTCGATAGTGACAGCGTGTCGCTGGTATTGACGGCTCCTGCCACGGCCATCACCTCCGGTGGCAGTGCGGTGGCCTGGTCCGGCAGCGGTACCCAGTCAATGGTGGCAACCGATGTTGATGGCAATGAAGTCGCGACGGTGACCATCGATGACAGCGGTGCCTATACCTTCACTCTGAGTCAGGCGGTCGATCACTCGGGTGATGGGGAAGATGTCCTGTCTCTGGACTTCGGTGTGCTCGCAACGGATAGCGAAGGCGCAAGCTCCACCGGCACGCTGACCATCGGCATCGAGGATGATGCCCCCGAGCAACAGGAAGCGCAGAGCTTCTCGTCCACCCTGGTGGATACCAATCTCACTATCGTGCTGGATGTGTCCGGCTCCATGGGGGAGGACGATGGCATAAATGGTGAGACTCGCCTTCAGAGCGCTATCGACTCGATCAAGACCTTGATCGGGGCATACGACGATTTCGGTGATGTTCGTATCAATCTCGTGACGTTCTCGACAGTGGCTACAGCGCAAGATGCTTGGCTGAGTGTCGATGAAGTCGTGGAGATCCTGGACGATCTTGTGGCGGCTGGTGTCACTAACTATGACTCCGCTTTGGCTGCAGCTATGGAAAACTATTCACAAGATGGGGCATTGGAAAATGCGCAAAGCATTTCCTACTTCTTCTCTGATGGTAGCCCCAACTATGGCGATGGCGACTCCAACCAGCTCGATGTTCTCGTCGGAAACACCGTCTACTACAGCGATAGAGGAATTTCTCCGCAAGAAGAGGAAATCTGGACTGACTTCCTGGTTGAAAATGGTATCAAGTCTTACGCAATAGGTTTGGGTGACGGTGTCACCGAGTCCAATCTTGATCCGATCGCCTATGATGGCTCTGCAGTTGAGAACCTCGACAGCACAGTCGTGACCAGCTTCGAGGATCTGGACGATACGCTTGCTGCCACGGTCCAATCACCTGTCAGCGGTCAGCTGGTATCAGGCAGTTCCGTGGACGGCAGTCTGTTGGGAGCGGATGGCGGTTATCTGCAATCGGTCACTGTGGATGGCACGACCTACAGTTATGACCCGGATACCAATGCTGTTTCTGCCACCGGCACCGACAACAGCAGCTACGATGCAGGCAGCCTGGAGTTGACCATCTCGACGGAACTGGGTGGCAGCATGCTGTTCAATCTGGGGACCGGTGATTTTTCCTATACGCCGCCGGACAATGTCAGTGAGCGTTCCACGGACAGCTTCGATTACGTCACAGTCGACAATGATGGGGATACCAACGCCTCAAGTGTCAGCATCGATGTCGACAAGCTGTCGGTCCTGATCGGGACCTCCGGTAACGAAACTCTAACAGGCGATGGCGATGGCCCGTTCTATGCGGACTATCTTATTGGCCAAGGCGGCGATGACACCTTGAGTGGAGGTGTAGGCAGTGATCGTCTGGAAGGCGGCAGTGGCAACGATACGCTGAGAGGCGGCACCGGCAACGATATCCTCTCTGGTGGTGAGGGTGATGACCTTCTGGTCGGAGGTACCGGCAATGACATCCTGACCGGCGGCGATGGTGCTGACACCTTCCAGTGGCTGAGTGGTGATGACATCAATAGCGAAGGCGGCATGGCGACGGATACCATCACCGACTTCAGTGTCGCGGATGGCGATGTCATCGATCTGTCTGATCTGCTGGAGGCTGATGAGGATGCCGATACGCTCTCGAGCTTCCTACACTTCGAGTCAGATGGAGAGGGTGGCACCAATATCGAGATCAGTGTCGATGGATCCAACGGCAGCAATATCACGCAAGAGATCAATCTGCGTGATGTCGACCTGACATCAGGTGGCGACACGGATACGCAGATCATTCAATCTCTGCTCGACAGCAACAGTCTCAAGACGAATGTTGACGGCTGAATCGATGTGGTAGGGGAGATGGCTTAGGCTATCTCCCCTTGCTGTATTAGATTTTGCCGTAGATACATCTGCGAAGTGCCCTACTAAGGAGGACAGGTTGAGCGATCAACCCACGCCATTAAGACCGGAGCCTGTTGGCGAGAGGGAGGGCGATCCCCTTCTCAATGCGCTGGTCTTCATGGCGCGTTACCACGGCAATCCCAGATCTGCAGCAGTGCTGGTCGATGGTCTTCCCATGGAGGAAGGCCGTCTTCCCCTGGCACTTGTCAGTCGTGCCGCGGCACGTGCCAATCTGAGTGCCAAACTGGTCAACCAGCAGATCACGGCCATCAGCGACATGTTGATGCCGTGCATTCTCATACTCAAGGAAGAGCGTGCTGTCGTCTTGCTGGAGGTCGACAACGACGCAGGCAAGGCCAGGATTCATCAGCCTGAGGCCGATGGTGATGAGCTGGTGGACATCGAGTCACTGGTTGAGCGTCATGATGGGCGTGTCGTCTATCTCAAGCAGGAGCACCGCTTTGATGAACGCGCCCCGGAAACGCTCAAGCAGAGTGATGGTCATTGGTTCTGGTCAACGCTGAAGCTGTCGCGGCCGATCTATCGTGACGTGATTCTGGCGTCGATATTGATCAACCTGTTTGCCGTGGCATCGCCACTGTTCGTGATGAACGCCTATGACAAGGTCGTGCCCAATCTGGCCTTCAACACGCTGTGGGTCTTGGCGACGGGCATGGCGATCATCATGGTGTTCGACTTCGTGATGCGCCAGACGCGTGCCTACTTCATGGATACGGCGGGCAAGAAGTCCGAGGTGTTGCTGACCTCGAAGCTCTTCTCCAAGACCATGAACTTGCGGATGGAAGCGCGACCCGGCTCCGTCGGTGGCTATGTGAAGCACTTGCAGGAGTTTGATTCGATCCGCGAGTTCTTTACTTCCGCAACCCTGACCACCCTGGTCGATCTACCGTTTGCCCTGCTGTTCCTGCTGGTGATCTGGATCGTGGCGGGGCCATTGGTTCTGGTGCCCTTCGCCGCGCTCGTGATCCTGCTCGTCTACAGTCTGGCGATCCAGAAACCGCTGCGCAGCAGCATCGAGCAGGGGTCGCGCCTGGCGACGGAGCGCAATGCGCGCCTCGTCGAAGCCGTCTCCGGCCTTGAGAGCCTCAAGCTGGCCAATGCTCAGGGGGAAACCCAGCGTCGGTATGAACGGGCCGTCGGGCAGATCGCGCATTGGGGGGTGAAAAGCCGCAACCTGACGACTTCTGTCAGCTCGCTGAGCATGTCGCTGACACAGGCCACCACGGTGGCGCTGGTCGTGTTCGGGGTCTATCTGATCGCGGATGCACGCCTGTCTGTCGGTGGTTTGATCGCCGCGGTCATGCTGTCCGGGCGTGCGTTGCAGCCGCTGGGACAGTTGGCGTTGTTGATCACGCGCATCGGCCAGACTCGCAGTGCGATGAGTGCGCTTGAGCAGATCATGGCATTGCCGGAAGAGTCGGAAGATCGTCGTTACGTTCACCGCGAGCACCTGCAGATGCGTATCGAATTCGATCGCGTCGGCTTTGCCTATGCGCCGAATACGCCGCCTGCCGTGTCGGATATCTCACTGACCATCGAACCAGGTGAGAGGATCGCGATCATCGGGCGTATCGGCGCTGGCAAGAGCACTTTGCAGCGCCTTGTCTCTGGTCTGTATCGTGCCACAACTGGCAGTGTTCGCATTGATGGGCTGGATCTCAATCAGCTGCATCCCGCCGACGTACGTCGGCATATCGGCCATGCGGGCCAGGACAGTGCACTGTTCTTCGGCTCCATTCGCGACAACATCACCCTCGGCCAACCACACGCCAGTGATGTACAGGTCGAACTCGCGGCTGATGCCTCCGGCGTGACCGAATTCACTCGTCATCACCCTGAAGGACTGGATCGTCAGGTGGGCGAGGGTGGGCGCATGCTCTCCAGCGGTCAGCGTCAGACGGTCTTGCTGGCACGCGCACTCTTGATGCGTCCCCCGCTCTTGCTGCTCGATGAGCCCGGTTCGCACATGGATAACCGCGCCGAGCTGCGGCTGCGCAGAATGCTCAAGTCCCTGCCGCGCAGTCAGACGCTGGTGCTGGTCACCCACAAGAGCAGCATGCTCGAGGTGGTAGACCGCGTCATCGTCATGGAAGGAGGGCGCATTGTCGCCGATGGCCCCAAGCAGCAGGTGCTGAGCGCCCTGAATGAAGGCCGTGTCGCCGGGCGCAAGCAGGAGGTGAATCGTGGCTAAGGCACCGATTGAGCAGCGTGATCTTCACCATCTCGACGATGTCAGTTCAGCCGTCTTGCTGGCGACCCCCTGGAAGTCGCGCATCCTGATCTGGATGGTGCTCGCATTCGTGGCCATCTTCATCATCTGGGCCAGCCAGGCGAGTCTGGAGGTCGTCACGCGCGGCTCCGGCAAGGTCGTGCCCTCGACGCACCTGCAGGTTGTACAGAACCTGGAAGGCGGTATCGTTCGCGAGATCTATATCAAGGAAGGTCAAGTCGTCTCGGCGGGGGAGCCACTGCTGCGCATCGACGATACCAGTGCAGGTTCCGATCTGCGTGAGCGTGTCTCGACCCTCGATGGCCTGCAGGCCACCATCATGCAGTACGACACCGAGCTTGAGTCCATCGAGGTCAACGCCTCCGCGGATGCCTGGAAGGATCAGGTGATCGTGAAGAATATCGAGTTGCCCTTCGATGAAGAATTCAAGGCGCGCAGTCCCGCTCTGGTCTCGCGTGCGATGACGGCCTATCGCACGCATCTGAATCAGCTCAACAGTGGCCTCAATGGCGCGCGTGAACAGATTCTGCAGAAGGAGCAGGAGTTGCGTGAGTTGAGATCGCGCATCAACAGCCTCGAGCGCAGCTATCAACTGTCACGTCGCGAGCTCGGCATGACGGCCCCGCTGGTGCGTGAAGGCGTGGTCTCTCAGGTAGACCTTCTCAAGATCCAGCGTGAGGTCAACGACCTGCGGGGTGATCTTGAATCGGCGCGCCTGGCCGTGCCGGGCAAGCAATCGGAGTTGGATGAGGCCATCTCGAATCGGGTCGGCGTCGCGCAGGAATTCCGCTCACGTGCTGCGGAAGAGCTCGCCAAGACCCAGGCGGATCTGGGTCGCTTGCGTGAGGGGCGCACCAGTCTTCAGGACCGACTCGATCGTACTTTGGTGACATCTCCGGTTCAGGGCGCCATCAAGACGCTGAATATCAATACCATAGGCGGCGTCATCGAGCCCGGGGAAGACCTGATGGAGATCGTTCCCATCGAGGATCAGCTGCTGGTTCAGGCGCGAGTCGCTCCCAAGGACATCGGCTTCCTGAGAATCGGGCAGCCGGCCGTCGTCAAGTTATCTGCCTACGACTTCACCATCTACGGTGGGTTGGAAGGCAAGGTCGATCAGATCAGTGCGGATACTGTGCAGGATGAAGAAGGCAACAGTTTCTACGAGATCAAGGTGCTGACGGAGCAGAACCACCTTGGCAGTGACTCGGATCCGCTCACGATCATCCCGGGCATGCAGGCCAGCGTCGATGTGATCACTGGCAATCAGACCGTACTGCAATATTTGATGAAGCCGATTCTGCGCGCCAGGCAAGGTGCCTTGCGTGAACGTTGATCAAGGATTTGATGGATTCGAGGGTAACACATAATGAAAAAGACACTCTTGGCGTTGAGCATCGCCGCAGGGATGGGGTTTGGCGTTCAGGCTTCGGCTGCGACTCTTGAAGAAGCCGTATCCCGAGCGGTAATGGAAAACCCGCGCACGCGCGTTCAGGTTTCACGTCACATCCAGCGACTCGAAGAAGCGGAAACCCAGCGCGGGGCGTATCGCCCGACGGTGGATCTGACCGGTCGTCTGGGTTATGGAAAGTTCGACTCCGAAGATGACGGCGTCAATGATGATGACGACTGGCACGATTACACGCGCCTTGATCTGACCATCCGTCAGCTGCTCTGGGACGGCAACACGACAATCGAGCGCATCCGCCAGGCCGAGACAGAAGCGGACTACCAGCGCCTGCAGGTCGCGGCCGAGGCCAATGACATCGCGCTGGATACGGCCGGTGCCTATCTGCAGGTCATGCGTGATGAGCTGATTCTCAAGTATGCACAAGCCAATCTCGAGGCTCACCGTCGCATCTCGAATGATATCGGGCGGCGTGCGGAATCCGGCCTTGGTGCGCGCAGTGACGTGCGTCAGGTGGATGGTCGTCTGGCCAATGCCGAAGCCAGCGTGCTGTCATCGATCAACAATCTCGAGGATTCCCGCTCTGCCTATCTGCGTCTGGTGGGGGAGATGCCGTCGGACCTCAGCATGCCGGGTATCGACACCAGCCTGCTCAGCGAGGATGTCGAGAGCGCCTACGTGCAGGCCAATCAGCGCAACCCGCTGTTGGCGGCAGCGCGGGTCTCCATTGACGCTGCGCGCCATGAAGTGAACGCCGAGAAGGGTGATAACTACCCCGAGTTCAGTCTCGAGGGCAATCGCACGCTGGACAATGATTATGACCAGGACAAGAGCAAGTCAGACGACTGGAGCGTCGAACTGGTCATGCGCTACAACCTGTATCGTGGTGGCCGCGATCAATCCGAGATCCGCGGTCGTCAGGCAGCGCTGGAAGCGGTCGAGCACGACAATGATCGCGTGATACGCGATGTGCGTGACGAGATTCGTCTGGCATGGAATGCCCGCGAAAACCTCAAGCGCCAGATCGATTACCTGGAAAGTTATGTGCGTGCCGCGACCGATACCCGCGAGAGTTATCGCAAGCAATTCGATATCGGGCGCCGCACATTGCTGGACCTTCTGGATAGCGAGAGTGAGCTGTTCACCTCTCAACAGAACCTGATTCGCGCCCGTTTTGATCTGGAAACCGCCAACTATCGCCTGCTGTCGGCGACCGGTGCTCTGCTGGATTCCATGAGTGTTGCCGTCCCCGTCCAACAACAGGGCTAAGCCACCCACGGCGCTCCCGCACCCTGGATGCGTCGTTGCCATGCTGATGGTTGATGAGGAAATCAGATGAGTCTTTCGCGCCGCCTGTTTACCTTGATGTTGCTGGTATTGTTGGGGTTCTCCCTCGGTATCTTCTTCATCCAGGTCAACAACACCCGTGATGCACTGGCCGAACGACAACGCGTCGAACTCTCGAATCTCGCCCAGAGCTTGAGTCTCGCGCTGGTGCCACATGTAGAGCTTGGCGATGCCGCCAGTGCCGAAGCCTTGATACGTGCCACGGTGGATGGTGGCCATGTGCGCGATGCCAGGCTGGAGAGCGTGGCCGTCGCGACGCCCATCGTTTTCAATGTCGTGCGCGAGAGCCTGGCACCCGAGTGGTTTCGTGACCTGATCCCCATGCCGGTGGAATCGGCGAGCCGCGAGCTGCCCGGTGGTTGGGCGTCGCTGGGCACGATCAGCCTGACCGGCGAATCTGCCCAGGGCTATGACCAGCTCTGGCAGCTGGCCAAGCGTCTGGCGCTGTGGCTGCTGCTGGGCGGCCTGATCACGCTGCTGGTTGCCTCGTTGGTCATGCGCCGTCTGCTGCGCCCGCTGGAGCGCCTTTCGTCTCGCCTCAATGAGATGGAGACGCAGCGCTTCGACGCGCCGCTGGAGGAGACCAGCGTGGCGGAGCTCAAGGGCATTACCTCGGCGGTCAATCGTCTGGGACAGCGCCTTCAGACCCAGTTCGAGGCTCAGGCCGCGCAGCTGGCGCGTCTGCAGCGCCAGGCGGAAGAAGACTCGGTATCGGGGCTTGGCAACCGCGGCTATTTGAACCGAGCGGTCGATGAGTGGCTGAGCGAGCCGATGGGCGGCAGCTTCGCGCTGCTGCGCGTGTCGCATATCGAGGTGGTGTATCGCGAGCAGGGCTACAAGGGGCGTGATGCCCTGGTGAAAGCCATTGCGCGCAAGCTGGAAGATCGTGAACTGGCGGGTGAGGCGATCATCGCCGCGCGCTTGGCCAATAGTGATTTCGGTCTGTTGCTGCCGGAAACTGATGAGACTCGACTTCAGGAATTTCTCACGCTATTGGCGGAGGATATCGACCACCTGCTGGATGCCAATCCGCTGGTGGATATTCCGCCGGAGAACTGTGCCCTTGGTGCCGTTCGGCGTGAGCCGGGCATGCAGCGTACCCAGATGTTTGCCGTTGCAGATGCCACGCTTCGTCAGGCCATCGAGCTGGGATCTAGCGTCGAGCTGGCCCCTGCGGGTGGCCGTGCACGTCCGCGAGGCGAATGGCGCGAGATCATCGAAAAGGCTCTGGACGCCCCCAAGGGGCTCGATTTCGTTGCTCAGCCGGTGTTGCTCAATGATGGTGGCGAGCTTCACCGCGAGCTGTTTGCCCGTCTGCGCGATGGCAATGAACTGCATCGCGCGGGTGACTTCCTGCCCGTGATCCGCCATTTCCGCATGGGGGCGCAGTTCGATCTGCGCGCTCTGGAGTGGCTGGCCTCTTATATCGATAGGATTGAAGTGCCAAGACTGGCGCTCAACCTGACCGAAGAAACCTTCGACGATGAAGCCAGTTATATTGGTCTGCTCAACTGGTTGGCGGCGCATCCGCGCCTGAGCAAGCGTCTGGATATCGAGGTGTCCGAAAGCATCGCCCTCAGGCATCAGGAGCGTATCAAGATGCTGTTCCGACATGCTCGTCGACTGGGTGCGCGGGGCGGCATCGACCGCTTCGCCCGAGAGCTGAAGGAGCTCAGCTATCTGTCGGCACTGCGGCCTGATTACGTCAAGATCGACCAGGCGTTCTTCAAGCGCGAAGATGTCGACACCGAGCTGTTGCAGAGTCTGTGCATGACGGCGCATCAGGTCGAGTCGCAGGTCATCGTGACCCGCGTCGAGTCCGAGGCGGATCAGGAGCGGGCGATGTCGCTGGGCGCAGATGGCTATCAGGGCTTCGTGTCACCGGCAGTCGATGTCATGGCAAGGCTTGCCAGTCCAGCAGAAGATATGCCTCGCTAAGTGACATTCAGGGTGCCTCGACATGAATCATCGCCGCTGGTGGGAGGGTCTTGCGGTCGGGGTGCTGCTGGCGTTGTCACTCGGTGCGGGTCTGGCACAGGCGGTGGATTCCCGCCAGTTCATCCAGATCTACGGGACAGGTGGCTGGCATCGTGTGCAGCAATGGCAGCAACTGTTGCAGCGTCTGGAGGGCGCGCCGGTCAGGCGTCAGTTGAGCGAAGTGAACGATTTCTTCAATCGTCTCAACTTCACCGATGATCTCAGCGTCTGGGGAGCGACCGATTACTGGGCGACGCCGCAGGAGTTTCTGGGGGCAGGGGCCGGTGATTGCGATGACTTCGCCATGGCCAAGTATCTGACCCTGCGCGAGCTTGGCGTACCGGAAGACCGCCTGCGTCTGCACTACGTCAAGGCGCTCAGTCTCAATCAGTTCCACATGGTCGTGACCTATCAGAGCGCCAATACGCGCAATCCTGATGTACTGGACAACCTGAACAGTTCCATCCTGCCGGCCAGTGAGCGCACGGACCTGCTGCCTATCTACAGTTTCAATGGCAGCGCGCTGTGGATGAGCAAACGTCTGGAAGGGGGCAAACGCATCAGCGACAGCCGAGGCCTTTCAAGTCTGTCTGATTGGCAGAAGCGCCGCGCACAAGGGGTGCTGAGAGTACCGCGCCACCAACGGCCATGAGCCTGGCGGCGTCAGCCCCTCGAGGAATGGCGGTTGAGCTCTGCCAAGCACTGCTAAGCACTGATAAGCACTCTTAAGCACGACAGCACGACAAGACACCCCGTGACCTTCCGGTCGCGGGGTGTCTTGCCATCCGGGCGTTGCAGATCAGCACTCTCGTCAGGCTGCGCCGTGCAGATTGCGGGGCGCTAGCGGGGCGTATTGCCGCGCAGGTGCAGGATCTCGAGCAGATTTCCGTAGCGATGGCGACTCGGCATCGTGGCCAGCCCCGAAAACAGCAGCCAGAACATGCGCCGGCCACGCGTCAGACGATGCGTATGCTGCAGCAGGCGTGACAGCAGCTGGCTGTCATCGAAGCCCTTGAAGCTGGGTGTCATGCTGACCTGTTCTCGCACCAGTACCGGCGCCATCTCCAGGCGATAGAGCTTTTCCAGTTCCTGGAAGCTCAACCCCTGGGCTTCGACGACTTCTGCCATGTGCTGATACTCGGCTTCACGCGGTTCGCGTTCCAGCCACAGTGGAGACAGCGCCAGCCAGATGTCCTGTCGGCGCTCGAGCAGGGCGGCCACATCGGGGGCGAGGTGAGCGTTCTGATCGTTCATGAAAACATCCTGGGCAGAGCCTGTCGGACAGTGCGGCTGGCAACCAGCGGCGAATGCAGGACGGCAGTGGAATGGCAGTACGTGAAAAGGCCTATATGATACGGCAGCCGCCGCGGCCGGCTCCAGTGATATGCAGGCAGATGGCGGATCATGACGGCAGGGCGGACAGCGTCGCCGACAGCCGCTAGAATAGCGCCCATGAGCTGGCACTGAGCCTGCTTTACGGGATTCGAACGCCCTATTTCACGATACGCTTCACCATTCAGAGACGGCCATTGCCTGCTGTCAGCGTGAAGCGAGTATCGCATCGGCGGGTACACGCCGGGCCAACAGCAAACGAGGTTCTTTACGTGATCATCAAACCCAAGGTTCGTGGCTTCATCTGCACCACCACACATCCCAAGGGCTGCGAGCAGAATGTCGCCGAGCAGATCGCCATCACCCGCAAGACAGTCGGTGACAAGCGTGACGGTGGTCCGAAGAAGGTACTGGTGATCGGTTCTTCCAGCGGCTATGGCCTCGCGGCACGCATCACGGCAGCCTTCGGTTACGGCGCGGACACCCTGGGCGTGTTCTTCGAGAAGCCGGGCACCGAGAAGAAGGCCGGCACCGCAGGCTGGTACAACTCTGCTGCCTTCGACAAGTTCGCCAAGCAGGAAGGCCTCTACAGCCAGGCCATCAACGGCGATGCCTTCTCGCATGAGACACGCGCCAAGGCCATCGAGCTGATCAAGGCCAACATGGGCGAAGTCGACCTCGTCGTCTACTCGCTGGCCTCTCCGGTGCGTAAGCTGCCGGACAGCGGTGAAGTGAAGCGCTCCGTGCTCAAGCCGATCGGCGAGACCTACCGCGCGACCGCCATCGACACCAACAAGGACACCATCATCGAAGCGGAGGTCGAGCCGGCCACCGAGCAGGAAATCGAAGATACCGTCACCGTGATGGGTGGTCACGATTGGGAGCTGTGGATGCAGGCGCTGGACGACGCCGGCGTGCTGGCGGATGGCGCCCGCTCCGTCGCCTTCAGCTATATCGGCACCGAGATCACCTGGCCGATCTACTGGCACGGTGCGCTGGGTCGCGCCAAGGAAGATCTGGACCGCGCCGCCGGCAGCATCCACGAGAAGCTGTCCGCCAAGGGCGGTCGTGCCCACGTGGCCGTGCTCAAGTCCGTGGTCACCCAGGCCAGCGCCGCGATCCCGGTCATGCCGCTCTACATCTCCATGGTCTACAAGATCATGAAGGAGAAGGGCCTGCACGAAGGCACCATCGAGCAGCTCAACCGCTTCTACGCCGAGCGCTTCTACGGCGAAGGCGAGATCGCCACCGACGAGTCCGGCCGTCTGCGTCTCGACGACTGGGAGCTGAAGGACGACGTCCAGCAGGCCTGTCAGGACCTGTGGCCGCAGGTCACCAGCGACAACCTGTTCGACATCACCGACTACGCCAGCTACAAGCAGGAATTCCTGAAGCTGTTCGGCTTCACGCGTGACGACGTCGACTACGATGCCGATGTCGCCACCGATGTCGAATTCGATGTCGTTCAGATGTAAGCGCGCCTCAACATAAGCGCGCCTCGGCATAAGCGCAGAGCTCAGGGCAGTTCGCTGAGCGTTACCTATTGAGCCCTGAGCACTGCCCGCCACACACGACGACGCCATCCTTCGGGGTGGCGTTGTCGTTTGCACAGTCTTTGTGGTGCTGTCTCTGGGGCGCTGGTCAGGCATTGGCGTAGCAGGCATGGCACAATATGGCGGCACTCTGATGGCAGTCTGGTGGCATGACTTTGATATCCACCGACATCCACCGCTCGTTTGACTCACCTTCTACCCGACGGATTCAGCGCCATACTCATGCCCGTGGATTCACTGGTTTCTCCCCAGGCCCAGCAACGCCAGATAGGCTTCGTGCTGCTGCCCGGCTTCTCGTTGTTGTCCCAGGCCTGTGCGCTGGAGCCCCTGCAGGTGGCCAACCAGCTCGCGGGGCAGACAATCTATCGGGCCGTCACCTTCGCACTTGATGGGCGCGGCGTGGCGTCCGCGGCGGGCTTGAGCCTCTCGCCGGACAGCCTGGTCGCCAGTGATTCGCGCCATCTGGACGCCCTGTTCGTGTGCGGCGCCCAGCCGGCGGGGGAGGCGGGCCCGCAGGAGGTGGCCTCGAATCCCGCGCTGCTGGCCTGGCTCAAGCGACTGGCCGAGCGTGGCGTGATGCTGGGCGGCATCTCCACCGGCACCCGCGAGCTGGCCCGCGCCGGGCTGCTCGATGGTTATCGTGCGACGATCCACTGGCAGCGCGCCGAATCCTTCCGCCGCGACTTTCCGCAGGTCAATGTCTCCCATCAGCTTTATGAGCTGGACCGCGATCGTGTCACCTGCGGCGGTGGTACCGCGGCGATGGACATGATGATGACGCTGATCGCCCAGCAGCATGGCCGCGCGCTGGCCGAGAAGGTTTCCGAGCACTTCGTCTGCGAGCGCATCCGGCTGGCGGACGAGCCACAGCACGTGCCGCTCAAGAACCGTTTCGCCCATGCGCCGCAGCCGCTGGTGGAGGCCGTGACGCTGATGGAGGCCAATATCGAGGAGCCGCTCTCTACCCACGAGATCGGCGAGCACCTCGGCATCTCGCGGCGTCAGCTGGAGCGGCTGTTCAAGAAGCATCTGCAGGCGGTGCCCAGCCGCTACTATCTGGATCTCCGCTTGGCGCGTTCGCGCCAGCTACTGCGCGAGAGTGATCAACCGATCGGCGAGATCGCGCTGGCCACCGGCTTTTCCAGCGCCGCTCACTTCTCCACGGCGTTTCGCAACCATTTCGGGCGCAGCCCCCGCGACGAACGTCTCATGCTGCAGGCCTGACACCTTCCCTGGATGACAAAAGTCGCCTCCTGACATAAGTCGTCGTCCTTTCGCTGAAAGTCTTTGTCATCTTGCCTCCCTATACTCGAGTGTCATGACCCGTGGCTTGCCGATCATCGGCCGGCCACGCCAAGACCCCGCGATGAGGAAGAGACGATGACCCAGCTGACCCGTGCCGATTTCGACCATGCCATGGTGCCCAACTACGCACCCCAGGCTGCCATTCCGGTACGCGGCGAGGGTAGCCGTCTGTGGGATCAGGAAGGTCGCGAGTACATCGACTTCGCCGGTGGCATCGCCGTCACCTCGCTGGGTCACTGCCACCCGGCGCTGGTCAAGGCGCTCAAGGACCAGGCCGACAAGGTCTGGCACCTGTCCAATGTCTACACCAACGAGCCGGCACTGGCGCTGGCCAAGGCGCTGACCGAGCGCACCTTCGCCGACAAGGTCTACTTCTGCTCCTCCGGTGGTGAGGCCAACGAGGCCGCCCTCAAGCTGGCGCGTCGTTTCGCCCACGACACCCATGGCGAGAAGAAGGACAAGATCATCTCCTTCCGTCAGTCCTTCCATGGCCGCACCTTCTTCACCGTCAGCGTCGGTGGTCAGCCCAAGTATTCCCAGGGCTTCGGACCGATTCCGGGCGGTATCCAGCACGCCGAATTCAACAATCTCGACTCCGTGCGCGAGCTGATGGGCGATGACACCTGCGCGATCATCGTCGAGCCGCTGCAGGGCGAGGGCGGCATCATCCCGGGCGAGCAGGCCTTCCTCGAAGGACTGCGTGAACTGTGCGACCAGCACGATGCGCTGCTGATCTTCGATGAAGTCCAGAGCGGTGCCGGGCGTACCGGCCACCTGTACGCCTACCAGCACTTCGGTGTGGTGCCGGACATCCTGACCACCGCCAAGGGCATCGGCGGCGGCTTCCCGCTGGGCGCCATGCTGACCACCGATCGCATCGCACCGGCCATGGCCATCGGCACTCACGGTTCCACCTATGGCGGCAACCCGCTGGCGTGTGCCGTGGGTCTGGCGGCGCTCGAGACCATCGACACGCCGGAAGTGCTCGAGGGCGTCGCCCACCGCCACGAGTTGCTGCGCAACGGTCTGGAAGGCATCGCCAAGCGTCACGGTGTCTTCAAGGAAGTGCGCGGCATGGGTCTGTTGATCGGTGCCCAGATGGCGCCGGACTACGCAGGGCGTGCCAAGGACATTCTCAACCTGGCGATGGAGGAAGGTCTGATGGTGTTGATCGCCGGTCCTGACGTGCTGCGTCTGGCGCCGTCGCTGGTGATCAGCGAAGAGGAAATCCAGAGCGGTCTCGACAAGCTCGACCGCGCCGTGGCGAACTTCGTCGCCACCTCTGCATCTGCATGAGCAGCGCCATGAGCAGTGCCCCGATGCTGGTGGTGCGGCCTGCCGAAAGCCGCGATCTGCTCGCTCTCGAGCGGCTCGCGGCCACGGCCACGCCGCGCCTGACCAATCTACCGGCACATCGTGACCGCCTCGAGGAGCGCATTCTGCGCTCCCAGCGGAGCCTTCGTGCCGAGATCGACTTCCCGGGGGACGAGATCTACTGCTTCGTGCTGGAAGATCTCGATACCGGTGAAGTGGTCGGTACCGCCTCACTGCGCGCCGAGGCTGGCGCGCGGGAGGCCTACTACACCTATCGTCAGGAGACGCTGATCCACGCCTCGCAGCAGCTCAACGTGCGCCACGAAGTGCAGACGCTGTCGCTGTCGCATGAGGTGTCGGATGCCACGCTGCTGTGCGCGCTGTCGCTGGATGCCCGCTACCGCGAGACGGATGCGGACAGCCTGTTGCGCCGCGCACGCCTGATGTTCATCGCCCAGTACCCGGAACGCTTCGCCACCGAACTGGCGGTGGCCTTCCCGGGCTATCTGGAAACGCGCGACGAGCGTCAGGTCAGCCCGTTCTGGGACAGCGTCGGCCAGCACTTCTTTGATCGTGATTTCAATGAAATCAATCAGATGGCGGGGGTGCGCTCCAAGAGCTTCATCGCCGAGGTCATGCCGCCGTTCCCGCTCTATCTGCCGCTGCTGACGCCCCAGGCGCGCGCCGCCATCGGGCGTGAGAATCCGCGCCATGAGTACGCCATGCAGGAGATGCTCGCCGAGGGCTTCTCGCGCTCGCGTCATGTCGACATCTTCGATGCCGGCCCCTTGCTGCTGGCGGAGTGCGAGCGTCTGCACACCTTCAAGCAGTGCGGTTGGCATCCGGTGCGTATCCGTCCGCAGGAAAGCCTGCCGGATGCAGTGCCGGCGATGGTAGCCAACCAGCGACTCGGCGATTTCCGCTGCGTGCTGGCGCGTTATGCCCTGACGCCGACCGGCCAGCTGATGCTGACGCCGCAGCAGGCCGAGGTACTGGGCGTGGAAGAGGGGCGTGCGGTGCTCGCCGTGCCGATGCCATTGCCGACGATGGATGAGGGAGAGTTGTAATGCGCATTCGTCCTATCGCTCGACACGATATCGAAGGCCTCAAGGTACTGGCGCGGGAAACCGGTGTCGGCTTCACCTCGCTGCCGGACAATCATGAGTTTCTCAGCGCCAAGATAGAGCGCACCCTGGCCGCCTTCGAGGGCCGCGAACCCGGCGATGATCGCCTTTACTTCTTCGTGCTCGAGGATGATCGCGACGGCAGCATCGCGGGCTGCTGTGCCATCGAGGCCTGCGTGGGCACCGATGCGCCGTTCTATCATTATCGCCTCGGTTCGCTGGCGCATTCCTCGGTGCAGCTCGATCTGCATCGCACCCTGGATACGCTGACGCTGTGTTCCGACCACACCGGCGATGCCGAGGTCTGTTCGCTGTTCCTGCGTGAAGGCTGGCGCAAGGACCGCAACGGCGCGCTGCTCTCCAAGGTGCGCTGGCTGTTCATGGCACAGTTCCGCGCGGCCTTCCCCGACAAGGTACTGGCCGAGATGCGCGGTGTCTTCACGCCCGAAGGGCGCAGCCCGTTCTGGGAATGTCTGGGTAGCCACTTCTTCCCGATGGACTTCAATGAGGCCGACCGCCTTACCGGCATGGGCCAGAAGAGCTTCATCGGCGAGCTGATGCCCAAGTTCCCGATCTATACGCCGTTTCTCTCCGAGCCCGCGCGGGCTGCCATCGGGCAGGTGCATGAGCACACCCGGCCGGCGGTGGCGATGCTCAAGAAGGAAGGGCTGCGCTGGGAAGGCTACGTCGACATCTTCGATGGCGGCCCGACGGTCGAGGCCTATATCGATGATGTGCGCGCCGTGCGTGACAGCCAGCTGGCGAGTGTCGAGGTGATCGCATCTGATGCCCCGGCCTGCGAGCGTCCCGCCGTGATGGCCGCTACCACCGGCATGGCCGACTTCCGTGCCAGCTGGATCAGCCATGACGTGACACGTGATGACGCCGGCGCCTGCCATGTGCGTCTGCACCGTGATGAGGCCGAGCGCCTCGGCGTCACCGGTGGCGACACCCTGCGCGTGCTGGCCGGCTGAAGCGTCCGCCACGGGCATCCGCTTCTTCGCGCCAACTCGCAGGCGTATACCGCCTTGCGTCCTTTTGTTATCAGCGGGGCAGATCGCCAACTGTCCCGTTACTCCTTGTTCAGCGTCGCTCGCGCGGCGCGCCCTTTCGATGAGGCATGCCATGACCACTACGAATTCGACTCCCGCCACACTCAACGTGCGTCAACAGCTCTTCATCGACGGCGCGTGGCAAGCGGGCGAGGCCGCATTCTTCACCAAGACCGACCCCGTCTCCCACGCACGTCTGTGGCAGGGCGCCGCTGCCACTGCCCCGCAGGTCGAGCAGGCCGTCGCGGCAGCGCGTCAGGCCTTCCCGGCCTGGGCACGTCTGGGCTTCGAGGCGCGTCTGGCGGTGGTGGAGCGCTTCCGCGATCAGCTGGAGCAGCATCGTGAAGCGCTGGCGGTCAGCATCGCCAGCGAAACCGGCAAGCCGCTGTGGGAAGCACGCACCGAGGTCGGCGCGATGATCGGCAAGATCGCGATCTCGGTGAAGGCCTATCACGAGCGTACCGGCGAGCGTGCCAAGGATGTCGCGGGCACTCAGGCAGTCCTGCGCCACCGTCCGCACGGCGTGATGGCGGTCTTTGGCCCCTACAACTTCCCGGGGCATCTGCCCAACGGCCACATGGTACCGGCGCTGCTGGCGGGCAATGCCTGCGTGTTCAAGCCCTCCGAGCTGACCCCGGCTACCGCCGATCTCACCCTGCAGTGCTGGGAGGCCGCGGGCCTGCCCGCCGGCGTGATCAATCTGGTGCAGGGCGCAGCGGAAGTCGGCCAGGCCCTGTCCCAGTCCGAGGGCATCGATGGGCTGCTGTTCACCGGCAGTGCCAAGATCGGCAAGCTGCTGCACCGCCAGTTCGCCGGTCAGGTCGGCAAGCTGCTGGCGCTGGAGCTGGGCGGCAACAACCCGCTGGTGGTGCGCGATGTGCAGGATGAAGCCGCTGCGGTACTGGCGATCATCCAGTCGGCCTTCGCCTCGGGCGGTCAGCGCTGTACCTGTGCGCGGCGCCTGATCGTGCCGCAGGGCGAGGTCGGTGATCGTCTGATCGAGACATTGGCCACGGCGCTGCGTGAGCTGCGGGTGGCGGGGCAGTTCGCCCAGGACGCCCCCTTCTATGGCGGCCTGGCAAGCGTCGCCGCGGCCGAGGGGCTGCTCAAGGCGCAGGATGATCTCGAAGCGCTGGGCGGCAACGTCATCGTGCGCATGAAGCAGCTGGAAGAGGGCACCAGTCTGCTCAGCCCGGCGCTGATCGATGTCACTGGCCTTGCGCTCGAGGACGAGGAATTCTTCGGTCCGCTGCTCAAGATTCATCGCTACGCCGACTGGGATGAGGCCATCGCACTGGCCAATGACACCCGCTACGGCCTCTCGGCCGGGCTGATCGGTGGCGATCGCGCTGACTGGGATGACTTCCTGCTGCGCATTCGCGCGGGCATCGTCAACTGGAACCGCCAGACCACCGGCGCCTCCGGCGATGCGCCCTTCGGTGGCATCGGCGACAGCGGCAACCATCGCCCCAGTGCCTATTACGCCGCCGACTATGTCAGCTATCCGGTCGCCTCGATGGAAGCCGAGGCGCTGGCGCTGCCCGCGAACCTGCCGGCCGGTATCCGCCTGTAAGGCCGTCCATTCGGGCACCGCTGCCGCTTACCCATTGTTGACCACGACGCCCGCCGTGCCTGTTTGCTGAGCTGGCAAGGCGTCGTGGCAGGAGACCTTCATGTCCGATACTCCGTATCAAGAGATCAATTTCGATGGCCTGGTCGGCCCGACCCACAACTACGCCGGCCTGGCGCATGGCAACGTGGCCTCGATGCGCCACGGCGGGCTGGCCTCCAACCCACGCGAAGCCGCGCTGCAGGGCCTCGACAAGATGAAGTCGCTGGCGGATCTGGGGTATGCACAGGGGATTCTGCTGCCGCAGCAGCGCCCGGACCTCGGCGCACTGCGCGACCTCGGCTTCACCGGCAGCAACGCCCAGGTGTTGAAGGCGGCCAGCGAGCAGGCTCCGCAGCTGCTGCGCGCGGTGTGTTCCGCCTCCAGCATGTGGACCGCCAACGCCGCCACCGTCACGCCGTCGCGTGACAGCGGTGATGGCCGCGTGCACTTCACGCCGGCCAACCTGCAATCCAGCTTCCACCGCTACCTGGAACCCGCGACCACCGGGCGCATCCTCGGCGCCATCTTCGCCGACGATGGCCACTTCGCGCATCACCCCGCGCTGCCCGCGACGCCGGCCTTCTCCGATGAGGGCGCCGCCAACCATACGCGGCTGTGCGATGGCCACGGCGGTCCTGGCGTGCATCTCTACGTCTACGGCCGCCAGGCCTTCGGCGGTGATGGCGTCGAACCGCGTCGCTATCCGGCGCGTCAGACCCTGGAAGCCAGTCAGGCCGTCGCGCGTCAGCATGGTCTCGGCGAAGACCAGGTGGTGTTCGCCCAGCAGCACCCGGACGCCATCGATGCCGGTGTCTTCCACAACGACGTCATCGCGGTGGGCAATGGCCCGGTGTTGTTCTATCACGAGCTGGCCTTCCGCGATGAGGAGGCGGTGCTCGACGAGATTCGCGCCAAGCTGTCCACGCCGCTGATCCCGATCCGTGTACCGTTGGAAGCCGTCAGTCTCGAGGATGCCGTTTCCTCCTATCTGTTCAATTCGCAGCTGCTCTCCAACGACGATGGCAGCATGACGCTGGTGGTGCCGGGCGAGTGTCAGGAGAACGAGGCGGTATGGAGTGCACTGCAGAATGCGATTCTGGCCGGCCCGAACCCGATCGGCGAAGTGCTGGTCAAGGACGTGAAGCAGAGCATGCGCAATGGCGGTGGCCCAGCCTGTCTGCGTCTGCGCGTGGTGCTCAGCGACGCCGAGCGCGCCGCGCTGTCTGGGCGCGTGATGATGAGCGATACGCTGCATGCCGAGCTGGGTGACTGGGTCAAGCGTCACTACCGTGACAGCCTGACGCCGGCAGACCTTGCCGATCCGCAGCTGGCCGAGGAAACCTTGGTGGCACTGGATGAGCTGACGCAGCTGTTGAAGGTTGGCAATGTCTACGCCTTCCAGCGCTGATCGCCTGGCTTGAGCCATGAACGACACAGCCCCCATCGGTCTCGCCGGTGGGGGCTGTGCGGTGTGGAGGTGTGATCAGAGGTCTGAGGTTTGAGGAGTGGAAGCCGTGGCACCGCTCAAGCCAGATGTGGCTGTACCCTGCGCTTGGGCTCGCGGCGCACCGGCCAGTGCACGAGCGCGGCCAGCAGGCCGAAGATAGCGCTGGTGATCCACAGCAGGTCGTAGCTGCCGGTCAGCTGATAGACCACACCGCCGCCCCAGGCTCCCAGGAAGGCTCCGACCTGATGGGCGGCCAGCACCATGCCGAACACGAAGGCCTGGCGCTTCTGACCGAAGTAGAGTGCGACGGCCTGGCTGGTCAGCGGTACCGTCGACAGCCACAGCACCCCCATGATCGCGCCGAAGGCGTAGAGCAGGGCGCTGCTGGGCGGAATGACCACCATCGCCATCACCAGCGCAGCGCGACACACGTAGATCAGTATCAGCAGCTGTGGCGGGTGGCGGCGGCCGCCCCAGGCCCCGAACAGGATGGTGCCGGCGATATTGAGCGCGCCGATGATCGCCAGCGTGTTGCCGGCCACGTTCAGGGGCAGGCCGCAGGCGACCACGAAATTGGGCAGGTGGGTGGCGATGAAGGCGACGTGCACGCCGCAGACGAAGAAGCCACCCGCGAGCGCCAGAAAGCGCCGGTCCTGCAGCAGTGGACCCTGGCTCGGGACATCCTCCGCCGGTGTCTCACTGCCGGCCGCCGGGCGACGCAGCAACGGCAGGGCCATGGGAATCAGCAGCAGACAGCTGGCGCCGAGCGCCAGCATGGCGATCTTCCAGTCGATCAGTACCAGCATCGGGGTCGCGACCGAGTAGATCAGCTGCCCGAAGGAGCCGCCGGCCGAGGCGATACCCAGCCCGATGCCACGATGCCGAAGGGGAACCACGCGCGTGACGGCGGCCAGCACCAGCGGGAAGGTGGTCGCCCCGATGCCGATACCGGCCAGCACGCCGGCGCCCAGCATCCACGCCGTCGGGGTCGGCCAGAGGGCGGTGATACCCATGCCGACCGCGTAGCACAGGCTACCGACCAGAAAGACGCTGAGGGTGCCGACGCGCTCTGACAGCTTGCTGGCGATGGGCGCGGCCAGCCCGAAGACCAGATTCTGGATGGCCAGCGCAAAAGACAGACTCCCCATGCCCCAGGTGAGTTCGCTGGCCATCGGTGGCAGCATGAAGCCCATCGCCTGGCGCGCCCCGGTATTGATGGCGAGAATCAGCGCTGCCAACGCGATCGCTGCCTTCCAGTTCAGTTGCATGTCAGATCCTCATGCCGGCAATCGTTATTGTCGTTTTTCTTGCGGTTCTTGCGGTTCCTGCACCCGGTGCTGGCCATGGGCGGGACATCCTGCTTGAGGACTCTCGCTACATTAGGGCTCTCGCTACATTAGGGCTCTCGCTACATTAGGGCTCTCGCTACATTTCACTTTATTCTCATAAAAGTACAGATGCCGGAAACGCCACTGTCAGACGCGTCTGCGACACTCTCATTCCATACCAGCCAGTCATATGCCTTCGCGGGAGCCCTCGCGCTGGGGCGTTGCCATCGTCCTCGACCGCTACCGCCCCTGTCCCGAGGCGGACCGATGTCATGCAAACATCTGCCGATGACAAGGCGTGAAACGCTATACTGTGTCGCATGCAAGACAGCATCTGCATGGTCATGATGAGCTCAGCGACACCACACTGTTTCCTTGATGGCACCATGATGCCTGATCGTGACCTGTAGAATTCACTGGTTCGAATCGTGCCAGGTCCACAGCCCGGGGTCGGTCCCTGACGCCGAACCCACGCCACGTCAGTCAGCTGACGCCATGGCTGGCCACGACTGCCTGCACGCGTTGTCCGAACCCTGCCCCCTGCTTCATGCTCCTGAGGAGAAGCCCTTGGCCAACTTCACTCTGAACGGCAAGGCCGTCAGTCTCGAGGTCGATCCGCAGACCCCGCTGTTATGGGTGCTGCGTGAGCACCTGGGTCTGACCGGCACCAAGTTCGGTTGCGGGATCGCCCAGTGCGGTGCCTGTACCGTACACCTGAATGGCACAGCGGCGCGCACCTGTGTCCTGCCGGTACTGGCAGCCGAGGGTGGTGACATCGTCACCATCGAGGGGCTGGCCGAGAACGATGACCACCCGCTGCAGCAGGCCTGGATCGAGGAGCAGGTACCGCAATGCGGTTACTGCCAGTCCGGCCAGATCATGCAGGCCGCCGACTTCCTCAAGAACACGCCCGACCCCACCGATGAGCAGGTCACCGCCGCCATGGCCGGCAATCTTTGTCGCTGCATGGCCTACGTGCGCATCCATCGCGCCGTGAAACGTGCCGCCACCATCGCCAGTGAGCGTGCCACCAGCCAGGTGAACGGTCAGCAGACCGATGCCACGGCTACGACTGCCGGCGTCGGCATCTTCGATCCGCGCGCCACGGCAGGCACCGTGTCCCATTCTGCTGTCGAGGAGACGTCCCATGGCAAGGTTTGATGACAAGCTGGCCGCGCATCAGCGCGAGCTTGCTGCCGCGCACAAGACTTCCTCCAGTCGCGGCGGTATCACGCGGCGTGGCTTCCTGATCGGCAGTGTGGCGGGTTCCACCATGCTGGCCTTCGGCGTGTCAGGCGCGGCGCTGGCCGCCGGGGCAGACGGCAAGGGCTCGGCCAGCGAGACGCTGTCCGCCGGGGCCTTCGAGCCGACCATGTGGTACGCCATTGCCACTGATGGCACCGTCACCGTGCATATCACCAAGTCCGAGATGGGTCAGCACGTCGCTACCAGCCTCGCGCGCCTGGTGGTCGAGGAGCTGGAGGCCGACTGGGACAGCGTCAAGGTCGATTACGTCGACAGCGCCCCCAAGTGGGGCTACATGATCACCGGCGGCAGCTGGTCGGTTCACCAGAGCTACCAGCCGCTGTCACAGGCCGGTGCGGCGGGACGTATCGCGCTGATCGAGGCGGGCGCCCGGCAGATGGGCGTGGCGGTCGAGAGCTGCAAGGCGCGCAAGGGGCGCGTCATCAGTGGCGATCAGTCGCTGGGCTATGGCGAGATCGTTGCGGCGGGGCTGGAGCGCAGCTTCTCCGAGGAGGAGCTTGCGGCCATCGAGCTCAAGCCGGCCTCCGAGCGTCGCGTGCTGGGCACCAAAGGCAACGCGCTGGACGTGCCGCCCAAGACCAACGGTCAGGCCGTCTACGGCATCGACTACACCCTGCCGGCAGAGATCGAGGCGCGTGTCGGCAAGACATTGCATGCGCGTCCGGTAATGCCGCCGAGCCGCTTCGGCTGCAAGGTCACCGCCGTCGATGACAGCGAGGCCCGCAAGGTCATCGGCTATCGCCAGACCATCGAGCTCAAGGACCCGTCCGGCATCTGCCAGGGCTGGCTTGCGGTCATCGCCGACAATTTCTCGGCGGCGATGCGTGCCACCGATCTCCTCAAGGTCGAGTGGAGCAAGGGCGACAGCTATCAGGTCGACGAGACGGCGATCCAGGCCGAGGGCCAGCGTCTGGTCAGCTCGCCGAGCCGCGACAATGGCTCGTTGCTGGTGGATCAGGGCGACCCTGCGCCGCTGCTCGAGAATGCCGCCACCACGGTGGAATCCACTTTCACCACCTCAAGCGTGCTGCACTTCACGCTGGAGCCGGCCAATGCGCTGGCCTACGAAGAGGATGGCCACTGGCACATCCACTGCGGCAACCAGCAGCAGTCCCTGCTGACCTCACTGGTCACCAAGGCGCTGGAGCTCGAGGAAGGCAAGGTCACCCATCACCAGCTGTATCTGGGCGGTGGTTTCGGCCGTCGTCTGCACGGTGACTACGCCGTGCCGGCAGCGCTGGCGGCCAAGGCCGTGGGGCGTCCGGTGAAGATGATCTTCACGCGCCCGGATGACAGCCGCTTCGATTGCGTGCGCTCGCCCTCGGTGCAGCGCCTGCGCTCCGGTCTCGATGCCGAGGGGCGTGTCGTGGCCTCCGAGCACGCCGCCGCCGCCGGCTGGCCGACGGCAGCCCTGATACCGGCCTTCCTGGCAGAGGCGGTCGAGGGCGGCGGCAAGCTGGACTCCTTCTCCATCAGCGGCGCGGATCACTGGTACAACGTCGGCACCCAGCGTGTCTGGGCGCAGCAGAACAAGGTCGCTCACGAGGCCTTCGTGCCCGGCTACCTGCGCTCGGTCGCACCGGGCTGGACGCTGTGGGCGGTTGAACAGCATATCGATGAGCTGGCGCTGGCGGCCAGCCAGGACCCGGCCGAATTCCGTCTTGCGCTGCTGGACGCCGAAGGCCGCAATGCCGGCAAGGCGCCGGTCAGCACCGGCGGCGCCGACCGTCTGCGCAACGTGCTCACGCGCGTGATGGAGAAGTCTGGCTGGAGCGAGCGCGACAGCCTGCCAGCAGACACCGGCATGGGCGTGGCATTGAGCTTCGGTCAGGAACGCAGCATGCCGACCTGGGTGGCCTGTGTGGCGCAGGTCAAGGTCGATCGCGGCACGGGCGAGGTCAAGCTCGAGAAGCTGACCAGCGTGGTCGATGCCGGCACGCTGGCGCATCCGGATGGTGCCATGGCGCAGCTGGAAGGCTCGCTCCTGTGGGGCGTCTCGATGGCGCTGCACGAAGGCACCGAATACCGCGAGGGTGGTCCTGTGGCGCAGAATCTGGGCGCCTACCAGCCGCTGCGCATGCATCAGGTGCCGCAGATGGATCTCGAATTCGTCGACAGCACCGAGATGCCGGTCGGTCTCGGCGAGCCGGGCACCACGGTGGTCGCACCGGCGATCGCCAACGCCATTCATCATGCGGTCGGCGTGCGCCTGCGTGACCTGCCGATGCGTCCGGCGGCGCTCAAGGCCGCGCTCAGCGAGGCCTGACCTTCTCCAGCGAATGGCTCTGAAACCCGCCACTCCGGCATGCCCGGGTGGCGGGTTTCGAGTCTTCAGAGCGTGCGCTGGCTTCTGATATGAGAGATTGTTGATGCAACACCTTGATCTTGAAGTGATCCATCAGGCGATCGACTGGCTGGCACCCGCAGATGGCGAGCCATCCGCGCGCCCGATCTGGCTGTGCACGGTGCTGGCCACCTTCGGTTCCTCACCGCGTGAGCCGGGCACCTGGCTGGTGGCGCGCGCCGATGGGCAACATCGTGGCTCGCTGTCCGGCGGCTGTGTCGAGGAGGACTTTCTGGCGCGCCTGGCTGACGGGGAGTTCACCGCGCCCGCCCAGGTGATCCGCTATGGCGAGGGCGGCCATCAGGGTGCGGGGATTGCCTTGCCCTGCGGCGGTATTCTGGACGTACTGGTCGAGCGCTTCACCGCCTGTGACACGGACATCGCGCACCTCGAGGCGCTGCGCGCGGCACTCGAGGGCCAGACGCCGCGTCTGCGGCAGGTGATGCTGGAGGGGGATGGCGCGCGTACGCTTGAATGCGACAGCGGGCTGGGGGAACGGGTCGAGCCGCTCAAGGGTCATGCGGGGCAGACGTGCGGCTATCAGCTGCGGGTCGGGCCGGTGGCGCGTCTGCTGCTGGCGGGCCTCTCGCCGGTGGCGGAAGCCTGCGCCGCCTTCGCCGTCAGTCTCGGTTTCGAGGTGATCATCTGTGAGCCACGCGAGGAAGTACTGGCCGACTGGGAGGCTCGCAAGGCGCCGCTCGAGGGCGTCAGCTTGCGTCGCGAGTTGCCGTCACGCTTCATCGCCGCCGGCGGCTGTCATGCCGCCACCGCCGTGGTCGCACTGACCCACGACCCGCGTATCGATGACCTGGCGATGATCGAGGCGGTACGCCAGCCCGCATTCTATATCGGCGTGATGGGTTCGCTGCGTACCTCAACGGCACGCGCCGAGCGGCTGGCGCGCAGCGGTGGGCTCAGCGCCGAGGAGATCGCGCGCATCGTGATGCCGATCGGGCTGAATCTGGGCAGCAAGACACCGGCCGAGATCGCGCTGGCGGTGATGGCCGATATCGTGCGCATCCGCCGTGGCCGCGCTCGCGAGAGCCTGTGAAGCCGCTCAGGAGACAGTCAGGGAGGCCGCCCATGAATGAGTCGATCATCCTGGTCATGGCCGCGGGGCAGAGTCGCCGCTTCGGCAGTGACAAGCGCCAGGCGCGTCTGGCGGATGGCCAGACACTGTTGATAGCGACGCTGTCGCGGGTCATGTCCTGTGAGGTGGACTGGCGTCTGCTACTGCGTGAGGACGATGATCCCGCCGCACTGCTGGGAGAGGCGTTCGCACGTGAGCATGCCGGGCGAATCTGGCGTGCGCCACAGGCGGGTAACGGACTCGGCGGGAGTCTCGGCGATGCCTTCCGTCAGCTCAGTGATGAGGCTGGATTGGCGCATGTGCAGGTGGCGGCGGTATGGCTGGCGGACATGGCGCAGATCACGGCGCAGACCTTTCATGCCCTTCAGGCCGAGGCCCAGGCAGATGGCGTGCATATCGTGCGACCGAGGCTTGAAGGCGAGGACAGCAGGCCCGGGCATCCGGTGCTGTTCGGGCGGACGCTGTGGGCAGAGCTTGCGGCGCTTGAGGGCGGTGAGGGCGCGCGTGAGGTGATCATGCGACATCGCGAGGCGCTGCGTCAGTTGGCAGTCGGTGATGTCGGTATCCATCACGACATCGACACGCCAGCGATGCTGAAGCTCAGAGGCTGAGACAGAAACTGAAACTGCAAGACGTCACGTGCGCTGGAAACAGGCCCTCCAGACAGCAAAAGGCCCCGTCACTTAATGGTGACGGGGCCTTTTGCTGTCTGCCTATCGCGTTACAGCGTACGCATATCCAGCAGCTTGATGCTCTGGATACGCGGCTCGCCCCAGCTCAGGTCGAGCACCCACTCGGCGTCGAAGTGCGTGTGCAGCACGCTGCCATCACGCATGGCGGCGCGGTGTTCACCCCCCATGCGCAGAGTGGCGCTGTCGAGGCTGTTGCGCTGTGCACGCACCCAGCCGAGTGCATGGCTATTGACCAGCAGCTCGCTGCGACGATGCTCCCAGTTGGCCAGGTACTCGCTGCCGGTCAGGGTTTCATCCAGCAGCTGGATGGAAGCCTCCTCGCCCAGCAGCTCCGCCAGTTCGATGGCAGGCGCCACGCGGTTGAGCATGGAGAACCAACGGTGCGCGAAGTTTTCGAGTTCGGCCTCGAGGGCCAGATCATTGAAGGTGTCGGCGTACATGGCACCTGCTCCCGAGTGGGTAAGATTGAGGGGGGATTATGCCGAGAGTCGTGAGCAGTAAATATGCCACGAACGGAATGGCAGTGTTGCCAACGGGGAGTCAATGCTTCAGCGGTTGCTGAAGCCACGACGCCCCGTGGCATCTTGCCGCTCTTGCCTTTTCGACGCTGAGGCCGTCAGTGAGCCTGGCGAGCAGACTCGGCATCGCTGTCCGGTGTGGCAGCGTCCTGATCCGACTCACGCTTCTCGACCAGGCGGCGGATACCGACATAGAACAGCGGTGTCAGCAGAAGGCCGAACACGGTGACACCGATCATGCCGGAGAATACCGCCACGCCCATTGCCTGACGCATCTCGCTGCCGGCACCGCTGGCGAGTACCAGCGGCACCACCCCGGCGGTGAAGGCTACCGACGTCATCAGGATAGGGCGCAGACGCAGGCGGCAGGCCGTCAGCACGGCGTCCAGGCGATTCTGGCCTTCATGCTGCTGCTCGCGAGCGAATTCGACCAGCAGGATGGCGTTCTTGCACGCCAGCGCCACCAGCACGATCAAGCCGATCCGCGTGAAGATGTTGTTGTCGCCTCCAGTCAGCCACACGCCGGCCAGCGCCGACAGCAGCGTCATCGGCACGATCAGGATGATCGCCAGCGGCAGCGACCAGCTCTCGTACTGGGCGGCCAGCACCAGGAATACCAGCAGCACCACCAGCGGGAAGATGTAGATCATGGTGTTGCCGGCCAGCACCTGCTGATAGGTCACCTCCGTCCACTCGTAGCCGATGCCCTGTGGCAGGTTGTCGGCCAGCACTTCCTCGATGGCGGCCTTGGCCTGATCACTGGAGACGCCCGGCGCCGGTGAGCCGTTGATGTCGGCACTGACGAAGGTGTTGTAGTGCATCACGCGGTCCGGGCCGGTGGTCGGTGTCACCTTGACGAAGCTGCCCAGCGGAATCATGCGGCCGTTGTCGCTTCGCACCTTGAGGTTGCGGATGTCATCCGGGTCGAGACGCGCCGACTGCTCGGCCTGGGCGCGTACCTGATAGGTACGCCCGAAGCGGTTGAAGTCATTGACGTACAGCGAGCCCATATAGACCTGCAGGGTTTCGAAGGCACGTTCCACCGGCACGCCCATAATCATCGCCTGCTCGCGATCCAGATCGATGTCGTACTGCGGCACCTGGATGCGGAAGCTGGAGTAGACGCTGCTCAGACGCGGGTCAGCGTTACCCTTGGCGGTGATGGTCTGCACGGCGGCGAACAGCTCATCGAAGCCCTTGTTGCCGCGGTCCTGCAGCTGCAACTTGAAGCCACCCGTGGTGCCCAGACCCAGAATCGGCGGTGGCGGGAAGACGGCGACGAAGGCCTCGTCGATACCGGCGAATTTCTGGTTCAGCTGGGCGGCGATCGCCTGACCGGAAAGCTCGGGCGACTGACGCTGATCGAAGTCTTCCAGGGTCGCGAACACGATGCCCGAGTTGGAGGCATTGACGAAGCCATTCACGGAGAGCCCCGGGAAGGCCACGGTGTGCGCCACGCCCGGTGTATCGAGTGCCAGCGCCTGCATCTCGTCGATGACCTCGGTGGTGCGATCGAGGCTGGCGGCGTCCGGCAGCTGGGCCATCGCGACCAGATACTGCTTGTCCTGCCCCGGAATGAAGCCGCCGGGCACGCTGTCAAACAGCTTGCCGGTGGCACCGAGCAGCGCCAGGTAGATCACGCCGACGATGACACCGAAGCGCAGAAGCTTCTTGATCAGGCCGGTATAGCCGTTGGCCATCGCATTGAAGGCACGGTTGAACGGCGCGAACAGCCAGCGACCGAACAGGCCGTCGATGACACGGGTCAGCCAGTCCGGCTTGCTGCCATGCGGCTTGAGCAGCAGGGCGGAGAGCGCCGGTGACAGCGTCAGCGAGTTGAAGGCCGAGATGAGCGTCGAGATGGTGATGGTCAGCGCGAACTGCTTGTAGAACTGACCACTCAATCCGCTGATGAAGGCCGTCGGCACGAATACCGCCGTCAGCACCAGCGCGATGGCAATGATCGGGCCGGTCACCTCGCGCATGGCGATCTGGGTCGCCTCGATGGGCGAGTGGCCCAGCTCGATGTTGCGCTCGACATTCTCCACCACCACGATGGCGTCATCGACGACGATACCGATGGCTAGCACCAGTCCGAACAGTGACAGCGTATTGATCGACACGCCCATCATCTGCATGACCGCAAAGGTTCCGATCAGCGAGACCGGCACCGCGATCAACGGAATGATCGAGGCACGCCAGGTCTGCAGGAACAGGATCACCACGATCACCACCAGCAGGATGGCCTCGAACAGGGTGTCGATGACCGCCTCGATGGAGCCACGCACGAAGACCGTCGGGTCATAGACGATGTCGTAGCTGACGCCATCCGGGAAGGCGTCGGACATCTCGCTCATGCGCTCACGTACGGAATCCGACAGTGCGATGGCATTTGACCCCGGACGCTGGAAGATCGGCATCGCCACGGCATCCTTGCCATCCAGCTGCGCGCGCAGCGAATAGCTGTCGGCGCCCAGTTCGACACGCGCGACATCCTTCAGGCGTGTCAGACGGCCGTCTTCATCGACACGGATGACGATGTTCTCGAATTCCTCGGTGCTTTCCAGACGGCCACGTACATTGAGAAGACGCTGGAACTGGTTGTCGTCAGGCGAGGGCTGAGCACCGACGGAGCCGGCGGCGACCTGCTGGTTCTGCGCACGCAGCGCACTGATCACGTCACCGGCAGACAGGCCTCGCGCCGCCACGGCGTCCGGGTCGAGCCAGACGCGCATCGAGTACTCGCCGGCACCGAACAACTGTACGTCGCCGACCCCCTCGAGACGGGCGAGATTGTCCTTGAGGTTCAGGCGCGCATAGTTGGACAGCCACAGCTGGTCATAGCGGCCATCCGGGGAGGTCAGGTGGACCACCATCGTCAGGTTGGGCGAGGCCTTCTCGGTGGTGATGCCGAGTTGCTGCACTTCCTGCGGCAGACGCGGCGTGGCGCGAGCCACGCGGTTCTGCACCTGGACCTGAGCCTTGTCCAGATCGGTGCCCAGCGCGAAGGTCGCGGTCAGGGTCAGATTGCCATCGGAGGTCGCCTGGGAATCCATGTACAGCATGCCTTCGACGCCAGTGATCTCCTGTTCCAGCGGCGTGGCCACGGTGGAGCCGATGACCTCCGGGTTGGCGCCCGGATAGTTGGCGCGCACCACCACGGTGGGTGGCACGACTTCGGGATACTCGGAGATGGGCAGCTTGACCAGCGACAGCAAGCCGCCGATGACGATCAGGATCGACAGCACCGCGGCGAAGACCGGGCGCTTGATGAAGAAACCGGAGATGTTCACGAACGACCTCCGGCTGCCTGACGGTCAGCCTCGGCGAGAGTCGCGGCCTTCTGGTCGTTGTCCTGGTTCAGCTGGCGGGCAGCTTGCTCCCCCTGCAGGCGGGAGACACGCGCCGCCAGTGACTTGAGGGCGCCGCCATCCTTGATGTCGACCAGCTTGGGGCTGATCGGCATGCCCGGACCTGCCTTGGCGGGGCCAGCCGCCAGCACGCGGTCACCGGCGGCCAGGCCATCGGTCACGGCGCGCAGCGGGCCGAAGCGCGGACCGGTGCTGATGCCACGGTAGGCGAGGGTGTCGTTCTCATCGACCACCAGGACGAACTGACGGTCCAGGTCGGTGCCGATGGCGCGTTCCGGAATCAGTACGGCATCTCGGATCTCGGGTGAGGCGATACGCAGGCGCGCGAAGGCACCCGGACGCAGAGCGGGATCATCGGCATTGAAGGTGGTGCCGATGCGCAGGGTGCCGGTATCGATGTCGACACTGTTGTCGATGAAGTCGAGCTCACCGTGGAAGGGGAAGTCTTCCTGTCCGGCCAGCTGCAGTTCCACCGGCAGGTGGTCCTCGGCGGTGACATGCGCGAAGTCCTTGTTCCAGGTCAGCTCGCTGATGTCGATATAGGCGTCCAGCTGACGGGTCTCGACCAGCGTGGTCAACACGCTTTCCCCCGCCTGTACCGTGTTGCCACGCGTGATGCGCGCATTGGACAGGCGGCCGTCGATCGGGGCGCGGATGGTGGCGTAGTCCAGATTCAGGCGCGCACGCTCCAGCTGAGCGATGGCACCCTTTAGTTGAGCGTTCAGACCGGTGGCATTGGTGCTGCGCGAATCGGCCTCCTCGCGGGAGATCAGGTTGCGCTTGACCAGGCTGGCGGCACGACCGGACTCGCTGCGCGCGTTGGCCAGTTCGGCCTTGAAGCGCGCGACATCGGCTTCCAGTCGCTCGACCTCAGCCTTGAAGGGGCGCTGATCAAGACGTACCAGCGGCGTGCCGGCGCTTACTTGGCTGCCTTCGGTGAACAGCACTTCTTCGACTTCGCCGCTCACGCGTGGGCGCAGTTGTACGCGCTGGGGAGATTCCAGGCGCGTGGTGTAGGTGTGCCAGGCCGCCACCGGCTGCGAGATGGCAGCGACGACTTCCATCGTGGGGGGCGTCTGTTGCGCGCTGTCGTTCGCTTCACCACTGCCTTCACTGCAGGCGCTGAGCGTCAGCAGGCCGCCGAGGGTCAGCAGCAGGGAAGAAGCGATACGAGAAAGGCGCGCCGGACGTGAGTTCAGTCTCGACATGGGAATCTACCGTTGCAGAAAGAGTTGCAAGGCATCCTAGAGAGACTGCGCATTATCGATAAGTCCCATCAGACACACTGCTTTGATGCTGAAATTGCACCAATTGTGCAGATGGCGGTGATTCAACGCGCAATGTTGAGTGCCAGTACGGGACATTCTGCGCCCGTGGTGATGGCGCAGGGGGGCGTCTGTCCGTTTCCCGGCACTGGCGTGATGCGACAAGCCCCGCGGCCTGAGGCTTGCGGGGCTTGTCGTCTTGCCTGTCACCTGTATCAGTCAGCACTCATATCATGAGCCTGTCAGGGAGCGTTTACTGCTTCTCGCCGAAGTACTTGGTATGGATGGTGTCGTAGGTGCCATCGGCCTTCAGCTCGGCCAGGGCACCGTTGATCAGCTCGGCCAGGTCCTTGTCACGCTTGCGCATGGCGATACCGAAGCCGTCGCCGAAGTATTTCTTGGGCTCGGTGACCACTTCACCCACGGCCTTGTAGTTGCCGTTGCCGCCGTCGATCAGGGTGGACTTGCCGACCGGGAAATCGAGGAAGGCGATATCGAGGCGACCCGCGTCCATGTCCAGCACCAGGTCATCGGCGGTGGTGTAGCGCTTGACCTCGGCATTCTTGCCATAGAGATCAGTGACGTAGTTGTCCTGCAGGGTACCGCGCTGCACGCCGATGGCCTTGCCGGCCAGGGCCTCGGTGGAGGTGGCGCTCAGCTCGCTGTCGGACGGGGCGAACCAGGCGGACGGCGGGGTGATGTAGGTGTCGGAGAACAGCACCTTCTCGCGGCGTTCCTCATTGATGGTCATCGAGGACATGATGGCGTCGTACTTGCGCGCCATCAGGCCGGGAATGATGCCGTCCCACGCCTGGATGACCCACTCGCAGTCGCGGTTGATCTTCGCGCAGATGGCATTGCCCAGTTCGATATCGAAACCGGTCAGCTCACCGTCGGGTGTCTTGTACTCCATCGGCTCGTAGGGCACATCGACGCCGATGCGCAGCGATTCGGCCGCCTGAGCGCCACCGGCCATCAATGCTGCACCCAGCAGGGAGATTCCCAGAAGCTTCTTCATGTCAGTCCCATCCATCATTGTTGTTGGTCATACTGGCTGATCAGTGGCATCACACACTCCCTCCTGAACACCAGTCGTCTGAGTCGGGAACATAAGGGGGGTGTCATGCCAGTGGCTCCACACTAGCCCAGACCGAGGCTGTGGTGAAGAGGGTCAATGGACAAATTCAAACGGTCGTTAAACGAGATGAATTCCTGCCGTTATCTCCTGATATGAAAAAAGCGCCCTCCAAAGGGCGCTTTTGACGTTCAGCTTAATGGTTTCAAGTGTGCCAGCAGGCGTTTCTCCAATTGCCGGAATATGGCAATGATGGCGAAGGTCAGACACAGGTAGATGGCGGCGACGAACAGGAAGGCCTCGAAGGGCGCGTAGAAGCGTGCGTAGATGTCACGCGCGGCACCGGTGAGGTCCAGCAGCGTCACCACACTGCAGATGGCACTGGCATGCAGCATGAAGATGACTTCATTGCCGTAGGCCGGTAGTGCCCGACGGAAGGCACTGGGCAGAATGATGCGACGCATCATCTTGCCGCGTGACATGCCGTAGGCGCGGGCGGCTTCCATCTCGCCCTTGGGGGTCGACTGGATGGCACCGTGGAAGATCTCGGTGGTGTAGGCTGCGGTATTGAGCACGAAGGCCAGCAGCGCCGGCACGAAGGGATCACGGAAGTAATCCCATAGCCAGGTCTCCTGGATGCTGGGCACATGCACGCTGGTCACGCCCAGCGAGATGTCGAAGCCATCGAAGAACACTACGCCGTAGTAGATCAGATAGAGCTGGATCAGCAGCGGCGTGCCACGGAAGACATAGGTGTAGAGATAGACCGGCATCTTCACCCAGCGACGGCGCGAACCGCGCATGATCGCCAGCGGTACGGCCAGTATCAGGCCGATGAGCAGCGCCAGACACACCAGCTGTACGGTGGTGACCAGCCCTTCCCAATAGTGCCAGAGAGTGGTCGCGGTGAAGATGTAGTTGTCGCTCAGCGCATCCTCGAGCATCCGACCCAGCTGGGCGATGACGCCTGAGGAGCCTGCCTCATTCAGTTGTTCCATGCGCTGGCCTCCCCGAATCCGGCGTTATAGCGCTGCTTGAGACGTGCCAGCCCCCACTCGGACACGGTGGCGATCAGCAGATAGCCTGCCGCGACCGGCAACAGAAAGGTGAAGGGCTCGTGGGTCGCCTTGGCGGCCTCACTGGCGACACGCACCATGTCGACCAGCCCGATCACCGACACCAGGGCGGTGGTCTTGAGCAGTACCATCCAGTTGTTGCCCAGCCCCGGCAGGGCGTGACGCATCATCAACGGGAAGCGAATTCGCTTGAAGACCTTCCAGTTGCTCATGCCATAGGCCCGCCCGGCTTCGATCTGACCGGCATCCACCGCCATGAAGGCGCCACGGAAGGTTTCGCCCATGTAGGCACCGAAGATGAAGCCGATGGTGACGACGCCGGCAGTGAACTCATCGACATTGACGAAGACGTCGATGTCGTAGCTGTCGTACAGCCAGTCGGTGACCATGTTGATGCCGATCTGGCCGCCGAAGAACAGCAGCAGCATCAGCACGATGTCCGGTACGCCGCGGATGATGGTGGTATAGAGCATCGCGAGCCAGCGCAGAGGTGTGGAGCGCGACATCTTGGCCGTCGCCGTCAATAGCCCCAGCGCGATGGCCAGCAGCTGGGCCAGCACGGCCAGCTGCACCGTGACCCAGGCACCTTCCAGCAGGCTGGGCCCGTAGCCTTGTAGGTCAATCATGGGAAATCTCCCGTGAAGCGCCGAATAACCCGTTCAGCGGCTTACTGGTGGTTGTCGGACGCGGTGGCGGCGCTGGCGAAGTACTTGTCGTTGAGACGCTTGAGCGTGCCATCGGCCTTGAGCGCTTCCAGGGCACCATCGATGGCCTTCTTGAGGTCGCGGTCGCGCTTTTTCATGGCGATGCCGAAGCCGTCGCCGAAGTACTTCTTCGGCTCGCTGATGGCGCTGCCGGTGTTGACGAAGTTGCCGTCATTGGCGTTGACCAGGGTGTCCTGACCGACCGGCAGGTCCAGGAAGGCGACATCGACGCGGCCGCTGTCCATGTCCAGCGCCAGGTCATCGAGCTTGGTGTAGCGGCGCACTTCTGCCGTACGGCCGTAGAGGTCGGTGACGTAGTGATCCTGCAGGTTGCCGCGTTGCACCCCGATCACCTTGCCCTCGAGAGCCTCGGCATCGAGGCTGTCCGCGCCCGCCAGCGGGCTGTCCGCCTTGACGAACCAGCCGGACGGCGGCGTGAAGTAGGGTTCGGAGAACAGCACCTGACGCTCACGCTCCGGATTGATGGTCAGCGCCGACATGATGACGTCGTACTTGCGCGCCATCAGGCCCGGGATGATGCCGTCGAAGTCCTGCTCGGTCCATTCGCAGTGAGTGGCGAGCTGGGCGCAGATGGCGTTGCCCAGTTCGATCTCGAAGCCGGTCAGCTCACCGCTGGGCAGCTTGTAGCCGAAGGGCGCGTAGGGCACGTCGATGCCCAGGCGCAGCGGGTCCGGCACATCGGCCGCCTGAACGGCGCTGGTGGTGATGGCGAAGCTGGAGAGACCGAGGGTGAGGCCCAGCAGGGCACGTGTCGCGAACTGTTTCATTGCTTGTCATTCCTGAAGTCTTGGACACCTCGAGGCCTTTCGTTGGCGTGGCGCTCGCGGTGCTGAATCATGTGCCGGTCACGGGATCACCGTGCCGGATCTGCCACAGGCCGAGCGGTTGGCTCAGCGATGGGCCAAGGGCCATTCATCAGTACTGCTGATCAGGGCTGCTGATCAGGGCGCTTTCTCAGTACTTGGGCGCCAGGAACTGCTTGAGGCGCTCCGACTGGGGATTGCCCAGCACGTCTTCCGGCTTGCCGGCTTCCTCGACCAGTCCCTGATGCAGGTAGACCACCTGGCTCGAGACATCCCGCGCAAAGCTCATCTCGTGGGTCACCACCACCATGGTGCGGCCTTCCTCGGCCAGGTCACGCATGACCTTGAGCACGTCACCGACCAGTTCCGGGTCGAGGGCCGAGGTCGGCTCGTCGAACAGCATCACCTCCGGCTCCATCGCCAGCGCGCGCGCGATGGCGCCGCGCTGCTGCTGGCCACCGGACATCTGCGCCGGATAGTAGTCGGCGCGCTCGAGCAGGCCGACGCGGTCTAGCAGACTGCGTGCGTGGGCGATGGCTTCCTTCTTCGGCTTGCCGAGCACGTGGATCGGCGCCTCGATGACATTTTCCAGCAGCGTCATGTGCGACCACAGATTGAAGCCCTGAAACACCATCGACAGGCGCGCGCGCATGCGCTCGACCTGACGCCAGTCCATCGGTTCACGGCCACGGCGGCTTTCCTTGAAGCCGATCTGTTCGCCATGCACGAAGATGTCGCCACCGTCCGGCTGCTCCAGCAGGTTCATGCAGCGCAGAAAGGTGCTCTTGCCGGAACCGGACGCACCGATCAGGGTGATGACATCACCCTTGTGTGCTTGCAGCGACAAGCCCTTGAGCACCTGATTGGTGCCGAAGGACTTGGTGATGTTGCGGACCTCGAGAGGCAGCGCGTCGCTGCTCGGGCTCTCGGCCACGGAAGATCTCATGGTCATGCAGTTACTCCAATCCGGACGTTGCCAGCCCTGGGGGGCAATGACACGCCACGAGTCCGCCGCGGGGCGGTCGGGCTCGGGATACAGGTTCGTTGCCGACATGGCACGGCTGCCTGGCACTGCCTTCACTGCCACTCGCTGACTTGCGCGACGCAGACGTGGTGAGGCGGCAAGGCGTGGCATGGGAGGAGTGGCGGAGAATGCCGTCAGGGGCATGGCCAGTTCCTCACGATCAGTCCGATTGATCGTCGTTCTCGCTGCCAGTGACCGTCTACAACAGGCCAAGAATGCCTGTGCTTGCATGTCGTGGACGGGAAAGGGGGCCGATTCTACCAGCTCAACGCAGGGTTCACCGCTATCTGGCGTGGAGGAATATTACGACTTTGGTGGAGCGTGCAAGGACGCACGTGGATGCCGTCCGGCAGTGGGGGAGGAGTCTTCATGATCAAGGTCGCCTGTTGTCGTTGTAGTCAAGGCTTTCGTCAGTGCAATCGCGCCGTCGTGCTGCGCCCTGCGGGGAGTGGGAGGGCAGAAAGCCGGCGCTTGTTGTTCAGTGTCTGGGGACTCAGCCTGTCGGTGTCGAACTCTCGGCCAGTAGCAGGGCGGCGCGGGCGCCTATCTCCACCTTCGCGTTGGGGAAGACCACCCGCAGTGGCGTATCGCCGATGATGCAGGGGCCAGCAGCGGCGTCTTCGGCCACCACGCTACCGGGAGCGAAGGCAGTGAAGTTGGCGACATCCTCGCTGAAGCACAGCGTGAAGTCGGCTGACTGACGCATCAATTCCACTTCCACCGTGAAGTAGTCGATGGCCTCCGGGTCCGCTTCGGCGGGCGCCGTGCCGGTCGCCAGTGCCGCGAGCAGGGCTTTCATCGGCGCGAGCGCCGCCATGTCGTTGGCGCCGAACGGGCGTACCTGGCCCAGTTCCAGCGTGAAGGCGTCGGCATCATGGTAGTGGCGCGAATAGTGCGAGAAGGTCCAGCTGTGTTGATGCTGGTGCAGCACGGCCTGGATGCCGGCGGCGCTCAATATCGGCCACTGCGCTGCGCTGATGGCATCGCCATCACTGAAGGGCACCACCGCGAAGCGCGGATAGAGGCTGTCGCGGATGGCGGTGTGCATGTCGTAGTGCAGACGGCGCGTGCCCTCGGTCAGCGGGAAGCGAGCATAGAAGGTGTCCACGGCCGCCATCAGCTGACGCGCGCGCGCCGGCTCATCATCCGACGGGCAGTCGTTGGCCGTGACGCTGTCCTCGGCGCGCTTGAGCAGCCGATTGAGATTGGTGGTGATGAAGCGCTCGCCACTGCGGATGGCGGGCAGGTTGCCCAGAATCAGCAGCAGTGGCGCCCCGACGATCAGATGACCGCTCTCCAGGCCTGCGATCAGTTCACCGAGCAGTTCGATGGGGGCGGTCTCGTTGCCGTGGATGCCGGCGGAGATCACGCACGGGCGCGCCTCGGGCCCCATGACGTCGGGGGTGATCTCCAGCACGCCGGGCGCGACGATCTCATAGCGGCCGCCGGGAATACGGCCCATGCCACGGGCGCTGGCGTGGCCTTCGAGTGTCAGGTCTAGCCAGTCGGCAATCACGAGGCAGTCGGCTCCTGGCGGACATTGGTGGATTCGAAGATCTTGTCGGCGCTGGCGGCCACGAAGCCCTGATACAGCTCGCCATCGGCATCGGGGTAGCGGCGCGCGAACTCGTAGTAGCAGGTGGAGATCTCATGCTCCTCGCCACCGGCGAAGGTGAAGGTCTGGCGGTCAGCAAGGGTGGAGGCCTGCTCCAGCAGCACCTCGGGCGAGCCCTTGATGTGTCCTCCGGCCGGATTGATGCCAAGGCCAAGCGCCTCGACACGCGCCAGCACCTTGTCGAGGGTGTCGTGACGTTCGAGCGCGTTGACGCTGATGGTGAAGTGGTTGGCGCGCAGGCCGATGATCGATAGCCAGGCGGCATATTCGCTCTCTTCCATCAGACGCTGATACTGCTCGAAGCTGGGCGCCTTCCACAGGCGGCCCGACCACAGCACGGAGGGCTGGGTGGCGGCATCCGGCGAGATCTGGCTGACCAGGCCATCGATGATCGCCTGGGCGCGCTCGGATAGCTCGTGGCATTTCAGCTCGGAGAGAAAGACGCGCGGCATGTCGGGAGATGGCGGTAGATAGCCGAAGGCGCGCAGTTTCTTCTCGCGGAAATCATAGGGTGCGAAGCGGGTGTAGCCCAGCGCCAGCAGGTGAGGCTCCAGCGCGCTCAGGGTGATCGGCCCGCGATCGAAGGTGCGGAAGGCGACGTGGTCGTTGACGATGGTCTCGCCGTCAGCGATGAAGGCATCCTGGATCTTTTGGGCCTGGGGCGTCATGGCGACGTAGTCATCCCACAGGGCGCTGAAGAACTGCTGGATATCCATGGCACGGGCTCCCTCTGAACTGAGTTGCCCAGTGCAGCGAGGCGTCACTGGCACTGGGCGACAGCATCAAACGATTGGCATCAGGGCAGCGCACTCGGCGAGGCGCTACCCCGGAAGATTGTCAGCTCACCATTGGCGAGCCACGCGCGCGTGACAAGAGGCGAGGTCGGTTGGATGAAAGCGGCTGTCCGCACCATATAAACGTCACGCGCCGGTTTAGACCTTGGTGTCAGGCCTTGGTGTCAGGCCTTGGGCCCTGGGACCGGGTTCGGTGTCAGCGACCGGAGTCAGCGTTCGGTGTCATCAGGAGAAGGGCAGGCATCGCCCTGCTCGACCTTGATCAGCGCGTCGGTGGCGAAGCCCAGCTCGGCGGCCTGATCGACCAGCGCCTGATAGGTGTCGTCATCCAGCTGTGGCTCACGTGCCAGTATCCACAGGTAGTCGCGATCGGCACCGGCCACCAGCGACCACTGATAGTCCTCATCCAGCGCCAGCACGTTGTAGCCGCCATAGAAGGGGCCGAAGAAGCTGACCTTGAGGGCCGCCGTCTCGCTGCCCTGAGTGAAGTAGGCGCGACCTTCGGCCTGACTCCATTGCCCTTGCTCGGCATTGTAGCCGCGATTGATGACGCGCACGCCGCCGTCCTCGCGGGGCGAGTAATCAGCGCTGACGCAGCTCAAGCCCTCCTCGAAGCCATTGGGCAGGCGGGCGATCTCGCGCCATTCACCGTAGTAACGTTCGAGCTCGAAACCCTCGACGGGCTGGGTGCCAGAGGGGACTCCGGCGCAGCCGCCGAGAAGGCCGAGACCGATGAGAGAGAAGGCAAGATGCGGCAGGCGTGTCATTGGCAGGCTCCATGCGCCAGGACGCCCCGTTGATGAGTCGTGGGGCGTCCTGGCGTGATGCGGGTCATGAGAAAAGGACGAGATGGCATCCTTGTCTCATTGGGGCGTCTGCCGCTGTCTCAAGAGGGAGGGGGCTCGGCGACATGCTTGAGGCGTCGAGCGTCGATCGTCACAGTACCAGGCGGAGCGGATTGCCGGTGACGACGACGCCCCGACCGCGTTGCTTGGCCTCGTACATGGCGCTGTCGGCGCGCGCGATGACCGTTTCCGGCGTGGCGCCCGAAAAGGGGAACAGGCTGATGCCGATGCTGGCGCTGACGGCGATGATCAGCGGCTCGCCATCGACTTCCAGCGTGATGGGGCGGCTGATGGCGTCGATCAGACGTTCCGCCAGCTGCTCCGGGCCCTTGCGGCAGTTGCCCTCACGGCTGATCAGCACCAGAAACTCATCGCCCCCCAGGCGGCCGACGATATCGTTGCCGCGCAAGGTGTTGCCCAGGCGCTCGCCGGTGATGCGCAGCACCTCATCGCCGATGGCATGGCCGTGGCGGTCATTGACGGGCTTGAAGCCATCGAGGTCGATGAACAACGCGGCCTGCACGGTGCCGGGGGTCTGGATGTCGAGTATCTGGTCGAGGCGTGTCAGCAGGGCGCGCCGGTTGAGCAGCCCGGTGAGTGAGTCGCACATCGCATGGTCGCGCAGATCGTCCCGCTCACCGGTGATATGGCATTCATGCAGGAAGAGTTGTCGGCTCTGGCGCTCGCGCGAGTAGGCGCTCATGCCCGCCAGCAGATTGGCGGCCATCATGAAGAAAATCTCGTTGGCTTCCACCAGTACATGGGAGCCATGATGCATCAGCGCGCAGCTGGCGGTGCAGCCCATCCATATCAGCAGGCCGCAAGCCATGGCATAGATGAACTGCAGTCCCAGCAGAGTGTAGGTCCAGAAGACCAGTAGCAACAGAGTGACGAAATAGACCGGGAAATTACCATGCTCGTCGGCGTGGCTGTCTTCTGGATGTTCTCCGGCATGGTCGTCCACCAGGTGCCCACCAGCGTGGCTGTCTCCCTGAAATTCTCCAGCATGACCACCCACCAGGTGCTCACCGGCATGGCCATCTCCCAGATGGAACATCGCCAGCGTCCCCAGCGCTGCTACCAGTGAGGCGAGGCACAGGATGCCGTTGACGTGGTGTCTGAAGCGCGGGAGGCGTGACAGCAGAAACAGGCTCAGCACGCTGACCAGAATACCGGCGCGTAGCAGCAGAAAGGGCTCGTAGTGCTCGTCCATGCTGATCTCGATCAGCGCATAGGAGGCGAACAGCAGACAGCTCAGCGGGATGGTGATCCGGCTGAGCTTGTGTGAGGTCTCGATCTGTCGACGACGATAGCGTCGTTCCAGGGTGTCATCCGCAAAGCAGAGTGTCATGGGATTCATGGGGCGATACCTGAGTTGCCAGACTCTCAGGATGCCACTGCCTTGCGTGGTATGCCCTGGAGGAACCGCCGCAACCCTTGCGTGCGGTTCAACGCTATTTCAGGCATTCGACGGCATGCGGGCTGTAGTGCTCACGACTGAGTGGGGTCGGCACTGGCCAGCTGGCGCGCCGTGACGCGCAGTGCGGATTCCACCATGTCGTAGTCCACATAGCAGCCCTGCAGGTGGCGGCGACCGGTCGTCGGGTCGAAGGACTTGCGGCCGTGCATCACGCGGCGGTTGTCGAAGGCCACCATCTGGCCGGCTTCCAGCTTGAGGTGCAGACGGAAGGCCGGTTCGCGCAGAATGCTCCAATACTGGCGATAAGCGCTGTACCAGGCCTGCATCTGTTCCAGCGGCAGGCGCAGGCTGTCGCGGATCCAGTTGTTGAAGCGCACCTCGATGACCTTGTCGTTGGCATCCAGATGGATCACCGGCTCGCGCACTACCAGGTCCGTATTTTCGTCGGCAAAGCGGAAGTCCACCGGGGTCTCGGCCAGCAGCCTGAAGGCCTGCGGGTCTCGCTCGCGCAGGGCTTCGGCGACCGCCATGCCGTCTCCGAAGATGGAGTCCCCGCCTTCGGCCTCGTTGGCCAGGCAGTAGAGCATCTGGATGTCCGGCGGCTGGCGCCAGTTGGGCAGGTCGGTGTGCAGTTCCAGCGCGATCGGCGTGTAGGCGGCGTTGTTGGGCGCCTGCTTGGAGAAGACCTCGAAACGGCCGCCGAAGTTGGTCGCGCGGATCGGGCCGATGGTCGCGGCCACCTGGTCGATCTCGCCGCCTGCCGTCGGGCCGGCATCCAGAATCGCGAAGCCGTCGCGGCACAGCGCTTCCAGCCAGCCCAGGCGCGCCTGCCCACCGGCCATGTAGTCGGCAAAGGCGGTGACGTGAGGTTGATGGGCCTGCTGCCAAGCCTGGCTTGCGGGAACCGGCGTGGCTGGCGGCGCATCACTCGGACGACGTTGCAGCAACCAGCCGGCATCGAAGTGGCTGGTGTGGCCGTCCTGCCAGACGACGACGAGATTGCCTTGCTCGACACGCATCTGATGCACTGTCAGGGCCGCGTCGTCCATCAGCATGAAGGTGCGCTCGAAGGTCTGCGGATGCCGGCAGAGATCGCAGGCGCAGTGATCGCGCAGCCAGATCAGCGGCAGTTGGGTCTGCTCACCGCTGGCCCATGCCAGTGACGCCAGGGTCTCGTCGTGGTCTGCCATCACCAGCGGCGCGCCCTCGTGATGGGGCAGGTATTCCTTCATGTCCCAATGATGGCGTTCCTGTGGCGCTTCAGTGTCTTGAGTGTCCGGGGCAGATGCGATGAGAGTCTCCATGGGTGCTGTCCTATGTCGTGTATGCAGTAGCAGGTGAGTCAACACGTGTCGCGTGCTGGGTCGTATGGCTGAGCTGTGACGCTGAGCCGTGACCCGAGAATGAGACCATTGTCCCCCTCGTCATCACGGCTGGCCAACGCGAAATATGACGGCCATGACTTAGCTGAGCTAATGTGTGCGATTGACCTTCATGCTCTGATGCGAGATAGCCATGCACGAACCTTCCCCCACGACGCCGAATGCCTTGCCGCGCCCCCTGCCGCCGCTGGCCTGGTTGCAGGCCTTCGAAGCCGCTGCGCGCCTGATGAGCTTCACGCGTGCCGCCGAGGAGCTGAGTGTCACCCAGTCGGCCATTAGCCAGCGGATTCGCCAGCTGGAGGACCGCCTTGGCCAGCCATTGTTCGTGCGGCATGCCCGCAGCCTCAATCTGACGCCGGCCGGTCAGGCCTGGCTGCCGGCGCTGCAGGATGGCTTCCAGCGCCTGCAGGAGGGCACGCTGGAAGTCTTCGGCCCCTCGCGCGCCGCGCCGGTCAGCCTGCGTGCGACCCCGATGAGCCAGCAGGCCTGGCTGTTGCCACGGCTGGCGAACTTCCACCGTGATCAGCCCGAGATCGCGTTGCGTCTGGTCAGTGCCTTCTGGCAGAGCGACTTCGATGGCGAGCAGGTGGATATCGAGCTGCGCTACGGTCAGGGCGACTGGCCGCAGGTGGAGGCGATCCAGGTCGGGGCAGAGCAGGAGAGAATGACCGTCGTGGCGAGTCCGGCGCTGAGCGCGCAGCTGACCACGGCAGCGGACTTGGCCGGCATGACGCTGCTGCATGCCGCAGGTTTCGCGGTGGGCTGGCGGCGCTGGCTGGTGGCGGCAGATCAACTGGGGCTGGAGAAGACGACCTCCACCATCAGCTGTGACACCCAGGTGATGACGCTGGAAATGGCGCGTCTCGGCATGGGGGTGGCGCTGGTGCATGAAGGCCATTTCCGGCAATGGGTGGCGTCCGGCAATGGCGGGCTGGAGCAGGTCTTCGCGCTGACGATCCCCGCCGAGCAGAACTTCTGGCTGGTGCGCTCCAATCAACGCCCGATGCGGCCCACCGCGCAGCGTGTCTGGGATTATCTGCTAGCGGAGCCAAAGTGAGCGATGCAGAGGGTGCTTCTGTGTCCCCTGTTGATTGGTGTTCCGTGCCTGCAGGTACGCTTTGAACGATATACCGTTATCTTGAGGTGGTGTCCGCCACGGTAAGCGGCCGCTATCTCTTCTCTCACTCTTTCCTCGGCTGGCTGGCGCCTTGTCTGCCTGGTGCCTCGTCTGTCTGGCGTAGTCAGTCGGAAGGCGACGGGCAGCGCGCCAATGGCGACTGTTGGAAGAAGCGCTCCAGCAGGGCATACAGCGCCGGATAGGCCGCATCGAGCTCATCCGGAGCAGTAAAGAAATACTCGCAGCAGACGGCGAAGCATTCGGCGGGGTGGCTGGCGGCGTAGTCATCGATGGGCGTCGGCTCACCGCGTGACAGGCGCGCGCTCAGGTCATCCCACACGGCAGTGAAGGTGGCATGCCACTCCGCCGCACTGATATGGCGCGGCAGGGGCGGAAAGCCATCGGCATCGGTGGCGTTGGCCATGTCGAGCTTGTGGGCGAATTCATGGATCACCACATTGAAGCCGCTCCAGTCACCGCTGGCGGCCAGGTCCTGTTGGGTGACCACCACCGGCCCCTGATACCAGGTCTCGCCGGCGCGGGTGTCCTCGAAGACATGCACCACACCGGCGTCATCCATCTCTTCCACCTCACGGCGGATGGCCTGCAGCGGCAGCATGATCTCGTGCACGCGAGCGCCGGCGTCCTGCCAGCGCTCGGCATGCGCCCAGCCGTTGAGCAGCAGCATCGCCTGGGCAGCCAGTGCCAGCGCCTCGACCTGTGCGAGCGGCTCGGCGCTGGTCAGCTTCCAGTCGCTCAGCTGATGGCGGGCGCGCCGCTCAAGACGCGCCAGTGCCTCGGCGTCGAGTCCCTCAAGGATCGGCAGGCGCTCGCGGACTGCCTGCCACGCCTCATCCGGCGCTGTCTCACCAGCGGGGGAGGCGGTCGAGACAGCGCAGGCGTCCGGGGCTGAGCCGTCACGGCCGTGGCGAGCGGGGCGCTGCCACAGCCGTTGCCACCAGTGCGTCATCGCTTCAGTCCTGACGGCTGCCGGACTTCCACGACCAGTCACGCAGACGCAGCTCGAAGAGGTCCTTGCGGCGATCCTTCAGGTTGGTCACCGAGCCTTCGCTGCGCACCACCTTGAGACGCTCCAGATCGAGATCCGAGAACATGATCATCTCGGTGTTCGGCGTGGTCTCGGCCATCACCGCATCGTGCGGGAAGGAGAAGTCCGACGGCGAGAACACCGCTGACTGGGCGTACTGGATGTCGAGGCTCTCGATGGACGGCAGGTTGCCGACGCTGCCGCAGACCACCACGTAGCATTCGTTCTCGATGGCACGCGCCTGAGCGCAGTTGCGCACGCGCAGGTAGCTGTTCTTGGTGTCGGTCCAGAACGGCACCATCAGGATGTCCATGTCCTGATCGGCCAGCAGGCGCGACAGTTCCGGGAACTCCACGTCGTAGCAAATCAGCATGCCGATGCGTCCGGCGTCGGTCTCGAACACGGCCAGCTCGTCACCGCCCTTGATGATCCAGTCGCGGCGCTCCTGCGGCGTGATGTGCAGCTTGGCCTGACGGTCGATCTCGCCATCGCGGTGACACAGGTAGGTGACGTTGTAGAGCTCGTTGTCGTCACCTATCTCGACCATGGAACCGGCCACGATGTTGATGTTGTAGGCCACCGCCATGCGCGAGATTTCCTGCTTGAAGCGCTCGGTGAAGCCGGCGAGGTAGCGGATGCAGCGCACCGGGTCGCTCTGGTCTTCCAGAAGGCCGATCAACGGCGTGTTGAACAGTTCCGGGAAGACGGCGAAGTCGCTCTGGTAATCCGACAGGGCATCGACGTAGTACTCGACCTGTTGCAGCACGGATTCGACACTGTCGAACTTGCGCATCTGCCACTGCACAGCGCCGACGCGAATCATCGTCTTGCGGCTTTCCAGCACGCGCTCGACGGGCTCGAACAGGATATTGCTCCACTCCAGCAGGGTGGCGTAGCCCTGGGAATCCTCATCTTCGGGCAGGTACTGGCGCAAAAGGCGCTTGACCAGAAAGCCGTTGGCCAGCTGGAACGACAGGATGGGGTCATGGATCTCGCGACGCTCCACCTTGTCGATGTACTCGGAGGGCGAGAGCTCGGCGGCATATTCGTGGTACTGGGGAATGCGTCCGCCGGCCAGAATCGAGCGCAGATTCATCGAGCGGCACAGGTCCTTGCGCGCCTCGTACAGGCGGCGACCGAGGCGATAGCCGCGGTAGTCGACGTCGATCAGCACATCCAGACCGTAAAGCGCATCGCCATCCTCCTTGTTGAGGATGATCTCGCGCTGGCCGATCAGGTCGTCGTACTTGTGCGGGTTGGAGAAGGCGTCGTAATCCACCAGTGCCGTCAGAGCGACACCGACCAGCTTGTCGCCATCCTCGATCACGATCTGGCCATCGGGGAATTCGGCGATCAGACGGTTGATGGTGTGCTCAGGCCAGGCGCCACCGATGTCGTCATAGATGCCGTCCATCAGGCGCTTGAGCTGGGGGTAGTCTGATTCCTGCAGGTTGCGCAGGTTCAGGTGCAGGTCTTCGACGGACATCGAGACTCCTTGGAAAAATGAAAAGAGGGGATCAGGGCAGGAAGTGGCTGGCGCGAAAGCGATGGGCCCCATTATTCGCGCTGTCGAGGCCGGGTGTCATCAATATCCTTTGGTCAATGTCCGGCCCTGGTCACGTAACCCTCATCAATGGGTCCAACCTCGCGTCACTGCAAGGGTGAGCGAGGCTCCGCACCTTGAGTGGCGCTTGGCGTGATGTTGAACGAATGCTCATTTTTCTTGCATTGGCGCGACACAACGTCCAAAACATTGCCAGAGGCAGGACGCGCAGCGAAGTCATGCCGTTCACATCAAGCCTCAATGACACCAGGCCTCAATGACCCCAGGCCTCAATGACACCCAAGGAGATCCGCATGACCCCAGTCCTCTATGAATTGCGTGGCCGTGATGACCGCCTGCGTTTCTCGCCGTTCTGCTGGCGCGCGCGTCTGGCACTCGCCCACAAGGGTATCGAGGCAGAACTCGTGCCGATGCTGTTCACCGACAAGAGCCCGATCGACTTCTGTGATTCCACCACGGTGCCGGTGCTAAAGGATGCGCATGGTGTGGCGATGGACAGCTATGACATCTTCAAGCATCTGGACGCGCATTATCCGAATGCCGGCAATGGCCCGCTGATCGGTGATGCCCAGGCGCAGGCACGCCTGAATTTCGTCAAGGTGTATGCCGAGCAGGTCATGGCGGTCGGTTTCTTCCGCCTGGTGGCGCTGGATCTGCTGGCGGCGATTCACCCGGATGACCGCGAGTACTTCCGGAGCGCGCGTGAAGCCCGCTTCGGCATGTCGTTCGAGGAATTCCATAACGTCGAGATTGCCCGTGGCATTCTCGACAGCGCCTTCAAGCCACTGCGTGGCCTGCTTGCCAATCAGCCCTTCATGGATGGCGATGCCCCGGCGGCGGCGGATTACCTGGTCTTCGGCTTCTTCATCTGGGCGCACATCGTCTCTGACACCTCGCCCTTCGGTGAGACGGAAGACGCGGGCGACCCGCTGGTGCAGTGGCGCGAGCGCATGATGGACCTGCACGACGGCATGGCGCGCAAGGCGCCACGTGCCAGCGAGATTGCGCAGTAATCTCGCATCGCAGATGACCTTTCTCATGGCCCGAACGCTGGTGGGCGTTCGGGCCATGTCGTGTTGTTCCAGACAAGGAGCCCATGATGATCGATCTGTATTACTGGACCACGCCCAACGGCCACAAGATCACGATCTTTCTGGAGGAAGCCGGACTCGAGTATCGCCTCATTCCGGTGAACATCAGCAAGGGCGAGCAGTTCGCGCCGGAGTTTCTGGCCATCTCGCCCAACAATCGCATGCCGGCGATCGTCGACCATGCGCCAGCCGATGGCGGTGAGCCGATCTCGGTGTTCGAGTCCGGCGCGATTCTGGAGTACCTGGCTGACAAGACTGGCAAGTTCCTGCCGCGCGAGACGCGTGCGCGCAATGACGTGCTGCAGTGGCTGCATTGGCAGATGGGTGGCCTTGGGCCGATGCTGGGTCAGGTGCATCACTTCACGCACTACGCGCCAGAGCCGGTGAAGTACGCCATCGAGCGCTATCACAGGGAAGGCGAGCGTCTGTATGGCGTGCTGGAGCGCCAGCTTGCGGAGCGTGATTTCGTGGCGGGGGATGAGTTGAGTATCGCCGACATGGCCATCTGGCCATGGCTGAAGGCTGAGAAGCAGGAGATCGATCTGACGCGCTTCCCGGCGGTCGCCGCCTATCGTGCCCGCATCGCCGAGCGTGATGGCGTCAAGCGGGCAATGGCACGTATCGATGACATCAACCCGGCCGCCAATGTGGCGATGGATGAGGAAGCGCGCCGTCATCTGTTCGGTCAGCAATCCTGACGGGCAGTCAGTGCTGCCGTGAAGCTGTGAAATCGTGGAGCTGAAAACGTGAAGCAACCGCTGAACGGCCTGCAGAGTTGTCAGGCCGACAGGTCAGCGGGTCCAGTCCGCCGGCACACGACGGCGGATATGGTCGAGCAGGGCACCGAGCTTGCGCGGCGGGTGCCCGAAGGGATAGTGCAGGCTGACCGGAATCGATGGCCCCTTCCACTCGGGCAGGCAGGCCTCGAACTGTCCCGGATGCGCCTTCGCCCGAGTGCGCACGTGGTAGTCCGGCAGCAGGCCGATACCGGCACCGTGCGCGATGTGGTCGGCATGCACCACCACGTTGTCGACCGTGAAGCGTGACGGCGGCAGGCTCAGACGATACTCGCCTTCCTCGGGGTGGTTGAGCACCAAGTTGGGGTGATGGCGGTCGATCAGGTTGACCCAGTCATGGGAGGTCAGCTCGCTGGGGTGCTGCGGATGGCCATGCTGGCGCAGATAGCTGGGGTGGGCATAGAGATGTTGCTGCTGTTGCCCCAGTATCTCCTCGCGCAGCCCGGTGTCCTTGACCGGACCTTCCCATAGCCACAGCATCACCTGGTCGTCATCACGTGACGGCGGCAGGTGGTTGGCGGTCAGGGTCAGACGGATGCCCGGATACGCTTCGATGAAGTCGGTCAGCACGCGATTGAACCAGCCACGCAGGAAGTGCGGATGCGCGCTGACGGTGATATCACCGCTGATTTCCTCGCGCAGTTCATCCAGCGCGATCTGTGAGCGCTCGCCCAGCGACAGCATCTGCTGGCAGTACTGATAGAACAGCGTGCCGGCCTCGGTGGGAATCAGGCGGTTGGCCTGGCGATGCAGCAGTGGCTGGCCGAGCTGATGTTCGAGATGACTGATCCGGCGGCTGAGCGTGGACTTGGAGATACCGAGATGCTCGGCTCCTGCGCCCAGATTGCCGTAGCGCATGATGGCATCGAAGGCACTGAGGCCCTGAAATTCGTCAAGTACTGGAGGCATGACTTGGTGGCACCCGCCGCTGTTGTCTGCCGTTGAAGCGGCAAATAGCGTGAAAGAAAGCATGAAAGCAGGAATCGCGTCGTTGCTGGGGTGTGGGCCAGCGACTCCCTGCCATTTTGGCCAGCATTGTAGCCGATCTGGTCGAGTGAATGGCATACATGTGAGTGATTCGCGTTTGCCTGTAGCCGGATGAGGCGAAACATCCGCCAGCCGGCGCCGTCGCTGACCAGCCCGTGGCTGATGGCAGACGGGCGCTGACAGGCAGCCGGCGTGCCCCAAGCGAACCTCAAGCCGCTGGCGTTCGACAAACAGGGTTGACGGTTTCCGCGCCCCGCACGGCAATTGCGCCCACATGAGATGCACATGGCGAGCGAGCGCGGCATCATGGCGAGATCAATGTGCAGCAGGCCTCGTCGCTGCGTGTCACTGTTCAAGGACCCCTGTAGATGTCATTCGCTACCCGCTTGCGCGCCCGGGCCGCCTTGCTTGTCTCTCCGCTATGGCTTGCGTCATCAGTGCCGACTCTTTCATCAACGCTATCTTCTTCATCAGCGCTATCTCCTTCATCGGCACTGTTGAGGGGGGGCAGCCTGGTGGCCCCGTTGATGCTGGCACTGCTGACCGCGCCAGTTCAGGCAGCCGAACGTCCCCAGATCCGTGTCATGGCCGCCGCCTCGCTGCATGATGTGCTGGATGCCATCGAGGCGCGCTACGAGCGTCTCGCCGACGTGGATATCCAGCCGGTCTATGCCTCGTCCTCGACCCTGGCGCGTCAGCTGGCCAATGGGGCTCCGGCGCAGCTGTATCTGTCGGCCAATGAGCGCTGGATGGACTGGCTGGAGCAGCAGGCCGGCATTGTCGTCACCGGCCGTCACGACCTGCTGGGCAACCGTCTCGCGCTGGTCGCGCCTGGCCCCAGCCAGCTGGACGCCAGTGTCAGCAATGCCGAGGACGTCACCGATGTGGCCGAGCGCCTCGCCGCCACCGGCAGCAACACGCGCCTGGCCGTCGGCGACCCCGACCACGTGCCCGCGGGCATCTATGCGCGTCAGTCGCTTCAAGCGCTGGGACAATGGCAGATGCTGCGCTCGCGCCTGGCCAGCGCCGAGGACGTGCGCGCCGCGCTGGCGCTGGTCGAGCATGGCGAGGCCCCGCTGGGGATCGTCTATGCCACCGACGCCGCCATCAGTCATCGGGTGCATCAGATCGGCCTGCTGCCGGACAGCAGCCATGACCCCATCCGCTATCCTGCCGCCTTGATCAGTCGTGGCGGTGATGCGCCGTCGTCACAGGCCGAGGCCTTCTCGGCCTGGCTTTCCAGCAACGAGGCCGGTGCCATCTTCCATCGCTTCGGCTTCAGCACGCTCGCCCATCAGGCTCCTGCTGCGCAGCCTGAGGACGAGTAGTCGCTGGATCAGCCGCAAACATCTCGTGGCATACGCTGGCATGTCATCGGCAAGGTGAGGCCGCTACACTGGAAGCCTGCTGTCACATCGGCGTGAGCAAGGCGGGCAGGGCTGTCTGCCGGCTCTTGGCGTCACGTCGTGTGCGAGAACCTGTCTTCGTCTGAGGAAGATCCATGCTGAGTGCGCTGGAATGGGAAGCCCTGAGCCTGAGCCTCAAGGTGGCTTGCGTCGCGGTCGGCCTGAGCCTGATTCCCGGTTTTGCGGCGGCCTGGTGGCTGGCGCGACGTGAGTTTCGTGGCAAGGCGCTGGTCGATGGTCTGCTGCATCTGCCACTGGTGTTGCCGCCCGTGGTGGTCGGTTACCTGTTGCTGGTCACCTTCGGGCGCAATGGTGTCATCGGCCAGTGGCTGGCCAAGGTCGATATCGTGCTGCCCTTCACCTGGCAGGGCGCGGCGCTGGCGGCAGCGGTGATGGCCTTTCCGCTGATGGTGCGCGCGATGCGCCTGTCGCTGGAGGCCATCGACCCGGGGCTGGAGGCCGCGGCCCGCACCCTGGGGGCCAATCCGCTGCGGGTACTGTTCACGGTGACCATGCCGCTGGCGCTGCCGGGCATTCTCACCGGTGGCATGCTGGCCTTCGCGCGTGCGCTGTCGGAATTCGGTGCCACCATCACCTTCGCCGCCAATATTCCCGGCGAGACCCGCACGCTGCCGCTGGCGCTCTATACCCTGATCCAGACCCCGGGCCAGGAAGGCGCCGCGGCCAGGCTGTGCGCCATCGCCGTCGTCATCGCGATGCTGTCGCTGCTGGCCTCCGAATGGCTGGCACGTCGCGCACGACTGCGCATGGAGGGGCGTGATGCTTGATTTCCACCTCCATCGTCAGCAGGGCGCCTTCACGCTGGATGCCACGCTCAAGGTGCCGGCGCGCGGCGTCACGGCGCTCTTCGGGCGCTCCGGCAGCGGCAAGACCACCATCCTGCGCCTGATCGCAGGCCTCGAACGTCCCGACCATGGCCATCTGCGTCTGGACGGCGAGTGCCTGACGGGCGGCGAGAGTGATATCTTCGTGCCGGCACATCGTCGCAGGCTCGGTGTCGTCTTCCAGGAGCCGCGCCTGTTTCCGCACTACAGCGTGCGCGGCAACCTTCGCTACGGCATGCCGCGCGCCCTGACGCCCGCTCAGCGCCAACAGAATCAGTCACGTCTGCATGAGATGGTGACGCTGCTGGGCATCGAGGACCTGCTGTCGCGCATGCCCGGCCAGCTCTCCGGTGGCGAGGCGCGGCGTGTCGCGATCGGCCGCGCCCTGCTGTCACGCCCGCGCATGCTGTTGCTGGATGAGCCGTTGACCGGCCTCGACGGCGCGCGCAAGCAGGAGCTGTTGCACTACATCGCGCGGCTGGCCCGCGAGATCGAGATCCCGATCCTGTTCGTCAGTCATGACACCCGCGAGCTGTTCGCGGTCGCCGACCGCCTGGCGCTGGTGGACAACGGTCGCATCACCGCCAGCGGCGAGATCGGTGACATGCTGTCACGGCTGGACCTGGCACCGCAGACCGGCCGCTTCGAAGCGGGCTCGCTGCTGACCGCCGAGGTGCTGTCGCACGATGATGACTGGCAGCTGACGCGTCTGGGGCTGGGCGCCGGGTTGAGCCTCAAGCTGGCGCGGCTGGCGATGCCGGTGGGGCGTCGTGTGCGACTGCGGCTGCGGGCGCGTGACATCAGCATCGCGCTGGAGACGCCGCCTCACACCAGCCTGCGCAATGCCTTGCCGGCCGTGATCCACGAGATCGAGAGCGAGCGCGGCCACGCCAGCGCCGAGCTGGTGCTGGGCATCGCCGGCCAGCGGGTGAGGGCGCGAGTCGACCGCCTGGTGTGTCAGGAGCTGGGCCTCAAGGTCGGGCTGGGCGTCAAGGCGCTGATCTCCAGCGTGGCGCTCTCGGGCCCCGACGTGATCAGTCTGGACGCCATGGATGACGATATTCCCGTGATGGATGCGGTACAGACACATGCGGCACAGGCAAATGCGACGCAGAATGACGCAGGCTCCACTTCGTCTGCGAGTTGATGCCGCTCGGTTGCACCCTACGCTGACTTGTCAAATTGATGGATTCTGGAAAGGAACTTCTCATGAAGTTGACCCACCTGTGGCGCTATCCCCTCAAGTCCGGCGCCGCTGAAGCGCTGGAGACAGTGACGCTCGGCGAGGAAGGTCTCACGCAGGACCGCCGCTTCGTGGTGGTCGCGGCGCGTGGCAAGTTCGTCACCGCGCGCACGCATCCGCAGATGCAGCGTCTGGCCTTGCGCGAAGACGCCAGCGGCCAGTGGCGACTGTGGCATCTGGACCACCCCGAATGCGGCAGCGTCAGCTTTGCCACCGATGACCAGGCCGAGCGTCTCGATATCCAGGTCTGGGCCGATCGGTTCACTGCCTTGAGCGTGAGCTTTGAGGCTGATGCCTGGCTGAGCGAGCAGATCGGCATGCCGGTCAGGCTCTGCTGGCTGGGCGAGCGCTCGGAGCGCTATCGCGAGATCATCGCGCAGCGCGTCAGCGCCGCCGATGGATTCCCGCTGCTGCTGGCCAACGAGGCTTCGCTGAAAGCGCTGAATTGTGAGACGCCGACGGCGGATCATGGCATGGATCAGTTCCGCCCCAATCTGGTGATCAGCGGCGCCGAGGCATGGGCCGAGGATGGTTGGCAGGAAGTGCGCATCGGCGAGGCACGCTTCACGCTGGTGTCCTCCTGCACCCGCTGTGCGATGGTCAATGTCGACCCGGCGACGGGCGACAAGCGTGGCGACGGTGAGCCGCTCAAGACGCTGGCGCGGGTGCGTCGTTTCGCGGATGGCCAGGTGCACTTCGGCTACAACCTCGTCGCACTCGATCCCTCGCGTAAGCCTACCTTGCATGTCGGCGATGAGGTGGAAGTCACCGCCTTCAAGTGATGTCGCTGGAATCTTGCCTACAGGCCTGAACCCAAACGCCCGCCACCCTCGATGGCGGGCGTTTTCGTTGAGGGGGCGCTTGGCAAGGAGGTAGGCAAACTCAGGTCGGCGGCCCGAACAGGGCAGGCTGGCCATGCGCCTCGCGCCATACATCCAGCGCGGCGCGATGCAGCTGGCTGTGACGCCATGCCAGCGCCTCGATATCGCGGTCATAGCCGCCGCCGATCACGCAGGCCACGGCGGCGCCCGCCGCGCGACAGCGCTGGATGACATGCCGCTCGCGCCGGTAGAGGCCGCTGTCGCTCAATTCGAGATGGCCGAGCCTGTCTGCGGCATGCGGGTCGACACCGGCATCGAAGATCACCAGCTCCGGGCGTACCCGCGCCAGCACCTCCTCAAGCGTACGCTCCAGCACCGCCAGGTAGTCCGTATCGCCCATGCCCCTGGGCAAGGGCACGTCCAGATCACTTTGCTGCTTGCGTGCCGGAAAGTTGCTCTCGGCATGCAGTGACAGCGTGAAGACCCGCGGCTCGTCGGCGAAGATCAACGCCGTGCCATCGCCCTGATGCACATCGAGATCGACGATCAGCACGCGCTTCACGCCGTCCTCCAGCGCCTGATGCGCCGCCACGCCGATGTCGTTGAGCAGGCAATAGCCGCTGGCGGCCTCCGGGTGGGCATGATGGGTGCCGCCCGCGGTGTTGCAGGCCAGCCCGCGTGTGAGCGCTTCGCGCACGGTGGTCATGGTGCCGCCCACCGCCAGCACGCTGCGCTCGCGCAGTGCCTCGCTCCATACGAAACCGCTGCGCCGCTGGGCCTGATGACTCAAGGTGCCAGTGAGAAATTCATGCACGTAGCGGCGGGTGTGTACGCTGAGCAGGTCGTCTTCCTCGGCGGGCTGAGGCGTCACCCAGTCGACGGCCGAGGCGCAGTCGGCCAGCTGGCGGTCGAGCAGACGCTTGAGCACGCTGAACTTGTCCATCGGGAAGGGGTGCTTCTCGGGCAGCGCGATCCGATAGCCGGGATGATGGATCAGCGCCAGCGGCGGGCAGTGGGCATCAGCGACGGGGCACAAAGTGCACCTCCTGGCCGTCGGTGGTCAGCTGGCGAATGGCGATGGGGCGGCCGTCGGTGTCCAGATCGACCAGCCCGATGCCGCAGGCATTCAGCAGGCGTTCGCCCTGACTGGCCGCATCGTGACGGCGCGGCGTGACACGCATGTTGCGCCGGCGCGTCAACAGATTGAGCGGCGAGCGCGGGGCATACAGCCAGCGATTGAGACGGTCTAGCACATCCAGCAGGCCGACCGGGAAGCGATTGCGGATGCCGCTGCTGGTGATCTGCCAGATGTTCGGGCTCGAACGGCGATGCTTGAGACGCACGTCGTAGGCGAAGGAGTAGTGCACATCGCCGGACAGGATCACGAAGTTCTGCGGCGTGCGCGAGTGGCGGAAGATGTTGAGCATCACGCTGGCCGCCCCGCGATGCGCCATCCAGTTCTCGGCATCGACCATCAACGGCTTGCCGGCCAGCGTGAACAGCTTCTGGATGCTCTCGATCAGCTTGACGCCGAACATCGGCGCCGGGGACACCAGCACCACGGCCGGATGGCCGACCAAGCGTTGCTGGAGCTCGCTCAGCGCCTCCCAGTCCATCAGCCCCGAGGGATGCGAGAGCTTGCGCTCGCTGCGCCAGCGGCGGGTGCGCGTATCGGCCACGATCAGCGGCGGCGTGGTGTCGAGCTGATAATCCCAGCTCTCACAGCGATGCAGGTGGGCGATCAACGCCTCCTGCCGCTCGACATCGAAATGGCCGTCTGCGGCCCTGTCAGTGCCAGTCAGGGCATGAGTGAACAGCGACCGGGTCTCCTCCAGCAGCTCCGCCAGTGGCTCCGGCCCATTGCCGGCGGCCTGACACAGCAGATAGCCGGTCAGCGCATTGCCGATGATGCGGCGCGAGAAGGGGTGGCCATAGGCGGCTTCCTCCCAGGCGGCGCTGAGGTTCCAGTCATCGGTGACATCGTGGTCATCGAAGATCATCAGGCTTGGCACATTGGCCAGCAGGCGACGAACCTGACCGAGTCCGCCACAGAAGCGCCGCAGATGGCGGGCCTCGGTGGCATGGCGCTCGCGGGTGGCGTCGTCATGGCCCTCGAGCGCCGAGGGGTCTTCCAGCGTGATGCCCAGCGCCTCCCACGGCACGTCAGACCACACCAGCAGGTACATGGCGATGACTTCCGACAGGCCGATCAGATGGTTGTCGGCACCGGTGGAGGTGAAGATGGGCTTGCGCTTGGCACCGAAGAAGCTGGCGGCCACACCTTCGTTGGCCGCCATGTCCGGTAGCAGCTGCGGGCGATGGTAGAGGTGCGAGGGGTGCTGGCGCAGCTCGCGAGTGTCGGAGACCTCGGCCTCCATCAATGTCTCCTCCGGCAGGCCCAGCCCCGCGATCAGCTGATCGATCGCGCCCAGCATCGGCCCCGCGACATCGTCGGCGTAGATCTGATCGCCGGTGAACAGCATCACCTCCGGCCACTCGGTGACGCTCTGTCGACGCTCGCTCAACCAGTGATCCAGCGCCACCAGTCCATCGCCACCCGGGCCCTTGGGCGGTGGCGTCTCAAGGCGGTCTGTCATCGCAGCGCCTTGCGCACTTTGCTGCGTCTGCTGCTCGTCGTCACTCAAGCCGTGATGCGGCTTGCGGCAACTGCCATGTGCGACACGCGTCAGGCGTGACGGCAGGCGAAAACGCGGCAGGCTTTCACCGGGATAGCGGATCTGTGGCGCCCAGTCGGCGATGCCCTGCCATTCGGGCGTGTCTGTGGATGATGCTGCCGGCTCCGCCAGGCCCAGCTCGTAGGCGATGGCGCAGTCGGCAGGCAAGGGCGTGTCGGGGTGCGCTTCGATCAACAGCAGCCAGGCGAGCTCCCCCAGCGGCATCGCCAGATGCTCCGTCAGCCGACAGCCTGATGTCGTCGGCAGGCCATCCTCATCTCGGGTGAGAGGCGTCGCGTCCTGTTCCGGCAGCAGCCACACCCGCGCCTGCTGTGGGCGAGAAGTCACCAGCCACAGCATCACGCCCTCGGCGGTGACACGACGCAATATCGGGCCTGCCAGCACGCGGGGCAGGGCAGCAGTCGGTGTGGGAGAGCCATTGACAGGCAGCGAGGCGGACGAAGTGGCAGACATGAAGCAGGCTCGATGGCAGGTGGAGAGGGATGGCGGTCAGCTGGCGTTTATCAAGCGATAGCCTAACAGGCGACGAACGCCAGCCATGGGGGCAGGCGTGGGCTTGCGCGTGTGAGTGGCTCCGTGCGTTGAGTGTGACAACTCGTCGTGACGCGAGGTTCGCAGACTCGCAAAGCATGCGCGAGCTAGCGTAAAGTTGGGCCCTTGAATGCACATGGCGTTCGCACAATAGCATGGGAAACCGGCATGAATGATCCATCGGCGATGCGCCTCGTGAGTCCGTTGTCCAGACCCGTCAACCGCGGGCCCGGCTTGCGCAGCCCTGTCTGGCGCAAGGTCGCTCTGGCCGCAAGTCTGACAGCAGGCCTGGCTGCGTGCCTCTCAAGCCCTGCGGCCCTGGCCGCCGAGGCGCCGCTGGCGACAGGCGAGCGCCACGTGCTGGCGGCCAATGACTGCCTGCCCGCGCCCAGCGGGCCGGTGGTATTGACGGTCGAGGGCGCCGTCAGCTGTGGCAATGCCGGTTCCCGGCAGGCACCGCGGGCGCGTTTCGATCTGGCGATGCTCGAAGCCATGCCGTCGCGCGTGGTGGCCACCCATACTCCCTGGACCCAGGGGCGTGTCAGTTTCTCTGGCCCGCTGCTGCGCGAGCTGGTGGCGCGGGTGTCTGAAGATGCCAGCGGACTCAAGGTGCGGGCACTGAATGACTTCGTGGCCGAGATCCCCCTCAGCGATATCGAAGACTTCGATGTCCTGCTGGCCACGCGACGTGATGGCGAGCGCATGCCGGTGCGTGATCTCGGGCCCCTGTTCGTGCTGTATCCCTTTGATGCTCATCCGGAATTGCTCAATGAGCAGGTGCGCTTTCGCAGTGTCTGGCAAGTCACCGGGCTGACGCTGGAGTGAGCGAGGGCTGGCGCCCGGCCCCCAGTCGCAAGATGACATGGAGTCATGCAGTGAATCAGTCGCCGGGTGAAAGATCCCCGATTTCAGGCACCGCTGCTGATCAGTCCTTTGCTGATCAGGGCATTGTCGCGTCGGACGTGGCCGCAAGCGGCAATCCCCCTGTCCGCTGGCCGCTGTGGCTGGGCATGGCGATCAGCATCCTGTGTCTGCTGGCCTCCATCGGCATCGGCGGCACCATCCTGCACAACCAGGTCAGCCTGGAAGACCGCACCCGCGACGATGCCGTCTGGTCGATCTACAAGCTGGATCGCGAGGCAGTCAGTCTCTCCTCCTCGATGGCGCGCTATCGCGTCGCCGAGCCAGCTGACCGTGCCAGTATCTGGAATGAGGTGCTGCAGAATTACGAACTGCTCTACAGCCGTACCTATATCTTCCGGCGAGGGGATTTCCAGCGCCATCTGATGACCCTGCCGGCCTTGCCGCTGCTGGCCGATGAGTTGATGAGCCAGATCGAGTATCTCGATCTGCGGCTGGAAAAGTGGCGACATGGCCCGGTGTTCGAGGGCGCGGGCCCGGTGCAGACGGCCCAGGCCGACGACGCTTCAGCAGGCAGTGACGCTTCAGCAGGCAATGGCGCTGCACAGCGCTCCCGGGTGCTGGGGCCCGAGGATCGCGAGGCGGCTGAGTTCCAGCAGTTGAGCGATGCGCTGGGCGATACCACCCAGACGCTGTTGTTGCGGGTACGTGCACGTCTGGCCGAGGAGCTGGCCCACGAGCGTCAGAGCCGCGACAGCCTGGTGCAGCTGATGTTGCTGCTGCTGGCGCTGATGCTGCTGGCCACCGTGATGGTCTGCCGTCAGATCTGGCTGCAGGCCCGCGGGCGTGAACAGGCCCGCCAGCAGATGTTGGCGATGTCGTCGGCTCTCAAGCACGAGGCGGCGCGGGCCGAACAGGCCAGTCGCGCCAAGTCCGAGTTTCTGGCCACCATGAGCCACGAGATTCGCACCCCGCTCAATGGCGTGATCGGCATGAGCGAACTGCTGCTGGCCGAACCGCTGCAGAGCAGTGCGCACCGCTATGCCAGCAGCCTGCGCGACAGTGGCGAAGTGCTGATGGGGCTGGTGGATGATGTTCTCGACTTCTCCAAGATCGAGGCCGGCAAGCTCAGCGTCGAGCGACGCCCCTTCGAACTGCACACGGCCATCGATGGCGTGATCGACCTGCTGCTGCCGCAGATGGACAGCACGCGCATCGTCTTCGATGACCGCCGTTCCGCCCAGCTGCCCGAGCAGGTCATGGGCGATTCTGTGCGCCTGCGTCAGGTGCTGCTCAATCTGCTCTCCAATGCCTTCAAGTTCACCGAGCAGGGGCGTGTCTGTCTGCTGGTCGAGGCATTGCCGGCGGGGCGCGTGCGTTTCGAGGTCGATGACACCGGCATCGGGGTCAGTGAAGAACAGGCCGCCCAGCTGTTCGAGCCCTTTACCCAGGGCGATGCTTCCACTGCGCGCCGCTTCGGCGGTACCGGGCTCGGGCTTTCGATCTCGCGACGGCTGGTCGAGCTGATGGGGGGGCGACTGGGCATCAGGCAACGCCCGGGCAAGGGCGCCTGTTTCTGGTTCGAGCTGCCGCTGCCACGCGCCGCGGCGCTCAAGCGACCGGCCCTCTCCTCCACGCCCCTGCCGATCAGCCGTGGCGAGCATGTTCTGGTGGTCGACGACAATCACATCAATCGCGAAGTGGCCCACTCCATGCTCAGTGGCCTGGGCTATACGGTGACGACGGTCGACAGTGGCGAGGCGGCGCTGGCGTGGTATGCACGCCAGCCCGATACGGTGCTGGTGCTGCTCGACCTGCGCATGCCGGGACTGGATGGCTTTGCGGTGGCGCGTCGTTGGCGCGCCATGGAGCACAGTGACAGGCGTGCGCCGAGTCTTATCGTCGCGATGACGGCCAATGTGGCGGCGGGGGAGCGTGCGCGTTGCCTCTCGGCGGGCATGAACGACTTCCTGTCCAAGCCGATCCGGCGTCAGCAGCTCGCCAGCATGCTGGCGCGCTGGCAGTCGGGCAGCCAGGACCTCGGCGAATGGCGCGTCAATGCCCTCGCCAGCACCCAGCCTTTCGACCCGATCAGCTATTCCCCTACCACTGAGCGACCGCCCCACTTCGAGGCGCCGCCGGAAACCGGTGAGGCTCTCGCGCGTGCGGCGTCACTGGTGGCATCACTCGATTCCCCCGCTGCGCGGCGTCGCATGATCCAGGAGGCTCAGGCGCGTGCCACTGAGGCCGAGGCTGAAGCTGAAACTGAGACTAAAGCAGGCAAGGTCAGTGAGTCGTCGGCGGCTGGCCCCATCGAGCGGCGTGAGCCTGAGGGCGAAGGCGAAAGCGAAGGCAAGAGCGAGGGCGAACGGGGAGGGGAAGATGGGGGAGACACGATCATGAACACAGGGGAGTCGTGGACATCTGGCGGGACAGCGGCGGAGCTTGCACAGGCCGTGACACCTGCGCTGCGGGACGAGCTGGATGCCGACAGTATCGCGGCCCTCGAGACGGCCTTCGAGGAGCAGCTCGAGCAGCAGTCCCAGCGCCTGTCGCGGGCGGTGGATCACATGGATCTGAAGCAGCTGCAGCATGAGGCCCATCTGCTCAAGGGCAGCGCCGCCACTCTGGATCACGACCTGCTACGCGACGCCGCTCTGCAGCTGGAGCTGCTGCTGGCATCCGACACGCCGCGCACCCGTATCGAGGCCGCGGTGGCGGCGCTGCTGGCCGAGATTCGCGATCACCGCAGCGCCGATCAGGCTGAGGGCGCCCGCTACCCTTGAGGCTGGAGATCGGCGAGCGCGGCAGCTCAGTGTTGGCGGCGGCGCAGCTCGCGCTCCACCAGCGTCACACCCGGCGTGGTCTTGCCCTGGATACCCTGCAACGCCAGCGTCAGCGTCGCATCGGCGATCTGCTGGTGACGCTGGGGCAGCGAATGGATCGGCAGGGGCAGAAAGTCGAGCAGGCGATCATCGCCGAAGCTGGCCATCGCCTTGGGCGGATTGGCCGGCGGCCCCTCGGCGAACAGCACATCGAGCACGCCATCCATCAGGGTGTAGGAGGCGGTGACGATGGCATCCGGCAGCGGTGAATGGCGGAGATGCTCGATCAGCGCCGCTGCACCGGCCTCGCGCTCGTAACGTGCGGCATGCAGGATGGTGGCCTCAAGCTCGCTGCTGCCGGTGTTTTGTTGATAGTGCGTCAGCGCCGCCTGCATGCCGCTGGCCCGCGCCCGCGAGATATCGATCTCCGGCAAGGCATCCAGCCATAGCAGTCGCTGCGGCGCGTGTTCCAGCACGGCCTCGGTCAGCTGGCGGGCGGCATCTTCGTTGTTGCTGACCACGCTGGCGAAGTGGCGCGTATCCAGTGCGCGATCGACACCGATGACCGGGAAGCCATCCAGCGCCAGTTCGCGGTAGAAGGGGTCATCGGGGGACAGGCAACTGGCGGTGATCAGCGCATCGACCCGCCGCGCCTTGAGCATGCGCGCCAGCTCGCGCTCGGTTTCCGGCTCATCGTCGGAGCAGACGATGAACAGCTGATAGTCGCGCTCACGTGCCCCGCGCTCCAGCAACTTGGCCAGGCGGGCGTAACTGGCGTTCTCCAGGTCCGGCAGCATGAAGCCCAGCGTGCGGCTCTCACCACGCCGCAGCGCGGCTGCCTGGGCATCGATCCGATAATGATGACGTTGTACCACCGCCATGACGCGCTCGACCGTCTGCGGGCTGATACGTCGTGCCTGTGCCTGCCCATTGACCACATAACTGGCGGTGGTGCGTGAAACGCCTGCAAGACGCGCGATTTCTGCCAGGGTCATGCCACTGTCCTTGCTGGAAAGGGGAACGGGATCTGCGTGCTCCATGTGCGAGGAATGATGCGCACTTGTGGGCTCCGGTGCAAATCCTCTCTGCGCCGGGCGCGTCTCGCTCGACGCCTCTCGAGCCCGCGCCACAGGCGGCTCTACGCCCAATGTCTAGTCACCAGAAGCACGTTTTCGGTTTGTGTTCGCTTGATCGGGCGCAAGAAAACGGCCAGCATGAGTCCTATTGAGGTGACACGATTCAGCACGCTCGTCATCACGCATGACGCGCTACCCTGTCGGAACTCGCTAAGTGACGTGTCGCGGCAGCTGAAAGACGCGTTTGCCGCGCACCGCCAACATCCAGGCTCCTCACCCCAAGGGAGCCTCAAGGAGCCAGCCATGCTCAGTCTTGATCGCGAGGACATCCTTCTCGCCGCCCATGCCAGCGATTGGCGCGATGCCTTGCAACAGGCCGCCGATGCCCTGGTCGCCGGTGGGCGCGCCACGCCCGACTATCGTGAGGGTCTGCTGGCGCGTGAAGCCCAGTCTTCCACCTACCTGGGGCAGGGGATCGCGATCCCCCACGGCACGCCGGACAGCCGCGAGGCCGTGCTGGCCACCGGAGTGCGTGTCCTGCAGTTCCCGCAGGGCGTGGAGTGGCACGACGGCAATCGCGTCTTCCTGCTGGTGACCATCGCGGCACAGTCCGATGAGCACCTCGACATCCTGCGCGCGCTGACGCGTGTGCTCGATCGCGACGGCGTCAGTGAGCGCCTGGCCGCGTCGACGACCGCCGAGGAAGTGCTGAGCGAGCTGGGGCGCGAGGTGGTACCGCCGCGGCTGGATGCCGAGACGCTGCTGTTCGGTTTCCCCGCGCGTGATCGTGACGAGCTGGTACTGGCGGGGGCCGCGCGCCTGCGCCAGGCCGGCTGTGTAAACGATGGTTTCATCTCGGCCATGCTCGCCGCCGAACCGGTGGCGTTGGGGCAGGGCGTGTGGCTGGCGCAATCGCAGCAGGATGTGTCCCGCTCGGCGCTGGCCATCGTCACGCCGGAGAAGGCACTGGAGACTCGCCACGGGCGCATCACTGCGCTGGCCTGTCTGGCAGTCGATGCCGGGCAGGGCCAGCATCAGCCGTTGCTGGAGCGCCTGCTGACGCTGTTGGAGGAGGGCGCAGGCGAAAGCCTGCCGGGCCTGTCGGCCAGTGCCTTGCTGGCGCGGCTGTCGGGGGAGTCTGCCACGGCGCAGCTGGCTCAGGTCGTGTTGCTCAACGCCCACGGCCTGCATGCGCGCCCGGCCAAGCAGCTGGTGCAGGCGGCGCGCGAGGCGGGAGAGCAGCATGGCGTCATTCCGGCGTTGCGACTGGAAGGCGATGACAGCGGTGTGGTCAGTGCCGCCAGTCTGACCAAGGTGCTGGGGCTGGGGGCACGCCGCGGCCAGACGTTGATCTTCAGCGCCTCCGGCGATGACTCGGTGGCCAACCAGGCGGCGCTGAGCATGATGGTGAGCGCGGTGCAGGCCGGTCTCGGCGAGGCGGTGGAGCCGCTGGCCGATTGGCGCGCCGACGCCGCCACGCCGCTTGCGGCCTGCGAGCAGCAAGCTACCCGCGACCCTCAGCAGGCCGCTCCTGCCGCCGACAGCGTGGTACCCGCGGTGGCCGCCTCACCGGGCATGGCCATCGCGCCGTGCTGGGTGATGCGCCTGCCGCGCTTCGTCTACGAGACGCGCAGCGATGCCGGCGCCGATCGTGAGGCCGAGCGCCTGGTGGCCAGTATCCAGACCGCTCGCGAGCAGCTGCTGGCGCTGGTCAATCGCGCCGAAGGCGCCGAGATGGCCGAGATTCTCTCGATGCACGAGGAGATGCTTGGCGATCCGGAGCTGTTTGCCGCGGCGCGCGAAAGCCTCGATGAAGGGCACAGCGCCGAAGCGGCCTGGTGGTCGGCCATCGACAGCGCCGCCAGTGCCCAGGAGAACCTCGCCGATCGCCTGTTGGCCGAACGCGCCGCCGACCTGCGCGATGTCGGCCGGCGTGTGCTCGGCGTGCTCACCGATACGCCGTTGCCCAGCGCCCCCGAGACACCGCATGTGCTGGTGACCGAGGATATCGGCCCGTCGGATGTGGCGCGCCTGGATACCACTCGCGTGCGCGGCCTGGTCACGGCGCTGGGCGGAGCGACCTCGCACAGCGCGATTCTGGCGCGCTCGCTGGGCATCCCGGCGGTGGTCGGGGCTGGCCCGAGCGTGCTGGCGATCGCCGATGGCAGCGAGCTGATCGTCGATGGTGAACGCGGCCGCGTCAGCGTGATGCCCTCGGCCAGTCGCCGCGCGCGTGCCGAAGAGGCGATCGCCGGGCATGAACACCGCCAGGCCGCTGCCTGGGAGTCGCGCATGGCGCCCGCCACAACCCTGGATGGCCATCATGTCGAGGTGGTTGCCAATCTGGGCAACACCGCCCATGCCGGCGACGCCGTCGAGCGCGGTGCCGAGGGTGTCGGCCTGCTGCGTACCGAATTCGTGTTCATGGCGCACCCGCAGGCGCCGGACCTCGCCACCCAGACCGCCCAGTACGGCGAGGCGCTGGATGCGCTCGAGGGACGGCCGCTGGTGGCACGCACGCTGGACGTCGGCGGCGACAAGCCGCTGCCGTACTGGCCGCTGCCGCGTGAGGACAACCCCTTCCTCGGCCTGCGCGGCATTCGCCTAGCCCTGACGCGCCCGGAAGTGCTCGAGACCCAGGTGCGGGCGCTGCTGGCGGCCGCCGGTGCGCGGCCGATTCGCCTGATGTTCCCGATGGTCAAGGACCTGGCCGAATTGCGTGGCGCGCGTGCCATCGTCGATCGCGTGCGTGCCGAGCTGGACGCCGCCTATGAGGCCGAACATGGCCAGCCGCCGGTGCGCGACGTGCAGGTCGGTGTGATGATCGAGGTCCCCTCGGCGGCGCTGACGGCGGCCAGCATCGCGCCGGAAGTCGACTTCTTCTCGGTGGGCACCAATGACCTGACCCAGTACACCCTGGCGATCGATCGTGGCCATGCGACCCTCTCGGCGCAGGCCGATGGCCTGCATCCGGCGGTGTTGCGCCTGATCGAGATGACCGTCAGTGCCGCCCACGCCCACGGTGCCTGGGTCGGCGTCTGCGGTGAGCTGGCCAGTGATGACCAGGCGGTCGGCGTGCTGGTCGGGCTGGGCGTGGATGAGCTGTCGGTGTCCAGTCGCCAGATCCCGCTGGTCAAGGCGCGGGTGCGTGAGCTGGACCTGGCCACGGCGCGTGAGCAGGCGCGGGTCGCGTTGGCCCAGCCGACCTCGGAAGACGTGCGCAGTGCTCTGGAAGCGCTGCTCGAGCAGGGCGAGCCTTCGGTTGCCGAGGCCACGTCAGGCGCTGCAGCCAGTGATGTGGGCAGTGATGCGGTCAGTCATGCGAACAGTAATGGACACAGCCCGCGGGAGTCAGTGTGATGAGTGACAACACGACGCGTCAGGCCGCCGACTGCCCGGTATTGTGCGTGACGCTCAATCCGGCGCTGGACATGACCATCGGCCTCGACAGCCTGGTGCCGGGCAAGGTCAACCGGGCGCGCAGCCAGCATCTCGAGGCGGCGGGCAAGGGCATCAACGTCGCCCGGGTGCTGGCGACGCTGGGCCATCCCGTGACGCTGAGCGGCTTTCTGGGCGCCGACAACCAGGCCGATTTCGAGGCCGCCTTCGCCGAATGGGGGCTGAGTGACGCCTTCGAGCGCGTCGCGGGCGCGACCCGCATCAACGTCAAGCTCGGTGAGGCCAGTGGTCGTGTCACCGATATCAACGGCGCGGGCATGCAGGTCGATGAGGCCGCCTTCACGCGGCTCGAGGCGCGCATCGATGACTGGATCGCTCGTCAGCAGGCCGAGGGTAGCCACGAGCGCTGTGCCGTCGTCATCGCCGGCAGCCTGCCGCCGGGTGTCAGCAGCGAGCAGCTGGCAAGCCTGGTGCAGCGGGTGCGTGCCCGCCGCATTGCCTGCTGGCTGGATACCAGCGGCACGGCACTCGAAGCCGGTCTGGCGGTGCCGCCCAGCGGCGTGAAGCCCAACGAACAGGAACTGGCACTGTGGGCGGGCGAGCCGCTGGAGAGCGACGCGGCCCGTCAGCGCGCGCTGGCGAGTCTGGTCGAGCACGGCATCGAGCAGGCGCTGATCTCTGCCGGCCCGGAAGGCGTGCTGTGGGCAAGCCCCGGCGCCGAGACACTGCGTGCACGTCCGCCGCGCATGCGAGTGGTCAGTACCGTATGTGCCGGTGATACCCTGCTGGCCGCCATGCTGCATGGGGTGCTCTGCCATCCAACACCTACGGCGGCCATGCGTGAACAAATTCTGCGTCATGCCACGGCGCTTTCCGCCGAGGCCGTGACCCACCCGGGGCCGGGCAATCCCGCCGCCCCGGAGCTTGAAACCCTCCAACAACACACCAGCATCGAGACATTGGCCAGCGCCGAGGTCGCGACAGCCGGAGAGCCACGCCCATGAATGTCATCATCGTTACCGCCTGCCCGAGCGGCATGGCGACCAGCTTCCTGGCGGCACGCCGCCTGGAGCAGGCCGCCCGTCGTCGCGACTGGGAGCCCCTCATCGACATGCGCTCGCAATTCGAGCGTGAACTCGTGCTGAGCGATGCCCAGCTCGCCGCCGCCGAGCTGGTAATCGTCGCGGCGTCGCCAATCACCAGCGCCGGTCTCGAGCGTTTCGTCGGCAAGCGCGTGCATGTCGCGCCTATTGAAGAGGCGCTGCCGGACCCCGCCGCCTTCCTGGCCAATGCCGATTCCCGTGCCCGCGTGCTGGAAGCCAAGGACATCGCCGACGTGGCTGCGACTGTCGGCACGATGTCCAGCACGACGGCCAGCGGCGCAGCAAGTGCAGCTGGTGGAGACGTGACGCACAAACCGTCCATCGTCGCGGTCACCGCCTGCCCGACCGGCGTGGCGCATACCTTCATGGCCGCCGAGGCCCTGAGCGAGGCAGGACGCGCGCTGGGTTACCCGACGCGGGTCGAGACCCAGGGCTCGGTGGGCGCGCAGGATGCGCTGACCGAGCAGGAGATCGCCGCGGCCGAGGTGGTGATCCTGGCCTGTGATATCGAGGTCGACCCGACACGCTTCGCCGGCAAGCGCATCTGGCGTACCTCCACCGGCACCGCGCTCAAGAAGCCGCGCGATACCATCGAGCAGGCGCTGGAAGGCGCCGAGGTGGAATCCGCCACCGCCGCGGGCGGTCAGGGCGGCCAGCAGAAGGGCGAGAAGCGCGGCCCCTACAAGCATCTGCTGACCGGCGTGTCCTTCATGCTGCCGATGGTGGTGGCGGGCGGCCTGATGATTGCGCTGTCCTTCGTGTTCGGCATCAAGGCCTTCGAGGAAGAAGGCACCCTGGCGGCGGCGCTGATGCAGATCGGCGGTGGCTCGGCCTTCAAGCTGATGATTCCGGTGCTGGCGGGCTATATCGCCTACTCAATCGCCGACCGCCCGGGCATCACGCCGGGCATGATCGGCGGCTGGCTGGCCGCCACCCTGGACGCCGGCTTCCTCGGCGGCATCATCGCCGGCTTCCTGGCGGGCTACAGCGCGCTGGGGCTGAGCCGTTTCGTCAAGCTGCCGCAGTCGATCGAATCGCTCAAGCCGATCCTGATCATCCCGCTGGTGGCGAGCATGGTCACTGGCCTGGTGATGATCTACGTGGTCGGTACGCCGGTGGCGGGGCTGATGGCGACGCTGACCGAATTCCTCGAGTCCATGGGCTCGGCCAATGCCGTGCTGCTGGGCATTCTGCTCGGTGCGATGATGTGCTTCGATCTCGGTGGCCCGGTCAACAAGGCCGCCTATGCCTTCGGTGTCGGCCTGCTGGCCAGCGAGACCTATGCGCCGATGGCGGCCATCATGGCCGCTGGCATGGTGCCGGCGCTGGGCATGGGGCTGGCCAGTTTCATCGCGCGTAGCAAGTTCGCCGAGCCGGAGCGTGAGGCGGGCAAGGCCAGCTTCATTCTCGGCCTGTGCTTCATCTCCGAGGGTGCGATTCCGTTCGCCGCCAAGGACCCGCTGCGCGTGATTCCGGCTTGCATGGTCGGTGGTGCCGTTACCGGCGCACTGTCGATGTTGATAGGGGCCAAGCTGCTGGCGCCGCACGGCGGGCTGTTCGTGCTGCTGATTCCCAATGCCATCAACGTGCCGCTGATGTACCTGGGCGCCATCGTCGCCGGCACCCTGGTGACAGGTATCGGCTATGCGCTGATCAAGAAGGGCGCCCAGCAGGTCGAGACCGCAGCCGCGACCTGAGCCGCTGGCAGTCAGGTAAGGATGCAAGCCGCAAACGCACAAGGCAAGACGCAAAAAGCCCCCGCCGGTCTCCCGGCGGGGGCTTTTGCATTGCAGGCCGAGCGCAGGCGCTCAGCGACGGCTCAGTCCAGTTCGGACTTGCCGATCACGCCCGGCATCGCCGGCGCTTCATTGACCGTATCGTGGCGCACGAAGGCCAGATGCTGCTGGTAGGCGGTGACGACTTCGTCGAGCACTTGGGCACGCGACAGGCCGTTGAGCTCCTGGCCGCTGCCACCTTCGGAGAGGTGGACCTCAAGACGCAGGTAGTAGTCATCATTGGCGTCGATGAAGCTCGGCGTCTGCTGGCGCACCGCACGCACCTGGTAGACGAAGTTGGAGGCATCCTCGAACTCGACTTCCAGCGTCACGCGGGGCAGCGGCTCATCTTCCAGCGTCTCTTCGGTGACGCTGGAGACCTGACCGCGACGATTGAGCTCCTCGGCCAGCTGGTTGAGGGCCGGGCGGATGGAGCGCTTGAGGGTCGCCTCGGAACTGCCGCTCTGGGCGAAGTCGAGCACGTGGTCCAGACGCTCATGCCAGTCGACACCTTCGTAGACGTAGCGGTTGTCCTGACGCACGCTCTCCTTGCGATCTTCGATCATCAGCGCCTTGTACATGCCGATCATCATGAAGATCAGCACGATGGAGAAGGGCACGGCGGTGATCACCACGGCGCTCTGCAGCGCGCTCAGTCCCCCGACCATCAACAGCGCCAGCGTCAGCAGGCCGATGATGGCGGACCAGAAGACGCGCAGCCAGATCGGTGCGTCGTGATTCACGTCCTTGAGGATGGAGGTGAAGTTGGCCAGCACCAGGGCGCCGGAGTCGGCGGAGGTCACGAAGAACACGATACCCAGAATCGCCACCACGGCGGTGGTGATGGTGGAGTAGGGCAGCTGCTCCAGGAAGGTGTAGATGGTGTTCTGTGGTGCATTCAGGGCTTCGGTGGCGAGTGCCGCGACGTCCTGATTGGCGACCATGTCGATGGCGGAATTACCGAACACACTCATCCACACCATCATGAAGCTCAGCGGAATCAGCAGTGCGCCGAACACGAACTCGCGGATGGTACGGCCACGCGAGATGCGTGCGAGGAACAGGCCGACGAACGGGGTCCAGGCGATCCACCAGCCCCAGAAGAACAGCGTCCAGCCGCTCATCCACTCATCGGTACCCGGCGTGTAGGCGTAGGTATCGAAGCTCTTGGCGGTGAACTGGGTGATGTAGTCACCGATGTTGAGCACCAGGGCGTTGAGCAGCTGTGAGGTATCGCTGACCGCGAGCACGAAGATCAGCAGCGCGGTGGCCAGCAGCATGTTGAACTCGGACAGCATGCGGATGCCTTTCTCGACACCGGTGATCACGGAAATGGTCGCCAGCACCATCACGCCGAGGATCAGCGCGGCCTGGACGGCGAGGTTCTCGGGCACGCCGAGCATGAACTTGAGGCCGTAGTTGAGCTGGATGACGCCGATGCCCAGCGAGGTGGCGATGCCGAACACGGTGGAGATGATCGCGAAGATGTCCACGGTGTTGCCGATCGGGCCATTGATGCGGTTGCCGAGCAGCGGGTAGAAGGCCGAGCGGATCGCCAGCGGCAGGCGGTGACGATAGCTGAAGTAGGCCAGTGACATGCCGGCGAGCACGTAGATGCCCCAGCCGGAGAGGCCCCAGTGGAAGAAGGTTTCCACCATGGCGTTGCGGATTGCCGCTTGGGTCTCTGGGTCACCGGTCACCGGTGCCACGTAGTGGGACAGCGGTTCGGCGATGCAGTAGAACAGGATATCGATGCCGATACCGGCCGCGAACAGCATCGCCGACCAGGACAGCAGCGAGAACTCCGGGCGTGAATCATCCGGCCCGAGGCGAATGCGGCCGAAGCGCGAGCATGCGATCAGTACCCCGAAGACCAGATAGGCGACGATGGCCAGCATGTAGAACCAGCCGAAGGTATCGATGGTCCAGCCCAGGGCGCTGCCGATCCAGGCGTCGGCCTGTTCGGTGAACAGCATCGCGAAGGCCAGGAAAGCGAGGATACCGATGATCGATCCGTAGAAGACCGTCGGGTTGATACGACTCGAGGACGGCGTGGCGTTCTCGGCGGAAGCAGGTTTCTGCATGAGCAACTCCTTATCAGGGGAAGTTTCACTCGTGCGTGGTGCTTAGCTGCCCGTCAGCCGCAGGAAGTACGGGTGGCGAGCAGGAAAAGACGGACACGAACGGCACGGGCCGTGCTCAGCTCACGCACGGGGCGGAGCTTGCAGCAGCGGCAGTGTCGACTGCCGTGGCGATGCGATTGCAGGGGCATCGCTGGGCAGCAAGCAAGAAATGCCGGTGGGCAATTCATGAGAGACGCCGGGCGCGTGCACCGCGGTGCTGCGGTCCTTTCCCTACAGGCCAGCATGGCCGCAGAAGAACGATGGCGGGTCGAGCGCAGGGGAGCGCTGTGCCTTCATCGTGCTGCTCTCATCACTTCGAACGTCTACTCGGCGTCCCTGGACGTCACCCGCCTTCTCGCGAAGGGCGGGTGACTCCGGTGTCTACTCGCGAGTCCGTGGCGGTCGCCATCACCTGTTCCCTTGAAGTTGCCGGGATGGCAGGCGTCAGTCTCGTCGGCATCTACCGGGTCCGCTTTCCTGTGACGGTTGCAGGCATCCCGTCTTGCTGCCACCGGTCGAGATCGGCAGCGGAGGGGAGCTCAGCAGTCAGGAAAACGCGACTCACATCATCACGCCGTGTAATGCTCAAAGCGTTGCAGAATTATTTTAATTGATTGTTCAATAAAAATATAACCCCCCTTTGGGGAAAAAGGCAGTGCAACTGTCGCTTTCGTTTATCCTCGCGTCGCGGTCAGATCGCCGCGAGACCCGATGGCAGAGCCTCTCAGGCGCGGTGTCGTGCTCTGGAAAATCGCTGTCGGTAAAAGGACACAACGACGCCGCCCCGACCACAGAATCGTGGCCGGGGCGGCGAAAGTGACGTCAGCAGGGCAGTTGAATGGCTGTGTCCGGGACGCGATCGTTCGGGGCGCGACCGTCCGGGATGCGATCGCTCGGTTCTTAGCTCGCCGGAGCGTCGATCAGCCGGCGTTCAGCTGCTCGGGTGATGGCCTGACTCAGGCATCTTCAGACTGGTCGGCGTCATGCATCGGGCCGCGCTGCATGTCGCCGCCCTTCATGCCGCCATGATGCTTGCCAGCGTGATGGCGCATGCCATTTGCCATGAAAGCTTCCAGCGCATCGAGCTGCTCGGCGGACAGCACATCGGCGAGTTTCTCGCGGCCTTCCTCACGCAGCTCCAGGCGCTGCTCCTTCATTTCCTTGCGCATTTCCTGGCGGGCGGCGACACGCTCCTGCCTGGTGTCGGCGTCCTGCATGACATCACGCATGTCGTCGTGCATCTCTTTCATGCTGTCATGCATCTCGTCGCGCATTTCCTTGCGGACTTCCTTGAGCGCCTGCATCTGGTCATCGCTCAGGTTCCAGCTGGCCAGCAGCGCCTTCATGCCTTCGCGCTGCTGACGGTCGGCCATCTTCGGACCGCGCTTGTCACGCTGGTGCATCAGGTCCAGCACCTTGATCTGCTCGTCATCCAGCACCTTGGCTAGACGATCATGCTGGGTCTTGCGCAGTTCCTCGAAGGCGGCCTTGCGCGCTTCACGTGAGTCGAAGTCCTTCTTCTTGAGTGACTCCATGTCGTCGCGCATGGACTTGAAGGAGTCCTTGAGGGCGCTGCGCTGGTCATCATCCAGGTCCCAGCTGTCGAACAGGGCACCCATCAGCTGCATGCGCTGCTTGCCGTCCTCGGCCATGTGCTGACGGCCACGCTCACCGGCCATGTGCTTGCCGCCACGCTCACCGCCATGCTCGTCGGCATGCTTGCCTTCGCCGTGACCTTTGCCGTCATGCTTGTCCATGTGCTTGCCGTGCATCGGCTTGCCGGCAGCCCAATAGGCTTCGAGCACCTTGACCTGATTCTCGTCGAGAATCTCAGCCAGGGCGGCCTTGTGTTCTTCACGCTGTGCCTGGATGGCGTCGCGGCGCGCTTCGCGGGAGTCGAACTTCTGCTCCTTGAGCTGCTTGCGGCTTTCCCTCTGCTGTTGCTTGAGTGCGTCGAGCTGTTGCTGCTGTTCATCGCTGAGATGCCAGCTGGCGAGAATCCTGTCGAGGCCTTCCTTGCGGTCGGCGCCGTCATGGTGCTTGTCGTTGCTTGAGGCCATGGCGGTCATCGGCAGCGCCAGGGCGGTCAGCAGACCGGAAACGATGAGCTTGCGAGAAATGCGGTTCATGGCGTACTCCGAGTGTCTAGGTAAAGGGCCGGAATCAAGCGATAAGAGCATTATCAGCAGTGAATGTGCCGGCATTGTGCAAGGTTTCATGGGGTTGCGTGCAACGCGCTTCGGCGGAACATGCAACGGCTTGCTGCGTGGTCTTTGTGCAGCGTGATCTTGTGGTCTGAATCCTTTAGAGACAGCCCCCTGTGGAGACTGAGTCCCTGATCAAGGTGATGGTGCCAGGGTTCAACCCGTGGCGCTCAGACGCGCTGGCCGTCAGCCGCTGTGGTGGCGCTTCTTCGCCACCTTGGCGTTCGCCTGGGCCTTCGCCGGATAGTGGCGGTCGAACTGCTGGTGGAAGCGTTGGGTCTGATGGCCGTTCAGGATGCGATCGACATTGGCCAGGTAGGCCGCGCGCGCCTTGGCAAGCGCCTTGGCGTCGTGATGGCTCTCTGCGGCCTGACGTTGCTGGAGATAATGCCGATATTGCTGGTCGAGGGTGGCACGCTGACTGACGTTCAGGCTGATGCCATCCAGCAGCACGTTCAGCGAGACATCGGCGGCGCTGGCACTGGTCACGCTCAGCGGTGATGCCATCAGCATGACGCTCAGTATGCCGGCACCGATCAGGCGAGTGCGGGAAAGAGCACGACGGGCAGGACTGTGGGACATGACGAATACCTCACTTGTGGCGTAGACCCGCGCTTGAGCAGCAGTAAATGGCTTTCGCTTGGGCAGTGATGACAGTATCCGTCGCAGTTGGACAGCAAGTTCGCACCGTGGGTGCAACAAAAACGCAACCGCCGTCTGTGGTCACAGACGGCGGTTGTCATGTTTCTGAAAGGTTTCGGTGCCTGCGTGAGGCGGGGGTCAGTCCAGCACGTCAGGCTCGAACTTGTAGCCGACCCCATAGATGGAGCGAATCACGTCGCGCTCCGGCCAGACATTGGCGATCTTGCGACGCAGCTTCTTGACGTGGGAATCCACCGTGCGCTCGGAGACGATGCGGTGGTCGCGGTACATGTGGTCCATCAGCTGATCGCGGGAGAAGATGCGCCCCGGCGACTGCATCATCACCTTGAGCAGCTGGAACTCGACGGCGGTCAGGCCCAGGTCACTGCCATCGGCCAGTGCCTGCCAGCCTTCCTCATTGAGCACCAGCTGGCCCTTGTCGGAGGTCTGCGAGAGGGTCTGATCGAGCGCCTGGCTGCGACGTAGCACGGCCTTGATGCGCGCCACCACCTCACGCGGGCTGAAGGGTTTGCAGATATAGTCATCGGCGCCCAGTTCCAGCCCCAGCAGGCGGTCCACTTCCTCGACCCGCGCGGTCAGCATCACGATGGGCAGCAGGTTGTCCTCGGCCCGCAGCTGGCGGCACAGGGTCAGGCCGTCGGTACCCGGCAGCATGAGGTCCAGCAATACCAGGGCGGGTGTCTCGTCATTGACCGCCGCGATGACGGCGTTGCCGTCGTCGACATGCCGGGTGCGATATCCGCTGCCGTCCAGATAATCGCACAGCAAGCTGGCGATCTTGGGCTCGTCTTCCACCACCAGAATCAGCGGTTTCTGGGTCTCGGCCCGGGCGTCAGGGGTGTCGGCGTAAACGTCGCTCATGGTCAAGAGTCCTTGCAGAGGAAAATGTCTGTTTCAAGTAGACAGTAGAGGCAGGCGAATGTCCCATCGCAGTCCGCCCAGCGATGACTGCCCCGGTACCAGCTCGCCATCATGGGCACTGACCAGCGCGCTGGCGATCGATAGGCCCAGGCCTGAACCCCCGCTGGAGCGATTGCGCGAGTTCTCGACCCGATACAGGCGCTCGGTGAGGTGGGCGAGCTCGGCTTCTGGCACGCCGGGGCTCGAGTCTTCCCAGCGCACGACCGCCCAGCCGGGGTGACCGGCGCCATCCCCGGGTGAGGCAGCCTCGCGCAGCAGGCTGACCTTCAAGTTGCCGGGCGAGTCGGTGTAGGCGCGGGTGTTGCTGGCCAGGTTACTCCACAGCTGATGCAGGCGCTGCATGTCGCCCTGCACGCGCAGTGGCAGCTGGATGTCGGTCTCCAGCTGGATGCCGCTGTCTTCCAGCCAGCCGCGCAGGTCGTCCAGGCTATCGCTGAGCTGGGCATCCAGCTCCAGCGGCTCTCGCCAGGCTTCCAGTGTGCCGGCGTCGCTCTGGGCCAGCAGGCGCAGATCCGACACCAGGCGGTTTAGGGCATCCACCTCCTGCTCCAGCGAGCCGAGGCTGTCCTGGCTCATCGGGCGGATACCGTCCTGCATGGCCTCTATCTCGCCCTTTAGCACCGCCAGCGGCGTGCGCAGCTCATGGGAGATATCACTCACCCAGCGCTGGCGCGAATCGCGGTTGGTCTCCAGCGTCTGCGCCAGCGCATTGAAGTCGCCGGCCAGCCGCGACAGCTCATCTCGCCCACGCACCGGCAGGCGGGTGGCATAGTCGCCACTCGACAGACGGCTGGCGCCACTGGCGAGGTCACGCACCCGATGGCCCAGCCACCAGGCGATCCCGGCCGCTGCCAGCAGCGAGGCGAAGGTGGAGGACAGGATGATGGTCGCCAGATTGCGCGATTGACGCTCCAGATACTGGTCCTTGCCGCGGCGCAGGAATTCACTCACCGGCAGGTAGCCCAGCTCGCCGATCTTCTCGCCGTCCAGTATCAGGTCCTTGAACTGCATGCCGGGGATGGGGCGCGGCGGCCCATTGAGGCGCTGGCCGCGGGTATCGCGCAGCATGTAGTCCTGGGGGCGATTCATGTTGGCGCCCGGCGGCAGATCGAATCTGTCCGGCGGCGCCTGGGAGTGCACGATGCGTCCCCAGTTGCGCCGGCTCTTCATCCAGTCCCAGTTGCCTTCCGCGGCGTAGGCGCTGACCAGATCGGACGAGATCAGCTCGATGCGCTCCTGCTGGGTCTGCTCCAGATACTCCGCGAACCCTTTGTCCATGCTGTGGGAGATGAACATGTAGATGCTGCCGCCGATCACGACATTGGTCAGCAGCAGGATCACGAACAGCCTCACGGACAGCCGTGAGCGCCAGGCGGTGACGGCGGGCATCATGATGGTTGTTCCTCCTGACGCGGGGTGCGGGGCGGCAGCCCCAGCAGGCGGCGCAGGTTGTGCTGCAGGTCTTCCAGCAACAGGTAGAGCGAGGGCACCAGAATCAGCAGGATCACCGTCGCGAACAGGATGCCGAAGCCGATGGAGACCGCCATCGGGATCATGAAGCGCGCCTGGCGCGAGGTCTCGAAGATCATCGGCGCCAGGCCGAAGAAGGTGGTCAGCGTCGTCAGCAGGATGGGGCGCAGACGCCGCGTGGCCGCCATGATGATCGCCTCACGCGCGGTGGCACCGGCCAGACGCTGGCGATTGGCGTAGTCGATCAGCACCAGGGCGTCGTTGATGACGATGCCCGACAGCGCCAGCATGCCCATCAGGCTGATCACCGACAGACCATAGCCCATCAGCTGATGGCCGATGACTGCGCCGATCAGGCCGAAGGGAATCGCCGTCATCACCAGCAGCGGTTGCAGATAGCTTCTGAACGGCAGCGCCAGCAGTAGATAGAGGGCTGCCAGCGTCAGCAGCAACGACACCTGCAGTGACCCCAGGTTGTCGGCGGTCTCTTCCTGACGCCCGCCATAACCGATGCTCAGGCTCGGATACTGGCGCTTCAGCTGGGGATAGACGTCGCTTTCCAGGCTGGTGATCACCTGACTGACCGCGTCGGACGGGGTGACGTTGGCGGTGACCTCGATCACGCGGCGCCCGTTGATGCGCAGGATGCTGGACGCGGCGCGTCCCTGCTCGATATCGGCCACCAGCCCCAGCGGCACGCTGACACCATTGCCGGTCTGTACGCCGAAGTTCTCCAGCTGGGCGAGGCTCGCGCGCTGGTCTTCGGGCAGCAGCACCTTGACCTCGACCTCATTGCGGCCCTGCTGCTGCTTGAGGGCGGTCGCGCCGGACAGCGGCCCGCGCAGCTGGTTGGCCAGGGTGGCGCCATCCAGTCCCAGCGAGCGACCGTAGGCATTTAGCTGCAGATAGAGCTCGCGCTTGCCGTCATCCAGGCCGCTGTCGATGTCCGACAGCGAGCTGTAATCCTCAAGCAACGTCGCCAGCGACTCGGCGGCGGCCATCAGCGCGCCGCTGTCAGACGAGGAGAGGCGGATGGTGAGGCCCGCGCCGCGTCCCGGCCCGCCGATATCGGATTCGAACAGCAGCGACTCGGTATTGGCGATGGTGCCGGCTTCCTCACGCCAGGCCGTGATCAGCTGCGAGGGCGACCAGTTGTCCTCTACCGTGGTGTCCAGATTGGCGATGATGCTCAGCGAGTTGCCTTCGATCTCGGCGCTGGTGGAGTAGATCGCGGGGGCGTCGTCGCGTTCACGAACCCGCTCCAGCGCGTCCAGCAGCAGGGTGCGTACCTCGCGGTCCTGGCTGATCGGGCTGCCCACCGGCAGGTTGGCGGTGACGCCGGCACGGTTGGACTCGACACGCGGCATCAGCGAGAAGCCGAGGCGGCCACTGGCCATCCAGGCCATCGCCAGCACCAGCAGCGCCAGACCGCAGACGGCGGTCAGGCCACGATAGTTCAGGCACCCTTCGAGGAAGGGCTGGAAGCGGCGACGCGTGAAACGCTCCAGTCCGTGCTGGACGCCATGGCGCAAGCGGTCCAGCGGTGCCAGCCAGCGTATCGGTTTCTCGCTGGTGTGACCCAGGTGCGCGGGCAGGATGAAGATTGCTTCGATCCAGCTCAGCGCGAAGATGCTGATCACCACCAGCGGGATGATGCCGAATACCAGCCCGAGGAAGCCGGGCAGGAACAGCAGCGGAATGAAGGCCACGATGTTGGACAGGATCGAGAATGCCAGCGGCACCGCGATCTCGCGCGCGCCGAGAATGGCGGCTTCGCGCATGCTGGCGCCGCGCTCGCGGTGCGAGTGGATGTTCTCGCCGACGATGATGGCGTCATCGACCACGATGCCCAGCGCGATGATGAAGGCGAACATCGAGATCATGTTGATGGACACGCCGACCAGCGGCAGGAACAGCATCGCACCGAGGAAGGCAGTGGGGATGCCCAGCGTGACCCAGAAGGCGAGACGCGCCTCGAGGAACAGCCCCAATAGCACCAGTACCAGTACCAGCCCCATCCAGGCATTCTTGAGCAGCAGCTCCAGGCGGTCCTGATAGATCAGCGAGTCATCGTCCTCGACGCTCAGCGTCAGCCCGCGCGGCAGGCTGGCGGTCAATTGCGGCAGCATCGCCATGGTCGCGGCGGACAGCTCGTTGGGCGTCTGGGAGCCGACCTGATAGATATCGAGACCAATCGCCGGTTCGCCGTCGTAGAGCACTTCCTTGTCGCTGTCAGCGAAGCCGTCGGTGACGGTGGCGATATCGCCCAGACGCACGACATTGCCTTCCTGGCTGGAGATCACCGGCAGCTGCGCGAACTCGGCGGCACCGTCACGACGTGCCTCATAGCGCACCAGGTATTCGCCCTGCTGGGTATCGAGACTGCCCCCGGCCAGGTTGAGCGCCTGATTGCCGATCAGGCCGGCGATATCCTGATGCGAGAGGCCATAGCGGCGCAGCGCGCCTTCCTCCAGCGCGACATGCACCTCGCGGTCACGGATGCCGGTCAGCTCCACCTTGGTGATGTCATCGCTGTCCAGCAGGCTCAGGCGCAGACGCTCGGCGACATTGCGCAGGGTCTGGTCATCGGTCTGGCCATGCAGCTTGAGCTCCATCACGCTGCGCGAGCGGCCCGCCAGCGAGTAGACGGGCGGGTCGGATTCATCGGGCAGGGTGGTGATGCTGTCGATGGCCTGCTGGATGTCCTGATAGGCGCGCATGGTCTCGACGCCGTCCTGCAGCTCGATGGACAGCGAGCCAAGGCCTTCCTCGGCGGTGGCGGTGATCTCCTCGATGCCCTCCACGTCCTGTACCGCGGACTCCATTGCCTGCAACAGGCTCTCGGAGACCTCATCCGGCGTGGCGCCGGAATAGCTGACGCTGACGTTGATGATCTCGAGCTCGAAGGAGGGGAATACCTCCTTCTTGATCTGACTGGACATCAGCAGGCCGCCGAGAATCAGACACAGCATCAGCAGGTTGGCGGCGACGCCGTGATCGTGCATCCAGCGGATGGGGCCCTTGAGGCGCGACTGTGCCGTCATGAGTCACTTCCGGTGGTCGTGGCGTTCTTGTCGGCAGCGGCGGTGTTCTGGTCGGCAGCGGCGGTGCTCTTGTCGACAGTCGCCGTGTCCTTCTCAACTGTCGCGGTGCTCTTGTCGCCAGCCGTCGTCCTGTCGTCAGCCGCCTTGGCATCCGTCGCCCGGGCGGTCGGCGTCGGCGCATCGCCGCGGGCGCGCAGTGCCATGCCGGCTTCGACGCTGCTCAGGGAGCTTGTGATGACGCGCTCGCCGTCCACCAGACCGTCGGCGACCAGCAGGGTGTCATTGCCCAGATGGCGCACGCCTACCGAGCGCTTCTCGAGGTGCCCGTCCTGCGTCAGCACCCAGACCTGCTGGCCGCTGCGCAGCGCACTGATCGGCAGTTCGATCAGCGAGGCGGTGCGCTGGGGCGTCAGGGTCGCCTCGACCACATCGCCGATGCGCAGTGCCGGGGTGCTGGCGCGCGCCTGGTCGGAGACATTGAGCGCCAGCGGGTCTTCCACCGCCACCATCACCTGGGTCAGCAGGCCGTTGTCTTCCAGCGACGGCAGCACGCTCCACACTTCGCCACGGCGATGCTGGCCATCCGGCCAGGCCTTGCTCGAGAGCAGTACCGGCGTGCCCTGGCCATCACGGGCGTGGGTCGAGAGCCACTCCATGTCGGCCTGCGGCAAATTCAGGCGCACCCAGAAGCGGTCGGTGGCCACCAGCGTCAACAGGTCGGTGAAGGCGTTGAGATCGCTGCCTTCGCCGACCAGACGCTCGCTGATCAGGCCGTCGTAGGGGGCGCGAATCTCGGTGCGGGCCAGATTGAGCTTGGCCTGATCGCGGCTGGCGCGGGCGCTTTCCACGGCGGCCTGGGCCGACTTGAGCTGAGGCTCGCGCAGGACCAGTGCCTTCTGGGCCGCCGGCAGATTGCGACCGAAGGTCTTGTATTCCGAGGCGGCGCGGATCTGCTCGCCCTTTTCAGAGGCGAGGCTGGCTTCTGCCGTGGCGAGATCTGCCTCGGCCTGACGCAGTGCCAGCTGATAATCCAGTTGATCGAGACTGGCCAGCAGCTGGTTCTTGCGAACCTCGCGGCCGACCTCGATGCCTTCGGGGAAGGGCGCCAGCTGGCCGCTGACGCGCGTGGAGACCGTGGTCTGACGATCGGCGATCACGCGACCGAAGCCCTCAAGCGTCGGGGCGTTGGCAGCGTGGCTGACCGTCACTACCTCGACCGTGGGGGCAGGCGCCTCGCTGGGGGCACGCTTCGGCGCACCGGGGCGATGATTCATCCACCAGGCGGCCAGCGCGATCGCCAGGGCGAGAATGATCAGCGCCAGCAGGCGCATCCAGATCAGGCGCCGCGAGGAGGGTGCGGGGCGGCCGTCAGGGGCGGGCGACGCGGAAGACGAGGCTGGCGTCTCAGGGCTATGGTCCATGCGGACTCCGAACGAAAAGTGACTGGCCTGATGCGCAGCCGTCTTCTGGCCAGTCGCTTTGGCGTCGGTCAGAGCGGGCGATGGATCATGGCCATGAAAGGCAGACGAATGGGTGGATGATCGCATGATGCCATTCAGGCGCAATGCCAAAATGGGAAATAGCGTGCAACAGACGCAATCTGCCATTGCGTGATTGGCGCCCCACAAAAAAGCTGCCACACGAAGTGGCAGCTTTTCACGAGTGCGCCTGGCTGGCGGCGGCTGCTGACGGGATGAACCCTCATGTCAGCCTGGCTGAACCGCGCGGGCAGGCCAGATTCACTCGTTGAACTAGTTGAACTGGATGAACGGGATAACCTAGATGAACAGGCCGATCAGCAGTGCCATGCAGACGCCGATCACGCCGATCAGGGTCTCCATCACCGTCCAGCTCTTGAGTGTTTCCTTCTCGGTGAGGCCGAAGTAGCGGCTGACCAGCCAGAAGCCGGAGTCATTGACGTGACTGAGCACGGTGGCGCCACTGGCGATGGCGATCACCACCAGCCCCAGTACCGGGCCGGACAGCGCCAGCGTATCGATCACCGGCGCCATCAGGCCGGCGGCGGTGATCATCGCCACGGTGGCCGAGCCCTGGATGACACGCACGGCGGTGGCGATCAGGAAGGCAAGCAGGATAGGCGGCAGGTTGCTGTCGGCCATCAGGTTGCCGAGCACGTCACCGACCCCGGAATCGATCAGCATCTGCTTGAAGACGCCGCCCGCCCCGGTGACCAGGATGATGATGCCGGCGGGTTCGAGCGCCTTGGTGGCGACTTCCATCACCTGTTCGCGCGTCATGCCACGCCGTGTACCCAGCAGGGTGAAGGCCATCAGGGTGGCCAGACTCAGCGCCACGAACGGGTGACCGAGGAAGCCCAGCCAGCCGACCAGCGGACTGTCGTCACCGAACAGGAAGCCCGAGACGGTATTGAGCACGATCAGCGCCAGCGGCAGCAGCACGATGGACAGGATCAGACCGAAGCCCGGGGCGCGCTGATTGACCTCTTCATCGCTCATCACACCGCCGGTATTTTCCATGTAATCCGGGATCCTGGCGTCGATGCGCGCCGCGATGAAGCGACCGAAGATCGGCCCCGCGACGATCATCGCCGGCAGGCCACACAGCGCCCCGAACAGGATGACGTAGCCGAGATCGGCACCGATCAGCTTGGCGACCGCGATCGGCCCCGGGGTCGGCGGAATGAAGGAGTGCGTCACGGCAAGGCCGGCCAGCAGCGGGATGCCGTAATAGAGCAGCGAGCGGCCGCTGCGGCGTGCCAACGCGTAGACCAGCGGCACCAGGATGATGAAGGCGACATCCAGGAACACCGGAATCGCGACCAGAAAGCCGGTCAGCGCCAACGCCCATTGCGAGCGTGAGGTGCCGAATCGCCCCAGCAGGGTGTTGGCCATGCGATCGACACCGCCGGACACTTCCAGCATCTTGCCGAACATCGCGCCGAGTCCGACCACGGTGGCAACGAAGCCCAGGGTGTTGCCCATGCCGTTGGTGACGGAATCGATGATGGCGTCGGGCTGCATGCCGGTGGCCAGCCCGACCCCCAGACTCACCACCAGCAGGGCAACGAAGGCATGCAGGCGCAGGCGCATGACGAGGTAAAGCAGCAGCAGAATGCCGCCGAGGGCGGCAAGGACGAGGGTGCTATCTGGGGACATGATGGCGAACTCTTGCGGCTGGCAACGGCGTGATCATCGGCCATTGCCCAAAGGCGTATTGTGTGAGGCGTCGTGGGTCGTGCAGGATGAAAGTTACCGGTAACATTCACACTTACGCAATGATCCGAAAGGTGCATGAGGGGCAAAAGTCTGTCGCGTCTGGCAGCTGGCTGTCCGCCAGCGGGCAGTCGCTCAGTGCGCGACAGCCGTCCCGAGGCGCCTGACAAGGGATTAATCGGCAACATCGGCTACGCTGGTGGGCCATCGTTTTCATTCAGGGGGAGAGGGTTTTCATGCAGCAGCAGGCAGAAGGAGCATCAGCGGTCGCGTCGATGCCGACCAGGTCAGAGGCTCTGGCCGCTCAGGGTGGCGTGCGTCTGGTGGTCATGGGGGTGTCGGGCTGTGGCAAGTCACACGTCGGGCAGCAGCTGGCGGCGTGCCTGGGCGCGCAGTTCATCGATGGCGACGATTATCACGGTGAGGCCAACGTGGCCAAGATGGCGCGCGGCATTCCGCTGGATGACGATGATCGCCACGGCTGGCTGGCCCGTCTGACGGAGCTGATCGAGGCGGCGCGTCGCGACGGGCGCAGTCTGGTACTGGCCTGCTCGTCCTTGAAGCGACGCTATCGGGATCAACTGCGTGGCGGGGACCCCGCGTTGGGCTTCGTGTTCCTCGAAGGCACGCGCGAGCTGCTGCTGGAACGCCTCGAGGCGCGGACCGATCATTTCTTCAAGGGCGCTGACATGCTCGACAATCAGCTGGCGACGCTCGAGGTGCCCGGCGACGATGAAGGGCGCATCCACACCCTCGACATCAGCGCCACACCGCAGGCGCTGGTCGAGAGTGTCTGTCAGCAAGTCCTCGACGCGCCATAGCGCTAGTCGCTCGCCGGACGTCTCACGGCGACAGGTTGCTGCCGCGTATCACGACGAGAGGCTGCCACCTTTCTGCAGGCTGAAGCCCAGGTCTTCCCACAGGCCGTGGGGCGTGGCGTCGAGATCACCGCTCAAGCGCGCCAGCAGCAGGGCGGCGGCGCGCTCGCCGATCTCGCGGCGTGGCGTGACCACGCTGGCCAGCGGCGGCCAGGTGCCGCGGGTCATCTCCAGGCCGTTGAAGCCGGCCAGCGCCAGCTGGTCGGGCACCGACAGGCCGCGGCGCTGACACTCGAACAGCCCGCCGGCCGCCAGGTCGTCATTGCAGCAGAACACGGCCTGGGTCTCGGGCCAGCGGGTCAGCATCTCATCGAGCAGCTCGCCGCCCAGGCGCACGCTGGAGGGCGCATCGGTGGTCAACAGCGCCTGCTGCGACAGGCCGGCGGCCTCCAGCGCGGCTCGCCAGCCGCCCAGGCGCTGTTCGACGCGGCGGTCCATGCGCGCGCCAAGAAAGCCGATATGACGATGGCCCAGGGCGATCATGGCCTCGGTCATCGCACGGCCGGCGGCGTGCTGGTCCAGTCCCACCGCCATGTCGAGCGGCGTCTCGCGCTTCTCCATGCACTCCACCACCGCACAGCCTGAGCGCGCGATCATCTCGCGGGTACGCGGGCTATGGCGACTGCCGCACAGCACCAGCCCGTCGATGCCGAAGGAGAGCCAGGTCTCGATCAGGCGCTCCTCTTCCTGCATCGAATAGCCGGTATGGCCGATCAGCAGCTGATAGCCCGCGGCGGCCAGCGGGGCTTCCAGGCCGCGATGCAGCTCCGAGAACACGGCGTTGGAGAGCGAAGGAATCAGCAGCGCGATCAGCCGCGAGTGGCCGCTGGCGAGGCTGCCGGCCTGACGGTTGGGCATGTAACCCAGCTCGCGAGCGCACTCGGTGACGCGTTCGCGCATCGCGGCGGACACCTTCTCGGGCTGATTGAGCGCGCGCGACACCGTGACCTTGGTGACGCCCAGTCGGGCGGCGATATCGGCCAGGGTGACGCGCTTGAGGCGGGAAGCTTTGTGTGGCTGAGAGGGCATGGACATTCAAGCGGCTGCGAAGGAGGACAAGAGTGTCCCTGTTAAGGCAGCCCGGGAGCAAGCCTTGCCCGGCGGATCAGACGTGACTCAGCGAGAGCAGGAACAGCATCATCGGCGGCGCTGCCAGCGACAGCAGGAAGCCCGAGACCACGGCGACCGGGACGCAGGCCACGCCGCCGGTCTGCTGGATCACCGGTAGCGTGAAGTCCATCGAGGTGGCCCCGCCGATACCGATGGCCAGCGGCGTGTAGCGCTGGATGGTCAGGGGGATCAGCACGAAGGCCAGCAGCTCGCGCGCCAGATCATTGAAGAAGGCGGCGCCGCCGAGAATCGGCCCGAGCTGATCACCGATCAGGATCCCCGACAGGGAATACCAGCCGAAGCCGGCCGAGATCGCCATGCCCTGATTCCACTCCAGCGCCAGCAGAGGCGCCGCCAGCAGGCCGCCGAGCAGCGAACTGGCCATCACCGTCAGCGCGATGACCAGGCCGTGTCGATTGAGCAGGATCTGGCGCAGGCTCATGCCGGAGCTTCTGAGCTGGCAGCCGATCAGCGCCAGCAGCACATAGAGGGCCCATTCGGCGAGGGTGTCGGTATCAAGCTGGGTGCCGAAGGTCTTGAGCAGCACGCCGGCGCCGACGCCGAGCGCGACCATGGCGGCAAGGGTCAGCGAGCCGGACAGTGCCTGCCAGCGGGTCATCGGTGCGCCATCCACCGCCTGGGCGGGATTGGCGCGCAGCGGGCTGCGGCGCGACAGCCACCACAGCGCCAGCAGATTCAGCGGCGTGATGATGGCGAACAGCGTCAACGCCTGACCGCTCATGGCGGCCATGCCGACACTCAACTGCTCCAGCGCCGCCAGTCCCATGCCCATCAGGAACAGGATGAGATAGATGGAGGCATTGACCAGCCGATTGACCACCGCCAGGCGGCCAGGATCAGTGAGACGTACCAGATAGCCGAGTATCAGCGGCAGCAGAATGAAGATGAGACCCGACAGCATGACCCTTCCCTGGCATTGCCACCCGGATAGCAGGGTGGCGCAAGTGATTGATTGGCGGTGAATACCGCCGAAGGACCTTATTATATCGGTTGGCGTGGGGTCTGGATAACCCCGCCATCAGCATTGCGTGAGAGACTTGCTGATGGCGTATCAGCGGGGCTTATGATCAGCCGCGCTAGAGGCGGGAGCATGTCATCACTGGCGGGCGCTGCTCAGCTGGTGCAGGGTCAGGTGGGCCGAGCGCGGCGGTACCTTGCCGTTGCGGTTGCCTTCCTTGTCCATGACGTCTTCGTAGTCGAGGTAATCGAGGCCGACCATCAGGCCCGGCCAGCGCGGCGCCAGCCAGATACGGTAGTGCTTGTGTTCGCGATGCTTGCGCCATGCCTCGATGCGCAGGGTGCGGAAGGTGCGCTGTGCCGCCTGGCGCGTTTCCTGGCCCTGGATCTCGTACATCAAGGTGCGCTGGCGGCCCTTGTGGTCGAGATAGTCCAGTGAGCAGGGCGTCGCGGCCAGACAGGCCTGCTCACTCCATTGACTGTCGACCTGCTGGCTCAGCAACACCAGCAGGCTCTGACGGTCAGGCAGGCGGGTGTCGCCTGCCTGCGGTGCTTCCCGGTTGTAGTCCTTGCCGATGCCGGCCAGCCGATAGCCGGAGCGATAGCCCTCGGGCAGCATGCGGCCCTCCGCTAGCGTGAAGCGGCCCTGCTCATAGCCGCTGGCAACCTTGATGGAGGCCTCCATGCTGGCGATGTACAGCTCGCCGCTCTGGCTGACGCGCTGGGTGATGGGCACGTCCGGCCAGCCATCCAGCACCAGGGTGTAGTGGGCGGTGAAGGGCACCGGGGCGATGCTGGCGACAGGTGCCACGGGCGCCTCAGGGCTGACAGCGGCTTCATCGCTGGCCGCCTGGGCACTGCCCGCCAGCACCAGCAGCGCCCCCAGGCCTGCGCGGCACAGGCGCTGCCATGCCGAGGGTCGATCAGCGCGTGTGGCGGTGCAAGCGCCGCGCCGCGCGGGGGCTTGAGAAAGGTGAGATAAGGCGAAAGATGGCAGGGTCATGGTGACTCCCGAGACCGGCACTGGAGCCGTGGCCTGTGAATGAGGGTGTCGAGCGGTCAGGCAGCGACGGGGTAGGGCGACTGCACGTAGTGATGTAATAGTGATGTAATGATGTTGAGGCGATCCACAATCAAGCCAACGCCCGCCAGGCGGCCACGACGATATTTCAGCGCTTGCTCATGTGCAATGGATAGGTACTCTGTAACTGCCTTGTCCTTCCGCCGCACGCGGCGCGTACCTAGACGTTGGGTCCAATCAGGAGATCATCATGGCCAGCATTGTCATCATTGCCGGGGATTTTGTAGAAGATTACGAGCTGATGGTGCCGTTCCAGGCGCTGCAGGCGATGGGACATCGCGTGGATGTCGTCTGCCCGGACAAGACGGAAGGCGATATCGTCAAGACCGCCATCCACGACTTCGAGGGCGACCAGACCTACACCGAGAAGCCGGGCCACAATTTCGCGCTCAACGCCAGCTTCGCCGAGATCGCCGTCGAGAGTTACGACGCGCTGCTGATCCCCGGTGGCCGCGCCCCCGAGTATCTGCGTCTGGATGAGCGTGTACTGGCGATGGTGCGTCACTTCGTCGAGGCCGACAAGCCCATCGCCGCCGTCTGTCATGGTCCGCAGCTCTTGGCCGCCGCCATGTCGCTGGAAGGCCATCGCGTCAGCGCCTATCCGGCCTGTGCGCCTGAGGTGAAGCTGGCGGGCGGTGAGTTCGTGTCGCTGGAAGTGACCGATGCCGTGACCTCCGGCAAGCTGGTGACTGCACCGGCCTGGCCGGCGCATCCGGAATGGCTGCGTCAGTTCCAGGCGCTGCTGGTGTGATTCACCCCCGCTAGCGCCCGCCATCGCATCGGATCTGCCTGACGACACCCTGCCACTCGGCGGGGTGTCGTCGTTTCAGACGGTCAGCGCCTCGATCCAGGCCCGCTGCGGGGCGAGTCGCGATTGCTGTGCGGCTCGCCATGCGGGATCGCCCAGCGTGGTGGCATAACGCTCGGCGTGATCACAGGCCAGCAGCAACCAGCTGCCGGCCAGCGATTCACCGCGAGCGCGCCTGAGCACCAGACTCTCGAGCAGCCCCGCGAAGGCGGTGCCGGTGGAGGGGCCGACCTCAAGCCCGGCATGCTCGGCCAGCCATAGCGCGGCCGCCTGACTGCGCGCATCCGCGATGCGCCGGTAGTCATCGAAATGGGCGGGGTCGAATGCCTCCTGCACGCAGGGCCGCCCGATGCCTTCGATGGGGTTGGCCGCCTGCGGGGCGGGCAGTCTGGTCGTACGGGTGCCGTGGGCACGATGGTGCTGCCAGCAGGCGTGATAGACGGAGTGCTCGGGGTCCACGCCGATCACGCGGGCACGATGGCTCCCGTGATGCAGATGGCTCCCCTGATGCAGATGACGCTTGTGGCGCAGATGGCGCGCGAAGCTGGCGGCGCTGCCGCCGGTGCCGGCGCCGAGAAATACCGCCTGTAGCTCGGGCAGCTCACGCGCGGCGATCTGTGCCAGGCACTCCCCGGGCAGGCTCGTGTCGCTTGCCCAGTCACCGGCAGTAGCGGCATGGCGGAATTGATTGAGGAAGTGACCGCCGCTGTCATCGGCAAGCGCCTGCGCATGCTGGCAAAGCCGAGCGGAGTCTTCGATTTCCACCACGCGCCCGCCCTCGTCACGAATCGCTTCCTGCTTGTAAAAGGCGGTGCCCCTGGGCACCACGGCAATGAATTGAAGCCCCAGCCGGCGTGCCAGCCACGCCTCGGAGACCGCCGTGGAGCCCGAGGAGGCTTCGATCACCGGACAGCCGGGTGTGAGCCAATCCTTTAGCAGGGCCTGCTCGAACAGCGACATCGCCAGGCGATGCTTGAGCGAGCCGCTGGCATGCGCTCGCTCGTCCTTGATCAGGATGCGCGCCTCACCCAGCCCGCGCAGGCTGAGTTCCAGCAGCGGGGTCGCCGGGGTGGCGGCCTTCAAGGCCGCAAGCTTCATGAGACTGCGTTGGTGCCATGACTCGCGCTGAGTCGCGTGCGGGGCGTGCTGTGCTGCGGGCGTGCTGAAAGGCGCAGTCGAGGGCGAGGCAGTGGTCGGCATGGCGGCATTTCCGGTCGCAGGAAGGAGCTTTCATGGTATGACCAGCCGCCAAGCAAAACTTGCCAGTTGTCATGGCGTGAGCCATGTTTCATGGCAAGAATTCATTGCGAGGTGAGGGTAATGGAGAAAATAGTGCTCGATGCCACGGACCGCGCCCTGCTGCGGCTGCTGCAGCGCGATGCCAGCCTGTCGTTGGCGGCGCTGGCGGAAGCCGTGCATCTGACCACGTCTCCTTGCTGGAAGCGCCTCAAGCGCCTGGAAGAGTGTGGCGTGATCACCGCACGGGTGGCGTTGCTGAATGCCGAGCTGATCGGCATGGGGCTGACGGCCTTCGTGCAGCTCAAGACCCGCGATCACTCGCGGGCCTGGTTCGAGCGTTTCGTGGCCATCGTCGAGGAGATCGAGGAAGTCACCGAGTTCTATCGCATGGCCGGTGACTACGACTATCTCCTCAAGGTGCAGGTCGAGGACATGAACGCCTACGATCGCGTCTACAAGCGGCTGGTCAACACCATCGACGAGCTGAGCGACGTGTCGGCCCGCTTCGCGATGGAGCGCATCAAGACGACCACCGCGCTACCGCTGTGATGGCTGTCAGGCGGTGACGTCTGATCTCCGGTTGAGCGCCGCGCGCCAGCGTGCTCAATAACCGTGCTCGCGGCTGATGCCGGTCAGCACTTCACCTCGCTGAATGCGGCGAATGTTGTCTGCCAGCTGATCAGCTGCCTCGGCCACCGGGGTCGGCGCGGCGGCATGCGGCGTGATGATCACGCGCGGCGGGTGCCACAGCGGGCTGTCCTCGGCCAGTGGCTCGTGCTGGAAGACGTCGAGCAGGGCGCCCCTGAGCTTGCCTTCCTCGAGCGCCGCGACCAGGTCCTCCTCGACCACGCTGCTGCCACGCCCCGGATTGATCAGCACGGCGTCGGCGGGCAGGGACTGGAAGACATCGGTGTTCAACACGTCTCTCGTGGCCGGCGTATTGGGCAACAGGTTGATCACCGCCTTGAGGCCGAGCGACTCGTCACCCAGCACTTGCTGGAGGGTGCGGCCCCCTTCGCCGGTTTCATGGTGGCAGGTCACGCCCTGCAACGTGTGGGCGCTGCGGCTGAAGCCATGTACCGGATAGCCGTCTGCCGCCAATGATTCGGCGATCTGGCTGCCGATGGCGCCGAGCCCGAGTACCGCCACCGGGTACTGATGGGCGCGCACCACGCGGTGCGGGGCCCACTGGGTGTCCGCCTGCTGTCTGGCGTAGCGGTCGAAATCACGCCGAAAGTGCAGCAGGCCATAGCGCACGTAATCCAGCATGTGGCTGGCCATGCCGGCATCGCTCAGCTTGAGCACCGGCACATCGTCAGGCAGCGCCGGGTTGTCGAGCAGGCTGTCGACGCCCGCGCCCAGATTGAGGATCGCCTTGACGTCGTGATCGCGGTGGCGCTCGAACAGCGCCGCAGGCGGCGCCCACACCACCAGTACATCGCCCAGCATCTCGCCGTCATCGGCAACGATTTCCAGCGGCGCTTGTTTTGATGACGGTTCCGACGACGGTTCCGACGACTCACCTTGCCGCGACCCCTTGGCGTCGGCGGTATCGCACAGGCGCTGACGCAGAGCATCGCACCAACGTTCGGCGCGTTCATGATGTACCAGTATTCGCATGCTGTTCTCCTCTTCAGGGACGCTGGGTGGCGGGGCTGGATTGCTGAACTGTCCTGGTCTGTACGCAGGCGCTGTTCGTGGCTCTATTCAAAGGGTCTGGTGTTGTCACCTCGCCATGCGCGGCTGCCGCGAGAGCATGGCCTGCTCGCGGGCGGCAATGGCGCAGGCCTTGCAAGGGCACAAGCGAAGGGCGACAGTGCCAGAGTCGTCCTTTGACCCGTTGTTGGCAGAGTGACAGACTCGAATCCAGAGGGGAATTCGGATGTACGCATGTACGCCGACCCTGCCGACCCGCGGGGCGCATCGTTCGCTCGCGGCGCAGGCAGCCATTGTCAGCCCGGTGCGGCTGGCAGGTCGGTCACCCGCTGCCTGGCCCTGCGTATGGCCACTGGCTCCGCCCCAACGTGCTGCTTGCCTCAAGGCCTGATCGAAAAGGAGCGCTGCATGAGTCAATTCCCGCCCCATACTGGTGCGCCCCAGCCAGCCTTTGCTGGCCTGGCCACCTTGCCCAGCAGCGAGGCACCGGCCACCGAGAGTGACTGGACGCCACGCGCGCTGTCCGCTGGCCGTCAGGCCTTCACCATCGGCGAGTATCGCGCGCGCATCCAGCGGGTGCGTGAGGCCATGGCGCGCGCCGGTATCGATGTGATGGTGATTTCCGATCCCTCCAACATGGCGTGGCTGACCGGCTACGACGGCTGGTCCTTCTATGTGCACCAATGCGTGCTGCTGGGGCTTTCCGGCGAGCCGGTCTGGTATGGGCGTCGTCAGGACGGCAACGGCGCGCTGCGTACCTGCTGGATGGGCGAGGACAACATCCTGTGGTATCCGGATTACTACGTGCAGAATCCGGACATGCATCCGATGGAGTTTCTCGCCCAGTCCATCCTGCCGCAGCGTGGCTGGCACGATGGGGTCGTCGGGGTCGAGCTCGACAACTATTACTATTCGGCGCGGGCGCACTTGGCGCTGCTCAAGGAGCTGCCCCACGCACGGCTGGTGGATGCCAACTCGCTGGTCAACTGGTGTCGCGCGATCAAGTCCGAGCAGGAAATCGCCTATATGCGCGTGGCTGGGCGCATCGTCGAGCGCATGCATTCGCGCATTCTGGAGATGATCGAGCCGGGCTTGCCCAAGAGTGCGCTGGTCGCGGAGATCTACCGGGTCGGCGTCGAGGGCGTGATCGGCCCCGAGGGTGAGATTCTCGGTGGCGACTATCCGGCCATCGTGCCGCTGCTGCCCACCGGCAGTGATGCCGCCGCACCGCACCTGACCTGGGATGACACACCGTTTCGTGAGGGTGAGGGCACCTTCTTCGAGCTGGCCGGCTGCTACAAGCGCTATCACGCGCCGCTGTCGCGTACCGTGTTTCTCGGCCGTCCGCCGCGCGATTTCGTGCGCGGTGAGTCTGCCTTGCTGGAAGGCATCGAGAGTGGTCTGGCCATCGCCAAGCCGGGCAATCGCTGCTGTGACATCGCGCTGGCGCTGGGCGCGGCGATGGACAAGTATGGCTTCGACCGTGGCGGCGCACGCTGCGGCTATCCCATCGGCATCAGCTATCCGCCGGACTGGGGCGAGCGCACCATGAGTCTGCGCCCCAGTGACGAGACCGTGCTGGAACCGGGCATGACCTTCCACTTCATGCCCGGCATGTGGATGGACGACTGGGGGCTCGAGATCACCGAGTCGATCCTGATCACGGAAAACGGTGCCGAGCCGCTGTGTGATGTGCCGCGCCAGCTGTTCGTCAAATAGCCTGCCGACAAGTGTCAGCAGCCCGCCATAACAAGGAGTGGTGTCATGCGAGAGTCCCCCGTCAGTCTGACCATCGATCTGTTCGCCGATGGCGTTCAGCACGGTTTCTTCAAGCTGCCGATCTCGACTGACGAGTCGGCGTGGGGCGCGGTGATGACCCCGATCAGCGTGATCGCCAATGGTGAGGGGCCGACGGTATTGCTGACCGGCGGCAATCATGGCGACGAGTACGAAGGCATCACCGCGCTCTACAAGCTGGCGGCACGCCTCACGCCTGAGGACGTGCAAGGCCGCGTCATCATCGTGCCGACCATGAATGCGCTGGCGGCCAAGGCCGGGCGGCGTTGTTCGCCACTCGATGGCGGCAACCTCAACCGCAGCTTCCCCGGCAGCCCCACCGGCGGCCCGACCGAGCAGATCGCCGACTACTTCACCCGGGTGCTGGTGCCGCAGTGCGACTATGCGCTGGACCTGCATTCCGGCGGCCGCACCTTGGATATCCTGCCGTTCGCGGCTGCGCACCGTCTCGACTATCTCGAGGAGTCGCTGGGCGTCGAGCAATGTCGTCTGCAGGAAGCCGAGAGCCTGGCCGGGGCGCTGGCCTTCGGGGCGCCCTCGGCGATGATGATGTTCGAGCTGGACGCCGAGGCGCTCTACGACACTGCGGTGGAGCGCCAGGGCAAGGTCTTCGTCACCACGGAGCTGGGCGGCGGCGGCTCCACCACGCCGGAGCGTCAGGCGATCGCCGACCGTGGCGTCGACAACTTCCTCGCCTTCAGTGGTGTGCTGCGCGAGCGCAGTCGCGCGGATCTGGAGCAGGACATCGAGCGCCAGCGTGCCAGCCAGGCGAACGCGCCGCTGTTGATCGACATGCCGGATGCCAGCTGTTACGTGCAGAGTGAGCATGAAGGGCTGCTGGAGCTGTGCGTGGCACTGGGCGAGCAGGTCACGGCGGGGCAATGCGTGGCGCGGGTCTATCCGCTGGGGCGTGCCGGTCAGGCGGCGGTGGAATATCGCGCCGAGCGTGATGGCGTGCTGGTGGCGCGGCGCTTCCCGGCCCAGGTGAGTCTGGGCGACACCCTGGCGGTGATCGCGGAAGTCGTGGACGACCTGGCGCGAGAGGACTCATGAGCGCGAGTCCCTCCCGCTCGCAGCCAGCGCCGAAACTGGATGCCTTCGATCTCAAGATTCTGGCGATACTCGAACGCGATGGCCGCATCACCAAGTCGCGGCTGGCCGAGGAGATCAACCTGTCGGTCAGCCCGTGCTGGGAGCGCGTCAAGCGCCTCGAGCAGGCGGGCATCATCGAGGGCTATGCCGCCATCATCAATCAGCAGCGCCTGAGTGATCAGCAGGGGGGCGCTTCCCGGGCGGCCGCCCCGCGCACGCCAGTGTGGGTCGAGATCCACCTCAAGCATCATGATGCCGGCAGCTTCCAGCGCTTCGAGCGGGCGATGCGTGAAGCGGATGAAGTGATCGAGTGCGTGGCGGTCGGTGGTGGCGTGGATTATCTGCTGCGGCTGGAGACGGCCAGCATCGATGCCTACCAGCGGTTGATCGACCGCTGGCTGGTCTCGGAACTGGGTATCGATCGCTATTTCACCTACATCGTCACCAAGCAGGTAAAATAGCGCGCCAGCTCCGTCGCTCTTCCTCTCATGCCGCACGAGATACTCTCACCATGGTGCCTTTCGCCGCCCCTTCCGGCTCCGTCGATTGTCCGTCCCACGTCCAGGCCGAATCCCCCGGTGCCCCGGTGCTGATCTTCGATTCGGGGGTCGGAGGGCTCTCGGTGGCCTCAGAGATCCGCCGCCAATGGCCCTCATTGCCACTGGCCTATGTCTGTGACAATGCCGCCTTGCCCTATGGCACCAAGCCCGATGACTGGCTGGTGGCTCGTATCGCGCAGGTGTGCGTGGCGGCGGTGGAGGCAAGCGGGGCGCGTGCTCTGGTAGTGGCCTGCAATACCGCCAGCACCCTGGCGCTGGTGGCGTTGCGCGAAGCGCTGTCGATTCCGGTGATCGGCACCGTGCCCGCCATCAAGCCGGCGGCGGCGTTGGCACGTGCGCGTCAGAGTGCAGCACGTCGTGAGAAGTGCGAGCCGCCGGTGTTCGCGTTGCTGGCGACTTCCGCCACGGTAAGACGTGCCTATACGGAGCAGTTGATCCACGATTTCGCGGCGGATTGTCAGGTGATTCGCGTTGCGGCCGATCCGCTGGTCGCCGAGGCCGAGCGGCGTCTGCGCGGCAAGCCGGCGCGCCCCGAGGTGGTGGCGGCCAGTCTGGCTGATCTGGCGGCGGTCGAGGCGCTGGAGGTGGTGATTCTCGGCTGCACGCATTTCCCACTGCTTGGCGCCGACATCTCACAGGTGCTGGGCGAGTCTCGAGTGGCGCTGGTGGATTCCGGCGCGGCAATCGCCCGCCGCGTGGCGGAGGTGCTGGCGCTTGGCACTGCGGCGCAAGCGGCTGATCAGCAAGCCGCTCAGGCGGTTCAGCCAGCACTACGTGAGCACATGGCGCTGGCGACGGATGCCCGGCAGCCGGGGCTGGCCACGGCGCTGGCCAGTCAGGGTTTCGCCGCGCCGCAGGCACTGGCGTTCGACGACTGAAGCGCAGGGGCGCTGACTCTCGCGGCCCTATTGCACCTGCCTGCTCCCGCCTTGGCCCGCGATTTGGCGCTTGAGCTTCGCGCTGCCGATGGTAGGCTAGCGCGCCCAACCTTTGAATGGACGTGATCGGCATGGCTCACCATGACGTCCCCGCGTCCCTTTGCTCATCGTTTCAGTGCTGCGGTATGCCCGCAGGCAGGAGTCAGTGTGGCCATCGCCGTCGTCGATCCCAGTCAGTATGAACAGCAGCTCGCCGAGAAGGCCGAGCAGACCCGCGCACGTTTCGCTGCCTTCGATGCGCCGGAACTCGAGGTGTTTCCCTCGCCGCCCAGCCATTACCGCATGCGTTGCGAGTTCCGTATCTGGCACGAGGATGATGACCTCTACTACGCGATGTTCGAGGTCGAGTTCGACGACGAAGGCAACAAGAAGAAGACGGTCGTGCGCATGGACGACTTTCCGGTCGCCAGCCAGCGCATCAATGAGCTGATGCCGCTGCTGCGTGAGCGCCTCAAGGCAAGCCCGGTGCTGCGCGAGCGTCTGTTCCAGTGCGAGTTCCTCACCACTCTGAGCGGCGAGGCACTGGTCACGCTGATCTACCATCGCAAGCTCGGCGAAGACTGGGAAGCCGAAGCACGCGCGCTGGAAGAAGAGCTCGACATCATGATCATCGGGCGTTCGCGCAAGCAGCATATCGTGCTGACCCGCGATCACGTCTTCGAGCGTCTCGAGGTCGATGGCCGCGAGTACGTCTATCAGCAGGTCGAGAACAGCTTCACCCAGCCCAATGCCGAGATCTGCCGTTCGATGCTCAGCTGGGCGCGTGACGTGACCCACCCTGACAAGGCGCAGGCGGAAGGCCGTGAGCAGGGCGATCTGGTCGAGCTCTACTGCGGCAACGGCAACTTCACCATCGCACTGGCCGAGAACTTCCGCCGCGTGCTGGCCACCGAGATCTCGCGCACTTCCGTGGCCTCGGCGCAGGTCAACCTGGCGGCCAATAGCATCGACAATGCCCAGGTGGCACGCATGTCGGCCGAGGACTTCTCGCTGGCGCTGGCGGGCGAGAAGGCGGGCCGTCGCGTCGCGGAGATGGACCTCGACAACCACGACTTCCGCACCGTGCTGGTCGATCCGCCGCGTGCCGGCCTCGATGCCGACAGCTGCGAGCAGACCGCGCGCTACGAGCGTATCGTCTACATCTCCTGCAACCCGCAGACGCTGATCGACAACCTTGAGTTGCTGTGTCGCACGCACCGTATCGAGCGCTTCGCGTTGTTCGATCAGTTCCCGTATACCGACCACCTCGAGTGCGGTGTCTATCTGGTTCGCAGATAAGCGCGTCGTCAAATCGGCAACTGTCGTCACGCCCGTATGAGTCAGGCATCGCGCCAATCGTTTGAAAAACCGGAGCCCCGTCGTCATCTACCTGTCAGGTAGGGGATGACGGGGCTTTTTTGCGCACATGACAGCCACTCGAATTAGACTTTCGTTTCATGCGCGGACCGCCAAGTCAATACCCGATGCACAGATGTAATGCTGCATGACCAATATGGAACAGGCATGGGGCAGAGGCGCAGACTGCGCTAGTCTGTGATGCACTGCATGAGTCTGTGCGGCCACGCCTTTTGGTTGGCGCAGACTCTCTATGACTATTTTCCCTGATACATCCATCAGGTCAGTCGAGGTGATTGATGCTACACGTGGCGACGGACGGCAAGCAGGAATTTCTTGCGCAGCTCGAAGAGCAGCTGGACAAGCGACTTCCCAAGGACAAGGTGGACGTGATCGCGGCGTTTGCGCGCGACTATCACGCAACGGCCTCCTTCGAGGACATGGCCGAGCGCAAGCTGGATGACCTCTACGGTTCCACCCTGGCCGTATGGCACTTCCTGCAGAGCCTCGAGGCGCCCAAGGTGCGCGCCTACAACCCGGACTTCGAGAAGCATGGCTGGCAGTCGACGCACACCATCATCGAAGTGCTGCACCCGGACATGCCATTCCTGGTCGATTCCGTGCGTATCGAGCTCAATCGTCGTGGCATCACCGTTCACGCCATCCACAACGCCGTGCTGGCCGTCGCACGTGATGACGCCGGCCAGCTGGAGCGCGTGACGGCACCACGTGCCGAGAACGCCCCGCAGCACCGCGAGTCGCTGATCTACATCGAGGTCGATCGTCACAACGACGCCGAGACACTGGAAGACCTCGAGACCAGCCTGCGTGAAGTGCTGGCCGAAGTGCGCGTTGCCGTCGCTGACTTCGACGCCATGCGCAGCCAGGGCGCCCAAGCGCTGCAGGAGTTGCGTGACAACCGTCCGCCGACTGTCTCCGAGGCTGACCATAAGGAAGCCTGCGACTTCATGCAGTGGATGGGCAACGACCACTTCACCTTCCTGGGCTATGACGAGTACACCGTCGACGAGCAGGAAGACGGCACCCGCGTGCTGAACAAGGTCGAAGGCTCCGAGCTTGGCGTGCTCAAGCTGGATCTTGATCGCTATCACGAGCAGTCGCGTCACCAGCAGAGCGTCAACAGCGATCAGTACGTGCTGATCCCGGAGCTGCTGTCCTTCGCCAAGAGCGCCTTCCACGCCCGCGTGCATCGTCCGGCCTACCCGGACTACATCACCGTCGAGCGCTTCGATGAAGAAGGCCGCGTGATCGGCGAGCGCCGCTTCCTGGGGCTCTACACCTCCACGGTGTACAACCAGAGCCCGCGCAACGTGCCGATTCTGCGTCGCAAGGTGCAGGACGTCATGGAAGCCGCCGGCGTCAACCCGAAGGGCCACAATGGCAAGCACCTGCTGCAGATTCTGGAAGTCTATCCGCGTGATGACCTCTTCCAGATCTCCACGGACGAGCTGACCCGTACCGCCACCAGCATCCTCAACATCCGTGAGCGTCGTCGCGTGCGTCTGATCGTGCGTGAAGACCGCTTCGGCAAGTTCTTCTCGGTACTGGTGTTCGTGCCGCGCGATGTCTATTCCACCGACCTGCGTGTGCGCATCCAGAATCTGCTGTGTGAAGAGCTGAACGCCACCTTCGGTGACTTCACGCCGTATCTGTCCGAGTCCGTACTGACGCGTATCCAGTTCATCCTGCGCTTCAAGGGCGATGAACCGGGCCAGTACGACATGCGCGCGCTGGAGAACAAGATCGCTCAGCTGGCCCGCAGCTGGCGTGACGAACTGCACGCCGCCATGGTCGAAGGCTTCGGTGAAGAGCAGGCCAACGAGCTGATGACTCGCTACCGTGATGCCTTCCCGGGCAGCTACCGTGACGACTTCTCGCCGCGCACCGCCGTCTATGACGTGGGCCATCTGCGTGCGCTGGACGAAGGCCAGGCCGTCGGCCTGAGCACCTATCGACTGGTCGAGGACGACAATTCCGGCGTCAACTTGAAGCTGTTCCACAAGCATCAGCCGATTCCGCTTTCTGACGTGCTGCCGGTGCTGGAAAACCTCGGTCTGCGTGTCATCGGTGAGCGCCCCTACGAGATCACCCGCACCGATTCCTCCTGCTGGGTGCACGATTTCGATCTCGAGCATCACGGCAAGGGCGCAGTCGAGCTCTCCGAAGTGCGCGAGAGCTTCATCGAAGCCTTCAAGAAGATCTGGTCCGGCGAAGCCGAATCCGATGCCTTCAACCGCCTGATCATCGGCTCTGGCCTGGACTGGCGTGAAGTGGCGATGCTGCGTGCCTACGCGCGTTACCTGAAGCAGATCCGCTTCGGTCTCTCCCAGGCCTACATCGCCAATGCGCTGGGCAGTCATCCGGACATCACCCGCGAGCTGGTGCAGTTGTTCAACCTGCGCTTCGACCCGCAGGGTCAGGGTGGCGAGGATGACGTCAACGCCTGCCGCGAGCGCATCAATGGTCTGCTCGATCAGGTCTCCAGCCTGAACGACGACCGCCTGCTGCGTCGCTACGTCGACCTGATGATGGCGACGCTGCGCACCAACTTCTTCCAGCCGGCAGAAGATGGCCAGGCCAAGGACTACATCAGCTTCAAGCTCGACACGCGCAGCATTCCTGACGTGCCGAAGCCGCGCCCGATGTTCGAGATCTTCGTCTACTCGCCGCGTGTCGAAGGTGTTCACCTGCGTGGCGGCAAGGTCGCACGTGGTGGCCTGCGCTGGTCTGACCGTCATGAGGATTTCCGCACCGAGGTGCTGGGTCTGGTCAAGGCACAGCAGGTCAAGAACGCGGTCATCGTGCCGGTCGGCGCCAAGGGCGGTTTCGTCTGCAAGCGCATGCCGGAAACCACCGACCGCGACGTGATCCAGAAGGAAGGTATCGCCTGCTACCAGATCTTCATCCGCGCACTGCTCGACATCACCGACAACCTGTCCGGCGGTGACGTGGTGGCCCCGACGGCCGTCGTGCGTTACGACGAAGACGACCCCTACATGGTCGTCGCGGCCGACAAGGGCACCGCGACCTTCTCCGACATCGCCAACGCCATCTCCAACGAGTACGGCTTCTGGCTGGGCGATGCCTTCGCCTCCGGTGGCGCCAACGGTTACGACCACAAGGGCATGGGCATCACCGCCAAGGGCGCTTGGGTCAGCGTGCAGCGTCATTTCCGCGAGATGGGCATCAACATCCAGGAAGACGAGTTCAGTGTGGTCGGTATCGGTGACATGGCCGGTGACGTCTTCGGCAACGGCATGCTGCTGTCCGAGAAGATTCGTCTGGTCGGTGCCTTCAACCACCGCAACATTTTCGTCGATCCGAATCCGGACACCGCGAAGAGCTTCGCCGAGCGCGAGCGTCTGTTCCGTCTGCCGCGTTCCAGCTGGGACGACTACGACAAGAGCCTGATCAGCGAAGGCGGCGGTCTGTTCTCGCGTGATGCCAAGACCATCGCCATCAGCCCGCAGATGAAGGAAGTCTTCGATATCAGTGCTGACCATCTGGCGCCTAACGAGCTGATCAACGCGATGCTCAAGGCGCAGGTCGACCTGATCTGGAACGGCGGTATCGGGACCTACGTCAAGGCCTCCAGCGAGACTCACGCCGAGGTTGGCGACAAGGCCAACGATGGCCTGCGCATCGACGGCCGTGAGCTGCGCTGCAAGGTAGTGGGCGAAGGCGGCAACCTAGGGCTGACCCAGCGTGGGCGCATGGAAGCCGCGGCCAAGCGTGGCGTGCGCGTCAACACCGACTTCATCGACAATGCCGGTGGCGTGAACTGCTCGGATCACGAGGTCAACATCAAGATCCTGCTGGATGACATCGTTGCCCGCGGTGACCTGACCGACAAGCAACGCAATCAGCAGCTGGCCGAGATGACCGACGAAGTCGGCGAGCTGGTGATCAAGGACAACTATCGCCAGACCCAGGCACTGTCGCTCTCCGAGCAGCAGTCCAAGGAAGGCATGGGCGTCTTCCGTCGCTTCATCAATGAGCTGGAAGCGGCCGGCACCCTGGATCGTGAACTCGAATTCCTGCCGTCCGATGAGGCGCTGATCGAGCGTTCCAACGCCGGTGAAGCCCTGACCCTGCCGGAACTGTCCGTGCTGGTCTCCTACGCCAAGAGCGACCTCAAGACCAGCCTGATCGCCTCTGACGTGCCGGACGACAGCTACGTGCAGCAGCACCTCGAGCGCGCCTTCCCGCGCGTGCTGATGGAGCGCTTCCCGGAAGAGATGTATCAGCACCGTCTGAAGCGTGAAATCGCCGCGACCCAGATCGCCAATGACCTGGTCGACCACATGGGCATCGCCTTCGTGCGTCGCCTGGAAGACACCACCGGTGCCGACAAGGCGGAAATCGCGCGTGCCTACATCGTGGCGCGTGACAGCTTCAATCTGGAAGCGCTGTGGACCCAGATCGAGGCCCTCGATCACCAGGTGCCGGCAGAACTGCAGTACCGCATGATGGGCGATCTGATGCGCCTGATGCGTCGTGCCACTCGCTGGTTCCTGCGTCAGCGCAGCGCCATGGGCGTCAAGGAATGCATCGGCCACTTCGCCCCGCGTCTGGCCCAGCTCTCCGAGAGCATCGGTGAGCGTCTCAAGGGCGAAGCCCGCGAGAACTGGGAAGCGCGTCGCGACAGCTATGTCGAGGCAGGCGTGCCGGAGGCCCTGGCCAGCACCATCGCCGCGACCTCAAGCCTCTATGCAGGTCTCGGTATCATCGAGGCGGCCAAGGCGACCGGCGAGAAGATCAATCGCGTGGCAGAAGCCTTCTACGGCATCGGCCATCGTCTGGAGCTGCCGTGGGTCGGTGACAAGATCAACGGCCTTGAGGTGCAGGACAGCTGGCAGGCGCAGGCACGTGAGAGCTTCCGCGATGATCTCGATCGTCAGCAGCTGGCCCTGACCGTCAGCGTGCTCAAGCAGGACAATGCACCGCGCGAGATCGATGAGCGTGTCGACAGCTGGATGGCCAGCCATGAAAGTCTGGTCAGCCGCTGGTGCTCACTGCTCGGCGAGATGAAGGGCGGTGCTCAGCTGAGCTTCCCGCTGTTCGCGGTCGCCCTGCGCGAGCTGGTCGATCTGGCCGAGTCCAAGCGCGAAGCCTGATGCATTCGGCCTCGAATGCAGCAAGAGCTGACGCAAGTGGCGAGTAGCTGGTGACTCGCTGATCGAAGCCCTCACTCTCGGTGAGGGCTTTTTCATGGGGGATAGATAAAAAAGTGATAGCTGAAGCCTGCGGTAAGGTAACTGTCGTCAGCTGTCTGGTATGCTGAGTGGTGACCAGTGCACAGACTGATACAGGCCCTGATGGGGGATCCTTTGCTGCAGACCCTGTTTTCAGTCCTTGATTATCAGACTCTCATTTCAAGTCTCGGAGTCGCTGCGGCGCTCGCTGGAGGCTTCTGTTTTCAAAGCATCAGTACAACAAGGCAGAGACACCATGTCACATCGTGCATTACCCCTCGCTTGCGCCCTCGCGCTCGGCCTGTCCACTCTGGCATCCCAGACCGTGCTGGCCGATGGCAGCCCCGCTCAACAGCGTGCAGAAGAAGCGGCAGGCAAGCTGGACATCTCCAAGTTCCTCAAGTCGCGCAGTGATGCCCACAGCCAGAACTTCCAGTTCGGTGGTACCAGCGTGCACCAGTTCACCATCAAGGAAGCCGGACGCTACGAAATCGATGGCGTCGCCAGTTTCGATGTGACCGACCCCTACACCATGAAAGCCACGCTCGAGAGTGAGCAGGGTGAGGTCGTGGCCACTGCAGAAGGTGACAGGGCCTCCGATGGCTTGACCATGAATACCGAGCTTGAGCCGGGCGTCTACAAGCTACGGGTGCGCGCCGACAAGCTGGGGGCTGGCAAGTCGGGCGGCAACACCTATGAGATCAACGTCGCAGGCCTGAGCGAGAGTGGCGAGAAGCTGTCTGCCGAGGAAAGCGGCATCGAGACCGGCAACGGCCTGGTCTTCCTCGACACCGATGGCGATGGCCGTCGTACCGCCTTCGTCGATGCCAACGATGAAGTCGCGACCATCAAGCCGGCCACCGTGGCCGCCGCCGAACAGGCCGCCCGCGAGAAGAAGGCTGTCGAAACGGGCAATGCGGCAGCTGAAGGCGCTGCTTCTGCCACAGGCGCCGCCGCTACTACTTCGGCAGCCGCGACTGCTGCAGCCGAGACGTCTGCCGCTGCCGCCACGACGGCTGCTGCCACGGGCAGTGCAGCCGTGACGGAAACCGAGGCCGAAGCGGAGCCGGATCGTCGTTTCGACGAGATCGTCACCGATGTGCGCATTCTCGAGAAGGGCGAGGTCATGACCTTCGATGTCGCGGACCGCGGCACCGTGACCATCGATAGTGAGACCTTCCCGGGCAGCGAGGGCACCTACAAGCTTGAGATGCGTCTGCTCGACGAGAACGGCAACACCGTCGCCAGCGACAAGGGCGAAGGCTTCCAGGGCGACTTCCACCTCAAGACCGTGCTGGAGCCGGGGCGTTACACCGTCTGGGTCAGCGGTCAGAAGTTCGGCTCCTCCATGCAGGGCGTCAACAACTACACCGTGCGCGTGCAGCAGCTCGACGTGAAATGATCTGCAGGGCATGACCCCGTCATAGTCGGGTGTGACACAAGGGCGGCCCAGCGGGCCGCCCTTTCTTGTTGCCCTGAGCATGAGTAATGCTGCCGGCCTTGGCGTGAGCGATTTTATCGATAGCAGCGCGAGCGTGCCGGCGCGCAGTGTCTGTCCTCGCGGGCTTCGGGTATACTTCGCGCCCAGCTATGCTGTCGTCACGACCCTGCCGTCCGCTGTCTGGAGATCATCATGTACTCGTTTGCTCGCTCGCTTCTTTTCAAGCTCGACCCGGAAACAGCTCATGGTGTGACGCTGAGTGCGCTGGACATGGCACATCGCCTCGGCATGGCGCGCGGTCTGGGCGGTGAAGCGCCACGTGATCCGGTCTCGCTGATGGGGCTCGAATTCCCCAATCGCGTTGGCCTGGCGGCAGGTCTCGACAAGAATGCCGATCACCTTGATGCGCTTGCCGCTTTGGGCTTCGGATTCGTGGAGGTCGGCACGGTGACGCCGAAAGGGCAGGACGGCAATCCCAAGCCACGTCTGTTCCGGCTGCCGGAGCATCAGGCGATCATCAATCGCATGGGCTTCAACAATGCCGGGGTCGAGCATCTGGTCACGAAGGTCAAAGCCAGCCAGGCGCGTGCTGCCTCCGGTATCGTGCTGGGGATCAACATCGGCAAGAACCTGACTACGGCAGTGGATGATGCATTGAGCGACTATCTGGTCTGCCTCGATGCCGTGCATGCGCATGCCGACTACATCACCGCCAACATCTCGTCGCCCAATACCCCGGGGCTGCGCGATCTTCAGTTCGGTGATCATCTCAGCCAGCTGCTGGCCGGGCTTCGCCAGCGTTGCGATCAGCTCGATGCCGAGCGCGGCAGGAAGGTGCCGCTGGTGATCAAGATCGCGCCCGACATGGACAGCGAGGAAACCCTGTTCGTGGCGCGGGCGTTGGCGGACAACGGCATCGATGGCGTCATCGCCACCAACACCACCATCGAGCGCACGGCGGTCGCGGGTAGTCCGCATGCGCAGGAGGCGGGCGGACTTTCCGGCGCCCCGGTGCGTGAATCGTCGACGCGGGTGATTCGTGGCCTGCGTGAAGCGCTGCCGAACATGCCGATCATCGGTGTGGGCGGTATCACCGATGGCGAGAGTGCGCGTGAGAAGATTGCCGCGGGGGCGGATCTGGTGCAGCTGTATTCCGGGCTGATCTACCGTGGCCCGGCATTGGTCGGTGAGTGCGCGCGTGCACTGGAAAAGGCCGATACCCTGATCAAGGTGTGATCCGGGCAGGGCTCAGTCGCAGCGTGATGCTGGCATCCTTCGCTCGCAGCACTCCAAGGGAGGGGCGAGTGGGGAAGGGCAGACACAGAAAAGCCGCCTCCTGACATCAGAAGGCGGCCTCGGTACCGGCGTGAATGATGATGTGACAACGGCAGGGAAGTGATGCGTGATTTGCCGTTGTCGTGTTGGCTGCCATGTCCAGCCAGCGTGCACGATGCGAAGCGCTTTTGCCGTCAGAAACGGCGGTTGGGGGTTGGCCCCTTGAGCTCATCGGGTGCGTGGATGGTTGAAGCAGGCCTGGAAAGAACCTGCTGATGCAGTCAAGGTGAACGTTTGCCCGTGTCGTGCTCCGCGCTGGACCGTCGTCCTCGCAGGCCGTCGCCTGCTGCGCCTCCTCTTCTGGAGCCATACCACGATTGAAACGACACGAGCGCCAACATCTCGGCCTTTCAGGAAGTGAAGCGAGTCGGCCCCATTGCCTACTGCGTCTCTTGCCTGTCAGTGCCGCGCGTCATCAAGATAGAAATAAGGCGTTACCTCCCTGGTGATTTGACGTGTCGCTGGGCGACTTCCGTGGGATTTTCCGGGTGATGTCGCTAAACCGACTCACCGTGAACACCTCGAGTCCTCTCTGTACGTGCCAGCCGACCCTGTAACTTGTCAGAAGCCGGTGGCGTGATGCCGGATAATCCGCTTGGGCAGCGCATCAGGCTGCGTCGGCGGGGTGAAGGGCGCCACGCGCCGTATTGCCAGTGTCATTCCGTGACGTGCCGCTTTCCTGAAATGGGATGACCTCCTGGTCGGCGGATGATGAACCTTGGCGTCATGCGGTGCTCAGCTGAGCACCATGGGGTTCTTGTGGATGCCGGAGACGCCGGTCATTCCCGACCATTGGTCCCCGCGGCCTTCACGCCAGCCGCTCATCCAGAATTCACGTAGATTGACATCGATACTGGGACAATCATCACGGGAACGGCCGGTGACACCAGCCTTGTAGCCGTGAACATAGGCACGCTGAAAGCGATCACGTTTCTGTCTCTTCATGGATGACCTCTAAGTGAGAACCCATCGGCACTGCGTGTCAGTGATGGCGAGACATACCCGGCGAGACCTTGTCTGGCCGCGGCTGTCCTGCCATTGGACATGCCGAGTGAGAGAGTTGGCCGATGCCCTGTCGGGCACTGCCGGCCTCGTGCATCATCACCTCGCGTCGTTGGCCATTCTTGTCGGAAAAGGTCACGAGTGTGAGATGATGGAAGGTCTTGCCTGTATATGCTCGAGCGTGATGGTGAAAGAGCGACTGCCTTGCCGTGCCGGAAGTCCGATCTCCTGAGCGGCACAGACAGGCTGCCCGAATGAGGTTCGTGTCTCTTGATCCTCGATTTCGCATGGCGTGTCACCTTTCCGAATTGCAGCTACACCTATAGTTTTTAGAACACTGCCTCTGGCTTGTCGACAGCCGTATAGGAATATCGCTAGTGCCAGAAGCCAACTCACAGGAATAAGTCCGGCGCCTGCCGGTGAGAGATTCATGACTGATACGACCTCTGCGACTACACCCCGCGCGCCCAGCAACTCGCTCTCTACCTGGTTTGCGACCTGCCCGCGTGGCATCGAAACGCTGCTGGCCGATGAGCTGACGGCTCTGGGTGCCGAGGTGACTGGCACGACCGTCGCTGGCGTACACTTCAACGGTAGCCAGGAAACCGCCTACCGCAGCATCCTGTGGTCGCGACTGGCCAACCGCATCATTCGTCTGCTCACTCGCGTGGGTGGCGTCGACACCGGCGAGCAACTGCGCAAGGCGAGTTCGGGTGTCGATTGGGCGATGGAGTTGCCGGATCGTGCGTCCATCGCCGTCGATTTCCACGGAACATGGAAAGATGTTCGTCATACCTTCTTCGGCGCCCAGACCGTCAAGGACGGCATCGTCGAGGCGATGTTCGAGGAAGGCCGCAACAAGCCGACCGTCGATGGCAAGAATGCAGATCTGCGCATCTACGCGCACCTGCACAATGGCTACATCACCCTGGGCATCGACCTCGTGGGGCGCAGTCTGCACCAGCGTGGCTACCGCCCTGATCTCGCCCATGCGCCGCTGAAGGAGAACCTGGCGGCGGCCCTGCTGATGCGGGCCGACTGGCCGGCGCGTGCGGCGCGTGGCGAGAGCCTGGTCGACCCGATGTGCGGCTCCGGCACGTTGCTGATCGAAGCGGCCTTGATGGCGGCGGATATCGCGCCGCAGTCGCTGAACCAGGACTTCGCCTGCCGCCACTGGGGGCGCCATGACGAGCGCATCTGGAAAGGCCTGTGGGAAGAGATGGAGCAGCGTGCCATTGCCGGGCGCCGCAAGGTCACCGCACGTCTGTTCGGGCGTGACCACAGCCCGCAGGCGATTTCTGCCGCGCGCTCCAACGCCATGCGTGCCGGCATTCCGGCGCTGATCGAGCTGGAAGGCGCCTCCGTCGCCGAGCTGACCTGTCCCGAGGGCGCCACCACTGGCCTGGTGATGACCAACCCGCCCTACGGTGAGCGTCTGGGCGAGCTGCCGGCACTGGTGCCGCTCTACGCAAGCCTGGGTGAGCGCATGAAGCGTCACTTCGGCGGCTGGACGCTCGGCATGTTCACCGGCAATCCGGATCTCGGTCACCGTCTCGGTCTGCGGGCGCATCGTCAGTACGCCTTCCGCAACGGCCAGCTCGATTGCAAGCTGTTGATGATCGATGTGGCGGCGCGTGAGCGTGCGGTTGACGAAGACAGCGTGGCCGAAGATGCCCGCAGTCAGCCCGCGCTGAGCGAGGGCGGCCAGATGTTCGCCAATCGCCTCAAGAAGAACCAGAAGTCACTGGCGCGCTGGCTCAAGCAGAGCGGTACCACCTGTTATCGTCTCTACGATGCCGACATGCCGGAGTACGCGCTGGCCATCGATATCTATGGCCGTCACGTGCACGTGCAGGAATACACGCCGCCCAAGTCCGTGGATGCCAGTCAGGCGCAGCGTCGCCTGATGGATGCACTGGCGGCGATTCCGCAGGTGCTGGGCTGCTCGCCCAACGATATCCATATCAAGCAACGCACGCGTCAGGCGGGCAAGGCGCAGTACACGCGCCAGGACAGCTCTGGTCAGCGTATCGAGGTGCAGGAAGGCGATGCCAGGCTGTGGGTGAATCTCAAGGACTACCTGGATACCGGCCTGTTCCTGGATCACCGTCCGGTGCGCAAGCTGCTGGGCAAGGAAGCGGACGGCAAGCGGGTGCTCAACCTGTTCTGCTATACCGCGACGGCCACCGTGCATGCGGTGCTGGGCGGTGCCAGCGAGAGCGTCAGCGTCGACATGTCCAATACCTATCTGGACTGGGGGCGCGAGAACTTCAAGCTCAACGGCATCAGCGAGAAGCGCCATCAGCTGGTGCGTGCCGACTGCCTGAAGTGGCTGGAGCGCTCCCGCGAGGAGTTCGACCTGATCTTCCTCGACCCGCCGACCTTCTCCAATTCCAAGAAGATGGAAGGCACCCTGGATATTCAGCGTGATCACGCACGCCTGATCGACCTGGCGATGGCCAGTCTGGCACCGGGCGGCACGCTGATCTTCTCCAACAACCATCGTCGTTTCGTGATGGATGACAGCGTCAGCCAGCACCATGTGGTGGAAGACCTGTCGCGCAAGCTGCTGGACCCGGACTTCAAGCGTCGCCCGGATATCCACCACGTCTTCCGAATCCGTCGCGCCAGCGACGTGAAGGGCTGAGCGATGGCCAGCATCCCGCTGTGGCTCTACACCACGGCGGGCTGTCATCTGTGTGCTCGGTTGGAAGCCACGCTGCAGGCGTTGGGGGCGGATGTCACGCTCACGCGGGTCGAGATTGCCTTCGATGCGCAGTTGAGCGAGCGTTACGCGACGCGAATTCCCGTGCTGGCAAGCACATCGGGGGCGGAGTATTCGCTGGCCGATGGCGAAGAGGTATTGCTGGAATGGTTGCGCGCGCAGGGCGTCGAGCAGCGCCTCGAGCAGGGCGTCGAAATGACGCCCCCAGCCGAGCACGACCCAGCCACTGAGCTGCAGGGCCTCACCCTGCGCAACGGGCGTCGCTTTCTGCGCTGAGCGGCGCAGATATGTCGCTAGAAGTTGGTGCAAAAAGACCGCCGCTACCTCAGGGTAGCGGCGGTCTTTTCGTGTCTGGCACCGTGCTGCGTACTAGCTCTCCAGCAGCGACATCTGGCGCATGGCGTCTTCGGCTTCCGGGCTATCGGCCGTGGCCTCCAGCACCTTAGTGTAGCCGCGTGAGGCCTGGATGTGGGCGAGGTCGCTGACCCAGGTCATGGCCTGCTCGTGGCTTTCGGCGAGATCGTGCTTCAATCCGCCGAACTGGGTGCCTATCTGGCCCCATGAGCGGCTGACGATCCAGTCGCCGAACATGTCCTGATGCACATGGACCAGAACGTAATCGTGGTGGCTTTCCCAGCGGATGATCACGCGTGACTCCCGAGGCGAAACGATGGTGGCTGGACTCAATCATGAGCTTGTGACGCCCGTTGCGTGCGCCTAAGATGGCACGGCGGCGGGCAAGCAAGCATACCATTGTAATCTTCACGTGCCTTGCGGCAAGGTGTGAAGTCACTCAGGCGCTCATGTTGGCCCGTGAACCCGCAGCGACACTCATTGCCACAGCAAGGAAAGGCAACAGATGCACATCATCGTGGACGATAACGTCCCTCTGGCAGAGGAATTCTTCTCCGAACTGGGAGAGGTGACCTGCATGCCGACTCGCGAGATCACCAATGCCGTCCTCAAGGACGTCGACATGCTGATCTGTCGCTCTACCTTGCGCGTGGATCAGGCGCTGTTGGAAGGAACGCGGGTGCGCTTCGTCGGCTCGCCGATCATCGGCACCGACCATGCCGATCTCGAATGGCTCGCGGCCAACGATATCCACTTCACCAACGCGCCGGGCTGCAATGCCGACTCGGTGGTGGATTACGTGCTGTCGTCGCTGTGGCATCTGGCCGAGCAGGAAGGGCTGGACCTGCAGCTGGACCGCCGCTTCGGCGTGGTCGGGGCCGGTCAGGTCGGGTCACGGCTGGTCAAGCGTCTCGAGTCGCTGGGTGCCGAGGTGCTGGTCTGTGACCCGCCGCGTGCCGCGCTTGAGGGCCAGAGCGATGAGCGCCCCGAGAAGTCCCGCTTCGTGGACCTCGATGAGCTGGTCGCCGAGTGTGATGTCATCTGTGTGCACACCCCGATGGTCACCGGTGGCGAGCATCCGACCCATCATCTGATCAATGCCGAGCGCATCCGCGCCATGAGGCCCGGCAGCGTGCTGCTGAGTGCCGGCCGCGGAGGCTGTGTCGATACCACGGCGCTCAAGCAGCGCCTCAAGGAGCAGGCTGATCTGCTGACCGTGCTGGATGTGTGGGAAAACGAGCCGGATATCGATGCCGAGCTGGCCGCACTGGTGGACATCGCCACGCCGCACATCGCCGGGCATAGCCTGGATGGCAAGATGCAGGGCACCGAGATCATCTATCAGCAGGCCTGCCGTCACTTCGGGCTGCCGGCGCGCCGCAAGCTGGGCCAGCTCAAGCCGGACCCGTGGCTGCGCAAGCTGGTGCTGACGGGTTGGGCGCCGCCGGAAGAGGCGCTGGGACTCTGCGTACGCGCCTGCTATGACGTGCGCCGCGATGCGCTGGGTCTGCGTCGCTATCAGCGTCGTTTCGGCAATGCCGAGGGGTTCGTGCGTTATCGACGCGAATATCCGCTGCGTCGCGAGTTCTCCACATTGCGTGTCGAGCTCAAGAAGAATGCCCGCGAACTGCGAGAGGTGCTCGAGGGCTTCGGCTTCTCCCGCGTCAAGCTGGTCAGCAAATGATCACGGCGTGATTCGCAAGCCGCCCTGCAACGCCCCCGTCAGCCCTGCTGGCGGGGGCGTTCGCGTTGTGGAGGTCGCCTGATGGACGAGAGCCTTGTGGCATGGCTGCATCCATGACCGTTTCGGTCTTCGACCTTGGTCGATATAATGCGGCCCAGATCGCCTGGCGACACGCGCAGGGGTTGGCCTTGACGGCATGCCCCGCCTGACGCTGCGGCGTTGCTCCCCATTCTCCGTGTCTTCTGCCATGCCCGTCACCACGCGGCGTGTCGGCGTCCTCATTTCTTGAAGATGGTGTCCTGAATGCAACCACACCCTGATAACTCTGCTGAGGACGGCGGCTATCGTCCGCCTTCTCTGCTGGATGCCCTGATTCCCATCGTGCTGGTCATCGCCATGCTGGTACTGGCGGTGGTGCTGTTCGGTGCCGATGCCTCCTGGGGGCCGAATCAGGTCGCGCTGCTGTCCGGCGCGATGATCGCAGGGATCATCGGCCTCAAGAATGGCTATCGCTGGAGCGATATCGAGGAGGGAATCAACAAGGGCATCCAGATCTCGCTGGGTGCGATCCTGATCCTGCTCGCGGTCGGCGCGATGATCGGCACCTGGATTCTCGGCGGCACCGTGCCGGCGATGATCTACTACGGCCTGGACGTGATCGCGCCGCAGTACTTCTATGCCTCCGCCTGTCTGCTGTGCGCGCTGGTAGCGCTGTCGGTGGGTAGCTCGTGGACGGTCGCCGGTACCATCGGCATCGGACTGATCGGCATCGCCGATGGCCTGGGGCTGTCCGAGGCGATTACCGCCGGCGCGGTGATTTCCGGGGCCTACTTCGGTGACAAGCTCTCGCCGCTGTCCGATACCACCAATCTGGCGCCGGCAGCGGCCGGCACCACGCTGTTCGCGCATATCCGCCACATGCTGTGGACGACCGTGCCCAGCATCCTGCTCGCGCTGGCAGGCTTTCTGTGGCTCGGCCACGACTCCGTCTCCAGTCTGCAGACGCCGGAGCAGGTCGCCAACCTGCGTGCCCAGCTGGGCGAGCAGTTCAACATCGGCCTGCACCTGCTGATTCCGCTGCTGGTGCTGCTGGTGATGGCCGTGCGTCAGATGCCCGCCTTCCCGGCCATCTTCATCGGCGCGGCGCTGGGCGCGGTCTTTGCGGTCATCTTCCAGCCACAGGCGGTGGTGGGGCTGGCAAGCGTCACTGACATGTCCACCGCCATGGCGCTGCTCAAGGGCGTGTGGATGTCGATGTTCGATGGCTATGTCTCCCACAGCGGTGATGAGGTGATCGACTCGCTGCTCTCCAAGGGCGGCATGAGCAGCATGCTCAACACCGTGTGGCTGATCCTGTCGGCGATGACCTTCGGTGGCGTGATCGAACGCCTTGGCCTGCTGGAGCGTCTGGTGCAGAGCCTTCTGGGCGCGACACGCAACGCCGGTTCGCTGGTCATCACCACACTGGGGACCTGCCTGGCCTCCAACGTGGTGACCGGCGATCAGTACATCTCGGTCATCCTGCCGGGGCGCATGTATCGCGCCGAGTTCCGTCGCCGTCGCCTGGCGCCGGTCAACCTGTCACGTGCGCTGGAGGACTCCGGCACCATCACCTCGCCGCTGATTCCCTGGAACAGCTGCGGCGCCTACATGGCGGCCACTCTGGGTGTCGCGACCCTGAGCTACCTGCCGTTTGCGCTGTTCAACCTGATCAATCTGGCGCTGGCGGTGGCCTACGCCATGGTTGGCTTCAAGCTGGAGCGACTGGAGGACGGTGAGGTCGAGGAGGGTGTGGAGCCGACGCCGCTGGCCGAGTCGCTGGTGCTGGATACGCCCCACGAGACCTCGGAGTCACGCTGACTCAGCCCTGAGGGATAAAGAGAAAAAGCCCGCCACGTGGATCACGTGGCGGGCTTTTTGCTGTCTGCAGGGGCCATTCAGGCCGTGCAGGATTGGCGCAGCTTACTTGTAGGCAGCGGCCTTGAGCGCGGCGATACGGTCATCCAGCGGCGGGTGGCTGGCGAACAGCTGCTCCATCAGCTTGCGGCTCTTGCCGGTGGTGATGGCGAAGGCGGTCATGGTGTCGGGCATCTGGTCCGGCAGCTCATGTTCCTGCTTTAGGCGAGCCAAGGCATTGATCATCGAGCCGCTGCCCGCCAGGCCTGCGCCTGCGGCATCGGCACGGTATTCGCGCCAGCGCGAGAACCAGGCGACGATCATCGAGGCCACCAGGCCCAGCAGCAGTTCGAGCACGAAGACCACGGCCATGTAGCCGAAGAAGCCCAGGCCGCCATTCTCGTCATCGCGCTTGAGGAAGGCGTCGATGGCGTGTGCGGCGATACGCGCGAAGAACATCACGAAGGTATTCACCACGCCCTGGATCAGCGTCAGCGTCACCATGTCGCCGTTGGCGACGTGGCCGATCTCGTGCGCCAGCACGGCGCGCACTTCCTCGGGGCGCATGCGATTGAGCAGGCCGGCCGAGACGGCGACCAGCGCATCATTGCGGTTCCAGCCGGTGGCGAAGGCATTGGATTGCTGCGCCGGGAAGATGCCGACTTCCGGCATCTTGATGCCAGCGTCGCGCGCCAGTTCACCGACGGTGTCCAGCAGCCAGCGCTCGGTGTCGTTCTGCGGCTGTTCGATGATCACGGTGCCGGTCGAGGACTTGGCCATCGTCTTGGACAGAAACAGCGAGATCACTGAACCGGCCATGCCGATGATGAAGCAGAAGATCAGCAGCGCCGTGTAGTTGATGCCGTTGGCTTCCATGTAGCCATCGAAGCCCAGCAGGCGCAGCGTGACACTAGCCAGCAGCACCACCGCCAGGTTGGTGATCAGGAAAAGGGCTATCCGCATCATGGGGTCAGGTCTCCAATGCCAATATATCGGTAGGGCACAATTATCTGCCCGCGATACTGACAGTGAGATGAATCACTGGCGGTGGCGCGGGCAGAAATTGCGTCGATAGTCTGCAAGAACAGTCTGCAAGAACGATCTGCAAGGACGATCTGCAAGGACGATCTGCAAGGACAGCAAGGTATCACCACTGGAGGCGACCTGCGTAGCCCCTTGAGCGCGGGGCCGGGCCGATGTCAGGCCTTGCGGCGTCGTGCCAGGAAGCGGCCGAGGCGCTCGATGGCTTCTTCCAGCTGGTCGGCGTAGGGCAGGGTGACGATGCGCAGGTGGTCCGGATTCGGCCAGTTGAAGGCGGTGCCCTGCACCAGCAGCATCTTCTCTTCCAGCAACAGCTCCAGCACCATCTGCTGATCGTCCTCGAAGGGGTACATCTCGGGGTCGAGCCGCGGGAACATGTAGAGCGCGCCCTTGGGCTTCACGCAGCTGACGCCGGGAATCTCGTTGAGCTTCTTCCAGGCCGCGTCACGCTGGGCCAGCAGGCGTCCGCCCGGCAGTACCAGATCATTGATCGACTGATAGCCACCGAGCGCCGTCTGGATGGCGTGCTGCGCCGGCACATTGGCGCACAGGCGCATGCTGGCCAGCATGTCGAGGCCGGAGATGAAGTCGGCCGCCGGGCGCTTGTCGCCGGAGAGAATCATCCAGCCGGAGCGGAAGCCCGCGCAGCGGTAGCTCTTGGACAGACCGTTCATGGTCACGACCAGCAGATCATCGGCCAGCGCGCCGGTGGAGACGTGCTCGGTACCGTCATAGAGGATCTTGTCGTAGATCTCGTCAGAGAACACCACTAGACCGAATTCGCGCGCGACCTGCAGGATGTCCTTCACCACCGCGGGCGGGTAGACCGCACCGGTCGGATTGTTCGGATTGATCAGCACGATGCCCTTGGTGTGGCTGGTCACCTTGGCGCGGATGTCCTCGATGGAGGGCGCCCAGTCCTGCGCTTCGTCACACAGATAGTGCACGGCGCGACCACCGGCCAGGTTGGCGGCAGCGGTCCATAGCGGGTAATCCGGCGCCGGTACCAGCAGCTCGTCGCCATCATCGAGCAATGCCTGCATGGCCAGCACGATCAGCTCCGAGACGCCGTTGCCGACATAGATGTCCTCGATCCCGACACCCTGGATATCCTTGCGCTGGCACTCCTGCATGATCGCCTTGCGCGCAGAGTAAAGCCCCTTGGAATCACAATAGCCCTGCGCTGTCGGCAGGTTGCGCATCACGTCCTGCAGAATCTCTTCCGGTGCCTCGAAGCCGAAGGGCGCCGGGTTGCCGATATTGAGCTTGAGAATGCGATGGCCCTCGTCCTCGAGACGCTTGGCGTGTTCGAGAACCGGCCCGCGAATGTCATAGCAGACGTTGTCCAGCTTGTGTGACTTGCGAATTTCGCGGGGCTTTCTTTGCTCGGTATCCATGATGCTTTCCGTAGATCTCCGTCACGTAAGGTGTAGGGGCGAGCGTCCAGCATATCGCGGCGCTGGCCTGCCGCGCCACGGCCAAGGGCCAATAGCGTGGTTAAATTTGTGGTTTGAGATGTTCAGGCAGAAAAAAATCCCGCCAGAGATTTTCTGGCGGGATTTTCAACTGGTATTCAAGCGTCCCCCACAGGCGGGGGCCAGGTGAGAGTCGCGTTAGCGCCTTGTTCTGGTAGCGTTATTCGCTGTCTTGCTCACGCGTCTCGGCTCCATCTTCTGTCTCGCCACTGGCTTCCGGCACCGGCTCGGCAGGAATGTCGGCGGGTGTTTCCAGTGTCAGGCGCCCCAGCTTGCCATCGCGCAGTTCATGCAGCAGCACCTCGGCGCCGCGGTGCAGATCGATGATGCCACCGGCACGCAGGCCGCCGCGCTTGCTGGCGATCTCTTCCAGAATCGCGACCCCATTGAAGCCGGACAGCGCCATCAGATCGACCTTGCGCGGGCCGTCACTCTCGACGCGCTCGGCGTCAGGGTTGGCGCTGTAGGCCGGCAGTGACTTCAGCTTGTAGCGTGCGGTCAGCTCCGTGGGGTAGCGCTTGGCCAGCTCCGCCGCGACGATCACTGCCACATCGGTGTAATCGATGGCGGTGTCACGGATCGCGCCGCTGCCGGCCAGACGATAGGCGCTGGCCTGGTCCTCGATCTTCGGCCACATCACCCCGGGGGTGTCGATCAGAGCGATGCCACCGTCGATGCGAATCTTCTGCTGGCGCTTGGTGACGGCGGGCTCGTTGCCGGTCTTGGCGATCTTGCGACCCGCCAGACCATTGATCAGCGTCGACTTGCCGACGTTGGGAATGCCCATCACCATCACGCGCGCATCACGATCGACGCGGATATGGCCGGCCATCTCGCGGCACAGCCGCGGGATCTGCTTGAGATCACGCGCCTCAAGCGTGGTGATCGCCAATGCACGAGTATTGGGCAGGCCATCGAAATACTCGACCCATTCGCGGGTGCGTGCCGGGTCCGCCAGATCGGCGCGAGACAGCAGCTTGAGTACCGGCTTGTGGCGGGTCAGTTCGGACAGCACCGGATTGGTGCTGGAGTAGGGGAGGCGGGCATCGAGGACTTCGATGACCACGTCGATCTCGGGCAGCGCGTCCTTTATCTGACGGCGTGCCTTGTGCATATGTCCCGGATACCAGCCCAGCATGTCGCTTCTCTCCTGCCGTCAGGGGTATGACGGTTGATCTGTCGCCTCTGTCCTGCCTCCTTCTTCCCGCATGCCAGCAAAGGCGCTCATCCATCAGGGATGGCACGACATGGCATGCGGGAGAGGAGGGGACGCGTATGGCGACGCATTCTATCAGAGGCGGCCTGGCCATGGAGGCGCGCTATCCGGTCATCACTGCCCAGCGCTCTCTATCGACTCTTCATGTTTCGGGCGTCAGGCGCGTATCGGCTTGAAGCGTAGCGCGACGGAGTTGATGCAGTAGCGTTGACCGGTGTCAGTCGGGCCATCCGGGAAGACGTGCCCCAGATGGGAGTCGCAGCGGCGACAGCGCACTTCCACGCGACGCATGCCATGGCTGGTATCGAAGTGCTCCTCGACGGCGGCATCGTCATAGGGGCGGTCGAAGCTTGGCCAGCCACAGCCGGAGTCGAACTTGGTGTCGTTGTCGAACAGCTTGGCGTCACAGGCGATGCAGTGATAGGTACCCGGCGTCGGGCTGACTTCGTGATCGCCGGTGAAGGGGCGCTCGGTCCCTGCCTCGCGCGTCACCCGGTATTGTTCCGGCGTCAGTCGCTTGCGCCATTCCTCTTCACTGCGAATCAACTTGTCCTGAGTCTGCGGGTCTTGTTCGCTCATGATCTCTACTCTCTATCTATGCGTTTCTCGAATGCGTGCTCGCGCGAACCTGCAAGCAAATTCTCCTGCGCGGCAATTCGAAAAGAGTGGTTGTCGGTCTTCACGCAAACCCGGTACATACCCCAAGAATGCGGGCGTCAGGGCGTGACCACAAGCATGTGGTGGATGTACTTGGCCAACGCCGGAAAAATCCTGTTGAAGCAGGGGGTTGACGAAGGGGGAGGGGCTTTGTAATATACGCGCCACCTCGACGAGGCAAGAACGTTACGTCCCATTCGTCTAGTGGTCCAGGACACCGCCCTTTCACGGCGGTAACAGGGGTTCGAACCCCCTATGGGACGCCACTTTCTTGCAGCGTAGAGACCGGAGTGCGGGAATAGCTCAGTGGTAGAGCACAACCTTGCCAAGGTTGGGGTCGCGAGTTCGAATCTCGTTTCCCGCTCCATTCGGAACAAGTGGTGTGACAAGGTCGCGAGCTGGTTCGCCAGTCCGATCGAATCTCGTTTCCCGCTCCAGTGTGTCCCATTCGTCTAGTGGTCCAGGACACCGCCCTTTCACGGCGGTAACAGGGGTTCGAACCCCCTATGGGACGCCATCTTCGGTCTTGTGTGGTCGCATGATCTGCTTGTGTTGCGGGAATAGCTCAGTGGTAGAGCACAACCTTGCCAAGGTTGGGGTCGCGAGTTCGAATCTCGTTTCCCGCTCCAGTACGTCCCATTCGTCTAGTGGTCCAGGACACCGCCCTTTCACGGCGGTAACAGGGGTTCGAACCCCCTATGGGACGCCATGCAGAGCATGATGGTGTGGCAAGCCAGCAGTAAGACAGATGTCGTGGTCACAGGATCATGACACCCGGTGCGGGAATAGCTCAGTGGTAGAGCACAACCTTGCCAAGGTTGGGGTCGCGAGTTCGAATCTCGTTTCCCGCTCCAGTACGTCCCATTCGTCTAGTGGTCCAGGACACCGCCCTTTCACGGCGGTAACAGGGGTTCGAACCCCCTATGGGACGCCATTCTGTTTTACGCCGCAGTTTTTGTGTTTCGACAGGCGGGAATAGCTCAGTGGTAGAGCACAACCTTGCCAAGGTTGGGGTCGCGAGTTCGAATCTCGTTTCCCGCTCCAGTCGAAAAGTGCAACGATAGGTCGCGAGCTGGAACGCCAGTCCGATGGTAAGCCAGTCCGATCGAATCTCGTTTCCCGCTCCAGTTGAATGTGACGTTGCAAGCAAAAGCATGACATAGCAATACGCCATCGCCTGACAGGCACGATCATCGTGTTACGTCACTGGCGATTTTTTTGTGCCTGGAATTCCTCTCCACCCTGTTCTGCACCTCTCGCTGGTGCTGTCCCCCGTGTGATTTTCTCTCTCTGCTTGTTTCCCGTGGCGCACTAATGCCTTTCTGCCGTGTGTCTGATGTGGCAGCGCCGAATGCGTTACCATGCGCATCCAATATCTTGCGTCTGATTTTCATGTTCACGTACTGCGAAGCAGTGCCATCACTGTTGCGCAATTGTTCTCAGATGCGTCTTTTCTGCTGTGCTGGCTGACAGCGTCAATCGATTACAGGTGTCCGATGTCACGACCTGCCTTGTCTATCCGTGGCCTGACCAAGGTCTACGGCAACGGTTTTGAGGCGCTCAAGGGGATTGATCTTGACGTCCCCGAGGGCGATTTCTTCGCGCTGCTGGGCCCCAATGGGGCCGGCAAGTCCACGACTCTCGGCGTGGTGAGTTCGCTGGTGCAGAAGACTGCAGGCAAGGTCGAGATCTCGGGAATCGACATCGACAAGGACTTCTCGAAGGCCAAGTATCACCTCGGTGTCGTGCCTCAGGAGTTCAACTTCAATCAGTTCGAGAAGGTGCAGGACATCGTGATGACCCAGGCGGGTTATTACGGCATGCCGATGAAGGAAGCGCGTCCGCGTGCCGAGCGCCTGCTCAGGGACCTCGGCCTGTGGGACAAGCGCGAAACCCCGTCACGCATGCTGTCCGGTGGCATGAAGCGCCGTCTGATGATTGCCCGCGCGCTGATCCACAAGCCGCGCCTACTGATTCTCGATGAGCCGACGGCCGGGGTGGATATCGAGCTGCGTCGCTCGATGTGGGAGTTCATGCGCCGCATCAATCGTGAGGAGGGCACTACCATCATCCTCACCACGCATTATCTGGAAGAGGCCGAAAGCCTGTGCCGCAACATCGCCATCATCAACCACGGCGAGATCGTGCATAACACCAGCATGCGTGAGCTGCTCAAGGAGCTGGATGCGGAAACCTTTCTGCTTGATATTCGTGAGCCGTTGAGTGAGGCGCCGGCAATTGACGGCTTTGAGGTGTCCTTGAGCGATTCCCAGCAGCTGGCGCTCGCCGTGCGCAAGGGGCAGTCGATCAATACCGCCTTCGCGGCGCTGGATCGCGCCGGTATCACCGTGGTGTCGATGCGCAATCGTGCCAATCGCCTCGAGGAGCTGTTCGTCGACCTGGTCGAGCGCTCCAATGCCGAAAGCGGTATCGCCTCCAATGTTGCCAAGGAGATCACGCAGTGAACCCCCGTCAGCTATGGGTGGCTCTGGTCACCATCGTCGTCAAGGAAGTCCGTCGTTTCACGCGCATCTGGCCGCAGACGCTGTTGCCGCCTTCCATCACCATGACGCTCTATTTCGTCATCTTCGGCAATCTCATCGGCTCGCGCATCGGCACCATGGATGGCATCAGCTACATGGATTACATCGTGCCGGGGCTGATCATGATGTCGGTGATCACCAACTCGTATTCCAACGTGGCCTCGTCATTCTTCTCCAACAAGTTCCAGCGCAGCATCGAGGAACTGATGGTCTCGCCGCTGCCGTCCTGGATCATCCTGCTTGGCTACATCATCGGTGGCGCCGTACGCGGTCTGGGGGTCGGCATCATCGTGACCGCCGTGGCCTTCCTGTTCACGGACCTGGATATCCATCACCCCATCCTGACCGTCGTGGTCGTAGTGCTGACGGCGTTGCTGTTCTCCATAGGTGGCTTCATCAATGCGCTGTTCGCGCGCAAGTTCGATGACATCTCGATCATTCCGACCTTCGTGCTCACGCCGCTGACCTACCTGGGGGGCGTCTTCTATTCCATCCACATGCTGCCGGAATTCTGGCAGACGGTGTCGCTGGCCAATCCGATCCTCTACATGGTCAACACCTTCCGCTATGGCATTCTGGGGGTCTCGGACATCAGCGTCGGCCCGGCGATGGCGGCTATCGTGGCCTTCATCATCGGCCTGTTCGCCTTCGCGCTGTGGCTGCTGGAGCGTGGCAAGGGCATCCGCAGCTGAAGATGTCGCCCAGACGATGATGGTAAGATGCGCGCTATCGCGCCAGTGCATGCAACGCCGGCTTCTGCCGGCGTTTTGCTATCTGCGCCCCTGATATTGCTGCATCATTGACCTATTTCACAGGAGGGCTGTCATGGCTCACCCCACTGCCGTCAACGTGCCCGACGAAGCGCGCCCCGAGACCCTCAAGGATGCGCCGCTCGGACGAGAGTCCGCCTATCCCGAGCATTACGATGCCAGCCTGCTGTTCCCCATCGCGCGGGCAGCCAACCGAGGGCCCATCGGCATCGATGACGCGGCGCTGCCGTTCGTCGGGGAAGATGAGTGGCACGCCTTCGAAGTCTCCTGGCTGGACGAGGCTGGCAAGCCGTGGGTGCGCGTGGCCCGTTTCCGCCTGCCGGCAGCCTCGCCGAACCTGATCGAATCCAAGTCCTGGAAGCTTTATCTCAACAGCCTCAATCAGAGTCGTTTCCCCGATCAGGCAGCGGTGCAGGCAACGCTGGAGCGTGACCTCGCCGCCGCGGCCGGTGCGCCGGTCGAGGTGCGTCTGCTCGAGCTGGATGATGCCGAGCTGGACGTCGGGCGTCTGCCGGGGGAATGCCTCGATGACCTGCCGATCAGCGTCGAGCACTACACGCCGTCGCCGGACCTGCTCAGCGCCGATGACACCGACATCGTCAGCGAAGACCTGCACAGCCACCTGCTCAAGTCCAACTGCCCGGTCACCGGCCAGCCCGACTGGGGCAGTGTGTGGATCCATTATCGCGGCCCGCGTATCGATCGCGAGCGCCTGCTGGCCTATCTGATCAGCTATCGCCAGCACCAGGATTTCCATGAGCACTGCGTCGAGCACCTGTTCGTCGACCTGATGGCGCGCGTGAAGCCCGAGTCCTTGCTGGTGATGGCGCGCTATGTGCGACGCGGCGGCCTGGATATCAGCCCGTGGCGTGCTACGCCAGATCTCGAGGCAGAGGCCCGTGCCAGCCTGCCGCTGCGTCTCTCGCGTCAGTAGTTCTCTCTATGCTCATGTCGCCTGATCGGCTTGCCAATCAGGCAGATAGCAGCGAGTGATGAGACGACGTACCGGCGACATGCTAGTGTGAGAATCATTCTTATCTTAAGTCTGTGACAGGAGAGACGATGGACGCGCTGACGTTACTGCATGAACGCAATTCCATGGGCAAGCTGATGGCGCCGGCCCCGAGCGAGACACAGATGGAGGCCATCTACCAGGCCGCCTTGCGCGCGCCGGACCACGCCGAGCTGACGCCCTGGCGCTTCATCGAATTCACGGGCAGCGGGCTTGAGCGCCTGGGTGAACTGTTCGCCGAGGCCGAGCGCAACAAGTCGCCGGCGGGTGACGAGGCCGCCCAGGCCGCCGCCAGCAAGAAGCCGCTGCGTGCGCCGATGGTGATCGCGGTGATCGCCAGGGTCACGCCGGACCACCCCAAGGTGCCGCGTGTCGAGCAGGTGGTCAGTGCCGGCTGTGCCGCTCACGCCATGCTGTATGCCGCTCAGGCCCAGGGGCTCGGTGGCATGTGGCGCACCGGTGGCTACGCCTTTGACCCCATCGTGCACGCAGGGCTGGGCATGGGCGACCAGGATGAGCTGGTCGGCTTCCTCTATCTCGGCACCCCGGGCGGACGCCTCAAGCCATTGCCGAACCGCAACAGCGCCGACTTCGTCGAACGCTGGCAGTGAGGCGCTGAATGAACGAGCCGTCGCGCTTGAGTGGTGAGGTCTGGCCACCGTTGCCTTTGCCGCGTGACGGGCAGGGGCGGTCGGGCAGTCTCGTGGCGCCGGTCAGCGACGACCTGTCACGGTTTCGTGGCTGGCTGACGCAGGCGATCCCGCTGGCCGCTCATCTGGGGCTTGTCGAGATGCAGTGGTCAGAGCCCGAGCGTGCGACGGGTCAGCTGAGCTGGCATCTGCATCTGCCGCCCAATCTCAATGACAAGGGCACGGCGTTTGGCGGTGCCATGAGTCTCGAGGCGACCCTGTGTGGCTGGAGCTGGCTGACGCTCTGGCTGCGTGCCCGCGGTATCCAGCGCGATATCGTGGTGTCGCAGGCCAGCCAGCAATTTCTGGCTCCGGTCAGTGGCGACTATCACATCCTCTGCGCGCCGGATGACATGGCGGCGCTGCACGAGGTAGGCGAGCGCCTGGCGGCAGGACGGCGAGCACGACTGTCGCTGACCCAGCAGCTGTGGTGTCAGCTCGAAGGGCAGTCCGCTCCGCGACTGTGTTTCGAGGCCCGTGGCGATTACGTAGTGCTGGGGCCGTGATGACGAGCACGGCCTCGGGCCAATGCGCGGGCTGAGAGTGCAGGTTGAAAGCGCAGGGCGGAAGTAGAGTGAGATCGCTGACGCTATCTATCTGAAAGTTTTTGGAAAAAAGGCTTGCGCCACTCGAAGGTTATCGATAATATACGCCGCGTTCTCAAGGGAAACACGACGCAGTCGGGTGACCAATGAGAGCGCTGATCTGGAGGGGTGTCCGAGTGGTCGAAGGAGCACGCCTGGAAAGTGTGTAAGTCGAAAGGCTTCGAGGGTTCGAATCCCTCCCCCTCCACCAGATTCAGAAAAGCCCGCATCTCACGATGCGGGCTTTTCGCGTTTCTGAGGGGGCTGTCGAGCTCGCACTACAGCGTCTGTCATCCTGAGCTGTTATCATGCCCGCCTTCAGACTCACCCCATCGCCTGTCGAACCTTCCCCGAACACCTGATCGACACTCATGACGCTGTCATGCCGTCAGTGGCGTGCTCGGGTGACGTCAGGCCCGCCTCCGGGATGCCCAAGGCACGAGATGGCGTGAGGCAAGACCGATTCCGCCTGCAAGAGGACACGAGATGGCTCGTATTGCCATGGCACGCCACATTCTGGTGAAGACCGAGGCCGAGGCGCAGCGTCTCAAGCAGTCACTGGAGCGCGGCCAGCCGTTCGAGAAACTGGCGAAGAAGCACTCCACCTGTCCCTCCGGCAAGCAGGGCGGTGATCTGGGCGAAGTGCGCCCCGGCCAGATGGTCGGCGGCATTGATCGCGCCATCTTCAAGGGGCCGCTCAATACCCTGCAGGGGCCGCTGAAGAGCAAGTTCGGCTATCACCTGCTGGAAGTCTTCTTCCGCGGCTGATGCCTGCCAGGCCTTTGCGGCTCCCCGTATCTCCCGGCGCCAGCGTGACGCTTCGTCACCGCCCACCTTTTTCATTTCAAACGGATATTCCCTCGTGATCTCTACCGCCAATCTCACCATGCAGTTCGGTGCCAAGCCGCTGTTTGAAGACGTCTCCGCCAAGTTCGGGCGTGGCAATCGCTACGGTCTGATCGGCGCCAACGGCTGCGGCAAGTCGACCATGATGAAGATTCTCGGTGGCGATCTGGAGCCGTCCGGTGGTCATGTCATGCTCGAGCCCAATACCCGTCTGGGCAAGCTGCGCCAGGACCAGTTCGCCTATGAGGAATACACGGTGCTCGACACCGTCATCATGGGTCACGAGCGTCTGGCCGTGGTCAAGGCCGAGCGTGACCGCATCTACTCGCTGCCGGAGATGAGCGAGGAAGACGGCATGAAGGTCGCCGACCTCGAGGTCGAATTCGCCGAGCTGGATGGCTACACCGCCGAAGCGCGTGCCGGTGAGCTGCTGATGGGCCTCGATATCCCCATCGAACAGCACCTGGGGCCGATGAGTGAAGTCGCGCCGGGCTGGAAGCTGCGCGTGCTGCTGGCGCAGGCGCTGTTCTCCGATCCTGACGTCCTGCTGCTCGATGAGCCGACCAACCACCTGGACATCAACACCATCCGCTGGTTGGAAGGCGTGCTGACCGCGCGTTCCAGCACCATGATCATCATCTCCCACGACCGTCACTTCCTGAACAGCGTCTGCACCCACATGGCGGACCTGGATTACGGAGAGTTGCGTCTGTTCCCGGGCAACTACGACGAGTACATGACCGCCGCTACCCAGGCGCGTGAACAGCTGCAGGCCGACAACGCCAAGAAGAAGGCACAGATCGCCGAGCTGCAGTCCTTCGTCAGTCGCTTCTCCGCCAATGCCTCCAAGGCCAAGCAGGCGACCTCGCGTGCCAAGCAGATCGACAAGATCCAGCTCAACGAGATCAAGCCGTCCTCACGTGTCAGCCCGTTCATCCGCTTCGAGCAGACCAGAAAGGTCCACAACAACGCGGTGATGATCGACAAGCTCGCCAAGGGCTTCGACGGCAACACCCTGTTCGAGAACTTCAGCTTCACGGTCGCCGCCGGTGAGCGTGTCGCCATCATCGGCCCGAACGGCATCGGCAAGACCACGCTGCTGCGCACCCTGGTCGGCGAGATGCACCCGGACGCCGGTGAAGTGAAGTGGACCGACGCCGCGGACGTCGGCTACTACGCGCAGGACCACGCCCATGACTTCGCCAACGACATGAGCCTCTATGACTGGATGGCGCAGTGGACCGGCGGCGGCGAGCAGGTCGTGCGTGGCACCCTGGGTCGCATGCTGTTCTCCAATGACGACATCCAGAAGTCGGTCAAGGTCATCTCCGGTGGCGAGCAGGGCCGCATGCTGTTCGGCAAGCTGATCCTCAAGCAGCCCAACGTGCTGGTGATGGATGAGCCGACCAACCACCTGGACATGGAATCCATCGAGGCACTCAACCTCGCGCTGGAAAACTACCCGGGCACCCTGATCTTCGTCAGCCACGACCGCGAATTCGTCGGCTCGCTGGCCACCCGCATCATCGAGCTGAAGGCCGATGGCGTGGTCGACTTCTCCGGCACCTATGACGACTACCTGCGCAGCCAGGGCGTCATCGTCTGAGGCGCGCCGTGACTGGCTAGTCTGTCCGGTCTGACAAGACACCCTCATCGTCTCTGACGGTGGGGGTGTCTTGTTTCCCATCTCCGGCCGCTGGCTGCGGCAGGCTTCTGGTAGAATGCCGGCCCGCGTGTGTCTGCACAGCCGATTTCCTTTCCTTTCTTCGCTTCACGGAGTGTCCCGCATGGCCACATATGACGTCATCATCATCGGCGCAGGCGCGGCAGGCCTGATGTGTGCCGCCACGGCAGGCTATCAGGGCAAGCGCGTGCTGGTGCTGGACCACGCCAACAAGGCCGGCAAGAAGATCCTGATGTCCGGCGGCGGGCGCTGCAACTTCACCAATCTGGATGCCGGCCCCGCCAACTTCTTCTCACGCAATCCGCATTTCTGCATCTCGGCGCTCAAGCGCTACACGCCGCACCATTTCCTGGAACTGGTGGAGCGCCATGGGCTGGAGCACGTCGAGAAGAAGCCGGGACAGCTGTTCTGCGCCGATTCCGCCAAGGACCTGCTGGCGATCCTGCTGACGGAGTGTGAATGGGCCGGGGCGGAGATTCGCCTGAGTACGCGCATCACCTCGCTGGAGCGCGCGGGCGAGGGCATGCGGGTCGAGACCAGCAATGGCACGCACACGGCGGGGCGCGTGGTGGTGGCCACCGGCGGCATGTCGATCCCGACGCTGGGCGCGACCGGCTTCGGCTACGACATCGCGCGCCAGTTCGGGCTCGAGGTCACCGAGACCTACGCGGCGCTGGTGCCGTTCACGCTGACCTCCCAGTGGAAGGAGCGTCTGTCACCGCTGTCGGGGCTTGCCTGTGACGTCAGCGTCACCGCCGGCAAGGGCCAATATCGCGAACCGATGCTGATCACCCATCGCGGGCTGTCCGGTCCTGCGATGCTGCAGGCCTCCAGCTGGTGGACACCCGGTCAGCCGCTGGACATCGACCTGCTGCCGGGCGTGGATGCCTACGCCGAGCTGCTGGCCCTGCGTGAGCAGCATCCCAGACGCCAGATCGGCCCCTGGCTTGGCGAGCGCCTGCCCAAGCGCCTCGCCCAGTCGCTGGTCGAGTGGCAGGACGCCGATGCCGGCCGCATCAGCGAGCGCAGTCTCGCCGAGCTCTCCAACGCGCGTCTCGAACAGTTGGCCAAGGCGCTCAATCACTGGCAGCTCAAGCCCGCGGGTACCGAAGGCTGGCGTACCGCCGAGGTCACCATGGGCGGCGTGGTCACCGATGCCATCTCGCAGAAGGACTTCAGCGTGCGCGATCTGCCGCAGCTGGCCTTCATCGGCGAGGTGCTGGATGTCACCGGCGAACTGGGCGGCTACAACTTCCAGTGGGCGTGGTCTTCGGCGGTGGCTTGCGGCCTGAACTGCTGACCGGCACCTTCTCGCCACTGGCTGCGCCTCACGCCATCTGCTGGCGGATGGCGGGCAGGCGCTGCTCGACCAGCGCGACGAAGGCCTCGATCACCGGACGGGCCGGTGTGGTGGGGTAGTGCAGCTCCAGCGGTACTGCGCCGAGTGCCGGGCGCAGGGGAATGAACTGGCAGCCATCACGTTGCAGGCGGCGAATGCAGCCGGGCGCGATGGCGACTCCCAGTCCCGCCGCCACCTCACTGAGCAGTGTCTGCATCAAGGCCGGTTGGCGCTGGATGCGTGGTGAGAAGCCGGCATCGCCGCAGGCACTGATGATCTGATCGAACAGCCCCGTCGCCTGCCCGCGCTGAAACAGCACGAAATCTTCCTGCGCAAGCTCGCTGAGGGCCAGTCGCTTGCGGTGCGCCAGACGATGCCCCTCGGGCACCACCGCCATCAGCCTATCCTCGTAGACCGCCAGGGCGGTCAGGCTGTCACGCTGCTCGCTGGGAAGCGGGCGCGACAGCCCGATGTCGATTTCGTCACGCGCGAAGGCATCCAACTGCTGCTGGGCGCTCATCTCATGCAATGACAGGCTGACCTCGGGATGGTCGCTGGCGAAGTCGCGCATCAGTCCGGGCACGAAGCTTGCGCAGGCCGAGCTCATGTAGCCGATGCGCAGTGTGCCGGTCTGGCCGCTGGCAGCCATCGCCACGCGCTTGCGTGCCTGCGCCTCCAGCGCCAGCATGCGCTGCGCTTCTTCCAGCAACGCCTCCCCCGGTGCCGTCACCTTCACTTCCCGCGTATTGCGCCATAGCAGGCTGACGCCCAACTCGGCTTCGAGATCGGCGATCTGGCGGCTGATGGCGGGTTGCACGGTATGCAGCTCGCGGGCGGCGGCCGAGAAGCTTCTGTGCGTCGCCACCGAGACGAAGGTTTTCAGTGTGCGGAGTTCCATGCCGGCCCTCGTGGTTGATTGATGTCTAGTCAGTATAAGTCATATCAAGTATTGTCATTTCTATTATAAGCCTGCACTCGCTAGTCTGAAGGCCTGCCAAACCTCCCTTCGTCAGTCTCTGCCGTCTCGCCTTGCCTCCTGTCTCTGGCTGCTTGCCGCTGGCCTTGCCTCGCAAGCACGCAAGCACGCAAGCAAGCACGCGAGCAGGCGGGGCGCGTAGCGGCTGACAGGAGGGTTCTGAATTCGAGTGGAGCCAATATGACGACATCAACGAGTGGAGTGGCCGCGCAGGATACGTGCGGACCCTCACAACCGCTTTCTGCCGGCGGCCGTTTTACGCTGCTGGCCATTGCCTGTCTGACCATCATGGTGGGCACCGTGGTCGCGCCGGGGCTTCTGAGCATCGCCTCGGCGCTTGAGGTGGAGAGCCATGCCAGCTGGCTGATTACCCTGCCATCGCTGGGCGCGGTGCTGTTCGCGCCCATCGCCGGGCGCATGATCGATCGTGTCGGTGCCTATCGCTCGCTGGTGGGCGGGCTGTTCCTGTATGGCGTGCTGGGCGCGGGCGGCGCACTGCTGGAAGGCACCGTCGTCGTGTTTGCCGATCGCATCCTGCTCGGCGGCGTGACCGCCGTGGTGATGGCGGGCGGCACCACGCTGATCTCCGAGTGGTATCACGGCCATGCGCGTCTGGCGATGATCGCCCAGCAGGGCATGTCCATCGAGCTTGGCGGGGTGATCTTCCTGTTCGTCAGTGGTGTGCTGGCGGGTATCGCCTGGCAGTGGCCCTTCGCCCTCTATCTGCTGGCCTGGGTACTGCTGGCCATGCTGTGGATGATGGTGCCGAAACAGTCGCCTGAAGCGCCTGCCGAGGAGAGCGGAAATGCCGGCGGTGAGGCCTTGTCCTCCTCGCTGATCAGCGTCTACCTGGCCGCGGCCATCTCGTTGACGCTGTTCTTCACCGCCATCGTCATGCTGCCGATGCGCTTGAATCTGCTGGGGCTGGATGAAGCGGCCACCGGTATCTTCCTGGCGGGCATTTCGCTGGTCGCGGTGGTCGCGGCGATGCTGATGCCGAAGGTGTCGCGTGCCCTGGGTGAGATGCCGACGCTGGTGCTGGCCTTCCTGCTCTATGCCGGCAGCCTGTTCCTCTTCCAGCAGGCCGAGAACATGACGCTGATGAGCGTCGGTGCCGTGTTGTCCGGCATGGGCTTCGGCTTCTCGATCCCCTTGCTCAACCACATGACGGTGGAGCGCAGCCACACCTCGGTGCGCGGTCGCAATCTCTCCTACCTGACGATGGCGATCTTCCTGGGACAGTTCCTGACGTCCTTCCTGGAGTTCCTGCCCGGTGACGGCAGCAATGTCTTCGGCGCCGCCGCCGTGCTGGGGCTGATCTTCGCGGTGCTCTATCTGGGCGTGTATCTGCTCAAGCGTGACAGCCGCAGCGCCTGATCGTGGCAGGAGTCACGGAGCTGCACGCTGCAGAGACGAAAAAAGCCCCGCCACCTGAATGTCAGGTGGCGGGGCTTTCGCTGTAATACCGTGATCATTTGTCGAGCAGTATTCTCAGACGGCGAATCATCACCCAGCCCATCAACCCGCGCTTGAGCAGGCTCAGGCCCTTCTTTGGCCGGAACCCGCCCCGCGCCGCGATCAGGCCGCCCACCAGTACCAGCGGGCCGCGGTATTGCTGGACCTTGGCCCAGCCACGGTCGATGGGGGCGGTGGCTTCCTTGAGATCGTGCATCGCATGGCTGACATCGAGACGCTGCTGACTGATGCGTGCCTCGAGTTCCGCACGCCGGACATCACGCGGATGTGCACGCCCACGCCGGTTCCCCTGTACCGGGGGCAGCGTGGGGTCGCGTCGCGTGAGGGACTGTCTGGAAGAACTCATCTCGCCTCCTTGGCAGACACTGGCAGGCGGGGCATCAATGGTTTTCGCGTTGGCGCTGGCGTTCCAGTGCGTCGGCCCGCACATCCTTGAGGCTGTCGCTGTCACGGCTCAGGTTGCTGAGCGTGGAGCGCAGCAGGCTGCGCTGGGAAGCGATCACCTTGACGCGCCAGGCGATCAATCCCCCCAGAGTCAGCAGGATGCCGCCGCTCAGGGCGATGGCCAGCAGGCGATGGGTATCCCAGAAGGCCACGACCACCAGCAGGATCGCCAGACCGATGCCGAAGCAGATCAGCATCAGGGCGATACCCGACAGCAGCAGCATCACGAACAGCCGTTCGCGCTCTTCCTCGAGCTCCAGCACGGCGAGACGCAAGCGCGTCTCGCCACTCTCGACCAGACTCGCAGTCAGACGTCGGATGGCGCCAAGTACGCGTTCAACCGGCCCTTGCTCCTGCATCAGCGACGGCCAAGCAGCATGCCGACGACGACACCGGCGGCCGCGCCGATACCGACACTGGTCCACGGGTTGTCGTGCACGTAGCGATCAGCGCAGTCCACGGATTCGCGCGCGCCGGCGGCGAGGCGATCGCCCTGGGCGCTGAGGCGGGCGCGGGTGGCTTCCAGGCGAGTCTGGGCGCGGGCGCGGGCTTCCTTCATGCTCTCGCGGGAATCTTCAGCCGAGGCGTGCAGCAGTTCCTCGACGGTCTGGGACAGATGGCGCAGATCTTCCTTCAGCTGGTCGGTGTTGGCACCGGTCGCGGAAGTGGTGTGATCGCCGATCTTTTGCATAGCCATGGTGTAACTCCTTCCCGTATGTCGAATCAGATTTCGCGAATGGTGAGCGCGGTGTTGTCTGCGCTTGACTCTCGAACTCTCTCTTCCCTGGGGCGCCGCAGGCGGCAGGGCATGACCTGAATCCGCTTGCGCGAGACTTCCTGCAAGCATCGTCAGCACGTCGTCATGACGCGTCTTGCGTGGTCATGCACAAGTCGTGGGGGTCGAACGCGACAAACACAAGGGCAAGACACGCACAGAGCACGATATCGCCATGTCGCGTGCGGGAGGCATGATCTGGATCATGGATGTGCCACTAGGTCTACATGGGCAGTCCACATGGGCGGTGCATACGGGCGGGGTAGATGGCAAGACGGGCAGCCTGGGCTGCCCGTTGCGAGAGGGTCATGCGAGTGCTTGCGTCAGCACTCTTTGATCAGAATTTCTGGACCAGGTCTCTTTATCAGGTCTCTTTATCAGGTCTCGGGCGAGCCGGCGAAGAAGGTATTGATCGAGAAGCCCAGGCCAAAGCGATTCACGCTGTGGTCGTAGTCGATCAGGCTCTCACCGTAGCCGTGGTAGTACTGCACGTAGCCACGTACCTTGCCGAACAGCGGGAAGGAGTAGTCGAGCTGGTTGCCGTAATTGCCCTTGGAAGGGTTGCCACGCACCATCCAGGTGACTTCGTGCTGATCCGCGGTATAGCCGACCGTGATGTCGCCGTAGCCGATATAGTTGTAGAGATCCGGGTTGTCGTCTTCGTCGGACTCCTCCGGCACGCGCCAGTGCGGCGTGACCGCGATGGCCCAGTCGCCATTCTGGAACATCATGTCGGCGTAGACACGGTTCCAGCTGCGCGACAACGGGTCGGAACGGCCATTGGACTGATGCGCGAAACCGATGCGGTTGCGGGTATTGGTCCAGCCGAACAGCTCATAACGATTGTCGAATTGCAGGAAGGCTTCCGGTTCGTAATTGGTCTCGCGGAACGGCGCCGAGGCATCGGAGTTGTAGGCCTGCCACCAGCTGCGCTGGGTATAGGCGAAGAACACGTCGCCATTGTCACCGAAGATGTCATCCATCAGCTCGACCTTGAGGCTGAGCTGATATTTCACCTCGGTCTTGTCCACTTCGCCTTCCCGGGTGACTTCGGCAAAGCCGTTGGCATCCGGGTTGGTGTTGTAGGCCCAGGGCAGCAGGTAATTGCGCTTGTAGGCGGTGATGGCCAGCGGATTCTTCTCGGCATCGTCCTCGAGAACGACACGCTCCTTGGCACGCTGCTGGGCCAGGCTTTCATCGAGGGGCGCATCGATGCTCTGGCCTTGTGCCTGCTCGATCTCGGCCGCTTCCGCCGAGTAGCGCTCGTCATCCGCGTCTTCGCGGTTGGAGAGGAAGACCTGCTCGGTACGCGGGTCACTCTCGACGTCCTCCGCCGTGCCCGGTGCAGACGCCGCCATCTCGCGCCAGTCAGCCTGGCTCATGGCACCCGCGCGGGCCTGGGCGGCAGTCATGCCCAGCGCTTCGGGAGCGAAGCGTTTGCCGTTGGCCAGTACCACGCGTCCCTCGGCATCCATGGTGTAGGGCACGTCGGCCGCTGCCGGTGCGGCGGCACCCAGCAGTACTGTGGCCAGCACTCCCGAGAGGCGTGCAGGTACGGACCGGAATCCGATGGAGGCAAGGCGGAGGGGCATGGAAATATCCTGTCGGTTACACCGCGGCGGGGGAGCAGCGCATTATGGAGCAATGTTCATGACATGTCTGCCATTCTACTGGTGACGCTGTGTCCGGTTCCAGCACGAAGATTCCGACAGGTGCGTCGCCTCGATGCGACGATGTATGTCGCTCACGTTGGCCTGAAAGCACCGCTTTCTCGCCCCGTCATTCTTTGCTGCATTTTCTCGTTCATTCTCCCCCTCATCCTTTGCTGGGCGCCCGCCGGCAGACGTTTGCCGACAAGGATTGCGCGGGATGCAGCGCCAGTCGACAATGCGGCCCTTGCCCGCGTTTGCGGCCTGCCACGATGCCATCCTGCATGGCTGGCGGCGGCCTGGCGGGGCAGTAGAGCCGATGAAGAAGCGCGGTGGTGACCATTGAGGAGACAGCTGTGACAGGTAACAAGTCCTTGAGACTGATGGTGTTGGCAGGCGCCTTGCTGCTGATGGTGGTGCTGGCTTGGGTGCCGGCCACGGCCAGTGCGGACGCCCCGAAGCGTGCTGATGTCCAGACTCAGCTTGAAGACCTGCAGAGCGTCGAGAAACCGGATGCCGACACCCGTCAGCGCATCGCGGACCTCAAGGATACCCTGACGGTGCTCGACGACATCGCCGAGGCCACCAGCAGCCTGAATTCCCTCAAGAGTGAGGTCAAGGAGGCGCCGGCGGAGTTGGCGAAGGCGCAGGCCGAGCTGGCGCGCCTGCCTCAGGACTACACCCCGCCCAGCATCGCCTCGCTGGAAGACGAGTCGGTCGAGGCGCTGGACAAGCGCATGACCTCGATTCTCGACTCGCTGCAGAACCTGCAGGACCGGCTGGCCGATACCAACCGGCGCCTGATCAATGCCCAGAGCCTGCCGGAGCGTTCACGCTCGACCCTGGCCGATGCTCAGCAGCAGGTGCAGCGCCTGCAGACCCAGCTGGGTGGCAGCGGCGATGCCGACCTGTCCGGCACCGGGCGTGACCTGATCGAGGCCCGTCTGGCATTGGCCGAGACGCGTGGCGAGCTGAGCCATTCAGAGCTCAATTCAAGCTCCCTGCTGCGTGAGCTGGCCCAGGTGCGCAAGACTCTCTACAGCCGCCAGATCGCCAATCTGGAGCAGGACCTGGAGCAGGTCCAGACGCTGGTCAACGACAAGCGCCGCAACCAGTCCGAGCAGACCATCGCCGATGCCACCAGTGGCGAGAATGCCGCACTGGCCGACAACCCCATCTTCCAGCAGGTGCTCAACCGCAATCGCGAGCTCAGCAGCCAGCTGCTGGCGATCACCGATCGCGTCAACGCCGTGATTCGCGACGGGCTGGAGGTGCGCACCCAGCTTGATCGCGTCACCCAGGTCGAGCGCACCATGAGCGAGCAGATCGAGGCCATCAAGGGCAGCGTCCTGCTGGCACGTATCCTTCGCGAGCAGCAGAGCCGCCTGCCGCAGGTCGATGTGCGCAAGGACTTGAAGGAAGAGATCGCCGACCTGCGCCTCAAGCAGTTCGAACTCAACAAGGTGCGCGAACAGCTCGCCGATATTCCGGGCTATCTCGATTCGCACGTGCTGGGCGAGGCCGCGGCGCTGGAGCGCCCCGGCGGCAATACCGATGTCAGCCAGGTCAGCGCCGAACTGCGTCAGGCGCTGATCGGTCAGCTGGAGGCGCGCAAGGAGCTGGTCGACAAGCTCGACAAGGAATACGACAGCCTGTTGGCACGTGCCATTGACCTGCAGCTCAACCAGCAGCAGTTGCTCGAAGTCTCCGGACGCCTGCGCCAGACCATCGAGGAGCAGCTGTTCTGGGTCGCCAATGGCAAGCCACTGGATCTGGAATGGCTGTCACGCACCCCGGAAATGCTTGCCGAGGAGCTCAAGCCCACCGTCTGGCGCGGCGTGGTGGCGGGGCTGTCCAAGGGCTTTCAGCTCAATGACCTGTGGGTGGCGCTGCCGGGCTTGCTGCTGCTGATCTTCATCACCTGGAAGCGTTCACGCATCCGCGCGCGCCTGGCGGATCTGCATGCCCAGATAGGGCGCCTGAAGCAGGACACCCAGCTGCATACGCCGCGCGCCATTCTGCTCAACGTCCTGCTGGCCATTCCCGGCGCGCTGGCGCTGGCCTTGATTGGCGGTGTGCTGTCGCTGGGTGAGGGCATCATGCTCTGGGCGCTGGGCCAGGCGCTGTTGAAGCTGTCGCTGGCGTGGGGCATCTTCGCCATCTTCCGCCGGCTGCTGGTCAAGGACGGCGTCGCCGAGCGTCACTTCCAGTGGCCGGCCACCTACGTGGCGGAGTTGCGTCGCCATATCTGGTGGCTGGGCTTCGCGCTGCTGCCGGTGGTGCTGACCACCAACATCATCAGCGAGGCGGACCTCAATCTGCTCGAGCGTCCGCTGGGGCTGGCCATTCTGTTCGTGGGCCTGATGGCGATGAGCTTCTGTCTCTCGCGGCTGATCCTGGCGCATGTGCCCTTCTTCGGGCTCAAGCTGTTCCGATTGATTCTGGGCCTTGTGATGGCGTTGGTGCCGGTGGCGCTGGGCGTGCTGATCTGCCTCGGTTACGAGTACACCGCGCTGCGCCTGTGTGGCCGCTTCATCACCACCATCTTCCTGTTCGGGGCCTGGATTCTGGTGGAAGCCACCGTGGTGCGCGGTCTGGCAGTCGCCGCGCGGCGACTGGCCTATCGTCGCGCCGTGGCGCGTCGCCGCGCCCAGGTTCAGGAGGGCGCCGAGGGCGGTGTCGAGGTGGTGGAAGAGCCGCCGCTGGACATGGAACAGGTCAACTCCCAGTCACTGCGTCTCTCGAAGCTGATCCTGGTCATCAGCTTCCTGGCGATCTTCTATGTGGTGTGGGCCGACCTGCTCAATGTGCTCAGCTATCTCGACAGCGTGGTGGTGTGGGAAATCGCCGCCTCCGTCGAGGGTGATTCGGCGACGCCCATCTCGCTGGCGGACCTGATCGCGGGCATGATCACCCTCGCCGTGGCGGTGATGATGGCGCGCAACCTGCCGGGCCTGCTGGAGGTCTCGATCCTGTCGCGGCTCGAGCTCAAGCAGGGCTCCAGCTACGCGATCACTTCGCTGCTGTCCTACGTGATCATGGCGACCGGCTTCGTGATGACATTGGGCAGCATGGGCGTCAGCTGGGACAAGCTGCAGTGGCTGGTGGCGGCGTTGAGTGTCGGGCTGGGCTTCGGTCTGCAGGAGATCTTCGCCAACTTCATCTCGGGCCTGATCATCCTGTTCGAACGCCCGGTGCGCATCGGCGACACCATCACCATCGGCAATCTGCATGGCACGGTCAATCGCATCCGGATCCGCGCCACCACGGTGACGGATTTCGATCGCAAGGAGATCATCATCCCCAACAAGGTGTTCGTCACCGACCAGCTGATCAACTGGTCGCTGTCGGACAACGTCACGCGGGTGGTGCTCAATTTCGGTGTCGCCCATGGCAGTGATCTGGATCTGGCGCATCGTCTGCTGATGCAGGCCGCCCAGGAAAACAAGCGGGTGCTCAAGGATCCGGAGCCGCTGGTATTCTGCCTGACCTACAACCAGGACAACTTCGGTTTCGAGCTGCGCATCTACGTCAATGACCTGACCGATCGCCTCTACGCCACCGATGAGATCAATCGCTGGGTCGATGCACGCTTCCGCGAGCACGGGCTCAAGGTCGCCTTCCAGCAGATGGATGTCTGGCTGCATCGCGCCGATGGCACCGAGCGCCTCGTCGAGCAGCGCAGCGCCTCGGCGGAGCCATTGCGCCCCGCCAGCGGCTCATTGGAAGGCAGCGAGACGGAAAGCACGGAGTATCAGAGCAGCGAGCACCGGGAAGGTGGTGCACTGATCGCGCGCCGCAAGCCCGCCGAGGGTCTGGCAGGCCGTGAGGACGCCGGGCTGCGTGAGGCCGCACCGGATGCCGATGGCGCTGACGGTGGTGGAGATGCCGGCGGTGGTGGAGATGCCGGCGGTCGCTGACGCTGAATCCTCTCGCTCATCTCTTGGATTGCCGCATGGCATCACGCACAAGGCGCCCCGTGGGGCGCCTTGTGCGTGATGGGCTCGGAGCTGTGTCCAGTACGTTTACAGAACGAGAGGGGCTAGCCAGCTCTGACGCCACGCATCATTGGTTCAATTCTGGCGGCGTGGCTGACGGGGTCTGCCTCTGAATTTGCCCCTGACTCGTCTCACCGACAACGGGAGCGGGTGCCTCGAATTCCAGCACCCAGCGGCTCAGGAAGCTGGCCTGCTTGAGGCGATCGAGCGTCGCCAGCAGGCCAGGGCCGATCTCGATCGGGCGCAGCGCATCGCCCAGCTGTTCGCGCATATGCTGAGCGCTGCCCTCGCCACGCACCTCGGGGTGCAACGCGCCCAGCTGGCTGTCGCTGGCCACGAGCCGCTGGCCTTCCAGACTCAGCCACCAGTCGAGAAAGGCTTCACCAGCCTCGGGGTGAGGTGCCTGCTGGGGGACGAAGGCCAGCCGGCGCTGAATCAGCACATAGTCTTCCGGCACGATCACCACCAGCTCCGGATGGGCACGGGCAAAGGTCACCGCGTAGGGGCCGACCAGGTTGTAGGCGATGTCCACCTCGCCGCTGGCCAGCGCCTCGAGCATGGCGCCGGTGGTGCTGACCAGTCTGGCATCGGCCTGACCCATGGCGCGCACCAGCGTCCAGTAGCGCGGCGATTGACGGGCATCGGACACGGCATAGGTAAAGCCGGAGCCGCTGCGGCGCGGATCGTAGCTGATGATGCGGCCGCGCAGCTGCTCGCGGCGCGTCTCGAGCAGGTGCCAGAAGTCGCGATGACTGCGCAGCACATCGAGGGGATTGCGCAGGCCGTCGAGGTCCGCCAGGTGCTTGAGCGCATCACGTCGCGCCACCATCACGATCGGCTCGAAGCTCATCGCATACAGCTCATTGCGCCAGCGTGAGTTGGCCGGCCAGGCGGTCAGGTTGGGGGCCTCGAGTGCCAGAGCATGACCCTGATTGGCGAGTCGGTACTGCAGCCCCATGGCCGAGGAGATCATCAGATCGGCCTGCGGTGTCAGCGGCGCCTGCAGGTACTGTGCTTCAAGTCCCAGGGCGGAGCGATTGACGTAGTGCAGCACGCGCTCAGGATGCTGGCGGCTGTAGCGCAGCAGCAGCGGGCGAATCTCGGGCAGGTCCAGCGCGGCGTGTATCGTCAGGTCGGCCGCGAGGCTGGCGCCACTGTCAGGCGCGGGCGCCGTGAGTGGCTGGCCGCCCTGCAACCACAGCGATTGATGCTCTTCGAGCAGCGGATCGAACGCCGTCCGGGCCCCTGTCTGGGTTGCGGCCTGACTGACGGGGCTCAGGAGCATGGCCAGCCCCAGGCAGACCACCAGTCCTCCAGCGCGCTGTCTGTCCGGACCCTGATTCACAGGGCTGTGATTGCCAGAGCCGTGACTGTCAGGGCCGTGTTTGTCAGGGCGCTGCCGCCCGATTCGCGGACGTCGCGCTAGCATGCTGTGCCTCCTGTCCTGGCAGGCTTGCCGGCCTGTGCTGATTTATCGTCCTCATCCTCTCTCACCTCAGGCGCTGCACAGGGTGCCAGATACAGACTGACGCATAGCCCGCAGGACGCGCCTGTCTTGGCTATGCCGTTTGTGTCGGCTGTGCGGGTTGCATCGTCTGCGCGGAATGCAGAGTCGGCAGCCTGCGTCACGCTGAGTGCTGTCGCGTCGCTGAGCGTCAGACGCGCATCGTGGTGTCGCGCGATGCCATCGACGATCGCCAGTCCCAGTCCGGCGCCTTCGTGATGCTTGAGCTCATCGGGCTGCTGCGTCGGCGTCTGGGCATGACTGTCGGGCTGGGTGTTGCGGTGGAAGGGGCGCAGCACCAGCAGGCGCCGTTCGGCGTCGATGCCCGGGCCGTCATCCTCGACACTCAGCCGCCAGCGGCCCGCCAGTGCGGCGCTGTCCGGTTGCGTGAACGTGGCATCGCTCGGTGCCGCCATCCGGCTCAGGGTGAGTGTGACGGTGCGCGCGCCGTGCTTGCAGGCATTGTCGATCAGATTGGCCAATGCCTCCTCGAGCTGCCATTCGACGCCCAGCGTCCAGGCGGCGCCATCGATGTCCGGGGCGATCTCGAGGCCGAGGTCCACGCCGGCGCGATCACAGCGCAGGAACAGGCGGCTGACGGTGGCGCGCGCCAGCGCCGACAGCTCCAGCGGCACGCGCGGCGGCTGCACCTCCGGGTTGTTGAGGCGTGTCAGCGATAGCAGTTGATTGGCCAGGTGGGCGGTATGGCTGGCGGTGGCCTGCATCTGGCCCAGCGCGGCATGCCAGGCGCTGGGGTCCTGCTGACGCAGTGCCAGCTCGGCGTGAGCGGAGAGTCCCGCCAGTGGGGTGCGCAGCTGGTGCGAGGCATCACCGATGAAGCGCTCCTGATTGGCGCGCACGCGGCGCATGCGCGCCAGCAGGTCATTGATGGTGTGCTTGAGCTCTTCGAGCTCGCGCGGCAGGGGCAGGTTGAGTGGCGCCAGACTGCGCGAGTCACGTTCGCGAATGGCGCGACGCAGGCGGGTCAGCGGCGACAGCGCCAGCCGCACGCCGATCAGCACCACCAGCAGTGCCAGCGTGGCCATGCCCGCCAGACGCACCAGCGAGCCGCTGAACAGCTCACGCGTCAGGGTGTCTCGCCCCTCGCGGGTATGGGCGACGCGAATGCTGTAGCGCTGGCCGTGGCGTGGGTCATCGCCCCAGCCGCCCAGCCGGGTATCGAGGCTGCCCAGCCGCAGTGCCTGCCCCTGCCAGGCGATATCGCGAAACGACAGCTCGCCGCTGCGTCCGAGCGATTCCTGTGGGGTCAGGCGACCATCGGCGGCGCGATTGGCGTCCGGCAGGTGGGTATTGCCGGTGACCTGCTCGCCATCGGCATCCACCAGGCTGTAGAAGACGCGCTCCTGGGCGTCGGTGGCCAGCATCTCGAGCGCGGCGGGCGGCAGGTCGAGCCACAACTGGCCGTCCTGCCATTTGACCTGCTCCGCAATGGTGACCAGCGAGGCCTCCAGCAGCCGGTCATAGGCGCGGTCCGCTGCCTCGCGCGCCGACAGGAAGGCCTGCACCAGCAAAAGCGTGCCCAGCGCCAGCAGGGGCAACAGCAGCCAGCTCAGCAGGCGCCGATAGAGGCTGATGCTGCGTTTTGCCGCCGAATGCGGGCGTGGTGAGGGTGCGGAATTCAAGCGCTGTCGTCCGTGGTCTGTTCCAGTAGATAGCCAAGGCCCCGGATGGTGCGCAGATTGACATCGCTGCCTTCCAGGCGCTTGCGCAGGCGGTGTACATAGACCTCGATGGCGTTGTCGCCCACGGCTTCCTCCTCGCCGAAGGCCTCCCGGGTCAGGCGCGCCTTGTCCACCGGCTCGCCGGCATGCTGGATCAGGCAACCCAGCAGGCGCTGTTCACGGGGTGGCAGCGCCAGCGGGGTATCGGCGAGCAGAAAGCGTGCATTGAGTGGTTCGAAGACCAGGCTGCCGAGGGTCAGGCGTGGGACGATGCCAGACGAGGGCGCCGGTTGCTGACTGGCCTGAAGAGTGGCCTGCTGACTGGCCTGAAGAGTGGCATGGCGGCGCAGCAGGGCGCGCACGCGGGCTTCCAGCTCATCGAGCACGAAGGGCTTGGCAAGATAGTCATCGGCGCCCAGGTCCAGCCCGCGCACGCGGTCCTCGATGGCGCCGCGCGCGGTGAGAATCAGCACCGGGGTCTGGCGGTCGTGCTGGCGCAGCGCGGCGAGAATCTCGAGCCCGGAAGCGCCGGGCAGGTTGAGATCCAGCACGATCAGCGCGAAGCCGTGATCGTGGTGGGTCGCCAGGCGGGCAAGCGCCGCGGCGCCGTCGGCCAGGTGGGTGACCGCAAGGCCCTCGGCGGAAAAGACGCTGCACAGCGTGCTGGACAGCAGGGCGTCGTCCTCGACCAGCAGCAGGGGCGGGGACGGGGCGGTGGCTGAGCCATGCGCTGAAGCGTCAGCCGCTGAGGCGTCAGCCGCTGAATTGTCAGGTGCTGAGGGGAGTGAGTCGGGAAAAGTCATCCGGGCTCCGCAAGGGCGCGTCAGGTACGCGACAAGAGTGATGAGAGTCAGGCCCAGGGCCGGTCTGCGACCTGCAGTGGCCGCTTGAAGGCGCAATAATGCCTCAAACAGGCAGCCAATGGCGCTTGCGCCAGCGTATCATTGGTGGCCTGTTTCGTGTCGCTGACAAGGAAGCCAGCATGCCATTCATTCCGCTGCAGCGCCTCAAGGCGCGCGCCTCTCGTCTCTCGCCAGCCCGGCGTCTTTCGCCAGCGCGGCGTCTTTCGCCAGCGCAGCGGCTTTCGACTGACGCGTCTGTGTCGGTCGCGTCGGCTGTGTCGGTCGCGTCGCTCAGGCCGCTGCTGGCCTCGCTGGCGCTGGGCGTGGTGGGTGGTTGGCTGTTCCAGCTCACCGGCATGCCGCTGGCATGGATGCTGGGGCCGCTGGTCGCCAACCTGCTGGGCGCGATGGCCGGGTTGAGGCTCGGTGTGCCGGACCGCCTGCGCAACCTGTTTCTGGGCGTACTGGGTCTGACGCTGGGCGCGCGCGTCTCGCCGGAGCTGGTCTCGCACCTCTCCAGCTGGTGGTTGTCGGCGTTGCTGCTGCTGGCGGGGGTATGGGCCTCGACGCTGGCCTGCGCCGCCTGGTATCGCCGCTGTGGTTTTGACGTCACCAGCGCGTGGTTCTCCTCGGTGCCCGGTGCGCTGACGGCGATGGTGGTGATCGGCGAGCGCATCGGTGGCGATCCGCAGCGCATCGCGGTGGCGCAATCCTTGCGAGTGCTGCTGGTGATCATGATTCTGCCGCCGCTCTATTGGGTGCTGGAAGGTGCGTCGGGCACGCCCGGCATCGGCAGGGATGTGGCGGTAAGCGGCCTGTGGTTGATCGCGGTGCTGCCGATTCTGCTACCTCTGGCCAGGCGACTGCGCATACCGAATGCCTCGCTGCTGGCGCCGCTGTTGCTGGCGCTGGTGCTGTCGCTTGGCGACGTGGTGCGTTTCTCGCCACCGGTGTGGGGCACCGATGTCATGCAGCTGGTGCTGGGCTGCGCCATCGGGGCGCGCTTCAAGGGCCTTGCGCCGCGGGTGCTGGTCGGGGTGATGGGTCAGTCGGGCGTGGCGACTCTGATCTCGCTGTCGGTGCTGGGTTGCTTTGCCGAACTGATCCATCAGCTGATGGGGGTGCCGCGTGACGTGGCCTTTCTTGCCCTGGCGCCCGGCGGTATCGGCGAGATGGCGCTATTGGCAGTGGCGCTCGATCTCGACCCGATCTTCGTCGCCTTCCATCACCTTCTGCGCCTGATCGTCCTGATGCTGTTGCTACCGGTGATGGCGCGTCATTTCCGCCATCGCCATGCGCGTGAGGCAACGCTATAGCCCGTGGCGTGATCTCCCCTTGTGAGGGCGGCGATGCGCTGTTATAGTGTGCGCCTTGATCACGCCAAGTGCTTGAAGTTCAAGCGATTGGCTCGGTAGTTCACCGAATGATCATGTTTGTGGTGGCCCTATCGGTCCTCCCGCAATGCTAGGCTGCAAACCCCGCCAGGCCCGGAAGGGAGCAACGGTAGTGGCTGACGCGTGTGCCGGGATGTGGCTGATGGGGCCGCCTCCATTTCAGGGCCCTGAAAGTGGCTGCTCATGAAATGTCCGCATTGCCTCGCCTGCTGTGCAATGCTCTATCTCAAGCCCTCGCAAGCCCCTGCAAGTCCTCCGCCTTGCGCTGTCTGAAGCTTTTCGCCACGCCCTCGCTGTCTGAACCTGTCATCTCCTGCCTGACCCGAGCCCCGCTTGGCGTTTCGTCGTGCCCGCAATTCGGGGTGCACCACGCCTGTCATCCGGCGTCGTGCCCTCAATCCTGATGCGCAAGTGGCATCGTGCTTTGAAGCCACTCGGCAAGTCGCTAGAATGAGCGCATTCTCAGCGAGGCCTCGTCATCGGTCTCCGTCTGTCGATCGTCGGGGGTAAAGCCCAGTCGGATCGTGCAGATTTCAGCTCATGTTTCAGATCGCCCAAGGAATGCCCCGCTCAATGAGCTATCAGGTATTGGCGCGCAAGTGGCGCCCGCGCAATTTTCACGAACTGATCGGTCAGGAGCATGTCAGCCGTGCGCTGGTCAATGCCCTCGATCAGGGGCGCCTGCACCATGCCTATCTGTTCACCGGGACCCGCGGTGTCGGCAAGACGACGCTGGCACGCATTCTGGCCAAGTGCCTGAACTGCGAAGAGGGCGTCAGCTCCAGGCCGTGTGGCGTGTGTGGCACCTGTCGCGAGATCGATGATGGCCGCTTCGTCGACCTGATCGAAGTTGACGCCGCCTCGCGGACCAAGGTCGAGGACACGCGTGAGCTTCTGGACAACGTCCAGTACGCGCCGACCCAGGGCCGCTACAAGGTGTACCTCATCGATGAGGTGCACATGCTGTCGACCCACAGTTTCAATGCGCTGCTCAAGACGCTGGAAGAGCCGCCGCCCCATGTGAAGTTCCTGCTCGCGACCACGGACCCGCAGAAGCTGCCGGTCACCATCCTGTCGCGCTGCCTGCAGTTCACGCTCAAGAACATGCCACCGGTGCGCGTGGTCGAGCACCTGTCTGACATTCTCGCCCGCGAGGAAGTCAGCTTCGAGGAAGACGCACTTTGGCTGCTCGGCAAGGCCGCCGATGGCTCGATGCGTGACGCCATGAGTCTGACCGACCAGGCGATCGCCTTCGGCCATGGTCAGGTGCGGCGCGAAGATGTCGCCGCCATGCTCGGCACGCTGGATCACCGTCACGTGCTGGCGCTGCTTGAGTGCCTGGCCTCGCTGGACGCCGCAAGTTTGCTGGCGGAGGTCGCGACACTGGCCGAGCAAGGGCCGGACTACGGCGGGGTGCTGGACGACATGGCCTCTGTCTTCCATCGCCTGGCGATCGCCCAGATGGTGCCGAGCGCGCTGGACAACGGGCATGGTGACCGTGATGCACTGCTGGCGCTGGCCAGTCGTTTCACCGGCGAAGACGTGCAGCTCTATTACCAGATCGCCCTGCAGGGGCGTGGCGACATGGCCAACGCCCCGGATGCGCGCACCGCGCTGGAAATGACGCTGCTGCGCATGCTGGCCTTCCGCCCGCAGGGCGTGCCGCGCCCGGCGCAGACGCCGCTGCCGATGACCGGCCAGGCGGAGGGGGCGAACGCGCCTGGCGCTCAAGCCCCGGCGCCTGTCCAGCAAGCGCCTGTTCAACAGGCTTCTGTTCAGCAAGCTCCGGCGGCCCCGGTGGCGCCCGCACCCCAGCCTGCTGCACCAGTGGCCGCGCCAGCGACCGACGCACAGCCGCCGATGGCCGACGAGCCGCCCCCGTGGGCGACGGAGGACGTCCCGCAGGACGCCCGGGATGCCGGCTTTCGCGACGTAGCGCAAGACGAACCTCAGCCTGAGACCGCGCCGGAGTCGGCACCAGCGCCAGAACAGACGGCAGCTCCCGCACAGGCGCCCGCTGCGCCCAGTTCGGCGATGTCACGCCTGAGTGCCGCCTTCGGTTCCGCGCCAGCACAGCCAGAGGCTGCTGAGTCATCGGCTCCGCAGCCTGCTGAAATGGCAGCGCCGCAGCCCTCTGAAGCCGTATCAGCAGCGCCGGAAGCCGCTGAAGCTGAAACATCAGCGCCAGCACAACCCGAGCCCGCTGCATCGCCGGCGCCTGAGCCGGTCGTGTCTGAGCCTGTCGCAAACGAGCCTGTCGCAAACGAGCCAGCCGTGGCAGAGCAACCGATGCCGGAGCCGGCACCCGCGGCTGCTCCCTCGCCGGTGCCAAGCGCATCGAGTGCCGATGGTCGCTTGAATCACGCCGCGTGGCTGGAGCTGTTCCCCTCGTTGGGGCTGGGCGGCATCACGCGCAATATCGGCGCTCATTGCCTGGTCGAGCACGACGACGGCACCCACCTCAAGTTGAGGCTGGACCCCGCCCAGTCGGCGATGATGGCCGAAGTCCATCAGGAGCGCATTCGCAAGGCGCTGGCGGGCCAGGGCGTGGAGCGTGTGCTGGAGATCAGCGTCGCGCCGCTGCCGGAGGGTCTGGAAACGCCGCACAGTCGTCGCATTCGTCTGCTGGGTGAGCGTCATGCGCGCGCGGTTGAAGCCTTGCGTGCTGACCCGCATATCCAGTCCATGGAGCAACAGCTGGGTGCTCGTCTGATCGAGGAAAGCGTCAACTCCTTCGAGCCGGATGATTTCTGACGCTATGGGCAGTTTCGACCGAGTGTCGGCGGTGCCGGGTACCACTGATGCTTCCCCGGATTTGCGGTGTGTGTGCCGGCAAGCACGCATACCAAAGGCCAGAGGTGCCACGACATGGCACGTCTGGCAGACAGTTTTTATCGTTAGGTCATGTTCAACACGTTATTGATGAGGTGAGCCATGTTCGGTGGAAAAGGCGGTATGGGTAACATCATGAAGCAGGCGCAGGAAATGCAGGAGCGCATGCAGAAGGTCCAGGAAGAAGCCGCCAAGGCGGAAGTCCAGGGCGAATCCGGCGCGGGCATGGTCAAGGTCACCATGAATGGTCGTCATGACGTCGCGCGCGTCGAGATCGATCCGAGCCTGATGGAAGAAGACAAGGAGCTGCTGGAAGATCTGCTGGCGGCCGCCGTCAATGACGCGGTGCGCAAGGTCGAAGTCAATTCCAAGAAGCAGATGGAAGAGGCGACTGCTGGCTTGAACCTTCCGGCCGGCTTCAAGATGCCGTTCTGATGGGGTTTTCGCCGCTGGTAGATCAGTTGCTGGATGCCTTGCGCGTGCTGCCGGGCGTTGGCCCGCGAACGGCACAGCGCATGGCGCTGCATCTGCTGGAGCGTGATCGCATGGGTGCCGATCGTCTGGTCGGCGTGCTGGGCGAGGCGCTGGAGCGCGTCGGCTATTGCGCGCGCTGCCGCACGCTGACAGAGGAGGAGGTCTGTCAGCTGTGCCTGAGTCCGCGGCGTGATGAGCGCGTGCTGTGCGTGGTGGAATCGCCCGCCGACCAGCTCGCCATCGAGGGCGCGGGTGGCTATGTGGGGCGCTACTTCGTGCTGCACGGCCATCTGTCGCCGCTGGATGGCATCGGGCCCGAGGATATCGGGCTGGATGCGCTGGAGACCCGCGTCCGAGAAAGCCAGATCGAGGAGCTGGTGCTGGCCACCAACCCGACGGTCGAGGGCGAGGCTACCGCACACTACATCGCCGAGCAGCTTCGCGATGTGCAACACGGTGGGCAGCCGCTCAAGCTGACGCGTCTGGCCTATGGCGTGCCGATGGGCGGCGAGCTGGAATACGTCGATGGCGGCACGCTCAGTCGTGCCTTCAGCGGCCGTCTGCCCTTCACCCTCGGCGAGATCTGATGCGATGCCGGTGCCGATGCTCGGCACCGGCATCGATGTCGAGGCAGCTTCTGCAAAAGGCAGCTTCGGTATCAAAGCAACTACAGCAGCACGTCTGCGGGCGTGGTGGTCAGGAACCACCACGCCCGCGGTCGTTTACCGCCCGGTGTCTGGCGAGTGCCCGTCACCTTCAATCCCCGCTTGCCCGGGCAAGCCTGTCACCACGAGATTTCCTTGCTGATGAGTGATCAACCCGCCACCGCACTGCTGTCAGAACTCGATTTCGAGGCCGTTTGGGTCGAGACCCCCGAGGCGCTGGCCGCTGCCTGTGCAGAACTGGAAGGCGCCGATTGGCTGGCGTTGGACACCGAATTCATCCGCGAGTCGACCTTCTTCCCGATTCCGGCACTGGTGCAGCTGATGGCTGCCCATGACGGCGAGCTGCCCGGTGCGGACGGCAAGACGCCGCGCATCTTCCTGATCGACCCCACCGTGGTGCCGGCCAGCGAGGCGCTCAAGCGTCTGTTGGGGGCAGAGGGCCCGCTCAAGCTGCTGCACGCCTGCGGCGAGGACATGGAAGTCTTCCTGCGCTGGGCGGGCGTGGCGCCGACGCCGCTGATCGATACCCAGATCGCCGAAGGTCTGACCGGCGGCGAAGCCTCGATGGGCTATCAGCGTCTGGTCGAGCGTGTGGTGGGTGTCACGGTGCCCAAGGAAGAGACGCGTTCCAACTGGCTCAAACGCCCCTTGAGTCAGGCGCAGTGCGATTACGCCGCGCTGGACGTGCTGTTCCTGCCGCAGGTGTGGTCCGAGCAGCGCGATGCGTTGCTCGAGCTGGACCGCATGGCCTGGCTTGAAGAGGACTGCCGGGACCCGGGCAGCAGCGGCGGTGCCACGCCGGACCCGGAGTACTGGAAGCGTCATCGCAGCCTGTGGAAGCTCTCGCCGCGTGGCCTGGCCGCCTGGCAGGTGCTGTGCGACTGGCGCGAGGAGCAGATTCGTCTGCGCGACGTGCCGCGGTCACGCCTGCTGGCCGATGCGCAGCTGTTCGGTATCTGCGAGCGACTGCCGACCAATCGCTTCGAGCTGGCCAAGGTCGATGGCATGCATCCGCCGCAGATCAAGCGCCACGGGGACACCGTGCTGACGCTGCTCAAGGACGTGGCCATGATCGATGACAGTCAGCTGCCGCGCGTGCCGCCGTCGCCGTTGGCGCCGGAGTGGAAGAACTGCATGAAGCGCCTCAAGCGGGAGGTCAATGCTGTGGCCGAGGAGACGCAGCTCAAGCCGGAGATTCTCGGCAAGCGCCGTGACATGGAAGCGCTGGTGATCGCCGATTATGAGGGCGAGCCGCTGCCCTTGCCGCAGGGCTGGCGCGGTGAGCTGCTGGCCGCGCGCCTGGCCAAGGCGCTCGAGAGCTGACGCACGCCGCTTCTGCGGGCCAGACTGCAAAGGGGCATGCGCAAGGTTCGCGCAGCCTGGTCTGCCAGCAACACAGGTCAGACGCACAGGTTAAAAACACAGGCCAGAAACCGATAGTGAGCTCTCGGGTCATGCCCGTGACGCCAGAGCTCGCTGATGCGCGCAAGCGCTGCAAGATGATGGGTAGCCCGATGACAGACGACAAGATGATCTGCGAGATCTACAAGAGCGCCAAGAAGGACGAGATGTACCTCTACGTCGAGAAGGCGCGCGGACTCGAGGATGTGCCGGAATCCCTGCTGGGCATCTTCGGCACGCCGACCCCTTTGATGACACTGCTGATTCGTGCCGACAAGCCGCTGGCGCGCGTTGCCAGCACCACGGTGCTCGAGAAGATTCGCGAGCAGGGCTTCTATCTGCAGATGCCGCCGGCCAAGGAAAATCTCCTCAAGGAGATTGGCGTGACGCCGCCGGAAACGCATTACTGACGCCCTGTCCGGCAGACAAGACCGTACTGATGAAACGACCCTGCTGCCCGGCAGGGCGAGGAGAGCAAGATGAGCGATGTTCCGCAGCCTGACGGCGGAAAGCGTGAGCGTTTCTGGGAGCGCCACGCACTCTCGGAGCTGAATACCGCCGAGTGGGAGGCGTTGTGCGATGGTTGTGGCCAATGCTGCCTGCTCAAGTTCGAGGATGAAGACAGTGGCGATATCGCGGTACTCGATGTCGCCTGTCGCCTGCTGGATGTGCGCAAGGTCAGTTGCCGCGATTATCCCAATCGCGCCACGCGCGTGCCGGGCTGCATTCCGCTGGATGTCGAGACGGTGGGCAAGCTGCGCTGGCTGCCGGAAACCTGCGGCTATCGTCGCCTGAATGAAGGCCGTGAGCTGCCCGAATGGCACCCGCTGTTGACCGGCGATGCCAGGAGCGTCAAGCGCGCCGGGTTCTCGGTGTCACGCTTTGCCGTCTCCGAGGTGTCTGTGCGCCAGCAGGACCTGGAAGACCACATCATCGCGATCATAGACCCCGAGAGCTGAAGCGCGCCGCGGGCGCGTGTCAGATTGCAGGTGGATGCCTTAGAAAGCGCAGCTCGATGAGCTGCGCTTTCTTGTATCTGGCATTCTGTATCTGGCATTCCGTACCTGAAATTTCGAGCCAGGCATTTCGATTCAGGCATTTCGATTCAGGCATTTCGATTCAGGCATTCACTGGCCTTGTATTTGACGCCTTTGCCCCTAAGTCACGGTTTGATCTGTTGCATGAGCTGGTTTGCATGAGCTGGCTTGCATGGCCAAGGCGCGGGCGTGCACTCAGGTACGCAATGTCTGGTTGAAAATAAATGAACGTTCATTTATTTTGTGGAGATTCGCTCGAGATAAGAACAGACAGACTAGACCAGAGGTAGACGGGCCATGCGTCATCGTGATGAACACAAGCAGCAGGCGTTGCTGGAAGCCACGCTGCATGAGGTGGCCGAGCATGGTTTTGCCGTGACCTCCGTGGCGCGCATCGCGCGTGCCGCCGGCATGTCGCCCGGCACGCTCTATCTCTACTACCGTGACAAGGATGACCTGCTGGAGGCGACCTTTCGTGAGGTCAGCCGTCGCATCATCGCGGTCGCCATCGAGGCCTTCGAGGCCGAGCCTGTAGAGGTGCTCGAGGACGAGCCGTCAACGCTGCCCCCGGACGCCCAGCAGCTGAAATCGGCACTGTGTCGGGTATGGAATGCCCTGGTGGCGTTGGGGCGCCATCAGCCCGCGTTGTTCCGCTTTCACGATCAGTTTCTGCACTCTTCCCATATGCAGGATGCCCTGAGGGTGGCCAATCAGGAGCGCGCCGCGCCCTTGCTGGACGCCTTCGCGCTGGGCCAGCAGACCGGCATTCTCAAGCAGATCGATCTCGCCCTCATCGAGGTGTTCATGTTTCGGTCGATCTACAGCCTGCTGCAGGGCTCCGGTTGCCAGGTGCCAGCCATCAGTGGTGACAGCTTCGACCAGGCCTTCGAGATGGCCTGGGACGCGATCGCGCTTCGCCAGTGAGGGCAGCCAACCCCTCAGCGCATGCCGGACAGATGACAGATTTCGCTTGTGACATTCCATTCCAACGATTCAAGGGCCCGCTGATGAAACTTCGACCTGGTGCCAAGCCACACCTGCGTACTCCTTTCGCCTGGCGGGGAGGCCGCGTCCTTCAGCTGTTCGCCGGACTCCTGCTGGCCCTCGGGCTTGCGGCCTGCAGCGAGGCCGAGGCGCCGCTGGAGAAGCAGAAGGTGCATCCGGTCAAGTTGCTGTCGTTGTCGGATGAAGGCGGCGGGGTCATCCAGCGCTATCCCGGTGTGGTCGAGGCCTCGGAGCGCTCCAACCTGTCGTTTCGCATCGGCGGTGAGCTGCGCGAACTCAAGGTCCAGGCCGGCCAGGAGGTCGAGAAGGGCGAGTTGATCGCCCGTCTGGATGATCGCGACGCCAGAAGCGAGCTCAACAATGCCCGTTCCAGCTTCAATCTGGCGCAGGCGACCTACAAGCGCATGAAGTATTCGGTGGAGAAGGGCGCCATCAGTCGGGCACGCTTCGATGAGGCGCAGGCCGAATTCCAGTCTGCGCAGGCCCAGTATTCCCAGGCGCAGGACCAGCTCAGCTACACCTATCTCAAGGCGCCCTATGACGGGGTGATCGCGCGCGTGCCGGTGGACAACTATCAGGTGGTCGCCGCCCAGGAAACCATCGCCGTGCTGCAGCAGCCGGGGCAGATCGATGTGATCTTCAACATGCCGGAGCGCCAGGTGCGCGCCATCGATCGTGAGCGTGCCGAGGCCGGGCGCCTTGAGGATGCCGCCCTGGCCTGGGTGCGCTTCGGCAGTGGCGAGTCGCGCTATCCGGCCCGTTACAAGGAGCACGACACCAGCGCCAGCGAGGGCTCGCTGAGCTATGAAGTCACCCTGACGCTGCCGGAGCCGCAGGACATCACCGTGCTGTCAGGCATGAGCGCCACCGTGGAGCTGGACATGCAGCAGCTGACGGCGGCGACCCAGGGCCAGTGGCGCGTGCCGGTCGAGGCGGTGGTCACTCAGGAGGAAAGCCCGAACCAGGCCGTGGTGTGGCGCTATGTGCCCAAGGACGGTGACGCCCAGGCGAGCGCATCAATCAACAATGACGCCACCACGGACACCGGCTCAGACGACGGCAGGAATGAGGGCAAGCGCGAGGGCAGGCAGCAGGAAGTCAGCTCCCAGGGCACCGTCGAGGCCGTGCCGGTCACGGTACTGCAGGCTACCGGCGAAGGACTGGTGATCACGGGAGAACTGAGTGCCGGTGACCGTCTGGTCACGGCGGGCGCCAGTCGCATGGAAGCCGGGGAGCCTGTGCGTCCCTGGGTCAAGGAAGCGGGGCTCTGATCCATGGTCGATTATTTCCTGAGACACAAGGTCATCAGCTGGATGGTCGTGCTGCTGCTGTCGGTGGGTGGCGTGACCTCCTTCTTCGGCCTCGGCCAGCTGGAATTTCCCGAGTTCACCATCCGCAACGCGGTGGTGATTACCCAGTATCCGGGTGCGACGCCCAAGCAGGTGGAAGAGGAAGTCACGCTGCCGCTGGAGAAGGCGATCCAGCAGATTCCCAATCTCAAGCGCGTCAGCTCGGTCAACAGCTCCGGTCTTTCCCAGATCACGCTCGAGCTCGAGAGCAGCGTGCGCGAAGGCGAGATGCAGCAGTACTGGGACCTGCTGCGCCGCAAGATCAATGACGCCCAGTCGAGCCTGCCGCCCGGCAGTGGCTCCTCGATCGTCAATGACGACTTCGGCGATGTGTTCGGCCTGCTCTACAACCTGAGCGGCAAGGGCTATTCGGCGCATGACCTCGAGGACCAGGCCGACTTCCTGCAGCGTGAGCTGACGCTGGTGGAGGGGGTCAAGAAGGTCTCCATCGTCGGCGCGCGCAGCGAGCAGGTCATCGTCGCGCTGGATCGTGATCGCATGCAGGCGCTGAACATCTCGCCGGATCAGCTCGCCAACCTGCTCAATGCCCAGAACGTGGTCGGCGACGCCGGGCGTATCCGTCAGAACGGTCTGTCGCTGGAACTGCAGCCAAGTGGCGAGTTCCAGAGCGTGCAGGACCTGGAGCGTCTGGTGGTCGGGCGCCCCGGCAATGGTGGCCTGATTCGTCTCGGCGATATCGCCTCGGTCAGCCGCGAATACACCGAATCACCGTCACGCCTCTATCACACCGATGGTGAAACGGCGCTGTCGCTGGGTATCTCGTTCGCCTCTGGCGTCAATGTGGTCGAGGTCGGTGCGCTGGTCGACAAGCGTCTTGGCGAGCTTGAGTCGCGCATGCCGTTGGGCATGGAGCTGACCACGGTCTATCACCAGCCCCAGGTAGTGGATGAGGCGGTGTCCGGCTTCTTGATCAACCTGGCCGAGGCCATCGGCATCGTGATTCTGGTGCTGCTGGTGTTCATGGGCGTCAAGAGTGGCGTGCTGATGGGGCTGGTGCTGTTGATCACCATTCTCGGCACCTTCGTCATGATGTCGATCCATGGCATCGAGCTGCAGAAAATCTCGCTGGGGGCCTTGATCATCGCGCTGGGCATGCTGGTGGATAACGCCATCGTGGTCACCGAGGGCATGTTGATCGGTCTCAAGCGTGGCAAGACCAAGCGCCAGGCCGCCTTCGAGGTCGTCAATCAGAACCGCATGCCGCTGCTGGGGGCCACGGTGATCGCGATCACTGCCTTCGCGCCCATCGGTCTGTCGCCGGATGCCACCGGCGAGTTCGTCGGGTCATTGTTCTGGGTGCTGTGCTACTCGTTGCTGTTGAGCTGGATCACCGCCCTGACGCTGACACCGTTCTTCTTCGACATGTTCTTCCGCGAAGCGCGGGAGACGAAGGACAGTGACACGGACGAGAATCAGGAGGAAGACCCCTATCGTGGCGTCATCTTCCGTGGCTTCCGCAGTCTGCTGAGCTGGGCGATTCGCCTGCGCTGGCTGACCCTGGGGGGCGCGGTGGCGTTGCTGGTGGCGGCCGTGATGAGCTTCGGACAGGTCAAGAATGCCTTCTTCCCGGATGCCTCGACCCCGCTGTTCTTCGTCGATGTCTGGATGCCGGAAGGCACCGATGTGCTGGCGACGGAAGCGCGTATCGCCGACCTGGAGCAGCAGGTGCTCAAGATGGACAAGGTCAAGCATGTCACCAGCGTCACCGGCGGGGGTGCCCAGCGCTTCACGCTGACCTACTCGCCGGAAGACAGCTATGCCAGCTTCGGGCAGCTGATCGTCGAGACCCGGGACCGGGCCAGTCGCGAAGCGCGCATGGAGGAGGTGATACGCCTGGTGCGTGCCGAGTACCCTGAAGTGGAATACAAGGTGCAGGCGTTGCAGGTCGGGCCATCGGCCAAGGCGAGTCTCGAGGCGCGTCTCTACGGCGAAGACCCCGCAGTGCTGCGTCAGCTGGCGGGCAAGGTACGTCGCGTCTTCGAGGAGGAGCCGCTGGCCGACAGCATTCGTCTGTCATGGCGCAATCGCGTCAATCGCATCGAGCCCGAATTCCTGGATGATCAGGCGCGGCGTGTCGGCGTGACGCGTGACTCGCTGCATCAGGCGCTGCTGATCAACAGCGACGGCGAGAGCGTCGGTGTCTATCGCGAAGGCTCCGAGCTGATCCCGATTCTGCTGCGCGGTGAGGAGCGTCAGCGCTTCGATCTCGACACCCTGGCGAGTCTCAACGTCTGGAGCGATGAGCAGGAGACCTACGTGCCGGCGGGCTCGGTGATGGGGCCGCTCAAGACAGAGCTGCGTGACCCTTTGATCAAGCGTCGTGATCGTCAGCGCATGCTGGCGGTCTACGCCGAGCCAATGCCGCTGTCCGGGGAAACGGCCGCCAGCGTGCTGGGACGTATCCGTCCCAAGATCGAGGCCATCGAGCTGCCCGAGGGCTACCACCTGGAGTGGGGCGGCGAGTATGAAACCTCATCCGAAGCTCAGCAGGCGCTGTTCTCCTCGCTGCCGATGGGGCTGCTGGGCATGTTCGTGATCACGGTGCTGCTGTTCTCCAACCTGCGTCAGGCGCTGGCCATCTGGTCCATCGTGCCGCTGACGCTGATCGGTATCGTCAGTGGTCTGATCGTGTTCGGTGCGCCGTTCACCTTCATGGCGCTGCTCGGCACCTTGAGTCTGATCGGCATGGTGCTCAAGAACGCCATCGTGCTGGTGGAGGAGATCAACGTGCAGCTCGATGAGCAGGAGGATCGCTTCCAGGCGGTGGTGCAGGCGGCCGTCAGCCGTGTGCGGCCGGTGTCGATGGCGGCCATCACCACCATGCTGGGCATGATTCCGCTGTTCCCGGATGCCTTCTTCTCGAGCATGGCGGTGGTGATCGTGTTCGGGTTGGGCGTGGCGACCCTGCTGACGCTGGTGGTGCTGCCGGTGGCGTACTGCGCCTTCTTCCGTATCCCGACCAGCAACCAGTCCATGAAGACATCCTGATGTGATGATCCTGATGTGATGAGAATGCGGTAATCTTGGCCTGCGCTGTCTGCAGCCACCACGCCATGACGCCCGATGACAGTGGCATTGTCTTCGGGCGTCATGGCGTTGTCCGTGCTCGCTATCCTGCGCGAGGGGCATCGCCGCAAGCCCCTTTCCGTTACACTATGCGCCGCCGGTTGCGAGTTGCCCGGTCGCAAGTGTTGCGTCAGTCGAATCCTATCGAGTCGTGAGGTGTGCCTTGGTCGAACCCCTGAGTGCCTGGTGGGGGCAACAGCTGGTGTTGTGCGGTTGGGGTTTCAGTGCTGCGCCGGAAACGGTGTGGACACCGGCCCAGGCGTGCGCGCGTCTGAAGGCCCAGGAAGTCCCGGATGCGGGGGAGTTGGGATGGCGTCTGCTGGAGGCTTTCCCCCATGATACCCCGGACCCGCTGCACCAGCTGGAGGCGTTGGAATTGCTGGCGCTGGCACGTACCGCCGGCTGGCTGTCAGAGGCGCGCACGCGTGCCTGGCTGATACGTCTACTCACGGCGATTGGCGGGCGTTTCACCTCGCTGGATGACTGGCTCAAGGCCCTGGCCCATTCGCGCAGCGATGCGGGCTGGACGCGAGGCGATGATGGCTTCTTCGAGGCCAGCCTCGCGCTGTCCCAGTTGGAGCACGAAGACGCCGGCGTCACCTGGCCACGTCTGCTGGAGGCGCTGGAGGCACAGCCTCCGGTGGCGGTTACGCAGCTCTGGCCTCAGGGTGAGCGCGACCGGGTCTGGATGGCGCGCGCCATCTTCTCGCCGTGGCTCGGCGGTCGGACATTGACCACCGATGACAGCGGCCCGCACGAAGACGGTGTCAGCGGTTTTGACGCCGCGGCGCACTGGCCGGACGTCACGCGCTGGCTGGCCGAGACCTGGGCGATCACCGGGCGTGATGAGCTGATTCGACTGTTGCTGTGGCTGGCCTCCCAGGGGCATCGCTATGGCTGGGATATCGACAGCGCACGCCTGATGACGGCCAGCGACAGCGAGCGTGCCAAGTGGCTGGATGAGCTGGAAGCGGACGCGGCTCAGGAAGAGGCCGAACGCAAGTCGGCAGGGCGCAAGGGCCCCCCCGCGCATGCCTCCTCCAGCATCGACGTCGCCGATGGCGGGCTGGAAAAGCCCCCGTCACCCGCGGCCTACGGCGAGCTGCTGCTGCAGTATCTCGATCGTGGGGAGCCACTGGAATTCGCCGCCTGGGACTGGCTGCGTCTGGTCGATCTCGCCTTTGCCGGGCTATGTGCCGGCTGGCTGAGTCGTGAGGAGGGCGAGGACTTCGCCGCCCACGGCATCGACCTGCTGGTGCGTCGCTATGCCGATTGGCAGGGCGTGGCTCGCGCCTATCAGCGCGGTCGCAGTCTGTTCGAGGGTGTCGATCTGACCCGCGACACCGAGAGTGACTGGCGTCCGTTGATGGCGTCGCCACTGACGCCGCTGCGTTGCGAGCTGCATGCGCTGCTGCCTGCCGCCCAGCGTGAGCGCTGCCGAGCGGCGATTCGTGCGTGGCGCAATGACAGTCGCCACTGGGTGCTGGCCATCGCCAGTATCCGCGAGCCGGACCTGCTCTATCGTCAGGGGCTTGTCGCCGAGGTCGATACGGCGCGCCGCGAAGAGGCACGCCAATATCTCAATGAGACGCTGGCGCTGGACACCCGCGATGGCGTGCAGGGCATGGCACGCTTCTGGCTGCCGGCGCAGGCGCATCATCTCAATCAGTTGGCCGCCGATGCCGCGCGTGGTGCCTTGCCCGATGCCCAGACGCCCTTCGGACGTGCCGATGCCGTCGAGCTGGAACGCCGTCAGCGGCTGGCCGTCTGTCATCGCTATCCTGCCAGTGTGGTGATGGCCGAGAAGTACGCCTTCTATCTGCTGATGGTGCAGGACAGCGGTGATTTCCCCGCCGATGAGCTGGCCCAGTGTGCCGAGCGTCTGCGCAGTGCCCTGTGCCGCTACTATCCGGACGCCACGCGTCTGCTGGAAGCCTGGGCGGTGTGGGAGTCCGCGGTGCCGGAACTCGAGGACCATCCGCTGGTCAACGAGATCCGCTGGCATCTCGATGACCCCGGCAGCCTGTTCCATTGGCTCGACTGGCGCGCCAGCGACTGGCAGGAGCCGGGGCTGCGCCCGAGTCTGGATCGCTTCACGGCGCTGGCGCTGAGCGGCCCGCTCAATACGCCGTGCTGGGGCGAGCCGATGGACGAGTACGGGCGGGGCGTCGAGGAACTCAGCGGTTGGCTCGAAGGTCATTACGGTCTCGCCAACGCCGAGGCGCTCAAGGGCTTCCTCGACTTCCTGCGCGATGCCGGTGATCGGGACGAATACCAGATCAATTACGGCCCCTACACCCTCAATCGCGCCCGTCTCGACAATGAGATCGACGTGCTGGAAAGCGCCGAGCGCGGCGATGATGAGCAGGTGCATCTGGACCGTCTGCGTCGCGTCAGGGACAACGAGGCGCGCTGCAACGAGCTGGACATGGCGGCGTGGGACATCGCCCAGATGGTGGACCTCGCGATTGCCGGGCGACAGCTGGGCTGGCTGGACGATGCGACCTTCACTGCCTATCTGGACAGCGCCTATGCGATGGCGCGCGACCACTACGGCAGCTGGAAGGAATATGCCCGGGGACTGTTCGCCGGCTATGCCTTCTTCATGGGCGATACCGACCAGCGTGACAGCTTCCTGCGCGGCTTCCGCGATGCGCTCATCCAGTGGCTGACGGCGGCGCCACCGCTGGCCGGTGCCTGGTCGAGTCTCGATTTCCCGGGCGCGCGCCCGGGGCATTGGCCTGCGCTGCATCTGGATGTGCTGAGCGGAGACGCTCGCACGTTGCACTGAGCGGGATTCAATTCAGGTCGGGTGAGCGGCAGGGGGGCACTTTCTCTGATGCTTTGGTCTAACTTGTGCGGCAATGGCATACGGTTTGCGGAGACATGAACTACTATCCTGCGAACGACTTGGGTTTGTCATCTGACTGTCGTCATCGTGTTGCAAGGTGTGCTGCTGCCTGATCCGGCCCACCTCGTCAGATAGTCACCGTCTTATCCCTGATCGATCAACGATCATCGTCATGCATCAATGGTTATCGCCGTCCGCAAGCGCTGCTCACCTTCACCCTTCCAGCGCCGGGCCCACGACGAGGAATGCTGGATGCGCCACGCGTTATTATGCTGTTTTCTGATCCTGCCACTGGGTGTGGCAGGCTGTGCCAGTCACTCAACACCGTCCAATGATGTGGCCTACTACGATGTGGACCTGCCGGAACTGCCGAAGCTCAAGCGCTATCGCCAGTCCGCGTCCCAGCCGGCCGCCGAGTCGCAGGACTACGCCATGTCAGGGCCGAGCATCCGCGATGTCCTGCTGGAAGAGCATGACCGCTGGGCCGGGACGCCCTATCGTCTGGGAGGAACCAACTCCCGCGGCATCGATTGCTCCGCCCTGATGCAGCATGTCTTCAGTGATGGCTTCGGCATCGATCTGCCGCGCACCACCACCGACCAGGTGAAGCGTGGCAAGCGTATCGACAAGTCGCAGCTCAAGCCGGGTGATCTGGTCTTCTTCCGTCCCTCGCGTCGCTACAACCATGTGGGGGTCTACGTCGGCAACGGCTACTTCCTGCACGCCTCCACCTCGCGTGGCGTGAAGCTGTCGCGGCTCGACAACGTCTACTGGTCCAGACACTACTGGCAGTCGCGTCGCCCGATGCCCCATGAGGCCATGCAGATGAAGCTGGCCATGCGCAGCCAGTGAGGCGATCACGCTTGGCACTGAAAAAAACAAGCGCTGAAACAGACAAGCCCTTGAAGAGACAAGCACTTGAAGGGACAAGAACCTCTTCGACATCACCCGGCCCTGGCCGGGTGATGTCGTTTCTGAGCCCGGGAACATGTCAGCCACTGTTCAGGAAGGAGAGTCCAGCGTAGCGCTGTCAGCCTGACCCTCAGCGCTCAAGGCATCCGGGGTGGGCCTCCCGGCCGCAGAGTGTTCAATGACGAAATCGACCAGCGCCTGCTCGGCACGCGACAGGCCGCGCTCGCGGCGCCAGGCGAGTGACAGCTCAAGCCAGGCGGGCTCATCGAAGGAGACGGCGGTCAGGTTGTTCTCTTCACGGTCATCCTCGACCACACGCTTGAGGAAGGTGGTGATCCCGAAGCCACGCGCGACGATCGCCTTGTTGAGGGCGATCAGGTTCGATTCGAAGGCGATGCTCGGCGCGAGTCCATGCTGACTGGCCAGGCGCTCGATGAAATCGCGATGGAAGTAGCCGCGCTTGAAGACCACCAGCTCCTCGGCGAAGAACTCCTCGACACTGATCTGCGTGCGGGCGGCCAGCGGATGATCGTTCGCCAGGCAGACCACCATTTCCTCACTCAGGAAGTGGCGCCGGATCAGGCCGTGGGTATCGGTGCCGAGTTGATCCTCGACGATGACGCCCAGGTCCAGCTCGGCATTGTCGATCATCCGGCGCAGGCTCAGGGTACCGCCCTCGATCACGCTGAGCTTGATGTCGGGGTAGCGTGCCTTGAACGCCATCAGCAGGGGCGGGAAGTAGTAGGAGCCGAGCATCGAGGAGACGCCGATGCGCACCTCGCCCTTGACCAGCCCCTCGAGCTCGGCCATCGCCAGTGCCGCGCGCTGTGCCTGTTGCAGCATGGGCCGGGCATGTTCGAGCAGCGTGTCGCCGGCCGGTGTCAGGCGCAGACCGCGTGAGCCTCTGACCAGCAGCTGCGTGCCCAGTCGGCTTTCGAGCCCGGCGATCGACTGGCTGACTGCTGACTGGGCCAGGCTGAGGGTTTGAGCGGCGGACGTGAAGCTCTGATGCTCGACGACACTGACGAAAATCTCCAGGGCACGTAGATCAAAGGGCAGTTTCATCACTGAGTCCTTTTCGTTGTCACTGCTTCGTTGCGACTGGCCTTCATCACGACCGACTTTCGCCACGATCGGCTGGCAGGGCGAATACTGTCGTTGGCTCGCGGGGAAGGGGCGTCGCTTGCCTCAGCATGCTGTGATGATTGCCATCAGCTTTGCTGATGGTCATCATCATGTCGAGCTATTTTACTGATGCGGGCGCGCGGCGCAGACTGGCGCCATCCCCATGCTTGATTGAGTGCAGGTACCTGATGGCTTCATCGCTTTCCGTGTCTTCTTCCCCCGATTCCGACACCTCGTTCTCCGCCGCACAGACAGAGCTGCCCGAGCCGCTCAAGGCGCGCGGGCGTGACTGGCGGCGCATGACCCAGGCGCTGTGCCTGGGCTCCTTCGTGGTCTTCATCAACCTCTATCTGGTGCAACCGCTGCTGCCGCTGCTGGCGACGGATCTGGGCCTGAGCTCGCTGCAGGCGAGTCTGTCCCTGTCGGTAAGCACCCTGACGCTGGCTCTCGCATTGCTGGTGTTCGGTCCGCTGTCCGATGCGCTTGGGCGGCGGCATATCCTGCTGTGGACCCTGGCCGGCGGGGTGGCCTGTTCAGGGCTGGCCCTGTTCGCCGAGGGCTTCTGGTCGCTGCTGGCGGTGCGCGCGCTGCAGGGCTTTCTGCTCGGCGGCCTGCCGGCGGTGGCAGTGGCGTACATGAGTGACGAGATGGAGCAACCCGCCTTGATGGTGGCGGTAGGGCTCTATATCAGCGCCAATTCACTGGGCGGCATCTCCGGGCGGGTCGCGGGGGGCGTGATTGCGGAGCATTGGGGCTGGCAGGCCAGCTTTGCCGCCATCGGCGGTGTCAGCCTGCTGGTGCTGGGGGCGTTATGGCAGCTGCTGCCGCGCCAGAGACGCTTCGTCGCCCAGCCGCTCAAGCTGAGAAGCATGCTGGCAGGCCTGGGGCGTCATCTTCGCAACCCCCGTCTGTGGCCGGTATTCCTGCTCGGCGGGCTGAATTTCTTCATCTTCGTCAATCTCTACAGCTACATGACATTCCGACTGAGTGAGGCGCCCTGGTCACTCAGCAGTCAATGGCTGGGGCTGTTGTTCCTGACCTATCTGGCAGGCACCTTCGGCGCCTCCCAGTCTGGCCGGCTGGCACGGCGTCTGGTGTCGGGGGCCGCGCCTGAGGACGGCGAGGCCGCGCTGGCGATCGCTCAGCGACGCGGTCAGGCATTGACCATGATGCTGGGCACCGGCATCGTGGTGCTTGGCACGCTGCTGACGCTGAGCCATTCGCTGATCGGCATGCTGATCGGCCTGAGCCTGAATGCCTTCGGCTTCTTCCTCGCGCATGCCACCGCCTCGGCCTGGGTCGGACGCAATGCCGAAGGCGCGCGGGCCAGTGCCAGTGCACTGTATCTGACTGCCTACTATCTGGGCGCGAGTCTCGGTGGCTTCTGGCTGGAACCCTTCTGGCAGGCTGCCGGATGGCCCGGGGTGGTGGCCGCCAGCGTAATGGTGCTGGCGGTGACCTTCGCGCTGGCGACCCTGTGCTGGCGCCGGGCCGCCACGCAGTATCGAGACTGAGATCAGCTCAGACAGCAGAGCACGCAAACGACAACGGCTCGCCAGATGGCGAGCCGTTGTCGTTCAGAGGGCCTGGAGGGCGGAATCAGTGCGCGGGGGCGTCGTCACCCCAGATCTCTTCCAGACGGTCATCGCGGCCACAGCCGGCGCGGTAGAAGCGATAGCGCACCGGGTTCTTCTTGTAGAAGTCCTGATGGTAGTCCTCGGCCGCATACCAGGGGCCTGCCGCCTCGATCTCGGTGGCGATGCCTTCGGGGAATCTGTCTTTCAGCGCCTCGCGACTGGCCTCGGCGGCGTCACGCTGGGCCTCATCGAGGGGGTAGATGCCGCTGCGGTACTGGGTGCCGGCATCACAGAACTGGCGATCCACCGCGACCGGGTCGATGTTGTGCCAGAAGACATCCAGCAGGGTGTCGTAGCTGACCTTTTCCGGCTCGTACACCACCTTGACCGCTTCGGTGTGCCCGGTGCTGCCCGAGGAGACCTGCTTGTAGGTCGGATTGTCCTGTTCGCCGGCGGTATAGCCGGAGGTGGTCGAGATCACACCGTCCAGCTTGTCGAAGGGTCCCTCCATGCACCAGAAGCAGCCACCGGCGAAGATGGCGACTTCCTGGCCCTGGGCGACACCCTCGGCGACGCCCTTGGGCGCCGTTTCCGGGTCGAAGGCATTGGCGTGGCCGACAATCAGCAGGCCGCCGAGCAGGCTTGCCAGTGGCGTGAGGCGTCTGAGCGCTGGGAAGGGGATTCGCGTGTATCGGGTCATGGTGTCTCCGGGAAAGGCGTCATTCCTTCGAAGTGAGAACATGGAAATCTCCATGTCCCGGTGGGCTGCGAGGTGGCTGGCCTTGCCATTCACTCACTGCCTGTATCAGGGTTCTACGCGAATAAACGTGGGATGGATGCGAACATGCAGAATGAAACGTTACCGTTGTCGTGATCAAGCCACAGCCATTCACCCCGCTACGCGAATCAGTGCATCCAGTCAGCGACATGCCTCGTAAGGACACGGTACCTCCCAATGACATGCCCATGACGGCAGGAATCGAAAAGGAAATCGCCAGTGAATAAACGCAAGTTACTGCTTCTAGGCGCCATCGTCGCTGCCATCGTGGTGTTCTTTGCCAGCGGGGCACAGGACTACTTCACCCTGCAGAGCCTCAAGGCCAGCCAGGCGGAATTCCAGGCGTTGTTCGCGGAATCGCCGTACAAGGTCGCGGGCACCTTCTTCGTCGTCTACGTGGCGATGGCGGCACTCTCGCTGCCCGGGGCAGCACTGCTGACGCTGCTGGGGGGCGCGCTGTTCGGCTTCGGCTGGGGGCTATTGCTGATCTCCTTCGCCAGCACCATCGGTGCGACGCTGGCCTTCCTGATTTCCCGCACTCTGCTGCGCGAGAGCATCGAGAAGCGCTTCCGCCGTCAGCTGGAATCCCTCAATCGTGGCGTCGAGCGTGAGGGTGGTTTCTATCTGTTCACGCTGCGCCTGGTACCGGTCTTCCCGTTCTTCATCGTCAATCTGGTGATGGGCCTGACCCGCATGCGCGTGGTCACCTTCTACGTGGCAAGTCAGCTGGGCATGCTCGCCGGAACCGCCATCTACGTGAATGCCGGGCGTGAACTGGGCCAGCTCGAGTCGCTGTCCGGCATCCTCTCGCCGGGGCTGATCGCCTCCTTCACTGCGCTGGGCCTGTTCCCGCTGATCGCCAAGAAGATCGTCGGCGTACTGCGCAAGCGCAAGCAGCAGGCGGCCTTCGACAAGCCGAAGACCTTCGACTACGACATGGTCGTGATCGGGGCAGGCTCCGCGGGGCTGGTGACCAGCTATATCGCCTCCGCCGTCAATGCACGTGTCGCGCTGATCGAGCGTCACAAGATGGGGGGGGATTGTCTCAACACCGGCTGTGTACCCTCCAAGGCGTTGATCCGTGCCGGACGTGCGGCTCATGAAATTCGCCAGTCCCAGCGTTTCGGGATCACCGCCAGTGAGCCGGAAATCGATTTCGCCAAGGTGATGGGCCATGTGCAGGACGTGGTCGAGAGTGTCGAACCGCATGACAGCATCGAGCGCTACGAGAGCCTGGGCGTGGAAGTCCATACCGGCAATGCCAGACTCAGGACGCCCTGGGAAGTGGAAGTCGATGGGCGTGTGCTGACCACCCGCAATGTGGTGATCGCCACCGGGGCTCGTCCGCGTGTGCCTGCGATCCCCGGGATCGAGCTGATCACGCCGCTGACCTCTGACAATCTGTGGGATCTCAGGGTGCAGCCCAAGCGCCTGGTCGTGCTGGGTTCCGGCCCGATCGGCATGGAGCTGGGTCAGAGCTTCGCGCGCCTGGGCAGTCACGTCACCATCATCGAGGGTGCGCCACGGGTGATGCCGCGTGAAGATGAGGAAGTCAGCACGCTGATGCACGAGCAGCTGGCTGGTGAGGGCGTCGATCTGCGCATCAATTCCACCGCCACGCGCATCGAGGTGCTCAAGGACAAGGACAGTCAGCCAATGCGCCATCTGGTCGTGAGTTCTCCCGACGGCGAGGAGAGCTGGATCGAGTTCGACGAGCTGCTGGTGGCCATCGGGCGCGAAGCCAACGTCGAAGGCTTCGGTCTGGAAGCGCTGGGCATCGCGGTGTCCGAGCGCGGCACCATCGATGTCTCCGAGTCGCTGCAGACCCTGCAGCCGAACATCTGGGCATGCGGCGATGTGGCTGGCCCCTACCAGTTCACCCATGCGGCGGGTCATCAGGCGTGGCACGCGGCGGTCAACGCCTTGTTCGGTGGCCTGAAGACCTTCAAGGTCGACTACCGTATCATGCCGATGGTCACCTATACCGAGCCGGAAGTGGCACGTGTCGGCCTCAATGAGACCGAAGCCAAGGCCCAGGGCTATGAGTACGAGGTCACCCATTACGAGATGGGCGAGAGCGACCGCGCGCTGGCCGAGCGGGCCACCGAAGGCTTCGTCAAGGTGCTGACCGAGAAGGGGCGTGATCGCATCCTGGGTGTGACGCTGGTCGGTGCCTATGCAGGGGAGTGGCTGGCCGAGTTCACCATGGCCATGAAGCACGGCATCGGACTCAACAAGATCCTGTCCACCATCCACCCGTATCCGACACTGTCGGAAGCCAACAAGGCCGCGGCTGGCATGTGGAAGAATGCCCACAAGCCGGAAGGCGTGCTCAAGGTGCTCGATCGTTACTTCACCTGGCGCCGCAACGGCCGCTTCGAACCGACCAAGACGCTCAAGGCGACGGACACCGCGAGTGCTCCGGCTGCTGAAAAACACTAATCGATGACTGATGCCGCGTTCCCGCATGTCCGGGACGCGGCATTTTCCTATCAGGAGATCTCCTCATGGAGACGAATCACAAGCCGAGCCGTCGCCGTGCACTGGCGTTGATGGGTGGGTCCGTGCTGTTGATGGCGGGCGTGAGTGCCTCGCCGTGGAGCATGGCGCTCACCTATGCGGCCGATGCGAAAGCAGGACGCCCGGTACCTGAGCTGGCCACGCTCGAGTGGCAGACCATCTCCGAGCAGGCAAGAGGTCAGCGGATCGATTTCCACGCCTGGGGAGGGAGCGAGGCGACCAACGCCTACCTGCGAGCCCAGGCCGAGATTGCGGCGCGTGAGCACGGGGTCGAGGTGCGCCACGTCAAGATCGCCGATACCGCCGAGAGCGTCTCGACCCTGCTGGCCGAGAAGGCGGCCGGACGCAGCGATGGCAGCATCGATGTGATCTGGATCAACGGCGAGAACTTCCGTGCGCTCAAGCAGGCCGAGCTGTTGTGGGGGCCCTTCGTCGAGCGCCTGCCCAACAGTGACTATCTGCTCGAGGAGATCGGCGCGCGCGATTTCGGACTCGCCACTGACGGTCTGGAGGCGCCCTGGGGGCGTGCGCAGCTGATCTTCATGTACGACACCGCGCTGCTGGAATCGCCGCCGCGCTCGATGCAGGCCCTGCTGGAGGTGGCCAGAGAGCATCCCGGGCGGGTGACCTATCCACAGCCGCCCAGCTTCCACGGTACCACCTTCCTCAAGCAGGCGTTGCTGGAGCTGTTGCCCGTCGAGCAGCGCGAGGTGCTGGCATCTCCCGTGGCGAGTGATGCTCAGTTCGCTGAGGTGACCGCACCGCTGTGGGACTATCTCGATGCGCTGCATCCGCTGATGTGGGCGCAGGGCGAGCGTCAGCCGGCCGGCGCCGAAGAGCAGATGAAACTGCTCGCTCAGCGCAGCGTGTGGATAGCGCTGACCTTCGTGCCTCAGGAAGTGGCCAATGCCCGTCAGGAAGGGCGGCTGCCACCGACCATCGAGCCGTATATCCATGACGGTGGCACCCTCGGCAATGTGCACTATCTTGCGATTCCGGCCAGTGCACCGCACAAGGCCGCTGCACTGGTGTGGATCAATCAGTTGATGTCCGCCGAGGCCCAGGCCGCCAAGGCCGACCCCTCGCGCTGGGGCGATGATACGGTGCTGGATGTCGCCCGCCTGCCGCCACAAGAACGCGCCGCCTTCGAGGCCTTGCCGAGCTTGCCGGGCAGCATGTCGCCCGAGGCGTTGGGCACACCGCTCAGTGAGCCACATCCGAGCTGGACCGACGCGCTGGAGGCCGAGTGGGCGCGACGCTATCGCAACTGACGCAATGGGTCGCTGATCGCTGGCGTGTCGCGCCCGCCACTGGTCATGCGCCGCTGACGCCCGCCCGTGTGCTGCGCTGGGGCGTCCTGCTGTTGCTGCTCGGCCCGACGGCGCTGGGGCTGGCCGGACTGGTCGCACCGGCCTTCGGGCTGTGGCCGACGCTGGGCTTCGAGGAAGTCTCGGCGGTTGCCTGGCAACGCTGGTGGGCCTTGCCCGGACTGGCGGAGGGCTTTCGTCTGACGCTGGTCAGTGGCCTCGGCGGTACGCTGCTGGCGGTGCTTTTGACCATGGGGTGGGTCTCGGCCGCCGCCGGGACTCGCTTCGGTGAGCGCATGGAGCGCTTGCTGGCCCCGATACTGGCGATGCCGCATCTGGCGCTGGCACTGGGGCTGCTGTGGCTGGCGGCGCCCAGCGGCGTGCTGATGCGCCTGCTGCTGGCACCTTTCGAGGTACTGGTACCACCGCAGTATCCGCTGCCGGATGCCCATGGCATCTCGCTGGCGGTCGGTCTGGCGCTCAAGGAGGCGCCATTCTTGATGCTGATGGCGCAGACGGCGCTGTCACGCCTGCCGGTCACGGCGCAACTGCAGGCAGGACAGGCGCTCGGCTACAGCATTCCTCAGCTGCGCTGGCGCATTCTGATGCCCCAGGTGATGCGCGCGATCGCCTTGCCCATCGGCGCGGTGCTGGCCTATTCGCTGGCGGTGGTGGATGTGGCACAGGTGCTGGGGCCGACGCGTACGCCGACGCTGGCGGTGCGCCTGGTCGAACTGTGGCGTGACAGTGACCCGACGGCGCGCCTGCCGGCGAGTGTCGGCGCCCTGATACTGGCCTTGCTGGTGATCGGGATGATGGCGCTGGGCGCGGCGCTGGGGCGCGCTCTGCTCACCTGGCACCGCGACTGGGTATTGAGCCATCACCCGGCGCGCGCAAGCCGCCTGGCGCTGGCGAGTGAAGTCATGTTCGGGCGTGTCGCGCGTGGAGTGCTGGGCGTGGTCACGCTGATCTCACTGCTCGCCTTCGTGGTGATCGGTGTGCAATCGGTGGCCAGAAGCTGGTTCTTCCCTGCGCTGTTGCCGTCTCGCTGGGGCTGGGAGAGCTGGCACCAGGCCCTCGCAGGCCTGGGGGATGCCTTCAGCAACAGCCTGTGGCTGGCGCTGCTGGTGGCGACGCTGGCCGTCATCCTCAGTGTGGCGGTGTTCGAGCGTGAGCGAGAAAGTGGCCGCCTGCGCGGCTTTGTGGTCTGCCTCTATCTGCCATTGCTGCTGCCGCAGGCCAGCTTCCTGTTCGGTTTTCAGGTCGGCTGGTTGAGCCTGGGGGCCAGCCCCGGTTGGACGGGAGTGGTCATCGGTCATCTGCTGTTCGCCTTGCCTTATGCCTGGCTGACGCTGGCCGGCCCCTGGGCACGCTTCGATACCCGACTCGAGCAGGCGGCACGCCTGCTGGGGCGTTCACGGCTCGAGGTGCTGATCGGTATCCGCCTGCGCCTGATGCTCAGGCCGCTGGCCATCAGCTGGGCAGTGGCCTTCGCGGTCAGTATCGCGCAGTACGTGCCGACGGTGGTGCTGGGCGGCGGGCGTGTCCCGACCCTGACCACCGAAACCCTGGCGCTGGCGACGGGGGCCGACCCACGACTGACGGCAGTGGCTGCCTGCCTGCAGGCCTTTCTGCCGCTGCTGGTCTACCTGCTGGCGCGTGCGGTCCCTGCCGGGCGCTCGGTCTCGCCGACGCGCGGCTGAGCGCCTGTCAGGCGCTGGAATGACGATGACCTCAACGACTTCATGGGAGTAGATGCAACATGCTGGACAAGTGGACCTCACGCTGGGTACAGCCGCCTCTGAAACGTCTTGCGAAAAGTGCGGCGGCGCGCGGTCTGCATCCTGATCAGTTGACACTGGGCGGCTTTGTCGTAGGGATATTGGCGTTGCCGTTGCTGGCTTATGGGCACTTCGGGCTCGCGCTGGCCGCGATCCTGATCAATCGGGTGGTGGACGGGCTGGATGGCGCGCTGGCGCGGCACGCCGGCCTGAGCTCCGATGCCGGTGGCTTTCTGGATATCTGTCTCGATTTCCTGTTCTACGCCGCTGTGGTGGTGGGGTTCGCACTCGCGGACCCTGCCGCCAATGCGATGGCGGCAGTGGCACTGCTGTTCGCCTTCGTCGGCACGGGCTCGAGCTTTCTGGCCTTCGCCATCATGGCGGCCAAGCATCAGCTGGAGCGACCCAATTTCACGCGCAAGGCCTTCTATTATCTGGATGGCCTGACCGAAGGCACCGAGACCATTGCCTTCTTCGTGTTGGCTTGCTTGATGCCACAGCATTTCGCATGGTTGGCGTGGATCTTCGCCGCGGCATGCATCCTGACCACGCTGACGCGCGTATGGGGAGGGTATGTCACCTTGCGAGCGCAGGACCAGAACGAGCATCACGGCATCGCCCCAGATTGATGCGCTGCGAACCTGGCCGTTCCGGTGACATGGCGTTTCACCTTCCTCACTTGCCTTGCTCAGGCACATCGGAGTTCTGCCAATGAAGATTGCTTCCCGTCAGTTGCCGTCATTCCTGCCCCTGTTCGCGGCAGTCGCCTCCAGCGGTCTACTGACGGCGCTACTGCCCTCTGTGGCCCACGCGGCTGACAGGAGTTTCTCGCCTGCGCAGATTCTTGCCTGGGGTGAGAAGACCTTTGAAGGCCAGACGGCCTATCGCGTGGTGGAGCGCGACGGCAGCCCTGCGCTCGAGGCTCGCGCCCGGGGTCAGGCGTCCGCACGCTATCTGGAGCAGGATATCTCGCTTGAAGAGACGCCCTACCTGAAATGGTGCTGGCAGGTGGATGGCATCTATCCGGGCCTGAACGAGAAGACCAAGGGCGGCGATGACTATCCGGCACGCCTCTATGTGGTCAACAAGACCGGCATCCTGCCGTGGCAGGTCGAGGCCATCAATTACGTCTGGTCCAGCAATGAAGCTAAAGGCAGTCATTGGGACAATGCCTTCACGGATCGTGCCGTGCTGCTGGCCGTTGAATCCGGCGACGAGAAGGTGGGGCAGTGGGTGGCGGAGGTGCGTGATCTGCGTGCTGATTACGCGTCACTGTTTGACAGCAAGCCGAGCGAGATTGCCGGACTGGCGCTGATGGCTGACGGTGACAATGCCGGCGGGGATGCCACGGCGCTGTTTCGTGGTCTGAGCCTTTCCAGCGATGCCACGCCGCCCAGCTGCGGTGTTTGATCCGGAATCATGAGTGATCAGGGCTGTGAAGAGAGGGCTGAGCCAGTCTGACAAGCGCGCCAAGCCAGCCAGGCCGACACGAAGCCAGACACGAAAAAGCCCCGCGACTGATGACTCAGTCGCGGGGCTTTTGGTTCCGGCCTCCCACCGAGTGGGAGGCGCTCATCCGGGGCGATGCCTTGGATGAGGGAAGAGGCGGAGCTTAGTGCTCCACGCCGCCTTCGCCGTGAACGTGGCCGTGTTCCAGCTCTTCGGCAGAAGCTTCACGCACGTTGGTGATTTGCACGTCAAAATTCAGGGTTTCGCCGGCCAGCGGGTGGTTGCCATCGACAGTGACAGTGTCGCCTTCGACCTTGGTGACGGTGACCATCAGCGGGCCGCCTTGGGTCTGCGCCTGGAACTGCATGCCAGCTTCGATGTCTTCGACACCTTGGAAGGCTTCACGCGGCACTTCCTGGACCAGGGCTTCCTGGACTTCGCCGTAACCTTCTTCCGGAGAGACGGCAACTTTCAGCTCGTCGCCGGAAGTCTTGCCATCGAGTTCCTTCTCGAGGCCCGGGACGATGTTGCCAGCGCCGTGGATGTAGGCCAGCGGCTCGCGGCCTTCGGAGCTATCCAGCACTTCCCCTTCGTTGTTGGTCAGGGTGTAGTGGAAGGATACGACGGCATTCTGGGCGATTTGCATGATGAGAGCCTTTCGATAGGTATATGAACGTCAATGGTAACGTGCCCCTGAGGTGACTGTCAGGGGGGGAAACTGGAAAAAAGCCGCGTATCACGTGGCTCCTGGCCCGCCGATGACACTGCCGGAGAGCAATCCAGCGCACGTTACCTTGTCTTGAAAGTATAGGTGACGCTCGCAGGCGTGCATTTCAACCCTGAGGCAGGTTTTTTTCTCACCCCCGACGCTATCGGTGAACAAAGGAGCAAAACGGTTGGATCATCAGGTGTCTGGCGGGGTTGCCCTGTCAGCGCACAGCGGCCTTGCTGCTGGCGGCCATGCAAGGTTGTGGCGATGGCTTGCGAGGGCCACAGGGTCTGGTTACTCTGCCTACTCGGATATTGCGGATTCTGACGCGCGGCCCGAGGGGGCCTCGCTCTGCACACTCTGTCCCGTCGCCTGACGGGAAATGACAACTCAGGTCAGGCGCCATGCGACCCTATTTTTCAGGAGAGAATTTCGATGACCGTGACATTGATCTGGCTGGTGAGCTTCGCTGCGATCTTCATGCTGTGCTTGAACCGCTGGGAAGGCTCGCTGGGTGCCACCGTCAAACGTGTCCTGCCGGAGGCTCTGAGCATCGATAGCGGTGACCGCTACGTCTGGGGCGTGGCCCTGGGTATCCTGGGTGCGACCTTCATCGTCAATCCCGTTTCCATGCTGATGGCATTGATCGTGCTGGCGCTGATCGTTCTGATCGGCGGCAAGCTGATCTGCTGGGGCATGAGCAAGGTCAAGATGCACTGATTCAACCAGCAGCAACCTTCCGGGAAGCATGACGTTTCCCGCAGACAGAAAGGCCGGGCTATCTGCCCGGCCTTTCTGTTTCTGCTCATCAGACACTTCTCATCAGGCTCTGCTCATCCATCGCGTATTGTCAGTGCCGCCGCGGCTCAGCGCTGACTCACAGCCAGGTCGAGAGCGTCAGCGAGCCGAATTGATCGCTTTCCTGCTGCGTCTCGAATTCGTGAGTGCGCCACACGTTGACGAACGCCAGCTGCCAGCGTTGCCAGCTGAGAGCGAAGCCCAGCTGCAGGTCGCCGACCAGTGGGCGACGGTCCACCGAGGCGCTGTCTTCGAAGCCATTGCCATCCAACAGCATATTGTAGGCCATCGCGCGGCCCTCGATATTGGCGAACAGGTACCAGGCGAAGTCACCGTCGGGATGGAAGTACTGTCGGCCGCCCTGGGCCGGCGCCACGGTCGGTATCCCGTAGCTGCGGGTCAGCCCCTGGCCGATGCGTACCCCGCCACCGACGCCCGCATAGGTGTAGAGATTGCCCAGCGCCACGGAAGCCGAGGGGCCGTACTCCACCTCAAGCCCCGCGGCCCTGGCCGGTAGCCATAGCTGCGTCTGCCAGCCGATATTGATCACCGGCTCGTTGTGCAGCTGGTGGTCCCAACCTTCCGGCTCATCACTGCCGGTCAGCTTGTGTACCGCCTTCTGAGCATCCTTGGCGCCCGAGGCCGGGCCGACGATGCCGAGATCCAGATTGAAGGTATCCACCCGTCGCCAGTCATCTCCCTGTTCACCGGCGAACAGCGAGACGCCACCGAACAGGTAGCCCGCGTAGGGGCGGTCATCCTGATCCGGTTGCTCCCGCTTGATGTCATTGGGGGTATAGATCTGCTGTCCGAAGCGGTAGGCCGTGGCGTCCAGTCGCGCCGCGCTGAAGCCGGGCACCCAGTCCGCGAATGAGCGTGACCAGTGCTGCTCTGGTGTCTCGAAGGTGTAGCTCAACGCAAAGCCGTTGGTGTAATGGCCATCATCGCCAGAGGTGAGAATGTCGTTCTCGACCTTCAATGACAGCACGCCACCCTCGTCCTCGGCTGCCTCCACCATGGGGGCCAATGCCACCGCACCCAGCATGATCAATGCCATGCCCAGGCGCCGGGTCGAGAAGGCCGGCGCTATCTGCGGGGCGTGGCTCAAGGCGGCGGTACCGCCGGGACTGTCATTGACTGGACTGGGGTAAGCGCGGGGAGCGTTTCTTGAAGATGACGTGCCACAAGACAGCTTGCGGGTGCCTGGGCGAGAACCTGGCGGACGGGCAGTGACGGGACGCATCGCAACTCCTGGGACTGAAAGTTGTACACAGGGTCAATTTTGGCTGCAGATGTATAACTTTGCAAACAAAATCCCGATTTCATAGCTTGTTAACCAATAGGCAATCTGCAGACCACCCATTGAGGCGATCCAGGGCTGTGTGAGTTTGAAGGAGGGGGATGAAGCGGAGGGGGGAGGCAGGAGAAAGCGAGGCGACGCTTCCTGGGCAGGGCCTGTGACAGGCACCGCAGAAGGGCACAGAAACCAAGCGGCTGGCGCCCCTGCAAGGGAGCGCCAGCCGTCGAGAGACTCAGTAAGGCGCGACGCTCAGGTTGGCGCCATAGCCGACCAGGCGGACACGTTGGCCAACCGAGAAGGCGGTGTCGGCTTTCTGGACGACGATGAGGCTGTCGCCGGCATCGCGACGGACTTCAATCTCGTAGGCGTCGATCTGATCGACATTGTCAGCGATCGACTTGCCAGCCACGCTGCCGCCGATGGCACCCGCGGCGGTGGCGATGGCACGGCCGGAGCCGCCGCCGATCTGGCTGCCGAGCAGGCCGCCGACGACCGCACCACCCAAGCCACCGAGCACGCCGCTGCCTTCATCCTGTGCCTGGATCTGCACCGGGCGCAGCGAGGTAATGGTGCCGTAGCTGACGGACTGTGCGCGCTTGGCCTGATCGCCGGTGTAGACGTTGCCGGAATAGATGTCGCTGTTCGCGCAGCCGCCAAGCGTCAGCACGCCGAGCGCGATCACGGGCAGCCAGCGGCGTGTGCCAGTCGATCGTTTGTGAGTCAGTGAGAGTGTCATGGTGTATCTCCTCGCATGATGCGGTGCAGCTTGAGGTTGTGATGGAGAATGCTGAGTGCTGAGAGAGCAAGGCTCAGGTAGGCGATCACTTCCTTGGGCCGCCAGCAGGTTCTTGTCACGAGGGGCGTGCGAGAACACTGTTTCTTAACATTATAGACCACGTCGACCATGACGGGTTCCCGACCTGAAACGCTGAGGTGACGCAACTTCTGCACTTCCCTGTCGCGTGAGTGCTACCACGTGGGTACCGACCACGTGAGTACCGGTGCATGAGTGCTGCCTCTTCTTGAGCCATGCCGCGTGAATGTCAGTGGCAGGGCATCCGTCGACGTTGGTTGGCATTCGCGGCGGGCATTCAAGGCGTAAAGCACGAAAAAGCCCGCGTGAGCGGGCTTCGGTCAGTCTGCGGGCGGCACCTCGCGCAATCCTGCCATTGCGAGGTGCCATGCCGCGATGTCAGCGGTCTAGAACTGGTCTTCTTCCGTGGAGCCCTTCAGTGCGGTGACGGAAGAGTTGCCGCCCTGAATGACGTTGGTCATGTCATCGAAGTAACCGGTGCCGACTTCCTGCTGGTGCGCCACGAAGGTGTAGCCCTTCTCGGCTGCGGCGAATTCGGCTTCCTGCACCTTCTCGACGTAGTGCTTCATGCCTTCGCCCTGCGCATAGTCGTAGGCAAGATCGAACATGTTGAACCACATGTTGTGGATACCGGCCAAGGTGATGAACTGGTACTTGTAGCCCATGTCCGACAGTTCCTGCTGGAACTTGGCGATGGTGGCGTCGTCGAGGTTCTTCTTCCAGTTGAAGGAAGGCGAGCAGTTGTAGGCCAGCAGCTGGTCCGGGTATTCCTTCTTGATCGCTTCGGCGAAGCGGCGCGCCTCCTCGAGGTCCGGCTTGGCGGTTTCGCACCAGATCAGGTCGGAGTAGGGCGCGTAGGCCAGACCGCGCGCAATGGCTTGATCCAGACCTGCCTTGACGCGATAGAAGCCTTCGTCGGAGCGCTCACCGGTCAGGAACGGCTTGTCGTAGTCGTCGACATCCGAGGTGATCAGGTCAGCGGCATTGGCATCGGTACGTGCGATGACCAGGGTCGGCACACCTGCCACGTCGGCGGCCAGGCGAGCGGCCACCAGCTTCTGCACCGCTTCCTGGGTCGGGACCAGTACCTTGCCGCCCATGTGGCCACACTTCTTGACCGAGGCCAGCTGGTCCTCGAAGTGCACACCGGAAGCACCGGCACGGATCATGGCGGTCATCAGCTCGTAGCCGTTGAGCACGCCACCGAAACCGGCCTCGGCATCCGCCACGATAGGCGCGAAGTAATCGACGAAGCCGGCATCGCCCGGATTGGCCCCTTTCTGCCACTGGATCTGGTCGGCGCGGCGGAAGGTGTTGTTGATGCGCTTGACCACGGTCGGCACGGAATCCACCGGATAGAGCGACTGATCCGGGTACATGGCCTCACTGGTGTTGTTGTCGGCGGCGACCTGCCAGCCGGACAGGTAGATGGCCTCGATGCCGGCCTTCACCTGTTGCATGGCCTGGCCGCCGGTCAGGGCGCCCAGACAGTTGACATAGCCCTTCTTGGCATCACCATTGACCAGTTTCCAGAGCTTCTCGGCACCGCGGGTCGCCAAGGTGTTGGCTTCCTGGACGGAACCGCGCAGGCGCACCACATCTTCGGCGGAATAGGGGCGAGTGATCCCTTTCCAGCGCGGATTCTCGGCCCAGTCCTTCTCGAGCGCGGCAATCTGATCGGCACGTGTGTGACTCATGGTGGCATCTCCTGATGGCTTCGTCGTCGGGGCTCAGCCCCCTGGCGTGTTGTCCGTGTCTTGTGTCTGTTCGCTTGTCTTTCGTCTGGCGTTCGACGCGAGAGCGACGCGAGAAATGGGAGTGTCGGTGCTCTGCGTCTTGAGGTTGCTGCATGACAGTTTGTTGTTGTTATTGATCTTTCAGGCGTCACCAGTGGAGTCACGCCGTGCGACAGAAGGCGTCGTCGGTGGCGTTGTCGAGCTCCGCTGGCTCAGCAAGTCTGAAGCGAGCCTTGATCACGCCAAGGCAGGCAGTTTCCAGGCCGGGGGCCGTTGTCAGCGTGATGCTGTCCAACCAGGGCATCAGGAAGTACAGGCTGGCTTCCAACGTGGGTAACGTGCAGTGGCTGAGGGTGAGGGCGATGCGTGGCGGCCTGCCGTCCGGCGCACGCAGCCGTGAGATCAGCTCTCCCCAGCACAGCGCTTCGCGCACGCTGCTGATCTGGGCAATGGCCAGCACCGAATGACGTTCGCCGCGATGCCGCGCGGCGGCCAGGGTCCAGAGGGCCCGGGGGAGCGGGCGGTTGCCCAGCTGCATCCCCGTCACGTCATCGGTGAGGCCGGCAAGCGCCAGCTGGTCAGGCGCGTCCTGCGTCTCGCCAGCGGTTGCCGGCTGCCCGTTGCGCTCAAGCTGCCAGCCACTGCCCTGTGAGCGCAGTTGCCACTGCTCGCCAGGAAGTTGCCAGCGCTGGTCGCGACTCAGATGACAGATCGTCTGCGCCTGTGCCGCCACCGTCTCCGCTGTCTGCGGTGGCAGCAGGTCCTTGAGGGGACGCGCCAGCTTGAGAATCCGTGTGCGGATCTCGGCGTTGTGCCATTGCTCGGCCAGAGCGGCATCCTCAGGCTGCCCGAGTACCTGGTCACCTCTACCGCCCATCAGGGTGGTCTGCGTTCGTGAGTCTGAGGTGAGCATGGGCGAATCTCCTGAAGGCGGTGCCGGATCGGGCAGCGTGTCATGTCGCAGTGCAGCGTAAATGACCTGATCTCTAGCATCGCTCTGAAATTGAGTGCTGTCTTTCATTCCTTGGTCGTATTAAAACGATCGTTTTACACCAGATTCAACGTTGCGTAATTCCTGCTGGCAAACAGACGTTTTAATATTTATCAATGACGTCATGATGTCAGTATCCATGGGCCTTGTGGAATGATGACTTGGTCAAGGATCGGGTTGTAGCCAGACTACAAGAAGCTTCAAGACACAAAAAAACCGGCCCCAAATGGGGCCGGTTTTGTAAGGAAGACGCTAAAATTCAGTTCAGAATCAAGCGCATGCTGCGGTGCGGTATGCCGGCATCGAGAAACTCGTCGTCGTAAGCCGTGAAGCCGAGGCGTTGATAGAATTCCAGCGCATGGGTCTGAGCATCCAGTAGCACTTCAGCATGACCAGCCTGGCGCGCAGCATGGATGACCGCTTCCATCAGGCGTTGGCCAAGCCCCAGCCCGCGCGCTTCGGAGAGGATGGCGACGCGGCCGACATGGCCGTCCGGCAACAGACGGGCCGTGCCGACGGTGCGGCCATCCAGATGCACGAGGAAGTGTTCGCAGACGTCGTCGCGCCCGTCCCACTCCTCATCCTGCGGTACCTGCTGTTCCTCGATGAACACGACGCGGCGGATCTCGCTGGCCTCGTTGCCCAACGTCTGCCAGTCGCCCCGTTCCAGGCTGATCATGGCGTCACTCATTCTTCATCGTCCTCTTCGTCCTGAAGGTCACATTCCAGTATCAGGCTGCCGCGGTTGATCAGCGCCGTCAGCAGGCTGGCCACGGCACTGCGATCAAGGTCTGCCGTGGTGTAGTCAAGCAACACCGCCGTGAGGCGCTGATCGGAGGCCAGTGCTGCCGCCAGCGGCTGAGGGGCCAGAATGCCATCGCCATCGACGAACAGCGTGCTGGTGCCATTCTCGCCGTGACGGAAGGCGAAGCGTGAGCCCAGGGAGCGCACCAGTACGCCTTCATCTTCCAGATACTCGACCAGCTCATGGGTCTTGAGGGCCGGTTCGCGGGCGGCGAGCTGCTCCAGATACTTGGGCTGGGTCATGTAGCGACCGAACCACTGCGCCAGCTGGGTCGGGTTGTCCAGCGTGCTGAGCAGCAATTCACGCACGCGCTCGAGCGAGGCGTCGTCCAGCTCGCCGGCATTGGCGACCGGTGCCATGCCCTGGTCACGGTAGCGCAGCGATTCCGGCAGGCTGGCACCCAGATAGTCGGCGTAGGAGGTGACGACTTCATCGGCGGAAGGCGCACGGAAGCCGACGGAGATGGTCATGCAGTCATCGGACTGGCTGACACCATGGTGCGCCAGGCGCGGCGGCACGTAGAGCATGTCGCCGGGTTCCAGCACCCAGTCCTCGCCCGGCGTGACCTCGAAGTGCTTGAGGATGCGCAGGTCGATGCCATCGATGATCTCGGCGTCGTCACCGTGCATGCCGCCCAGTTGCCAATGACGCTGGCCCTGGGCCTGCAGCAGGAAGACATCGTAGTTGTCCAGGTGCGGGCCGACGCTGCCGCCGGTCGGCGCGTAGCTGATCATGATGTCATCGAGGCGCCAGCGCGGCAGGAAGGTGAAGGGCTCGAACAGCGCGGCGACGTCGGGGACGTAGTGATCCACCGCCTGCACCAGCAGGCTCCACTGGCTGTCGTCCTTGGCGTCGAGACGCGCGAAGGTCGCCTCATCGAAGGGGCCGTGGCTGACCTGCCAGGCCTTGTCCGGGCCGTTTTCCTCGACCAGACGTGCTTCGATGCCATCTTCACAGGCCAGACCGGCCAGTTCATCGGCTTCCAGCGGCGTCTCGAAGTCTGCGAAGGCCCCGCGGATCAGCAGCGGCTTCTGCTGCCAGTAATCGCGCAGGAATTCGCGGATGCTCAGGCCGCCCAACAGCGCCAGAGGCGTGTCGGTGTCGCGGGGGGCAGGGGATGTGCTCATGCAGAACCTCTCGAACGCGAACGGCAGCCTGTCAGGGGGGCGGCGGTCTCGCGATGACGTCGTTGAAGCCGTTTTGCCGGATGGCAGACGGCGATGCGTTCCATGCCGAGCCTTGAGAGCGTGGCATGTCGTGCCCACTGACGAAGAACGTCAGTGGTCGTGAATCCAGGGTGTCATTCAGCGTGCTGCGTGTTGCATGCGTCTAATGCGCAATGCATGACGCCGGAGCAGAGGCCCCGGCGTCCAAAGACTTGCAGTGACCTGCGCCGCTTAGAGCGCCTTGGCCTGTGCAATGGCGTTGCCGATATAGCTGGCCGGGCTCAGTGCCTTCAGCTCGGTCTTGACGTCTTCCGGCAGTTCCAGCGTCTCGATGAAGGCGGCGAAACCGGCCTGGTCGATACGCTTGCCACGGGTCAGCTCCTTGAGCTTCTCGTAGGGCTTCTCGATGCCGTAACGACGCATGACGGTCTGGATCGGCTCGGCCAGCACTTCCCAGCTGTTGTCCAGGTCGGCGTCCAGGCGCTCCGGGTTAGCTTCCAGCTTGCTGATGCCTTTCAGGGTTGCCTGGTAGGCGATCAGACCCTGCGCCAGGCCGGTGCCCAGGTTGCGCAGCACGGTAGAGTCGGTCAGATCACGCTGCCAGCGGGAGATCGGCAGCTTCTGTGCCAGATGGCCCAGCACGGCGTTGGCGATGCCCAGATTGCCTTCGGAGTTCTCGAAGTCGATCGGGTTGACCTTGTGCGGCATGGTGGAAGAGCCGATCTCGCCGGCCACGGTACGCTGCTTGAAGTAACCCAGCGAGATGTAGCCCCAGATGTCACGATCGAAGTCGATCAGGATGGTGTTGAAGCGGCAGATGGCATCGAACAGTTCGGCGATGTAGTCGTGCGGCTCGATCTGGGTGGTGTACGGGTTGAAGGTCAGTCCGAGGCTCTCGACGAAGGTTTCGGCGTTGGCCGCCCAGTCGATGGCTGGATAGGTGGTCAGGTGGGCATTGTAGTTGCCCACGGCACCGTTGATCTTGCCGAGCATCTCGATGCGTTCGATCTGCGCCAGCTGACGACGCAGGCGCGCGGCGACGTTGGCCATTTCCTTGCCGAGGGTGGTCGGGCTGGCCGTCTGGCCGTGGGTGCGCGACAGCATCGGCTGTTCGGCGTGCTGGTGGGCCAGCGCGACGATCGCTTCGGTCACTTCACGCATCTGCGGCAGCAGCACCTTGTCCAGGCCGCCACGCAGCATCAGGGCGTGAGACAGGTTGTTGATGTCTTCACTGGTGCAGGCGAAGTGGATGAACTCGGTGACGGCGTTGAGTTCGGCGTTGCTCTCGACCTTTTCCTTCAGGAAGTACTCGACCGCCTTCACGTCGTGGTTGGTGGTGCGTTCGATGTCCTTGATGCGCTGGGCATCCTCGACACTGAACTCACTGACGATGCCATCCAGCACGGCGTTGGCATCCGCGGAGAAGGCCGGCACTTCAGCGATCTCGGCGTGGGCGGCCAGGCGTTGCAACCAGCGCACCTCGACGATGACGCGGGCACGGATCAGGCCGAATTCACTGAAGTGCTCGCGCAGGGCCTCGGTCTTGGCGCCATAGCGGCCATCGACGGGAGACAGGGCGGTGAGGGCGGACAGCTGCATGATGAGAATCTTCCGATGGTGGCAGGACATGACGCGCTGCCGGTTCAAGTGTCTCGGAGCCCGGTTCACGGGCTCCAGCGTTGTTGAAGCGAATTCGGGTGTGAATCAGGTGGTGCAGGTGACGCTCGAGCGCGGAGGCGGGCTCAGTCCAGCTGCTGCAATGACTTCTTGAGCGCGCTGCGCTGGAAGACCAGCTTCCAGCGACGGCCACCCTGCTGGTCCCACAGCAGGGCGAAGCGCACGCCTGCCAGCAGGGCGCAGCGGATGCGTTCCGGCATCATGCGTTGCTGCAGCAGGCCGGGGTCGCCCTGCACCACGATCCGGTAGCGGAAGGTGGAGAGGGTCTGCTGGTAAAGCTCGCCCAGGCTTGCGATCACGTTCTCGTGGGTCGGCCCGAAGTGCTCGGCCTGGCCCTGGATGCGGGTCAGGCCCGCGCCCAGCTTGTCCAGCATGTCCGGGTCCTTCTTGAGCTTGCTCATCAGCATCACCAGCGAGAAGCCGTAACGCATCACCACGGGCGAGACCTGGCGACGTTCCATCACCGCACTGACGGTGTCGATGCCGAGCCGCAGGCGGTTATGGTGCCCTCCGTAGATGGCTTCGAAGCTTTTCGGATTGGTATCCAGCGTGGCATTGACCAGGGTTTCCCAGGCGCGCTCATCGCACTGGCCGTGGCGGGCCAGCTCATCGACCAGCGCGGCTGCCTGGAAGACGCCCGCCAGCGAGAGTGCCTGGCGGGTAGTGGTATCAGTGACGGGACGGATCGGCACGCTGGTCATTGCGCGGCGGACTCCTCGGGGCCAGAGAGCGGGGCGGTGGAAGCGCTGGCGTCCGCCGCCGGAAGTTTCCAGGTGGCATCGATCACGCCGCCGCCCAGACAGATGTCGCCGAGATAGAAGACGGCAGACTGGCCGGGCGTGACGGCGCGTTGCGGTTCATCGAAACGCACCTCGACACGCTGGCCGTCATTGACGATCAAGGTCGCGGCCTGGTCTTCCTGGCGATAGCGGTTCTTGCAGCGAATGCGCAGCTCGCCATTGGCGTCGGTCTGCGGCGGCTCGCCCGCGACCCAGTCCACGGATTCGGTGCTCAACGCCTGAGTGTAGAGCAGGTCGTGGTGCTTGCCCTGCACGGCGATCAGCACGTTGCGCTCCAGATCCTTGGCACACACGAACCAGGGCGCGTCCGGATAGCGCTTGAGGCCACCGATTCCCAGCCCCTGGCGCTGGCCGAGGGTGTAGTACATCAGGCCCATGTGCTCGCCGATGACATCGCCATCGGGGGTCTCGATCTTGCCGGGCTGAGCGGGCAGGTACTGCTTGAGGAAGTCGGCGAAACGCCGCTCGCCGATGAAGCAGATGCCGGTGGAATCCTTCTTGCGCGCGGTGATCAGCTCATGCTTCTCGGCGATGGCGCGCACTTCGTGCTTCTCGAGCTCGCCGACCGGGAACAGAGTGCGCGCGATGGCTGCCTGCGGCACGGCATGCAGGAAGTAGCTCTGGTCCTTGTTGGTGTCCAGGCCCTTGAGAAGGCGCGGGAGACCCTCGCGCACGCCGCCACGCACGTAGTGACCGGTGGCGATCAGCTCGGCGCCCAGCATCTCGGCATACTCGAGGAAGACCTTGAACTTGATCTCGCGGTTGCACAGGATGTCGGGATTCGGCGTGCGACCGGCCTTGTACTCGGCCAGGAAGTGCTCGAAGACGTTGTCCCAGTACTCCGCGGCGAAGTTGGCGGTGTGCAGCTTGATGCCGAGCTTGTCGCACACGGCCTGGGCATCGGCCAGGTCTTCGAGGGCGGTACAGTATTCGCTACCGTCGTCTTCGTCCCAGTTCTTCATGAACAGGCCTTCGACGTGGTAGCCCTGCTCCATCAACAACAGGGCAGAGACGGAGGAGTCGACACCGCCGGACATGCCGACGATGACCTTGGTTCCGGTACCGGTTTCAGCGGTCATCAGTTCTCTCGTCACCCGCATGGCCGCGGGTTGTCACAAACAGGGGAGGCGGCAGACCCGTCATTCTGGCGCCGCTCGAATGGCCGGGATTATACCTGAATGCGGGGCAGGGATTCACCCCGCCTGCGCCCGGGCGATCGCTCAATCGTGTAGCACATCCAGCGGGAAACGCTTGCCACGCTGGCTATCGCGGATACGACGGGTCACCAGGGGGCTGCGCAGGCGGCCCATGTCCTCGAGCTGCTCGATCTCCTCAAGCGACAGCCAGTGCGTTCTGACGATGTCAGGGTCCAGCGGCGTGCACAGGTGCTCAAGGGCGGCGGCCTCGAAGCTGTGGGAGTGGAAGTGGGTGCCGTCCTCGGCCACGTGCACATAGAGGCCGAGATAGCCGGTGAGCAGGATGCGCCAGGCGGTTTCCTCGCGAACTTCGCGTTGTACGCCGTCGATGATGCGCTCATGGGGTTCGAGATGGCCGGCCGGTTGGTTGAACACCGTGCAGGGCCCGCCCTTGTCTTCCTCGACGATCAGGTAGCGCCCGGCGCGTTCGACGACACAGGCGACGGTGACATTCGGGGTCCAGCGAGCAGCCATCAGGATTTCCTTCCTTTCTTGGGGGATGAGGGGCGACGGGAGGCGGCGCCGGGTGTCTTGCCTGAACCTTGACCTGAGCCCTTGCTGAAACCCTTGCCATTCCTGGCTTTACTGCTTCTACTGCCACTGCCCCGGGGGCCAGCGTTGCCGGTGCGGCGCTCGCCCGTCGCGCCCTTGTGGCGTGGCGAGCGGGACTCGCGACGAGGTGGCGCTGGCATCTCGACTTCCTCGCTGCGCCATTCACCGGGGGCAAGGCCGTCGAGCTTCCACGGCCCGATGGCCGCGCGGATCAAGCGCAGGGTCGGCAGGCCGACGTGGGCGGTCATGCGGCGCACCTGGCGATTGCGACCTTCACTGATGATGATCTCCAGCCAGTGGGTCGGAATGCTGGCACGGAAGCGCACAGGGGGTTGCCTGTCCGGCAACGCCGGCGGGTCAATCAGCCTGACCTTCGCCGGCCGGGTCATGCCATCCTTGAGCTCGACACCGGCACGCAGCGCGGCGATGGCCTGCTCGTCAGGGGCACCTTCCACTTGCACCCAGTAGGTCTTGGGCTGCTTCTTCTTCGGGTGCGCGATCTGGTGGGAGAGCGCGCCATTACTGGTGAGCAGCAGCAGTCCCTCGGAGTCATAGTCGAGGCGCCCGGCGGCATAGACATCCGGCACGTCGATGAAGTCAGCGAGTGTCTGGCGGCCCTGATCGCGGTCGGTAAACTGGGTCAGGACGCGGTAAGGCTTGTGAAGCAGATATATGAGAGACATGGTTTAGACTTTTGTCGCGGCTGCCGTATAAGCCTACTGTGAGAAGCGGCACGGGTGCTATACTCGCGCCTCCACTGAATCCATGACAGGGGAGTTATCAATGGGGTTCCAGAAGATTGTCGTCCCGGAAGGCGGTGCCAAGATCACCGCAAATTCCGACAATACCCTCAACGTTCCGAATAATCCGATCATCCCGTTCATCGAAGGCGATGGTATCGGTGTGGACGTGACTCCGGCCATGAAGATTGCCATCGACGCTGCTGTCGACAAGGCCTATGGCGGCGAGCGCAAGATTCACTGGATGGAAGTCTACGCCGGTGAAAAAGCCACTCACGTTTATGATGCTGACACCTGGCTGCCGGAAGAGACTCTCGAGGCTGTCAAGGATTACATCGTTTCCATCAAGGGCCCGCTGACCACTCCGGTGGGCGGTGGTATTCGCTCTCTGAACGTCGCTCTGCGTCAGAAGCTGGATCTGTACACCTGCCTGCGCCCGGTGCGCTGGTTCACTGGTGTGCCGAGCCCGGTCAAGAAGCCGGCTGACGTCGACATGGTCATCTTCCGTGAAAACTCCGAAGACATCTATGCCGGTGTCGAATGGAAAGCGGGAACCCCGGAAGCCGACAAGGTCATCAAGTTCCTGCGCGAAGAGATGGGTGTCACCAACATCCGCTTCCCGGAGAACTGCGGTATCGGCGTCAAGCCGGTCTCCGAAGAAGGGACCAAGCGTCTGGTCCGTCAGGCTGTCCAGTACACCATCGACAACGACCGTGAGTCGCTGACCCTGGTGCACAAGGGCAACATCATGAAGTTCACCGAAGGTGCCTTCAAGGACTGGGGCTACGAAATCGTCAAGGACGAGTTCGGCGGCGAGCTGCTGGATGGCGGCCCGTGGATGACCTTCAAGAACCCGAACAACGGCAAGGACATCGTGGTCAAGGACGTCATCGCTGACGCCATGCTCCAGCAGATTCTGCTGCGTCCGGCGGAATATGACGTCATCGCCACCCTGAACCTGAACGGTGACTACCTGTCCGACGCCCTGGCGGCGGAAGTGGGTGGTATCGGTATCGCGCCGGGTGCCAACCTGTCCGACACCGTCGCCATGTTCGAAGCGACTCACGGTACTGCACCGAAGTACGCGGGGCAGGACAAGGTCAACCCGGGCTCCGTCATCCTCTCTGCCGAGATGATGCTGCGTCACATGGGGTGGGTCGAAGCGGCTGACCTCGTGCTGAAAGGCGTCGAGAAGGCCATCGCCAAGGGCGAAGTCACCTATGACTTCCATCGCCTGATGGACGATGCCAAGCTGCTGAAGTGCTCCGAGTTCGGTCAGGCTGTCGCTGACAACATGGATGCCTGAGATCCTGCGTTGATCTGATGCCCAGGCATCAGGTTGCGTGACAGGTTTCAGCAGAAGGCCCCCGGACATGTCCGGGGGCCTTCTTGCGTTTGAGATGGAAGCTTCTCGGTTGCGCGCCCAGACGGCTGCCAACGATTGCTACTCCTGGGCATTCTGCGTGGAGCGTTCTGCGCGGTCGCATTCCGGGTTTCATTGAGCGGCGAGGCGCTTGAATGGGTCGTCAGGTGGCGACGCCTGTCGAGAAGTGTCTGTCGCGTATGTGAGCGAAAATGCATGCAAATGCCCGCATTCATGTCAGACCGTCGCGATGCAGGCATGAACGTGTACGCCTGGGCGGACGCGACCAAAGCTTGCAACCAGATCGACAAGCCCCCATCTTTTCCTTATCACACCCACATTGAGACGACGTGGCAGCGCTTGACCTTCTTCGCGGCGCGTTGAGGCAATCTGCTTCGTCACGGCTTGTGTTCACCGGATCAGCCCCTTATGTTCAAGACAGAGACATCGCGCGGCAGTCCTCCCTTTCTGGAGACACTGTCGATCAGCAATCAGGCCCCGTCGGCTCAGGACCCCGGATACCAGGAAGACCACGAAGGTGATCTGGCATTCGAGACCGCTGAGCCTGAACTGGCTCCACCGCCCATGTACAAGGTCGTTCTGCACAATGATGACTTCACGCCGATGGACTTCGTCGTGGAGGTGCTGACCACCTTTTTCAACAAGGATCAGGAGCAGGCAGTACAGATCATGCTCGCTGTCCATCATCAGGGAAAAGGAACCTGTGGCATCTTCAGTCGCGACATCGCGGAAACGAAATGCCACCAAGTCAATCAATATGCTCGAGAGTGCCAGCATCCGCTGCTGTGCGACATCGACCGGGCGGAGTGATCCGTCCAAGACGCGGCCTAGAGGGGACTTGCCATGTTGAGCAAAGAACTTGAACTGACCCTGAACACGGCCTTCACCGTGGCACGTTCCAAACGCCACGAATTCATGACCGTGGAACACCTCCTGCTGGCACTGCTGGACAATGCCTCCGCTGCCGATGTCCTGCGCGCCTGTGGTGCCAATCTGGACAAGCTGCGAGTCGACCTTCAGGACTTCATCAACTCCACCACCCCGCTGATTCCGGAAGAGCAGGAAGACCGCGAGACGCAGCCGACGCTGGGCTTCCAGCGCGTTCTGCAGCGTGCCGTCTTCCACGTGCAATCTTCCGGCAAGAGTGAAGTTACCGGCGCCAACGTGCTGGTGGCCATCTTCTCCGAGCAGGAAAGCCAGGCCGTCTACTTCCTCAAGCAGCAGAATGTCGCGCGTGTGGATGCGGTCAATTACATCGCGCATGGCATCTCCAAGGTCGCGGGTCACACCCAGGCGCCCCAGGCGTCGGTCGAGAACGAAGAGAGCGAAGAGGCGAGCAGCGAAGGCGGCAACAACCCGCTGACCAACTACGCCACCAACCTCAACGAGCAGGCGCGTCTGGGCAAGATCGACCCGCTGATCGGTCGCGACGAGGAGCTTGAGCGTGTGGTGCAGATTCTGGTGCGTCGCCGCAAGAACAACCCGCTGCTGGTCGGTGAGGCGGGCGTCGGCAAGACTGCCATCGCGGAAGGTCTCGCCAAGCGCATCGTCGAGGAGGACGTGCCGGACGTCATCAAGGAAGCCGTGGTCTACTCGCTGGATCTCGGCGCGCTGCTGGCCGGCACCAAGTACCGCGGCGACTTCGAGAAGCGTCTCAAGTCACTGCTGGCGGAGCTGCGCAAGGAACCGAACTCGATCCTGTTCATCGACGAGATCCACACTGTCATCGGTGCGGGTGCTGCGTCCGGTGGCGTGATGGATGCCTCCAACCTGCTCAAGCCGCTGCTGTCTTCCGGCGAACTGCGTTGCATCGGCTCCACTACCTTCCAGGAATTCCGCGGCATCTTCGAGAAGGACCGCGCCCTGGCGCGTCGTTTCCAGAAGGTTGATGTGATGGAGCCGTCGGTGGATGACACCATCCGTATCCTCAAGGGGTTGCGTGGTCGCTTCGAGGAGCACCATGCCATCAAGTACACCGATGCCTCGCTGGAAACGGCAGTGCGTCTGGCCGATCGCTACATCAACGAGCGTCAGCTGCCGGACAAGGCCATCGACGTGATCGACGAGGCCGGTGCCCACCAGCGGCTGCTGCCGGAGAGCATCCGTGTCGACACCATCGATACCGAGCAGGTCGAGGCGATCGTCGCCTCCATCGCTCGCATTCCGCCGAAGACGGTCTCCAGCTCCGACAAGAAGCTGCTGTCCAATCTCGAGCGCGATCTCAAGATGCTGGTGTTCGGGCAGGACGACGCCATTACCGGACTGTCCGCGGCGATCAAGCTGTCGCGTGCAGGCCTCAAGGCGCCGGACAAGCCGGTGGGCAGCTTCCTGTTCGCTGGCCCGACAGGCGTCGGCAAGACCGAGGTCGCTCGTCAGCTGGCGGCGCTGATGGGTATCGAACTGGTGCGCTTCGACATGTCCGAGTACATGGAGCGTCACACCGTCTCGCGCCTCATCGGGGCACCGCCGGGGTACGTCGGTTATGACCAGGGCGGTCTGTTGACCGAAGCCATCACCAAGCAGCCGCACTGCGTGCTGTTGCTGGATGAGATCGAGAAGGCGCACCCGGAAGTCTTCAATCTGCTGCTACAGGTAATGGACCACGGCCGCCTGACCGACAACAACGGTCGCGAAGCGGACTTCCGCAACGTCATCCTGGTGATGACCTCCAACGCGGGTGCCGAGCAGGTGGCGCGTCGCTCCATCGGCTTCAAGCACCAGGATCACTCCACCGACGCCATGGAAGTCATCCGCAAGACGTTCTCGCCGGAATTCCGCAACCGTCTGGATGGCATCATCCAGTTCGGCGCGCTGGATCTCGCCGTGGTGCGCAATGTGGTCGACAAGTTCCTGGTCGAACTGCAGGCGCAGCTGGATGAGAAACGCGTGCAGCTGGATGTCGCTGATGAGGCGCGCGACTTGCTGGCGACCCTCGGGTATGACCCGGCAATGGGGGCTCGCCCGATGGCACGCGTGATTCAGGAGAAGCTCAAGAAGCCGCTGGCAGAAATGATCCTGTTCGGCGACCTTTCCGAGTCGGGCGGCATCGTGCATGTCACAGTCGACAACGGCGAGCTGCACCTGGAAACGGAAGCGGAAATGGCGTGATCTGACGCTAAGCCTCCTGCCTTGAGGGGGGCGACATGAACGGTCAGTGCTCAAGCACTGGCCGTTTTTTATGGTCGCCAGTCAGCAGGCTGTCCGCATGTAGCTAACATGGAGTCGATTGCTCAACCTGGACACGCGCGCACGCCAAGGGGCTCGCGATCCTCAAGGGGAGGGCGGGGAGTTGGATGAGTACTGCGAGGAGGCGAATGCGTATCGGGGGAAGCGAATGCGTATTGAGGAGAAAATGCCCAGCGGGGATGAGCCGCCTGTCATCATGTAATGGGAGCGAAGACCAGATTGGCGTTCGGGCTCAAGACACATTCATGGGACAAGGCGGCATCATCGGAATACTCAGGCATACGCCATCGAGGTGGCGGGTGTCTCGCCGTGAAGGGCAAGTCTTGCAACCTCGATGCGTTCCGGGTCCGGGCGGAGGGTTCAGGCGGAGGTGACGCTGGTGCCTGAGATGCCGGGAACGACCGGTTCAGCCAGCCGGTGTCATGATGATCGCATGCAGGTCCAGGACGTGCAGAGTGATCGATGGCATGGCAACCGGCAGGGCAGTCTGACCGTGCTTAGCGCGAACGGTAGACGATACGGCCCTTGGACAGGTCGTACGGAGTCAGCTCAACCTTGACCTTGTCGCCAGTCAGGATGCGGATGTAGTTCTTGCGCATCTTGCCGGAGATGTGTGCGGTCACGATGTGGCCGTTTTCCAGTTCAACACGGAAAGTGGTGTTCGGAAGGGTGTCGACGATGACGCCTTCCATTTCAATATGATCTTCACGCGCCATATAGGCTGATCCTCACTTATTACAGGGAATACTGCTGGTAGTTCCGAGCCGCCTCAGCACAAAAAGTGCCCGATTCGGGACTTCGATACGCGATATTGTGCCGTAAGGGCGGCGGCAAGGCAAAGCCGAAGCGCGATTGTACGCTCCTTGAGCGCCTGTGGGCAGTTCAGGAGGAAGATAAAAATCGGCTTCTTGCGCCGGGGCAACTTCCGGGAGGCGGTTGGTCGGCAGTCGGCGCTGTCTGGTGAGCTCCTGCTAGCTGAACGATGCTCATCTTGACGTTGTCAGACGCGCTTGCGTCGAGAGGGCGCCCGCAGAGCGCGTCACTCGCCGGGTGTCACTGACGCGCCTTGCTTGACCAGGCTCAGTGGCAGATGGCTATCGGTATGATTGGCCGGTATGCGTCGCCGCCAGTGGCTGCCATCCAGATACTCGAGCGGCTGAAAATGCTGCTTGTAGTTCATCTTGCGGCAGTCACGGATCCAGTAGCCCAGATAGAGGTGGGTCAGGCTTTCGCGGCGTGCCTGCTCGATCTGCCACAGCACCGCGTAGGTCCCCAGCGAGCGCTGATTCAGTGATTCATCCGGATCGTAGAAGGTATAGATGGCGGACAGGCCATGACTCATGCGGTCCATGGCGGCGACGGCCACCAGACGGCCGTCGAGGCGAAAGCTCACCAGACGGGCGTAGTCATCGCGGGAGGTGAGGAAGGTGCGATACTGCTCATGACTGGGCGGGAACATGTCGCCATCCGCATGACGGCTGCGGATGTAGTGGGCGTACAGGCGATAATGTTCGGGGTCGAAGAGTGCCGGCCCCTCTTCGATGACCAGGTCGGCATTGCGACGCACCAGACGCTTCTGGGTGCGGTTGGGCGTGAAGTCGGCGATCGGCACGCGGACGGAAATGCAGGCACGGCAATCACCGCAATGCGGACGATAGAGATGAGAGCCGCTGCGGCGAAAGCCGAGCAGGGCAAGGGCGTCATAGACACCGGAATTGGGCGCTTCCTGCGGATCGAGAAACAGCGTGGTCGCCTGGCGGCCTTCCAGATAGCTGCAGGCGTGCGGTACCGTCAGAAAGAAGCGCAGATCGCGTTGCGGTTGCTTGGGGGTATTGCTGCTCACCGTTGCATCATCTCCCTCTTGGAATTGCCGTGGCCATCATTCCCGGGCGTGCTGCGTGGGCCGAGATATCAGTGACCACTTGCCCTCATGCCCTTGGCCAGTGGCATACTGGTCAAGATAGCTGATGAAATCGCTGCGGGCGATGCTGCGGGCGCCAAGACTTGCCAGGTGCGGAGTATGCATCTGACAGTCGATCAACGGAAAATCCCGTGCCTTCAATTCCTGGCACAGGATCACCAGCGCCAGTTTCGAGGCATCGGGCACGCGCGAGAACATCGACTCGCCGAAGAAGATGCGTCCACAGGCGACGCCATACAGGCCGCCCACCAGAGAATCGCCCTGCCAGACTTCAACGCTGTGGGCATGTCCCATGGCATGCAGGGCGATGTAGGCCTGCTGCATTTCTGGCAATATCCACGTGCCTGCCTGGCCATCGCGAGGAATGCTGGCACAGGCATTGATCACACCGGTAAAGTCGCGGTCGATACTGTAGCTCAGGCCTGCATTGCGCAGGCGCTTGGCCAGACTGCGGCGTACACGGACTTCCTCTGGCTTGAGCACCATGCGTGGGTCCGGTGACCACCACAGGATAGGATCACCCGGACTGAACCAGGGAAATATGCCGCGGGGGTAGGCCGCCAGCAGCCACTCGGGACTGAGTTCGCCCCCTGCACACAGCAGGCCGTCGGGCTCGCTCAGGGCGGTGGAAGCATGCGGAAAGTGGACAGGGGCAGGGGGAAGCCAGGGAAGCATGAGCAGCCTCTTGTCGGTTCGGGAACATGCACGGAGCAATGGGCTCCTGGCGCCTTGGCGTCATGAGCGGACGTGAATCGGCAATTATGACGTCACTGCCATCGAATGGTTATGATAACCGGCTGAAGGTACATGGAAAATCGCCCACAAGGTGCAAGGGGGATGGCGACTTGACTGCCAAGAGTGCCAGAAAGACAAGTCGGGAACAGGCCAAGCCTGAAACCCGTAGCCGCCGTGCGGCAGCAACACCCAGGAAGCGTGCCCGTCAGAAATCGGACTCGCCGGGCTTCTTCGCGCGTCTGCGCGGTGCTTCAGCCACAGAGGCTAGCTCGGCGCGCAAGACGCCGCGCGTCTCGGGCAAGCCCGCGAGGAAGGATGCCAGCGGCCAGCCTGCTGCCAAGACCAGAAACACGCCACGCGTGCAGGAAGAAAGCCCTGCAGCCCAGCGCCGCGCCGAGCGTCAGGCCGAACGCGCCGAACGCCAGGCCATCCGCGCCGAGCAGCGTGCGGAGAAGGCAGCGCGACCACCGTCACGCCTGACCACCACCCTGCAGGGCGTCAGCCGTGAAGGTGTGGTCATTCTCATGCTCAGCCTATGCGTCTTCATGCTGCTGGCGCTGTTCAGCTATGCGCCGACGGACCCCGGCTGGTCCTACAGCGGCCCTGAACTGACGCCCAGCAACTGGATGGGCAGCATCGGCGCCTGGCTGTCAGACGTGCTGTATTCGCTGTTCGGCGGCAGTGCCCTGTGGTGGCCGGCGATGCTGGGCTTCGGTGCCTGGCGTCTGATGCGTCAGCCCAGCACCGAACTTGTGTGGGACCCGACGGCCATCGCCGTGCGTGCTGGCGGCCTGTTCTTGCTGATCATGGCGACCTGCGTCATCGGCGATATCCAGTTCTACAGTCCTGACAGCCAGCTGACCAACGGCGCGGGTGGCATTCTCGGCAAGGGCATTGCCGGTGCGCTGACGCCGCTGATCGGCATGGGCGGCACGGTACTGGTCGCGCTGGCCAGTTTCCTGTGCGGTTTCACGCTGTTTACCGGCATGTCGTGGCTGACGGTCATGGATGAGCTGGGCAATGGCTGCATGCGGGTGTCCGGATGGTTCGCCGAGCGCTTCAACAGCCGCCGCGACGATCAGGACGCCTACGATGACGAGGCAGCCTACGCCGAGGAGTCGCTGACTCACGAGGATGGTGAAGAGGATGACGCGGATCGTGAACCAGCCCCCAGACTGAGCTGGTGGCAGCGTCTGCTGCCGAGCCGGCGTGCCCGTGAGGAGAAGTGGGATGAGGACAGCGACGAGATTCTGCTTGGTCGCCGGCAGGAGGCAGAAGGCATCGCCGCCGAACCGCGCGGCCAGCGCCGTGTCGAGCCGTCGCTGGATGACGGCACAGACGAGGCCATCAGCACTCGCGATGACTTCACGGACGACCGCAGCACCGATATCCCGTGGCAGACCGCTGAAACCACGCCTTCCGCAAAGGTGCCGGGCGCTGCCTACACCGAGCGCATGACGGTGCAGAGCGCCAATGTCAGCATCGAAGGGGTTGACCTGGCCGCGGCCCTGAAGACCGCCGTGGCGGCAGAGACAGCCTCCGCGCCGCGTGTCGCGCATGCCGATGTCACGCGCTCTCGCCTGCCGCAAGCTGCTGCCATTGAGGCTGAGCGCCAGCGTCATGCTGACGCCTCAGCCACGGCACAGGCTCCCAAGGCACCGACGCCAGGCCCTGCTGTCGAAGATACGGCATCAGCCTCCGACAGCTCGGCTGCCCCTGCTGCCTGGGATGCTGCCTCTGCCTTTACGCCGGCCGCTCGTCATGACACGGCTCGTCATGAGATCGCCCGTCACGAGACAGCGCAAGAGGCTCAGGCGCAGAGCGAGGCCGAAGCTCACAAGGCTTCGTCGCAAGCTCAAGATCCGTCTCAGGCGCAAGCTCAGGCTCGCGAGCAGGAGGCACAGCGCTTGGCCGAGCAGGAAGCGCAGCGTCTGGCAGAGCAGGAGGCGCAGCGCGAAGCAGAACAGAAAGTGCAGCGCACAGCCGAGCAGCAAGCGGCAGAGCGACAAGCGCAGCTTGAACAGCAGGCACAGCTCGAGAAGCAGGCACAGCTTGAGAAAGAGGCACTGCTTGAAAAGCAGGCACAGCGTGAGCGCGACGCGCAACTTGCGCGCGAGCGCAGCGGTGTCGCGCCGGATAGCCGCAATCAGCCGCCGGAGCCCAAGGACGACGATGATGCGCCCCTGCCCGTCAATGGTGGTCAATTCGCCACGGCCGCAGGGCTGGCAGCCGGTGCGGGTGTGATGGCGGCCGGTGTCGCAGCGGCCTCATCCGAGACTCCCGCTCGCAAGGCGGTCGTCTCCTGGGATGATGCCTTCGAGCAGCCGACGGGCAACGCGCCGACACCGGCAGACGCGCCTGCGGCGCCTAGCAGCCCATCTGTCACGCCGCCGCAGCATGCCCCTGAGCCGCGTCAGCCAGCAGCGCCTCATCAACCGGCCGAGCCGGTCGCGCCAGCAGAGCCGGATTCCGTGGCGCCTCAGGCCGAGCATGTGCCGCCTTTCGAGGCGCCGACAGCCACGCCGGAAGCGACATCCGCACCGGCCGAGCGCCCGTCCTGGGCCTATGACGGCGATGAGTCCGGCATGGTGCCGGGGGGCGGTCGTCTGGCGACGGCGGAGGATGCACAGGCGGCTGCCAGCGACCCCTCCGGCCCGACCCTGTGGACCGTGGAGCACATGCAGAGTCAGCGCCATGAAGGCGCCGATCAAGAGGAGGAGCCGGAAGGGGACTTGCCGCAGCTGAGCCTGCTGACGCCGCCGGATGCCCAGAAGCCCAACTACAGCGAAGAAGAGCTCGACCAGATGGCCGAGCTGCTGGTGGTGCGTCTGCGCGAGTATGGCGTCAAGGCCGAGGTGGCGGATGTCTGGCCGGGGCCGGTCATCACACGCTTCGAGATTCAGCCGGCGCCGGGCGTCAAGGCGTCCAAGATCTCCAACCTGTCGACGGACCTGGCGCGTTCACTGCTGGTCAAGAGCGTGCGTGTGGTCGAGGTGATTCCAGGCCGTCCGACAGTCGGCATCGAGATTCCCAACCCCAACCGCGCCATGATCCGTCTGCGCGAGGTGTTCGATTCCGATGCCTACCAGCTGGCGGAATCTCCGGTCACCCTGGCACTGGGTCAGGACATCGGTGGCGCTCCTGTCGTGGCCAACCTTGGCAAGATGCCGCACCTGCTGGTCGCCGGTACTACCGGTTCGGGCAAGTCAGTCGGCATCAACTCGATGCTGATCTCGATGCTTCTCAAGGCCACGCCGGACGAAGTGCGCATGATCATGGTCGACCCCAAGATGCTGGAGCTGTCGGTCTATGACGGCATTCCGCATCTGCTGGCGCCGGTGGTGACCGACATGAAGGAGGCCGCCAACGCCCTGCGCTGGTGTGTCGCCGAGATGGAGCGTCGCTACAAGCTGATGGCCGCCATGGGCGTGCGCAACCTGGCCGGCTTCAATGCCAAGATCGATGAAGCCGAGGCACATGGTGCCCAGATCGCTGACCCGCTGTGGGAGCCGCAGCCCTGGGAGATGCATCAGCATCCGCCGGTGCTCGCCAAGCTGCCTTACATCGTGGTGGTGATCGACGAGTTTGCCGACATGTTCATGATCGTCGGCAAGAAGGTCGAGGAGCTGATCGCACGTCTGGCCCAGAAGGCGCGTGCCGCCGGGATTCACCTGATTCTGGCCACCCAGCGTCCGTCGGTGGACGTGGTGACCGGCCTGATCAAGGCCAACATCCCGACGCGCATGGCCTTCCAGGTCTCCTCCAAGATCGACTCGCGCACCATCCTCGATCAGGGCGGCGCCGAGGACCTGCTGGGCCACGGTGACATGCTCTACCTGCCGGCCGGTGCCGGCATGCCGACGCGCGTTCACGGTGCCTTCGTCGATGATGACGAGGTTCACCGTGTGGTCGACGACTGGAAGCGTCGCGGCTCGCCGGAGTACATCGAGGAGATCCTCACCGGTGGTGTGCAGGCGGATGCGTTGGCCGGTCTCGAGGCTGAAGGCGAGGACGGCGATGCCGAGCAGGATGCGCTCTACGATGAGGCCGTGGCCTATGTGGTCGAGTCGCGTCGTGCCTCCATCTCTGCCGTGCAGCGTCGCTTCAAGATCGGCTACAACCGCGCCGCGCGTCTGGTCGAGGCGATGGAGATGGCGGGTGTCGTCTCCGCGATGGGCACCAATGGCTCGCGGGAAGTGATCGCGCCCAACCACAGCGGCTAGTCACTCTGTGGCATCGCCGCACGCTGGAGCACGAAGGGGAGCTTTTTGCTCCCCTTCGTGTCAAAGATGTCAGATAACCGTTCGCTGTCAGCAGGATAGAGGCAGCAACCTTCCCGAATCGCTGAAATGATGATGGTCAGATGCAGGGCCTCGGTGCCGAGGCTTGTCACTGGTCTTCTTCATCGCAAGGAGTTTCATGAAGACATTGTCGCGTTCTTTCGCTTCTTCGTTGACCACTCGTCTGGCCAAGGGGCTGGGTGCCGCTCTGATGCTGGGCATGGCCGCGTTGCCGGCGCATGCCGAGGAGTCGGCGGGCGATCGCCTGTCGCGCCTGCTGGAGCCGCTCAAGACCTATGCTGCCGATTTCGATCAGCAGATTCTCGATGCTTCCGGTCAGCGCCTGCAGGAAGCCCACGGCAAGATGTGGCTGTCGCGCCCGGGCAAGTTCCGCTGGAGCGTCGACGCGCCGTACCGGCAGGAAGTGGTCTCGGATGGCAAGGAAGTCTATCTGCATGACCCGGACCTGGAGCAGGTCACCGTGCAGCCGCTGGATGACCGCGTGACGCACACGCCGGCATTGCTGCTGTCCGGGCGCTCCAGCGAGCTGACCGCCAACTACGAGGTTCAGCGCCAGCAGCAGGGCGCGCGTGAGACCTTCACGCTGACGCCCAAGCAGGCCGATACGCTGTTTGAAAGCCTCAAGCTGACCTTCGACAGCGAGCAGCTCGACATGCTGCAGATGGCCGATTCCACCGGTCAGCGCACGGCGATCGACTTCAGCAACGTGCAATACAATCCGTCGCTGCAGGATAGCCGTTTCGTGTTCCAGATCCCGCAAGGCGCCGACGTCATTCGCGAGCAGTGATCGCGCCCAAGGTGCAGCGCAAATTGTGAGCACATCGCAATATGCTGAACAAACAGGAACGCCCGGACCAGACGGTCCGGGCGTTCCTGTTTGTGCCAGTCGCGACTTGGCAGCCATATGTGCGTGAGATTCGCCGCTGATCAGCTCTGTTCGGGCGTCTCGCCACGGTCTGCAGCGGCGTCCTGCTCGCGGCGCCAGCGCTCGATCTCGGCGAAGCGCTTCTCGCCACCATGTTGGGTCGGGCGGTAGAACTGCTGGGTCGGCAGCTCTTCTGGCCAGGCATCGTGGGAGCTGCCGGCCGGATAGCCATTGGGCTCGTTGTGGGCATAGCGATAGCCTTCGCCCATGCCCAGCTCCTTCATCAGCGTGGTCGGGGCATTGCGCAGGTAGACAGGCACTCCGAAGTGAGGCTGCTGGCGCACGAAGGCGCGGGCTTCCTTCCAGGCCACCTCGATGGCATTGCTCTTGGGCGCGATGGCCAGATGAATCGCCGCATGCGCAATGGCGCGCTGACCCTCGTAGTCACCCAGGCGCAGATAGGCGTCCCAGGCGGCGATGGTCAGTGGCAGGGCACGCGGGTCGGCATTGCCGACATCCTCGGAGGCAATCGCCGTCAGGCGCCGAACGACATCCAGCGGGTCGCCGCCACCATCCATGAAGCGTGCCATGTACAGCAGCGCCGCGTCGGGCCGCGAGGAGCGTATCGACTTGTGGATCGCCGACAGCAGGTCGTAATAGTCATCGCCCTGCTTGTCGAAGCTGGAGGCCTGGTGGCCCAGCACGGCCTCAAGCGAACTGTCCTCGAGTATCTCGCGCGTTCCTCCCTGGGCGTCGGGCTCACGACGCACGAAGTCACAGGCGGTCTCCAGTAGGCCAAGGGCACGGCGTGCATCGCCGGAGGCCGAGCGCGCGATGCGGGTCAGCGTCTCGCGGCTGGCTTCGATATGACGCTTGCCGAGGCCGTTGACCTCATCCTTGAGGGCGCGCGTCAGCACCTCGATCAGGTCGTCCGTCTCCAGGGCCTTGAGCACATAGACCCGCGCCCGTGACAGCAAGGCCGAGTTGACCTCGAAGGACGGGTTCTCGGTGGTCGCGCCGATCAGCGTCAGCAGGCCGGATTCCACATGCGGCAACAGGGCGTCCTGCTGGCTCTTGTTGAGGCGGTGGATCTCATCGAGAAACATCACCGTCTGGCGATCGCTGGCCTGGAAGTGTCTGGCGCGCTCTACCACCTCGCGGATGTCCTTGACGCCGGCCATCACCGCCGAGAGCTGCTCCAGGTGGGCATCACAGCCCTTGGCGAGAATCTCGGCCAGCGTCGTCTTGCCAACCCCCGGCGGCCCCCACAGGATCATCGAGCGCACCACACCGGAGGCCACCATCTGGCGCAGCGGCATGTCAGGCCCGACCAACGCTGTCTGTCCGATGTAGTCATCCAGGGTGCGTGGACGCATGCGGAAGGCCAGTGGCGCATGGGAATTCGAGGCGGTATCGGCAAAAAGATCCATCGGCGAGTCTGGCTCCGGCAGGCGTGGGGCAGTATTGCGCTCATCATGGCCGATCCTGCGGACCTGTACAAATCAGCAGGGGCGGCGCGCTCAGTCAGCGGCCTCAGGCCGCGCGTGGCATTGCACCAGACTGTCATGTTTCTTTGCCAGCATGAGACGCTCATTCAGGCAATCCCACCCAACGTCTAACTGGCGCTCGGGGGATGTGTCCTACACTTCTAGGTGACGACATTGCTACATTCGGTAGCAATGCCCGAGGCGGCAGCGCTGTCTGCCAGCATCGGCCACCTGTTCCGTCAGGAGGAGGAAGTCATGCCCAATGTGACTCAGCTGCGCCAGGACCACGCCAACATGGCTCGTCTGCTGCACGTGCTTTCGCATCGCCACAAGACGCTCGTCAGTGGTGAGCGTCCCGACTTTCGCATGATGCGTGAGGTGGTGGATTACATTCTCGATTACATGCAGGGCTTCATCATTCCGCTGGAGCGTCAATGCACCCAGATGCTGTGCGAACGCTCCGAAGACGCCGCGCCACTCTGTCAGCGCCTCATCCAGCAATATCGCACCCTGCACGAGCGTCTGGACAAGCTGTCCGACAACCTCGACAGCATCCTGATGGACCAGATCATCCCGATGGACCAATTCAATGCCGACCTGCGCGACTATGTGGAGGCACACCGTGACTACCTGCGCGCCGAGCGCACCGAGCTGTTCCCGCTGATGCGCGATAATCTCAGTGACGAGGAATGGCAGCAGCTGACCGATGCCATCCCGCATGCGCGCGCCGAACTCGAGCGCCTCCAGGAGGCCTATCCGGAGCTCTACGCCGAGCTGACCGAGAGTGACGTCGTGACGGCCTGACTCATGCGTTCTGCTGCGTGACGCTAGGCGCGATTCCCCGCAACACAGAAAGAATCCCCACTCTGCCCGCCACAACAGAAAGAATGCCAAGTCGTCGGCGGGCATTCCCGAAAGTCTCCGCGTTCCATCTCCCCCACACTGAGGTCATTCCATGACGCCCGCCGCGTTCCGGTGGGCGTTGTCCTTGGCGGTGTTCCGCCTTCTTGGATGACGGCCGAGCGGCCCGGGAGACAAGCGATGAGTGCTCAATCTCTTGCACGACAGTGGGCAACTTCCCAGGACGGAGCGACGTCCGAGCCTGCCCAGTTCGCCAGCGAAGGCATTGCTCTGGAAGATCCGCGCCTGTTTCGCCAGCTCGCCTACGTGAATGGCTGCTGGGTGCATGGCGAAGGTGGACGCGAGGAGGCGGTCTTTGATCCCGCCACCGGCGAGCGTCTCGGCCAGGTGCCGTGGCTCGAGGAGGCGCAGATCGACGCCGCCATCGCCGCCGCCGATACGGCTCAGCGTGAATGGCGCAAGCTGCGCGTCGACCAGCGCGGCGAGCTGCTGGATGCCTGGTACGACCTCATCCGCGCCCACAAGGAAGACCTGGCCATGCTGATGACGCGTGAACAGGGCAAGTCGCTGGACGATGCGCGTGGTGAGGTGGAATACGGCGCCAGCTTCGTTCACTGGTTCGCCGAGGAGGGCAATCGTGCCTTCGGCGAGACCATCCCCAGCCATATCCCGAATGCCGCGCTGGGCACCGTGCGTGAGCCTATCGGTGTCGCGGCGCTGATCACGCCGTGGAACTTCCCGCTGGCGATGATCACCCGCAAGGCCGCGGCCGCACTGGCGGCGGGCTGTACGGTGCTGGTCAAGCCGGCCGGCGAGACGCCGTTCTCGGCGCTGGCGCTGGCGGAACTGGCCGAGCGCGCCGGCATTCCCGCCGGTGTCTTCAGCGTCATCACCGGCGAGGCCTCCGAGGTCTCCAGGCAGCTGTGTGACGACCCGCGCGTCGCGGGACTCTCGTTCACCGGCTCCACCCGGGTCGGGCGTCTGCTGCTGCAACAGTGCGCCGACAGCGTCAAGCGCGTCTCGCTGGAACTGGGCGGCAATGCGCCCTTCATCGTCGGGCCGGACATGGACCCCGAGGAAGCGGCGCGCGCCGCCGTCGATGCCAAGTTCCAGACTTCCGGTCAGGACTGCCTCGCGGCCGACCGTATCCTGGTCCACGACAGCCTCTACGAGGACTTCCTGAGCCACTTCGCACGCATCATGAAGCAGCTCAAGGTCGGCAATGGCCAGGTGAAGGGGATCGACCTTGGCCCGCTGATCCACCGCGACGCCGTCGCCAAGGCGCAGACCATCGTCGATGACGCCGTCGAGCGTGGTGCGCGGCTGATCCACGGTGACCAGAGCATGGCGCCGGGCCCCAACTTCTTCATGCCGGTGTTGCTGGCCGACATCACGCCGGACATGCGCGTCTGGCGCGAGGAAACCTTCTCGCCGGTGGCCGGCATCACCGCCTGGCACGATGAGGAAGAGGTGATCGCGATGGCCAACGACACCGAATACGGCCTCGCCGCCTACGTCTATACCCACGATGTGCGCCGCATCTGGCGACTGATGCGTGGCCTGCGCTTCGGCATGGTCTCGGTCAATTCCGTCAAGATGACCGGCGCGCCGATTCCCTTCGGTGGTGTCAAGCAATCCGGCCTGGGCCGCGAAGGCGGTCGTCAGGGGCTCGAGGAATATCTCGATATCAAGTACTACTGTCTGGGTGGGCTGGAAAGCGCCTCCGGAAGTTGAGACGGACATCCTTCACTGTCACATGTCAATCATGGCGACCGGTGGCCATTGAGCACCACCGGTCGATCGCCCCTAGTTGAGCATTCGGAGAGTCACATGAGCACCGATAACACCCTGAGCCAGGCCGCCAGCTTCGACGACGCGACCTCGACCGATGAGCTGATTCGCCGTGACCGCAAGGTCACCTTCCATGCCTCGACCCACCTGCGCGATTACGCCCAGGGCGATGCACCGGGCCGCGTGATCACCGGCGGCGAAGGCATCCGCATCCGTGAGCGTGACGGACGTGAGCTGATCGACGGCTTCGCCGGCCTCTACTGCGTCAATATCGGTTACGGGCGCACGGAAGTCGCCGATGCCATCCACGAGCAGGCCCTCAAGCTCAGCTACTACCACACCTACGTCGGCCACTCGAATGAGCCGCAGATCGCGCTGTCCGAGAAGATTCTCGAGCTGGCCGGCCCCGGCATGTCCAGGGTCTATTACGGCATGTCCGGCAGTGATGCCAACGAGACCCAGCTCAAGCTGGTGCGCTATTACCACAACGTGATCGGCAAGCCCGAGAAGAAGAAGGTCATCTCGCGCTGGCGTGGCTATCACGGCTCCGGCATCGCCTCTGGCTCGCTGACCGGGCTGGCAGCCTTCCATGATCACTTCGATCTGCCGATTCCGGGCATCCTGCACACCGAGGCGCCGGACTACTACCGCCGTCCTGCCGAGTGCGCCGAGATGAGCGAGCGCGAATTCTCCACCTGGTGCGCCGAGAAGCTCGAGGCGATGATCCAGGCCGAGGGGCCGGAGACCGTCGGCGCCTTCATCGGCGAGCCGGTGCTGGGCACCGGTGGCATCGTGCCGCCGCCGGAAGGCTACTGGGAGGCCATCCAGGCCGTGCTCAAGCGTCACGACATCCTGTTGATCTGCGATGAAGTGGTGTGTGGTTTCGGGCGCATCGGCAGCCAGTTCGGCTTCCAGCACTTCGGCATCAAGCCGGACCTGGTCACCATCGCCAAGGGCCTGACCAGCGCCTATCAGCCGCTGTCCGGGGTCATCGTCGGCGACCGTGTGTGGAAGGTACTGGAGCAGGGCACCGGCGAATTCGGCCCCATCGGCCACGGTTGGACCTACTCCGGGCATGCGCTGGGCGCCGCCGCCGGTGTCGCCAATCTGGAGATCATTCGCCGCGAGGGCCTGGTCGACAATGCCCGCGATACCGGCGCCTATCTGCAGAACGCCATGCAGGCCGCCTTCGCCGATCACCCCATCGTCGGCAATGTGCGTGGCATCGGCCTGCTGGCGGCACTGGAGTTCTCGCCGCAGCCGTCACAGCGCAAGGCATTCGACTCAGGGCTCAAGGTCGGCCCGCGCATCTCCGCGGCGGCCCTCGAGGAAGGCCTGGTGGCACGCGCCATGCCGCAGGGCGACATCCTCGGCTTCGCGCCGCCGCTGGTGGTCACGCCTGAGGAAATCGATGACATCGTCGCCCGCGCGCGTCGCGCCGTGGACAAGGTGCATCAGGAGCTTGTCGACAATGGTGATCTCTCTTCCGGTGATCCCACTTCTGGTGACAAGTAGGTCATGGCATTGACCTTGCCCCCGCTCAAGAGCACACGGGAAACGCCGCTGGCGCTGGCCGATATCCATGCCGCGCGCCAGCGGTTGTTTCATTCATCGACGGCCACGGGTGTCGAACGCACGGCGCTGGTACCGTCACCGGGGCTGTCGCGCCGCTTCGATGCCGAGATTCTGCTCAAGCTGGAGACCCGCCAGCCCACCGGCGCCTTCAAGCTGCGCGGGGCCAGCAATCTGCTGGCCGCCGTGGCGGAGCAGGCCTCCGGCGAGGCCTACGAGCGCCTCCAGTGCGGTGTGACCACCGCCTCCACCGGCAATCATGGTCGCGCGCTGGCCTACGCCGCGATGCGCCGTGGCCTCAGGGCGGTCATCTGTCTCTCCGAGCAGGTGCCCGCCAACAAGGTGCGTGCCATCGAGGCGCTGGGTGAGCTGGGCGGTGCCACTGGTGGCAGTGTCGAGGTGCGCCGGGTCGGGCGCAGCCAGGACGAGGCCTTCCACGAGGTCAATCGGCTGGTCGAGGAGGAGGGCATGCTGGCGGTGCCACCCTTCGATGACCCGCTGATCGCGGCCGGTCAGGGCACCATCGGGCTTGAGTTGATGGAGGATTGCCCGCAGCTCGATCAGGTACTGATTGGACTGTCCGGCGGCGGCCTGCTCGGCGGTATCGGGGCGGCGCTCAAGGCGATTCGCCCCGAAACCCGCGTGCATGGCATCAGCCTCACCGAAGGCGCGGCCATGTGGCACAGCCTGCAGGCAGGCGAGCCGGTGGAGGTGGAAGAGGTCGCCAGCCTCGGCGACTCACTGGGCGGCGGCATCGGGCTTGGCAATCACACCACGCTGCCGCTGGTGCGCCGCGTGATGGATCACCACCATCAGGTCAGCGAGCGTGCCATCGCCCGCGCCATGCTGATGCTGCTGGAAGAGGAGAAGCTGCTGGTCGAGGGCGCCGCCGTGGTCGGTCTCGCCGCACTTGAGGCCTCACGGCTGGGGGAGAGTGACCCGGGGCTGGCCGAGTCGATCCGCGGCCAGCGTGTCGCGCTGATCATCAGCGGCAACGGTGTCAGTCTGGAGACCTTCGATCAGGCCCGAGCGCTGCTGGCGGACGCTCAGCAGTGATTTTTTCGCCCATGGCTCACAGCGTGAGACAGCTGACGGCACACCAGAAGGAGGGCGCATGACGGAAACGACTCAAGAAAGCATGCAGACATATTCCCGTGAACAGATCGAGCAGGTCGTGGGGCTGGATACCACGGCGCTTGCCACCATCCGTGACGCCTTTATCGCGCTGGGTCAAGGCAGGGTGGTGCAGCCGCCGATCCTGTCGATGGCCATCGAGGAGGCCAATGGCGAGGTGGACGTCAAGACGGCCCACATCCAGGGCCTCAAGCACTTCGCGATCAAGATCAGCCCCGGCTTCTTCAACAATCCCGCCCGTGGCCTGCCGAGCCTCAATGGCCTGATGGTGGTGTTCTCCGCCGAGACCGGCCTTGCCGAGGCGCTGCTCAATGACGGCGGCTATCTCACCGCCATTCGCACCGCACTGGCCGGGGCCGTGGCGGCCGAGGCCCTGTCGCGCCCTGACAGCAAGCGTGTCGCGCTGATCGGCGCCGGTGAGCAGGCGAGCCTGCAGCTGGAGGCGCTGCGGCTGGTGCGCGACATCGAGAGTGTCGATGTCTGGGCACGCGACAAGGAGCGGGCCGAGCGTTTCGCGCGTGAGACGGAGGAGCGGCTGGGCCTCACCATACGTAGTCATGACAGCCTGCACGCGGTCTGCCAGAACGCCGACATCATCGTCACTGCCACGCCGTCTCACACGCCGCTGCTGGAATACACGATGCTGCCGGAAGGCGTGCATGTCACCGCTATGGGTTCCGACAGCCCCGAGAAGCGCGAACTGGAAGCCGACGTGCTGACCGATTGCGACTACTTCGTGTGTGACAGCCGCGCCCAGTCGGAAATCAATGGCGAGCTGAAGGGGCTGGATGACGACCAGGCCAAGGCGTGCGAGGTGTACGAGCTGGGCAAGCTGCTGGCCGATGGGCGCCGTCTGCGTGAGGGTGACCAGAACAGAGATGAAGAGACCGAAACCACCACTGATACCCGCATCACGGTGGCAGACCTGACCGGCACCGGCGTGCAGGACACCGCGATTGCCAGCCTGGCGCTGGCTCGACTCGCCCAGCGCTAGCGCGCAGCGACAGCGGGTCGTGAAGGCGCGACGGACTTGCCCAGCGCGGCGCCGCATGCGAGGGTCACGCAGTAACGGCAGGAAGCCGTTGACTCTCTCGTCCACTCGGAGCCTGTCGTGACTCGAACCATGCCCTCACCCCCTGCTGCGCCGCGCGCCCTCAATGCTGCTCCCGGGGTAGAGGTCCGCCGCTCGCCGCTGGCGGACCTCTGCGCCGACTGCGATGCCGTGACGCTGCTGCCACCGCTATCCCCGCCGGGTGAGGGATATCTGCGCCATTTCTGCCAGCTGGACTCTCCGCTGGCGGTGTTCGATCTCGACGATACCCTGCTCGATGGCGACTGCACTGGCATGTGGATGCGCTGGATGGCCGCCTGTGGCTGGATCGAGGATGTCGAAGCCTTCATGGCCATCGGCGAGCGCCATCAGAGCGAGTATCACGCCGGCACTCTGGATATCCACGAGCACACCGGCCATCTGCTCAGCCCGCTCATCGGGCGGCATCGCGATGAGGTACGCCGCGAGGTCGATGGCTTCGTGGAGGAGATGGTGATGCCGCGTCTGCTGGAAGGCGGCATCGCGCGTCTCGCCGAACACGGCGAGGCGGGCCATCGCACCCTGATCATCTCCGCCTCCATGCACCATCTGGTCGGCCCCATCGCCAGTCGCCTGACCGCCGATGGCGCGCTGGCCACCCATCCTGCCTTCGATGAAGCGGGCCGCTTCACCGGCGAGACCACCGGCATCGTCACCTTCCGCGAAGGCAAGCTGGCGGCGCTGGATGCCTGGCTGGAAGACGCAAGCCAGCTCAAGCGTGCGCCGCAGGCACTGTGGGGCTACTCCGATTCCCACAACGACCTGCCGCTGCTCGAGCGGGTCGATTATCCCCACGCCACCCAGCCGGATGCGCCGCTGCGCCAGTTCGCCGAAGCGCGTGGCTGGCCGGTGGTCGATTGGCGCCAGTCGCACCTGTCCATCGAATCGGACTGAGCGTGCATGAAGCCGGCGACTGACTCCCACCTTTCCCGCGATCACAGCCCGGATGCCAGAGCCCTGCAGGCGCGTGGCGTCGCGCTGACGGCGCTGGGCGTGCTGCTGATCTCGCCGGATGCGCTGTTGCTGCGCCTCGCCGATGTCGCCGATGGCCCGCTGGTGTTCTGGCGCGGCCTGCTGACGGCCATCGGCTTCGCGCTGATTCTGCTGCTCACCCAGCGCGGCGGGCCTGGCCAGCGCTTTATCAGTGCGCTGGCACGCATGCGTGGCTGCGGGCGCACGGGGCTGTGGGTCGCGCTGCTGTTCACCGGCTCCACGCTGGGCTTCGTGCTCGCCAATCAATACACCCGCGCCGGCAATGTGCTGATCATCCTCGCCGCCAGTCCGCTGTTCGCGGCACTGATGTCGCGGCTATGGCTGGGCGAGCGCCAGCCGCGCCATGTATGGGGCGCGATTCTGGTCTCGCTGGCGGGCATCACGCTGCTGGTGATGGACGAGGCGGGCAGCGGCTCGCTGACCGGCAATCTGCTCGCGCTGGGCTGCAGCCTGTCGCTGGCGGGCAACTTCACGCTGTGTCGCACGCGCCCGGGCCTCGACATGAGCCCGATGCTGACACTGTCAGGACTGCTGACCGCGCTGTGCGGCCTGCTGGCCTGCATATGGTTGGCAGCCTCTGGGGGAGGGGTAGGCGAGGGTGCAGCAGAGGGCCTCGAGAGCGTGCTCACCCAGCTATGGCCCTCGCACAGCGATGATTTCGCTCAGCGCGCCGGCTGGCTGGTGCTGCTGTGTCTGGTGCTCTCGCCGCTGGGCTTCACGCTGATCCAGCGCGGCCCGCTGTATCTGCCGTCCGCCGAGGTGGCACTGCTGATGCTGCTGGAAAGCGTGTTCGGCATCCTGTGGGTGTGGTGGGTGCTGGACGAGTCGCTGACCCTGCGCGGCTGGGTGGGCGGCGCCATGGTGCTGGGCGCGATGCTGATCAAGAGCCTGATCGACCGCCGCCTGCGTCACCTGCAGGCCACGCGCGCGCCTTCTGCGGATGCGTCTGCGGGCGGCAACTGATACAATTCCTCCTATCCCCGAGTTTATTCACTGTCAAATGACAGCCCTCCGGACGCCTCACGGCGACCGGAGCGAAGAGCTCATGGCGCGAAGAAAGCCACAGTGCGACCGGAAACGATAGCGACTTCACGACGCGAGCCAGGCGCGAGCGGCACTGCCCCTGACGGCAGTGATGAAGATTGCCACAACCGGACGCCAGACTGACTCGACAGCGCCAGGATTCAGCACGCACACCACCTTCCCCAACCTGTTGCGGACGACTCGATGACAAGCAGCCTCAAACAGCAGTGGCTCTCCAACCTCCGGCCCGACATCCTGTCCGGCCTGGTGGTGGCGTTGGCCCTGATCCCCGAAGCCATCGCCTTCTCCATCATTGCCGGTGTCGACCCCAAGGTCGGCCTGTATGCCTCCTTCTCCATCGCCGTGGTGACCGCCATCGCCGGTGGCCGTCCGGGCATGATCTCCGCCGCCACCGGTGCCATGGCACTGCTGATGGTCGACCTGGTCAAGGACCACGGCCTGGAATACCTGCTGGCCGCCACCGTGCTGACCGGCGTGATCCAGATCATCTTCGGCTACTTCAAGCTCGGCTCGCTGATGCGCTTCGTGTCGCGCTCGGTGGTCACCGGCTTCGTGAATGCGCTGGCGATCCTGATCTTCATGGCCCAGCTGCCGGAGCTGACCAACGTCACCTGGCACGTCTACGCCATGACCGCGGCCGGTCTCGGCATCATCTACCTGCTGCCGCTGGTGCCAAAGGTTGGCAAGCTGCTGCCGTCGCCGCTGGTCTGCATCATCGTGCTGACCATCTTCTCCATGGTCGTCGGTCTGGATATCCGCACCGTCGGCGACATGGGCGAGCTGCCGGACAGCCTGCCGGTGTTCCTGATTCCGGACATCCCCTTCAATCTGGAAACCCTGTGGATCATCCTGCCGTACTCGCTGCCGCTGGCGGTCGTGGGCCTGCTGGAATCCCTGATGACGGCCACCCTGGTCGATGACCTGACCGACACGCCGTCCGACAAGAACCGTGAGTGCAAGGGCCAGGGCGCGGCCAACGTCGTCACCGGCTTCCTCGGCGGCATGGCGGGTTGCGCGATGATCGGTCAGACGATGATCAACGTGAAGTCCGGCGGTCGCACACGTCTCTCCACCATGGTGGCGGGTGTCGTGCTGCTGATTCTGGTCGTGTTCCTCGGCCCGTGGGTCTCGCAGATTCCGATGGCCGCTCTGGTCGCGGTGATGATCATGGTCTCCATCGGCACCTTCTCCTGGCAGTCGATCCGTGATCTCAAGACCCACCCGATGTCCACCAACATCGTCATGCTGGCGACGGTGGCCGTCGTGGTCGCGACCCACAACCTCGCGCTCGGCGTGCTGGTCGGCGTGCTGCTCTCGGCGCTGTTCTTCGCCAACAAGATCGGTCAGGTGCTGCATATCGGCAGCGACATGAATGCCGATGGCCGTACCCGCGAATACCGCGTGGTCGGTCAGGTGTTCTTCGCCTCCAGCGAGCAGTTCCAGGCCGGTTTTGACCTCAAGGAGACCGTCGAGCGTGTCGTCATCGACGTCAGCCGTGCGCACTTCTGGGATATCACCGCCATCGGCGCGCTGGACACCGTGGTGGTCAAGTTCCGCCGCGAGGGGACCGAGGTCGAGGTGCGTGGCCTCAACGAAGCCAGCGCCACGCTGGTGGATCGCTTCGCGGTGCATGACAAGCCGGATGCGGTCGAGAAGCTGATGGGTCACTGATCCCGTTGGTGCCACCCGCCTGATCGAGAGCGATGGCGCCAGCAGCGTGATTCATGCGGAAAGACGGCGGGCAGTCCCACACGGGCTGCCCGCCGTTTGCGTTCATGGGGCCGGAAGGTGGTAATCTCGAGACAGGCGCCCGAAGCGCCAACCTTGATCGTCAGCATAAGGAAGCACGCCATGAGCCAATCCTCTGCCAGTGCCCCGACAGGCCATGACAAGATCACCGCCTGCATTGACGGCTCCGCCTTTGCCGTCGCCGTGTGTGATGCCGCCGTATGGGCAAGCCAACGTCTCTCGGCACCGCTGAGCTTCCTGCATGTGATCGACCGCCATGAAGGGGCGGGCGAGACCACCAGTGATCTTTCCGGCAGCATCGGGCTCGGCGCGCGCGAGCACCTGCTGGAAGAACTCGCCACCCTGGATGAGCAGCGCGGGCGCATCGCCCAGGAGCAGGGCCGTCTGATGCTGGAGGCCGCCTACAAGCGCGCCGTGCAAGCGGGTATCACCGAGCCGCGCCCACGCCAGCGCAATGGCGAGCTGGTCGAGACCCTGGAGGAACTGGAAGACGAGATTCGCCTGCTGGTGATCGGCAAGCGTGGTGAAGGGGCGGAGCAGGCCAGCGAGCACCTGGGCAGCAATCTGGAGCGCGTGATTCGCAGCCTGCATCGTCCCGTGTTGGTGGTGCCGGGTGAGTTCGCTGTACCGACTCGGGTGCTGATCGCCTTCGATTGCAGCAGCACCATCAAGCGCGCCGTCGAGGTGTTGGCGGCAAGCCCGCTGCTCAAGGGCGCGGAGCTGCATCTGGTGATGGTCGGCGCGGAAACGGTGGAGCATCAGGCACCGCTGGACGCCGCGCGCGACACTCTCACCGCGGCAGGTTTCAGCGTGCAGGCCAGCTTCAAGGCGGGGGAGGTAGAAGCCTGCCTGCGCGAATATGCCCGACAGCACGCCATCGACATGCTGGTGATGGGCGCCTACGGCCACTCGCGCATCCGTCAGTTGCTGGTCGGCAGCACCACTACCGAGATGATTCGCAACGCCACGGTGCCGCTGCTGATCTTGCGCTAGCACTGTTCAGCCCACGCCCTGCCGGGCAATGAGAACGCCGCGCCTTCCCGTGTCATGTCGGGACGGCGCGGCGTCTTCATTTCTGCCTCCTGGGGAGTGGTTACAGGTACGCAAGGCAGAAACCCTCTCGACGACTGGAAAATACCCCGCAGGTCGCGTTGCGCCGCCCGCCGGAATCTGGAACGCTGATGGCCGCTTATCCTCATTGCGCGCCATGCCGCTGAGGGGGTTTCCCTTACGCTGGTGCGTCTTTCACACTCCAAGAAGAACGGTACAAGGACACTCTCCATGAGCGATATCCAACGTCACGACACCAAGGCACGCATGAGCCGCGCCGTAATCCACAACAACACCATCTACCTGTGTGGCCAGGTCGCCGGGCCGGACCACCGCTTCGGGAATATCACGGACCAGGCCAACAGCATGCTCGCGCGTGTCGATGCATTGCTGGAAGAAGTCGGCACCGACCGCGAGCACCTGCTCTCCGCCACGGTCTATCTCAAGTCGATGGACGACTTCAAACCCTTCAATGACATCTGGGATACCTGGGTACCACAAGGCCACGCCCCCGCCCGCGCCTGTGTACAAGCCGCCATGGCCAGCCCGGAACTGCTGTGTGAAATTACCGTGGTCGCTGCGGTGAAGTAACTCGCAGTATGGTTTTTCTAACCCCGCCAGAGATTTCTCTGGCGGGGTTTAATTTATCATTTATAATTAATTTTATTATCTTAATATTATAAGGGTGTTTATGGAAAACAAGTTGAGTTTTAAAGATAGAATTGATTTCTTGAAAAATTTACTGGACAGAGTCGATGGTTGGCTTAAGTTTGCTGAAGCTAAGAATGGATTCTTATTTACTTTCACGCTAGCTAGCATAGCGATAGGGTTTAGACTAACTTCTCAATATGAGTTTAATTGTTTTGGAATTATTTTATATAAATTTGCATTTCTTATTTGGATAGTCGGTTTGATTTTTTTGCTCGCAGCTTATGTTCCAAAAATTAATGATATTATGTTAGATGTTTATAAAAATAGAGTTGGAGAAAATAATATTGAGAACGCCGATTTGGTGTTTTTTAAGGATATAGCTGACATGGATAAAAGCTCCTATATAAAAGCAATGAAATGTGAATTGTTGGATGAAGGTTCTGAGTTTACTGAACTAGAAATTTCATTTATAAGACAAATTCATATAAATTCTAGGATTACATTAGATAAGTTTTGGGTTTTTATTCCTGCTTATGTGGCTTATTTAATAGGGCTTGGTCTTGCCTTGCCATCGTTTTTATTCTTCACTATTTAGAGGCCTTTTATGTCAAGCACTGGACAATATATTGATGAAATCAAAGGTATTATAGAAAGAGCTGGTGAAGAATATAACCATGGTGCGCTAGTAAATAACAAAAGATTAATTCCAAGTCCTGAAAATATTCCACAAAGGAATAATAGTTGGATTAGGATAAATGGTGTTATTTCTGTTTTTGTGGATATGGCTGGATCAACTAAGTTATCTGCAACTAGGCATGAAAAAAGTACTGCTGAAATATATCAGTATTTCACAGGAACTATGTGTAGGGTGCCGGATGATCGGATTTCACAACGAAGCTATCCTTTGTTAGCCTCTCGTGAGCTCATCAAGCAATTGATTCAGGAAAAGCTTCATGGACATCAAGCTGCATAAGCAAGCGACGACGACACCGAAAATCCGTGCCGACATCCAAGCAGCTCCCTCCAGCATGACGAACAAAGATCTCGCTCGTCAGTTCGGGGTCAGCGTCTCAACTATACAGCGCTGGCGCTATCGTGATGATGTCCTGGATCGTTCCCACACACGTCATAACCTACTCGCGACTCTGACCTCAGAACAGGAAGAGATCGTCATCGCCGCACGTGAACTGCTTCGCCTGGGGCTCGATGATCTACTTGTCGTTGCTCGGGAATTCCTGAACCCCAATCTGTCGCGTTCCGCACTTCAGCGCATGCTCAAACGACGTGATGTACCGACTCTCGCCAAGCTGGCGCGTCAAGATGCGAAGGAGGACGAGAAGCCCAAGCATCGGCCTTTCAAGGATTATGAGCCCGGGTATGTGCACATTGATATCAAGCACCTGCCCCAAATGCCTGACGAAGATCAGAAGCGTTATCTCTACGTCGCGATTGATCGTGCCACTCGGTGGGTGTATCTGGAGGTCAGATCAAGTCAATCTGCAAAGGACGCCCAGGCGTTCATGAAGCGTGTGGAAGAGGAGGCTCCCTTCACGATTCGAACCGTGCTCACGGACAACGGTAAATCCTTTACCGACCGCTTTACCGTGGGTGGCGAACGTAAGCCCAGTGGACATCACCTTTTCGATCAGGAATGTCAGAGCCATGGCATCGAGCATCGATTGATCAGGCCAGGCAGACCCCAAACGAACGGGATGGTGGAGCGCTTCAATGGGCGTATCAGCGATGTACTGGCGACTCGGCGTTATGACTCAAGTGAAGATTTAGAACAGACACTCGAGCGTTATTGCTGGCTCTATAACCACCACATTCCTCAGAGAGCACTACACCACAAAGCGCCTATAGCAGCAATGAAGGAGTGGCAGGTCGAACGACCTGAGCTGTTTACGCAAGCTATAGTCAATCAGACGGAACCCGACAACTATGGTAAAAATCTTTAAGAGCTTTGGAGCATCTTATATCGATATTAAAGGCGATGGTGTCTTTGCGTTATTTGACTACAATCGACCCCATACTGCTTTATGTGCTGCTATAACCTGTAAAACTTTCTGCGAAAATGATTTTAGCAAAAAAGTTTTTAGGAAGAGGAAGCTATCTATAGGTAGCCATATAGGGATTGATCAAAAAACTGTATTAGTAAAGAGGATAGGTCTAGAACCAAGGGGAGGTGATGACTCCCATCTACGTAATGAAGTTTGGGCTGGTAGACCAGTGAATATGAGCGCTAAGCTAGCATCTCTGTCTGAAAGAGGAAAGATTGTTGCGTCATCAAGATTTTTATTAAATATTACAAGTCGTAAGGCTAAAGAATCTTGTGGATGTAATAATGCTGGTGTTTCTACCCCGCTATGGGAGGAGATAAATCTTGAAGATAATGATAATTTCGATTTTTCTAAAGCTATGGTTTTAAAATCACTGTGGTGTGAAGAACATGGAAAGCAATACTGTAGAGAGTTAGTTTCTCAAGAATCCGAGTAGGTTTAATTAACTTTGGATTTTATGATGATAATTTTTCGGTGAAGGGTTTGATGCTCTTCTATTAATTTTTAATACTGCCTCATACCTCACCCATTCGCGATAAAACCCGTCCAATCGTTCTGTCTCGCTGAGGTGTGATGCCTCAGCGAGGCGTTCGCGTGCGTCTGTAGGCAGCATGGCGATGCGGGTGTCGAGGTCGTGGGCGTGGCGGGGGTTGCGGTATTCGAGGTCCAGCCCGAGCGGGGCGGTGGCGAGGCCGACGAGCACATGGCCGTGGCGGTGGGCGATGGAGACGTGAAAGCCCGCCGGTAGCGCAGGGTGATAGGGTGCCTGGCCACGCGGCGACCAATCGGCCAGCGCAAGCTGGATGCCTTGAGCAGCGGCGAGTTCACCGAGCAGAAGGCGGGCGAGGCGCGATTCGGCTTCACGTTGCTGGCGACGGCGGGCCTTGGCAGATGACACGGGGGGGGCAGCGTTATCCACATCCGGCTGGCGAGCGCGCAGCGAGCGACAGCTGGAGGTTTCAGTGGAGGGGCTGGCAGAGGAATCAGCCGAGTCAGCACAGGAGGCTGGCAGCACACACGCCTCGGCCAGCCACAGGCGGGCTGGCCGAGAGGATGATTCAGAGCAGGGATTCGGCAAGGCGCTGGCAGCGCCGCCAGTTGCAGATGCCAGGGAGGCGGCGAGGGCGTGGGGATCATGCGAGATCAGCGGCTCGCCGTTGGACAAGTCGGCGCTCGGCGAACCCGTGCTCAGCGAAGCGATGTCATCTGATGCAGCGCGTCCAAGCACCACGCAGCGGTAGGCGGGGTGATCGGTCGGGCGCCTCGCAGGCGTGCCTGCCACGTCATCCACAACCGGCTCACTTGACCCGCTCACGCCACTGCCTTGCCTGACCGCCATATCGAGGAATCAGTTCTTCGGATGCAGGATCACCAGATCCCCGCGCAGCGCCACACCCGCGACGATATTGCCCGCATGGCACTCGTACTTCTCGCTGCTGGAGTAGGGCACGTTGTCATAGTCGCTGCGAATGTTGATCACCGCATTGGCACCATACTCGCGCGCCTTCTTCTGCAACTCGCGCAGCGCCGACAGAAACACCCAGCGACAGGCCTCCGCATCGCTCTTGTTGGACGCGTTGGTCTTCGGGTTCACCCGCGCCCAGCCACGCTTCTCGATCCGCTCGTAGGGCTGCTTGTCACCGAAGAAGAAGACCACGTCCTTGCCCAGTCGTTGACTGGCCGCGGTGCTGGCCATCACCGGCATGATCGGCAGGAAGTGCTGCGTGTCCCGCGCCTCTGCCGGCATGGAGGCCAGCAGGCTGGCAGAGCCGGTCACCAGGGCGGTGGCCATTGCCATGCCACGTGCAGAGCGCGCGGCACGCAACATCCAAGAGAATGACTGAGCAACGGATGACGCCATGTGAAACCTCTCCTTACCGTGTGATTGACTGGCGCGACGCCAGCGAATATCGCCGTCAGACAGCCAGAGGCGTGAGCCAATCACACCATAGACCATGCAGCGGGCGCGTATCTTGCGCCAGATCCGATCCGCTGCAAAGTCGTCTGGTGGCGACAGTCGTGCGCCAGTTGGCTCGCTCTGCGGCTCAGTCTTGCCAGCGACGCAGAATCAGCGAGGTATTGATGCCACCGAAGGCGAAGTTGTTGCTCATCACGGTGTCCGTCGCGATCTCGCGGCCTGCGCCGGTGAGGTAGTCGAGCGGTGCGCAGCGCGGGTCGATGTCCTCGAGATTGGCGGTGCCGTGGAACCAGCCTTCGCGCATCATCTCGATGGCGACCCAGGCCTCCAGCGCGCCACAGGCCCCCAGGGTATGGCCGGTGAAGCTCTTGAAGCCGCTGATCGGCATGTGCTCGCCGAACACCGCATGGGTGGCATGGCTCTCGGCGATATCACCGCGCTCGGTAGCGGTGCCATGCGCGCTGACATAGCCGATCTGTGAGGCCTCCACACCGGCATCCTCCAGCGCCATGCGCATCGCGGCTTCCATCATGCTGGCGTCCGGCTGGGTGACGTGACGGCCATCAGAGTTGGTGCCGAAGCCGAGAATCTCGGCGTAGATGGTCGCGCCACGCGCCAGGGCGTGCTCCAACTCTTCCAGAATCAGCGTGCCGGCGCCTTCGCCGATCACCAGGCCATCACGCTGGGCATCGAAGGGCCGCGGTGAGCGGTCCGGGCGATCATTGCAGGTGCTGGTCGCGAACAGGGTATCGAACACGGCGGCGTCGGCGGCGGACAGCTCCTCGCAGCCACCGGCGACCATCGCGGTCTGGCGGCCGAAGCGGATCGCCTCATAGGCGTAACCGATGCCCTGACTGCCGGAGGTGCAGGCGCTGGAGGTGGTGTGGATCCGCCCCTTGATGCCGAGGAAGACGCCGATGTTGACCGGCGCGGTGTGCGCCATCATGCGGATATAGGAATTGGCATTGAGGCCATCGGTGGAGTGATTGATCAGCATGTTGCCGAAGTCCGCCACCGCATCCGGCTCACCGGCCGAGGCGCCGTAGGCGATGCCCATCTGGCCGCTTTCCTTGAGCGGGCTGTCACTCAGGCCGGCCGCTTCCAGCGCCAGTTCGCTGGAGCGGGTCGCCAGTTGCGCCACACGCCCCATGCTGCGCAGTGCGCGGCGGTTGTAGTGTTTCGGCAGTTCGAAATCGTTGACCGGCGCGCCGAGCCGGGTGTTGAGGCCGTCGTACTTGTCCCAGTGCTCGATATAGCGGATGCCGGTGCGCCCGGCGGCCAGGTTGGCGCGCAGGGTCGGCCAGTCATTGCCGATGGGCGAGAAACCATGCATGCCGGTGACCACGACACGTCTGCCGCGCAGGGATGAAGTAGTCGTCATCAGAACATGCCCCCGTTCACCGCGATGGTCTGGCGGGTGATGTAGCCGGCGTCCTTCGAGCACAGGAAGGCCACGGTGGCGGCGACTTCCTCGGCTTCCCCCGCACGGCGCATGGGAATCATCTTCAGCGCCTCTTCCATCTCGACGCCTTCGGTCATCTCGGTGGCGATGACGCCCGGTGCGACGGCATTGACAGTGATGCGGCGCTTGGCCAGCTCCACCGCCAGCGCCTTGACCGCGCCGATCAGCCCCGCCTTGGCGGCGGAATAGTTGACCTGACCCCGATTGCCCATCATGCCCGACACCGAGGACATCACGATGATGCGCCCCGGCTTGCGGCGGCGCACCAGCGGCATGGAGAGCGGCTTGATGACGTTGTAGAAGCCGTCGAGGTTGGTGCGGATGACGCTGTCCCAGTCGTCATCGGTGAGCGCCGGGAAGGCGTTGTCGGCATGGATACCGGCATTGCAGACCACTCCGTAGTAGCAGCCGTGGGCCTCGATGTCGGCTTCCAGCGCGCTGCGCGCGGCGTCTCGGTCGGCGACATCGAAACTCAGGATGCGCGATTCGCCGCCCAGGGCGCTGATCTCCCGCGCGACCTCCTCGGCGGCGTCACGGCGCGAGCGGCAATGCAGCACCAGGTTGTAGCCTTCGCGGGCCAGACGCAGCGCGATGGCGCGCCCGATGCCACGGCTGGAGCCAGTGACCAGAATCCACTCACGCGCTTCAGGGGCGGCGGTGGCAGTTTCAGTAGCGGGAGGTGTGACAGACATCAGACATTACCTTGCGATGAGGCGCCGGCAGCATCCTGCTGTCCGGGTGAGGATTCTTGTGTGGTTTCTTGCGTAGACGCCGCGGCGGGCAGCGCCTCGGGCGCCGGCTCGAAGACATTGACGCCGGCACGCGCGACAGTGGCGCCGTGCTCGTCGCTGATGGTGGCCTCGAAGGCGCCCAGCCCGTTGTCGGCGCGATAGTCGAGCTGAACATGAATCTGCCAGCGGCAGTCGCAGGAAAAGGCGGCGACTTCGCTCTCATAGCGGCGACTTCCGAGCAGGAAGCCGACCCGTGGCGGCTGGCCGCTGCGCGCGGCCTGCAGGCCCGACCAGGCGGCGATGGCCTGTGCCATCCACTCAAGCCCGACCCAGGCAGGAATCACGGCCTGGCCGTCGGCATTCTGCTCGGCGAACAGGTTGTCTGGCGTCGGGGTGATGTCGGCGCTCAGCGAATGCTCGTCACAGCGCAGCACGTTATCCAGCAGGCACATGCCGGCATCGTGGGGCACATAGGGGCCGATGGGGCGGGGCATGGCGGGATAGCCCGCCTCACGGGGCTGCACATCAGAGTCAGCAATGGAAACTGAGTCGGGGCTCGGGGTCAGCATGCAGAGGACTCCGGGTCGGTGGTGTGGCGCTCCAGCACCAGCGAGATGTTGTTGCCGCCGAAGGCGAAGGCATTGCTCATCACCCGCAGCGGCGGGGTCTCGGGGCGGTCACGATAGACGATGTTGAGCGCAGGCAGTGTCGGGTCCAGCGCCTCACGCGGCGTGGCATGCGGCGGCAGGCGGCCATGTTCCAGCGCCAGCCAGCAGAAGGCGGCTTCCAGCGCGCCGCAGGCCCCCAGCGTATGGCCGGTGAGGGCCTTGGTGGAGCTGATGGCGGGCAGAAGGGGCTCGTCGGTACCAGAACCGGCATCAGAAACGCTGTCAGAACCGGCATCAGAGCCGGCATCCCTGCCGAACAGGCGGCTGATGGCGAGGCTTTCCATCGCATCATTCAGCGGCGTGGCGGTGCCGTGCAGGTTGATGTAGTCGATCTCGCCGGGGGCGCGGCCGGCACTGGCGAGTGCGCCGCGCATGGCGGCCTCGGCGCCGCTGCCATCGGGGCAGGGCGCGGAAATATGGTGGGCATCGCTGGATTCGCCGACGCCGGTCAGCTGCACGCCGCCGCGCTCCGGCGTGACCACGAACAGCACCGCGGCCTCGCCCAGATTGATGCCGTCGCGCTCGGCCCCCAGCGGCAGGCTCTCCTTGCGGCTGACGGCCTCCAGGCTCATGAAACCCTTCACCGTCATGTGGCACAGGCTGTCGGCGCCACCGGCGATCACCGCATCGCACTGGCCGGAGGCCAGCAGACGCCGTGCACTGGCCAGCGCCTTGGCGCTGGAGGTGCAGGCGGTGGACAGGGTATAGACCGGCCCGCGCGCGCCGCTCAACCAGGCCACGCACTCGGCGGGTGCGCCCAGTTCCTGACGGCGGTATTCAAAGTTCTCCGGCCAGCTGTCGGCGCTCGGCGTGCCCTGAGCGACAGCAGCGCGCTGGGTGTCCATCGCGGCTTCCGTTTCCCCGATGCCGGAGGTGCTGGTGCCGAGCACCACGCCGATGCGCTCCGGCGCGATGCCTTGGAGTTTGAGAGCCTCAAGCTCCGGTGCCAGCTGCTCAAGCGCGGTGGCCAGCAGCCGATTGTTGCGTGAGCGCAGCGGGGCCGGCCAGTCACTGTCATCCACCAGCCGCGCGGTGACGCGTCCCAGTGACAGCGGCGTGCCGGGGCTGAAGTCATCGCTGACACGCAGGCCACGGCTGGCGCTGAACAGCGCACTGCTGATCAGGCCGTGGTCTGCGCCCAGCGGGCAGACGATGCCGGGGCGTGACAGGCGGCAGGCGTTGCCAGTGTCGCGGCCCTTCGTGGTAGCAGTAGCCACGGTTGCAACAGATTCAGTCATGCGCGGAAGCTTCCGGTGAGTCGTCAGGGGCGTTCTGCGTGCTGGGCGCTGCCAGCGGTTCCAGCGTCAGCTGCATGTCGGCCGCCGGGTCGCGCAGGGTCACGCGGCCGCTGGCATCGCGGGTCAGCTCGGCGATGGTCACATCGTCTTGCAGGATGATGCGCTGCGCGGGCTGGCGGCGTTGCTGCCAGTCGCCGCGTTGTACCAGTTGCCAGCCTGTGTTCGCAAAGGCGTCATCGATCGTGGCCTTTGGCCAGTGGACCCAGGCGATGCGACGGGCCAGCCAGTCGGCGGTGAAGGGCAGCTTGTCGAGCACCTCGGGGCGGGCTTTCTCGAAGCGGCTGCCATCGGCGTCATGCACCAGTGTCAGCAGTCGCTGGCCCTGCACGCTGAGCAGCACCAGCCGCATGGCCTCGGGCGATTGGCGCAGCACGCCGATGAGGGGCGGCAGGTCGCGAGCCTCGTCCTCAGCGGCGTCTGCTGCCGCGCGATTCTCGCTGGCCTCACTCTTGTTACGCTCAACGCGCAGAATCAGACGTTGGGTGCTGCTCTCCTGCAGGCTCGTCAGGGCCGGCATCGGGCTCTCGGCGCTGAGCGGGCCGGGCACGAGCAGGCTGCAGCCGCTCAACAGCAGGCTGGTCGCCAGCAGCAGTCCGACGGATCGCCGCCCGACTGAGATGGCATGAGGCGAGAGACGCATGGATATCATGACGATACTTTACCTTTTCTGGCGTCATTCTGCCGCGTGCCGGCCGTTGAGAGAGCGCTTGCGGCGGGCTCGCAGGTCTCCGCTTGCGGCTCCTGTGCTGCCGAGAGCGTGGCCAGTGCGGTCAGGCGACGACGACTGGCGCTGACGAAGGGATTGGCCTCGTCCCAGGCGTAGCCGGCGAGGACCGAGCTGATCATCTGGCGAATGCGGTCCGGCGAGCGAGGATGATAGATGATGTCGGTCAGGCGACTGTCGTACCAGGCGGTGACGAACTCGCGGAACACCTCGATGCCACGCCGCAATGGCTGCTCGTATTCGCGGGCCCAGTCCGGGCGCTGCTCATCGCGGGTCGCGGTCAGTTCGCGCGCGACCAGCGGCGCGGCGCGCAGGGCGGATTCCAGCGCGATGGTCACGCCGGAGGAGAACACCGGGTCAAGAAACTCGCCGGCATTGCCGAGCAGTGCATAGCCCGGGCCATGCAAGCGGCTGACATCGGCGCTGTAACCGCCCAGCGACTGCACGGCATTGGCGGGCGTGGCATCGCGCAGCAGCTCCGCCAGGCGCGGTTCTTCCATCACCCACTGCCACAGGCGTGTCTGCGCATCGTCTCCGGCGGCAGGCTCGATCAGCTCACGCGGGCCGACCACGCCCAGCGAGGCGCGGCCATTGGCGAAGGGAATCAGCCAGTACCAGACATCGGGATGCACCGGGTGTGAGGCGATCAGGATAGTGTCGCGACGATAGCCCTCGGCGGGCGGCGCGAGGTCGGCGATGCCATCGTGGACATGGCCGAACAGCGCCATGCGTGGCTCCAGACGCGGATCACGCTCAAGCGCCTCGAGCCGCGCCAGCACGCGCCCATAGCCGCTGGCATCCAGCACGAAGGCGGCGTGAAGCTCGCGGCCATCGGCCAACGTGAGACGCGGCCCCTGAGCATGGCCAGCGGTGTCACTCTGCGTGGGGCGAGCGGGAGTGAAACCCGTGACGGTGACGCCGAATTCGACCTCGGCCCCCGCCGCCCGTGCGCCTTCGATCAGACGCTGGTCAAAGTCGGCGCGCTCCACCTGCCAGGTGGTGCCGGAGCCCTCGCTGAACTTGTCGCGGAAGTCGATCACGCGATGCTCGCCGCGGCGGGTGAAGGCCGCACCGGTCTTGCGCTGATAGCCACCGGCGGCAGCGGCTTCCAGCAGGCCGCAGGCCTCCAGATGCTGCATGCAACGTGGCAGCAGGCTCTCGCCGATGGAGAAGCGCGGGAAGTGACTTCGCTCCAGTACGCGCACCGCATGGCCCGCGCGCGCCAGCCACGCTGCTGCCGCCGCACCGGCGGGCCCGGCGCCGATGATGATGACTTCCTTGCGTGGTGGGTTGTTGCTGCGATCTGCCGATTCCATGGCCTCGTCCCCTGTTGTTGTCGATATCGTTATCGTTGTCGTTATGTGTTTATGTTGCGCTGCGTTCCCTGCGGCTTGCTTGCCTCTCGCTTTTGCTCCTCGCTTCAGACCCGTCTCAACTGCGTGCGAAGGGCACCAGGCACCAGGTGGCGCTCAGCCCCAGCAGGCAAGCCAGCCCCAGTGCCGCCAGCGCCGGTGTCTGACTGAAGCTCAACAAACCAAAGGCTAGCAGGCTGGAGGCGCACGACAGCGAAATCGCCAGCAGGCTGGCCTGCGAGGCGCGGCTGGCGGTGTCTCCGATCCTGTCTTTTTCTGCGCTGCGCGCCGGATGCTCGGCACAGAAGATGCCCGCACTGCTTTTTTCTGCGCTGCGCGCCGGATGCTCGGCACAGAAGATGCCCGCATCCAGGCCAATCCCCAGTACCAGCAGCAGGCCCAGCAGGTGGAACAGGTTGAGGCCGACGCCTGCCAGCGTCAGGGTCGCCAGCGTCAGTACCAGTCCGCCCAGTGGCGGCAGCAGGGCGCGCCAGGTGCTGTGGCGATAGCGCAGCGCCAGCAGCAGGCTGATCAAGACCACCGCGCCGCCGACCAGCCAGGCCATCTCGCTGCGAATTCTGCCCAGCGTCGTCGAGAGCCTGGCGACCTGGTCGACATACTCGAGGCTGTCGTCATCCGCGGCGAGGCGCGCAAGCGCTGCGCCGCCCTCAGCCGTGACATCGCCGAAGCGCACGATGCCGATGGCGGTGGTGCGGGAGTCGAGCCACAGTCGCTGGCCCATCTCACCGGCGGGCAGCGCGACCCAATCGGCCGGGCGCAGCGGGTGGGCGTCAGCGATGGCCTGCTCGGCGCGCTTGACCAGTTCGGGCGGCAGGCCTGCGGTGCTCAGCACCTGGGGCAGCAGGGTGCGGGTGAGCTCACGCATGGCGACGAGGTTGGCCTGCTGCTGTTTAAGCGTCGGCAGTTGCTGGGCGAGGCTTGCCCAGTGGCCCAGCTGCTGTTGGGCATTCAGCTGCTGAAAGGTGTCTTCCAGCGCATGCAGGCGCGAGAGCAGGGCGGCGTCATTCTCGGCCTGCACGATCAGGTAGCGCAGGCCGTCCGGTTCGGCGAGCAGACGCTGGACCTCGCGCTGCTCGTTGATCAGCGATGCAGGCGAGGGGTTGAGCTGAGTGAGGCGGTCATCGCTGCGCAGGGCGTAGAGGCTGGCCAGCGCGGCCACCAGCAGCAGACCCAGCGCCTGCCAGCTGCGCCTGCCGGGAATGGCGCGCGCCAGACAGACTGCGGCGCGGGCGGCGGGGGAGTCCTCGCGAGTGGCCTGTGCCGGCAGTGGCAGTTGCGGCAGCCACAGGCGCACGCTCAGCCAGGCACCGATCAAGCCGAGCGCCGCGAACATGCCCATCTGGCGCAGCCCGGGCATCGGCGTCAGGGTGATGGCCAGATAGGCGGCGAGGCTGGAGCACAGCCCCAGCGTCAGGCCCGGCCATAGCGCGGCGAGTCCGTCACGGCCCTTCGTCGTCGCCAGGCGGCGCATGCATTCCAGATGCAGCACGTAATCGATGGAGATGCCGATCAGGCTGGCGCCGAAGGCCAGCGTCAGCACATGCAGGCTGCCGAAGGCCCACCAGGTCAGCGGCAGCGCGAACAGCACGCCCGTGGCCACCGGCACCAGCAGCAACGGCAGCCGCCGTGGGGTGTGGAACACCGCCCACAGCAAAAGCAGCACGCCGATCAGCGAGCCGAGCCCGATGGTCGACATCTCCTGCTTGGCCTGTTTGGCACCTGAGCTTGCATGGAAGACCAGCCCGGAGCGCAGCAGCCGGATGTCGGGATAGTCGGCCTTCACGCCATTCACGGCCTGCTCCAGCGCCTGCTGGTCACCCATCGCGTAGGCGCTGCCGGTGAGGGTGGCGCTGATCAGGCGGTAACCGTTGTCGGGTTGGTCAGCGCTTGACGTCGGCGCGCGCAGCAACAGCTGACCGCCGGACAGCGACAGGTTGGCGGGTGTCAGCCAGCTCTGCCAGGCGCCGGCGAGACCGAAGGGGTCGCGGATCAGGTCGCGCTGGCCGCCGGGCTGGAACAGCTGTCTGAGGGCGCGTGCCTGCCACTCATCGTCACTCAGGCCTGCAAGCGACGGGGCGATCAGCGCCGGCTGGACCTCTGCCGGCAGGCGCAGGCTTTCGAGGCTCTTGCCGTCATCCAGTCTCGCGATGGGCGCGAGCGCCTGACGCAGCGCCTGGGCGGCAGCGTCACGCTGCTTGCGTGCGGCGGCGCTGGCATCGCGACTGCCAACCAGAATCACCAGCCGATTGGCGGTGTCATCCAGCGATTCGGCACGCGCCGCCAGCGGGCTGCGTTCCTGCTGTGGCAGCATGGCGGTGATGCGGGTGTCGATCGCCCCACGCCATGGACTCTGCGGGGCGATCTTCGCCGCCAGCAGCAAGGCGCACAGCAGCAGGGCGGCGGCCCATAGCCAGCGCCAGACGGCGCGATCCAGCCCCTTGCGCGGCTCACGGCTGGGTGACGTCATCGTTCGCAGTGACCGCCGGCGGTGAGGGTCAACTCGAGACGGTCACCATCGCCGCTGGCGAGGTTCACGTGTTCCAGCCAGCTGCCACCGTCGATCTCGAGGTGCTCGATGGCCTCAGCGAGACGAGCATCGTTGGGCGTCAGGCTGGCCTGCCAGTCATCCGGCGTACCCGTCAACGTCAGGGAGAAGTGCTCCTCCAGCGCCTGCCAGTCGCCGTGGAAGAAGCTGATCAGCAGCTCCGCCATCGCCTGCTGGTCAGCCGGCAGCGGTTCGCCATTCGGGCCTTGGCTGGCATCGGTGCGCATCTCGAGACGGTCTTCAATCGGCGAAGTGGTTTCCCACACCAGGCCTTCGGGTGCGTTAGGGTCGCCGATCAGGCGGAAATGACCCTGGCTCTCGAGCTCTGCGCCGACATCCTCGAGCCAGCGCGTCTGCTGGAAATCACCGCAGACCGGGGCGGTGCGCGCCAGCTGTTGTGTCAGGGCACGGGCGTCGAATCTGGCGTCTGAGTCGCTGGCCCAAGAGGCGCTGGTCCAGGAGACACTCGCAGTCAGCAACAGGGCAGTGGCGGCAATGGCAAGGCGTGACGTCATCACGGCGTTCCTCGGGTGTCTGAAGGGGAGTCAGGTGAATCGTTGGCGTGTATCAGTGTCTGTTCGGCTTGCCACCTTGTCAGTCGCTCGCGAAGCACGGGCGGCGAGGCCAGCAGCATCTCGCCATCTTCCAACCCGACCGCGACCTGCACGCTGTAGCCACGGGTCAGGCGTTTGCCGCTCTCGACATCGCGGATCACGTAGTCGAGCTTGAGGCGGTTCTCCCACTCGCGCAGCCGTGCAGTGACGGCGATACGCTGGCCGAAGCGTGCCGGGCCGGCATAGCGCAGGCGCAGGTCGATCACCGGCCAGGCGTAGCCCGACTCACGCATCTGCGGATAGTTGTAGTCGAGCATGTCGAGCAGCTTGCAGCGGGCGATCTCGAGATAGCGCACGTAATGGCCGTGCCAGGCGACTTCCATCATGTCGACGTCGTGGAAGGGCACTTCCATCTCTACCGTGGCGGTCGGCATCGGGGTGTCTGTGGGCTGATTCATGGCTTGTCTCTCGTTCAATGCTGCCTCGCTCATGCGTTGGCCTCGTCGGCGCTCAGGGTCCAATGACGTTCACGGATGCGCGCGCACAGCAGGCGCAGGTCGGCTTCCAGACCGCGATCTTCCTCGAGGGGCGCGATGTCTTCACGCAGCTCACGGGTGAAGGCGGCCAGCCTGGGCGGCGTGGCGGCCTGGCCCGTGATGTCGGCGCGCTGTTCGCTGCCCTGCACGGCGGCGTGCAGGGTGGCGGCGGCGACCTGCTCCACCAGTGTCAGCACGCGCAACGCATCCCGCGCGGCGATGGTGCCCATGCTGACCTTGTCCTGATTGTGGCACTCGGTGGAGCGCGAGAAGACGCTGGCGGGCATGGTCAGCTTGAGGGCTTCCGCCGCCCAGGCCGAGGCGCCGATCTGTACCGCCTTGTAGCCATGATTGAGCGGCGCGCGTTCGGGCGTGGCACCGCTGAGGTTACTGGGCAGGCCACGGTTGTAGCGGCTGTCGACCAGCAGTGCCAGCTGGCGGTCGAGCAGGTCGGCCAGGTTGGCGACCGCCGTCTTGAGGCTGTCCATCACCATTGCCACATGGCCGCCGTAGAAGTGGCCGCCGTGGAGAATCTTGCCGGCCTCGACATCGATCAGCGGATTGTCGTTGGCGCTGTTGAGCTCGGTCTCCAGGAAGCTGCGCCACCAGTGCAGGCTGTCCTCGACCACGCCGATGACGTGGGGCGCGCAGCGCGTCGAGTAGCGGTCCTGCAGGCGCGGCGAGTTGATCGGCGTGGCATCGACTTCCGGCGCCGCCGGGTGGGCCAGATCATCGCGCAGCCACTGGGCCACGCGGGCCTGACCGGGATGCGGCTTGGCGGCGAACAGGTCGGCATCGAAGTGATAGGGGTTGCCTTCCAGCGCCTGCACGCTGAGCGCGGTGATGCGTGCGCTCAGGCGGCTGAGGTAGGTGGTGCGGCCGTAGGCCAGCGCGGCGAGGGCCGTCATCACGGCGGTGCCGTTCATCAGCGCCAGACCTTCCTTGGGGCGCAGCACATAGGGCGTCAGGCCGTGAGCCGCGAAGACCTCCGCCGTCGGGCGCAGCGCGTGGGGCTGGCCCGCGCCGGGGCGCACCCAGACCTCACGCTCGCCACACAGCACGGCGGCGACATAGGACAGCGGGGTGAGATCGCCGCTGGCGCCCACCGAGCCTTCCTCGGGAATGCGCGGCAGGATGTCGTGATTGAGCAGCCATACGAGGCGCTCCAGCAGCGCCATGCTGACCCCGGAGACACCACGGCACAGCGAGACGAGGCGCACCATCACCACCGCGCGACTGCTGACCACATCCAGGTCCGCGCCCATGCCACAGCCGTGGAAGGTATACAGGTGGCGCGGCAGGGCTTCGAGGTCCTCTGCCCCCTGCACGGCGCGCGTCACGGAATCGCCGTAACCGGTGGTGACGCCGTAGACCACGCCTTCTTCTTCCAGCAGGCGTTCCAGCAGGGCCGGACCGGCCTCGATACGGGCGCGGAAGGCGGTATCTGAGGTGAGGCGCACTGCAAGCTGGCCTTCGGCGACGGCGATCAGCTGCTCAAGCGTGATATCACTGCCATCGAGAATCAGGGCGGAGGAAGAGGTGGCGGGCTGTGACATGACGAGGTACCTGGCGAAGAGAGAAGCGTGAAAATGCGCTGAACGTGAAAACCGAACAAGGTGAAGGCCGCAGAGCCGGGCGCGAAGCAGGGTTGTCGCAGGCCCGGCGCGGATCAGGCGTCCTGTTTCGGAGCCGACGCGCTGTCTGGATTCGACGTGCTGTCTGGCGCCTGATGCCAGAAATCGAAGAAGTTGAACCACTGCAGCGGATGGTGCTTCACGCGCGCTTCCAGATGACGGGCATGGCGCTGCATGGCCTGCTGGATCCACGCCTCGCGACCGCTACGCTTGACGGCGCGGCTGTCATCGAAGGGCGCGAAATCGACCCGGAATCGCGGATGGGCGCCGCCCTGTTCGCGAATGCAGCTCAGGGTATAGACATGACAGCGCAGCAGCGCAGCCAGCATGAAGGGCCCCTGCGGGAAGGGCGCGGGCTGATCGATGAAGTCACATTGCAGCACGCGCGGTGAGGCCGCGACACTGGCCGGTGACGCGGGTCGGCTGCCTGCTGCCGAAGGGGAGTCTGCGTTGGCATCTGCCTTGCCATCGTCGAGCGTGGGCGGAATCGGCACGCGGTCGGCGGCGATGACCACGAAGCCGCCGCGATTGACGCGATCACCCAGCGCCATGGCGGTGGCAGGCGTGATCTCGCTGACCTCGATCATCTGCGGCGGCTTGCGGCCGGTGGCCTGCTCCAGCAGCTGATTGAACTTCTCGGCGTGGCGCGTGTGCACCAGCGCGCATAGATCAATGTCGTAGCGCTCGCCGATGGCATTGATCACATCCAGATTGCCGTGGTGGGCGACGAGGATGATGCCGCCCTCGCCACGCAGTGCGGCGTCGCGCAGGTCTTCCGGGCCGGTGCCGGTCAGCGAGGACAGCGGAATCTCGCCGCTCCAGGCCGATACCTTGTCCATGATCGCCTCACCGAACTGCATGAAGTGGGCAAAGCTTCTTGTCCACAGACGCACGCCGCCAAGCTCTGGCTCAAGGCGCTTGAGGAAGTCGAAGGAGGCGCGCCGCGCCACACCGCGCAACAGGAAGTACCACACCAGCACCGGGAACAGCGCGATACGAAACGGCCAGGCACCGAGGCGACGACGAATCGTCACCATCAGGCGCATGCCAGTGGTGGAGCCGGTTTCCGACAGACGTGCCCAATGGGTCATTCGTGTTTCCCCTTCGCGTCGTCAGGCTGCGAGGGGCGACTGACATGAGTGGATGACGACTTGCCATTGTGTCCCGACAGCGTGCGCCAGGCGAGTTTCGGTGAGCGCAGCAGCATGCCGAGGAACAGCCGCGTGTGCATGGCGCTGATCAACAGGTTGTCGTGTCCGGGGCGGAAGTGGCTGACGCCTCCGGTGGGATAGCTGACATGCACCGGCAGGTTGGCGACCTCGCCATCGGCCCAGTACCAGCGCACCAGCACCTCGGTGTCGAAGGACATGCGATCGCCACAGTCATGACGCGCCAGCAGCCGGTTGGTGGCGGCCAGCGGGTAGAGGCGCACGCCGCACATGGTGTCGCGAATGGCCAGCGACAGGGTGTTGATCCACACCCAGATGTGCGAGGCGTAGCGGCCATAGAAGCGGATGCGCGGCACGCTGGTGTCGTATTGCGGATAGCCGATCTGCAGGCAGTCGGGGTTTTCCTGCATGCCGTTGAGGAAGGCGGGCAGATCACTGACGTCGTGCTGCCCATCGGCGTCCACCTGCAGGGCATGAGTGAAGCCGAGCCGCTCGGCAGCCTGCAGGCCGCTGCGCACGGCAGCCCCCTTGCCGCCGTTCTGCTCGCGACGCACCAGGTGATGGCCCTCGGCCGCCAGTTGATCCAGCACCGCGGCGCAGGGCGCGCTGCAGCCATCATCCACCAGCACGATGGGCAGCCCGAGCGGCGCCAGACCCGCACACACGCCGGCGATGGTGGCGGGGTGGTCGTAGACCGGAATCACCACGCAGGCGCGCAGTGGCGACTCGCTGGCGGGGGGAGAGGGTGTGTGGCCGGTCATCGGCGCCTGGGGCTGGCTCATGACGCCTCCGGTGTGGGTGTCGTCTGGGGTGAACTAGGTAGCGAACTAGGTAGCGAACTAAGTGGCGAACCGAGAGGTGCGCTATTGGTATCAGCACCGTAGCGCAAGCGGCCACTGGCGTGCAGGCCCGCGCGGGATTCCAGACGGAAGTCGATGCGCAGACCGTGACTGTCGGCGACCAGTGTCGTGGCCAGCGTGAAGCGCATGCCCGGCAGCAACAGGTTGGAGAACTTGATGCGCTCCAGACGCTGAAAACGGCTTTCCTCCACGCCGACGCCCGCCAGGCGCAGGCGGCGACCGAGGTCGCGTGCCCACTTGAGCATCACCACGCCGGGCACCAGTGGCTGGGTGGCGAAATGCCCCTCGAGGTAGCACAGGCTGTCGGGCACCTCGGCTTCCAGCGTCAGCTGCTGCGGGCCGCTGGAGGTTTCGCCCAGCCAGCGCGGCAGACGATGATCGTCGAGATCGGCAAACAGCCGCGCGACGGAGTCCGCCGTGAACTTGCCCTGGGCGTTCAGCGGCAGGCGCGTGACGAAGCGCCAGTAGCGCGGCAGGGCGATGCGCTCGAAGCCCGGCATCAGTGCACGGCGCAGACGGGCGATCAGATCGCGGCGGCTGGCGTGGTCCTGCGGCAGCGCGCGCTCCTCCATCACCACCACCGCGCCCAGGCGATGAGCGCGGGTGGGCATCGGCAGGCAACGTACTTCCAGCACCTCCGCTTGTGCGCTGAGGCAGCGCTCCACCGCGCTCAGCGAGACCCGCTTGCCCGCCAGCTTGACCAGCCGATCACTGCGCCCCAGCAGCTGAAAGCGTGGCGCCGCCTGTTGCTCGACTTGCGACGGAGATTCAGCCGCCACTGGCGCGGCGTTGTCGGCCTGCTGCCACCACTCGCTCGGCTGCTCCAGAAACGGTGAGCGCACCGCGAAGGCGGGCGAGAAGCGTAGATCGACCTGGGGCAGCGGTGTCCAGTCGGGCGTCTCGTGCTGGCGGCGATGCGCGATGCCGCCCGTCTCGGTGCTGCCGTAGATCTCGATCACCGGCGCCTGCAGGCAGTTCTCTGCGTGCTGGGCAGCCTCAACCGGCAGCGGGGCACCTGAAGAGAAGACCCGCAACACCTGAGCGTTGTCCCTGGAGTTGTCCGCCACGCGGGGCTCGTCACTGGCCTGGGGCAGGCGCGCCAGCTGGGCTGGCGAGCTGACCAGCTGGCAGCAATACCCGAGGCCGGACAGCTGCGCGATGGCGGCGGCCAACTGCTCCGGGTAATGACAGGCTTCGCTGAGAAACGGCACCCCTTCGCTGAGCGGGCGCAGCAGCGACACCAGCAGGCCGTAGATATGCTGATGACTGACCTGGCTGAGGCTGACGGTGTCTATGGTTGGCTCAGGCTCAGGCTCAGGCTCAGGCTCAGGCGCTGGGTCAGCGTCTGAAGTGGCTGACGCCAGCGGCCATAGCGTGCGATGCACGGCCAGTTCGGCTTCGAGCTGAGCGAAGCGCTTGGCGATGCGCAGCGGTTCGCCGGTGGAGCCGGAGGTGCAGAGTTCCAGCGCGAGACGCGCGCCATCAAGCGTGATCTCGGGTCGTGTGCAGGGCGCGGCGCTCGAGTCGAGCGGCTCGGTCGGCCAGCCAGCGGGGCTGGTCTCGGGCAGCTGGCCATCACTGCTCGCGGCCAGGCGGGCCAGGGTGTCCGGGCGGTCATCGCCGGGCAGCACGGCGAGCATGCCGCGCTCCCACAGCGCCAACAGCTGCACGCAGGCACCAAGTGTCGTGGGCTGGAACAGTACCCAGCGCGCGCCAGGTCGGCGGCCAGCATGTGCAGCGGGCAGGTTGTCCAGCCACTGATGCCAGGCATCGACGCGTGCCATCAGCTCGCCACGACTCAGCGGGCGCAGCGGCTGACCGGGACTGGCCAGCCAGCAGGCCGGTGCCTCGGGCGCGAGTCGGGCGAGCTGACGCCAGCCCTGATGGATGAGGGGGGTGGCGCGCTGGGTGGCGTCTTGCTCGGTGGCGCGGCTGGCAGGCTGGCGGGCATCAGGCATGTGAGGCAGGCAACTCTTCAGAAAGTCGGATTCATCGGGAGCGGGGCGGCTGGTGGGCGACAGCCTGAGCGCTCAGTCATCGGCGCGGCGCAGGTGACGGCGTACCAGCCATTCGCCGCAGAACAGCAGCCCCATCAGCACGTAGCTCACCAGGCCGTTGTAGAGCGTCCAGGTCGCGAGGTCGGCATACAGCGCCGTGGCCGCGGCCACACTGGCATTGAAGACGAAGAAGCCGCACCACACTCGGGTGACCTTGCGGGTATAACGCACGCCGGCGGCGGGCAGATCAGGCTCCTTGAGACGTGCCAGACGCTCGATGACCGGCATGCCGCGCCACAGACTGGTGGCAAACACGCTGAGCATGGCCAGATTGACCAGCACCGGATAGGCGCGCAGCCCCAGTTCCGCCTCGCTGAGCAGGCTGATGGCGATCAGCAGCGCGGCCAGCGTCAGGCGCAGGATCAACGGCAGGGGCAGACGCTGGATCAGCAAGGCGCCCAGCGCGATCAGTGCCCACACCCAGGGCGAGACATGTCCGCTGGTCGCGTCGCCCGCCGGGTCTGCCGTCAGCCGCGAGAGCAGGGTATAGACCAGCAGCGGCCAGCACACGGCGGCCACCACGCCCAGCCCGCCGAGCAGTAGCCTTGGCAGTGACGGGCGCCGCCTTCGACCAGAGGACAGTGACGTCATGCCTGGCGCTGCATCAGCTGCTCGACGGCGGTCACGACATCATCGAGGCTGCGTACGCTCTTGAAGTCATTGGCTTCGATGCGGCGGCCGGTGAACTTCTTGAGTTCGACCACCAGGTCCACCGCATCGATGCTGTCGATGTCGAGGTCTTCGTAGAGCAGCGCCTCGGGGTGGATGTCAGCGGCATCGATCTCGAACAGCTCGATCAGGGTGCTGCGAACATGGGCGTAGATCTCTTCGCGGGACGCGGTCTGTTGCTCAGCGCTCACGACGGCCCTCCACGAGTTCACGCAGAGCATTGAGGCTGGCGAAATGCGCGCGGGTGTCCTCGGCTTCGGCGTCCAGCGTGATGCCGTATTGCTTTTGCAGCGCGAGACCGAGCTCCAATGCGTCAATCGAATCCAGCCCCAGGCCGTCCACGAACAGCGGCTCATCGGCGACGATGTCGTCCGGGGTGATGTCTTCAAGCTCCAGGGTGTCGATGATCAGTTGCTTGAGTTCCAGTTCCAGCTTGGCGCTATCGCTCATGAGTATTCCTCGTGTCGGCGTACCGATAATGGCCGGTATGAATGGCAGCAGGCGTTATTAACGGCGGTAAGGCCGAATATCTTAATCGCTTTTTCTCGCTATCGGATCAATAGCGAGATCAGGGCAGCATGGCTGACCGCGCTGTCATGACTCGCGGATCCGTTGCTGAAAGGCGGCCAGTTCAGCGGCAAAGTCGCTGGCCAGGCGGCGCGTCAACTGGCGGGCATCGCGTGACAGCGGTACCTCATCTTCTGTTGCCGGTGGCGGTGCGACATGTGACGTCATGTCCGGCAGCACCTTGATGTTGAGCATCACCCGCCGGGCCGGGATGTGATACCAGGGCTCGCCCTTGGTCAGGGTGCTGGGCTGGCAGTCGATCAGCACGGGGGTGATCTCGCTTGGCGTGCGCAGCGCGATGTTGGCGGCGCCGCGGCGGAATTTCAGCGCCCGCCCGGGCACGCTGCGGGTGCCCTCCGGAAACAGGATCAGGGCATTGCCCTTGGCAAGGCTCGCGCGTGCGGCATCCAGCACGCCTTGTGGCTCGTTGTTGGTGATATAGCCGGCGGCGCGGATCGGGCCGCGAGTGAAGGGGTTGCGCGCCAGCCGCCCCTTGACCACGCAGTCGGCGTGGGGAATCAGCGCGAGCAGGAAGACCACGTCGATCAGCGTCGGGTGATTGGCCAGCACCAGCAGACCCGGGCGTTGCAGGCGCTCGCAGTCGTGCAGGCGATAGTCGAGCACGCCCAGACCGCGCATCAGGCCCACGAAGCCGCGCATGCAGTGATGGATGATGCTGCGCGCAAGCTTCTGTCGCTTGTCGGGGCGGCGGACCACCAGTGTCAGCAGTGGCCACATTCCGCCCACCAGCAAGCCGCCCAGCCCGAAGGTCAGGAAGCTGATGGCCGTGGCGATGCCACGCCACAGGCGTCCGAGGGGTGACGACAGCATGCGTGGCATCAGTCTGCTGGCGGCGTCGGTGAGGCGGCGTGAGCGCGGCTCAGCTGCCAGTGATGGCGACGACAGGCGAGCGTCTCGGCCCCGGCCTGCTCGAGCCAGGCGATGACCTCAAGCGGCGTCGGGGCGCTGTCCGTCATTGACTCGCTTGGCGTGGCGCTCAGTGTCCATGCGCTGTCATCGTCACTGCGGCGGCTCAGGCGCATGGCGACGGCGCTGGCGCACGTCGGGTAGTCACCGTGGTGCAGGAAGGCCTCTGGCGCGGCGATATCGGAAAACAGCACGATGACGTCCTCGCGCTCGCTCAGATAGCCGAGCGCCTCGCTCATCAGCGCCTCGAATTCATCCCCGCAGGCGGCGAGGGCTTCCAGCGGCTGATGGGACTTGCCGGTGATCGAGTACATGCCCAGCACGGCGTTGTGCACCGAGAGCGAGAAGCGCGCCGGTGACAGGGCTTCGTCGGACTGGGTGGCGGCATCCAGCAGGGCGAGAATCTTGCCGGTATCGCCATGGCGCGAGGCATGGATGATGGGCAGGTCGGCGTCAGGGTCGAGCGCGAACAATAGCTTGCAGCAGGCCTGGCCGACCGGGCTGAGTCGACGACGCTGCATGGCCGGGACTTGCTCGGCACGCGGGGAAGGGGTGATATCTACGCGGCTGTCGTGGGCGGTGCGGGACGCACTCGCCTGCCAGGCTCGCCAGTCAGTCAGACGCATGAGGTTCTTGTCCGTGAACGCATCGTTGCCATTTTGGGGCCTCAGTGTACCGCACAGGGGCTGGGCAGCCCAACCGGACTCAGGCGTGTTGGCACTGAGCAGGCGGCGTGGCTCTGCGTGTCGTTGGCAGGATAGCAGCTTGCAGGGTGGCACAAGGCGCCTGACGTGAGGTGTCGGGGCGTGATGTCCTGCGGCGAGTCACCGCTGTGGCGGCGCTGGACAGCGGCGGAAGAGGGTGTAGGGTATCGCCGCACCGAGACTGGCGCCCGGGGCGTCATGGGGTAAAACGCTGAGGACGCACAATGATGACGGTCATCAACAGGTCGGTGGCATGAAGGCTGGCTCGCCGAAACGGCGGCGCAGGCGGGCGCGCGCAGGGCAGGCGACCCGAGCGCACTCGCAGGCGCTGGTTCGCCTTCTCTCGCTCTCGGAGTGGTTGCCGGTCATCCGGGTGCTCGGCCTGCTGCTGTGCGTGGTGGCCTTGATGATGCTGGCGCCCTTGCTGGTGTTGCTCGGCGAAGCGGATGCGGATGCCAGCGCCTTTCTGATCTCGCTGGGCATCACGCTCGGTTCGGCGGCCATCATGCTGACGGTATCGCGCAAGGTGGAGCTGCAGCTCAAGCCGCGCGCGATGTTCGTGCTGACGACACTGAGCTGGGTGCTGGTGTCGGCCTACTCGAGCCTGCCGTTGATCTTCGGTGCCACCCACCTGGGCGTGACCGATGCCGTGTTCGAATCGGTGTCGGCGATCACCACCACCGGCTCGACCGTGCTGTCAGACATCGAAGGGCTCTCGGATGGCCTCAAGCTGTGGCGCGGCCTGATGCAGTGGGTCGGCGGCATCGGCATCATCGTGATGGCGATCGCGATCCTGCCGTTTCTGAAGGTCGGCGGCATGCGCCTGTTTCAGACCGAATCCTCGGACTGGTCAGACAAGGTGCTGCCGCGTGCCGGTGGCGTGGCCAAGGCCATCGGGCTGGTCTACGTCGGGCTGACGTTGCTGGCCATCGTCTGTTACTGGCTGGGCGGCATGCACTGGTTGGATGCGCTGGTACATGGCATGACGTCGCTGGCCACCGGTGGTTTCGCCAATTACGACAGCTCGATGGGCGTCTATTCCGACCGGCCCTATCTGCTGTGGATGGCCTCGGCTTTCATGTTGCTGGGGGCGCTGCCCTTCGTGCTGTTCATCCGTGCCTGGCAGGATCAGGCCGGTGTCCTGTGGCGTGATGCCCAGGTGCGCGGCTTCCTGCGCCTGCTGGGCTGGGTGATCGCCTTGCTGACGCTGTATCGCGTCGTCAATGGCGAGGCCATCTTCACGGCACTGACCCAGGTGACCTTCAATGTCATCTCGGTGGTGACCACCACCGGCTACGCCAGCGATGACTACAGTGCCTGGGGGCCCTTCGCGGTGGTGGCCTTCTTCTACCTGACCTTCGTCGGTGGCTGCAGCGGCTCGACCAGTGGCGGCATGAAGATCTTCCGCCTGCAGATCGGGCTGATCATGCTCGGCAACCATCTGCGCTCGCTGATCCATGCCAATGGCGTCTTCTCGCAGCGTTACAATGGCCGTGCGCTGCCCGATGAGGTGGTGCGCGCCGTGATCGCCTTCTCGTTCTTCTTCTTCATCACCATCGGTGGCCTGGCGCTGGCGCTGTCATTCATCGGGCTGGATCTGATCACCGCGGTGACCGGCGCCGCCACGGCCGTCACCAACGTCGGCCCGGGGCTGGGCGAGATCATCGGCCCGGCGGGCAACTTCTCGAGCCTGCCGGACAGCGCCAAGTGGTTGCTGTGCATCGGCATGCTGATGGGGCGTCTCGAGATATTGACCGTGCTGGTGTTGTTCTCGCCCAGCTTCTGGCGCAAGTAATACTGTCCAGTCCTACCCAACGAAAACGCCACCGTCGATTGACGGTGGCGTTTTCGTGGCTTTGGTCGTGCCAAGCGCAGGGGCGATATGGCTTGCGCCGTCTTACTGCGCGACCTTCTCGCCGTCCGTCGCCTCGGCGGCATCGAGCTTCTCATCGAGATCGATGGAGAGTCCTTCGCGATTGAGGGTCGGGTTGGCGTATTGCACCAGCCACCAGTCCTTGAGCTCTGCGGGTACCTCTGCGAGGCGGTTCTCGAAGGTGGCGCGGTCGGCACCGCTGATCGCCGAGACATCCAGCGCCGAGGCCAGGCGCGGCTCCTCACGCAGCTGCGGACGGCTGGCGGCCAGCTTCTCGAGTGCCAGCTGATGGCTCGGGTAGAGGGTGTAGTGCTGGAGCACCTGGCGATCGACCTCGGCCACCACGTCCTCGGGGGTCGCGAAGTCGCCCTTGAGCGGCTCGCCGAACACCAGCTTGACGCGCCCCTTGTGGCCGCTGATGCCCGCCGCGATGGACTGGATGTCCTCGTACTGCACCTTCTCGTAACGCCCTTCATTGGCGACGGCCGCCAGCTCACGCGCCTTCTGCAGATCACAGGGGTCGAACTCATAGCTGATCGACACCGGCACGATGTTGAGCTCGCTGATCGCCTCGCTGAACGGACGCGTCTTGTCGGCGGTGCGCGCCGCCATGGTCAGCATCTTGATGATGGCGCTCTCGGTGCCGTCACGGCCATCCTTGGCGCGCCCTTCACGCTGGGCCAGCCAGATCGAGTGCTGATCATGGATCAGCGAGTGGCGGATATAGCCCGACAGTGACTGATAGGCAGCCAGCATCGCCCGCTTGCCTTTGGCGGAGCGCGGCACGATGAAGCTCTTGTTGAGGCGCATCAGGTCGGTGACGAAGGGCTTCTGCAACAGGTTGTCGCCGATGGCGATGCGCACCGTGTCGCGCCCGTGGCGATAGAGCGCGTAGTTGACGAAGGCCGGGTCCAGCGAGATATCGCGATGGTTGGACAGGAACAGATACGGCGTGTCGTCCGACAGGCGTTCCAGTCCCACCGTCTCGAAGCTGGTGATGGTGGTGTGGATCATGCGCGCCATGTAGCTGGCGATGCGGCTCTGGAAGCTGGCCACATCGGTGACGCCACGCATCTCGCGCTTGATGGCCAGGCGCGCGATCTGACGCGCCAGCCACGGGAAGCGCTGGGTCAGGCCCGGCAGGCGGAAACGCGTCAGGGTGTCGAGCAGCTCGCGGTCCTGCTCCAGGCGTACCAGCACCTCCGCTACCTCGTCGTCGTGGTAGGGGCGAATATCGGCGAACGGGTCCTGTTCGCTGGTCGTGGCAGGCTTGGGTGTTGCAGTGTCAGTCATCGACGCACGTCATCCGGGTTTGTCATTCTGAGAAAAGAGAAAGTCGGCAGCGGCCCCAAGGCTCAGCTGGCGGGCTGGGCTTCACCACCCAGCCAGGCGGTCATCTGCTCGATCACGCCGGACAGCACCTGGGCCATCAACGCGAAGTCGGTCTCCAGCCGCAGGATGGGGTCTTCGCCATCATCCTGGGCGTTGGCTTCATCGACCACGGCATCGGCGAACTTGAGGCTCTTGAGCGCCATGTCCTCACCGAGCACCAGCGCGACGCGGCCATCGACTTCCAGCGCCAGCTTGCTGACCACACGGCCCAGATTCAGCGCCGTCTGGATTTCCTCGCCGTCGAGATCGAACTGGCGCGCACGCAGTACGCCATCTTCGCCGCCCGGCGCCTTGAGTTCGACCTGATCACCGACGATCAGGTCTTCCGGGCGCGAGCTGGCATCCTTGAGCCAGGTGGTCATCACCTGGGAGGGCGGCTGGGCGACGGCCAGCGGGGTGACCTTGAGCGTGCCGAGCGTCTGGCGCAGCAGGTCCAGCACTTCCTCAGCGCGCTTGGCATTCGAGGCGTTGACGGCGATCAGGCCGCGACGGCTGTCCCACCACAGGTCGGTGCGCGAGGAGCGCGTGAAGGCGCGCGGCAGCAGCTCCTCGTAGATCTGCTCCTTGAGGGTCAGCTTCTCGCGGCGACGCAGCGGACGGCCTTCGGCGGTCTCGCGCTCGGCCACGCGCTCCTCGAGCTCTTCCTTGACCACGGCGGAGGGCAGTACGCGCTCCTGGCGCAGGGCGCTGATCAGGAAATGGCCCTGAATCTCGTGCACCAGCAGGTCGCTGTTGCGACCGCCCGGTGCGACCCAGCCGATACGCTTGGCTTCGACGCCGGTGACCGGGCGGAAGACATGCTCCGGCAGGGCGTCGGCGAGACGACCCTCTTCCAGCGGTGCGCTATCGTGCAGGCGATACAGTTGCAGGTTCTTGAACCACATGCGACCAGTCCTTGAGTCCGGTGAACGGGGGCTGCCCGTCTGAATGGCGCATATTATGGCGAAACTCATGCGGCGGGTCATCCGCCGTGGACGTGACCCTGCGTCACACTGCGGTTGCCGACCATCTCGCGTGAGCGCAAGGACATACTGTGTGCACGCTGTGGCGCTAGTCTTGAGTCGACCTGGCGGTGCGCGGTCTGGCGGTTTGCGGTATCGCCCGACAGATATCGACCAGCAGGCAAAGACCAGTAGATATCGATCAGCAGGCATCGACCTGTAGGCATAGACCATCAGACTTGAGACGCGGAGGGCGGCAGAGTGATCGACGACGTTGTTGTGAGGACTGCTGTGGGGACTGCTGTGGGGACTGTTGTGAAGAGCAGAGCTTCGGGCGTGAGCGCGTTGAAACGGACACGGCCACTGACGCTGGCGGCGCTGACCCTGCTGCTGTTCGGCTGCAGCGGGGAGCATGACGCCCACGACAAGGCGGCCAGCGCGGCCGAGACCAGTACAACGGTCACGAAAGAGGACGTCTCTGACGGCGAATCTGCCCCGGCGGCGCTCGGGCTGGAGCCTGAGAGGTTTGCCGAGGGCGCGATCGTCGGCGAGGTCGAGACCGTCGACTGCACCCTGAGCGGCGGCACGCAGACGACCTGCTATCAGTTCCGTGTGGCCGGTGCGCCCGCGGACCCGCAAACTTCGCCGGAGGGGCCTTTCTGCCCGCCCAATATCCATTCCGGTGAGGAGGAAGGCGGCACCTGGATGGATGGCGAGGGCACTCTCTATCAGGTGGACGGCGAGTTCATCAAGAATCTGGCCACTCTCTACAAGGACAAGGAGTGGCAGATGTACGACGTCAACACGGGCGAGATCACCGTGATCGACGGCGCGCGTGGCTGCGAGGTGGCGGGGAACCCGAACCCCATCGAGGGCTTCGACAACTTCTGTCTCGAGTGTCCGCTTGAGGAACTGGGCGGTGGCATCGAGAAGACTGTCGTGATTCCCAAGGTGCCGGTACCGGCCGCCGAGCAGACCTCGCTTGCCGGCCGCTCCAACACCGGCGTGGCGCTCAATGGTGTGCTGTTCGGCCCGCCGGCACCGCTGGAGCTGATCCTGAGCTCTCACACCCTGGGGGTGCTCGATGATTGTGGCGCGCATGCCAATCCGCATGAGGGCTATCACTATCACACCGCCACTGGCTGCTCCGAGATCGGCATTCAGGAAGATGGTCACTCACCGATGATCGGCTATGCGCTGGATGGCTATGCCATCTACGCCAGAGAGGACAAGGACGGCAATGTTCCCGCTGACCTGGATGAGTGTGGCGGCGAGACGGACCCGGTGCGTGGCTATCACTATCACGCCTTGGCGCCGGGGGTTAACCAGATCTTCGGCTGCTTCATGGGCGAGAAGGGGCACTTCCTCGACGAGGAGGGAGGAGAGAGGCCACCGCAGGGTCCGCCCGGCGAGTAGCCGCCTTGCCGGGATGGCGAGCAGGGCCGGTGCCGTCATTCAGCCAAGCGTTTGTTTTTCTGTCCGTCACCGGCATAAGATCAGCTGACGATGGCCACACGGCGCGATCGTTTCACGGACGGGAGGCAGGGATGCAACACGACAGCAATCCACCGCAGGCAGCGGACGGCAGTCACACAGACGTCGGCACTCACGCAGACGTCGGCACTCACACAGACGTCGGCACTCACGCAGGCGTCGTCAGTCGCACGACCCTGACGGTGCGTGGCTACCATCTGGATGGCTATGGGCACGTCAACAATGCCCGCTATCTGGAGTTCTATGAGGAAGGGCGCTGGGAGTTCATGCTCGCGCATCTCGATCTGGCCGCGCTCAAGCGCGAAGGCATCGCGATGGTGGCGGTCAACCTCAACCTGGATTGGCACTATCCCGCCACCGTGCATGATGAGCTGGTCATCACCACGCGGCTGGCCGAGCTCGGGCGCCGCAAGATGATCATGCGTCAGGAGATCCATCTGGGCGAGCGGCGCATGGGCGAGGTGCATCCGCGTTCCGGGGCGCTGGTCTCCAGGGCGGACTTCACCTTCGTGCTGATGAATACCGACACCGGTCGCGCCATGCCGCTGGACGGCGAGATCGGCGCGCTGCTGGGCGCGTTGGTCAGTGAAGAAACGGCCTGATCGCCCTCAGCGGCGAGGCATGAGCCAGCAGGCCGCGCATATTGACGGCCGTACTACCGTACTGAGGTGTCCTTGCGGCGTCGTGTGAGCTGCTAGGCGCGCTCGCAAGTGATATAATGCCGCCACTTCGGTGCCGCGGAGCTGGCACCCCGTGTCTGCTTCACGCCACTGCCGCGCTGCAGTACCGACGGAGCATGCGTCGTTGCTGCAGTGGCGCCAACAGTTGAGTTCAAGGATTTGACGAATCATGGGTGAGATCGCCAGAGAGATACTGCCAGTCAACATCGAGGACGAGCTCAAGCAGTCGTATCTCGATTACGCGATGAGCGTCATCATCGGGCGTGCCTTGCCGGATGTTCGCGATGGCCTCAAACCGGTTCACCGTCGCGTACTGTTCGCGATGCACGAGCTGAACAATGACTGGAACAAGGCCTACAAGAAATCTGCCCGTGTCGTCGGCGATGTGATCGGTAAATACCACCCGCACGGTGACAGTGCGGTCTACGACACCATCGTCCGCATGGCCCAGCACTTCTCCATGCGTTATGTGCTGGTGGATGGTCAGGGCAACTTCGGTTCCATCGATGGCGACAGCGCCGCGGCGATGCGTTACACCGAGGTGCGCATGGCGCGCCTGGCGCACGAGCTGCTGGCCGACCTCGAGAAGGACACCGTCGATTGGGTCGACAACTATGACGGCACCGAGCGCATTCCTGCCGTGCTGCCGACCAAGACCCCGAACCTGCTGGTCAATGGGTCCTCCGGTATCGCCGTGGGCATGGCCACCAACATCCCGCCCCACAACATGGGCGAGGTCATCGACGGCTGTCTGGCGCTGATCGACAACGGCGATCTGACCATCGATGAGCTGATGGAATTCATTCCGGGGCCGGACTTCCCGACCGCCGGTATCATCAACGGCCGTGCCGGCATCCTCGATGCCTACCGCACCGGTCGTGGTCGTATCTACGTGCGTGCCGTGCATACCATCGAGCACAACGACAAGAACGGCCGTGATCACATTATCATCACCGAGCTTCCCTACCAGGTGAACAAGGCGCGTCTGATCGAGAAGATCGCCGAACTGGTCAAGGACAAGAAGATCGAGGGCATCGCCGAGCTGCGTGACGAGTCCGACAAGGACGGTCTGCGCGTGGTCATCGAGACCAAGCGTGGCGAGTCCGGTGAAGTGGTCGTCAACAACCTCTTCTCCCAGACCCAGCTCGAGACCGTGTTCGGCATCAACATGGTCGCGCTGCACGAAGGTCAGCCGAAGATCCTGAACCTCAAGCAGATTCTGGAATCCTTCGTGCGTCACCGTCGTGAAGTCGTCACCCGTCGTACCCTGTTCGAGCTCAAGAAGGCGCGTGAACGTGGCCACATTCTTGAAGGTCTGGCGGTGGCGATCTCGAACATCGATGAGGTGATCGAGCTGATCAAGGGCTCGCCGAGCGCGGCGGAAGCCAAGGAAAAGCTGATCGGTCGTGAATGGCAGCCGGGTCAAGTGGTCGAGATGCTCGAGCGCGCCGGTGCCACGTCCTGCCGTCCGGAAGACCTGCCGGAAGGTCTGGGGCTATCTGAAGACGCCAAGCACTACCGTCTGTCGCCGGCCCAGGCTCAGGCCATCCTCGAGCTGCGTCTGCATCGCCTGACCGGTCTCGAGACCGAGAAACTGCTGGCCGAGTACTCCTCCATCCTCGAGCGTATCGCCGAGCTGATGGAGATCCTGTCCTCTGCCGACCGTCTGATGGAAGTCATCCGCGAAGAGCTGCGCGAAGTGCGCGCCCAGTACGCCGATGAGCGCCGCACCGAGATCGTGACCAGCCGTCGTGACCTGACCATCGAAGACCTCATCAACGAGGAAGACATGGTGGTGACGGTCTCGCGCAGCGGCTATGCCAAGACCCAGCCGCTGTCTGACTACCAGGCCCAGAAGCGCGGTGGCCGCGGCAAGTCCGCCACCTCGATGAAGGATGAGGATGTCATCGAGCACCTGCTGGTCGCCTCGACCCACGACACCGTGCTGCTGTTCTCCAACAAGGGCAAGGTGTACTGGCTCAAGGTCTACGAGATGCCGCAGGCGTCACGTGGCTCGCGCGGCAAGCCGCTGGTCAACCTGATTCCGCTGGACGACGGCGAGTGGGTCACCACCATCCTGCCGGTGCGCGATTACGCTGCCGACAGCTACATCTTCTTCGCCACCGCCAACGGCACGGTCAAGCGCACCGCGCTGAGCCAGTTCTCGCGTCCGCGCAGTGTCGGCCTGATCGCACTGGACATCGAGGAAGGTGACCGTCTGATCGGCGCCGACATCACGTCCGGTTCCGACCACGTCATGCTGGTGTCCTCCAACGGCAAGGCGATCCGCTTCGAAGAGCAGAACGTGCGCGTGATGGGCCGTACCGCCCGTGGTGTGCGCGGCATGCGCCTGCTCGACGATGCACAGGTCATCAGCCTGATCATTCCGCGCACCACCGCGATCGATGACAACGAGATCGAGGTCGATGAGGCCGCGGACGCGACGGCGGAAGGTGTCGAGAGCGCTGATGTGGCAGCCACCGATGGTGCGACGGAAGACAGCGTCGCCAGCGGTGAAGTGCCGCAGTGCTACATCCTGACCGCGTCCGCCAATGGCTTCGGCAAGCGCACGCGTCTGGAAGAGTTCCCGCTGCGTGGCCGTGGTGGCCAGGGCGTGATCGCGATGCAGACCAGTGAGCGCAACGGTGATCTGGTCAGCGCGGTGCAGGTCAGCGACAACGACGAACTGATGCTGATCACCGACCGCGGCACTCTGGTGCGTACCCGCGTCGCCGAGGTGTCCACCACCTCGCGCAACACCCAGGGCGTGACCTTGATCCGCACCGCGGAAGAGGAGCGTCTGGTGACGACGGTGCGTGTCGACGAGCCGGAAGAGGTCGTCGTGGTAAAGGATGAGCTGGATGAAGAGGCGCTGAGCACCGACGAACAGGTGCAGGCGGGAGATGACGCCGAGTCGACGGATACCCCGCCGACAGGCGCGGAATAAGACGCTGGATTGCGACCGCCTTCGGGGCGGTCGCTTCACTTTCGGGAAATAAGACGACATGACACGCAAGTTCAACTTCTGCGCCGGTCCTGCTGCACTGCCGACCGCTGTCCTGGAGCGCGCCCGCGCCGAGATGCTGGATTATCAGGGCCGCGGACTGTCCGTCATGGAGATGAGTCATCGCTCCGACGAATTCGTGGCCATCGCCGAGAAGGCCGAGGCGGACCTGCGCGAACTGCTCGAGATTCCGTCCAACTATCGCGTGTTGTTCATGCAGGGGGGCGCCTCGACCCAGTTTGCGGGTGTGCCGCTGAACCTGCTGGGCGCGGGTGGCAGTGCCAACTATCTGTATACCGGTATCTGGGGCAAGAAGGCGATCAAGGAAGCCGAGCATCTGGCGGTGGGCAGCCACGTGGCAGCCTCCAGCGAGAGCAATGGCCTGATCGCCGTGCCGCGCCAGAGCGCGATCCAGCTCTCGGGCGATGTGGGCTATCTGCACTACACCGCCAACGAGACCATCGGCGGCCTCGAGTTCGACTATATCCCCGAGGTGGCAGCGGATGGCGTGCCGCTGGTGTGTGACATGTCGTCTTCCATCCTGTCTGGCCCGCTGGATGTCAGCCGTTTCGGCGTCATCTATGCCGGCGCCCAGAAGAACATCGGTCCGGCGGGGCTGACGCTGGTCATCGTGCGTGAAGATCTGCTCGATCGCGCCCGCAAGGACTGCCCGACCATGCTGAACTGGAAGACGGCCGCCGAGGCCAATTCCATGTTCAATACGCCGCCGACCTATGCCTGGTATCTCTCCGGGCTGGTATTCGAGTGGCTCAAGGATGAAGTCGGTGGTCTCGCCGCCATGAACGCGATCAATGATCGCAAGGCGCAGGCACTCTACGCGGCCATCGATGGCAGCGACTTCTATTCCAACCCGATCGTCGCCGAGAACCGCTCACGCATGAACGTGCCGTTCGTGCTGGCCGATGAGCGTCTCGACAAGACCTTCCTCGCCGAGTCCGAAGCGGCGGGTCTGTTGAATCTGGCCGGTCACCGCAGCGTCGGTGGCATGCGTGCCAGCCTCTACAATGCCGTGCCGGAAGCTGCCGTCACTGCGCTGGTGGACTTCATGGGCGACTTCGCGCGCCGTCACGGCTAAGGGAGGAGGTGAGATGTCGGATTCCAAGGAGAGCCCTGCGTCGCAGGCGGCGGGCAAGGCGGTGACGCTGGACGACCTGCGTCAGCGCATCGACGCCATCGACAATGAGCTGCTGAACCTGATCAGCGAGCGCGCGGGCTGCGCGCAGCAGGTTGCCGAGGTCAAGCTGGCAGCCGGTGACGTGGGCGAGGACGGCCAGGTGCAGTTCTACCGTCCGGAGCGCGAAGCCCAGGTGTTGCGCCGTATCATGGCCAACAACCCCGGCCCGCTGAAAGGCGAGGAGATGGCGCGTCTGTTCCGCGAGATCATGTCCGCCTGTCTGGCGCTGGAACAGCCGATCCGCCTGGCCTATCTCGGTCCGGAAGGCACCTTCACCCAGCAGGCCGCGCTCAAGCACTTCGGTGACAGCGCGGTGACCAAGCCGATGGCGGCCATCGACGAGGTGTTCCGCGAAGTCGAGGCCGGCGCGGTGCAGTATGGTGTGGTGCCGGTGGAGAACTCCACCGAGGGCGTCATCAACCACACGCTGGATTCGTTCATGGGCTCGCAGCTCAAGATCTCCGGCGAAGTGGTGCTGCGCATTCATCATCACCTGCTGGTGGGCCCGAATACGCGTCGCGAGAAGATCTCGCGCATCTATTCCCACGCCCAGTCGCTGGCCCAGTGCCGCAAGTGGCTGGATGCCCACTTCCCGCACGCCGAGCGCATCGCGGTGTCCTCGAATGCCGAGGCCGCGCGTCAGGTGCGCACCGAGTGGCACAGTGCGGCGATTGCCGGTGACATGGCGGCCAAGCTCTATGAGCTGGAGAAGGTCGAGGAGAAGATCGAGGACAGCCCCGACAACTCCACGCGCTTCCTGATCATCGGTGACAGCTCGGTGCCGGCGTCCGGCGATGACAAGACCTCCATCGTGGTGGCGATGCGCAACCAGCCGGGGGCACTGCACGACCTGCTGGCGCCGTTCCACCGTCACCAGATCGATCTGACCCGCGTCGAGACGCGCCCTTCACGTTCCGGTGCCTGGAACTATGTCTTCTTCATCGACTTCCGTGGCCACCGCGATGACCCGCTCATCACGACGACGCTGGAAGAGCTGCGTCAGTGCGCGGCGGACGTCAAGGTGCTTGGGTCCTACCCGGTCGGTGTGCTGTGAGCGAGGTTGACCACACTCGCCATGCTGCGTCGTCAGACCTGCTGTCCTCGCTGCCGTCAGCGGAGCGCCTGGCCGGCGAGCGGCGTATCCTGCTGGTCGGGCTGGGCTTGATCGGTGGCTCGCTGGCGGCGGCATTGCGCGCGGCGGGCCATCGCGGCGAGATTCTCGCCTGTGATCGTGACTCCAACGAGATCTGCCTCGGTCAGCGCATGGGGCTGATCGACGGTGGCAGCACGCAACTGGCGGCGCTGGTACCGGGTGCCTCGCTGATCGTGCTGTGCGTGCCGGTGATGGCGATGCAGGGCGTGATGGCCGAACTGGCGCCGTTGCTGGAGGATGACGCCGTCATCACCGATGTCGGCAGCACCAAGGGCGCGATCCGCGATGCGGCGCTTGGCGTCTTCGGTCGCATGCCGCCGAATCTGGTGCTCGGTCACCCGATCGCCGGGTCCGAGAAGAGCGGTGTCGCGGCGTCCAATCCCGAGCTCTATCGCGATCACAAGGTGATCCTGACGCCGGAGCCGGACAGCGATGCCGAGGCCGTGGCACGCGTGGCGGCCATGTGGTCGGTATGTGGTGCCCAGCTTCTGAGCATGAGCGTGGCGCGCCACGATGAAGTGCTGGCGCGCACCAGCCATCTGCCGCACCTGCTGGCGTTCTCGCTGGTCGACAGCCTGGCGCGCCAGGATGAGCGGTTGGAGATCTTCCGCTACGCGGCGGGCGGTTTCCGTGATTTCACGCGCATCGCCGGCAGTGATCCGGTGATGTGGCGCGACGTCTATCTGGCCAACCGCGATGCGGTGCTGGAGGCGTTGGACGAATTCGAGGCCGGGGTGGCGCGGGTGCGCGCTGCCGTGACCGCGGGCGATGGTGAGGCGATGCTGGGGATCTTCACCCGCGCAAGCCACGCCCGACACTACTTCAATACCCTATTGAAACAGACGAGTTATCAGACCATGGAACAGCAGAACGTGCGGTACCGTGCACTGCCGGGTGGGCAGGTTCAGGGGCGCATTCGTGTGCCGGGCGACAAGTCCATGTCGCATCGCTCCATCATGCTGGGCGCCTTGGCGACCGGCGTGACCGAAGTCGAAGGCTTCCTGGAAGGGGAAGACAGCCTGGCCACGCTGCAGGCCTTCCGCGACATGGGCGTCGTCATCGAAGGCCCGCATCAGGGGCGTGTCACCATCCACGGTGTGGGTCTCAACGGCCTGAAGCAGCCGCCGGGCCCGCTGTATGTCGGCAACTCCGGCACCGCGATGCGCCTGTTCGCCGGTCTGCTGGCCGGTCAGGCCTTCGATACCGAGCTGACCGGTGATGCCTCGCTGACCAAGCGTCCGATGGACCGCGTCGCCAATCCGCTGCGCGAGATGGGCGCGGTGATCGATACCGCAGACAACGGCCGTCCGCCGCTGCGTATCCACGGTGGTCAGCCGCTCAAGGGCATCCGTTACGAGATGCCGATGGCGTCCGCGCAGGTCAAGTCGTGCCTGCTGCTGGCCGGTCTCTACGCCGAAGGCGAGACACGTGCCATCGAGCCGGCGCCGACGCGTGACCACACCGAGCGCATGCTCAATGGCTTCGGCTACAAGGTCGAGCGCGAGGGCGCCGAGGCGTGGCTGACCGGTGGCGGCAGCCTCGAAGCCTGCCCGATCGACGTGCCGGCCGACATCTCCTCCGCGACCTTCTTCCTGGTCGCCGCGGCCATCACGCCGGGCTCCGATCTGGTGCTGGAGCACGTCGGCATCAACCCGACGCGCATCGGTGTGATCAACATCCTCAAGGCGATGGGGGCCGACCTGAGCGTCACCAATGAGCGCGAAGTCGGCGGCGAGCCGGTGGCAGACCTGCACATCCGTTATGCGCCGCTCAAGGGCATCGACATTCCGGAAGACCAGGTGCCGCTGGCCATCGACGAATTCCCGGCACTGTTCATCGCCGCCGCCAACGCCGAGGGCATGACCCGCCTACGTGGCGCCGAGGAACTGCGCGTCAAGGAATCCGACCGCATCCAGGTGATGGCAGATGGCCTGGCGCAGATCGGCGTCGAGCACGAAGTGGTCGCGGACGGTATCGACATCCGTGGTGGCGCCTACGGCGGCGGCCTGGTCGACAGCCACGGCGATCACCGCATCGCGATGGCCTTCAGTGTCGCGGCGCTGCGCGCCCAGGGCGAGATCCTGATCGACGACTGCGCCAATGTCGCGACCTCCTTCCCGAACTTCGTGGCGCTGGCCGCTGAAGTCGGCATGCAGGTCGAGAACCTTGGTGCCGTGGCACCCGGCCAGGAGGCTTCATGAGCGGGGAAGCGACACCTCATCACAGCCAGATCTGCGACGCGCCGGTGTTGACCCTTGATGGCCCCGGCGGGGCAGGCAAGGGCACCATCAGTCGTCTGGTCGCGGCGAGCCTTGGCTGGCATCTGCTGGATTCCGGTGCGCTGTATCGCCTGACGGCACTGGCCGCCGAGCGTCATGGCGTAGCGCTGGAAGACGAGGACGCCGTGGCGACCATCGCCGAGTACCTCGATGTGCAGTTCGATGCCGAAGGCGACGCCACCAGCGTGATTCTGGAAGGCGAGGATGTCACCCGTGACATCCGTCTCGAGTCGGTCGGCAACAATGCTTCCATCATCGCGGCCCAGCCGCGCGTGCGGACTGCACTGCTGGCGCGCCAGCGTGCCTTTGCGCGTGCGCCGGGCCTGGTGGCCGATGGTCGCGACATGGGCACGGTGGTCTTCACCGCTGCGCCGCTCAAGATCTTCCTGACGGCGAGCGCCGAGGAACGTGCGCGTCGTCGTCATGCCCAGTTGCAGGAAGCGGGTGTCGATGCTAATATTTCGAGCCTTTTGACAGAAATACAGGCGCGCGATGCGCGTGACATGGGCCGGGCAGTCGCCCCGCTCAAGCCTGCAGACGACGGCGTGATTCTCGATACGACAGATCTCGACATCGACCAGGTGATCGAACGCATCCAGCAGCTGCTGGTCGAATACGGCCTGGTAGCAGCGCGCTGAGACTCGAGTCTCAGCCTGTAAGTCGTCAGAACAACGGATTGAATGCCTGCTGTTGCAATGCGGCCTCCGGGTCGGGCAGCAGCGGGTTTCGCTCGCTTCGCGAGCGAGTGTGCAGGACATGCAGAACCCAGATGGCACCGAGGTGTCATCAACCCCCCGGCCAGGTGTCATGGGGTGCATCGGCGGCAAGCGGAAAGCCGGTGTATCTCGAACCAGCGTCAACGCCCCCGGGGATATGTAGATATGGCCCGTGCTTGCTGGTGGTACGGAGACTGCGGTGCAAGCCGCCCCAAACGTTGATCATGTAGGAATACCATGAGCGAGAGCTTTGCTGATTTATTTGAACAGTCACTCCAGGACATCAACATGGAGCCGGGCGCAATCGTGTCCGCTACCATCGTGGATATCGATGGCGACTGGATCACTGTCAATGCCGGTCTGAAGTCTGAAGGTCAGATTCCGTCTGAACAGTTCCGTGACGAAAGTGGCCAGCTGTCCATCAGCGTCGGCGACGAAGTCATGGTTGCACTGGAAGCCGTGGAAGATGGCTTCGGTGAGACCCGCCTGTCCCGCGAGAAGGCCAAGCGTGCTGAAGCGTGGAAAGAGCTGGAAGCTGCCTTCGAGAAGGACGAGATCGTCAAGGGCGTGATCAACGGCAAGGTCAAAGGTGGCTTTACCGTCGACATCAACACCATCCGTGCCTTCCTGCCGGGTTCTCTGGTCGATGTCCGCCCTGTGCGCGACACCGCCCACCTCGAGAACAAGGAACTGGACTTCAAGGTCATCAAGCTCGACGCCAAGCGCAACAACGTTGTCGTGTCTCGTCGTGCCGTCCTCGAAGCCGAGAACAGCGCTGAGCGTGAAGCCCTCCTGGCCACTCTGCAGGAAGGTCAGCAGATTCAGGGTATCGTCAAGAACCTGACCGACTACGGCGCCTTCGTCGACCTCGGCGGCGTTGACGGCCTGCTGCACATCACCGACATGGCATGGAAGCGTATCAAGCATCCATCCGAGATCGTTGCTGTCGGCGACGAGATCAATGTCAAGGTGCTGAAGTTCGACCGCGAGCGCAACCGTGTGTCTCTGGGTCTCAAGCAGCTGGGCGAAGATCCGTGGGTCAACATCAAGGCTCGCTACCCGGAAGGCGCCAAGATCAACGCACGCGTCACCAACCTCACCGACTACGGCTGCTTCGCCGAGCTGGAAGAGGGCGTCGAAGGTCTGGTCCACGTGTCCGAAATGGACTGGACCAACAAGAACATCCACCCGTCCAAGGTCGTCAATGTCGGCGATGACGTGGAAGTGATGATTCTGGACATCGACGAAGAGCGTCGTCGTATCTCCCTGGGTATCAAGCAGTGCACCACCAACCCGTGGGAAGACTTCAGCGGCAAGCACAACAAGGGTGACCGCGTCTCCGGTACCATCAAGTCAATCACTGACTTCGGTATCTTCATCGGTCTGGAAGGCGGCATCGACGGCCTGGTTCACCTCTCCGACATTTCCTGGAACGAAGCTGGCGAAGAAGCCGTGCGTCGTTACAAGAAGGGCGAAGAAGCTGAAGCGGTCATCCTGTCCATCGATCCGGAACGTGAGCGCATCTCTCTGGGCATCAAGCAGCTCGAGAGCGATCCGGTCTCCGAGTACCTGGCCGTCAACGACAAGGGCGCTGTCGTGTCCGGTCGCGTTGTCGACATCGATGCCAAGGAAGTTCAGGTAGAGCTGGCAACTGACGTCATTGCTATCCTGAAGGCTTCTGAAATCAGCGCTGACCGTGTCGAAGACGCACGCAACGTCCTGAGCGTCGGCGATGCTGTCGAAGCCAAGATCGTCGGTGTGGATCGCAAGAGCCGCCTGATCAACCTGTCCGTCAAGTCCAAGGACCAGGTTGAAGCTCCGCGTGGCCAGGCTGCCAAGCCGCGCACCCAGGAAGTCGAGAGCAACGGCCCGACTACCATCGGTGATCTGATCAAGCAGCAGCTGGGTCAGGAGTGATCCCGAGACACTCCGCCTCCTCGTGAGGTGGGGTGTCCGGATCCACGCTGAGGTGACATGCCTCTGGTTGTCATCTCGGCGTCTCCGAATCGGTATCCTGCATGAGGCGCATGTCATATGCGGGAACGAAAAAAACCGCCACCCTTCGGGGTGGCGGTTTTTTCATGCCTGATCGTTGTTGCTGGTTCTGGCGATTGCTGATCGTTGCCGGTCAATGTCCGTCGCCACCTGCCGAGCACCTCATCTGGTGGCGTTCAATGCGTCTGCGAGGCGCCAGGCTGGCTGACCTTGGCCAGCAGTTGCATCTGACGCAGCGAGATCGTGCAGTACAGGCTGCGATAGAGTTCCGGTTTCTGCTTCGGATCGGTCTTGAGCAGACGAGCTTCAAGCTGGTGGAGGTCACTGGCCAGCTGTGTCGTGTCCGGGGTCAGAGGCTGTCGTGCGGCTGTCTGAGTCATGTAAAGGCGCTCCGTGAGTCCATGGTCGTGGATGGGGTCAGGGTCGGCTCTTCTTGTCTTGAAGACTTCTCGCGACGTGGCGGTGCTGCTGTCTGCGCTTGAGTCAGTTCGCGATCCGCTCACGATTCTCATCGTGCATGCCAGGTCCCGGGTCGGATCTTGAGATCATATGGGAGCCTTTGCCTGATACCTGCAGCCCTCGCTCGAGATATCACGGCGGAGCTGCAGTTGCTGCATGGGACAGTGTGTCACTCGGTACCTGTTGTCCTGCTTGTCAAGCATAGCGGAAGGTCTAGAGTGCACCTTGATCCATGTCAGGGGGATGACGATGCGCTGACAGGCGGTAGCGAAGTGGCGAGAGCCGAGTGGCAAGAGCCAAGTCGCAACAGTCCGAGCCTCAGTACATGACGGGAGGGCCGTGCATGACTCAGGTCGCCTCGTGATCGCTCTGCTCGCTGGCTGTGCCAGCGTTGGCCGCTGCCGTCTGGCGCTCAAGATTGGACAGCATGCCGCGCAGGATGGAGAGCTCGCGGCGTGTCGGCTCGGCACGCGCGAACAGGGCGCGCAGCCGCTCTTCTGTCTGGGAGTGGGGCTGGTTGAGGAAGCCGGAGCCCTGCAGGGCGCGACCAAGATGCTCATGGAAGTAGCCGAGCTGTTCGCGGGTCGGCAACTGGTCGTCCTCACGGCGCGCGACAGGCGCCTCCTGAGGCTTGTCGAGTGTCAGGCGCCATGCACTGCGGCACTCGTGCGCCAGCACCTGGGCGGCCTGTGAGACGTTGAGGATGCCGTAGTCCGGGTTGGTGGGGATCGACACCTGATGGGTGCAGCAGGCGATCTCCTCGTTGGTCAGTCCGAAGCGTTCGCGGCCGAATACCAGCGCCACCTTGCCATCGCGCGCGATATCCATGGCGTGGGCCGCCATCTCGCGTGGCTCATCGAAGTGGGGCAGTGGGACGCTGCGCAGGCGAGCGCTGGCCCCGATGACCAGCTGGCAGTCATTGACGGCGTCTTCCAGGCGCTCGACTACGTGTGCATTTTCCAGCAGCTCCGCGGCGCCGCTGGCCATGCGCGTCGCTTCCTCATCGGGGAAGCAGCGCGGATTGACCAGCACCAGGTCCTTGATGCCCATGGTCAGGATGGCGCGAGCGGTGGCGCCGATATTGCCGGGGTGGAAGGTCTGCACCAGCACGACACGCACATTGTCGAGGGCACTAGTGGTCGGAGAAGCGGCGGGGGTGTCAGTCATGTGAAGATCCTGGGCAAGCGAGGCGCGCGGCCTGAGTGGTAGCGTCGTCGGTCGTGACCGTAGGCATTTCAGCCGCAATACAACGTCAGCCTCGATTCACTGTCATCACCAGGCGCAATGTCTCGGGTCGCGGCAAAAAGTGGCGCCTAGTGTAGCGTGGTGAGCGGGAGGCGTCAGGTGCCGAGAGGCGTGGTGCTTGCCATATGAGAGTCACGGCGTTCACTGTATGGGGCTCGCGGTGCACACCATGTGGAGCTCGCGGCGCTCGCTGAATGACAGGCATGAAAAAACCGCCCCTGCTTGCGCAGGAGCGGTTCGGGTCACGACGGGTGTGTCGTGGATGAGGCTGGCTTACATCATGCCGCCCATGCCACCCATGCCGCCCATACCACCCATGTCGCCGCCGCCGGCAGCTTCCTTGTCTTCCGGATCTTCAGCGATCATGCATTCGGTGGTGATCATCAGGCCGCCGATGGAGGCCGCAGACTGCAGTGCAGAGCGGGTCACCTTGGCCGGGTCCAGCACGCCCATCTCGAACATGTCGCCATAGATGCCGGTAGAGGCGTTGTAACCGTAGTTGCCTTCGCCAGCCTTGACGTTGTTGAGCACGACAGAGGCTTCTTCACCGGCGTTGGTGACGATCTGACGCAGCGGCGCTTCCATGGCACGCAGTGCGATGGCGATACCGTGAGTCTGATCTTCGTTGTCGCCTTTCAGGTCGGCCAGCTGGCCCAGCACGCGAACCAGGGCAGTACCACCACCAGGCACGACGCCTTCCTCGACGGCTGCACGAGTGGAGTGCAGGGCGTCTTCGACGCGAGCCTTCTTCTCTTTCATCTCGACTTCGGTGGCAGCACCGACGCGGATGACGGCAACGCCGCCGGCCAGCTTGGCGACACGTTCCTGCAGCTTCTCGCGGTCGTAATCAGAGGAGGTTTCCTCGATCTGAGCGCGAATCTGGGCAACGCGTGCTTCGATATCGCCTTCGTTGCCGGCGCCATCGATGATGGTGGTGTTTTCCTTGGACATGGTCACGCGCTTGGCGGTGCCCAGGTGGTCCAGGTTGGCCTGTTCGAGGTTGAGGCCGACTTCTTCGGAAATCACGGTGCCACCGGTCAGGATGGCGATGTCCTGCAGCATGGCCTTGCGACGGTCACCGAAGCCCGGTGCCTTGACGGCAGCGACCTTGACGATACCGCGCATGGTGTTGACGACCAGAGTCGCCAGCGCTTCGCCTTCGATGTCTTCGGCGATGATCGCCAGCGGCTTGCCGGACTTGGCAACGCCTTCCAGCACCGGCAGCAGTTCGCGGATGTTGGAGATCTTCTTGTCGACCAGCAGGATGTACGGGTCTTCGAGTTCGACCGCCATGGTGTCCTGGTTGGTGACGAAGTACGGAGACAGGTAGCCGCGATCGAACTGCATGCCTTCGACCACTTCCAGCTCGTCTTCGAAGCCACGACCTTCATCGACGGTGATGACGCCTTCCTTGCCGACCTTCTCCATCGCTTCCGCGATGATCTCGCCGATGCGAGAGTCGCCATTGGCGGAGATGGTGCCGACCTGAGCGATGGCCTTGGTGTCGGTGCACGGCACGGACAGCTCACGCACGGCCTTGACGGCTTCGATGACGGCCTTGTCGATACCGCGCTTCAGGTCCATCGGGTTCATGCCCGCGGTCACGCCCTTCAGGCCTTCGTTGACGATGGACTGAGCCAGCACGGTGGCGGTGGTGGTGCCGTCGCCAGCCACGTCAGACGTCTTGGAAGCGACTTCCTTGACCATCTGGGCGCCCATGTTCTCGAAGCGGTCCTTCAGTTCGATTTCCTTGGCGACGGAAACGCCGTCCTTGGTGACGGTCGGAGCGCCGAAGGATTTTTCCAGTACCACGTTACGGCCTTTCGGGCCGAGGGTAGTCTTGACCGCGTCGGCCAGGACATTGACACCACGCGCCATGCGCTTGCGTGCATCATCGGAGAAACGAACGTCTTTTGCAGCCATGTTTATCTCTACCTTTAATCAGTAAGTCGAAGCGTTGGAACCCGAAAAAGCTGAAACTCAGCCTTCCACCACGGCGAGGATGTCGCTCTCGCTCATGATCAGCACCTCTTCGCCGTCGATTTTCTGCTTCTCGACGCCGTAGCCATCCTTGAAGATCACGGTATCGCCGACTTTCACGTCCAGCGGGCGAACTTCACCGTTCTCGAGGATGCGACCGTTACCGGCAGCGAGAATCTCGCCACGGGTCGGCTTTTCCTGGGCGCTGCCGGGCAGAACGATGCCACCTGCAGTTTTCTGTTCTTCTTCCACGCGACGAACCACGACGCGATCGTGCAAGGGACGAATGTTCATTGCTCACGTTCTCCTGATGGTAAATCCCGCCAGCTCCCGTTCTCTGTCGGTGAGTCTGGCGTTCAATGGGGTTGCCTAGCGAGTGTTGGGCCCCGCCGCCGGGGGCGGGGCCGTTATCCATTGCACCGCATTTATGGTGGCGGGAGGACAGCTTTCAAGTAGGCGATCATAAAAAAATTTCAAATCGGCGCATCTTGTGCGTCGCATGAAAGCTACCCACTCTGGATGTCGCCTGTCTTCCGCAAGGTTCCACTAGATGAATCAACGGCTTGAGTGTATCCGAGCCATTCACCGTTGGCATATAGCTGGCAGCCCTCAGACGGTGTCCATTGGTACAAGACGCCAGAGGGTGGTTTTCGACCAGGGTGAGCGTCATTGCAAGATGCAAGGTTCAGATGGGTAGCTCACGGAGCGCGAATCTGACCAGTGAGGCACAGGGGCAGGGCAGGGTAGGTCATTACGGAACAGAAGAGGACAGGAAAGCATGATGGGGCCTGTGAGGCGCGGTATCACAAATCAAAAGGGCCCGGCACTGACTTCCAGTACCGGGCCCATGGCTCTCTAACCTGCCTCTCAAACATGACTTTCAAACATGATTCTCAGGCAGACGCTTGCGCGTGATGCTTGTGCGTGGGAAGACGTTAGAGGCGCGGCTCGTCACGGCTGATGTAATCACCTTCCAGCGGCTCGCCGGTCTGCTGGCTGCTGCCTTGCTGTCCAGCGTGGTTGCTGCTTGTGTGCTGCTGATCGCCACCGCTGCGTGAGGCGCTGTCAGCACGGGCATCGGCTTCCCAGTCACCCGTGCGGGTGCTGCGCGAGCTCCCCGCAGCCGAGAAGCGCCCCTTGAAAAAGCGCGCGATCGCGCCATTGCCGCTCAGACCGCGCGTCAACAGTCCCCGCGAGGCGGGGAGCAGGCACAGCAGGCCGAAGGCGTCAGACAGAAAGCCCGGCGCCATCAACAGGGCGCCGCCGAAGATGAGCGCCGCGCCTTCCATCAGCTCGCCGGAAGGCATCTCGCCGCGTTGCAGGCGTTCCTGGGCGCGCATCAGTGTCGCGCGACCTTCGCGGCGAATCAGATGGAGGCCGACGGCGCCGGTGATCAGCACCAGCGCCAGGGTCGGCAGCAGGCCGATCTGGCTGCCGAGGCTGAACAACACCACGAAATCCAATAACCCGAACAGGGTAATCACTAACAGTATGGGCATCGTCTCTCCCGAAGCAGGTAAATGGCAGGTTGCGCCAATGCGTCAAGGGTAAACCAGCCGCCGGACGGGGAACAGTCGAATCGGGCCCTTTGAACGGCCCATGATCCGCTGGTGAGCGGTTGATGGTCGGTGGCGTGGATGGCTGGCGCTGCAGGGGTAGCGGTGCCATGCTGAACGATGTTGCATGTTGCAGTGCACAATAGAAGGGGCTGGATCGGGAGCGCCGGCAGGCAGAGCCCACGGCGGCCGCAGGGGGCGGGCCCAGGCTCACTCATCAGTATCCCCTGATTACGCGCACGCTGTTGATAGTGTGCGTTGACGCTGTCATTGCCTAGCGTTGGCGGATCTCGCCTGCGTTGAGGCAGGACACGCCGCGATCTGTTGCACTGCATCATGAAAATTTACCGCGAACTGGCAGCGGGCGTCACCCAGAGGCATTCTCTGTCACGATGACGCTGAACACTGAAGGGCGCGGTGCGGGACACTCGACACATAGATAGTGACGCCCGTACGGCATGCGGGCCTCGCATCCGGTAGCAGTTACTGACTGCCGGCAGACAACCTGGGAGACGGGACATGAAACTTGACGACAAGGTCATCGCGATTACGGGCGGCGCTCGAGGGCTGGGGTTGGCCATGGCGCGCTATCTGGGCGAGAAGGGAGCGGTGCTGGCGCTGCTGGACATCGAACAGGACGGCCTGGATGACGCCGTCGCGAGTCTGGAAGCTGCAGGCATCAAGGCGCAGGGCTTCGTGACCAATGTCGCGGAAGAAGACTCCGTCACCGCGGCCTTCTCGGCCATCAAGGGCGCATTGGGGCCGGTGAGCGGTCTGGTCAACAATGCCGGCATCACCCGTGACGGCCTGCTGATCAAGGCACGCGATGGCGTGGTGGAAAAGACCATGTCGCTGTCCAGCTGGCAGCAGGTCATCGATGTCAATCTGACCGGTGTCTTCCTGTGCACCCGTGAAGCGGCCAGTCAGATGATCGAAGCCGGCCAGCCGGGCGTGATCGTCAATATCTCCAGCATCTCGCGCGCCGGCAACATGGGGCAGAGCAACTACACCGCCGCCAAGTCCGGTGTCGCGGCGCTGAGCGTGACCTGGGCCAAGGAGCTGGCACGCTACAGGATTCGCGTCGGTGCCGTGGCACCGGGCTTCATCGCCACCGAGATGACTGCCGGCATGAAGCCGGAGATGCTCGACAAGATCAAGAGTGGCATCCCGATGCGCGATCTGGGTCGCCCGGAAGATATCGCCAGCAGCGTGGCCTTCATCTTCGACAATGACTACTTCACCGGGCGAGTGATTGAATGTGATGGTGGTCTGCGCATCTGACCCCATGGCTTGTGTCAGCCGATGAGACTGAAGCCCCCGCGATGACAGCATCGTGGGGGCTTTCTCTTGCGGCGAATGCATCCAACGCAGGTTGCTGCGCGTAGAGGTCAGTATTGCCATTCATTGTCATAAGGAGACACGTCATGCAACGACGCCAATTCATGGGGCTGGTGCTGGGGGCGGGAGCGATGTTGGCCCTGCCCAGGCTGTCTGCCGCACGTCCGCAGTTGGAACTCGAGCGTGGCGCGGACATCACGCCGCTGACCCTGGAGGAAGATGAATGGCGTGCCCGCCTGAGCCCGGAGCAGTATCGCGTACTGCGCGAGGAGGGCACCGAGCGTGCGGGCTCCAGCGAGCTCAACAGGGAGCATCGCGAGGGCGAGTATCGCTGTGCCGGTTGTGATCTGGCGCTGTTCTCTTCTGCCACCAAGTTCGAGTCCGGCACCGGCTGGCCCAGCTTCTTCGATCATATCGAAGGCCGCCTTCTGACCAAGACCGACTACGGGCTCATCTGGCCGCGCACCGAATATCACTGTGCGCGCTGTGGCGGGCACCAGGGGCATGTCTTCGAGGATGGTCCCGAACCCACCGGCCTGCGCTGGTGCAACAACGGTGTCGCGCTGCGCTTCGTGCCCGCGTGAGGCGCTTGGGAGGCATCCCGGTTGGCGCATTGAGCGGCTAAAGCAATCTTGCCGCTTTGTGGTAACGTGACGACATCGTGATACAGACGGCCCGGTCAACTCCACGACCGGGCCGTCTGTATATTGCCGCATGAATTCTGCTGTAAGGGACTGACGTTTCATGGACGCTACTGCAACTGACGCTACCACCTCCCGTCCTGCACCGACGCTGTCGCCCGCTGACACCACTCGCCGCATTCAACAGGCGCTGGCCGGTGAGCTTGGGGTGCGCGAAGAACAGATCACTGCCACCGTCGAGCTGCTGGATGGCGGCGCGACCGTGCCGTTCATCTCGCGCTACCGCAAGGAAGCCACCGGCGGGCTTGATGACACCCAGATGCGTCAGCTCGAAGAGCGCCTGCGCTATCTGCGTGAGCTGGAGGAGCGGCGTCAGGTCGTGCTCGAGTCGATCGCCGAGCAGAACAAGCTGAGCGCCACGCTTGAGCGCGATGTGCTGGCCGCCGACAGCAAGCAGCGTCTGGAAGATCTCTACCTGCCGTATCGCAAGAAGCGCCGTACCAAGGCCCAGATCGCCCGTGAAGCGGGGCTTGAGCCTCTGGCCGATGCGCTGCTCAATGACCCGACGCTGGAGCCGGAGGCTCAGGCGGCTGGCTTCGTCGCTGCCGACAAGGACGTGGCCGATACCAAGGCGGCGCTGGATGGCGCCAAGCAGATTCTGATGGAGCGCTTCGCGGAGGATGCCGCGCTGGTCGGTCGCCTGCGTCAACGTCTGTGGGACGACGGCATCCTCAGCGCGCGCGTCATGAAGGGCAAGGAGCAGGAGGGCGCCAAGTTCTCCGATTACTTCGAGCATGACGAACCGCTGCACAAGGCGCCCTCGCACCGTGCGCTGGCCATGCTGCGGGGTCGCAACGAAGGCGTGCTGAGCCTCGCGCTCAAGCTGGAAGGCGAGGACGACCTGCCGCGTCACCCGATGGAAGGCGCCATCGCGGCGCATTTCTCCATAGACGATCAGGGGCGCGCCGCGGACCGCTGGTTGAAGGAAGTGGTGCGCTGGACCTGGCGCGTCAAGCTCTACACCCATCTGGAAAGCGAACTGATCGGGCGCCTGCGCGAGCGCGCCGAGCAGGAGGCCATCCAGGTCTTCGCCGACAACCTGAAGGACCTGCTGCTGGCAGCGCCGGCGGGCCCCAAGGCCACACTGGGGCTGGACCCGGGGCTACGCACCGGCGTCAAGGTCGCGGTAGTGGATGCCACCGGCAAGTATGTCGATCAGGCCACCCTCTATCCGCATGCACCGCACAATCGCTGGGACGCCTCGGTGGCCGAGCTGGTCAAGCTGATCGAACGGCATGATGTCGAGCTGATCGCCATCGGCAATGGCACCGCCTCACGCGAGACTGACAAGCTGGCCGCCGACGTGCTGACGCGCCTGTCCGGCCGTCGTCTGCAGAAAGTGATGGTCAACGAGGCCGGCGCGTCCATCTACTCGGCCTCGGAATATGCGGCGCGCGAATTTCCGGATCTGGACGTGACCATCCGCGGCGCGGTCTCCATCGCCCGCCGCCTGCAGGACCCGCTGGGCGAGCTGGTCAAGATCGAGCCCAAGTCCATCGGCGTGGGCCAGTACCAGCACGATGTCAGTCAGGTGCAGTTGGGGCGCAGCCTGGAGGCCGTCGTCGAGGATTGCGTCAACGGTGTCGGCGTCGATCTCAACATGGCCTCCAGCGCGCTGCTGTCGCGTGTCGCGGGTCTCAACACCACGCTTGCCGAGAATATCGTCGCGCACCGGGACGCCAATGGCCGTTTCGCCTCGCGCCAGGAATTGCTCAAGGTCAGCCGGCTGGGCCCGCGCACCTTCGAGCAGTGTGCCGGCTTTTTGCGCATCGCCTCTGGCAAGAACCCACTGGATGCCAGCGCCGTCCACCCGGAGGCCTATCCGCTGGTCGAGCGCATCGCCAAGGCGCACGGGCGAGAACTGCCGAGTCTGCTGGGTGACAGCGCCTTCCTGCGTACCGTCAAGCCGGCCGAATTCACCGATGAGCATTTCGGCCTGCCGACGGTGACCGACATCCTGCGTGAACTGGACAAGCCGGGGCGTGATCCGCGCCCCGAATTCCGCTTCGCCGAATTCAAGGAAGGTGTCGAGACCCTCAAGGACCTCGAGCCGGGCATGAAGCTCGAGGGTGTCGTCACCAACGTGACGCACTTCGGGGCCTTCGTGGACATCGGTGTCCATCAGGATGGCCTGGTGCATATCTCTGCCCTGTCGCAAAAGTATGTTTCCGACCCGCGTGAAGTGGTCAAGGCGGGTGATATCGTCAGCGTCAAGGTGATGGAGGTCGATATCCCGCGTGCGCGCATCGCGCTGAGCATGCGCATGAGCGATACTCCCGGAGAGAAAGGCGCGGGAGGCGAGGCGCGACGCGGTGCAGAGGGTGGTCGTGGTGGCCGCTCGCAAGGCAGCGGGGGCCGTCAGGAGCGTGGCGGCCGCGGCAGCAATTCTGGCGCGAACGGCGGCGCGGCACCGGCCAACAATGCGATGGCCGCGGCATTGCTCAATGCGCGCAAGTCAAAATCATAAGCCTTGAAAGCATTTTTTACGCGCCCATAATGTGGGCATACTGACCTGACGCGAACGGTGCCTGCCGTTCGCGTCTTGCATGGCATCCGGTGCAGCACGCGGGCCATGGTCATCCAATTCGACCGGAGAGGCTGGGCTTCTCCCCATGCGAAAGGGTTAATACCTTGTCCGAGCAACTCGCGTCCGCTATCGCGCGACTCACGCCCCAGGCCCGTCAGGGGCTCTTCGGGCGCCTGCGCCGTGGTATCGAGAAGGAAGGCCTGCGGGTTACCGCTGGCGGTGAGATCAGCCAGACGCCGCATCCGCGTTCCCTGGGGTCGAAGCTGACCCACCCGTACATCACCACGGACTATTCCGAGTCTCTGCTCGAGTACATCACTCCGGTGTCCACTCGTCCCAAGGAGTCGCTGGAGTTTCTGGCTGACCTGCATCGCTTCAGCTATCGCAATCTGGGCGATGAACTGATCTGGCCGGCCAGCATGCCGCCGCGCCTGCATGGCAACGACAGCGTGCCGATCGCGGATTTCGGCACCTCCAACAGCGGTACCATGAAGCATGTCTACCGCAAGGGGCTGGATGTACGTTACGGGCGCATCATGCAGTCGATCGCCGGTATCCATTACAACTTCTCGCTGCCGGATGATTTCTGGGCCCTGCTGCAGGGGCTGGAAGGGGCAGAGGGCGAAGATGCACGTGATTTCCGCTCGCGCCGCTATTTCGAGCTGATCCGCAACTTCCGTCGTCACAGCTGGATTCTGCTCTATCTGTTCGGTGCCTCACCGGGCATCGACGAGAGCTTCCTTGACGGCGGCAATGATGATCGCCTCAAGCGTCAGGCGGACCGCAGCCTGGTCTCGGCCTACGCCACCAGCCTGCGCATGTCGGACCTGGGCTATCAGAACAAGGTGCAGGCGCAGCTCAAGATCTGCTTCAACTCGCTGGACAACTTCGTCGGCACGCTGCGTCACGCCATCGTCACGCCGTGGAAGGACTACGAGAAGCTGGGCGTCAAGCAGGCCGACGGCAGCTGGTCGCAGCTCTCCAGCAACATCCTGCAGATCGAGAACGAGTACTACTCCGACATCCGTCCCAAGCGTGTCACCCGGCAGAACGAGACGCCCAGTCAGGCACTGGAAGGGCGCGGTGTCGAATACATCGAAGTGCGCTGTCTGGATCTCAATCCCTTCCTGCCGGTCGGGATCGACGAGACGCAGATCCGCTTCCTCGATACCTTCCTGATCTGGTGTCTGCTGACCGAGAGTCCGTGGATCGACGACGAGGAATGCGCCACGCTCGACGACAGCAAGCGTCGCGTGGTCGAGGCCGGGCGTGACCCGGCGCTGACCCTGAGCGTCAATGGTGAAGAGCGACGCCTGCGCGATCTGGCAGCCAATATCATGGATGAGCTGGGAGAAGTCGCGGGCCTGCTCGACAGTGGCGACAAGACTGGCAGCGCGCACCGTGATGCGCTGGCGGCACTCGCACCGCGCTTCGATGATGCGCAGACCACACCGTCTGGCCGTCTGCTGACCAGCATGCTCGACAACGGCAGCAACTTCGTCGACGAAGTGCTGGCGCTGGCCAAGGGCCAGGCCGAGCAGTTCAAGTCAGAACCGACGGAGCGTGCGCGCGGCTATCTGCTCGATCAGCTGGTCGAGACCTCGCTGCAGCAACAGGGTGATATCGAGAAGGGGGATCATCAGGATTTCGACACCTTCATGGCCGAGTACTTCGCGTCCGCCCATGCTACGCAACCGGCGTGATCTCGTGACGCAACGCCAATTCATGTTCAGGTCATCGCGACACGGCATGATAGGTATCAGTCGCTGATAGTGACGGATTCGGCTATCGCTGCATCATCGGCGCCTCAGGCTTGAGGCGCCGATGATGTATGTGGCCTGTGCAGCCAGACTGAGCGCGGCTGCGGGGCACGACGCGGTGCAAGCCTCCATGCAGTCGCAGGGCCTTGATGGCCTTGCGGCTGCGTCATTTCTCACCCATGACTCCACTGGAGTTCGACCGGCAAGGACGGCAAATGACACAAGCGGACAAACAATCTGGGCAGCAGCCGGTAGCGCGCAAGGGTGGGCTTGCCAGCCTGGCGAGCTGGAGCGGGCGTCAATGGTGTCTGTTGGGAGCGCTGGGATGCGCCTTTCTGCTGGGCGTGGCCTTCGTGCTGCAGTTCGCCTTCGATCTGGCGCCGTGTTCACTGTGCATCTTCCAGCGCGTGGCGGTGGCTGTGGCCGGCGTCTTCTTCCTGCTGGGGGCCTTGCATGGCCCTGGACGCATCGGCACGCGCATCTATGCGCTGGGCGCACTGGCCGGCAGCCTCGGTGCGGTCGTGCTGGCGGGGCGCCATGTCTGGCTGCAGTCTCTGCCGCCAGATCAGGTGCCGGCCTGTGGCCCGGGCCTCAACTACATGCTGGAAGTGCTGCCGGTATGGGACGTGATCACCCAAGTGCTCAACGCCTCCGGTGAGTGCGCCCAGATCAGCGCACAGTGGCTGGGACTTTCGATCCCGCAGTGGTCGTTGATCGGCTTCTGTGGGCTGGCGCTGGTACCGCTGGCAATGTTGTGGAGCAGTTTCCGCCGTTGAAGCCATTGCCCCTGCCACCATGGTGGGGGGTTGGCAGCGCGCACGGCATGGAGGATAGTGGGTTGGCAGCGGGGCGAGCACCGGAGGTCAGCCCCTATCGTTCGGGTCATGCCAGAGGAGGCGCCCATGCTGGAGGAATGCACCACTGCGGCGGAACGCTTTCGTGGCGTTCATCAGTTGGTTGATCGCTGGCTGGACCAGCGACGCGAGATGCTGGTCTGCTTCATGGATCTGCACGAGGCCTGTGTCAATGACCTCGAGCAGCTCGAGATGACACGCGTCAATCGCTTCATCGAGCTTTTGATGGACTACATCTCGGCGGGGCATTTCGAGGTCTATCCCCAGCTCAAGGAAGAAGGTCGTGTCTTCGAGGACACCGCGGCACTGGCGGTCTGCGAGCAGCTGATGCAGCGCCTGGAGCCCTCCACCGAGCTGGTGCTGTCCTTCGATGAGGATTTCTCCAGCCCTACCCGCTGCCAGCACTATCGCGCACGACTGCCGGAATGGCTGGCTCGCCTGCAGCAGGGGCTGACCGAGCGTTTCGCGCTGGAGGATCAGCTGATCCAGCGTCTGCATGCGGTACACGAGCCAATTGCCCGGACGGCCCCGTCGGGCCAATCGGTGTCCTGAGGCCGAATTCCACCAGTCGCCCATCAAGCCAGTCGCCCATCAAAAAGCCCCGCCAGCAATCGCTGGCGGGGCTTTTCGATGCTCATGTCGATGTGTGTCTCGAAAGAGGCTTACATCAGTGAGGAGGCTTCCGGACGCTCGATCTCGGTCAATTCGATCTCGCCGGTCAGCAGGTCACGCTCGAAGGCATCCTTGTCGATGTTGAAGCCAAGGAATTCCTGGGCGAGATACATGTCCTTCTCGGCGTTGCCCAGGCAGCTGGTGCCACCCGGTGACGGCGTCATGTTGAAGACGATGCCGGTGCCCGGATTGATCTTGGCTTCGCCCATCACGAGCTTCTGCTTGCTCTTGTCGATCAACTGCGGACGAACGCCACCGAAGCCCTTGGCGAAGCTGACGTCCTTGACGTCCAGGCTCGGCACGATCTTCTTGATGTCGCCGTGGAACAGACGCTCACGCAGCACCGGCACCTCGAACATGAAGTTCTTGAAGATGTAGTTGCGGATGTCGCGCACCTTCATCAGGTCCCACAGGGCCTTGACGACGTTGCGGTCCATGCGCAGCACCTTGAGGAACTCCCAGAAGGTCTTGCCGTTGTAGCGCTCCAGCAGCGGCAGCATCAGGGCGGTCGGGCCGAAGCGGGTCTTGCCTTCCACCAGCACGTCCGGGTCGCCGTGGACGGCGGCGAACGGCAGGTTCTCGTTCTGGATGGTGTAGACCTTGCCGTTGAGCACCTTCGGGGTGAAGTAGAAGGAGCCGGCCATCGGCAGGCAGGACTTGTCCAGGCCGTAACCCATCTTGTGGGCGAACAGCAGCGAGTGACCGCCGGCGCTGACCACGACATAGCGTGCGCTGAGCTCGCCCTTGTCGGTCTTGACCTTGTAGACGTCGCCTTCCTTGCGAATGTCTTCCACGGCGGTCGAGAGGCGAACGTCGAAGTTCATGCCTTTCTCGGCCGCTGCCTTCTCGCCTTCGCTGACGAAGGCTTCCGACAGGGTGGTGTAGTTGACGGCGGTATATTCGTCGGTGGAACCCAGCGCGACGATTTCCTCGTCAGGACGACGACCTTCCACCACCTTCGGCTCCAGCTCGGCGATGTCATCACGCTCGAGCAGCTTCAGATTGGGGAACAGCTGCTTGAAGGTGTCGAAACGCTTGCGCAGGAACTGGCATTCCTTGGCACCGACCGCCAGTACCATCTTCGGATACTTGTAGACGATGTGATCGCGCTCACTCTCGCTGAGCTTGGTGGCGAAGTTGACCACCATGCCCGCGGTGCGCTTGGTCACACGCGCCTTCTCGACCGTGTAGTTGGTCTCGATGTCGCCGCAGTGAATGGTCTGGGAGTTGTTGCGACCGTGCGAGTTGACGATCGCGACGTGGTCGTACTTTTCCACCAGGCCGACCGACTTGAGGTCGGTGTAGCGGGCGAGTTCATAGAGAAGGGCGGTGCCGGACACGCCGCCACCCACAATCAGGACATCGTATGTCGTTGAGGACATGGCTGCTCACGCTCAAGGTTGGTGAGGGACATCCCCCGGACCCGACCGGGATTCCGGAGGCCGTCCTGCCGTGACGGGGCAAAAGTTGCCGCACCAGGCTCGACGGTTCGATGGACACACATTATAGACACATCTTGTGCGAAATGATTCAGCAAATAAGGTCGACTTTATGGTGAATGCTTGTAGCCACATGAAAACCTTATAGCTGAGGCTGCTCGACCTTATGGATCGATAAAATCCATGTAAATCAGTCTGTTATCAGTCGCGCAGTGAAATGATTCGCCAATCGCGCGCGTCAGCGGCGGCGCGCAGTTGCTTATCCGGGTCCACTGCGATGGCAGTATCGACACGCTCCAGCAGCGGTAGGTCATTGATGGAGTCGCTGTAGAAGGTGCTGCCATCCAGGGTGTGGTCACGTTCGGCGAGCCAGGCTTCGAGGCGGGTCACCTTGCCGGCCTGGAAGCTGGGGACGCCACTGACGCGCCCGGTGTAGCGGCCGTTGACGATCTCGGGCTCGATGGCGATCAGCTCATCGACGCCGAGGCGCTCAGCGATGGGAGCGGTGATGAAGCGATTGGTGGCAGTGATGATCAGCAGGGTGTCGCCGCGTGCCCGGTGACGTGCCAGCAGCTCTTCCGCCCGCGGCAGGATGATGGGCTCGATCTTGGCGGCCATGAACTGCTGGTGCCAGGCCGCCAGCTGCTCCGGACTGTTCTCGGACAACGGCTTGAGTGAGAAGGCCAGGTATTCGTGAATGTCCAGCTCGCCACTCTGGTAGAGCTGGTAGTAGCGCTCGTTGGCTTCACGATAGACGTTGGCGTCGACAGCGCCCTGTTCGACCAGAAATTCGCCCCAAGCGTGATCACTGTCCCCGGCGATCAGGGTATTGTCGAGATCAAAGATGGCCAGACTCACGGAAAACTCCTTGCTCTGCCCAGCCACACTCGGCTGGGCGACAGACACGGACAACAGAGCACGATAGGGTGCCGGCCCAGTGTTTGCGCGGGTGTACGGTGGCCGACGAGCAGTCTCGCCCGGCCGTGTTGCACTGCAATAGCGTGAAGGCAGCGATTATTGCAGAGGTGCTCGGGCTTTCACACCGCCAAACCGCGTATTGAAGCGCTTTCTGCCTTTGTGGAAGAATGGTTTCAATTAACGAATCAAAGGTGACATCCGTGATCGACGCTGACGGCTTTCGCCCCAACGTTGGCATCATCATTGCCAACTGTGAGGGCCAGCTGCTCTGGGCGCGCCGGGTAGGACAGAATGCGTGGCAGTTTCCGCAAGGGGGCATCAAGCCAAACGAGACACCGCAACAGGCGCTGTTTCGTGAACTCGAAGAAGAGATCGGCCTGAAAGCTGAGGACGTCGAGATACTGGCCTGCACCCGTGGATGGCTGCGCTACCGGTTACCCAGACGCATGGTAAGAACGCACTCCCGACCGATCTGCATCGGTCAGAAGCAGAAGTGGTTCCTGTTGCAGATTCGCTGTCAGGACAACCGCGTAAGCGTGGATACCACACCCAAGCCGGAATTCGATGGCTGGCGTTGGGTAAGCTACTGGTATCCACTGGGGCAGGTCGTGGCCTTCAAGCGCGAGGTCTACCGGCGGGCGCTGCGTGAACTGGCGCCGCGGCTGCAGCGTCTGGTGGACACCGAGCGACTCAAGACGCTCGCCGAGGGGACCTCGCTGCATGAGGCGCGAGGTGCCTGCGGGACGCCTGGTGCCAGTGGCTCACCGGTCGGCACTGCCAATGCGGCGGCGGCCAAGGGGCTCGATGGTACAGGTGCCACTGACCCCGAGGCCGGTGGCGCCAGCTCTGAAGGGCACGGGCGTCATTCGTCCGACTGATGGCGTTGATGGGCGCGGGTGGCTGAGCCTGATTCACGCCACCCGTGTCCAGCAATCACTTTTTCGACGTCTCCGATGCGCGAGAGACACCATGCTTGAGGTACTCCATGCTTGAGGTGCTACGTCGTATCGTTCAGGAGGTCAATGGCGCACGTTCCCTGGACGCGGCACTGGCGACCATGGTGTTGCGCATACGCAAGGCCATGAAGACGGACGTCTGCTCCGTCTATCTGCTGGCACCGGAAAGCGATCGCTTCGTGCTCAAGGATACCATCGGTCTGCGCTCGTCGTCGGTGGGGCAGGTCAGTCTGGCACGTGGCGAGGGCCTGGTCGGGATGGTGGCGCTCAGAGAAGAGCCGCTCAATCTCGAGGATGCGCCCGCACACCCCCATTTCCGTTATTTCGAGGAGACCGGAGAGGAGCGCTTCTCCAGCTTCCTCGGTGTCCCCATCATTCATCAGCGTCGTGTGCTCGGGGTGCTGGTCATCCAGCAACACGAGAAGCGCCGCTTCGATGAAGGTGAGGAAGCCTTCCTTGTCACCCTCGGCGCGCAGCTGGCGGGGGTACTGGCTCACGCGCTGGCCACCGGGGCGCTGGGCAAGCTGGCCGGCACCAGTGGCCAGGCGACCTTCTCCGGCGTGGCCGGCTCGCCCGGCATCGCCATCGGCAAGGCCTTCGTGCTGTCTCCGCCCGCCGACCTTGACGCCGTCCCCGACCTGATCCCCACTGATATCGAATTCGAGATCGCACGTCTCAAGGAGGCGATCAACGCCGTGCGCGAAGAGATTCGCGTCGCGGCGGAGCGTCTAGCCAGTCGTATCTCCACCCAGGAACATGCGCTGTTCGAGGTCTATCAGCAGATGCTGGGCGACGCGGCGCTGGGGCAGGAAGTCGAGAAGCGCATCCGTGAAGGACAGTGGGCGCCGGCGGCACTCGCTGATATCGTCCGTCGTCATGTGCAGTATCTCGAGCGTGTCGATGACGACTACCTGCGCGAAAGAGCGGCCGACATACGGGATCTCGGGCGCCGCGTGTTGTCACACCTGCAGGAAGAGGGTGACAGCGGTCCGATCGAATACCCGGAAAACACCATCCTCATCGGCCACGAGATCAGTCCTGCGACCTTGGGAGAGGTGCCGCGTGAGCGCCTCAAGGGATTGGTCGCGGTCAGTGGCTCGAGCACCTCGCATGTCGCCATCCTGGCGCGTGCGATGGGGATTCCCACCGTGCTGGGCATGGTGGATCTTCCGTTGTCGCGACTGGGCGGTGCACCGGTCATTCTCGATGGTCACCGTGGTCGACTGGTAGTGCGTCCCGAGCTTGAGCTCGGCGCCTACTATTCACGGTTGATCGAGGAGGAGCAGGCGTTGAGTGCTCTGCTGGAGCAGGAGCAGGATCTGCCAAGCGTGACCCCGGATGGTCATGTTCTGCCGCTGATGGTGAATACCGGCCTGGCGCTGGATTCCGTCGCTTCGCTCAAGTCGCGGGTCGGCGGGGTCGGGCTCTACCGCACCGAAGTGCCGTTCATGATGAGTGACCGCTTCCCCAGCGAGCAGGAGCAGGCGCGTCTGTATCGTGAGCAGCTCACGGGCTTCGCGCCGCTGCCGGTCATCATGCGCACGCTGGATATCGGCGGCGACAAGGACCTGCCCTATTTCCCGATCAACGAGGCCAATCCCTTCCTGGGCTGGCGGGGCATCCGGGTGACACTCGATCATCCCGAGGTGCTGATGGTGCAGCTGCGTGCCATGCTACGTGGCGCGGAAGGGCTGGACAATCTGCGCATCATGCTGCCGATGATCTCGGGAATAGAGGAAGTCGATGCGGCGCTGGCGCTGGTCAATCGGGCGCTGGTCGAACTGGCCGAAGAGGGCATCAACGTCTCGCGACCGAGTCTCGGCGTGATGATCGAGGTGCCGGCGGCGCTCTACCAGCTGGAAGCGCTCGCCACTCGGGTCGACTTCTTCTCCGTGGGCTCCAACGATCTCACCCAGTATCTGCTGGCGGTGGATCGCAACAACCCGCGCGTGGCGAGTCTCTACGATGCCTGCCATCCGGCGGTGTTGCGCGCCCTGGCGCGCCTGGCGGAAGAGTCGCGTGCGCTCAAGATGCCGGTGAGCGTCTGCGGTGAGCTGGCGGGCGACCCCGCCGGGGCCTTGCTGCTGCTGGGCATGGGCTTTGACAGCCTGTCGATGAATGCCCCGAGTCTGCCGCGCGTGCGTGCGGCCATTCGGCGGGTGTCACTGGGTGCGGCGCAGGGACTGGTGGACGAGGTGCTGTGTCAGCCCACCGCCGATGAGGTTCATGACCTGTTGCTCCACCGCCTGCAGGCCTGGGATCTGGCCCATCTGTTGCCGCCGCGCGACAACGCGCCCGTGGCGCAGAAAGCCGGCGAGACGACTAACTGAGCCGCCAGCTGCCGATGTCTCCTTTCTCGCCGCTTCCCGGGGCGATCGAACATGTCATGGCCCTGCGGCTGGCGATGGTATGGCCCTCAGGGCTGAAGCGGCGCTCCAGCAGGGTCAGGGTCTGTACCACACCAGATGGATCAGTCGTGTCCCTTGCCGGGTGGCGTTGCCAGCGCACCAGGGTCGAGGCCCGCGTGCCATATTCGGCGCTGACGATGAACGGGCTGGACAGCAGGGCTTCGCGTTCGGGCGTGAGCCCGGTGGCCGGCAGCTGAGTCGGCGCGGGCCGCCAGTCATCCTTGAGCAGGTCGAGCAGCGCGTCGTCGCTCAATGCTCGTGCGGTTGTCTGACCAGCACGGGCTGACGGGGCGAGGAGGGCTGCCAGGCGCCCACTCAGACGTCGTTGCTTGGGCCAGTCGCTCTCGGGATGGCCATTGCTCAGGCTGTGGATGCCCGCGCCGAGGCGGCTCACCTCGGCCCCTTTTGGGCCATGATGCAGGCGCCACAACGCCTTGCCATCGCAGACCAGCAGGTTGCACCAGTCCACGGCCTCAAGTGTCAGCGCAGACAGCTTCTGTGCGTCTGCTCCCTCCAGTGCCGCGGGCACGCTCTCTCCCGCGACCAGGGCGCGCAACCAGTCCTCAAGGCCCCAGTCTGAGCATCGGCCCAGCGCCTGACGCGCCGCTGCCGCGACCAGCTGGCCACGGCTGATGCTGGCCGTCGGGGCAGGGTGGTCCAGCTGTCGCACATTGGTCAGCGTGGCGAGGCTGCCGGCGGGGTGCATGACCAGCCAGCCGCCGCCGGCCACCAGGTCGCGTCCGCCGCACAACAGGCCATCCGGCCACACGCCGAGCCCGATGGTGGCGCGTGCGTGAAACTCATCCCGGTTGCCGATCAGTAGCAGGCATTCGCCCTGCGGCGAGTCCGGTTGCCAGTCAAATGCCATCAGGCACATATCGCCACTCCATCAGGGGGTCGGGAGAAAATAGCGCCTCTGTCACGCGGGCACTGCATGACGCCTGACGGCGGCTTGCGTATGCTGCTGCTTTGTCTCGACAGCTTGCGCTGGCAAGCGGTCGGGCTTGCCGACGCCTCACCTACAGGATGCTTTCAGATCATGTTCTCGCGCCGTGCTTCCTCTGTCGAGCCACCGCCCGCGGCGGCGGCTTCGAATGCCCAGAATTCCGCCAGTAGCCTGGAGAAGGTCTGGGCGCGCATGATTCGGCTGACGGCTGGCCCGCTGCTGCTGGCGGAGCTGGCGGTGGCGTTGTGCTTTCTGGTCGGGGCCGCCGTGGTCTGGGACAGCACGCAGCATGCCGCCGTCGATAGCGCGCTGGGGGAACTCAGGCAGGAGCATGCGTTGGCCACGGCGCTGGTCAGCGAGCGCCTGGAAACCCAGCAGCGTCGCCTGCAGATTCTGGCGCGCTACGCACGGCGCCATCTCGATTTCGGCGCCAACGAGAGCAGCGCCTATGACGATGGCCTGGACCAGTTCTCGCTCACCGAGCAGGGCCAGTTGTTCAGGCCGGTATCGCGCGGGGGAGCCGCACTTTATGGTGAATTCGAAGGATCGTTGAGCGATAAGGATCGTGACGCCGGGCGGCGACTGATGCATATGCAGTGGCTGCTATCGGACCTCTACTCGTCGGACCCCCTGATCTCACGCCTGTTCGTGAGTCTCGATAACAGCATGGTCATGCTCTATCCCTGGTTCAACGTGCTGGACGCCTTCGCGCCGGGCAGTGATTTCATGCCCTACACCGGAGTGCTGCCGGACACCGTGCGTCAGCTTGCCGAGAATGCCGACAATGGTGCGGCGCGCGTGGTCTGGCTGCCGCCGCACCCCGGGCCTGCCGGTCTGCCGCAGATCACGGCGTTGGCAGAGGTCTCGCTCGGCAATGGCCAGAAGGCGCGTGTCGGGCTGGATCTCGCGCTGCCGCAGATGGAGGCGCGCCTGCTGCTGCCGGGGCATGCCCACTCGGATGCCTTCTGGCTGGTCGATGACCACCTGAACGTCTGGGCGGCCAGCAGCAATGTCGGCGACGGCCATTCACGGGAGCTGCCTGCGGATATCGCCCGCGCAATGGATACCAGCCTGCGCGGTGCCACGCTGGATGACCCGCACGGCGCCCAGGTGGTGGTGTGGGACAGCTTGCCGGTCACGGGTTGGCGCCTGGTGTCCAGCACGCGACTCGAGGTGCCCGGCCAGGTGCCGCTGCTGACCCTGTTGCTGGGCAGTGGTGGCGCGCTGCTGCTGGTGTTCGCTGTCGTCATGCTCATCTTGCAATGGCGGCTCAGGCGTATGGACCAGCGCCTGGGGCAGCCATTGGAGTGGCTGGCGCGCCAGAGCGAGCGTCTTGAAAACGGAGAGGTGATGGAGGAGTACCCGCCGGTGGGGCGGCAGAGCTATCCGGCGGATGACATCCTGCGTCGCCATCGTGGAGCCGTGGCCTTGCTGCGTCGTGGTCGCGGCCATGAGCTGGATGCCTTGCCGCTGCCGGCCTTCGTGATGCGCCATGGGCTGTTGGCGATGGCCAACCCGGCCTTCGAGAAGCTGTTCGGGCTGGTATTGCATGAGTCGCTGGGGCGGTCGGTGGGCAGCTTGCTGATGCTGGAGCCCAACCCCAGCGTGCCCAGCAGTCGTGAACTCCGGGTGCATGACGCCGAGGGGCGCATGCGGCGCATGCGCCTGGAGCTGTGTCGCTTCAACAATGACCCGGCCCAGGTGCTCGGGGTGCTGATCGACGAGTCCGAACATGATCAGGCCAGTCAGCAGTTGCTGGTCGCGCGTGACCGTGCACGGGAAGAGGCTCGCCTGAAGAGCGATTATCTGGACATGCTGCACGCCGAGCTGACGCCGCCGTTGCAAGGCTTGGTGCGCAAGCTTGGTCAGCTCAGGCGCGAGCGTCATATCGAGGATGCCGAGCTCAGCCTGCTGCAGGGCCGCCTCGACAGCGTGGCGCAACTGCTGGATGCCCTGACCGAGCGTGAGGAAGTGGTACGGGCACCGCTGGAAGAGAATGACTTCTCGCCGACCGAGACGCTGGGGGCGCTGCTCGAGGATATGCAGCAGCGCCATCATGACGTCGGCTACCCCTTCGAGTGGCAGCTGGGGGCGATGCCGGAGGCATTGCGCGGTGATGTGCGTCGGCTTGCACAGCTGTTCGAGCATCTTGCGGAAGGCTGTGTGCGCCACGAAAGCGCCAGTCATCAATCTCTGCGGCTTGAGCTGCAGCAAGGCTGTGAGCTGCCGACCTGTCGCGATGCAGCGTTCTCTGCAGAGGGGGCAGATGACGAGGGCTCAGAGGACGAGGGCGCTGGCTGTTGCTGTATGCGGCTCGAGCTGCGGGGGCATGTCGGGCTCGATATCGGTCATCAATCGCCCTCGAGCCTTGTCATGGCGCGGCGCTTGATCGACGAGCTGGGCGGCAGCTATCGCCAGGTCAATCTGGACGACGAGCAGGCGCTGGAAATCCTGCTGCCGATGACATGGCCGGGCAAGCCGACCGAAACCCGCATTCTGGTAGTGGATGACGGGCCGGTGAATGCGATGCTGGCGCGCACGGTGCTCGGTCGTCAGGGGTTGTTGGTCGATACCGCCAGCAGCGGCGAAGAGGCACTGGCCGCACGTGGGCAACATTTCTACGCGCTGGTGTTCATGGATATCTTCATGCCCGGCATGGACGGCGTCAGTGTCAGTCAGCGCTGGCGCGAGCAGGAAGCCGCCGCCGGCAGCGGGCGGCGCAGTGTCATCATCGCGTTGACCGCCAATGCCAGTGAAGCTGATCGCGAACGCTTCTTCGCCGCCGGGCTGGATGATTATCTGGGCAAGCCCTACCGTCCCCAGGCGCTGATCGACAAGGTCAGCATGTGGCTGCCTGACGTGACACTGACGCCACGTGTGTCCGGCAGCGGCGAAGGCCCGCTATCAACAGACGGCTGACGGTCATGGCGCTGAGAGGCCCGGGCCACTCTCGGCAGACAGTCACCGCAATGCAGCATGAAAGGAGTCAGGTATGTGGTGGTGGTATCCCTTGTTGGGCGCGGTCGCCGGCATGATCGCGGGGCTGTTCGGGATAGGTGGAGGACTTGTCATCGTGCCGGTGCTGGCCGCGGCCTTCGTGCTGCAAGGCGTCGCGCCGGAGGTATTGATGCACCTGGCGATCGGCACCTCGCTGGCCACCATCGTGGTGACCTCGCTGTCGTCGGCGCGGGCACATCATGAGCGCGGTGCGGTGCGCATCGATTGGCTCAAGCGGCTGTTGCCGGGGCTGGTGGTCGGCACCGGGCTGGGCGTGGTGCTGGCCAGTGAACTGAGCGGCGAGACCCTAAAGCTGGCCTTCGGCGTCTTCGTGCTGCTGGTGGCGGCCAAGCTCGGGCTGGATCTCAAGGTGGGCCAGATGGCACAGGCCCCCGGGCGGGTCGGCCAGTTCGTGGGTGGCAGTACCGTCGGCGTGATTTCCTCGCTGTTCGGCATCGGTGGCGGCACGGTGATGGTGCCGATGCTCTCCAGCTGGCAGGCGCGCATGACCGAGGCGGTGGGGACCGCCGCCGCGGCAGGCTTTCCCATTGCGCTGACCGCCGCACTGACCAACATCGTGGTTGGCTGGCATGCCCCAAATCTGCCGGAGCACGCCATCGGCTATGTCCATTGGGTGGCGTGGCTGGGCATCGTGCTGGTGTCCGTGCCGTTTGCGCGCCTCGGGGCGCGGCTGGCACATGCCTTGCCAGCTCTGCTGTTAAAGCGCCTGTTCGCGCTGATTCTGGTCGTCGTCGGACTGCGGTTTCTGCTGGCGTGAGCGGGAATACGCTGCCTCAGGCAGGTCGTGTTCATGCTTTGACTGTTATGCTCTGCCCGCCTGAGAGGCGATGCCTGCATCGCCCAGTGCGTTGATAGAGCCCGACTTCCTCATTCAAGGTTTTCACATGTTGCAATATCCTGAGATCGACCCCGTGGCGCTGGCGCTGGGGCCCTTCAAGATTCACTGGTACGGGTTGATGTACGTGATCGGTTTCGCGGCGGCCTGGGGGCTGGCGCGAGCACGTCGCGCACGTGTCGGCCTCAGTCAGGACGCGGTGGGCGACCTGATCTTCTTCGGCGCCCTGGGTGTGGTGCTGGGTGGCCGCCTGGGGTATGCGCTCTTCTATGGCTTCGACAAGCTGCTGGCGGACCCGGTGTGGATCTTCAAGGTCTGGGATGGCGGCATGAGCTTCCATGGCGGTCTGCTGGGCGTGTTGATCGCGATGCTGTTGTTCGCGCGTCGCCATCAGCTGACCTTCTTCCAGCTGACCGATTTCATCGCGCCGATGGTGCCGATCGGCCTCGGTGCAGGACGGCTGGGCAACTTCATCAATCAGGAGCTGCCGGGGCGCATCACCGATGTCTCCTGGGGCATGGTCTACCCGCTCTACGGGCCGGAGCCGCGTCATCCCTCGCAGCTCTATCAGTTTGCACTGGAAGGCGTCGTGCTGTTCGCCATCCTGTGGTTCGTCTCGCGTGAACCGCGCCAGAAGGGCTTGATCTCCGGGCTGTTTCTGCTCTGCTATGGTTGCTTCCGGTTCATCACCGAATTCTTCCGTCAGCCGGACTCCCAGCTGGGCTTCATCGCCTTCGACTGGCTGACCATGGGCCAGCTGCTGTCGCTGCCGATGGTGCTGTTCGGGCTGCTGTTGATGGCCTGGTCGCGCGGTCAGGAAGTGGCGCAGCCGCCTGCACCTCGCGCCTCCTGAGAGGCAATGCAGGCGTGAATACAGGGGGCATTCGGTGTAAACTGGCCCCCTGCCAGATACGCAAGAACGCGGCCATCGGGCCGCGTTCTTGCGTATCTGGCAGCGTCAAATATCGTCAAGTGAACGATTCGAATTCATGAGAGGCTGGCGCGCGCAGGGCGATCCACCTGGCCCGTTCGCTGCGCCAGCCTCTGACACGCCGTACGGACTCGCCACCATGCAACCCTATCTAGATCTGATGCGCCATGTGCTGGAAAACGGCACACAAAAGGGCGATCGCACCGGCACCGGCACCCTGAGTGTCTTCGGCCACCAGATGCGCTTTGATCTGGCCGAAGGCTTTCCGCTGGTCACGACCAAGAAGCTGCACCTGCGCTCGATCATCCACGAGCTGCTGTGGTTCCTGAAAGGCGATACCAACATCGCCTACCTGAAGGAAAACGGCGTGCGTATCTGGGACGAGTGGGCCGATGAGAATGGCGATCTCGGGCCGGTATACGGTTACCAGTGGCGCAGCTGGCCGAACCCGCAAGGCGGTTCCGTCGACCAGATCAGCCAGCTGATCCAGCAGATCAAGACCAACCCGGATTCGCGCCGCCTGATGGTCTCGGCCTGGAACCCGGCGCTGGTGGACGAGATGGCGCTGCCGCCCTGTCATGCGCTGTTCCAGTTCTACGTCGCCGATGGCCGCCTGTCCTGCCAGCTCTATCAGCGCAGCGCGGACATCTTCCTGGGCGTGCCGTTCAACATCGCAAGCTATGCGCTGCTGACCCAGATGGTCGCACAGGTATGTGGCCTCAAGCCGGGCGAGTTCATCCACACCCTCGGCGATGCCCACCTTTACAGCAATCATCTCGAGCAGGCGCGTGAGCAGTTGACGCGTGAGCCGCTGGCGCTGCCGCAGCTGGTGTTGAATCCGGAAGTTACGGATCTGTTCGATTTCACCTTCGATGACATTGCCATCGAAGGCTATGAATCCCATCCGCATATCAAGGCGCAGGTGGCTGTATGAGCGATAATGAATTCTCTCCACTGACAGCGGCGGCTGACACCGTCGTGCCCGTCGCGATGATTGCCGCCATGTCGGTCAACCGCGTGATCGGCGTCGACAACCAGTTGCCTTGGTATCTGCCGGAAGACCTGAAGTTCTTCAAGCATGTCACCCAGGGCAAGCCGGTGATCATGGGTCGCAAGACCTTCGCCTCCATCGGCAGGCCGTTGCCCAACCGCCTCAACATCGTGGTCACGCGTGACAGCGAGTTCAGTCACGATGGCGTACGGGTCTGCAGTGACCTGGCCGCCGCGCTGAGCATGGCGGACCACCACGCGATGATCGAAGGCGTGGATGAGATCATGGTGATCGGTGGCGGTCAGATCTACGCCCAGGCGCTGCCGGTGGCGACGCGCCTCTATCTCACCGAGGTTGCGGTCGAGATCGAGGGCGATGCCCATTTCCCGGCGCTGGATGCGAGCTGGCAGGAAGCGCAGCGCGTCCCGGGGGAGAGCGGTGAGGGCCTGCCGGCCTATGATTTCGTGCGCTTCGAGCGCCGCGACGTCTGAGCCACTGGCTGGCCGGCGTGACCTTTACAGTCAGCAGGTACTGACACAGACTGGTGCCAAACGGAACTGCCCATAGCGTGCAAGGGAGGCTCAGGCCTTGACGATGGATCGCCTCGAAGCGCTGTATTCTGCGCTTGAACATGAAGCCGACACACAGCGACAGCAGCGTGACACAGAGCGCCAGGCCCGTGCGGCCCTGGAGTCGGAAAATGCCCGCCTGCGCGATGCGCTGGCCCAGCTTGAGCAGCAGGCAACGTCTGCAGCCACGGCAGATGCCGATGCGCATCAGCGTGCCCTGGCAGACGCCGAGCGTGCACTGGCCGCAGAGCGTGGTGAGCGAGAGCAGCTCGCTGAGCAGCTCGCGGCGGCGCGCCAGACACTGCAGGAGCAGCAGGCGCAGTTGAACGCGGTGAATGAGGCGTTGCTGGCGCGAGATGCGCAATTGCGCGAACTGGCTGAGCAGGCTTCTGCGCCGCAACCCTCCACGAATGCGGAGTCGGGTCTGGCAGCGCAGCAGGAGGCGCAGGCAGAACGCCTGGCCTCAGAGCGCCTGAACGTGAGTCAGCCGGCAGCTGACGCGCAGACAGCGGCGGCTGCCGACTCGTCCGAGGATCAGGCACCGCAAGCTCAGGTACCGCAGGAGCAGGAAGCGCATCAGCAGAACGAAGTCACGCTGGGCGAGGCGCAGCAGGCGTCTCGGCCTGAGGCGGCGCCTTCTCCGCATGCGCTGCTCAAGCAGTGGTACAAGCGCTATCCGGATACCTTCTTCAAGGGCCATACCCGGCCGCTGAAGATCGGCATCCATATCGAGCTGCTGGAAAACGAGCCCTGGGATGACAAGCTGGTGCGGCGCGCGCTGGCGGGTTATGTCCATCTGCCGCGGTATCTGAAGGCGGTACGGGCGGGCACGCAGCGCGTGGATCTCTCGGGTCAGTCGGTGGGTGCCGTGACGGAAGATGAAGCACGCCATGCCCGTCAGCAGCTCGATGAGCTGACGCGTCAGCAGAGGGCGCGTGAAGAGCAGGCGACCGATCAGCGCATCAGCCACAAGCTCAGCGAGCTGATGACCAAGCACCGTCCCTGAGAATGTGCTGGCAGGTGGTGTGGCAGCTGGTGAAGACGCTCGATCGACAATGATCGATGGTAATAGACAAGGCCCCTGTGCGGATTCCCGCACAGGGGCCTTGTCGTTGATGGGCGGAAATCCGCACAGCTCCCTCATAAACTGCCAGCGCCGGCGGAATTCGGCTCAGTCTTGTGAGAATCGTGCGCGACTTGTTTTTCTGCAACTTATTGAATTGTATGGATTTTCTCGTCTATCTGGCGGCTGTGGCGCAATGCTCGCAGTGTCTCGGCCATCCCTGCTCGCGCCGCGCCTCTGCGTGGCTTCGTGTCGGAGCCACGCAGACGGGATATCGAATGCCCTACAAGACCCACAATATCCGCAATTCAAGAGGATTCGCCATGCGCCTTATCAAGCCAGCCCTGACCGCCCTGAGTGCTGCCATCCTGTTTGCCTCTACGACGGCCATGGCCGACCCGATCACCATCAAGTTCTCCCATGTGGTGGCGGAAAATACCCCCAAGGGCCAGATGGGCAAGAAGTTCCAGCAACTGGTAGAGGAGCGTCTGGGCGACAAGGTGGAAGTCGAGCTCTACCCCAGTTCGCAGCTGTACGGGGACGACAAGGTGTTGGAAGCCATGCTGCTGGGCGATGTGCAGCTGGCCGCACCGTCATTGTCCAAGTTCCAGAAATATACCGATCAGCTGCAGGTCTTCGATCTGCCCTTCCTGTTCAAGGATATGGACGCTGTCGAGCGCTTCCAGAGCAGCGAGACGGGCCAGTCATTGCTGACGTCGCTGGAATCCAAGGGGCTGGTGGGGCTCGGTTATCTGCATAACGGCATGAAGCAGCTTTCCGCATCGTCGCCGCTCAAGACACCGGGGGACGCCGACGGCAAGAAATTCCGCATCATGACCTCCGATGTGCTCGAGGCCCAGTTTGACGCGGTGGATGCCGTCTCGCTGAAGAAGCCGTTCTCCGAGGTCTTCATCCTGTTGCAGACCAAGGCCATCGACGGCCAGGAGAACACCTACTCCAATATCTACTCCCAGAAGTTCTTCGAGGTGCAGCCGTACATCACTGAATCCAACCACGGCGTGCTGGATTACATGGTGGTGTCCTCGGCGCGCTTCTGGAATGGCCTGCCGGATGATGTGCGTGGCGAGGTCAAGTCGGCGCTCGATGAGGCCATCGTCTACGGCAACCAGCTCTCCGAAGCCAAGAACATGGAGGCCAAGCAGGCCATCCTCGATTCCGGCCAGAGCGAGATCATTACGCTCGACGATGCCCAGCGTCAGCAGTGGGTCGACGCCATGAAGCCGGTATGGGGCGAGTTTGCCGACGACATCGGTCAGGACATCATCGACGCCGCGCAAGCGGCCAACCAGTAAGCCGTCAGGCCATCCATCACTTGCCCCATCTTGAGCGCCAGAAAATCGGCGATCACGCGTGGGGCAAGTGTCCTTGAGCGACATGAGGATTCTTGCCATGGCACTAAGATGGCTTCACAAGGCGGAAGAGACGCTGTTCTCGCTGCTGCTGGTAGCGATGGTGCTGCTGGTCTTCGTCGAGGTGGTGTTGCGCTTCGTCTTCAATACCGGCATCAGCTGGTCACAGGAAGCCACGCTGTATCTGGCGGGCTGGTTCGTGTTGATCGGCGTGTCCTGGGGCGTCAAGCAGGGCGCGCATATCGGTGTGGATGTCGTGGTCAAGATGCTGCCGGTGCTCTGGCAGCGCGTGGCGACCTTGCTGGCGCTGGCGATCTGCATGGCGTACTGCGTGTTGCTGCTGGTCGGCAGTTATGAATATCTCTCGCTGATGAAGATGATCGGCATCGAGCTTGAGGACATCGCGATTCCCAAGTGGTATGCCCTCACCATTCTGCCCATTGCCATGTTGTTGCTGATGCTGCGCTTTACGGTACTGGGCTGGAAGGTGATTCGTGGCGATGCCAGTGGCTTCGGCTTTCATGACGAAGGCGAGGACAGCATGCACCTGGTGCAGTCGGATGAGCCGGATGGCCAGGATAACGGCGATGCTGGCCGTGACAGTGATCAGGGAACACCACGATGACCATAGCCACTCTGTTTGCGCTGCTGTTCGGCGGCATCTTTCTCGGCATGCCGATCGCCTTTGCGCTGGGCTTCTCGAGCGTCACCACGATCCTGCTGTTTTCCAGTGACTCACTGGGGTCGGTGGCGATCAAGCTGTTCGAAGCCCTGTCGCATCACTACACCCTGCTGGCGATCCCGTTCTTCATTCTCTCCAGCACCTTTCTCTCGACCGGCGGCGTGGCACGTCGCCTGATCACCTTCGCCACCGACGCTATCGGCCATGTGCGCGGGGGGCTGGCGATGGCCTCCGTGCTGGCGTGCATGCTATTTGCCGCCGTGTCCGGCTCTTCTCCGGCCACGGTGGCGGCCATCGGCTCCATCGTGATCGCGGGTATGGTGCGCCAGGGCTATACCGAGTCCTTCGCGGCGGGCGTGATCACCAATGCGGGTACGCTGGGTATTCTGATTCCACCGTCCATCGTGATGTTGGTGTATTCCGCCGCCACGGAGGTCTCGGCGGCCAAGATGTTCATGGCCGGCCTGATTCCGGGCCTCCTGATGGGCGGTATCCTGATGGTCGCCATCTATATCGCGGCGCGGATCAAGAAGTTGCCGGCTCAGCCTTTCCCGGGCATACGGGTGCTTGCGCGCTCCGGCTTGATCGCCATGGGCGGTCTGATGTTGATCTTCATCGTGCTGGGGTCGATCTATGGCGGCGTGGCCAGTCCCACCGAAGCCGCGGCCGTGGCCACGGTGTATGCCTGGTTCATCGCCGTGGTGGGTTATCGCGACATGGGCCCCTTGAAGAACGTGCCGTGGCGCAAGGGCAACGAAGCCTGGGGGAGTGCGGGGTTGCGCGCGCTGTGGCAGGTACCTGCCGGTCTCTTGGGGTCCTTCACCGATCAGGAGGTCAAGAAGGTGGTACTGGATGGCGCGCGTGTCTCGATGATGCTGCTGTTCATCATCGCCAACGCGATGCTGTTCGCGCATGTCCTGACCACGGAGCGCATTCCGCACACCATCGCCGAAACCATCATCGGCTGGGGACTGCCGGCGTGGGGCTTCCTGATCGTGATGAATCTGCTGCTGCTGGCGGCGGGCAACTTCATGGAGCCCTCGGCCATCCTGCTGATCATGGCGCCAATCCTGTTCCCCATCGCGACGCAGCTGGGGATCGACCCGATCCATCTCGGCATCATCATGGTGGTCAACATGGAGATCGGCATGCTGACACCCCCCGTGGGGCTGAATCTGTTCGTGACGGCGGGGATCACCGGCAAGCCGATGACCTGGGTCATTCGGGCAGCATTGCCGTGGCTGTCGCTGTTGCTGCTGTTCCTGGTGTTGATCACCTACGTGCCGGCTATCTCGCTGTTCCTGCCCAACTGGTTGAGCAGTTGACGATAACTATCTGCAGATCTTGATAGCAGACTCATCAATGAATCATTGGCACAGGGACGGTGCCTTTGATGAAGATAAAGCTGAGAGGAAACCACAGCTTGGCATCAGACAAGCACAGCAGTTGGCGGGTATTTGATCTGCGACTTTTGTCGCAAACGAGGTTTTTCCACAATGAATCCGGGATTAACGCTCAGCGATGCGCTCGATGCTGCAGAAATCGGCGTCAAGACGCATGGTTGTCATGAATCCTTCATTCGTGGGCCCTAGAGTATGCTCACGCCAGACAACCGACCGATGGATAGGTTCAGGAGTGGTGATCGAAAACAGTGTTTTTTTCTGTTGCACATCCTGAAAGCCCGGTATATGGTTTCCCTGCGAGCATTGGATAATAACTAGGCCACAGAGTTTTAGAGGCGTCATCAAGCGCCCGGAACCTCGGCCACTGCCACCGGCAGACACGATCGAACAGTTAACGCTAGTTAAGGAACTATCGCGATGAAAAAGACACTTCTGGCTACTGCCATCGCCGGCGCTGCTGCCCTGGCTGCTACTTCCGCTTCCGCTGCAACCGTCTACAACCAGGACGGCACCAAGCTGGACATCTACGGTAACGTTCAGCTGGCATACACCTATATTGACCAGCTCAACGGTGACGAGGAAAGCGAACTGGGTGACAACGGCTCCACCTTCGGTGCCAAGGGCGAGCACAAGATCAACGACGACATCGTCGGTTACTTCAAGGCCGAGTGGGAATACGACGCTGACGAATCCAAGGGCAGTGGTAACGGTCTGAACGATGGCGATCAGTCCTACGTCGGCGCCAAGGGCTCCTTCGGTGATGCGCGTATCGGTTCCTGGGATCAGCTGATGGATGACTGGATCCAGGATCCGATCACCAACAACGAATACTTCGATGTGAGTGATTCCAGTGTCGCTTTTTCAACTAACCCAGATAGTCGCGTTGACACTAATGTAAACAGTGGCAACCTTCGTGAAGGCGATAAGCTGCAGTACATGTCACCGGTCATGGGTGGATTGCAGTTTGCAGTCGGCTCAGTTTTCAAAGGCGACGGTGAAGATGAAAATATTCGTGACTCGAATGAAGCATCCTTCTATGCTGGCGCCAAGTACACCGTTGGTGGATTCTCCGTTGCTGCAGTATATGACGACTTAGGTCAGTTCGATGGTGCAGAGACTCAAAATGTATCCGTTGATCCTGCCACTGGTGATGTCTCTGCTGTGGACTCAGGTCAAGCTCAGGGCGATATCGGTGAGCAGTACGGCCTGACCGCTCAGTATACCGTCGATGCGCTGCGCGTTGCTGTAAAAGCCGAGCGATATGCAGCTGATGCAGATAATGCAGATGTTGACTTCTATGGTATCGGTGCGCGCTACGGCTATGGCATGGGCGATGTCTATGGTGCCTATCAGTATGTCGACGCTGATGAAGACTCATTGATCGCTATTCGTAATGGTGGTGATGACAGCTTCAACGAATTCACTGTCGGTGCCACTTACAACATCTCTTCCGCGATGTACACCTTCATCGAGTACGCCCAATACGATCGTTCCGGTGACGCTGGTGACGGTGCTGCAGTCGGCATTTACTACGGCTTCTAAGACGTCTTCAATCGTCTAGCAAGCTAACGAAAGCCGGTCCTTCGGGGCCGGCTTTTTTACGTCTGTCACTTCCGTGATGACTGACTCCCTGTGCGATGAAGGGAGGGTGGTCACTACGCAAGCACGAGCGTCATGACCACCAAAAAGCCCCTTTGATCTGATGATCAAGGGGGCTTTTGTCATGCGCTTTTCATGGCAAAACTGGCGCCGGCTGCTGGTAGATCAGCGGTGGCGCGTCACCATTTACTGCATGGCGTCGAGGTCTTCACGCTTGGGCAATGCAGCATAGGCACCCGGACGAGTCACGGCGAAGGCGCCGCAGGCTGCAGCACGCTCCAGTGCGGCGTTGAGATGACTCTCGTCTTCGCACCAGTCGCTCAGGTTGTCGGCATGGATGCCGGCTTCACTGAGCGCTGACAGGAAGCCCCCGATGAAGGCATCGCCACCGGCGGTGGTGTCGACCGCCTTGACGGTGGGCGGCGTGATGCTGACGGTCTCGGTGTCGCCGCTCTGCTTGCGCACCAGGGCGCGAATCACGCCCGGGCCATCGGTGAGCACGATCAGGCGCACACCGGCCTTCAGGCGCGCTTCGAGCCAGTCGGTCTGTGGCTGACTACCGGTCAGTGCCTCGACCTCTTCCTGGGACAGCTTGAGGATGTCGGCGTTGTCCAGCAGGCGCGTGACCAGGGTCACATCGACCTGCTGGTTCGGCCACAGGTTGTGACGCAGATTGGCATCCACGCTGACCAGAGAGCCTGCCGCACGTGCGCGTGATGCCAGCACGAAGCTGGTGTCCGCGATGCCGGCGTCGGTCAGGCTGTTGCTGCACAGGTGGAAGATGGCGGGAGTCGCGAACAGCTCAGGCCCGGCGTGTTCCGGACGGAACAGCAGGTCAGCGGCCGGCGGACGATAGAAGTCGAAGCGGCGTTCACCCTCTTCATCGCGAGACACGAAGGCGAGCGCGGTGCGCGCATGGCTGGTGCGCTTGACGTGTTCCATCTGCACGCCATGAGCGCTCAGTTCGTCGTGCAGGAAGTCACCGAAGCTGTCCTGACCCAGCATGCCGACGAAGTGGCTCGGCAGGCCGAGGCGGGCACAGGCCACCGCGACGTTGGCCGGTGCGCCGCCCGCGTAGGGCGTGAAGGTTTCCTGTTCGACGGCCTGGCCGCCGAGCTTGTTGGAGAGCATGTCGACGAGCGCTTCGCCGAACGCGATTACCGGAGTCATCAGGAGGAGGTTTCCTTGCGAGTGGTCGTCGTGGAGCCTTTGGCTTGCTTGCCCGGCTTGTCGTTGCTGTCATCTGCCTGGGTGGCGCCACCGGCAGGGAAGTGCTCACGGACCAGTGCCAGCAGGCCCTGGGTGGACGGATCGAAGGCCTTCACGTCGGTATCGATGCGCGCGCTGATCTCCCCGGCGATGCGCTTGCCGAGCTGCACGCCCCACTGGTCGAAGGAGTTGATGTTCCAGATCACGCCCTGCACGAAGACCTTGTGCTCGTAGAGGGCGATCAGTGCGCCGAGATTGCGCGGGGTCATCTCATCCAGCAGCAGGGTGCTCGACGGGCGGTTGCCCGGGCAATTGTAGTGCGGATCGAGGTTGCTGCCATCCTGGCTGCCTTCCATGAAGGCATTGGCCTGGGCCAGCATGTTGGTGATCAGCGCGAAGTGGTGCTCTTCGGTGCCCGGTTCCGGCTTCAGCGAGGCGATGAAGTCGATGGGCACGTAGCGGGTGCCCTGGTGCAGCAGCTGGAAGAAGGCATGCTGACCGTTGGAGCCGGTCTCGCCCCAGACGATCGGGCCGGTCTTGTAGTCCACCGGACGGCCGAAGATGTCGACCGACTTGCCGTTGGATTCCATGTCCAGCTGCTGCAGGAAGGCGGGCAGCTGATGCAGGGCCTGGTCGTAAGGCACGATGGCCTGGGTCTCGGCACCCATGAAGTTGATGTACCAGATGCCGATCAGCGCCATCAGGACCGGCATGTTCTCGGCCATCGGCGCATTGATGAAGTGCTGGTCCATCTCATGGGCGCCTTCCAGCAGCTCCATGAAGCCTTCGTAGCCGATGGACAGGGCGATGGGCAGGCCGATGGAAGACCACATGGAGTAGCGACCGCCAACCCAGGCCCAGAATTCGAAGACGTTCTCTTCGCGAATGCCGAATTCCTTGGCCGCCTTGCGGTTGGTGGAAGCCGCGACGAAGTGGGCACCGACATCGGCATCTTCGCCGGCGTGCTCCAGGAACCAGCGGCGCGCCGTCTTGGCGTTGAGCAGGGTTTCCTGGGTGGAGAAGGTCTTGGTGGAGACGATGAACAGCGTGGTGGCCGGATCCAGGCGCTTGAGCACCTTCTGGATGTGGTTGCCATCCACGTTGGAGACGAAGTGGAAGTTCAGCTCCGGGTGGCGATGCTTGAGCAGGGCACGGCAGGCCATGTTGGGGCCCAGATCAGAGCCGCCGATGCCGATGTTGACCACGTCGTGAATCCGCTGGCCGTCGAAGCCTTTCCACTCACCGCTGCGCACGGCTTCCGAGAAGGCGCGGATCTGCTCGCGCGTCTTGTGGATTTCCGGCATCACGTCCTTGCCATCGACGATGACCGGCGTGTTGGTCTGGCTGCGCAGTGCGGTGTGCAGCACCGGGCGATTCTCGGTGACGTTGATGATGTCGCCGGAGAACATCTGCGCGCGACGTTGAACGAGTGCAGAGTGCTCAGCCAGTTCGACCAGCGCCTCCATTACCTCATCGGAGATGTGGTGCTTGGAGTAGTCGAGAAACAGGCCGCCCACGCGCAGGCTCATCTTCTCGAAGCGCTTGGGATCCGCCACGAAGTAATCGCGGATGCGGTCGTTGCGGGTCACCTCGCCCAGCCGGGTCAGCGCCTGCCAGGAAACACTACGGGTCAATTGCAGCATGGAAGTGTCCATCGTATGGGTTGTGGAAGTTCATCGGGGCGGGTCGCATTCTGTGGCGGCCCGACGCACGCTTGCAGGCGAGGCGAAAGTCGCTGTCAGCCGGGAGTCGTGGCGATGACACGATTCAGGCGCAAAGCACTCTCGGTTGGTCGACAAGGTGCGCAAGGTGCCGGCCACGCCGTGAGCCGCGTGGCCGGCTGTCATTCACTCGCCGCTTGCCTCATCAACACTCAGCGGTGAAATGTGCTGGGCCAGCAGATGCTGAGCGCCCGGTGGCAGCCAGACCGGATCGAGGCGCGTGCAGGCGGTCTCGACACACAGGAAGCTGCGCGCATTCTCGACGCTGGTGTCGGCCGGCGGCGCGTCACCGGGATGCCAGACCACCGTGGAGTCAGAGCCCTGCTTGGCGATGCGCAGCTGACGCTTGCCGTCCTCGAGCACCTGGACACGGCTGGTCTGGTAGATGCGGTCCAGCGGGCCGCGCACGCCCAGTTCACCTTGCTGGTCGAAGCGCGAGAAGTCCTGGCGCTTGTCCAGGTAGCTGGCGCCGGCCAGACCGGTGACACGACACGCGAAGGCATTTGGCACTGCGAAGTAGGTATGCAGCGCGCCGGTCATCTTGACGGGGGCGTCGCCACGGTTTTCCGTGATCAGCTCGACCTTGAGGAAGCGACGGCTGGCAAAGATCACCACACGCGGAGAGAGGGCGGCATGCAGCGCTGAGACCGGTGAGGCATGGATCTCGACGCCTTCCTCTTCCTCGTCCACCGCATCGATGCGCCAGTCGGCCTTGCGAGCGGGGCCGTGCAGTTCGCTTTCGCCCTCGGGGAACTCATCCGCGAACCAGGGCCAGCACAGCGGAATGCCGCCGCGAATGCTGCCCGGCAGGGAGGCGGGCGTTTCCGTCACCCACAGCCAGGGAGAATCGCCCGTCGGCTGATAGTGCAGCACCTGAGCCCCCTGGTGGCAGACCACCAGCTCGCCCCACGCCTGGTTGAGGATCAACAGCGAGCGGCCCTGCCATTCGACAGTGCGTTGGCCAGCGGTGTCGGCGATCAGTTCGCGCAGACTTTCGGGGATCATCTCGAGCTACCTCGATGGTTCAGGAGGTGACAATGCATCATGTCACCTCTTCATTGTGCAGAGCCTCGGCGGCGCCCAGCAGGCCGGTCCACGGCGCGGTCACCACCCAGGTGGGTATCGCGGCATTGTAACGGCTCAGACGATTCTTGTCGGTGAAGGCGTGGCGGAAATCGCTGCGCATCAGCAGATCCAAATTGCGCGGCAGCACGCCACCGCACAGATAGACACCGCCGCGTGCCCCCAGTGTCAGGGCTGCATCGCCGGCCACCGCACCAAGAATCTTCATGAAGCGCATCACCGCCTCGAGTGCCAGTGCCTCGCTCCTGATGGAGGCTTCATCTTGCACTGCCGCCGCATGGGCGGCCTGGCTGACGCTGGCGGCACTGTCGAGAGGCGTCGCCATGCCGCGAAGCTCGCCCAGGGCCTGATAGATCTCGAGCATGCCCTGGCCACACAACAGGCGCTCCACCGAGACGCGACCATGGCGACGGCGGAAGATGCCGAGCAGGCCATCCTCGATCTCGTCGGTGGGGGCGAAGCTTGCATGTCCCCCTTCGGTCGCGAGCGGAATCCAGTTGTGCGTGCCGCGTACCAGCCCCGCGACACCCAGCCCGGTGCCGGGGCCGATCACCAGGCGTGGCGAGGCCGCATCGCCACTACCTTCGGTGAGCTCCTCACCGATGGCCAGGCGTTCGCTGGCCTCGATATGGGGCACGCCCAGCGCCATGGCGGTGAAGTCATTGAGGCACTTGAAGCGCTCGAGCCCCAGTGAGTCGCGCACCTCGCGCTTGAGAAACGTCCAGTGATTGTTGGTCATGCTGACGCGTTCATCATGCACGGGGCAGGCGAAGGCCAGACAGGCCTCGACGGGTTGCTCGGCCTCTGACAGGCCCAGCATCCGATAGTAGGCCTGGATGGCCTCCTCGAGTCCGGCATGCTCGGCGCAGGCGAGCGTCTGGATGTGCTGCAGGGTGTGGCTGCCCGGCTGGACAAGTGCCAGCCGGGCATTGGTGCCACCGATATCGCCTACCAGAGCAAGGCGATGGGAGGTGTCGCGGGTCATCGTCCGGCATCCTTCCTTTGCGTCAGTGCCTCAGGAGAGTGACAGGGTGTGCCCATCACACCAGGTCGTGGCCGCTGCCCGGCAGGTCGCCGTAGCCTGCAAAGCTGGAAGCGCCTTCCTCGGCACCGCCGACCAGTGAACGCATGCCGGAGAACAGCTCGCGGCCCAGGCCGTGATGGTAGCTGTCGCGAGTGATGGTCGCGGCCTCGCGCTCGGCCCATTCGGCTTCATCGACCAGCGCCGTGAGGGTGCCGGCATTGGCGTCCAGACGGACCACGTCGCCTTCGCGCAGGCGTGCCAGCGGGCCGCCATCGAGCGCTTCTGGCGTCATGTGAATGGCGGCCGGGACCTTGCCCGAGGCGCCAGACATGCGGCCATCCGTCACCAGCGCGACCTTGAAACCGCGGTCCTGCAGGATGCCGAGGTAGGGCGTCAGCTTGTGCAGTTCCGGCATGCCGTTGGCGCGCGGGCCCTGGTAGCGCACCACGGCGACCATGTCCTGCTCCAGCTCGCCGGCTTCGAAGGCGGCCTTGAGCTCATCCTGATCGCTGAACAGCTTCACCGGTGCCTCGACGAGACGATGCGCTTCCTTGACGGCAGAGACCTTGATCACGCCGCGGCCAAGGTTGCCGTCCAGCACGGTCAGGCCGCCTGTCGGGGCGAAGGGGTTGGCCACCGGACGCAGCACATCTTCGTCGAGGCTGTCGGTGGGGCCGTCCTTCCAGACCAGCTTGCCGTTCTCGAGGAAGGGCTCGCGGACATAGCCGGCCAGGGTGCCGCCGTCCTGGGTGGGGATGTCGTGGAGTAGACCCGCCTTGAGCAATTCACGGATCAGGAAGCTCATGCCGCCGGCCGCCTGGAAGTGATTGATGTCGGCCTGGCCGTTGGGGTAGATGCGCGTCAGGCTCGGCACCACCGCGGAAAGCTCGGTGAAGTCATCCCAGGTGATGGTCACGCCCGCTGCGCCGGCCATCGCGACCAGGTGCAGGGTGTGGTTGGTGGAGCCGCCGGAGGCCAGCAGGCCGACCATGGCATTGACGATGGCGCGGGCATCGATCTGGCGATAGAAGGGACGGTAGTCGCCGCCGACTTCGCTGTTGCGGATGGTCTGCTCGGCGGCGTGACGCGTCAGGGCTTCGCGCAGCGGCGTGCCCGGATTGACGAAGGACGCGCCCGGCAGGTGCAGGCCCATCAGCTCGACCATCAGCTGGTTGGAGTTGGCGGTGCCATAGAAGGTGCAGGTGCCCGGGCTGTGGTAGGACGCGGACTCGGCTTCCAGCAGTGCATCGCGACCGACCTTGCCTTCGGCGAACAGCTGGCGGACACGCGCCTTCTCGTTGTTGGGCAGGCCGGAGGGCATCGGGCCGGCCGGCACGAACAGCGTCGGCAGGTGGCCGAAGCGTGCGGCGGCGATGAACAGGCCCGGGACGATCTTGTCGCACACACCGAGGAACAGGGCGCCATCGAACATGTTGTGCGACAGGCCGACAGCAGCGGCCATGGCGATCAGGTCACGCGAGAACAGCGACAGCTCCATGCCCGGCTGGCCCTGGGTCACGCCATCGCACATCGCGGGCACGCCGCCGGCGAACTGGGCGGTGGAGCCCATCGCCTGGACGGCTTCCTTGATGATGCGCGGATAGTCCTCGAAGGGCTGGTGGGCGGACAACATGTCGTTATATGACGAAATAATGCCCAGGTTGGCCGAGTTCATCAGCTTGAGACGATTCTTGTCGGTCTCGCCACAGGCGGCAAAGCCGTGCGCCAGGTTGCCACAGGAGAGCTCGGAGCGGTGCACGCCGCGGCGCTGCTGGCTTTCCATCAACTGCTCATAGGCGGCGCGGCGTTCGCGGGAGCGGTCGATGATGCGCTGGGTCACGTGCTCTACGGTCTGGTTGACTGACATGCTCTTACCTCATGTATCAGGCGGCGCAGGGCGCCGAGGCTGGCGAAAGAAAGCGTTTCCCGCTGTGTGGGCGTGCTGCTGCCCGGCGACGCTAGCTAGTGGTGATGGCGGTGTAAAGCCTCTCGCATCACCCGTGTCGCGTCGTTTGGTTGCCGGGGTAGCCTACAGTAGCGCGTCATGGCGCTCGAGAAACGGTTTTGTTCGGAATATTCGGTAAATTTAACAAAAAAACTGCTTGAAGACTGGACGACTTTCGGCCAAATTATGGGAAAAGCGTGTAGGATAATTTCATGGAACGTATTGCAAGCTGGCGTTCTTCGATCAGGTCTGGTCCTGCACCCGCCATACGCCACAGGAGTTGAGTCATGACATTACGCGTCGCCATCAATGGTTTTGGTCGCATCGGTCGCAACGTGCTGCGTGCGCTGTATGAAGGTCAGTACAACGATCGTATCCAGGTCGTCGCCATCAACGATCTGGGTGATCCGAAGCTCAACGCTCACCTGCTGAGCCGCGATACCGTCCACGGCCGTTTCGCCGAAACCGTCTCGCACGACGAGGAGAATCTGTTCGTCGGTGACGACAAGATCCGCATCCTGGCCGAGCGTGACCCGGCCCAGCTGCCGTGGTCCAGCTTGGACATCGACCTGGTGATGGAATGCACCGGTCTGTTCACCAAGCGTGCTGCCGCTGCCAAGCACATCGAAGCCGGCGCCAAGCGTGTGTTGATTTCCGCGCCAAGCGGCGATGCCGATGCGACCGTCGTGTTCGGTGTCAACGAAGATGTGCTGAAGGCCGAGCATCAGGTCGTCTCCAACGCGTCCTGCACCACCAACTGCCTGGCGCCGGTCGCCAAGGCGCTGAATGATGAAGTCGGCATCGAGAATGGCCTGATGACCACCATTCACGCCTACACCAACGATCAGAACCTGTCGGATGTCTACCACTCCGACCCGTACCGTGCCCGCAGCGCGACCCATTCCATGATTCCGACCAAGACCGGTGCCGCTGCGGCAGTGGGTCTGGTGCTGCCGGAACTGAACGGCAAGCTGGATGGTCTGGCGATCCGCGTGCCGGTAATCAACGTGTCGCTGGTCGATCTGACCTTCACCGCGTCGCGTGATACCTCCATCGAAGAGATCAACGCCATCGTGGCCAAGGCCGCCGAAGGTTCCAGCGTGCTGGCCGTCAACGAGCTGCCGCTGGTGTCCATCGACTTCAACCACGATGCACACTCTTCCACCTTCGACAGCAACCACACCCGCGTCAGCGAAGATCGCCTGGTCAAGGTCATGGCGTGGTACGACAACGAGTGGGGCTTCTCCAACCGTATGCTCGACACTGCGCTGGCGATGCAAGCCGCCAAGTAACCGCTTGATGAGCCCCGCGCGGCCCTTGATCCATCAACGATCAAACGACAAGGCCGCACGGGGCAGCCAGAATTCGGGGGACTGCCAGTCTGTCGGCAAGATAGCAGGGCAGGCTCCCAACAGGTGAGGACGAGTGGCCCGAGGATTCTCGCGTCGCGCTCAGGCTCCACGGACAAGGCAATGCCATTCGTCCCCTTTGAATCGGTGGTCGGTCAGGGTTGGCGCCAAGACCGGCTTCGATGCTGCTCGGAATGACATCGCGTCATCCATTCTTGAACCTCTCCCAATGGGAGAGGTTTTTTTTTGCGCACCATGAAAGTGCGGGAGGTGTTTCAGAGCGCAAGGTGTCGTTGCCTTGCGTCAGTGGCGTGGTCTTATGGCAACTTTTTTTAGCACGATCGCGACAGGATTGGTTCAGGTGGTGTGAAACGTGCACTGATACGTCGAGAAAGGTGGGCAACATGTCGTCATCGTAATGCACGGTCGAGTGAAATTAGCGAAACTGTGGCGGTGTGTTACACTTCGCACCTGTTGGCCTTGCATCCATTGGTGAGCCAGGTCATGACAACGTCAAATCATGCAGGCGGCCCTATGGCCTGCGAGTGATCCATTGTTGTGCGCAATTCAGGGAAGGTATTGCCACACTGCCGCATACTCTCCGGCAGTTATCTCGACTTCCACAGCAGGCTGTCTCAGATGCACGATGCCATCCGCGAAGCTCATGAATTGATCGGTGCTACCTTGCGTGACCCGCGTACCCAGCGTGAGGGCAAGGTCGTGGGTATGGACCTGGGGCGTGAGCAGCCGGCGATCTATGTGCTATGGCAGGAAAGTGCCGCAGCGGAGCGCATCGGCATGGAGCCGGATGATTTTCGCGTGTTGCTCGATCATCTGCGGGCGCGCCTGCCGGACAAGGCGCCTTCCGCCCAGCAGGACAAGGACAGCCGGCAGTCGCGGCGCCAAAAGCGCAATGCCCCGCGCGCGACTGCCCAGCCGGCTGGCGAGAGCAACGACGGCCGTAGCCGCGCACCTGATGCCCCGACCTCCGCGCTCATCGGCGATGCCATGCCGCGTTCCGCGCAAGGCTAGATCTTTCCAGGCCAGCTCTTCTCAAGGCCAGCTCTTCTCAAGGCCAGCTCTGCTCAAGGCCAGCTCTCAAAAAAGCCCGAAGCTTATGCTTCGGGCTTTTTGCATCCATGAGGTTTTCCCTTCGGCGCCGCTTGCGTGATACTTGACCACAGCATTGCGCGTCCGCTGCCGATAAGGGAGATAGTCAGACGCAAGAAGGAAAGGTCGCAATCGTTCATATGCCGTCATCTGCCTGGATCTTCGCGCAATCAGGCATTGGGAGTGGGAGGGCTGCTGGCTGCCAGCGTCATGGATAGGGCATTCTTGAGCTAACCGCATGACAGAGAAGGGGGTTCACGTTGCTTGAATCATTCGCGGATAGTCGTTTGCTGCAGCATCATTATGCTGTCGTGGCAGATGTGTTGTTCACGCTCAGTGCTGATGGTCAGCGCCTGATTGCCATGAATGCAGCGACGGAACGCCTGCTGGGATATACGGTGCGGGATTTTCTCAAGCAGCCGGAGCTCTGGCTTTCGCTGGTGATCACCGCCGACCGGCAGCGGTTGAGTGACTTTCGCGCCTCGATGGGGCAGGTCGAGCGCACGACGTATCGCATGCGCGACCGCAGCGGGAAGCTGTTGTTGCTCGAGGAATGTCTGTGGAGTTCCGGCGTGGGGCATCCGCTGTGTGGACGAGTGACGGATATCACGCAGCGTGACAAGGCCAATGAGCAGGAGCGGCAGCTGGCACGTGCCTATCGTCTGATGATGGTGCGCAGTCGTGACCCGATGGCGATCCTGCTGCTCAAGGATGAAAGCCTGGTGATCAGTCATGCCAACCCGGCCTGGCATCTCTATCACGGCGCGGCCTGTGCACATTCCCGCCTCTCGCTTGAGCACCTCTACCTCCCTCATGTCCTGCGTAGCCTGGAGAGAGCCGAGCCCTGGCAATGCGATATCAGCCTGTCGCTGCCGCGGGGGGAATCCAGATTGTCCGTCCAGATGGTCAGTCTGGGGCGCTCGCTCGCCGACGAGGGGCGTCAGGTGGCCGTGATGGCGCGTGACATCACTCAGGTACATCAACGTCTCGAGCATGTGGTCGATCAACAGCAGCGTCTGGCGCGGCGGGTGGATGAGACACCCGGCGCGCACTACGCGACCGCTGGTGAATGGCCGCCAGAGGAATTGGAGTATCTGTCGGCAGGCAGCGAGGCACTCACCGGGCTTTCACATGACCTGCTGATGGCAAGCCCGGGTCTCTGGCGGGCCCGGTTGGTGCCGGATGAGCTGGCCATCTGTCAGCAGCGCTTCGGCGAGGCCGTGCGGGAGCGCCATAGCCGTTTGAGCCTGTGTTACGCCTTCGTGCATGTGGATGGGCGCAAGCGCTACCTCCAAGATGACATGCAGCTGAGTTACTCCCCTGAAGGGAAGGTCACTGCCGTGCTCGGCAAGCTCAGTGATGTCACTCAGCGCGAAGCGCATCGGCGCCAATTGGATAACCTTGTCCAGCAGATGCGCGGTGTCCTCTTCCAGTGTCGCCTGAGTCAGGAGGGCGAGCTGCGCTATACCTACCTCTCGCCGGTCGCCTCGCAAGTGCTGGGGCTCGATCCACAGGCCGTCATCGACGACCCCATGCTGCTGCTGGCGCGCATCGAGGATCGCGAGCGCGAGTCTTTGCTTGCGTCTCTGCAGACCAGTGCCCAGCAGCAATCGCCCTGGGAGGCGGAGATACGCTATCAGCATCCGGATGGTCAGGAGCGCAGACTGGCCTGTGTCGGCTTGCCGCAGATGATCGACTCCCCCGGGGGCGGCGTGATCTGGAATGGCTATTGTGACGATGCCACCGCTCGATACCGTATCGAGGATGAGCTGCGCCAGAGCGAGGAGCGCTACCGATTCATCCTCAACTCCGTCAGCGATCTGGTCAGCATCGAGGACTCCCACGGCATCTGTCAGTACATCAGCCCCTCGGTGGAAAAGCTCTGTGGCTACCGGCCGCAGGAGGTCATCGGTCATGAGATCAAGCAGCTCATCCACCCTGACGACATGCAGCGCATCGCCCATGAAGTCCATCGTGCCGCCTGTCTCGGCGAGGTATTTCGCATTGACTTCAGAATTCAACACAAGGCCGGGCATACCCTGTGGTTCGAGTCGATCTCGACGCCCTCGATGGACCCCGCCACCGGGCGTTATCAGCGCGTGCTGTCGGTGTCGCGCAACATTCATGAGCGCAAGCTGATCGAACAGCGGCGTGAGCATGAAGCGATGACGGACGCCATGACGGGCGCCATGACCCGCGCCAGCTTCCTCGACACGCTCGATACCCTGCTGAGTTCGTCATCGCGGGAGCAGGTGGCGTTGATCTTGTTTGATATCGACCACTTCAAGCGCGTCAATGACACTCACGGTCATGCGGCGGGCGATCAGGTACTGATCAGTCTTGGCGAGGCGTGTCGTGCCCAGCTGCGGCGCGACGACTGCTTTGCGCGTCTGGGCGGCGAGGAATTTGCCGTCCTGCTCACCGATGCCGGCACGGCCACCGGTGTCGGAATGGCCGAGCGACTGCGACAGCAGATCGCGGCGTTGGAAGTTCGCTTCAAGTCACTCACATTGCACTGCACCATCAGCATGGGGGTGGCGACACCCCAGTCGGGGGAGACTCGGGACGGCTACCTGCACCGTGCCGATATGGCGCTCTACAGTGCCAAGCGCAGCGGTCGCGATCGGGTGGTGCTGGCATCGCAGTCCTTGAGCGAGGACAATTGAGCCAACACCGGTGATCAATCGGGCACACCGGCAGCCGGTGTCTCGGGTTGTGGATCGCGTCATGCAAGTGGATCACGTCATACAAGGAGTAGACGATGCGAATGTTACGTGGCTGGTGCGCTGGCACCCTGTTGTTTGCACAGTCGGTATTTTCTGCCGGACAGGCCATGGCCGCCGAGGATGCACCGCTGGTCAATCGTCTCGAGGGGCCGCAGGTGGTGACGGAGACGGTGACCTATCGGGCCAATGGTGAGGAGCACGTCGGCCTGATCGCACGCGATGCCAAGGCGCAGGGGCGCCGTCCCGGTATCCTGTTGGTACATGAGTGGTGGGGCTTGAACAGCTACGCCCGCAAGCGCGCCGAACAGCTGGCAGGATTGGGCTACGTGGTCATGGCCGTCGACATGTATGGTGGTGGGCGCACGGCCGAGCACCCCAAGGAGGCCGGTGCTTTTTCCTCTGCGGTGATGAGTGACTGGCCAAAGGCCGAATCCAGCTTCAATTCGGCGCTGGCGGTGCTGCGCTCACGCCCGGAAGTCGATGGCGAGCGCATGGCGGCAATCGGCTACTGCTTCGGCGGTGCCGTGGTGCTCAACATGGCGCTGACCGGAGCGCCGCTCAAGGCGGTCGTCAGCTTCCATGGCAGCCCGTCGATTGCCGTGACGGAGCCCGAGCCGTTTGCCGGCCGGGTCGTGATCCAGAATGGCGCGGCCGATACGCTGGTGCCGCAGGAGGATCTCGACAAGCTGGTCGCGACCTTCCAGTCACTCGAGACGCGCACCACGTTGATCCAGTATCCGGGCGCCAGGCACGCCTTCACCAATCCGGAGTCGGATGCCAAGGCGGCCAGGTACGATCTGCCGCTGGGCTATGATGCAGCCGCAGATTCGGCTTCCTGGCAGGTCATGCTCAACCTCTTCAATGAGGTCTTCAAGACACCGAAGAAGTCAGTCAAGACCTGAGCCGCCGTCACCGGTGCTGAAGGGGATCGACATGCAAAAGCCCGCCCGGGAAGTTTCCGGGCGGGCTTTTTCATGGGGCTTTTCCAGAAGCTGGTTCATGAGCCTGTTTCAAGGCCTCTGGCAGGAGGCCATGGCAAGGCGCTCAGCTCTCGCTGAGCGCGCGGCTCAATCCAGCTCCTTGAGCGACAGCACCTGGTGCGCCAGACGAATCATGTCGGGGTCACCGGTGTGTTTGCTCGAGACATCCGACAGCTTGATCACCGGCACCCATTCCTGACCCTCGGGGCGGGCTTCGGTCATCTTGATCACCATGTTCATCGGTTGCGGGCCGACATCATTGGTGAAGTTGGTGCCGATGCCGAACGACATGCCGATACGTCCGGCGCAGTAGCGCACGATGCGATCGACCTTGTCGGTGTCCAGGCCATCGGAGAACACGATGGTCTTGGTCTTGGGGTCGATCCCCAGCGACTCATAGTGACGGATGGTGGTCTCGGCGAAGTCGATGGGGTCACCACTGTCGTGGCGCACGCCGTCAAACAGCTTGGCGAATTTCTTGTCGAAGCTCTTGAAGAAGGCCTGGCTGGTGAAGGTGTCAGACAGGGCGATCCCCAGGTCGCCGCGATAGACCTTGACCCAGTTCTCCAACGCCAGGATGTTGGCCATCTTGAAGCCGAAGCGCGCGGCATGAAACATGAACCACTCATGGGCGTGCGTGCCGATCGGCTTGATGCCATGGCGCTGCGCCATGTGCACGTTGCTGGTGCCGATGAAGCAGCCGCGGCCGTGATCCTTGAGGCCCGCGACCACCTTGTCGTGCACATCGTAGGAGTGCCGACGACGAGTACCGAATTCCGCCACGCGGATGCCGAGACGCTTGTAGTGCTCGATCTTGGCCAGGGTGCTGTCGCGCAGGGCCTGATCGCTGTCGCGTTGATCTCCGCCCAGCTGATACCAGAGCTCGCTGATCATCGCCATCAGCGGGACTTCCCACAGGATGGTGCGATACCAGTAGCCTTCGATATGCACCTCCAGCTCATCACCGGTCTGGGTGATGGTGATTTCGGAGGGATCGAAGCGGAAGCCCGCCAGGAAGTCGCGGTAGGTCGGGTCCAGGAAGGGGCAGTGAAGCTCGAGGAAGGATTTCTCTTCCACGCTCAATGCCAGTTCGGCCATGTTGTCTACCGCGATGCGCAAGGCCTCGCCGAACCCCGGCGGGAACGAATGCTCGCCACGGTTGATGAAGGCGTAGCGAGCGCGCGCATACGGAAACAGTTTCACCACGGCGTTCTGCATGGTGAACTTGTAGAAATCATTATCGAGAATCGAGTACAACATCGAGGCTCGCTCAGTATCAAGGCGGCTCGGGGGAACCGGAATCGCTGGCAGGGCAGGCGCTGCGAGAGGCAGGCATGCCCCGCTGGCACGGGGAAGCAATGTCGACGCATTATCCGTGCAGGCGCGCTGCACGTTCAAGCCGGAGAGCCCAGGCGCTGGTCAGGTGCTGAAGGCCATGATGCCGAACATGGTCAGCATCATGCCGCCGAACATCAGCAGGCCGGCCAGCGACAGGGCGATCAGCAGATAACCGAGAATCAGCCCGGCCAGGGCCCAGCTGTCACCGGCTTCGCCACTGCGGCGGATCTGGCTGCGCGCAATGTGGCCACACACGACGCCGCCGAGTGCCGCAGGCGCGAGCAGGCAGCCGAGCACGCTCAGGGCGAAGGCGGCCACTGCCATGAGATTCGTGCTGGCATGGGTGTCCTGCGCGGGCGGGGTCGGCGCATACGGGCCTTGAGAGGGCCCTTGCGAGGACTCTTGAGTGCGCCCCGGGGTCTGCGAGCCGCTCGTGGACGTGTCGTCGGGCGGCGTGGGAGTCTCTGTCATGTGGGTCTCGTTGTCCTGCATCATGACGACACACTAGCATGTCCTGGGATATGCGGCATGTCTGCATCAGCGGTGGGCATGGCAAGACCATGAGGAGAGTACGGTGACAGGGCAATGGCAGGTAGAGGATGAGGCGGCGACAGGGGCGGCGGCTCACGCGGCAGGGGCTGCGACAGGCCAGCAGCAGGTTGCGAGCGCCGCAGATGCCGCAGAGAAGCAGGGTTGGCGCCTGGAGGTGCTGAATTCCCTCGACGCCCTCACCGTCAGTGAGTGGAATGCGCTGGCAGGCGATGACTATCCCTTCCTGCAACATGCCTATCTGAGCGCGCTGGAGAGCTGCGGTGCGGCCAGCGCCGCCAGTGGTTGGCATCCTGCCCATCTGGTAGTGCGAGACGCCGACGGCCGCTTGCTGGCAGGGCTGCTGCGCTATCTCAAACTGCACTCGCGTGGCGAATATGTGTTCGACCAGCAATGGGCGGAGGCCCTGGAGCAGGCCGGTGGTCGCTATTACCCCAAGCAGTTGACTGCCGTGCCGTTCACCCCCAGTGACGGGCCGCGTCTTGTCACCTCGCCGCAGTTGACGTCGCCCGCTGCCCGGCGTGCCTTGCTTGCCTGGTTGTGGCCGCACCTCAAGGCGGGTATCGCACCCGCGGCTGAGCCGGGTAGCGCGCTGCGTCGTTATGAGCACAGCGGGTTTCATCTGCTGTTTGCCTCGGCACAGGAGCGGCAAGACTGGCAGGCGGCGATTCCGGAGCTGATTTCGCGTCCCGGGATGCAATATCACTGGCAGTCACGCGGCGAGCCTGACTTCGCCACCTGGCTCGAGAGTCTGCGCTCCAAACGGCGCAAGGAGATCCGTCGCGAGCGGCGCAAGGTCGCCGAGCAGGGCTTCACGCTGGCCAGGCTCGAGGGAGCGCAGATTGGCCCTGATGACATCGCGGCCTTCTACCGCTGCTACTGCATGACCTATCTCGAGCGAGGCCAGCGGCCCTATCTGCCGCTCGATTTCTTCCAGCAGCTCAGGCGCCACATGCCCGAGCGGTTGCTGCTGGTGCAGGCGCGCGATGAGCAGGGCGTGCCGGTAGCGGCAGCCTTGTGTCTGATCGGCAGTGATTGCCTGTATGGTCGTTGGTGGGGCAGCGAAGTGCATGCCGACTGTCTGCACTTCGAGGTCTGCTATTACCAGGGGCTCGAATTCTGTCTGCAGCGAGGGCTCAAGCGCTTCGACCCCGGTACTCAGGGTGAGCACAAGATCAGCCGCGGTTTCGCGGCGTATGCCACCGGGTCGCTGCATTGGCTGATGCATCCCGGGCTTCAGGAGGCGGTGGCAGAGGCGGTCGAGGAGGAGGCACGCTGGATCAGCAAGGCGCGACAGCAGGTGACGGCAATGCTGCCTTACCGGGAGGCCGCGCCCCAGCCAGCGCAGGAGTGATGACCTTCAGGCCTCGTGACTGTCATCCGCTATCCGCTGGCGGATTCTCCCGCGGAGTCAGAGGCAAGAAAGATTGCGAATGGAGCGCTACACTGAGTTATATATGAATGCTCTAATCCAGAGGCGCCCATGCTGATCAAGGACTGCGATTCACGGGAATACGATCTGCTGGTGCTCGAGGTGCTGGCGCAGGATGCTGCGCTTGCCGCACCTGAGCGCCACAAGGTGCTGGAGGCCCTGCGTGCGATACGTGCCCGTCAGGCGCGTCGCCGTGCACTGGCAAGCCAGCTGGATGCCTTGTTGGGGACGCGGGATGATTGGGTCGTGCTGCATGATGTGCGCCTGACGCAGGCAGAGGGCGTGATCGAGATCGATCACCTGCTGATCAACAGCCTCATGCAGGTCTGGGTGCTGGATGCCTCCTGTTTTGATCTGACGCTCTCGATCACCCCCTTCGGTGAGCTGTTGGCCCATGGCGGACGAGTCGCGCGGGGGAGCGAGACACCCACTGGCGGAGATGGTGCCATGGCGCATGCCGTGACACCGTGTCCCTTGCAGACGATCCCTGAGCGTAGCCGCGCCATCATGCAATGGCTGGAGGCCTCCTCGTTGCTGCCTGTGCGGCTGGGGATGACGCTGCAGCCGCAATTGCGCTATCGCATCCTGGTGGCCGATGCGGCTCAGGTCAGCCGACCGCCGGAAGATATCGTGGACAGTCGTGCGCTGCTGTCCTTCGCGCGCCTCAAGCGTCAGTGCCTGCAGGTGAGTGGCAAGACCGCTTACGTGACACGGCTGCGCAGTTTTACCCACCGCCTTGATCAGCGCCGCCTGCGCCAGCTGGGGCGCGCCATCGCGACCCGGCATGTGGCCCCCAATACGGATTGGGTGGCAAAGCTGGGCCTGGCCGCTGACGTGCGCGCGACGGAGGACGACGCTGCCACTCCGCTGTCCCCGCTGGCCTATCTATGGCAACCGCCGCCATCGCCTGAAGAGCTGGCGCGGACCTCAGGTGGAAGCGCTGCCATGGCGGTAGAGTCTGAGGACAAGGAGGGAGCGCCGGATGACACGACGCTGGCGGTCCAGCGTGGCGTGACATCTACAGCTGCCCTGAAACGGCAGTGCGGTTTTGGGGGGCGAGGGCTGCAGGCCGCGCATTGGCAGCCCGGGCACCCGGCGCTGGACCAGGCTCAGGGGCAGGCCCGGCACCAGGACAGCCAAGCAGATCCCGCTAGCCCGCAGACGGCAGGCGAGCAGCCGGGGACTGTGCCCGGCAATCAGCAGGGCGCGTCTTCCGCCCAGTCACAGGATGAGGATGGCTTGCCGCGCTGCCAGGGCTGTCGGCGTTGGCTCTCCAGCGAGAGTGTCGACTTCTGTCGCCAGACAGAGCAGGCGCGCGTGCTGGGCGGGCGCCTGCTCTGCAAACGCTGTCGCGACGCCTCATGCCAGTGAGGGATAAGCACGGCGCTCTCCTCAAGTTCAGCCTTTCAGCTTCGGGCTTCTGTCTCAGCCCTCTGTCCTAGTTCTCTATCCTCCCAGCCCTATGGCCCAGCACTTTGGCCCAGTCTGGTGCTCCAGGGGCGTGGTGTGTGGCATGACGGGGCCCCAAGGCGTCAATTTTCTTTTCGGCTTCTGATTGTTTTTCTCCAGTGTAATCAGCCAACTGCATCAATCAGGGCGTACAGACCAGTCGTTGCGATGTTTTTGATGTTGCAGTGCAACAAAGACTGTCTTATGCTGCGTTGCAGCGAGGATGGAACCTGGTCGATAGCACTATCTGACCGCGACGGCTTGATAGTGACGGCTTGATAATGATGGCTCGGTCACTACGGTGCACCAGCCCGGTTCAGTCCTGATAACCGAACGGAGCAACGCTCCGGTTCATTTCAGTGTGATGCCAATACCCTGGAGGTGCCTACATGTTCAATGCCAACTTCGAGAAGTCCGCTCAGCAGTTCGACGATATGTTCCTGTCTCCGCTGCGTGCGTTCAGCGCCCTGAGCATCGATTACAGCGAGAAGCTGATCGGCGCACAGATGGAACTGACCAAGTCCTATGCTGATGCTTCCCTGACCCAGGCGCGTTCCATGCTCGAGATCAAGGACAGCGAAGGTCTGAAGAACTTCGTCAAGGAGCAGCAGGAAACCGTCAAGACTCTGGGCGAGAAGCTGCAGAACGACACCCAGAAAGTGGTCGAGCTGAACCAGGAATACGCCAAGAAAGGTCAGGAACTGGCAGAAAGCAACGCCAAGTCCGCCTCCGAGGCCATGCAGAAAGTCGCCAAGTAAGCGATTGCTGCCGACGCTCTCAGGCGAGCGTCCTCAACGCCCATCCGGTCTTCCGGATGGGCGTTCGCGTGTCTGGAGTATCGCTGAGCAGGTGGGGAGGCGCGCGACGCTAGCGGCGAGCGCTGCCTTGGGCCACAATGACCTGCCACGCCGCCGGTGATTGCCGGCGGCATTTATTCGATCAGTGACAGGTGATAGACATGGCACAGGCCACAGCGCGTCATATTCTCGTTTCCAGCGAAGAACAGTGTGCAGCTCTCAAGACCGAAATCGAGAACGGCCGCGATTTCGCTGATGCCGCTCGCGAGCACTCCTCTTGCCCGTCCGGCCGCAGTGGCGGCGACCTGGGTGCCTTCGGTCCGGGCATGATGGTCAAGGAATTCGACGAAGTCGTGTTCAGCGCCCCCATCAACACCGTGCAGGGCCCGGTGAAGACCCAGTTCGGTTATCACCTGCTGGAAGTCACCAGCCGCACGTGAGCCTTCTGTCACGCTCATGAGATGTCATGAGCCTCTGGCAGGATGTGACGAAAACGCCCCGACCATCACTGGTTGGGGCGTTTTTTGTGTCGCTTGGAAAGTCAGCTTTCCTGTGCGTCAGGCGCTTGGCTAGACCTCCTGATAGAGCTGGCTGCCTTCACGCTTGAACTTGTCGGCCTGCTCCTGCATGCCGGCCATCACGCTGTCGGCATCGCCGGTCAGGCCATGCTCATTGGCGTAATCGCGCACTTCCTGGGTGATCTTCATCGAGCAGAACTTCGGCCCGCACATGGAGCAGAAGTGGGCGACCTTGGCCGAGTCCTTGGGCAGCGTCTCGTCGTGGAAGCTGCGTGCGGTGTCCGGGTCCAGGCCCAGATTGAACTGGTCTTCCCAGCGGAACTCGAAGCGCGCCTTGGAGAGCGCATTGTCGCGACGTTGCGCGCCCGGATGGCCCTTGGCCAGATCGGCGGCATGTGCGGCGATCTTGTAGGTGATGATGCCGGTCTTGACGTCGTCCTTGTTGGGCAGGCCCAGGTGCTCCTTGGGGGTCACGTAGCAGAGCATGGCGCAGCCGAACCAGCCGATCATCGCGGCGCCGATGCCGGAGGTGATGTGGTCGTAGCCCGGGGCGATGTCGGTGGTCAGCGGGCCGAGGGTGTAGAAGGGCGCCTCGTCACATTCGCTGAGCTGCTTGTCCATGTTCTCCTTGATCAGGTGCATCGGCACGTGACCCGGGCCTTCGATCATGACCTGGACATCGTGCTGCCAGGCGATCCTGGTCAGCTCGCCGAGGGTCTCGAGCTCGCCGAACTGGGCGGCGTCATTGGCATCGGCCACCGAGCCCGGGCGCAGGCCATCGCCCAGTGACAGGCTGATGTCGTAGGCCTTGCAGATCTCGCAGATGTCCTCGAAGTGGCGATAGAGGAAGCTTTCCTCATGATGCGCCAGACACCATTTGGCCATGATCGAGCCACCGCGCGAGACGATGCCGGTCACGCGATTGGCGGTCAGCGGCACGTAGCGCAGCAGGACGCCGGCATGGATGGTGAAGTAGTCGACGCCTTGCTCGGCCTGTTCGATCAGCGTATCGCGGAAGATTTCCCAGTCGAGGTTCTCGGCCACGCCATCAACCTTCTCCAGCGCCTGATAGATCGGCACCGTGCCGATGGGCACGGGAGAGTTGCGCAGAATCCATTCACGGGTCTCGTGGATATTGGCGCCGGTCGAGAGATCCATCACGGTGTCGGAGCCCCAACGGATCGCCCAGGTCATCTTGTCGACCTCTTCCTCGATGGAGGAGGTGACCGCCGAGTTGCCCAGATTGCCGTTGACCTTTACCAGGAAGTTACGACCGATGATCATCGGCTCGCTTTCCGGGTGATTGATGTTGGCGGGGATGATGGCGCGACCGCGTGCGACTTCCTCACGCACGAATTCGGCGGTGATCTCGTCGGGCAGGTTGGCGCCGAAGCTGTGGCCCGGATGCTGATGGCCCAGGATGCTTTCCACGGAGTCACTGCCCCGATATTCCTCACGCAGCGCGATGCGACGCTGGTTCTCGCGAATCGCGATGTACTCCATCTCCGGCGTGATGATGCCCTGGCGCGCATAGTGCAGTTGGGTGACATTCTTGCCCGGTAGAGCGCGGCGTGGGCGATGGTTGAGCTCGAAGCGCAGTGACGCCAGGCGCAGGTCGGCCTGACGCACGCGGCCGTATTCACTGCTCAGCTGATTGAGTTGTTCGGTATCGCCGCGCTCCTCGATCCACTGTTCACGCAGCGGCGCCAGACCTCGGCGAATGTCGATCTCGACCGCCGGGTCGGTGTAGGGGCCGGAGGTATCGTAGACGACGATCGGCGGGTTCTCTTCCAGACCGCTGGAGGTCTGGGTCGGCGAGCAGACGATCTCGCGCATGGGCACGCGGATGTCCGGACGGGAGCCTTCGATATAGATCTTGCGCGAGCCGCTCAGCGGTGCGATGGCGGCGGCGTCGACCTGTGCTTCGCTGGCGAGGTGGCGGCTGCCATCCTTGCGACCGGCGCGCGCGCGTGCCTTGGGGGCAGACTCAGGCTGCGAGGCGAGCGGTGACTCGGCGGCGTTGGTGGCTTGCGGGTCTTGGGTTGTCGGGGCAGTGCTCATGCAGGTCTCCTCAAAGGGCGACGTCACGGCTGACGTCATCATGGGAAGACCGTGCGCAGGGAGAGGATGGTCGTCGCCGACTCCTTGCCAACAGGTGGCCCGGGAGCGAGGCGGCCGCGCGCAGCGGCTGGCCATCAGCTTGATTCCTACGCCGGTCCTAACCGGTTCAGGTTCCACGGGACCCCTTGCTGGCAAGCTCGCGCGTCAGGGCGGCGAAGCATGCATGCAGGATCTCAGCCGGTTCCACCGGCACCCCGTCAAGCGTGTGCAGATTTCAATGCGAGAGGGTGTTGTCCGAAGCGTCAGGCTTGCCGCGGGGAGCGTTCTCGCATCCAGGCTCTGTTGGCCTGTCAGCCATGCCATCCATGGAGGATGGCGTCATCCCGAGCGACTCATGGCGAGCGCCGGGATGTCAGTCCGTCATGACTCAGGCGCGATCGAGACCCATCTGCCAGAAGTCGATCTCGAGTCGCGTGGCGTCCCGGAAGACATCGACCAGTTCACCCAGTCGGCGCTCCGAGACTTCCGAGAGCCGCGCATCCAGCCATTCACGCTCGGCTTCGACGGCTTCCTTGAAGTCATCGCTTGAGTACATCGCGATCCAGTCCGCGTACGGGTTGTTCTCGATCTCGGTGGTGTCCTGATCGAGCAGCCACTCGGCGATCTCGCCGTAGCCGATCAGGCAGGGCGCGAGCGCCACGTGCAGATCGAGCAGGTCGCCGCGCTGGCCGCAATCGAGCACGTAACGGGTATAGGCCAGGGTGGCGCGCGATTCCGGCAGCTCGCTCAGGTCATCCTCGCTGATGCCCCACTCGCGGCAGTAGCCGATATGCAGATCGAGCTCGGTATTGAGGATGGTGTCGAGACTGGCCGTGGCCTGACGCAGCTCCGCGAGGGTGCGGCTCTTGTAGGCGGCCAGTGCCCAGGCACGCGCGAAGTGGATCAGGAACAGGTAGTCCTGCTGCAGGTAGTGGCGAAAGGACTCCTCCGGCAGACGACCTTCGCCCAGCTGGCGAACGAAGTCGTGCTCGAGATAGTCACGCCATTCCTCGGCGCAGGCACTGGTCAGGTCGTTGAAACTGGGCATGACACATCCCTCGGTGAGCGTGCTGACGACCCGTGATGGGACGACAGGTCTCTGGCGCAAGTGTGGCCAGTACCGGAACAGGAGCAGGGGAAAAGCGGGGGAGGTGCCGACAGTCACCGTGAGAAAGTGGTGACGATATCGAGTGGCATCGCTTCGCGCTTGATCCCTACGCCGGTACTAGCCGGATCAGGTTCGGCGGGATCGTCATTCACGCAAGGACGTTGCCTGCGCATGACATCTCAGCCGGTCTTACCGGCACCCCGTCAAGCTGTGACATATGAGTCACGATGCAGCGAGTGTAACAGCCCTGCGGCGCAGAAGAAGGGCAGTGTGAGCAAAAATGCATACGACTTTGGGAGGCATGCCGAAGGTGTGAAGAGCCTCAGGCGGGCTTATAAAGAGCCTCAAGCGGGCTTGTAATGAGCCTCAAGCGGGCTTGTGATGAGCCTCGAGCGGGTTTGTAGAAAGCCGTGGGCGGGTTCATGAAAGCCTCAAGCGGTAATGTCGGCCATGAGCGCCGGCAGGTGGCGCGACAGTCGCGCAAGGTCACGTGGCTCATCGACATCCCAACTGATCGGTAGGCAAGCGGTCGTTCTCCCCGCCCGTGCCAACAGCGTCAGGGTGTCCCGGCAGACATGGGCATGACTCCAGCGGGGCAGCAGGAAGGCCTGCGGGCAGGGTGCCTTGAGGCCGATCAAGCCATAGCCACCATCGTCGGTGGGCTGCAGCACCGCGTCGTGAGTGCGCAGTCTATGGGCTGCCTCGCGCAGACGCTGGCTGTCCAGCGCCGGCAGGTCGGAGCCCATCAGCAGCACCGGCCCTTCGGGCAGATGTCGGGCCATGGCCCGGGACATTCGCTCACCGAGATCCCCCTGCGGCTGTGCTTCGAAGGTGAGGTTGGCAGAAGCATCGACAGTACTTCGCAGCCGGGCTTCCAGCGCCACCTGCAGAGCCGCCTGTTCAGGGGCCTGACTCGACGGCTCGGCAGCGGGCGTCAGCATCACCACGACCTTGCCGAGATGCGCGGCGCAGGCCTGGTCAACGATATGGCTCAGCATCCGCTCATAGAGTCGAGCTGCGCCCTCTGGGCCGAGTGCGGGGATCAGACGTGTCTTGCAGTGGCCGGCGATGGGCAGGCGACCGAAGATGATGAGAGTCGGGGGCACCTCTGACGCGGCATCAGTTGTGGGCAAGGTAGGCAACGTCGCATCACGCATGGGGCATGCCGCGCTGCTCACAGGCCTGCGCCGCGGCGCGATAGCCGTAGAGGCGTGCCAGACGTGTGGGAGAGACCCCACACCAGGCCGCCAGTCGCAGTCCCCACATCTTGACGATGGTGCGCCAGACGCCCTGGGTGTCCCAGCGTCGACCGCTGGTGGTAACGCGCGCTGTCAGGTTCATTGGCGGTGTCAGATGCTTGAGCTGGGCACTCAACCAGATATCTTCCATCAATGGCATGTCGGCAAAGCCGCCGATGGCCTCGAAGGTAGAGCGCTGCACGAACTGGGTCTGGTCGCCCGTGCTGATGCTGGTCAGCCGCGAGCGCAGATTCATCATGATGGCGATCACCGGTAACCACGGCGACTCGCCCTTGATGCTGACATCGAAGCGGCCCCAGTCGCTGCGGCGATGCGTCGTGACGGCCTCTTTCAGCAATGCCAGCGCATTGTCGGGCAAGTCGGTATCGGCATGCAGAAACAGCAGCCATTCCCCGCGCGCGCGCGCGGCTCCGGCGTTCATCTGGCGTGCTCGGCCCGGCTCACTGCTCAGCACGGCATCACACAGCGGACGGGCCAGTGAGGGGGTGCCATCCGTCGAACCACCATCCACCACGATCACTTCACAGTCCCCTCCCGCGCGCAGGCGATTCAGGGCGATCAGGGTTTGCACGATGCCGGCTGCCTCGTCATGCACCGGCATCACGATGCTCAGCCAGGGAGCGCGCGTCAGATGCGTGCATGTGCTCGGCAAGGAGTCACGGCTGGCAGGCGTCCGTGCTGCTGAGGGTGGCTGCTGATTCATGGCGGCAGGCTCCGACGATGGCGTATTCGTTGGATCATACGCAGGAGTTCGTAGGCTAGATGCACGAGCGAGAGACGCTCCCTCAACGCGTCATCGTTCATTAAACGCTTGGCGTCGGGCCAGTGTCGCTCAGTGGCCACATGATGACCAGAAGGCCATTGGGTGCATGCGGGGGCACGGGACTACATTTCTGTAATTCGAAGGCGGGGCATGAACGACCAGGTTCTAGAGTCTGCAGCAGGCAAGCACTTCATTCATCGGTCCTATTTACAGGCCCTATTTACAGGCCCTGTCCATAGGCCCTATTCACAGGTCTTGTTCATAGGCTCTCTGCCAAGCATCTCCTGGAAAGAGAGCCTGAAGAGAGGGCTTGGAGAGAGCGCGTGACTAAGGGCCAGGGCCTCGCTTCAAAAGCCCGTTCTGCTGAAGGTGAGGCCATCAATCGAAGGTGAGGCGATAGAGGCCAGCCGCGCCGCTATCCGAGGTGAAGTACAGGCTGCCATCAGGGCCGAACAGGACATCGAGCGGGCGAATCCAGCGCTGACCGCTGCTGCTGTCCTGCAGGCCGGTCAGCACTGGCACCAGACGTGCTTCAGTGTCTGGCGTCGCCAGCTTGAGGCCCAGCAGGCGAGGCTCACGACGGCTGGCCGGGTCACCCGCCGCGTTGCCGGAGGGCGCCGTGCCCCAGCTGCCGTGAACGGCCACCACGACATCCATGCCTGCGGCCAATGGATGATCTGGCGGTACCATCGCGATTCCCATTGGCGCACTGCGAGCGGGAACCTCGGCCAGTGGCGGCGCAATCTCGTCACGCTCGCGCGGTGAATCGCTCGTGATGCAGTCATCCGTATGCCAGCGGCCATCGACCCACTGATACCAGGGCATGCCATGGAAGCTGCCTTCGCGGGCTGCGACCACCAGCTCGCGAGGTTGCTCATAGCCCCAGTGGTCGGGGCCGTTGTTGGTGGCCAGCAGGCGCGGCTCATCTTCCATGCCCAGCTGCCAGGCGAGGCCCACCGGGTTGCGCAGCCCGCTGGCCCAGGGTTGCCAGTGCGGGGCATCGCCGGATTCCTCAAGGCGCAGCACGCCGCCTCGGCGTTCACTGAAGGAGTAGCCCTGCTCGCTGCCTGCGAGATATTGATTCGAGCAATTGCCCTGGATGCCCAGCGCCAGATAGAGGCCGCCATCAGGCCCGAGACTCAGGGTGCGCGAGTTGTGGCCACCGCCGCCGGGCAGGGCGATCAGCTCACGAAAGTCATCGCGGGTGAGAGATTCGCCGTGTGAATAGTCGGCGATCAGCAAGGCTGCAGTGGTCGCGACATAGAGCTTGTCGCCGCGTACCACCAGCGAGTGAGGGTAGCCCGACAGTTCGACCAGCGTCTTCACGGCAGAGAGGTTGCCGTCCGGCGTCAGCTGAGCGCGATAGACACGCTCGGCCCGCGAGCCGATCAGCAGCTCGCCAGCGTCAGTGAGATGCAGCATGCGTGGACTGTCGAGTGAGGCCAGCCGCTCGAGCGTGGCGCCCTCAGGCAGCTTGAGCGCAGGGGCATCACTGGGCACTTGCTGAGCGCTCACCAGCGACAGTGAGGAAGCGGCATCTGTCTTGGCTTGGGCTGGTAGAGACAAGGCGAGACAGGCCGCCGCGGCACCTGTGACCAGGCGTGTCGCCACACGTGTTGCCAACCTTGTCGCCAAGCCTGTCACCAGACTTGCCGGCAGGCGTGTCGATACTGCCCGAGACAGTGAGGGGCGCCGGGGCGATGCGCCACTTGTGAGGTAAGCGACGTGAGCGGCGTGAGTCTCGATCGGCATCCTTGCCTCCTGTCATTGAGCCATGCGCATTCAGTCTGGGAGCTGATGGCCTGTTGCGCCAGTGCTGCCCTCAGCCGCGCTTGCTGGCCTTGCGGCGATGCTTGAAGTAGCGGCGCCAGCCCTTGAGCGAGAAAAAGGAATAGGTGCGCGCATAGAAGCGGGCTTCCTGCCAGCCCGGTTGTTGCTCCATTTCCTGCGGGCTCTTGCGCCAGCGCTTGTATTCCCACTGATACTGGGCCGGCGCCAAGGCGATCGCCGCTTCCACCGAGGCATTCACCCCGCGTGCCGAGGCGACTTCCTCTTCGCAATAGACACCTTCATCCGCGGCGAGGAAGTGGATGGCGAAGCCATGGCCATCTTCCAGGCGTTGGGCGACACCGGTGACGACGCGTGCATCGGTTCTCGCCACCAGCTTGGGCAAAAGGGTGGCGGTATAGGCGGGGCGGCCATAGAAGTCGGCGAAGACGCCGCTGCCACGACCCGGCTCCTGATCCGGCAGTATGCCGATCGCTTCGGCGCGCTTGAGTGCCTTGAGCAAGGCAGCCACGCCGCGCGAGTTGGTGGGCACCAGGCTCGCGCCCATGCGTTCACGGCCATTGCGGATGATCGGGTCGAGGCGCTCGAACTTGGGCGGCTCGTACATGGCGGTGAACGGGAAGTGGCTGGAGAGCCAGAAATTGAGCACTTCCCAGTTGCCGAAGTGCGGCGCCAGCACGATGACACCGCGCCCCTCGGCGCGCGCCTCGTCGAGCAGGTTGCGGCCGTGGACCTCGAGAATCGAATCGCGCACGGCGTCTTCATCGCCCAGCCACACCTTGCCCAGTTCCAGCATGGTGGCGGTGGAATGCGCGAGGCTGTCGCTTGCCAGACGCGCGCGCGCCTGTTTGTCGAGCTGCGGGAAGGCCTGGCCAAGATTCTGGCGCGTGACCCGACGCTCGCGGGGATTGCACAGCTGCACCACACGCGCCAACGGGCGCGCCAGCCACCAGAGCTGGCGGGTGCTGAGCCCGGCCAGTCGTTGCCACAGACAGGCCACGGAGTTGGCCTTGAGAGGAGTCAGGCGCTGTTCCATGGCCTGTTCGAACCGCTTGAGAGTCTTGTCCATCGTCACACGTGAAGTTCCGGTGGTCTGGCGTGAAAGATCGCGACTGTCTGACGCGAAGGCAGGCGCCGTGACATCGTCAGGTGTCGCGGTGCCGCACTCGAATGATGTTCATTGTGCCAGAGGGGGGCGGTGCCTGCAGGCTCCATCGCGGCAGGCGCAATACACTGGCGCGGGGTATCATTCAGCACTCAGACCGTCGCCACCTTCGATACGTTCACCTGCTGCGGAATTGCTCGTGCCGCCGCGGTGTCGCGCGTGGCGGCGAGTTGTCACCGCCAGCCGTGTGGTGACATCGACCTTCATCGCCAGTGTCCCTTGCCGCGGAGTCCTGATGTCAGCCCCTGATTCCCCCGTTCCCTATCCGCCTTCAGATACTGTCTGCCCGCTGTGTGAGGCGCCCCGGAGCCAGCATGTACTGCACCTGGTACAGCGACGCAGGCCATGCCCCGACACCGGTAAGCGCCCGCCCGCCGATGAGCGCGATTACCTGCGCTGCCCGGAATGTCATCTGCTGTATCTGGCGCCGTCCCAGCGCCTGGATGCCAGGGCAGAGCAGGACATCTACGACCAGCACGAGAATGACCCGGCAGACCCGCGTTATCGAAGCTTCCTGGCCAGGCTCTTCACGCCGATGTGCGAGCGGCTCGCGGCCGGTGTCAGCGGGCTCGATTTCGGCTGTGGACCGGGGCCTGCCCTGGCGCAGATGTTCGAGGAGGCGGGCCATCCGATGACGCTTCACGACCTCTATTATCATCCGAACCCGGCCGCGCTCACCCGCCAGCATGACTTCATCGTCAGCACCGAGGTGATCGAGCATCTCTACGCCCCGGGAGAAGTCTTCCGCCAGTGGTTGCGCTGCCTCAAGCCCGGCGGCCTGCTGGGGGTGATGACCCAGCCCGCTTCGGATGACCCGGAAGCGCTCAGGCGCTGGCACTACCTGCGTGACCCGACGCATGTGTGCCTGTTCAGCCCGGCGACCTTTGCCTGGCTGGCGCGTACGCACGGACTCGAGCTTGAGCAGGTCGCCAACGACAGTGTCATCTTCCGCGTGCCCCGATCCGCCTGACAAGAGCGCGGGGCAGGGCATGGGACAGGGCGCGGGACAGGGCATGGATAGAGCGCAGGACAGGGCGCAGCGGCACGAAAGAAGACATGGTCGCCAAATGGCGCAAAAAGGCTTGGATTTGGCGCGGACTGTCACTATATTGCCCGCGCCTTGACGTATTCTCGCAGGGCAAATTCCCCCTCCCGACGATATCCGCACCTTGCGGCATTGGCTGATCGCTGACTGGCGGCCGGCCGAGGATCTGGTCATGCCCCGTCATCTGCTGTTGATGTCCCTTGCACCCCTGCTCGGCCTTGCCTTGCTGGGGATCGGTAACGCCATGCTGACCTCGCTGGTCCCGTTGCGGCTGTCTGCCACCGGCGTCTCGAGCGAGGCGATCGGCCTGATCAGCTCGGCCTACTATCTGGGCCTCGGGCTCGGCGCGCTGGTCAACGACCGCCTGCTGCTGCGCATCGGCCATATCCGCGCCTATGCCGGCTTCGCTTCGCTGGTGGCGGTCGCGGCACTGGCCATGGGGCTGGGCGACCACCCGGTGGTGTGGTTCCTGCTGCGCATGATGATCGGCTGGTCGCTGGTCGGAGTGTATCTGGTCATCGAGAGCTGGCTGCTGAGCGCCGCCGACCCCGCCGTGCGCGGGCGTCTGCTGGCGCTCTACATGATCGTGCTCTACGGCGCGGGGGTGCTCGGTCAGCTGCTGCTGGGCGTGACTGCCATGTTGAGCCTCGAGGCAGCTTTCATGCTGGTGGCGATGCTGGCGGCGGCCTCGGTATTGCCGCTGGTGCTGCTGCCGCGTGTCTCGCCGCTGATCGAACAGTCCGAACCCCTGAGCCCGTGGCGCCTGATTCGCATCACACCGACGGGCGTGTTCGGTTGCCTGGCCTCGGGACTGGTGGTGGCGGTCATCTACAGTCTGCTGCCTCTGGCGCTGGGCGATGGCGGCATCCTGAGCACCGCGGAGATCGGTCAACGCATGGCGCTGGTGATTCTTGGTGGCATGTTGCTGCAATACCCCATCGGCCGCTGGTCTGACAGCCATGATCGCCAGCAGGTGCTGATCATTCTGTCGATCGCCATCGTCGGCTTCGCCGCCTTGCTGATGGGGCCGGCCCGCGAGGGCATCGCCCAGCTGACGGTGCTGTTCCTGCTCGGCGGCGCCGCTTTCACCCTCTATCCGGTGGCGGTCAGCCATGCTGCCGACCGTGCGCCCGCCGGCGCCCTGGTGCGCATGAGTCAGGGCCTGCTGTTGATCAATGCGGTGGGGTCGACCCTGTCACCGCCGGCGGTATCGTTGCCGATGGCCGAAATGGGCGCGATGCCCGGCATGGCGCTGAGTCTGGCGGTGATGGGTGGCGGCATGCTGCTCTTCTTCGTCTGGCGACGCGTGATGCGCCCGGCGCCACAGCCGTTGGCGCCCTTCGAGACCCATGCCCCGCAGACACCGCTGGGCACCGAGCTTGCGGTCGGGCCTGAACTGGTCGAGGCCGCCGAGGAGCACCTGCGTGATGCCGAAGCCGATGACCCGCTGGTCGAGGTCACGCGTGAGCTGGTCGCTGACATGCCGGAGCTGATCACGGAGGCCTCGCTGGACAGCCTCGAGGAGATCGAGGTCAAGGAGGAGCAGGCCTTGCAGGAAGAGCGAATGCTCCCGAAATAGTCACCTTTCAGATCAGCGTGCCGGGTCGACCAGATTGCCCTGTGAGCTGTTGCGCCGGAACCAGCCGGTGACACTGGCGCGCGCCTGATGCGTCGGCAGCACCTCATGGGGGATCTGCTCGGAAAGGAAGCACACGAAGGTGCCGGCCTCGGGGGTGACGCGTGCCATTTCACGGCTGTCATCCTCGGGGTCGTAGAGCACGATCTCGCCGCCGCCATCGCGCGGCCAGTCCTCATTGAGATAGAGCACGCTGGAGATCAGGCGATTGCCGCGGCCGCGAAAACTGTCGAGATGCTTCTTGTAGAAGCTGCCGACCGGATAGTGGGCGAAGTGGGCCTCATACTCGAACAGCCCCAGATAGAGGGCGCGGTTGAGCTCATCCTTGAGCACGTTCATCGCTTCCAGGTAGGCGCGCTGGGCACGCGAATTGCGGTCCAGCCAGCGAATCGCGTCGCCGCGGATGTCCGGGCGCAGATCATGCTCGCGTCCGCGCCCGATACCCGCCGCCGTCAATTGCTGGCGCGTCTCCAGCGCCGTCAGTTCATCATTGAGCTGGGCGATGACCTGGCGCGGTAGGAAATCGGGGCGCACGCTGTAGCCATGCTCGACCAGTTCATCGATCAGCAGGTTCAGTGCGACAGGGTCCAGCAGTGGGGCGGGTGCAGGTGCAGCGGGCATCAGGCGCTCCGAACGGGAAGTGGCATGGCATCGTGGGCGAGGAGTTATAGTCCAGTGCCATTGTCGGTGCAATATTGTCGGGGCAATGGCAGCGGTGCGATGCCATCAGGGCGATGACATCAGGGCGATGACATCAGGGCAATGGCGAGCCGCTTGGCGGGAACACACCTTGCCTGGTTCAGGTGCTCTGGAGCTCTGGAGCTCATTAACTCAGGAGTTCAGGAGTTCAGGAGTTCAGGAGTTCAGGGTCTTGAGCTTCAGGGCCGAGGCGGCACGGGGCGCGGCGGCAGATGGCGCAGCGGGGCACCAGGCGGTGGCGCTGCCTTGAGGCTCACGGCATGGCCGAAGCCGATGGCCATCAGTTCGACCAGCATCATCGAGGACAGCCCCCACAGCACCTGGTCGGCCACGCGATAGCTGGGCACGTACCAGGTCTCGTCACCGACGGTGATCACGTCGGTATGCTCGCGCTCGTCCTTGAGCAACATGCTCAGCGGCATCTCGAAGATCTGCTCGATCTCGCCGGGGTCAGCGCGCAGCGGCAGGTCAGCGGGAATGCGTCCGACAAAGGGCGTGACATGCATGCCGTGCAGGGAAATCACGTCGCTCAGCTGGCCGAAGACCTCCACGGCGCTGGGCGGTAGCGCGACTTCTTCCTCGGCTTCGCGCAGCGCGGTGGCCAACAGATTGCTATCATCGGGTTCGGCCTTGCCGCCGGGAAAGGCCACCTGGCCGGGGTGCTGGCTGAGATGGCTGGCACGCCGCGTGAGCAGCAGCGTCGGTTCGGGACGATCGATCAGCGCGATCAGGACGGCGGCGCGTGGCAGCTGGTGGTCGGTCGCAAGGGGTTGATGTGCTTGCAGGCGTTGGCGCAGGGCTTCTAGCATGTCGTTTCCTCGTAGTCATCCATCATGTGGCGCGAGGGTCCTGGCGGTCAAGGCGACTGCCATGCCACTGGGTCCACCGCGCAGCGAGGAAGCTGAGACGGGATGTCACTGAAGGGTGCCTTGAGATTTCATGGGAGAGCGAATGAATTACTGCAGTCACTGTGGTGAAACGGTGCGTCTGGCAGTGCCGCAGGGCGATGATCGTCTGCGCTACCTGTGTGACAGCTGCGGCACTATCCATTATCAGAATCCGCGCATCATCGCGGGCACCCTGCCGGTACGCGATGGCAAGGTGTTGCTCTGTCGGCGTGCCATCGAGCCGCGCCTGGGCTATTGGACCCTGCCGGCCGGCTTCATGGAGAACGCCGAGACCACCAGCGACGCCGCTGCTCGCGAGACACGGGAGGAAGCCGGCGCCGAGGTCAAGCTGCAGGGGCTTTATACGTTGATCGACCTGCCGCACATCAATCAGGTCTACATGCTGTTTCGGGCCGAGCTGATCAGCGACTACTCGGCCGGCGTCGAGAGCCTCGAGGTGGCGCTGTTCGCCGAAGAGGAGGTTCCCTGGCAGTCGCTGGCCTTCCCGACCATGGAAGTGACGCTGCGCCGCTACTTCGAGGACCGCCGCCACGGCGAGGGTGACGAGCATTTCCCGCTGCATCTCGAGCAGATCGACCTGGACACCCGCGAGCACTTCTTCAACACCACCTTCCTGCCTGCGAGCTAGATCGTCTGGCCATTGCTGACCTCGCGTGCCTCGTTCTTCGGGACGCGCGGGGTCAGAACGTTTCCAGTCGCCAGCAATCGAAGGCGACTTCTTCATAGGGATGGGCCTCGCGCAGCGCCGCCACGGCAGCGGCGATGAGCGAATCGTCACATACCAGCTCTATCTTCAGTTCGGCGACGCGCTCCAGCGTGCCGCAGGTCCCGATATGCGGATTGGCGCTGGCCAGTGGCCGAAACTGGCCGGTGCCGCGTGTCTCGAAGCAGCAGGCCTCGTAGTCGCCGATACGCCCTGCGCCGGTGGCGAAGACGGCTTCCTTGACGTGTTCGGCGTCATTCTCCGGGACGAAGAACGCAAGCTTGTACATCGGATGACTCCTGGCAGAAGGGTGATAGGTCGCTGTCATCAGGTGGCCCTGATCGACAGGGGGACGTCAAGCGTGGCAACGGATGCTGGCAGTGCCTGCGTCACGCTCCCGGATGATGGCATAATGCGCGCTGCAACGGCCAAGGACATCGCCATGCTCAAATGGATCAATATCTCACTGCTGCTGCTGCTGGCACTGCTCCAGTATCGGCTGTGGTGGGGCGAAAATGGCATCACCGAATTATTCGATATTCGCGCACGCGTGCAGCAGCTTTCCAAGGAAGATGCGGTGCTGGACAACCGCAATCAGCGGCTCGGTGCGGAAGTGGTCGACCTCAAGAATGGTCTGGCGGCCATCGAGGAGCGTGCACGCAATGACCTCGGCATGGTGCGCAAGGACGAGCAGTTCCTGTGGGTGCCCAATGTCGCGGTGCCGGAACGCAAGGCGTCTTCACCCGATGAAGTGGCGGACGGTGCGCTGGAGGGCAAGGGCCTGGAAGGCGGGCTGCCCAAGGTGATCACGCCATGATGCCATCAGACGTCTCTCGAGAGCCCCGACTGTGGTATCTGGTGCCGGCCGCCGGCGTGGGCAGCCGCATGCAGGCCGACCGCCCCAAGCAGTATCTGGAGCTGTCGCCCGGCGGCTGCGTGCTGGAGGCGACGCTGGCGACGCTCAAGCGCGCCTTGCCCGAGGCAGGGCTCTGTCTGGTGCTGGGCGCCGATGATGGCTATTTCACGCCGTCGATGGTGCCGTGGCAGGACTGGCTGCGCGCCGATGGTGGCAGCGAACGTGCCGACAGCGTGCTGGCGGGCCTGGATTGCCTGAGCCGCCACGCCCATGACGATGACCTCGTGCTGGTGCACGATGTCGCGCGTCCCTGTGTTCGCGAAGCCGATATCCATGCGCTGGTCGCGACCGCTCGCCGCAGTGCCGATGGCGCCATCCTCGCGGCCCCCGCCAGTGACACCATGAAACGCGCCGCGCCGGCCGGCGACTCGCGCCCGCATGGCGGTGGCGGTGGCGATGGCAGTGGCGGCGATGAAGAGCGTGCGCCGAGCATCTCGCACACCGAATCCCGCGTCGGCCTGTGGCATGCCTTCACGCCGCAGGCCTTCCCGCTGGGCCTGTTGCGACGGGCGCTGCGTGAAGCGCTGGGGGAGAACCCCGCGCTCATCACGGATGAGGCCTCGGCACTGGAGGCCTGTGGCCGTGCCCCCGTGCTGGTCGCCGCCGCCCGCGACAATCTCAAGATCACCCATCCGGAAGACCTCGCCATGGCGCGCCTGCTGCTGGCCGCGCGCGAGGCGCTTCCCGATAGCCCCCGGACGTCTGCCTGACATGACTGAGCAATCTGCAACACCCGCTGCTGCCACTGCCTCTGCGCAATCCGCGACCTCTCCCCAACAGGCTGGCCATGTGCCGATGGCCCTGCGCATCGGCCACGGCTTTGATGTGCATCGCTTCGGCGATGGCGATCACCTGATGATCGGGGGCGTGAAGATCGCCTACGAGCATGGGTTCGTGGCGCACTCCGACGGTGACGTGCTGCTGCATGCACTGTGTGATGCGCTGCTCGGCGCCTGTGGCATGGGCGATATCGGCAAGCATTTCCCGGACACCGACAGCGAGTGGTCCGGCGCTGATAGCCGTGGCCTACTGCGCCACGTGATCGGGCTGGTCAATGCCGCCGGTTTCGGGGTCGGCAATGTCGACCTCACCGTGATGGCGCAGGCGCCGAAGATGGCGCCGCACATCCAGGCGATGCGGGAAGTGATCGCCGAAGACCTGCGCGTGCCGCTGGCGGTCGTCAACATCAAGGCCACCACCACCGAGCGGCTCGGCTTCACCGGTCGCAAGGAAGGCATCGCCGCCGAGGCCGTGGTGCTGCTGGGCGCGCTGCCGACCGCGGGCGGAGCCGAGCATGTCTGAAGTGAATGACATGTCCGAGTTGCCCGAGGCGGATGCGCTGTTTGCCGAGGCGCTGACGGCGCTGGATGCCGCGGGCAGCGAGGCGTGGGTCAAGGAATCCGAGTTGATGCAGCGCTGGCCGCATGCGCATGGCGGCCCGCTGGGAGCAGGCGACTTCCGCCACACGCCGGAGGACTTCCGGGTCACCGAGCTGATGGACTTCGTGCCCGAAGGCCACGGTGAGCATCAGTGGCTGTGGGTCGAGAAACGCGGCCTGACCACCGATGAACTGTGCCGTGAACTGGCCAGCCTATGCGAGGTCGCGCCGCGTGATATCGGCGTGGCCGGTCTCAAGGACAAGCAGGCGATCACCCAGCAGTGGGTCTCCGTGTGGTTGCCCGGGCGTGAAGCGCCGCAGGATCTCGGCGATGCACTGGCCGAGAAGGGCGTCCGCGTGCTGGCCAGCGTGCGTCATCCGCGCAAGCTCAAGCGTGGCGTGCATCGCGGCAACCGCTTCGCGCTGCGTGTCAGCGGTGAGGCCGTCGCGCATCCCGAGTTCGAGGCGCGCTGGCAGACGCTGATACGTGATGGTGTGCCCAACTATTTCGGGCCGCAGCGTTTCGGGCATCAGGGACATAATCTCGGCCGGGCACGTGCCGTGCTGGTGCGTGGCTGGCGCAAGCGTGATGACCGCAGCGGCATGCTGCTGTCGACCGCGCGCAGCTTCCTGTTCAACGAGGTGCTGGCGGCGCGCCTCAAGGCGAATTGCTGGGCGACGGCGTTGAGCGGTGAGGTGTTTGCGCTCAACGGGACGGGCTCGCGCTTCGTCACCGACGGCAGCGAGTCGACCGAGACGCTGGCGCAGCGCCTGGCGAGTGGCGATATTCATCCCACTGGCTCGCTGTGGGGCACCGGGCATGCGGAGGCTCATGCGCAGGTCGCCCAGCTCGAGCAGGTCCTGGCCACGCGTTGGCCGCAGCTGTGCGAGGGGCTCGAGAAGGCCGGCGCCAAGGCGGAGCGTCGTCCGCTGCGCCTGATGCCAGGCAAGCCGCGCCTGGAGTGGGACATCACGCCAGAGCAGGCAAAAACCGAAGGCAGTGAAGCCAGTGTCTGGCTGCACTTCGATCTGCCGCGTGGCAGCTTCGCGACGGGCCTGTTGCGTGAGCTGATCGCCCACCCGCTGCTGTAGTGTCGTCAGGCCACATGACGGCCATCCGATGATTCGCAAAGGAGTGAGATGATGCGCAGGATTCTGCTTTCCAATGATGATGGCGTGCACGCTCCGGGGCTCAAGGCGCTGCATGATGCCCTGGCCGGGCAGGCACACATTCGTGTAGTTGCGCCGGACCGTGACCGCTCAGGAGCCAGCAACTCGCTGACGCTGAGTCGGCCGTTGTTGCTGTCCGCGATGGAGAACGGCTTCTACAGCGTTGACGGCACACCCGCGGATTGTGTCTATCTGGGCGTCAATGGTGTCTGGGACGAGAAGCCTGACATCGTGATTTCCGGCATCAACCATGGTGCCAACCTGGGCGATGACGTGCTGTATTCCGGCACCGTGGCGGCGGCGATGGAAGGGCGCTCGCTGGGCATGTCGGCAATCGCGATGTCACTGTGCGGCAAGACCCACTTCGAGACCGCCGGACGCGTGGCGGCGAGCCTCGTCGGCGCGGCCGAGACCCTGGCATTGCCGCCGCGCTCATTGCTCAACGTCAACGTGCCGGATGTGCCGTGGAGCGAGATTCGTGGTTTTCGCGTCACGCGTCAGGGCCATCGTGGCCCGGCGGGCGCCCCGATCGAGGTCAAGGACCCGCGTGGCCGTACCCGCTACTGGATCGCGCTGGCCGGCGATGGCATCGATGATGGCGATGACACCGACTTCGCCGCCATCGCGGCGGGCTATGTGTCCATCACGCCGTTGATGACGGATCTCACCTCCCATGGGGCGCGTCACGATGTGGCGCAGTGGCTCGAGGCGCTGACCTGAGCGACGTAGCGCCAGCCAAGGCTCAAGATTTCGTTGTGAAGTCCTCGCTCGACAGGATATGAATCAAGACCATGAAGGACGTGTATCAGAACGCTTTCCCGCATGCGCAGTCAGACAGCGCAGCGGGAATCGCCGGGCCCTTGCATCTCAGGCGCCCGGACACGGCGCAGCTGAGCGGTATCGGCATGACGTCCCAGCGTACGCGAGACCGCATGGTGGCGCGCCTGGAGGATGCCGGCATCCGTGATGAGCGGGTGCTGGAGCTGATGGCCAGTGAGCCGCGTCATCTGTTTCTCGATGAGGCGCTGGCGCACCGTGCCTATGAAGATACCGCACTGCCGCTGGGGCAGGGACAGACCCTGTCCCAGCCTTACATGCACGCCCGCATGACGGAGCTTGCCCTCGCGCAAGCGCCGCGCCCGCGCGAGGAGTGTCGGGTGCTGGAGGTCGGCACCGGTTCGGGCTATCAGACATTGCTGCTGGCGCGTCTGTTCGCTCGGGTGTCTTCGCTCGAGCGCATCGCCGTGCTGCACGCCAGGGCCGCACAACGCCTTGGCTGGTTCGGGCTCGACAATGTCGAGTTGCGCCATGCCGATGGTGGGCATGGCTGGCAGGATGATGACTCGGCATTTGATCTGATCGTGGTGACCGCCTGCGCGCCGCATCTGCCGCAGGCGTTGTTGAAGCAGTTGGCCCCGCAGGGGGTGATGATCGTGCCATTGGCCGAGGACGACAGTGATCGTCAGTGGCTGACACGAGTGCGCCGCGTCGGCGACACTCAGGATATTCAGCGGTTCGAGGCTGTGCGCTTCGTGCCGTTGCTCGAGGGAGTGATCAGGTGAAACGAGCTTTGAGCGTGTTCTTCAAGGGCGCTGGCATGGGAGCGGCGGATGCCGTGCCCGGGGTATCAGGCGGCACGATTGCCTTCGTGACCGGCATCTATGAAGAATTGATCGAGTCCATCAAGCGCTTCGGCCCCTCCGCCATCGGCGTATGGCGTGAGCAGGGCGTCAAGGCGCTGTGGCAGCATTTGAATCTGGCCTTTCTGCTGCCGTTGGCCGCTGGCATCTTCGCCAGCCTGATCAGCGTGGCGCATCTGGTGACCTGGCTGATGGAGGCCCAGCCGCTGCTGCTCAATGCCTTCTTCTTCGGGCTGGTAGTGTGCTCCGGGGTGGTGGTCGCGCGGCGTATCACCACCTTCCGGATCGGGTATCTTGTGTGGTTCGCGCTGGGGCTGGTGCTGGCCAGCAAGTTGCCCAGCCTGTTGCCTGCCGCCACCGATGCCTCCTGGGTGCTGGTGGTCGGCGGTGCCATCGCCATCAGTGCCATGCTGCTGCCGGGCGTCTCCGGTAGCTTCCTGTTGCTGACCATGGGCCTCTACGGCACGGTGATGACTGGCATCAAGAGCTTCGATCTGCAGCTGATCGTGCTGTTCGGCAGCGGCTGCGCCATCGGGCTGTTCACCTTCTCGCGTTTGTTGTCGTGGTTGTTTCGTCATCATCACACCGCGACACTGATGCTGCTGACGGGCTTCATTCTCGGCTCGCTGCCGGTATTGTGGCCGTGGCGCACCATCACCGATTATCGTCTGGGACCCAAGGGTGAACAGGTTCCGCTGGATTACCAGTTCATGATGCCGGATACCTACACCAGTGTGACCGGTGAGCCTGCCCAGCTGTGGGCGGCACTCGCCCTGATGCTGGCCGGCGTATTGCTTGTCTGGTTTGCCGGAGAACGCTCCGGTCCGGATGACGACTCCAGCAATTCCCGCAAGGAGCAGGAACATGCGTGACAGGATGGACAAGGGAATCAAACTGACGTTGGCAGGTCTGGCGCTGGGTGCGCTGACAGCCTGCAGCACGGCGACCACTCGCCCGCAGGTTCAGGACCTCAACGCCGGCAATGCGCGTATCACCTCCGACACCTATACCGTTCAGCGCGGTGACACCCTGTATGGCATCTCCTGGCAGAGTGGTCAGGATTTCCGGGATGTGGCGCGCATGAACGGCTTGAATCCGCCCTACACCCTGCAGCCGGGGCAGACGCTGCGTCTGGACCCCAATACCCAGCTGCCGGCGAGAGCGGCGGGCGCTTCCGGTACGAGCGTCTCCTCGGGCGGTGGCGTCGTTGCCACGCCGATGGGCGGGGGCAGCGATGGTTCGATCGCCGGCGGCAGCGAACTGCCGGACTGGCTGGCACCGGATGAGTCCGCCATGGCTCAGCAGCAACAGCGCACCCGCCAGGCCCAGTCGCTGACGACCGGCTCGGGTGGCGTGTCATCGGCCGCCACCGGGGCCGCGGCGGCGGCCGGGCTGGGGCCTGTCTACCAGGAAGGCAGTGAAGAGGCGCTCGCCGAGACGGCGCGCAACGCCGCCAATGACAGCGTAGAGCAGGTCAGCAGCGGTGCTGCGCAAGCCAGCAGTTCGGCCAGTCAGACAGCCAGCCAGGCGGCTGCCAGTGCGGCCGCCGCCCAGGCCGAGGCGCGCAAGGCCGCCAAGGAAAAGGCCGAGCAAGCCGTCGCTGCCGCCGCGGCAGAGCGCGAGAAAGCGGCCGCTAGCGTGAAAAATGAGGCTGCCAAGGTTGAAAAGGGCACCAACGTCGCTGGCGAAACCGTCAAGGCTGCACCGGCCAAGAAGACCTACGTTCCGGTAAAAAACGTTGACTGGCAGTGGCCTACGCAAGGCGAGATCATCGGCAAGTTCGGCGAGTCCGAGAGTGTCACCGGCGGCATTGATATCGCTGGTCAAAAGGGGCAACCTGTCAAGGCAGCAGGGCCGGGAATCGTGGTCTACGCCGGAAGCGGAGTACGTGGTTACGGTAACCTCATCATTCTCAAGCACAACGACCGCTATCTGAGCGCCTATGCCCACAACGACACTCTGCGTGTATCAGAGAACGATGTGATCGACGCCGGACAGGTCATCGCCACTCTGGGAGCCACTGACGCTGAACGTGCTCAGCTGCACTTCGAGATTCGCGAGGATGGGCAGCCCAAGGACCCACTGAAATTCCTGCCTAAACGCTGATTCCCACCGCTGCCACAACAACAAGTTCCTGGCACCAGACCAGAGACAACGGGGTATCGACATGAGCATGCTGGAAAAGGATATCGATCAGGCTGAGGTTGAGTTGTCCCTTGAGGATGTCGAGGAGGACGACGATACGCTTGAGGCAGAAGCGGAAGAGGCGGCATTCGAACGCGCCTTGAATCGTGAAGAGCGCAAGCACTACCAAAGCCTGGATGCGACCCAGATCTACCTCAACGAGATCGGTTTCTCCCCGTTGCTCAAGCCCGAGGAGGAAGTCTACTTCGGGCGTCTGGCGCAGGCGGGCGACCCCGCCGGTCGCCAGCGCATGATCGAGTCCAACCTGCGTCTGGTGGTCAAGATCGCACGGCGCTATCTGAATCGTGGTCTGTCGCTGCTCGACCTGATCGAGGAGGGCAATCTGGGGCTGATCCGCGCGGTGGAGAAGTTTGACCCTGAGCGCGGTTTCCGTTTCTCGACCTACGCCACCTGGTGGATTCGCCAGACCATCGAGCGGGCGTTGATGAATCAGACACGCACCATTCGTCTGCCGATTCATGTCGTCAAGGAACTCAACATCTACCTGCGTGCCGCGCGCCAGCTGACCCAGAAACTGGATCATGAGGCCACCGCGGAGGAGATCGCCGAATTCCTCGACAAGCCGGTCGATACCGTCAAGAAGATGCTGGGGCTCAATGAGCGCGTGTCATCCGTCGACTATCCGATGGGCGGTGAGAGCGACAAGCCGCTGATCGAGACCATCGCCGACGAGAATGACACCAGCCCGGAGTCCAGCCTGGTGGATGTCGACGTCAAGGCGCATGTCGATGAGTGGTTGGCGGAGTTGACCGAGAAGCAGATGGAAGTGGTGGTGCGTCGCTTCGGGCTGCGTGGTCACGAAGCCGCGACGCTGGAGGAAGTGGGCGAGGAAATCGGTCTGACGCGTGAGCGGGTCCGTCAGATTCAGGTCGAGGCGCTCAAGAAGCTGCGACGCATGCTCGAGAAGCAGGGGTTGACGCTCGAATCCATCTTCGAATGATGCGCGGGCACAGTCGTCATGGCTGTAGATGCCTTGATGCAGGTTGCCAGTGAAAACGGCCCGCTCGTGATTCGAGTGGGCCGTTTTCATATTGTGTCATCATTATACTGGCAGAATGGGGGTTCTGACGTTCGAGCGCAGGGTGCTCCCTGACATTGTTGTCAATTTGGAAACGCTGTATCGTGCAATAACGTTAGCCAACTAACTGGACGCCCAAATGGGTGGCGATTAGACTAAGGCCACTTTTTCACGACCCGCTTGAGCAGGGCTGAGGCAGTAGTCCAGCCGATGTGTGAGCTACCTTTTACCTTGTCCTGGTGCTTTCGAGGCGCCATGCAGGTCACGACTGTCACTGATCAGGAACAACGCATACATGGCCAACATTCGCATACTGCCACTGGTGCTGGCGATGGGTTTTGCGACCCAGGCTCAGGCTGCCAATCTGCTCGACATCACCCGTGATGCATTGACCCACAATGCCAGCCTGTCCTCCTCTCGCTCGCTCTATCAGAGCGTCGAGGACAATGAGCGTATCGAGCTTGCTGACCTGTTGCCCCAGATCACTGCCACGGGAACCGTGTCGCGTACCGATGTCACCGGCAATTCCCAGAGCGGCACCGAGGGCGATTACACCGACAGCAACATCGTGATCAACGTGAACCAGCAGCTGTTCGATGCCGCCGACTGGTATGAGCTCGCGACCAGCAAGGACACCACCCGTCAGCAGAAGTTGCTGCTGGATTCCGATCAGCAGCAGCTGCTTTATGACGTGGCGTCTGCCTACTTCACCATTCTGAACAATCGTGATGTTCTCGATGCGCGCATTGCTCAGGAAAAGGCCTTCTCCCGCCAGCTGGACCAGGCCAATCAGCAGTTCGAGGTCGGTCTGATCGCGATCACGGACGTGCAGGAAGCCAGGGCATCCTTCGATGATGCGCGCGCCCAGCGCATTGCGGCCGAAGCCGATCTTCAGGTCAGCTTCGAGGCCCTGCAGCAGTTGACGGGCCAGCAGTACGATTCCATCGATGGCCTGGAAGAAGATCTGGCGATCGAAGCGCCGGTGCCGGCCAGCCGCAGCAAGTGGGTCGAGATGGCATTGTCCAACAACCCGCTGATCGGTGCTGCCCAGAAGGGTGTCGATGTCGCCAGAGGCGATGTGAAGACCTCCCGCGCAGGCCACTTGCCGGAAGTCGGTGCCTTCGCGACCTACTCCTACGATGAAACCGACATCGATACTGCCGGGGGGTATCAGGAATACAACCAGATCGGTATCCAGGCCTCCCTGCCGATCTATACCGGTGGCCGCACCTCCGCCCAGGTACGTCAGAGCACCCATCTGCTCGAGCAGAGCCAGTACGACCTGCTCGACCAGCAGCGCTCCACCACCCAGAGCGTGCGTTCGCTCTACAGCCAGGTGCGCAGCGACGTCCTGACCGTCAAGGCGCGCAAGCAGGCGATCGTCTCCAGCCGCAGCGCACTGGAGGCGACTCGCTCCGGTTATGAAGTCGGCACGCGCAACATCGTCGACGTGCTGGACGCCGAGCAGGCCCTGTATCAGGCGCTGGCGGACTACGCCTCTTCGCGTTACACCTATGTGCTCGACCTGCTCAACCTGCGTCAGGCGGCAGGTATCATCGATATCAATAGCGTGCGTGACCTCAACGAGAGCCTCAAGGCAGATCGTCAGGTATCCCTGGTGCTGAATGATGAGAGTTCCGACGAGCTGGAAAACGTGACGCCCTGATCGTCCTGCGCTGGCTGTCGCCACGTGCTGCATGCCCCCCACAGGCCCTGCCTGCGGGGGGCATGCGTTTCGCGAGCATGCGTTTGAGAGCATCAGTGGGTCAGGCCACTGATGCTTAAGCTTGTGTTCATCAGGCAAGTGATGACTAGCCAGAAAGGCGCCGAAGATCAGTGCACAAGGGCAGCGCGGCCTCGAGACAGGCGGTTTCGTGGTGGTATTGGTCGAAAATCCTGCCTGTATTTTAACAGGCAGTGGTTTATATCAGTGATTTGGGGAAAGTTTGGTGGTTTTCAGCGTGACCTGACGGCGATGATGGAAAATAATTGAGGGGCTTGCTCTGCTGTTTGCCATCTTCGCCTATCACTCTGGAGTCCCCTCATGTCTCGCCCACTGCGCGCTGATATTGATCTCGATGCATTGCGTCACAACTATCAGCTGGCCTGCGAGCTGGCGCCGCATTCGCGCGCCCTGGCCGTGATCAAGGCGGATGCCTACGGGCATGGCGCGGTGGCGTGCGCACAGGCACTGGCAGACCTCGCGCCCGCCTTTGCGGTGGCCACGATAGAGGAGGCGCTGGCGCTGCGGGCGGGCGGCATCTCTCATCCGGTGGTACTGCTTGAGGGGGTGTTCGAGGCCGCGGAGTACGCCCTAGCGGCCGAGCATGACTTCTGGTGCGCCATTCACAGTGAATGGCAGTTGGCGGCCCTCGAACAGAGTGAGCTTGCGCAGCCCTTGTCCTGCTGGATCAAGTTCGACTCAGGTATGCATCGTCTCGGCTTCACGGCCGAGCAGGTGCTGGATGCCAAGGCGCGCCTCAAGGCAAGTGACAAGGCGCGTGACCTGCACCTGATGACGCACTTCGCCAGCGCTGACAGCCTGACACCAGACTACTTCCAGCTGCAGATGGCGGCGGTGACGGCCTTGGCGGCCGAGGCAGAGCTACCACTGTGTCTGGCCAACTCACCGGCGACGCTTGCCTGGCCAGAGACGCATGCGGCCTGGAACCGCCCGGGAATCATGCTCTACGGCGCAGACCCGCTGGAAGGTGCCAATGACGCCAGCCGGCGTCTGAAGCCGGTGATGACGCTGTCTTCGGCCATCATTGCCGTGCGTGAGATCGCCATCGGTGAGCCGGTGGGGTACTCGGGGCGCTTCGTGGCGACGCGTCCCACGCGTATCGGTGTCGTCGCCTGCGGCTATGGCGATGGCTATGATCGCCACGCCGTGGATGGCACGCCGGTGCTGGTGGATGGCCAGGAAACGGTGCTGGCCGGCAAGGTGTCGATGGACATGTTGACGGTGGATATCACGGACCTGCCCGAGGCGGGTATCGGCTCACGGGTGGTGCTGTGGGGCGAGGGGCTTGAGGTCAATCGCGTCGCCGCCAGTTGCGACACCATCAGCTATACGCTGCTGACGGGGCTGCTGCCGCGCGTGCCCAGACACTATCATGGTGGCGTTGGCAGTGTGGCGGACGACCAGGATGTCGCGCAGTTGGCCAGCGCTCAGCCGCTGGATACGCACGCCTGACCTGACGGCAAGGCTCGCGCGGTCTACAATGGCCGCCGTTGCCCGTCGAACGAGAGAGTCATGGCCAAGAAGAGCTATCCCGAGAGTTTTGCACACCCCCGCTACTGGCTGACCTGGCTGGGCATCGGTGCCATGAAGGCTTCGGCCTATCTGCCCTGGTGTGCCAAGTTGTGGCTGGGGCGTGGCCTGGGTGAGCTGGCATGGCGCTTCGGCAAGCGTCGTCGTCACATCACCGACACCAACCTCAAGCTGTGCTTTCCCGAGTGGAGTGAGGCGGAGCGCGCGCGTCAGGTACGCAGGACCTTCCACGCCAACGGCATCGGTATCTTCGAGACGGCCACCGGCTGGTGTCGTGATCCTGAGCACATGCGTGATCGCGTGACCTTCAAGGGGCAGGAGCACATGGAGCGCGCCATGGCCCAGGGCAAGGGGGCGCTGATCGTGGGCATCCACTTCTCGACCCTGGACCTGGGCGGCGCACTGCACTCGCTGTTCTTCCCGGCCGATGTCGTCTATCGCCCCCACGACAACCCGCTGTTCGAGCGCTTCATGACCCGTGCGCGCAATGGCATCTTCGGCACCGCCATCGATCGTCACGACCTGCGGGGTGTGGTACGTCGCATCAAGAGCGGGCATGGCGTGTGGTATTCACCGGATCAGGACTTCGGCCGCGAGGTCAGCGTGTTCGCGCCGTTCTTCGGCATCGATGCCGCCTCCATCAAGCTGACGGCCAAGATCGCCCGCATGACGGGCGCGCCGGTGATGCCCTTGATGTTCCACCGCAATCCGGACAATCGTACCTATACGCTGGAGTATCTGCCGGCGCTGGACGACTTCCCGAGCGGCGATGACGTCGCCGATGCCACGCGCATCAACGCCTTCATCGAAGGGGCGATCCGCAAGCATCCCGAGCAGTATCTGTGGCTGCACCGTCGCTTCAAGACACGTCCCGAGAAAACCGATCCGTCCCTGTACTGAGGTGAACCATGAGCAACGACATCTCTTCTCACGCCGCCCTGGCGGAGGTGGAAGCGCGGCTGGCCGCTGGCGATACCTTCGTGCTCAATCAGGTCGCGGAATGGTGCCCGGATTGCACCGAACGTCAGCGTCCGGCACTGCCTGCCTTCGAGGCGGCGCTTGCCCGTGGCGGTCTGCCACTGGTGACCTTATGCGTGCAGCAGACCCGTGGGGTCTATCTCAGCGATGCTCATGCACAGATGAGTGAGCGCATCGGCGGTGCGGGCTATCCACGTACCTTGTTGGTTCGCCACGGTCAGCCGGCGAGCCTCGACAGTGGCTTGAACCGCGTCGAGGTGATGAGCGAGCCCGATCTCGTCGCCTACGCCGAGGCCTTGATCGCCGCACTGTAAACCGATACCTCCGGCAACGATCATCCGCCGCTGTCAGGGGGATGACACGAGTGATGCACACAGCAAAGGCCCCCGTTCGGCATCTCGCCGAACGGGGGCCTTTGCTGTGTAAGGCGGCACCCGACAAGCAACATCATCTGCCCGAGCTGCATGCGTGCGGTCAACCGAGTGCCGCCTGTCGTGTGCCTATCACAAGACGTGCGGATGACGGGGCAGGCTTTCAACCCATCAGAAGGGCTGCGGGAAATTCTTTTACTTAAGTGCGACATCATGTTGACAAAGCTTTAGTTTATTACCATTTTGGCAATAACGAGTCAGGTGGCTGACACGCCTCCTGACCGCTGTTTTCAGCACTCTGGAGTGCGCCTGAGGCGTCATCCGTCAGGGCCTGACTCCGCTGCGACAATTCTCACATGACATAAGGAATTGACATGCTCAACTACGCCATCATCTTTCTGATCGTCGCTGTCATTGCCGCATTGCTGGGCTTCGGCGGCATCGCCGGCACCGCAGCGACCATCGCCAAGGTCCTGTTCGTGATCTTCCTGGTGCTGTTCCTGGTGTCCTTCTTCAAGAGCCGCCGCAAGCCGTGAGGCTCTGATTCCCTGCCACGGGTCAGACTGACGGCAATAGGCCGCAAGCTGTCACGTGATCGGACAGTAGACTTTGAGACAGTACGTTCATGGATAGTACGGCTCACAGACAGCAACGCCCGCGACGGTGATCGACCGTCGCGGGCGTTGCTCGTTCAGGCGCTGGCCTTTTTTACCACTGAGGGCTGGGCAGGTTAAGGCGATGATGACCGGCCTGCAGGCTGTGTTCGATGAAGCGACGATCCACCTCGAATTCGGCCTGGGCGAGAATCGCCTCTACCACCTTGTCGGCATGCTGTTGCAGCAGCACCAGATGGCCGTATTGCGCGCCCATCAGGGACAGGGTCTTCAACAGCTCCAGCAGGGCCAGGCAGATCGAGAGGTCATCACGGCCATAATGCAGAATCGGCGTGATGGAGCGGTAGAGGAGGCTTGCGAAGGACTCCATCTGCCAGCTGACGCGCACGGCCTTGTGATCATCCACACAACAATTGCACAGCGGCACCGACATGCGCTCGCTGAGCAGCTCCGTCAGCTGGTGCATGCACAGTCGTGCCGTGCCGGGGTCATTGATGCCGGGTGACAGTGCCTTGATGGCGACTTCCATCAGCTGGGTCAGGCCGTGCTCGTGCAGGTCCTCGACGGACTCCCCATCCAGGTAGCCAAGCGTGGCACGCAGATTCTTGATCAGTTCGGCCTGTTGCTCTTCATCGAGTTCTTCCCCCGCCGTCGCACCCTGTGGCAGGCCGTTGGGCCACTCGATGCGCATCAAGGGCATGCCGCTGACGATGAAGGCGCCCAGCGCGAAATCCAGATGCACCACCATGTCATGCTTGATGGCCAGCTGGCGCAGCGCCGAGAAGTCGACCTGCTGGATGTAGCCACGCCGGCGTGCCCGCAACAGCTGGCATTGGTCGTCGTCACGGCTGACCTCGCGCTCGCAGAAGCCATCGTCACGATTGCGCTGACGCAGGCGTTCCAGCGAGAGGCGGGTGCGTCCGGACAGGCGCCGCGCAACGGCGTTGATCTGCACCGACTGAGAGACCTGATGGATGAAGTAGACGAACATCCCCAGGCAATTGACCATCATCAGCACGCCCAGATAGACGGCCAGCGAGCGCCACAGGGTCGGGGAGTCTCCCGTATTGGGCACCATCAGGTTGACCAGCAGGAACAGCAGACTGCCCAGGTAGTGGCCGAGCACCAGCTGGTGGTGGCGCTCGGTCACCAGGCCCAGCAGCAACTTGTGGGAGAACTGCGCGCCTGCCTGGGTGAGCACGCTCATCACCATGGTGAAGCTGAACACCATCAGCGAGATCAGGCCGCCGACCAGTGCCGCCAGCAGGGTGCGCGGGGTGTCATGTTCCTTGAAGGCCAGTGCTTCGAAAAAGTCGCTGTTCGGCAGCGAGGAAGGATCCGGCAGCCCGGAGGGCATCACCGAGATCAATCCCAGCAGGGTATAGACCATGGCCAGCATGCTGGGGAGATAGGCGATGCTGGTGGTCCAGGTTCGCAGCCACATGAGGGGTTGCTGTAGCCAGCGATTCATAGACGATTCCCGAACGGATGGATTGGCAAGCTCCTGTTATGACGGCTCGCGTCGATCACTGCAAGTCAGCATGACGTGCTGGCAGGAGGGGTCTGGAGGTGAGGAGGTGAGGAGGTGGGGAAGAAGCAGAACAGCGCAGACAGAGCGGACGAACTGGAACGGACAGACTGGAACGGACAGCAGGGCCCGATGGCAAGACGCCCCCACCGGGTGAGCGGTGAGGGCGTCTTGAGACTTGCGTCGATCAGCGTGGCTGACCCCGCCGGCTCATCAGGCGTCGATACGCTTGTACTTCATGCGCTTGGGAGCATCGTTGCCGACGCGCGCGTGATAGTCCGCTTCGTACTCGGTATAGCTGCCTTCGAAGAACACCACGTTGGAGTCACCCTCGTAGGCGAGGATGTGGGTCGCGATGCGATCGAGGAACCAGCGGTCGTGCGAGATGACCATCGCACAGCCCGGGAAGGCCAGCAGAGCCTCTTCCAGCGCGCGCAGGGTCTCGATGTCCAGGTCGTTGGATGGCTCATCCAGCAGCAGCACGTTGGCAGCCTGCTTCAGGGTCTGGGCCAGCTGCAGACGGCCACGCTCACCACCGGACAGATCAGACAGACGCTTCTGCTGGTCGGTGCCCTTGAAGTTGAAGCGGCCGACATAGGCGCGCGACGAGACTTCATGGCCGTTGATGTTGAGCATGTCCTGACCACCGGAGACGGCCTCCCAGACAGTCTGATTGTCTTCCAGGCCATCACGCAGCTGTTCGACGTAGGCGACCTTGACGGTCTCGCCCAGCACGACTTCACCGCTGTCCGGGGTGTCCTTGCCGGTCACCAGCTTGAACAGCGTGGATTTACCTGCACCGTTGCCGCCGACGATACCGACGATGGCACCCGGGGGGATGGTGAAGGACAGATCATCGAACAGCAGCTTGTCGTCGAAGCGCTTGGTGACATTGTGCAGCTCGATGACCTTGTCGCCCAGACGCGGTCCCGGCGGAATGTAGATCTCGTTGGTCTCGTTGCGCTTCTGGAAATCACCGGACTGCATTTCCTCGAAGCGGTTGAGACGCGCCTTGCTCTTGGCCTGACGGCCCTTGGGATTCTGACGAACCCATTCGAGCTCCTGCTGGATGGCCTTGTTGCGTGAGGCTTCCTGCTTGGCTTCCTGCTGCAGGCGAGCGTCCTTCTGCTCGAGCCACGAGGAATAGTTGCCTTCGAAGGGAATGCCCTGGCCACGGTCCAGCTCGAGAATCCAGCCGGCGACGTTGTCGAGGAAGTAGCGGTCGTGGGTGATGGCCACCACGGTGCCGGAGTAGTCGTGCAGGAAGCGTTCCAGCCAGGCGACGGATTCGGCGTCCAGGTGGTTGGTCGGCTCGTCCAGCAGCAACATGTCCGGGCTGGAGAGCAGCAGACGGCACAGTGCGACACGGCGGCGCTCACCACCGGACAGCACGCCGACATTGGCATCCCACGGCGGCAGACGCAGCGCTTCGGCAGCCACTTCCAGCTTGCGCTCGAGGTTGTGGGCGTCGGAGGCCTGGATCAGGTCTTCCAGCTTGGCCTGACGCGCGGCGAGGGCGTCGAAATCGGCGTCCGGCTCGGCGTAGGCGGCATAGACTTCATCAAGTTCGGCCTGGGCGTTCTTGATGTGGGCCAGGGATTCTTCCACGCACTCGCGCACGTTCTTGGAATCATCCAGTTCCGGCTCCTGGGGGAGGTAGCCGACATTCAGACCCGGCATGGGACGTGCTTCGCCGTTGTAGTCCTGATCGACGCCGGCCATGATGCGCAGCAGCGAGGACTTGCCCGAGCCGTTGAGACCGAGCACACCGATCTTGGCACCCGGGAAGAAGGACAGCGAGATGTCCTTGAGAATCTCGCGCTTCGGGGGAACGACCTTGCCCACCCGGTTCATGGTATAGACGTATTGCGCCATGGAATCCCAATTTGGTTGGAGAATGGAATGACGCGCAGATGATAGTGCCCGGCGTCACTCTTGGCCAGCCGGGCAGCCTGTGCCAGGCGAGCGCGGCGACTCACTGCATGACATTCCCTGTCCTGACGTCGACCCCTTCCATGGCCTGACCGCTCCCCGGCTTCCCTTCCCCTGCACGCCGCTGGTGGCGAGCTTACTCCTCTTCGCCCCAGTCGCTGGCGCCGATCAGGTCATCGTCGTCGGCTTCATCGTCCCAGCCTTCGCGGATGGAGCGAGCCAAGGCGCGCTCCTCGAGCAGGGCTTCAAGACGTTGGCGGGAGTCACTGCGTTGTGGCTTGGCAGGTGCGCTGGAGGGCGACAGCTCGAAGTCCACTTCGGTGGGGCTGTCTTCGGCGAGTGCCGTGGCATCGATATCATCGAGGAATTGTTCACGGGCCATGGGCGGACCTCACGATCTTGGAACGACCTGCCCGATATCCAGCGCCTGGACTGGCCTGTGCTACCGGGCACCGCCAGCGGCGATGCGCCGAAGGCTCTCTGGCTATATACCGCCCGTCGGCGAGGATGGCAAGCCTTTCGCTCGGCCTGTCAGGGCTTTCGCCAATTGCCAAAGGCGAGAGGCCCATAACGACAACGCCCACCGGTGGGGTGGGCGTTGTCGTTGCTGGCGCAATGCGGCGCCTGATCTTTAGCGTGTGGCGATCAGTTGGACTCGCTGGGGTGCTCCGCGCGCAGGCGTTCCAGCTCTTCCTTGGCGGTCATCAGGCCGGTGACATCCTTCTGGACACCAACGAAATACTGCAGGTTGTCATGCTCATCGAAGACCGGTGTCATGGAAAGTTCATTCCAGAACAGGCTGCCATCCTTGCGATAGTTGCGCAGTATCTCGCGGCACGGGCGCTTGTCGCGCAGCGCGGCACGGATGTTGTCCAGCTGCGGCTGATCGCGGTCATCATTCTGCAGGAAGCGGCAATCGCGGTAGAGAATCTCGTCGGCGCTGTAACCGGTGAGGCGCTCGAAGCCCTGATTCACGTAGATCAGGATGTTCTCATCGCCTTCCTGTTCCGCCACTACGATGCCATCGTCCGAGGCATTCACGACTCTCTCGAGCAGCTCGGGGCTGATCATGTGAGGTCTTTTCATCTGACTCTGATCCTTGCGGCTTGAGAACCCGGTCCTGAAGACCGAGCCCGAGAGTACGGGTAGTAGGGTGCCTGTCCGTGTGCCCGGACATTCCAGCACCATGATCGGTTTCACTATGGCGGGGAGACGCGGCTTATGCAATCGCAGCCGCTAATGTGGCAGGGCCCGACATCGTTGTCAGGCCCTGTCAGCGTGAGAGTCGATCAGATACATAAGGGGGAGAGAGGGGTAAAGAGGTAAAAGGGGTAGCAGGGGAGCCGTCACGCCCGCCCCGGATGCTCAGTCGTCCTCCACTTCCGGCAGGCGCTGCGCGCAAAGCGCGGCACAGGCCGCGACGACCGCCAGAATCATCAGCAACCATTCACTGCCCAGCCACTGGGCGAGCCCGCCGATCAACAACCCCAGTACCAGCATCAGCACGCCGGTCAGGGTGTTGGAGAGTGCGACGTAGAGGGCGCGATTGTCAGAGGTGGCGAGATCGACCACGTAGGTCTTGCGTCCCAGGCGGATACCGGCGTGGGCGATCACCAGCAGCCCGTAGACCAGCGCGTAGCTCCAGATGCTGTCGGCCAGCGCCTGCGGCCACCAGGCCATGCTGCCGGCCAGGGCGCAGCAGACAGCGGCGCCGGCCCCTGCGTTGCGCATTACGCGGCGGCTGGAGGTGTCGGCCAGCCTGCCCCAGATGGGACTGGCCAGCATCCCGGCCAGTCCTGATACCACCACCAGCGCGCCCAGGCCGCCCAGACTCTCACCGCTCTGCTGCTGGCCGAGCAAGGCAATATAGGGCAGTGCCAGGGCGCTTGAGAGCAGCAGGGCGCGTGCCAGATTGAAGTTGCGAAAGGCGACGTCATGCTTGAGCTGGATGACCCCGTCGCGCACCGTCTCCCAGGCATTGGCGCCGCCGCTGGTGGCACCGCTGTCCTCACGGATCATGGCGGCGCACAGGGCATTGAGTGTCCAGCCCAGCGCCGCGATAGCCATCAGTATCGCCAGCACCTGCTGCCCGGGCTGCTCGCCCAGCAGCATCAAGGCGACGCCGGCCAGCAGGGTCATCGCCCCCGCCACACTGCCACTCCAGCCCATCAGGCGCCCACGGCGCTGCTTGGCGATGGTCTTGCCCAGCACATCCTTGGTAGCAATGGAAGCCACTCCGCGCCCGAGCGACAGCAGGATCAACAGGAGCAGAACCAGGCTGCCCGCGAGTGTGCCATCGAGTCCGTGACGCGTGGTGAAGTTGCCCTCGGCCAGCAGGCTGATCATCATCAGCCCCAGCGCCATCAAGGCCTGGGTGGAGGCCCCGGCGACCCACACCCACTTGCGTTGCGGCAGTGGGCGAATGAAGCCTGCCACCAGCAGTTGAGGCAGCAGGGCGCCGGCCTCGCGAATCGGCACCAGCAGTCCCACCATCCACACCGGCGCCCCGATCAACCCCAATAGCCACGGCAATACCAGTCGTGCACTGGCCATCTCGTCGGCAAGCTTGGTGCCCAGCGAGGCCAGCAGGTGACGCCAGAAGTTGCCGGGCTGCTGGTGACAGGCATCCTCGGAGATGTCCTTGCACATGCGCGAATCTTCATCGCCGGTCATGCGCTCGAAGAAGCGACTCTGTCCGCTGCCCGACGGCCTCTCGTGGGCTTTGTCTGCAGACTCCCGCTCAGTCTCGCGGTCTTGAGCGTCTGTCGGTGAGGAGGCCTCGGTAGAGGAAGGCAGGGGTGACATGTGGCCAGGGCTCCGCTATCGGCGTCGTGTACGGGAAGTCGTGATGCAGATCACGTCCGTACTGCCGGTTGAAGAAGGATCGATCGCAGTGCGACCTCAACTGAAGGAATGACTGCGCCGAGTATAGTTTATGTAAAGTTTGTGTGTAGCTTTATGGTGTTGACCATTGCGCGACAGTGCAGTGAAGTGATCATTACATCATTGATTGGAGCAGGCACCACCATGGATCAGGCATCCACGCTGAAAGTCCGGATTCACTACTGCACCGGCTGCAACTGGCTGTTGCGAGCGGCCTGGTATGCACAGGAACTGCTGTCCACCTTCGGGGAAGACCTCGGTGAGGTGGCCTTGGCGCCGAGTCACGGCGGCCATTTCGAGGTGCTGTGCCAGGCCACTCCTGATTCGGAGTGGCTGGTACTTTGGGAGCGCAAGCGCGACGGCGGCTTCCCCGACAGTCGTGATCTCAAGCAGCGCGTGCGAGATGTGCTCGACCCAGAGCGCGATCTGGGCCACATCGACCGCGCCAGTCGTGAGCAGGGCCAGTAAGCAGGGTTTTCCAGCAGCTCCGCTACGCCATGGGTGCGCTCACCACCATTTCTTGCGCTTGAGCAGCCACAGCTGCATCGCCACCACGCCCAGCGTGATGCCGACGAAGGCAGCGAAGCCCCACTGGCTGTCGCTGCCCGGTATGCCACCGACGTTGACCCCCAGCAGCCCGGTGAGAAAGCCCAGCGGCAGGAAAACGGCGGTGATCACCGACAATAGATACATGCGCTGGTTGAGCTGCTCGTTGTGCTCACTCATGCGCTGTTCATGGATGATCAGCGCGCGCTCCTGCATGGCCTGAAAATCCTCCACGTAGCGCGACAGCTGATTGGCGATCTCGCGCAGGTCCAGACGCGCCTGCTCATCGATCCACAATGGCCCTTGGGAGAGTTGTGCCAGACAGTCGCGCTGCGGCCCCATGAAGCGTCGCAGAGTGATCAGGGGGCGCCGCAGGCGGGTAATGTCATCGGGGTCGATCTCGACATCATTGAGCTGGTCTTCCTCGAGGTTGGCGAGCTGCTCATCGAGGCGATGGCTGAGCTCCGCCACGCGATCGACCAGCGCATCGCTGAGCATCGCCAGCAGCCAGGAAATGCTTTCCGCGCCCTGGCCGACTTCCAGTTGCTCACGCACCTGAGTGATCGACTGGAACGGCCGACGGCGCAGGGTGATCAGGCGGGTCGGGCTCATCCACAGGCGCAGTGACAGCAGGTCTTCCGGCGCGGCGCCGGGATTGAGATTGATACCGCGCAGCGTGGTGACCATGCCGCCGCCGAAGCGCGCCACGCGCGGGCGGGTGTCCAGCTCAGTCAGGGCCTCGATGCTTGGCTCATCCAGCTGGGCAAGGTCGTCCAGGTAGTCATTGACGTCGCCGCGGGTGTAATCGAGGTGCATCCAGATCAGCGCGTCGGGGTCCTGCCATTGCTCGCGCAGGCTGTCATCATCGAGCAGGCTGGCGCCGCCCTTGCCATCCAGGCGATAGGCGCTGACCAGTGCCGTGGCCGAGTCATCTCCCGCCGGGGGCGCAGGTGTCGGCGCGGCTTGCGTATCGGTGGCATCACTCATTCACGAAATTCCTTTTTGGTGGCGCGGCTTGCAGCAGCGGGCAGGGCACGCGATGCTCGAATGTCAGGCCGTGGGCAGTATCGCTGCCATCGCCATGCCACTCATCGCCAGGAAGGCGATACCCGAAATGCGAGGAAGGATGCCATGAGTCAGGATAGGGAAGCCATGCTCTACGGTCTGGGAGCCGTGGCCCTGTGGTCGACGGTGGCGACCGCCTTCAAGCTGGCACTTGCGCAGATGTCGCCGCTGGAGCTGGTATGGCTGGCAGCACTGGTGTCGTGGCTGTTGATCGGCGTGCTGATGTGGCGTCAGGGCAAGCTGCGCGAAGCGCTCACCACCGGTTGGCGGGGCGGTTGGCGCACGGCACTCTGGGCCGGGCTGATGAATCCGGTCGGCTACTATCTGGTGCTGTTCGGCGCCTACGCGCGACTGCCGGGCCAGGAGGCGATGGCGCTCAATTACACCTGGGCGCTGGCGATGGCCTTTCTTGCCGTACCGATTCTCGCGCAGCGCCTGACGCGCATCGACGTCGCGGCGGGGCTGATCGCCTACGCCGGTGTGTGGACCATCGCCACGCGTGGCGAGATATTCGATGTCGCCTTCGCCGACCCGCTGGGCGTCGGGCTGGCGCTGGGCTCGACCCTGCTATGGGCGCTCTACTGGTTGCTCAATGCGCGTGACTCGCGCGCGCCGCTGGTCGCCCAGTGGCAGAACTTCAGCATCGCCTTGCCGGTGCTGACGCTGCTGGTGGCCTTCGGGCCGGGCTTCGGCAGCTTCATCGGCGCAGGCGCCAACCCCCAGGCGCTGACGGCGGGCATCTATGTCGGCCTGTGCGAGATGGGTATCGCCTTCGTGCTCTGGCAGCTGGCGGTGCACAAGGTATCGCGCACCGCCAAGGTCTCCAATCTGATCTTCCTGTCGCCGCCCATCTCCTTGACGCTGCTGCACTTCATCGTCGGCGAGCCGATTCTGACCTCGACGCTGGCAGGGCTGGTGCTGATTCTGGCCGGACTCGGTCTGCAGCAGCTACAGAAGGCACCGGCGGAGCTGTCACGGTCGACCTGAGCGAGCTGCGCCGTCAGTGCACCGCCCGTCACTCGATCGTCAGTCGTCGGGCAGGATGAGGCGATCGGCATCCACCACGATCAGCGGGTCCGGGGTGCCGATCATCTTCTTGTCCTTGCCGGGGTAGTCGAGCTGACTGAGCACATGACGCAGCGCGCCGATACGGGCCCTGCGCTTGTCGTCGGAGCGGATCAGCGTCCAGGGCGCATGATCGCTGTGCGTGCGCGCGAACATGGCCTCGGCGGCATCGGTGTACTCATCCCATTTCTCCTGCGCCACGGCGTCCATCGGTGACAGCTTCCAGTGGGTCAGCGGGTCGGCGGCGCGCTTGGCGAAGCGGATCGATTGCTCCTCGCGGGACACCGAGAAGTACAGCTTGACCAGGTGCAGGCCATCCTCGACCCACAGACGCTCCTGCTGGGGCACCTGAACCAGGAAGCGTTCGACTTCCTCCGGCGTGGCGAAACCCATCACCGCCTCGACACCCGCGCGGTTGTACCAGCTGCGATCGAACAGCACGATTTCGCCACTGGTGGGAAAGCGCGAGACGTAGCGCTGGAAATACCACTGGCCCTTTTCCGTCTCGTTGGGCTTGTCGAGGGCGACGATGCGCGCGAAACGCGGATTCAGATACTCCATGAAGCGCTTGATGGTGCCGCCCTTGCCGGCGGCGTCACGCCCCTCGAAGACGATGGCCAGACGTCCGCCACTGTCACGCAGCCAATGCTGCACCTTGAGCAGCTCGATCTGCAGCGCGCGCTTCTCGGCCTCATAGACCTTGCGCTTTAGGCGCTCGTCGTAGGGGTAGGCGTCACTGGAGACCGGCCCCAGCGTCATGCGCGGGGCATCGCTAGTGGCGTGCTTCTTGCCGGCCTTGCCCTTGGCGTCCTTGCGCTTGGCATCCTTGCTCTTGGCATCCTTGGCCTTCGAATGCGCCTTGCCGGCATCCGCCTTCCTGTTGTTGGATTTACTCATGGCAGTATTCCCTGTGAGGATGGGGCCTGGCCCCGACGACTCGGGCTGATGACGTCAGCGCTGCAAGGTCTCATGGCCCAGATGGCCTGCCTGACAGGCACTGATCAGGCAGGCGCGGATTGTCATCTCGCGGCAAGGTAGGCGCATGCAAGCTGGCGTGACATGCGCCGTGCCTGATATTGATCACTCCGCTGACGTCGCGTGTTGCGCCAGTGGCGCGAGTGTCGGCCAGATGGTGTCGAGCAGCTGCGGTTGTGCCTTGGCGGTGGGGTGGATGCGGTCCTGCTGCATCAGTTTCTCGCTGGCCGGGGCCGTGGCGATGCCTTCGAGGATGAAGGGCACCAGCGGCACGGAATATTCGTCGGCCAGATCCCGGTAGACCTGACGGAAGGCATCGGTGTAGGCCGGGCCGTAATTGGGTGGAATCTCGATGCCGAGCAGCACGGGCTGGGCATCGGCGTCTTCCACAGCCTCGATCATGCTGGCCAGATTGGCCTGCATGCGGGCGGGTGGCAGGCCACGCAGGCCGTCGTTGCCGCCAAGTTCGATCATCACCAGTGCAGGGTCGTGCCGTTCGAGCAGTGCCGGCAGACGATTGAGGCCGCCTTCGGTCGTGTCGCCGCTGATGCTGGCATTGATGACCTCAGGCGCATCGTTGCCCAGGCGGTCCTCGAGGCGCTCGTCGAGCAGTGCGACCCAGCCCTGGCTGCTGTCGATGCCGTAGCCGGCCGAGATGGAGTCACCGACCACCAGCCACGGGGCCGGCGCGTCGGCCAGCGCCATCTGAGGTGTCAGCACGGCCACGAAGCTCAGTGCCGTACTGGCGAGGGCATTGCGCAGCCGCTTGAGTCCCGGCGTGCCGAGGGCTCTGCCACCGCTCGCCAGGCACTGGGTGTCACGGCGATTCACTAGCCATTTCTGCATTCATCATCTCCATCATCTGCACACTATTCATACCCGTTTCGGGGTCTGGAGTTCGTGCCCACCCCGTTCTCTACCATAAGCGAGCAGACACGATGTCACATAACGCCTCCATTAACGACGTGACCCCTGCGTCGGATCAAACCTCGTCAGACGCGCAGGCCAGCGCAACGCCTGCACCGGTGCTGGAAGTGAGCGGACTGGCGCAGCGGGTGACCAGTGGCGAAGGGCGCCTGACCATCCTCGAAGACCTGGAGCTTGCCGTGCAGGCCGGGGAAAGCGTCGCCATCATCGGGGCCAGCGGTTCCGGCAAGTCGACGCTGCTAGGGCTGCTGGCGGGTCTGGACAGCCCGAGCGAGGGCGATATCCGTCTGTTCGGAAGCTCGCTTGCAGGGCTTGACGAGGATGGCCGTGCGGCGCTGCGTGCGGGGCAGGTCGGCTTCGTGTTCCAGAACTTCCAGCTGCTGCCGACGCTGACGGCGCTGGAGAACGTGCTGATGCCGCTGGAGCTGGCTCCGCAGGGCGATATCGAGGCACAGGCACGTGACTGGCTGACGCGGGTCGGGCTGGGAGAGCGGCTCGATCACCTGCCGCGTCATCTGTCCGGCGGCGAGCAGCAGCGCGTGGCCATCGCGCGCGCTTTCGTCGCGGGGGCGGGGCTGGTGTTCGCCGATGAGCCGACCGGCAATCTGGATACCGCCACCGGCGAGCGCATCGCGGAGCTGCTGTTCACCCTCAACCGTGAGCGGGGCACCACGCTGATTCTGGTCACCCATGACCTGACGCTGGCCAGGCGCTGTGATCGCTGCCTGAACCTCGAGGCCGGCAAGCTGGTGGAGTGGCAGGATGAGGCGAGTGCGCCGGCCGTGGCGACGCCACAAGGAGGCGACGATGTCTGAGTCCCGGGTGTCTGACCGCGCGGCGACATCTTCCGCCAATGCGCAGCGCCCGCGTGGGGCGCGCCTGCCGCTGGCGCTGCGTGGCCTGCTGCGTGACCTGCGCGCCAGTGATGTGCGTGCCCTCTTTCTGGCACTGATGCTGGCGGTCGCCGCGACCACCATGATCGGCTTCTTCCTGGATCGTCTCGACCGTGGACTCAATCGCCAGGCGAGTCAGCTGCTCGGCGGGGACCTGGTACTGGAGTCCAGCAACCCGCTCGATCCGCGCTTCGCCGAGGCCTTCCGCGCGGCGGGGCTTGAGATGTCGCCGCAGCTGGGCATGGTCTCGATGGCCTCCCACGGCGACAGCTTCGTGCTGTCGAGTCTCAAGGCGGTGTCGCCGGGCTATCCGCTTGCCGGCCGGGTGGAGCTGGAGTCGGACGCCACGGACGAGGAGGCTCAGGCGCCAGGTACCAGCTCGCGCGCGGAGATCCCGCCGCCGGGCGAGGCGTGGATCGTGCCGCGCCTGGCCATGGCGCTGTCGGCCGAGGTCGGCGATACCCTGACGGTCGGACGCAAGCAGCTCACCATCAGTGGCCTGATCACGCGTGAGCCTGATCAGCAGGGTGGCTTTTCCGAGTTCAGCCCGCGCCTGATGTTCAACATGCAAGATCTCGACGCCACCGGTCTGATCCAGCCCGGCTCGCGGATGGAATATCGCCTGTTGGCGGCGGGCGATCCGACGGCGGTGCAGCAGGCACGTGATGCCATCGCGCCGCTGCTGGCGAGTGCCGACAACGCCGAGGTGCGTCTCAAGGACGTGCGCAAAGACCGCCCGCGTCTCGGGCGCTCTCTGGAGCGTGCCGACAAGTACCTGAGTCTGGCCGGGCTGGTGGCGGTGCTGCTGGCCGGGGTCGCGGTGGCGATGTCGACGCGCCGTTATGTGGAGCGCCACCTGGATAGCGCCGCGCTGTGGCGCTGCTTCGGCGCCTCTCAGCGTCAACTGTCACGGCTGTTCGCGGCCCAGCTCGGCTGGTTGGCCCTGCTGGCGAGTACCGGGGGTGCGGTGCTGGGCCTGTTGGGCCAGATGGGACTGGTGGCGCTGCTGGAGCGCTTCCTGCCGCTGGAGCTGCCCGCACCGGGGCCGCTGCCGCTGGCATTGGGAATTCTGACGGCGCTGGCGGTGCTGGTCGGCTTTGCCGGCCCGATGCTGCTGCGCCTGCGTCAGGTCAGCGCACTCAAGGTGCTGCGGCGCGAACTGGCCCCGCTGCCTGCCTCGGCGTGGGTGGTGGTGGCGATCGCCAGTCTGGTGTTTGGCGCCCTGATGTGGCTCTACTCGGGTGACCTCATGCTGGCGGCCGGCCTGCTGGTTGGTGGCATCATCGCGCTGGGGCTCTTGATGGTGGTGGGGCAGCTGCTGCTGTCGCTGATGCTCAAGGTGGTGGCACGCATGCGCGGTCAGGGCGGCTGGAGCCGGCCGATTCGCCTCGCCGGCGGCATGCTGGCCAGGCGGCGCGGTGCCAGCCTCGGTCAGCTGGTGGCCTTTGCCGTGACCTTCGCGGCGATGGCGTTGATCGCGCTGGTACGCGGTGATCTGATCACCCGCTGGCAGGCGCAGATTCCGACCGATGCGCCCAATCACTTCGCGATCAATATCCAGCCCGGAGAGCAGCAGGCCTTCGGCGAGCAGCTGACCGCGATGGTGGATGAGCAGGCCGGCGACAGCCAGAGCGAGCTCTACCCGATGGTGCGTGGACGCATCACGGCGCTCAAGGGCGAGTCCCTGCTGGGACGCACCCAGCAGGGACTCCAGGCTGCTGGCAGCAATACGTCGGCCCAGTCGGATCAGCCGGCGGCAGGCGGCATGCAGGAAGGACGCAGCGACGAGGGGGACGGCGAGCAGCAGGGCGTCCCGCAGCGTGAGCTGAACCTGACCTGGCATCGTGATCTGCCGGACCACAACCGCCTGTTGGCGGGCGAGTGGGTGCCGATCAGTGATTTCGCCGAGGCAGACAGCGAGACGCGCCGCCGCCTCGCCGCCGCGCAGGGCGTGCCGGTGTCGATGGAGGAAGAGCTTGCCGAGCGCATGGGGCTGGTCATCGGTGACAGCCTGTCGTTCACCATCGGCAGCGAGACCGTCAAGGCGCAGGTGGTCAATCTGCGCCATGTCGACTGGGACAGCTTCCTGCCCAACTTCTACGTCATCTTCCCGCCCGGTGCGCTCGAGAGCTTCGCTCACAGCTACATGACGGCGTTTCATCTCGAGGACGAGCGCAAGCTGGCGCCACTGGTGCGTGACTATCCCAGCGTGTCGTTGATCAATATCGACGCCATCCTGACCCGCGTGCAGGAGCTGATCGCCCAGGTATCGCGCGCGGTGGAGCTGATTCTGGGGCTGGTGCTGCTGGCGGGGGCCAGCGTGCTCTACGCGGCGCTGGTGGCCAGTCGTCCGGCACGTGAGCACGAAGGCGCGCTGTACAAGGTGTTCGGCGCCGGTCAGGGGCTGCTGGCCCGCCTGCAGGCCGCTGAGTTCGTGTTGCTCGGTCTGCTCAGTGGGCTGCTGGCGGCGATGCTCGCCGAAGGCGCGGCGGTCGGACTCTATTCCGGCTGGCTGGGGCTGCCGGTGGTGCTGCATCCGTGGCTGTGGGGGCTGCTGCCGCTGGCGGGTGGCGTGCTGATCGGCGGGCTGGGCTTCTGGCTGTCGAGAGACGTTAGGCGTCAGCCGCCGATGGCGGGGCTGCGCGCCCTGCAGTAAGGGCCATCAGGCCTCGTCATCGCTGCGCCGGATGATGACGCCTGACGACGTCAACCTGCGGCCTCATGATCGTTGTCTCGGTCATGGGGCCGTCTTGCGTTAACAATGATGCTGATTCATGTGAATCGGACCGCTGGCTGAGGTATCATGCTGGTCCTGATCTTACCCCCAGATGGCGAGCCGGCCGTGCCGGAATTCGCTGTCGTCATCACCCTTCAGGCGAGGACACCCGATGTTCACCCGTGACATGCAGATTGCCGGTTTCGATGATGCGCTCCTGAGCGCCATGGACGACGAAGTCGTTCGCCAGGAAGCTCACATCGAGCTGATCGCCTCCGAGAACTACGCCAGCCCCCGCGTCATCCAGGCGCAAGGCTCCCAGCTGACCAACAAGTACGCGGAAGGCTACCCGGGCAAGCGTTACTACGGTGGTTGCGAGTTCGTCGACAAGGTCGAGCAGCTGGCCATCGATCGTGCCTGCGAACTGTTCGGTGCTACCTACGCCAACGTTCAGCCGCACGCCGGTTCCCAGGCCAACAGTGCCGTCTTCCAGGCGCTGGTCTCGCCGGGCGACACCATTCTGGGCATGAGCCTGGACGCGGGGGGGCACCTGACTCACGGTGCACGTCCGAACTTCTCCGGCAAGCACTACAACGCTGTACAGTACGGTCTGGGCGAGAACGGCCTGATCGACTACGCCGAAGTCGCGCGTCTGGCCCGTGAGCACAAGCCGAAGATGATCATCGCCGGCTTCTCCGCCTACTCCCAGATCATCGACTGGGCCGAGTTCCGCAAGATCGCTGACGAAGTGGGTGCCTACCTGCTGGTCGACATGGCCCACGTGGCCGGTCTGGTCGCCGCTGGCGTCTACCCGAGCCCGCTGCCCCACGCCCACGTCGTCACCACCACCACGCACAAGACCCTGCGCGGTCCGCGTGGCGGCCTGATCCTGTCTGCCGAAGGCAATGCCGACATCGAGAAGAAGCTGAACTCCGCTGTCTTCCCGGGTGGCCAGGGCGGCCCGCTGATGCACGTCATCGCGGCCAAGGCAGTCTGCTTCAAGGAAGCGATGGACCCGGCCTTCACCGCTTACCAGAAGCAAGTGGTCAAGAACGCCAAGGCGATGGCGTCCGTGTTCCTGGAGCGCGGTTTCGAAGTCGTCTCCGGCGGCACCGAAGACCACCTGTTCCTGCTGTCTCTGGTCAAGCAGGGCCTGACCGGCAAGGACGCTGACGCGGCGCTGGGCCGTGCCCACATCACCGTCAACAAGAACGCCGTACCGGGTGACCCGCAGTCGCCGTTCGTCACTTCCGGTCTGCGTATCGGTACCCCGGCCGTCACCACGCGTGGCTTCCAGGAGCAGGAGTGTCTGGAACTGGCCGGCTGGATCTGCGACATCCTCGATGCGATGGTCGCTGGCGATTCCGCCGCTGCCGAAGCCGAGGTGCAGGCCAAGGTCTCCGCCGTCTGTGCACGTCTGCCGGTCTACGCCTGAGGCGTGACGAGGTGCCAGCTCGGCTGGCCCTCATCGCAGCAGTGCTGACAGTGGTGTAGCGCTGTCATGCACCAGACGAGAAACGCCTGTCGCGCAAGCGGCAGGCGTTTTTTTGTGCCCGCACCACGGCCAGCCGAGGCCGAGTGGCGTGGTGCGCAGCGGGGTGGGAGAGTGGTCAACCGGCGCTCAGAAAGATCAGCCTGTGCCCGGGAGTGGACGCGCTACGCTATTCTCGATGCCGGACACACTCTGCTCATCTTCGTGCAAGGAGGCTTCCATGGCCGTCATGCAGCACCATGCCTTTCTGATCCTGGTCGAGAATAGCGGCAATACCTCACTGAGCAGTCAGGGCAGCGGCGAGGTCCGCATTTCCGTCGCCACGCTGGGGACGCTGAGAGCCGCCGAGCGGTTGGTCAGTGAGCTGGTCGCCCAGGGCGTCAGCCAGATCGAGCTGTCGGCAAGTTTCGGCGCGGCAGGTGAGGAAGCGCTGAGAACGGTGGTCGCGGACAGCGGTGCCGAGCGTACAGTGTCGATCGGTCGCGTGCGATTCACGGCCTGACGCCAGCACAGGGGGAAATTGCCAGTACCTGAATAGCCCTTTTGCAACAGGGAGTTGCGTAAAGGTGTGACCAAAGTCGGGTCTCGCCCTTGGTCTAGGGTGTCTTGTTGGCATGTCTGACATGAGCTATTCCTTGACGGACAAGAGCGCGCCGCGATGCATCCCGTGAAGGATGTGCGCGAGCTACAAATGACGCGCCACGCCATCAAGGAACGTTCGATCATGACCACGCCTCCCACGAGTGCCGCTGGCGGCAGCCCGCGCGCCAATGCCTCTTCTGGAACGTCTGCCTCACCCGGCGACACCTCGACCGCGCGTGTCGATGTCGCCGAATGGCTGGCGCAGGCCATCTTCGAGAATCGCTACCCGCCGGGCAGCCTGATTCCTCGTGAGCTGGACCTGTGCGATCAGCACGCCCAGAGCCGCGCTACCGTGCGCACCGCGATTCAGAGCCTGGTCAATGCCGGGATTCTCACCCGCACCACCGGCCAGGGCACCCGCGTCAATCCGCTCAGCGAGTGGCATCTGCTCGATCCGCGCGTGACCGGCTGGATGACACGCTACGCGATGCCACATCCGCAGCTGGCGCGGGACATCTACGCCTTCCGCATCTCCATCGAACCCTTCGTCGCCGCCCTGGCGGCCACCGAGGCCACCGCCCAGGACCTGTCCGCCATCGAGCAGGCCTATGACGGCATGGCCGCGGCGGTGCATGGCGGCAGCGCCATGGAGGAGTTCGACCGCGCCGATATCGCCTTCCATGACGCCATCTTCGCCGCGACCCACAACGTCATCTGGGCGCAGCTTGGCCATGTGCTCAAGCCGTCGATCAGCCTGCTGGTGGCGACCTCCAATCACAATGCCTCGGAGCTGGGTGACAGCCTCGGCCGCCATCGCGCGGTGATGGAAGCGATTCGTCTGCGCCAGCCCGATGCCGCCCACGCCGCGAGCCTGCATGTGCTGGACCGCACCGGCCAGGACCTCGGGCTGGCCATGCCTGCAGGCCCTGAAGGCAGCCATCCTGCCGGGCGCGCCCAGGAACCGCTGGAGCTGCTGCGTCGCTTCGGCCAGCTGCCCAGCCTGTCTGCACCGCTGTCAAGCGAGTGAACGGCACCTCGCGGCGTTTCGCCACGCCAGAAAGTGCCTGCACGTCTTCGATTGACCACAGAACGTCATAACACGTCATAACAACAAGCCAGGAGTTTCACCATGCCGCGTTCCACTATCTCGTCGCTCACTACTACCTCGCCGCGCACCACTGCCGCTCCCGCCCGTGTCACGCTCAAGGCGCTGGCGCTGTCCACTGCCGTGGCCGCCACGCTGATCGCCACACCGAGCTGGGCCGCCGAGTACGAATGGACCTTCCAGACCTCCGAGACGGCCGGGGAGCCGCAGTTCGAGGTCAAGAAGGCCTGGGCCGACAGCATCAAGGCCATGTCGGATGGCCGCATCGCCATCGAGATCCTGCCGGTCAATGCCGTGGTGCAGGCCAACCAGACGCTTGACGCCGTCAGCGCCGGCATCCTGCAGGGCCACCTGACCGATCCGTCCTACTTCTCGGGCCAGAATCCGGCCTTCGGCATGCTGGGCAACCTGGTGGGTGCCTGGGGTGACCCGCTGGAATATCTCGAGTACATGCAGCACGGCGGCGGTGAGGAGCTCTACAACGAGCTGGTCGAGCCCTACGGCGTGCATCTGATCGGCGCGGGCGCTACCGGGCTTGAGTCCTTCGTCTCCAAGAAGCCGGTGCGCACCGTCGATGACCTCAAGGGCCTCAAGGTGCGTGCGCCGGAAGGCATGGTCTACAACATCTTCCAGAAGGCCGGCGCGGCACCCGTCAACCTGCCGGGCTCCGAGGTCTACACCGGCCTGGAGAAGGGCGTGATCGACGCGGCGGATTACACCGTCTTCGCCACCAATGATGACCAGGGCCTGCACAGCTTCGCCAAGTACCCGTCCTACCCCGGCTTCCACTCCTTGCCGATGGTGGCGGTGTCGATGAACAAGGGCATCTGGGACGGCCTGCCGGCGGATCTCAAGGCGATCATGGAGACCGCTACCGACGCGATGGCCTACGACATGGTCTTCACCCTCAAGGCGCGTGACATCAAGGCGGTGAGCGCGGCGCGTGCCAATCCGGATATCGAGGTGATCGACATGGCGCCGGAGGAGCGCGCCAAGTTCCGTCGCATCGCGCAGCAGGAGTGGAAGGTGTGGGCCGAGAAGAATGAGCTGACCGGCAAGGTCTACGAGTCCGTGGTCAGCTTCCTGACCGACCGCAACCTGATGTGAGCCCGCTGGCGCGCGGGATGGGCGCCAGCTGCTGCGTGGCAAGAGGCAGCTAGCCACGCTTTTGGCGACACGATCGTAGAACGATGAAGACGCGGGAGATCAAGGTCGGCGTGCTCACTGGGCGCGCCGATTCTCCTTGGGGCAGCGAGTCAGCAAGGAATTCGATATGGCAGAACATGATGTGGCGTCGCCGGGGCTACCCGAGGCGTCGGATGACCACGACCCGAACCTGGGCACGCGCACGCCGCTGGACCGCCTGGTGGGCAAGGGCACGCGCGCCGCGGCGTGGCTGGTATTGCTGGCGATGGCGATCAGCGTGTTCGAGGTGGTGATGCGTTACGGCCTCGATTCACCGACCTCATGGGTACACGAGACGGTGATCTTCCTGGTCGCGACCAGCTTCGCGCTGGGCGGCCCGGCGGCACTGGCCAACAATCGCCATATTCGCGTGCGCGTGCTCTACGACCTGGTCGGCACGCGCTTTCGCTACGTGCTGGACTGCTTCAATGACGTGATGACGTTCGTCTTCTGTCTGGCGATGAGCTATGCGGGCTGGGTGATGTTCTGGCGTGCCTCGCACAGTCCGCTGGGCGAGTGGCAGCTGGAGCGTTCCGGCACCTCGTGGAATCCGCCGTTTCCGGCGCTGACCAAGGGCGTGATCCTGTTCGCGCTGGCGGTGATGACCCTGCAGGCGCTGTGGCATCTCTATCAGACCTTCTTCTCGCCCCGTCCGCCCGAGGGCGGCAGTGAGTCTCATGATGCCTCCGGCGCCACTCCCGGCGCCGCAGCTGACCACAAGGAGCCGCGCTGATGGATATCGCAACGGCTACGATGCTGCTGGTCGGCGGCATCTTCGCGCTGCTGGTCACCGGCCTGCCGCTGGCCTTCGTCACCGGCCTGGTCGCGCTGGCCTACACCTTTGGCTGGTTTGGTCCGATGGCGCTGCCGCTGGTCACCAGTCGTGTCTATGGCTTCGTCACCGAGTATTCGCTGGTGGCGGTGCCGATGTTCGTGCTGATGGCCTCGCTGCTGGATCGCTCGGGGATCGCCAGGGACCTGTTCAATGCCATGCGCGTGATGGCAGGGCGCCTGCCCGGCGGCGTGGCAATCCAGACCATCGTGGTGGCGTTCTTCCTCGCCGCGATGTCCGGCATCATCGGCGGCGAGATCGTGCTGCTGGGGATTCTGGCGCTGCCGCAGATGCTCAGGCTCGGCTATGACAAGCACATCGCCATCGGCGTGGTGTGTGCCGGCGGCTCGCTGGGCACCATGATGCCGCCCTCCATCGTGCTGATCATCTATGGCCTGATCGCCAACCAGTCGATCGCGGACCTGTTCACCGCGGCGATCACCCCGGCCATCGTGCTGATGGCAAGCTACATCATCTACGTGCTGATCCGCTGTCTGCGCAACCCTTCACTGGGGCCGGTGATGCCGGAGGAAGAGCGCCGCGCCAGCTTCCAGAGCAAGCGTGAGCTGCTCAAGGCCATCGGCGTGCCGGCGGTCATCGCGGGGCTGGTGCTGGGCTCCATCTACGGTGGCGTGGCCTCGGTGACCGAAGCCGCGGCGATGGGCAGCTTCGGTGTGCTGGTGGCGGTGATGCTGCGTGGTGAGTTCTCCATCACCCTGATGCAGCGTGCGCTGTCCCAGACCATGAACACCTGCGGCATGATCATCTGGATCGGCATCGGCGCGGCGGCGCTGGTCGGGGTCTACAACCTGATGGGCGGCAACCGCTTCGTGTCGAGCATGATTCTCGGCCTGGATATCCCGCCGCTGGCGATCATCATGGTGATGATGGCGATCCTGCTGCTGTTGGGGCTGTTCCTCGACTGGATCGGCATCGCGATGCTGACCCTGCCGATCTTCGTGCCGATCATCGTTCAGCTCGGCTACGACCCGGTATGGTTCGGCGTGCTGTTCGCGGTCAACATGCAGGTGTCCTTCCTGTCGCCACCCTTCGGGCCTGCTGCTTTCTATCTGAAAGGCGTGGCACCGGAAGGCATCAGCCTCAAGGATATCTTCGTCTCGCTGCTGCCGTTCATCGCCATCCAGCTGTGCGTGCTGGCGATGTTGCTGCTGTGGCCGCAACTGTCGCTGTGGCTGGTCTAGTCTCAACAGACGTTGCCCACTTGCCCAGAACTCGACGCCCTCGCAGATGCGAGGGCGTCGTCGTTGGTGACGTTGAATTTGCGCCGCCATGAGGCGTGACATCATGCAAGGCAGGCTTTGTGCTCTTTGATGGTGCAAATGAGCGGGTGCATAAACATCGTCATGGCGAGAGAGGGCAGGCTGACATGGAGGCTGCACCATCTTGGCACATTCCCTGCAATGCTCTTGCAATGCCTGTCCGGTGCCACGAGATCCTGCCGAGGTGACCCCCGACACGCTGCAGCACTTCACGAGGAGAGTTCACATGTCAGAGACTCAAGCACCGCTGTTGTTGCTGACCGATCTGGATGGCTCGCTGCTGGATCACCATGATTACTCGCCGGGCCCGGCGCGCAGCTGGCTGACCCGCCTGCGCGCGCGCGGTGCCTGGGTCGTCCCCAATACCTCCAAGACGGCGGCCGAACTGGCGCCGCTGATGGACTCGCTGGGCCTGGCGGGCCAGCCATGGATCGCCGAGAACGGCGGCGTGGTGGCACTGCCTGCCGATTGGCTGAGCGCCTACCCGCTGGAAGCGGCCAGCGCCCCGGATGCACACGGCCTGTGTCGTATCGCGGTGGCGATGCCCCGCGACAGGATTCTCGCGGTACTGGAGGAGCTGAGCGCGGAATTCGCCTTCGAGGGTTTCGCTTCGATGTCGGTGGCGAGAATCAGCGAGCTGACGGGATTGGGGGAGGCGGATGCGGCCTTGGCGGGACAGCGTGATGCCAGTGAACCGCTGGTGTGGCGCGACGCGCCGGAGCGTCTCGAGGGCTTTCGCGCGCGTTTGGCCAGTCATGGCCTCAAGCTGACACGTGGTGGGCGCTTCCACCATGTGACCGGGGACAGCGACAAGGGCGTAGCGGCACGCTATCTGATCGCCCGCTACCGTCTATGTGAGCGGATGCGCCCCTGGACACTGGGCTTCGGCGATGGCGCCAATGACCTGCCGCTGCTGGCCGCTGTCGACAATGCTGTGCTGATTCCCGGCGTCGGCGATACCTCACAGCGCGATCGTGAGCTTGGCGACTACCCGACACTGGCGGATGAGCGCCGCTGTTTTTGCGCCAATTCCCCCGGACCGCAGGGATGGGTCGAGGGATTGCGTCACTGGCTGGCCAATGGCCAGCCGGAAGAATGGACATCCAGAGGTCTGGGCATCTGATGCCTGCCTGATGCGTGTCTTCGGCATGACAAGGAGCTGACATGAGCGATTTTTACCAGAATGGCATCATCACCAACTTCCATAACCTGACCGATCGTCCGGTGGAAGATCTCGAAGCGGACCTGATGCGCTTCTCCCGCAAGCGGCCGATGAGCCTGATTCTGCCGTCGCTGTATTCCGAGCTGGAAGGCCCCGCGCTCAAGCATATCGTCGAGGAGCTGGCCAAGGTGCCCTACCTCAGCGAGATCGTGATCGGGCTGGACCGCGCCGACCGTGACCAGTTCGAGCATGCCAAGGAGTTCTTCTCGCACCTGCCGCAGCATCACCGCATCCTGTGGAATGATGGTCCGCGCCTGCGTGCGCTGGACGAGGAGCTGACCGAGCATGGTCTGGCGCCGATGGAGGCCGGCAAGGGGCGCAATGTCTGGTACTGCTCCGGTTACGTACAGTCCTCGGGCATCGCCGAAGCGGTGGCACTGCATGACTGTGACATCGTCACCTATGACCGTGGCCTGCTGGCGCGGCTGATCTATCCGGTGGCGCATCCGCAGTTCAACTACGAGTTCTGCAAGGGCTACTACTCGCGAATTGCCCAGGGCAAGCTCAACGGTCGCGTGGCGCGTCTGATGGTCACGCCGCTGATCCGTGCGCTCAAGAAGGTCTATGGCCCGCTGCCGTACTTGGATTACCTCGACAGCTATCGCTACCCGCTGTCCGGCGAGTTCTCGATGCGTACCGACGTGCTGGCGGATATCCGCATTCCCAGTGACTGGGGGCTGGAGATCGGTGTGCTCTCGGAAGTGCATCGCAACTATTCCACCAAGCGTCTGTGTCAGGTGGATATCGCCGATGCCTATGATCACAAGCACCAGCCGCTGTCCGAGGAGGACGCACTGGGCGGGCTCAACCGCATGAGCCTGGATATCGCCAAGGCCATGTATCGCAAGCTGGCCACGCTGGGCGTCGAGATCCACGGCGAGACCTTCCGCACCATCAAGGCCACCTACTACCGCATCGCGCTGGATCTGATCGAGACCTACTACAACGATGCCGTCATGAATGGTCTGACGGTCGACCGCCACAGTGAGGAAGCGGCGGTGGAGCTGTTTGCCGCCAACATCATGGATGCCGGCAGCGCCTTCCTCGACAATCCGCGCGACAAGCCCTTCATCCCGAGCTGGAACCGGGTGCAGTCAGCCGTGCCGGACCTGCTCGAGCGCATGCATGAAGCGGTGGAGCTGGACAACCAGTAACGCTCGCGGCGGGTAACAGCAAGGCTCGCGGGGGGAAACAGCAAGACCCACGACAACGGGGGCTGCCACTGGCAGCCCCCGTTGTCGTTGGCAGGAGGAGAAAAAGAGGGCGTCAGGCGACCTCGATGGCCGGCGGGCGCACGGTTTGCTCCATCAGCCAGGCCGCTTGATAGGGACGGCGAGCCATGGTGGGGTCGTAGGCCTTGTCGTGGCACAGATGGTCGGTCAGCGCGACGCCTTGCCAGCTTGCCGGCAGCGGCAGCACGCGCGGCTGATCGGTGACATTGAGGGCGAACAGCAGGCGACGCCCTTCATGGGTGACGCGCTCGAAGACGAAGAAGTCCGGGCCGACATCGAAGACATTCTGGTCGGCATCCGGGTGGAAGCAGGGTTCGTTGCGGCGCAGTGCCATCCGGCGCTTGAGGGCGTGGAAGACCTCATGGGTTGCGGTGTTGGGGCTTGCCAGCAGCGCTTCCAGTTCATCACGCTGCCATTTGCGGCGGTTGATGGCGCGCAGATGGCCATCGCGTTCGACGCCTTCCTGGTGATTGGGGGTCGCGGTCAGCGAGTGGATGTATAGCCCCGGGATGCCCTGCAGGCTCAGCATCAGGGTCTGACTGGCGATGAAACGCTCTATCTGCCACGGGTCCTGGCCGCGCCGCGTGCCCTTGAGCGCATCGAAGTAGCTGATGTTGAGTTCATAGGGGGTGTCGGCGCGGCCCGGGTTGGCGCGCATGCTGACGTAGCCGCCGAAGTCATGCACCAGTCGCACCAGGGTGTCGCGCTCGTGGTCGGGCAGCAGGCCCTCAAGGGCGCGAACGCCGATGCCGTCGTGGCTGGCGGTGAAGTTGAAGTAGCTGCAGCCGGAGGGCAACGACGGCAGGCTGGCGGCCCACTGGGTCAGGGCGCTGGCATCGCCGGAGGTCAGGGTGTGCAGCGTCAGCGGCGGCAGCGTGAACTGATAGATCAGGTGTGCTTCATCGGCCTGGGCGCTGCCCTCGATGGTGGCGAGGTCGTGCTGTGACAGACGGTCGAGCCCGAAGTAGGACATGTTCTCGGCATGGGGCACGTTGGTCTCGGTGATCAACAGGCTGCCCGGCGCCAGATGGTCGACGATGGCGCGCAGCAGGCGCACCACGGCATGTGTCTCCGGCAGGTGGATGCAGGTGGTGCCCTGACGTTTCCACAGGAAGGCCACTGCATCGAGGCGGATGATGCCCGCGCCCTGCTCGAGGTAATAAAGCAGGATGCCGATGAATTCGAGCAGCACATCGGGATTGGCGAAGTTCAGGTCGATCTGGTCATCCGAGAAGGTTGCCCAAAGATGGCGCAGGCCACGACGGGTATGCACCGGCGTGAGCAGGGCAGACGGGCGCGGGCGCACCACCTCGGAGACATCGGTGTCGGGGTCCATCTCGATGAAGTAGTCGCGACCGGGCTGCACACCGGCCAGATAGTCGGCGAACCACAGTGACTCGCGCGAGCAGTGATTGATGACCAGGTCTGCCATCAGGTCGCGGTGCTTGCTCAGGCGCCGGATGTCCTGCCAATCGCCGAGGGCCGGATTGACCTCGCGATAGTGGATGACGCTGAAGCCGTCATCGCTGCTCCACGGAAAGAAGGGCAGCACGTGGACACCGGACAGGCTGTCGTCCAGTCGGCTGGCGAGGAAGTCGTGCAGAGTCGCCAGTGGTGCCTCGCCTTCCTGCTGCAGGCTGTCGCCGTAGGTGATCAGCCACTGGTCGCGCTCGCTCCAGAGTGGCTCGCCTTCCGGTACGCGGGGATTGAGGCGCGTGCGATGGAAATCCAACACCGTCTCCAGGCGTCTGAGGACTTCTTCATGACGCTGCGGGTAGATCTCGGCGAGCAGACGTGTGGCGTGGGCCTGGAAATCAGCCTGCGAGAGGCGTTTGGCGAGAGAGACTCTGGTGCGTGGCCTGGCGTTGCCCTCGCTCGGCGCAGGATCGGAGGCAGTGGAAGTCGAGTGATCGGAAGATGACGTATCGGACATGGGCAATCCTCGTGGCAGCAGAAGCGGTCTGGCTCTGCGCGTGAGTCTCAATGGGCAGAGCGTGTCGCGGGTGATCTTCGTTAAGCCCGCCGGCGCAATCCTGCGGGGCCGGTGGCAAGACTGGAAATCACATATCAGATGAAGTCGGCTGGCCGTCGCTTGGTGAAATGCCTGAATAGCGCATCGGCTCAGCGGCGCTCGTGGGTGACGGCCTGGTGTCTTTACCCTTGAGTCATGCACGCCTCGGGCCAGATTCGTCAAGCCTGCAAGGCAGGACGGCCAGCCTGCATGAGCCGGCTGGCCGTCCTGTCGGGCGTCATGTGGCCTGAGGCCGGCTGACGCCAATGCGCTTCAAGACACGCTTTACTTGCGCAGCACGCGATACAGGATCAGCAGGATGACGGCGCCGAGCACGGCGATGACAAAGCTGGCCAGATTGAATCCCGTCACTTCCCCGAAGCCCATCAGGGTGCCGACCCAGCCACCGACCACGGCCCCCAGGATGCCGATGATGCTGGTGACGATGATGCCACCCGGGTCCTTGCCGGGCACGATCACCTTGGCGATGATGCCGGCAATGAGACCGAATATGATCCATGCAATGATTCCCATGTTGCAGCTCCTTGCGTCATCGTGATCAGTCTCGCGGCAGAGATCATCTGCCGCCAGTCGTGAAAGGATTCCACAGCTCGGGCAGGCGTCCTCGTGAGGCGCTGCACCCTGATGTCATCTTTCGGTTATCCCGCGGGGATTTCAAGCCTGCCGAGCAGGTTGATTGACGCTTTCGCCGTGGTGTCCGCTCTCCCGGGGCGACAATGCAGGAAACTCCTGTCGCCCTTTGGTCTCTCCCCAAGGCCAGTTCAGATAGGTCGGGGCTGACATAGGCTCCCGTGGCGGGGCCTTAACGGTTACAATACCCGCCATTCGCTGTCATTCGGCTGCGCTGCGCCACTTCCTCGCTGTGCTTCGCGCGGGGTCGCAGCCACCTCGCACCCAAGCAGGCTCTCCAACATGCACTGTCCCTTCTGCGGAACTCATGAAACCAAGGTCACGGATTCCCGGCTGGTGGTCGAGGGTGACCAGGTGCGGCGTCGGCGCCAGTGTGCGGCCTGTGGTGAGCGTTTCACGACCTACGAAACGGCGGAGCTGGTCATGCCGCGCGTGGTCAAGGGTGACGGCTCGCGTGAGAGCTTCGATGAGCACAAGCTGCGTGCCGGCATGCTGCGTGCGCTGGAAAAACGCCCGGTGTCCTCCGAACTGATCGAGGCCGCGGTGGAGCGCATTCGCCAGCGTCTGCGTGCCACCGGCGAACGTGAGATCGAGGCGCGGCGTATCGGGGATGAAGTCATGCAGCAGCTCAAGCGGCTGGATCAGGTCGCCTATATCCGCTTCGCTTCGGTCTATCGTCGCTTCCAGGACCTTGATGAGTTCCGCGCCGAGATCGACCGCCTCGCCCAGGAGCCCAGCTTCCTGCCTGGCGAGGAAGATTCGCGGCCCTGATGCCTCGAGGTCATCCTTGCAGATGACCTCGAGGCCTGTATCTGCTGGCTCTGTCGCGTCACGCTGCGTGGCTCAGGCCTCGAAGTATTGGTCACCGCCTGGGCTACGCCTTACCTTCTCTCGTTTCACGCCAAGGTATCGCATGTCTCTTTCTCCCCATGCTTCTCATGCTCCCCGTGACAGCCACTCTCGCGACAGTCACTCTCGCGGACGCAGTGCTCCCTCGGCGCGTGATGCGCGCCACATGGCCCACGCCCTGCGCCTGGCGCGGCTGGGCAGCTACACGACGCAGCCCAATCCGCGTGTCGGCTGTGTGCTGGTAGAGGCCGAGACTGACGAGGTGATCGCGAGCGGCTTTCATGTGCGTGCCGGGGAAGGGCATGCCGAGGTCAATGCGCTGGCAGAGGCGGGCGAGCGCGCGCTGGGCTGCGTGGCCTATGTGACGCTGGAGCCTTGCTCTCACACCGGGCGGACCGGCCCTTGCTCGCTGGCGCTGATCGCGGCGGGCGTTTCGCGGGTGGTGATCGCGATGCGTGATCCGAATCCGCAGGTTGCCGGGCGCGGCATCGCGCTGTTGCAGGGTGCGGGCATCGCGGTGACGGTCGGGGTGTTGGAGCAGGAGGCGCGAGCGCTCAATCCCGGCTTCCTGTCACGCATGGAACGCGGTCGGCCCTTCGTGCGCCTCAAGCAGGCCATGAGTCTGGACGGTCGCACGGCGATGGCTTCCGGGGAGTCCCAATGGATCACCGGCCCTGAAGCGCGCAGCGCCGTGCAGCGTCTGCGCGCCCGCTCCAGCGTGGTGATGAGCGGCATCGAGTCGGTCATCTTCGATGATTCGCGCCTCAATGTACGCGCCGACCAGCTCGGTCTCGACGACCACCCGCTGGGACTCGAGGCGCTGGTGGCGCGTCAGCCGTTGCGCGTGGTGGTGGACAGCCACCTGCGTCTGCCGCTGGCGGCGCGCATACTGGCGCAATCCGGTCGTACGCTGCTGGTGTGTGTCGCGGATGAGACAGCGGCGCTGGCTGAGCGACGTACCTTGTTGGAGGCAGCCGGTGCCGAAGTGGTGACGCTGCCGGCCGGCGTGGATGGCCGCGTGGACCTTGAGGCTCTGCTGCGCTATCTGGCCGAGCACGAGCAGGCCAACGAGGTGCTGCTGGAAACCGGCGCGGTGCTGGCCGGGGCCATGATCCAGGCAGGCCTGGTCGATGAGATGCAGCTGTTCATGGCGCCTACGCTGCTGGGTGGTGAGGCTCGTCCGCTGCTGGCACTGCCGGGGCTGGATCACATGGCGCAGCAGCGCCGGGTCGAGATTCGCGATATTCGGGCGGTGGGGCGTGATTGGCGCATCACCGCGGTGCCAGTAGCATCGCCAGGCCCACAGGAGAGCGACGACTGATTTCTTGTTGTCACGCAAGCACTTGCCGCCGTCTGGCGACAGCGGCGTCGCTGGGTGCTGGCGCAAAACGGGGTGGCGGGGTACCCTGACGCCCGACTTTTTGATACTACGCGTGGGTCCGGCATGGGCCGGCGCAGCCCGTAAAGTGGAGCAAGCATGGCGCTATCAGGCATCGCAGCACTCGTCGAGGATATCCGGCAAGGCAAGATGGTCATCCTCATGGATGACGAGGATCGTGAGAATGAAGGCGACATCATCATCGCCGCGGAAGCCGTGACAGCCGAGCACATCAACTTCATGGCACGCCACGCGCGTGGCTTGATCTGCATGCCGATGTCGCGTGAGCATTGCGAACAGCTCCAGCTGCCACTGATGGTTCAGGCCAACGGTTCCGGCTTCGGCACCAAGTTCACGCTCTCCATCGAGGCCACCGAAGGCGTCACCACCGGTATCTCGGCGGCTGACCGCGCCCGGACCGTGCAGGCTGCTGCCGCGCGCAATGCGCGCCCGCAGGACATCGTCCAGCCGGGACACATCTTCCCGCTGATGGCGGAGCCGGGTGGTGTGCTGCGTCGTGCCGGCCATACCGAGGCGGCCTGTGATCTGGCGTCCATGGCGGGCTTTGGCGCGACCGGCGTGATCTGTGAAATCATGAACGATGACGGCAGCATGGCGCGTCGTGAAGAGCTCGAGCGCTTCGCCGCCGAGCACGACCTCAAGGTCGGCACCATTGCGGATCTGATCGAATATCGCATCCACAATGAGCAGACCGTGGAAGTGCTGGATAGCGAGCAGGTCGAGACCGCCTTCGGCGAGCTGACGTTGCATTGCTTCAGCGATCGCATCCAGGGCCGTCACCACCTGGCGCTGGTCAAGGGCACGCCGAATGCCGAGTCTCTGACTACCGTGCGCGTGCACGTGCAGGACCCGATGCGCGACCTGTTGACCCTGCGTCAGCCGGGCAGCAGCAGCTGGGCGCTCAATGATGCACTCGCTGAAGTCGCCGCCGCCGATGCCGGCGTGCTGGTACTGCTGGACACCGGCAGCGACACGCTGGATTACAAGGATCGTCTCGATGTCTTCCTCGGCCGACGTCGTACCCCGCGCACCAACGAATCCGATGGTGCGGGCAACTATCTGACCACCGGTACCGGTGCCCAGATCCTTCGGGATCTCGGTGTCGGCCGGATGCGTCTGCTCAGCTCGCCGTGGAAATTCTCTGCCCTGTCCGGGTTTGGCCTCGAAGTGGTCGAACTGGTCGGCAGTGATGACACGGCAGGCGAGACAGACGCAGACGCCGCAGGCGCGTAAGCGCTTCGGCACCCCAAATGGCGGGGGAGGTCGCGCGCTTCTGGCGACCTGCCCCGGTATGATTGATATCCCCGCCCCGGTTCTCCGGGGCGCTAGCATTGTGGACTGACCATGCAACCGATTGCTCAACTCGAAGGCACTTTCACCAATGTCGATGGCCGTTACGTCATCGTCGTCGGGCGTTTCAACCACCATGTCGTCGACAGCCTGGTGGAAGGCGCGGTCGATTCTCTCGTACGCCACGGCGTCGATGAGGAAAACATCGACCTGATCCACGTGCCGGGTGCCTGGGAAATTCCGCTGGCCGTCAAGGCCGTGCTGGCCAAGGTCAAGCCGCACGCCGTCATCACGCTGGGTGCGGTGATCCGCGGTGGTACGCCGCACTTTGAATACGTCGCCGGCGAGTGCAACTCCGCGCTGTCCCGTCTGCAGCTCGAATTCGACACCCCGGTCGCCAATGGCGTGCTGACGGTGAATTCCATCGAGCAGGCCATCGAGCGTGCCGGCACCAAGGCTGGCAACAAGGGTACCGAAGCGGCCATGGCGGCGATGGAAATGGTCTCCCTGCTCAAGGCCATGGGAGGTGACGCGTGAGCGAACGCAATGAACGTACCGAGCGCGAGCCGTCCAGGCAGCAGCAGGCGCGGCGCGCCGCTCGCGAGCTGGCCGTGCAGGGCATCTACCAGTGGCAGATGACCGGCAAGAACATGACCACCATCGAGGCCGAGTTCCGTGGTCAAAAGATCGACGATGATGTCGAACTGCACGAGAACTGGGTCGAGGTGATGCGCATCGCTGACCAGGCCCTGTTCCACGAGCTGCTGCACAACGTGCCACGCTTCCAGAAAGAACTGGATGCCAGCATCAGCCCGCTGCTCGACCGCCGCCTGCAGGATCTCGACGAGATCGAGTTGGCCATCCTGCGTCTGAGCGCCTACGAGCTGTCCAAGCGCATGGAAGTGCCGTATCGCGTGGCGATCAACGAAGGGGTCGAGCTGGCCAAGACCTTCGGTGCCACCGACGGGCACAAGTACGTCAACGGGATCCTCGACAAGCTGGCAGTCAAGCTGCGCAGCGCCGAGGTGACCCAGGCCCGCCTGCGCTGACATGCCAGGTGAATTCGAGCTGATTGCCCGCTACTTCCAGCGCGATCTGTCCGGGGCACCGGGCGTGTTGCTGGGGCCGGGAGACGACTGTGCACTTCTTGCCGCCAGTGATGGCATGCAGATGGCGGTCAGTGTCGATACCTCGGTGGCGGGGGTGCACTTCCCGCCGGATGCGCCTGCGGCGTCCATTGGCCATCGTGCCCTGGCCGTCAATCTGTCTGATCTGGCGGCGATGGGTGCGACCCCGCGCTGGGCGTTGCTGGCGCTGACGTTGCCGGACGTGGATGAAGACTGGCTGCATGGTTTTGCGGCCGGTTTCCACGCGCTGGCGGATCGCTACGGCATCGCGCTGGTCGGCGGCGACGTCACGCGCGGCCCGCTCTCTATCACGATCACCGTGCATGGCGAGTTGCCGTGCGTGCTCGAGCCTGCTCAGCAGGCCGGCAGCGTGGCCCGCCCGATCCTGCGGCGTGACGGCGCCCGCGAGGGCGATCTCATCGCGGTCACCGGTCTGCCGGGGTTGGCGCATGCCGGACTCAAGGCCTGGCAGGATGGCGTCCGCGATGTGCTGAACCCTTGCTTGGCGGCCTACCTGCGACCAGAACCGCGGGTCGATGCGGGGCTGGCGCTGCGTGAGCTGGCCAGTGCGGGCCTGGATGTCTCCGATGGCGTGATGGGCGATCTGGCACACATCTGTCGTGCCAGTCAGCTGTCGGCGGCGCTGGAGCTTGGCGTACTGCCGCTGGCGCCGGAGCTGGTCACGGCGCTGGGCGAGCAGGGTGCCCGCGAGGCGGTCCTCAATGGCGGCGACGATTACGAACTGTTGCTCACGTTGCCCCAGGAGAACCTCGAGACGGCCAGGCTTGCCCTGCGCTCGCTCAACCTGCCCTTGAATGTCATCGGGCGCATGCAGGCGGCGGGCGGCGATGCGCCACGCGTGATGCTGATGGACAATGGCATTGAGCAGGCAGCGACGGGGCAGAGCTGGCAGCATTTCTCTGCCTCGCAGGCTTCTGACACACAGGCTTCTGACACACAGGTCTCTGCCACACAGGTCTCTGCCACACAGGCCTCTGGGACAGATGGCTCCTGTGGTGATGCGTCGTCACGCAACGAGAACGGGGTGGCACCATGAATCGCGCACCCGCCAGTGTCTGGCGGCGCCCCGTCCACTTCCTGGCCTTCGGGCTGGGCAGCGGTACCGCGCCCTTTGCACCGGGTACCTTCGGTACTCTCGCGGCAATCCCGTTCTACTGGCTGATGACCAACCTCACGCTGTGGCCGTATCTGGCCACCGTGCTGGTCGCCTCGCTGGTCGGGATCTGGATCTGTGATCGCACCTCGCGCGATCTCGGCGTGCATGATCACTCCGGGATCGTCTGGGACGAATTCGTCGGCTATTGGATCACGATGGCCGCCGTGCCATTCTCTTGGCAGGCAGCGCTGTGGGGCTTCGTGGTCTTCCGGGTCTTCGATATTCTCAAGCCATGGCCGATTCGCTGGGCCGACCGCCGGGTTGCCGGTGGCTTCGGCATCATGCTGGATGACATCTTCGCCGGTATCTATGCCTGGTCGACGATGCATCTGTGGCTGTGGTTGCACTGACGCCTCGCTGCCTTGGCGGCGAGGCTCATGCACATGTTTCACTGATGGAAGCAGATGCGACAAGAGGCACCGCGCAGACGGTGTGATGCTCCAATAACGGACAAGGGTTAATGCGATGGGCAAGGGACTGGTAACCGCGACGGCAGTGGTCGTCATCGGGGCAGCTGGCTATGTCGGCGGCGTGGCTTACTCAAGCCAGCGCTTTGAAGATGAGATGGCCCGCATGGTGGCAGAGCTCGACAGGAGCTCCGACATCAAGGCGACCCGAGAGGATGTCGACAGCGGCTGGTTCGGCTCCGCGGGCCGGGTAGAGATGGAACTCGCCACCGGGGACGGGGAAGGTCCCATGCGCATCCTATTGCCCTATGAAGCCGGCCACGGCCTGCTGTCGACCACCATGCAGGGCAACGTCAAGGTGCTGTACGGTACGCCGTCACGCGACGTCTTCGCCGAAGTGCTCGGTGATGGCAAGGCGATCGCCTTCGATGGCAGCGTCGACAACTTCAGCGGCGCTAGCGATACTACCCTGACCTTGCCGGCCTTTGACTGGCAGGACCCGGAGAGCGGTACGCGCATCGACTTCCAGGGTGGCGAGCTGCTGGCTTCCCATGATGGTGGTGACACGCCGGAAATTACCGTGGATGGCGAGATCACGCCGTTCGATATCACCAATGGCGCCGAGAAGGTCAGCGTCGGCACTCTGAGCCTCAACGGCATCTATCGCGGGGCGGACAATGACTTCCGCCAGGACGACAAGATCGTGCTGGACACCCTGACCATCGACAACGGCACCGGTCAGCCGCCAGTGGTCGCCAGCGATATCCGTTACAGCGGTGAAACGCGTCTGGACCCGACCGAGCTGCGCTATCTGATGAAGCTGTCGGTGCAGGATGTCAGCGCGGGTGATCAGCAGATGGCCAGCGGCGACGTGTCCATCTCGATCGATCGTCTGCAGGGTGCGGCCGTCTATGACTTCATCACCCAGCTGCAGGGCTTGCTGGAAGAAGCGGGCAAGCCGTTCGAGGAGCTGAGCGAAGCGCAGCAGGTCGCCATGCTCGAGAAGGTCGAAGCGCCGCTGTTCACCATGCTGAGCACCTCTCCGCGCATGACACTGGAATCGCTGAATGCCAAAAGCGATGCCTTCGGTGTCGACATGCAGGGTGATGGCCAGATGATTCTTGATGGTGCCGACATCACTGATCTGTCCATTCAGGAGTTGCAGACCGTGCCGGCTCAGCGGGCCTTCCTGAATCGTCTGAGCGGGCGCTTCGAGTTCCGCAACGTACCGCCGATGATGGCCATGATGGCAGGTGTCTCTCCGCAGGCCGCCGACCGCAACCTGGTGGTCGAGATCGATGGTGACAGCGTGAAGATCAACGGCACTCCGATCTACTGAGCGTCGCGCAGTATGCTGGAAACGACAATGCCCGCCTCATGGCGGGCATTGTCGTTTCCAGGGGGGCGCATCCGGTGCCACTCTGAACACGCAGTGTTGCGTCCCCGGCGCGGCAAGCGTGCCTTGATAAAGTGGCTCACTGGCCGCATTGGTGGAGATGATCGCCTCAATCGAGGCCTGGTTTCATGAGGGTTGCATGCCACGTCACGAAGAGATTTCCGATAACGACGATATTCTTGCCGGCTTCGAGGATGACAGCCAGTCACAAGAGCCTTCTTCTTCCGCCTCGGGTGGGCTGGTGCCGAGTGGCGACCAGCTACCGGAGCGCATCTACCTGCTGCCGATTCACAATCGCCCGTTCTTCCCGGCCCAGGTTCAGCCGCTGGTGATCAACAAGCAGCGTTGGGCCGAGACCATGCAGCTGGTCGGCAATACGCCGCATCATGCTGTCGGCCTGGCCTTCGTCGGCGATGTCGAAGTGGATGAGCTGGGGGGCGAGCACTTTCCCGAGATCGGCTCTGCCGTGCGCGTCCACAAGCCCGAAGACGGCGATGACCAGGTACAGTTTATCGCCCAGGGACTGCGTCGCTTCCGCATTACGCGCTGGCTGTCGCGCAAGCCTCCCTATCTGGTCGAGGTCACCTATCCGCGCGAACCGGTCGATGCCGAGAGCGACGAGGCCCGCGCCTACGCGATGGCGATGATCAACGGCATCAAGGAGCTGTTGCCGATCAACCCGCTGTACGGCGAGGAGCTCAAGCAGTACCTCAACCGCTTCAGCCCGCATGAACCCGGCCCGCTGACCGATTTCGCCGCCGCCATCACCTCGGCCAAGGGTGCTGAGCTGCAGGAAGTGCTGGAGTCGCTGCCAGTGATGGAGCGCATGCAGAAGGTGCTGCCTCTGCTGCGCAAGGAAATCGAGGTCGCACAGCTGCAGACCGAGATCTCCCAGCAGGTCAACGCGCAGATGGAGAAGCATCAGCGCGAATTCTTCCTGCGCGAACAGCTCAAGGTCATCCAGCGTGAACTGGGCATCTCCAAGGATGATCGCGAGAACGACGTCGATACCTTCCGTGGCCGTCTCGACGAGCTCAAGGTGCCGGAGCGTGTCCAGTCGCGCATCGATGACGAGCTCGACAAGCTGTCGGTGCTGGAGACCGGTTCGCCGGAATACGGCACCACACGCAACTATCTTGACTGGCTGACCTCGCTGCCGTGGGGAATCACCTCCACCGATCAGCTCAATTTGGCCCACGCGCGCACCGTGCTCAATCGCGATCACGATGGGCTGGATGACGTGAAGTCACGCATCGTCGAGTTTCTGGCCGAGGGCACCTTCAAGGGCGATGTCGGCGGCTCGATCCTGCTGCTGGTGGGGCCACCCGGGGTCGGCAAGACCTCCATCGGGCGCTCCATCGCCCAGGCGCTGGGGCGCGAGTTCTATCGCTTCTCGGTCGGTGGGATGCGAGACGAGTCCGAGATCAAGGGGCATCGCCGCACCTACGTGGGTGCCATGCCCGGCAAGCTGGTGCAGGCGCTCAAGGAGGTCAAGGTCGAGAACCCGGTGATCATGCTCGATGAGATCGACAAGCTGGGGCAGTCCTTCCAGGGCGATCCGGCCTCGGCGCTGCTCGAGGTGCTCGATCCGGAGCAGAATGTCGACTTCCTCGATCACTATCTCGATGTGCGTCTCGATCTCTCCAAGGTGCTGTTCGTGTGTACCGCCAACACGCTGGACAGCATCCCCGGCCCGCTGCTGGACCGCATGGAGCAGATTCGCCTCTCCGGCTACATCGCCGAGGAGAAAGTGGCGATCGCCAAGCACCACCTGTGGCCGAAGCTGCTGACCCGCGACAACATCCCCAGGAAGCGCATCAATCTGAGTGATGCCGCGCTGCGTCAGGTCATCGAGGGCTATGCGCGTGAAGCCGGCGTGCGCCAGCTGGAGAAACAGCTGCACCGCATCGTGCGCAAGGCGGCGGTGAAGTTGCTGGAAGAAGAGCTTGCGACCGTGAAGGTCTCGGTCAAGAACCTCGAGGAATTCCTCGGGGCGCCGATCTTCCGTCGCGAGAAGGTTCTGGCCGGCGAAGGCGTGGTGACCGGGCTTGCCTGGACCAGCATGGGTGGGGCGACCCTGCCCATCGAAGCCACCCGGGTGCATGGCCTGACACGTGGCTTGAAGTTGACCGGCAAGCTGGGTGACGTGATGCAGGAGTCCGCCAACATCGCCTACTCCTACACCCTGGCCAATCTCGAGGCCTATGATGCCGAGGCGGACTTCTTCAACGAGTCCTTCATTCACCTGCACGTGCCCGAGGGCGCGACGCCCAAGGATGGCCCAAGCGCCGGTGTGACCATGACCACGGCGTTGATGTCGTTGGCCAAGCGTCAGGCCCCGCGCAAGGGGCTGGCGATGACTGGTGAACTGACCTTGACCGGTCAGGTGCTGCCGGTGGGCGGTATCCGCGAGAAGGTGATTGCCGCGCGGCGCAGTGATATCTACGAGCTGATCCTGCCGCAGGCCAATCAGCGTGATTACGATGAGCTGCCGGAATACCTGAAGGAAGGCATGATCGTGCACTTCGCGGCTCGCTACGCGGATGTCTCGCGTGTGGTCTTTGACACTGACAGCGCACAGCGACACTGACAGCGCAGGGCGCAGAATGGATGGCGACATCCGACGAAAAGCAGAAGCCCCGCCAATCGGCGGGGCTTCTGCTTTGCAGTGGGCCATCGTGTGCATTCAGGCGGTATCGAGCTGTTCCAGCACGGCCGCCTCAGTGGCATTGCGCCCGACGCTGGCGATTCCGTTGTCGCGCCCGGACTCCGACTTGTACATCTGGCTGCGACCGATCTGCTGGCTGTTGGCAGCCAGCAGGGTGAAATAGAAACGTCCGTCCTTGGCGACTTCCCGGGTGAAGCGTTTTTCCTCGACGGCATTCTTGCGCACGGACTCCACGCCGTTCAGGCAGCCGCGCTTGTCGGCATAGCCCTGACTCTGCAGGATCTTCTCGCCGTTGCCTGCCTTCAGCGCAAAGTAGAACTTGCTGTCCTTGCCCCGAGTGATGACGAATTTTCCGGCCATGGGTGACTCCTGTTCCTTGTGGGGTGTCTGGCATTGCCTGATGTGTCGTCCTTCAGTGTAATCAGCGCCTCCCGCCGCAGGCCCACGCTAGAGGCCGCTTGATTCAACGCTTTCGGCACCTGTCGGCATCTTTCGGGGCTGCGCGTGGCGTGGACGGTGCTATCTGGTAGGCAAGCAGGGCCGGTACATGACAGAATTGGCCCCAGGCTGACAGCGTTGACCCGTGAGGCACGCGTCTCCTCTGGACACCAGGTGTGCGTACCCCATGGGGGGCGCCGCCTGACCAAAACAGAAGCCGCTCCCGTGCGGAGTGATTCTGCAGCGGATTGCGCAGAAGGGCGGCGTCAGTTTGACCCTGCCAGGCGCGATTCCATGAATCAGTCCCTCTTCGCACAGGAGAGCGGCCAAGCACTATTGACGAGGACACCATGCCAGAGTATCGCTCCCGTACGACCACCGCAGGTCGTAACATGGCCGGCGCTCGCGCCCTGTGGCGCGCCACCGGCATGAAAGATGGCGACTTCCAGAAGCCGATCATCGCCGTTGCCAACTCCTTCACCCAGTTCGTGCCGGGCCACGTTCACCTCAAGGACATGGGGCAGCTGGTCGCGCGCGAGATCGAGAAGGCCGGCGGCGTCGCCAAGGAATTCAACACCATCGCGGTCGATGATGGCATCGCCATGGGCCACGACGGCATGCTGTATTCGCTGCCGTCGCGCGACCTGATCGCCGACAGCGTCGAATACATGGTGAATGCCCACTGTGCGGATGCGCTGGTGTGCATCTCCAACTGTGACAAGATTACCCCGGGGATGCTGATGGCCGCCATGCGCCTCAACATCCCGGTCATCTTCGTCTCCGGTGGCCCGATGGAAGCCGGCAAGACCAAGCTGCTGGATCACGGTCTCGATCTGGTCGATGCCATGGTCATCGCTGCCGATGACAGCGTCGACGACGAGACGGTCGCCGAGATCGAGCGCAGTGCCTGTCCGACCTGTGGTAGCTGCTCGGGCATGTTCACGGCCAACTCCATGAACTGTCTGACCGAGGCGCTGGGCCTGGCGTTGCCGGGCAACGGTACCGTACTGGCCACGCACTCCGATCGTCGTCGCCTGTTCGAGACTGCCGGTCATCGCATCGTCGAATTGGCCCGTCGTTACTACGAAGGCAATGAAGAGCACCTTCTGCCGCGGGCCATCGGCTCCCGCGCCGCCTTCACCAATGCGATGACGCTGGACATCGCCATGGGCGGTTCCACCAACACCATCCTGCACCTGCTGGCTGCCGCTCAGGAAGCCGGTGTCGACTTCACCATGTCCGACATCGACAAGCTTTCCCACAACGTGCCGCAGATGTGCAAGGTGGCGCCGAACACCCAGAAATATCACATCGAGGATGTCCATCGTGCCGGCGGCATCATGGGGATTCTGGGCGAGCTGGATCGTGCCGGCGTGCTGGATACCTCAGTGCCGACCGTCTACGGCGACTCGCTGTCTGAGGCGCTGGAAGAGTGGGATATCATGCGCTCGCCCACTGATGAGGTCCTCGAGTTCTATCGCGCCGGCCCGGGCGGTATTCCGACCCAGACCGCCTTCTCGCAGAGCGCGCGCTGGCCGAGCCTGGATGGTGATCGCGCCCAGGGCTGTATTCGCGATTACGACCATTGCTTCTCCACCCAGGGCGGCCTGGCCGTGCTGTACGGCAACATCGCATTGGATGGTTGCGTGGTGAAGACCGCTGGCGTCGATGACTCCATCCTGGTCTTCGAAGGCCGTGCCTACGTCTGCGAGTCCCAAGATCAGGCGGTGGAAGACATCCTGGCCGACAAGGTCAAGGAAGGCGACGTCGTGATCATCCGCTACGAAGGGCCGAAGGGTGGTCCGGGCATGCAGGAAATGCTCTACCCGACGTCCTATCTCAAGTCCAAGGGGCTGGGCAAGGCGTGTGCGCTGCTCACCGATGGACGTTTCTCCGGCGGCACCTCGGGCCTGTCCATCGGCCACGCGTCTCCGGAAGCGGCGGCGGGCGGCGCCATCGGTCTGGTCGAGCATGGCGACACCATCCTGATCGACATCCCGAACCGCACCATCAACGTCCAGCTCAGCGATGCCGAGCTGCATGCGCGTCGCGAGGCGATGGAAGCCCGTGGCAAGGATGCCTGGAAACCGAGCATCCAGCGCAATCGTCGCGTCTCCGCGGCGCTCAAGGCCTATGCCCTGCTTGCGACCTCTGCTGACAAGGGCGCCGTGCGCGACCTGAGCAAGCTGGATTGAGCAAGCCTGCAGGAGTCAAACGACAACGGCCACCCCAAGGGGTGGCCGTTGTCGTTGATGGGGATGTGCCTGAGGGGCATCCGTGGCAGGGCGCACACTCGAAAGCTGCCACTCAGGGCAGGTCGGGCGAGGGAGAGCCGCTCGGTGACTGAGGGCTTGCGAAGGTGTCCGTCGGGATGACCGGCTCAAGCTCAAGGAAGCGCACGCGATTGCGTCCCTGGCGTTTGGCCTTCTTGAGTGCGTGCTGGGCGCGCTCGCAGAGCTCGAGACGGTTGGCCAGCGTGAGCGTATCGGGCGCCGGGTGATAGCAGGTCAGCCCGATGCTGCAGGTGACTGGTCCCTCGAGGCCATGCAGTTCTGTCGTGGCATGGCGGACGCGCTCGGCGAGGATGATGGCGCCGCTGGAATCGGTCTGGCCCAGCACCGCAATCAGCGAGCCATCGTCGCGCTGACTGAGCAGGTCGCTCTTGCGTGTCGCGTTGCGCAGGATGGTGGAGACCTGCTGCAGTGCGCGGTCTCCTGCGGCGCGGCCGTACTGACGATTGAAGTCGGTAAAGGCATCCACATTCAGCAGCAGAATCGACAGTGGCTGCCCGTGGCGCGCACTGCGCGCGATCTCTCCATCCAGCTGTTGCTCGAAGATCTCGGCGGGCAACAGCTTGTCCAGCACCGACGGCACGGCCGGGCCCGAGGGTGCCATGCTGGCCAGCTTGTGCCGCATGCGGGCCAGGCTCTCCTCGTGGGAGCGCTGCTCGCTGAGGTCCTGGTGCTGACTCAGAATGACGCCGGAGTGGCTGTCGATCACATCCAGATGCAGCATGACTTCGATGATCTGCCCCTGTCTGCCCAGATAGCGATGCGGCTGCTCGAAGTGGGTGATCTCGCCGGCCTGCATGGCCAGAAGCGCCTCCTGACAGGCCTGCATGTCAGCAGGATGGGAGACATCCTCCAGCGCGCCGCGCTGCAGTTCACTCCTCTCCGTCCCCAGCAGTTGGGCCAGCGCCGGATTGAGACGTGTCCAATGGCCATGGAAGTCCATGATCGCCATCGGGAGCTGGCAGCGTGAGAACAGCAGCTCCATCTCCTGGTAGGCGAGGCGCAGGTTGCTCAGTTCGCTGGCGAGCCGCTTGCGTTCATTCTCGCGATCGATCAAGCCTCCCAGCAGGCTGGCCAGTGTCTCGACCAGTGCACGATCGCTGGCGTTGAAATCTGTCGCGCGCGGTGAGTCGTCGCCGAAGCAGACGGTGCCGGTCAGACGGCCTTCGGTCCATACCGGTGCGGCGATATAGCTCTGGAAGGGCATCGACTTGAGAGCCGGATGAGCCTCGAGTGCTGGCGTGGTCGCGATATTGGCGTAGGCGATGCAGCCAGCCTGCTCAACGACTTCATTGCAGTAGGTCTCGTTCAGCGGTGCGATCGCGCCCTCGACCTTGCCGGGCGGCGGATTGACCGCCGCCATGATTTCATAGCGATTGGCCTCTGCGTGGCCGAGGATGCCAGTGGTCATCCCCAGCAGGCGGCAAGCGGTCACCAGGTACTCTCTGAGCTGTTCGCTGAAGGTTCCCGCAGGCGCGAGTGTCAGGGCAAACAACGCTTGCAGCTGGGCGGGTCCGAGATTCTCATTGAGGAAGACAGTCGCGGCGGCGGCCTGTGGCGAGAGCTCTGAGGTATCAACTGGATTCGAACGTCCCGAGGAGGATGGTCGCGCGGGCGGGGTAGGCAGCATGTGACATCCTTATCTTGCATGTTGCGGGGAGAGGGGAATGGCCATACATCGATTATGCTGGCTCGGAGCGATGAATGGGTGTTTTACTGGAGAAGATAATCAACTGTTTATATACGTAAGAATGACGGCGCCTTTCGAGGTGTGACTGGACTAGAGGCGCGCCAGGTCGTGAATCTGGTGGTACAAAAGAAACGGGGAGGCCGGTCGATGGCTGATCGACGGCCTCCCCGACAAGTTCTTTCTCTGCCCACCATGATGCATCGCCATGCGTGGCAGAGTCTGTGTGCCGCTTGTCCTGTAATCCGGGTCCTGTGCCGTTCACACCTGGTGTCACCGATGGGGCCGGCAGGATCCCGCTGTTGTCATGCGTAACGCTCCTGGCTCAGGCGGCTTCGGCCAGCTGAGGTTCCGCTGTCGCTTCCATTTCGATGGCTTCCAACGCCAGTTCAATCGAGAACCAGTTGTCGTTCAGCCACAATTCCAATGCTTCATTGCTCATGCACATCGTCAAGTCTCCCCGAGAGTAGTGGCAATCGAGTGTGTGTCATGGTGTGCTGCCGATAAGCAGCAAACATCAGTATGGCGTCTCCTTGCCGAGAGCGAATGAAGTTTGCGCGACGATATGATGTCAGCAGCCTTGGATAGCGAAAGCAGGACATCACCCATGGTCAAATTCCCATGGGTGATGTCCTGCTTTTCGTGAAGGGTGAGCCTCTCAGTCTCGAGAGCTTGATTGTCGGGGGAAGCGTCTATTTGCCAAGGAGCGCCTCAGGCTGTTGGCGTGGTGTCAGACTGAAAGCAGCGAGCCTCAGCGGCGAGTGAAGGAGCGCAGCAGGCTGCGAATCAGGGTCCGTCCCAGTTGCGATCCCAAGGCGCGCATCACGGACTTGAGCAGAGTTTCGATGATGCCTTGACGCTGTCTGCCGCCTTTGCGTGGGGCGCTTTCGGCCACCGGACTTGTTTGCTCGATGTCAGGCGTCGCGGCTGGCGTCTCCTCCGTCCGAACCTGGGCTGTCGCCGAGCTCGTCAGTTGCGCCTCGAGGCGCTCGTGAGCCGATTCACGGTCTATCACCTCATCGTAGCGACCGGCCAGTGATGAGCTTGCCAGCAGCGCTGCGCGCTCGCTGTCACTCAACGGGCCGATCCGCCCACGCGGCGGCGCGATCAAGGTGCGCTCCACCTGGGTGGGCGTACCCTTGTTGTCGAGCACCGAGACCAGTGCCTCGCCCACACCAAGTTCCGTGATCACCTGAGCCGTATCGAGGGTCGGGTTGGGGCGGAAGGTCTCGGCAGCGGTCTTGACGGCCTTCTGGTCGCGTGGAGTGAAGGCACGCAGGGCATGCTGGATCCGGTTGCCCAGCTGGCCGAGCACGTCATCGGGGATGTCGGCGGGGGATTGGGTCACGAAGTAGACGCCGACTCCCTTGGAGCGAATCAGGCGCACCGTCTGCTCGAGGCGCTCGAGCAATGCCTTGGGAGCGGCATCGAACAGCAAGTGGGCCTCGTCGAAGAAGAACACCAGCACCGGGCGGTCGGCATCGCCGCGTTCGGGGAGGGTGCGAAAGAGCGTCGACAGGAACCACAGCAGGAAGGTGGTATAGAGGCGTGGGCTTTGCATCAATTCACGCCCATCGAGCAGATTGATGAAGCCGCGTGTCTGGTCTCCCTCGCCCGTGGTCGCCAGCATGTCATGGATGTCGAGCGCGGGTTCGGCGAAGAAGCGCTCGCCGCCCTGGGTGGCCAGCACATGCACTCGGCGCAGCATGGCACCGAGGCTCTGGGGGCTGACGCTGCCGTAGCGCTCCTCAAAGGCTTCGCGTTCACGCTCGATATGCTTGAGCAGGCTGATCAGGTCCTTGAGGTCGATCAGCTCCAGCCCTTCACGCTCGGCATGATCGAAGGCCAGGTGCATCAGGCCACTCTGGGTGTCGTTCAATTCCAGCAGGGTCGACATCAGCTCAGGCCCCATGGAAGCCACGCTGGCGCGCACCGCATGTCCGCTCTTGCCGAACAGATCCCACAGCCTGACGGGCGCGGCCTGAGGCTGCCAGTCATTGATGCCGAGGCTGGCGAGGCGGTCATCGACGCGTGGATGCGCGGCACCCGCCGCGGCGATACCGGAGAGGTCACCCTTGACGTCGGCGGTGAACACCGGCACTCCCATGCGCGAAAACTCTTCTGCCAGCACCTGCAACGTGACGGTCTTGCCGGTACCTGTCGCACCGGCGACCAGGCCGTGACGATTGGCCAGTGCCCCGGCTAGCGTGATGTGACCCTTGGGTCCCTGTCCTGCGAGCCCCCCGATCAGCACGTCTGGCATGTGAGTCTCCTGTCATTCAGGTGGTGGCGGTGCATGCAGAAGGAGGTGTGGCGACCACTGCCGATGACCGCAGAGATGGGCGATGTCATGGAACTGTAGGGTTACAAAATGTTTCGTTGAGTAAAATGCTGCAAGCCATCTTGCGCCACTTGACGCATGGCGTCAGACAATCGATGCGTGAAAAAACCGCCTGATGAGTGGCCAGCAGCCTATATGGGCGCTAATTAAACGCGAGTCGATATCTCACTCTTGTATAGGAAATCTGGAAGAAAGATATTTTTCTTTCCCTTCTCTGCTTGAAAGTTCGGCCCCTTAGTTCCATATCTTTAGGCATCAGGGCGCATGTGACGCAACACGTCTCGGCAGATTGAGGTTTTCGTCAAGAATGACATCATCAGGTTCGGGTACAACTCTGGTGACGTTTTTTGAAGAATGCTCCGACAAGCAGCCGACGCGCAGGAGAGGGTCGATACATGCGCCGCAAGGATTTTACGCAGTACCACAAGACGTCGTTGAGATAAGCAGGAATGTCTTGTGGAGCCTGGAACTCGAGACATCCAGTCTCGAGATTCTTGAAGGCTTACCGGCAACGGCCGAGCGAATCATCTGCTCGTCTCTTGCAACAGACCGCTACTGGAGGATGGATCATGAAGAAGCTGACTGCTGCACTTTTCGCGACTGCCCTGGCACTGCCGACCACTGCTGCCTTTGCCGATCACCACGAATCCAGCAACACCGGTTCCGCCAACACTGGCGCCCACTCCACCAAGGTAGAGGGTGGTACCGCTGCGGGTCATGAAGGTGGCAAGGTGCATCACGATAGCGAACGCAATACCGAGAGTGGTTCTGCCAACACCAAGAAGGATTCCATGATGGTGGAAGGCGGCACGGCCCAGCCTGAGTCCGCCAAGCACGGCAAGGTCATGGACAAGGGTGAAGACCACATGGGCGTCAGCCCGGAATCCGGTTCGGCCAATACCGCCGATGGCAGCATGAAGACTGAATAAGCATGTCTTGACGGTCTGGTCTCAGGCCAGACCCGCAATGGATCTTGCGGTGCCTGAACGAGTCGCCAGCACGACTTGCTTGAGCGCATCGCGAGTGAAACGACAAGCCCCCGCCTTGGCGGGGGCTTGTCGTCGTATTGGGGCATGCAAAGCAGGGGGTGAGGGGGCAGGAAAGAGGGGGCTGGCCCCTCAGGTGCTTGTCATCGGCGCTTGCCACCAAGTCCTTACCACCAGCGAGGGCTGTAGGTATCTTCCCCGGCCAGCAGGCGTTCGCGGGCCATGAACAGCGCCGCGACCGCACGCGCCTCGTGGAAGTCCTCACGCGCCAGCAGCGCCGGCAGCTCATCGAGGCGGTGGCGCTCGACGACCAGCGGTTCCGGTTCATCGCCCGGCAGGCGCTTTTCGAACAGATCGCGCGCCAGCATCACGTTCATGCGGTGATCCATGTAGTTGGGCGCCAGGCTCAGTTCGGCCAGTGGTTCGATGTTGTGTGCGGCATAACCGCATTCTTCCATCAATTCGCGATTGGCGGCGGTCACCGGGTCCTCGCCCGGGTCGATCAGTCCCTTGGGCAGAGTCAGCACATATTGCTCAGGGCCAGCGGCATATTCGCGGATCATCAGCACGTGGTCGGGGTCGGGCATGGCGACGATCATCACCGCGCCGTGACCGCCGCTCTTGAGGCGCTCGAAGCTGCGGGTGGCGCCATTGGAAAAGGTCAACTCCAGCGCCTCGACGGCGAACAGGCGCGAGCGAGCGACCTCGCGGCGTGAGTCGATCCGCGGCGGCGTCAGCGTGTGGCTGGCGTCTGATTGATTCATGGTCGGGTGAACGGTATCTGGCGCATCATCCATCGCAAGTCCTCGCGAGGCAGTATGAGAAGAGAGAATACTGTCGCTCATCGTGGCAGGCCGCCGCGAGCGGGGCAATCACAAGCCGCCATCCCCCCTCGATGCACATGCGCGCCCGTGGGCCATGCTTTACACTATGAGGCCAAATTTCCCTCTGGCTGACAGAACCCGATGCTTGACTGGAACACTATCGACACCGTGCTGTTGGACATGGACGGCACTCTGCTTGACCTTCACTTCGACAGCCACTTCTGGCTCGAACACCTCCCCAGGCGCTATTGCGAGCTGCACCGACTCGATGAGGCGCTGCAGGCCGATCTCAAGGCGCGCATCATCAGCGAGTCCGGCACGCTCAACTGGTACAGCCTCGATTACTGGAGCCGTGAGCTCGAGCTCGACGTCGTCGCCCTGAAGCGTGAAGTGCAGCATCTGATCGGCTATCGCCATGAGGCCGAGGACTTCCTCGCCTGGCTGCGCGATCAGCCGCAACGCGTGGTGCTGGCGACCAACGCCGACCGTCATGGCATCGATCTCAAGTTCGCGCTGACCGGCATGGGCGACTACTTCGACGCCGTGGTGTCGTCCGCGGATCTGGGTCACGCCAAGGAAGAGCAGGCCTTCTGGCACAAGCTCAACGAGATCGAGCCCTTCGATCCGGCGCGTACCCTGTTCATCGATGACAATCCGCAGGTGCTGGAAAGTGCCCACACCTATGGCATTGCCCATCTGCTGGGCGTGCGTCAGCCGGATTCGAAGCGCCCTGCGCGTGATTTCGAACGTGTGCACGGCCTGGACGGCTTTGCAGTGCTGACACAAGGCGCGGGGCCCGAGGTGGCCAATGCCGGAGTCTCGAGCGACGGGGAGGGCGAGGAGGCGACATGAGCGATCAGGTACGTATCGACAAGTGGTTGTGGGCAGCGCGCTTCTTCAAGACGCGTGGCATGGCCAAGAAGGCCATCGAAGGCGGCAAGATCCAGTACAACGGCGGCAAGGTGAAAACCTCCAAGACCGTCGAGATCGGCGCCGTGATCGAGGTGCCGCAGGGCTGGGATCGCCTCGTCATCGAGGTGCTGGCCCTCAGCGACCAGCGCCGTGGCGCGCCCGAGGCCCAGAAGCTCTATCAGGAGACGCAGGAGTCCCGCGAGCGCCGTGAGCGTGAGGCCGAGACGCGTCGCCTCGGCAATCAGGGCATGACGCCGCCTCCCGGCCGCCCTGACAAGAAACAGCGTCGCAACATCCATCGCTTCCAGCGTCAGGATGCCGATAGCTGAGCCAGCGTCAGTCACCGCCGGGTGCAGTTGCACCGACCGGCAGAATTTCCATACCGATGTGTGTCAGCACATCGTTGTTGGCGGCCTGACAAGGGGGCGCTTGTGCGCTCTCCCTTCACGCCTGCCTTGAGGTCCCTCAATGAGCGAACACGACATGCAAGATACCCATTCAGCTGACGAAGCGGCCGCGCCGAGCTTCGATCAGATCCAGCGCTTCCTGTTCGATGCCACCAACGTGCGTGGCGAGATCGTTACACTCGACAAGGCCTACGCCGAGGTGCTCGATCGTCACTCCTACCCACAGGCCATCTCGCGCCAGCTGGGAGAGATGCTGGCGGCCGTGGCGCTGCTGACCGAGACCATCAAGCTCGATGGCACCATGACGCTGGAAGTGCGCGGCACCGGTATCGTGCGCCAGCTGATGGCCGAGTCGAACCCCGGCGGTGAGCTGCGTGCCATCGCACGTCTCGGCGATGAAGCGGTGTTGCCGACGGAAGAGTCCAGTCTGCAGGAGCTAGTTGGCCAGGGCCAGATCGTGATCACCCTCGACCCGCGCGAAGGCAAGCGCTATCAGGGCATCGTGGCCATCGATCAGGACAGCCTCGCCGGCTGTCTGGAGAGTTACTTCAGTCAGTCAGAGCAGCTGCCGACCCGCCTGTGGCTGATGGCCGATGGCAAGCGCACCGGCGGCGTGCTGCTGCAGCAGCTGCCCAACGATGACGCCAACAAGGACCCGGATGCCTGGGAGCGCGTCGTGCACCTGGCCGAGACCCTCAAGGCCGAGGAGCTGCTGACGCTGGACCAGCAGGAAGTGCTGCATCGTCTCTATCACGAAGAAACCGTGCGCATCTATGAGCCCAAGGCGCTGCGTTTCGGCTGCACCTGTTCGCGCGAGCGTCTGGGCGCTGCCCTGCACAGCATCGCCGCCGACGAGCTGCGTCAGATCGTCGCCGAGCAGGGCGAACTGGCCACCCAGTGTCACTTCTGTCATACCCGCTATTCCTTCAGTGCCGCGGAAGTGGAAGCGATCATCGAAGATCCTGGCGCCGAAAGTCCCGTCGTGCATTGAGCTTTTCCCAATGCGCCGGCGACTGGCCCCAGGGACGATGATTGTCTGACATATCGTCGTCTGTCAGGCGGCGGCGCCTGCGCCAAGGTGTTGCAACAATGGGCGTTTCCGCCCGACACCCTTTTTGCCATAATGCCTTGCCAGTACAGGGCCGGATGCCCTGTGCCGGTGGTATCGACGGTGTCATGGCATGCCGTCATGCGCGATCGGGCAGCAACGATCGATCACAAAATAAGCCTGTGGCATGTACCTCGGGCATCTGGCTTCAGCCATCAAGAGAGAGGGCGGCCCTGAGCCGCGGAGACGCGAATGAGCAAGCATCAAGACAGTGCGGTGACCACTCACACCAATCTCAGCAGCGCAGAGCTGATCGAGCTGGCAGTGGCTCGCGGCGAAGGACGTCTGGCCGACAACGGCGCGCTGGTCGTGGAGACGGGAACCCGTAGCGGACGCTCCCCGAACGACCGCTTCATCGTCGACGAGCCGTCCACCTCGGACGCCATCGACTGGGGCAGCGTCAATCGCCCGTTCAGCCCGGAGCGTTTCGACGCCCTGTGGGAGCGCGTCGAGGACTACCTCGGCGAGCGCGACAGCTTCGTCTCCGAGCTGCATGTCGGGGCTGATCTCGAGCACTACCTGCCGATCCGCGTGACCACCGAGACGGCCTGGCACAATCTGTTCGCGCGTACCATGTTCGTGCGTCCGGACAGCTTCAATGCCAAGGACAAGAGTGAATGGACCATCCTCAACGCGCCGCACTTCACCTGCGAGCCTGAGCGTGATGGCACCAACTCCGACGGCGTCGTGCTGATCAACTTCGCGCGTCGCCGCGTCCTGCTGGCCGGCATGCGTTACGCCGGTGAGATGAAGAAGGCCATGTTCTCGGTGCAGAACTTCCTGCTGCCGGAAAAGGACGTGCTGCCGATGCACTGCTCCGCCAACGTCGGCGATGACGGCGAGACCACGCTGTTCTTCGGCCTGTCCGGCACCGGCAAGACCACCCTGTCCGCCGACCCGGCGCGTTACCTGATCGGTGACGACGAGCATGGCTGGGGCGAAGGCACCGTCTTCAACATCGAAGGCGGCTGCTACGCCAAGTGCATCGACCTGTCCGAGAAGAACGAGCCGGTGATCTGGAACGCGATCAAGTTCGGTGCCGTGCTGGAAAACGTGGTGCTGGATGACCGTCGTGGCGCGGATTACGGTGATGACCGTCTGAGCCAGAACTCGCGTGCCGCCTACCCGCTGGAGCACATCGAGAAGCGTGTGCCGGAAAACCGTGCCGGCGAGCCGAATGCCATCGTATTCCTGACCTGCGACATGTCCGGCGTGCTGCCGCCGGTGTCCGTGCTCAGCAAGCAGGCCGCTGCCTACCACTTCCTCTCCGGCTACACCGCCAAGGTCGGCTCCACCGAGATGGGCTCCACCGCCGGTCTCGAAGCCACCTTCTCCACCTGCTTCGGCGCGCCGTTCTTCCCGCGTCCGGCACGTGAATACGCTGACCTGCTGGTCAAGCGCATCGAGGCCTTCGGTTCACGCGTCTACCTGGTCAATACCGGCTGGACCGGTGGCTCCTACGGTGAGGGCGGCTCACGCTTCTCCATCCCGACCACGCGCGGCATCATCAGCGCGATCCAGAACGGTGCGCTGGCGGACATCGAGACGCGTCACATCGACGTGCTCAACCTGGATGTGCCGATGCGCGTGCCGGGTGTCGACTCCAGCCTGCTCGATCCGCGTGAGACCTGGGAAGATCGCGCCGCCTACGACAGCAAGGCGCGTGACCTGTCAGCCAAGTTCGTCGAGAACTTCAAGAAGTTCGCCGGCGTGGATGAGGCGATCATCGCGGCAGGCCCGACCCTGGTCTGACGATCAGCGGGATTGATCGCAAGCGGTAAGCAAAAAGCCTCGCCCGGTATTCCGGGCGAGGCTTTTTCGTGTCTACAGCTTTTCTCATCGACAGCTGCTGTCATGCCAGTAGGTCATGTCAGGCGCTGTCGGGCGTGTCAGAGCCTGTCAGGGACTGCCGCCGGCGGCCAGCGAGCGGTTGGCAGGGCCGTCGAAGGTGTCCTCGGCGGCGAGCGGCTCCGGGCCTTGCGCAGCGCCGGTATGTTGCTCGATACCCTCATCTAGCTCAACACCAGCACTTTGCTCGAGGCTGGGCTCAGTGTTGCTGGCCTCGGTGCGGCGTGACGCGCCTTCGTTGGCGGTTTTGGCAAGGTCTTCGTCGGCGGTGTCGGCAAGGCCTTCGGGCGAGCGCTCGGCGACGAAGGGCGCCGGCGGCTGATACCACCAGCGGGTTGTCCAGGCACGCATCACTCGCTCCGGGTACCAGGTCTTGCCGAGGCTGCCGTTGTAGCGCGCCAGCGCATCGGTGATGTCGCCTTTCTCGCGCTTGAGGTAGTGGGCAAGGATGGTGGCGCCGTAGCGCAGGCTGGTGTCCTGATCGAGCAGGTTGTCGTCGGGCTCGCCGATCTCACGCTTCCAGAACGGCATGACCTGCATCAGACCGCGCGCCCCGGCGTGGGAGACAGCAGTGGGTTTGAAGGCGCTCTCGACCTGGATGACGGACAGGATCAGCTCCGGTGCCAGGCCTGTGCGCGTCGCTTCGCGGCGCACCTTGCGCAGCAGGTCGATGCGCGCGGCGCGGTCGGGCATGTAGCGCTCCAGCCGCTGCTGCATGCTCAATACCCAGTGTAGAGCATCGATGGGGTCCTCGAAGGCCTCGGGCTCGGCCAAGGCCTCGCGCAGGCTGTCACGCAGCCCCGGCGACAGCCCATGCTCGGGGATCGCGGCGGCGGCCTGCACCGGGGAGCTTGTCAGTCCGGTAGACGCGGCGCTCAGCGTCAGCAGGACAGCGGCCAGCCACGGGCGCAGGCGACGACGTGAGGTATTGCCTGCAGCGCCTGTCACGGGCGGCACTGCAGGAGAAGTCGATGAGAGGGTCATGCGCAGTCCTTGCGTATCCGTCATGGCGTCATTATGCCGTGCCAGTGGCGTTGACGTTAATCGGATCGCGTGGTGAATGCATGTAAAGAAACAGCCCGCCCCTCGAGAAGAGGAGCGGGCTGTCCCGGGTGCTGCGCTAGCGTCAGCCGTGAGCGAGTGGCTCAGGCGGCTCGAGTTCAGCTCGCGCTGTGCTCGGCCAGGAAGTCCAGCAGGCTGTCGACGGCGATCATGGTCGCTTCGGCGTCGGTGCGACCCTTGTACTCGTACTCGCCATTGTCGAGACCACGATCACCGATCACCAGGCGATGCGGAATGCCCAGCAGCTCGCCGTCGGCGAACTTGTTGCCCGGGCGCAGATCACGGTCATCCAGCAGCACGTCGTAACCGGCAGCCGTCAGCTCCTGATAGACGCGCTCGGCAGTCTCGCTGACACGCACGGACTTGTGGGCGTTCATCGGCACGATGGCGACCTGGAAGGGCGCGATGGCTTCCGGCAGCACGATACCGCCCTTGTCGTTGCCCTGCTCGATGGCAGCCGCGACCACGCGGGTCACGCCGATGCCGTAGCAGCCCATGGACAGCGGCTGTGCCTTGCCGTTCTCGTCGAGCACGGTGGCATTCATGGCCTCTGAGTACTTGGTGCCGAGCTGGAATATGTGACCCACCTCGATACCGCGTGCGATATCGATCACGCCCTTGCCGTCCGGTGACGGATCACCGGCGACGACGTTGCGGATATCGGCGATTTCCGGCAGCGGCAGATCGCGCTCCCAGTTGAGGCCGAAGTGGTGCTTGCCTTCGATATTGGCACCGGCACCGAAATCGCTCATCAGCGCGACGCTGCGATCGATGATGATCGGCATCTCGAGGCCGACCGGGCCGAGGGAGCCGAAACCGGCACCGACGGCGGCGCGCACTTCCTCGTCGCTGGCCATGGTCAGCGGCTCGGCGACCTGCGGCAGGTGCTCGGCCTTGATCTCGTTCAGCTCGTGGTCGCCACGCACCATCAGCGCGATCAGACCACCTTCGACGCCTTCGGCCGCCTTGACGATCAGCGTCTTGACGGTCTTCTTGATGTCCAGGCCGTGCTGCTCGACCAGTGCGGCGATGGTCCTGGCGTTCGGCGTGTCGACCAGCTGCATCTCCTGGGTTGGTGCCGCGCGCTCAGGCGTCTCGCCCAGCGGTGCCGGCAGCGCTTCACACTTCTCGATGTTGGCGGCGAAATCGGAGCCGGTGGAGAAGGCGATGGCGTCTTCACCGGAGGCGGCCAGCACGTGGAATTCGTGGGAGCCGGTGCCACCGATGGAGCCGTTGTCGGCGATGACGGGACGGAAGTCGAGACCCAGACGCGTGAAGATGCGCACGTAAGTGTCGTACATCACCTGATAGGTCTCTTTCAGGGATTCTTCGCCCAAGTGGAAGGAGTAACCATCCTTCATCACGAACTCGCGCGAGCGCATCACGCCGAAGCGCGGACGAATCTCGTCGCGGAACTTGGTCTGGACCTGGTAGAAGTTGGCCGGCAGTTGCTTGTAGCTGTTCAGCTCACGACGCGCGAGGTCGGTGATGACTTCCTCGTGGGTCGGGCCGACACAGTAGTCGCGCTGGTGACGGTCAACCACGCGCAGCAGCTCGGGGCCGTACTGCTCCCAGCGACCGGACTCCTGCCACAGCTCGGCTGGCTGCACGGCTGGCATCAGCAGTTCCTGGGCACCGGAGCGGTCCATCTCTTCACGCACGATGCGCTCGACCTTGCGCAGTGTGCGCAGGCCCAGTGGCATCCAGGTGTAGAGGCCGGAGGTCAGGCGACGGATGAAACCGGCACGCAGCATCAGCTGGTGGCTGACGACTTCGGCGTCGGACGGGGTTTCCTTGAGAGTGGAAATCAGCAGTTGACTGGCACGCATGGGCTCAGCGATCCCTCGACTTGTCGCTTTGATCGGTACGCTTCGCAGTCGCGAAGCATGAACAGGCAGGTCTTCGGCACGCCTTTTACAGGCGCATCAGCGAAGCAGACTGAGCGCATTGTACTGCCGCGAGCCTTGGAGGGGCAAAGTGCATGGACAGACTGGAAAGATCCTCATCGGCCTGACGATACTGGTGACACGGGGTTTCCCCTTGAAGAGGGCCACGATCGGCTCTTTCGGGGGAGTCCTGATAAGGAGCCGATAAGGAGACAGGGATATGTCATCACTCGATCAGCGCATGGGATACGCGCGCGCCAGACATCGCTGGCCCTTGAAGGTGGGGCTTGTGTTGCTCGCACTGGGGGCGTGCCTGAGCGTTTCCCTGTGGCTGGTGAGTCTTTTCCTGCCGATCCCTTTCGTCGATGAGGGAGTGCATTTCGCGCAGATTCGCCAGTTTCTCGCCGGCGACTGGGGTCAGCATCCCAAGCTGACCACCCTGACGCTATATCACGCCACCATGGCGGTGGTGCTCGTGACGCTTCAGACGTTGGGGGAGTGGCTCAATCTTCCTCTCGCGGCTGACGCCCTGGCCGGGCGCTGGCCTGAAATGCCCTCGGTTGACTGGGTGCGGGGCCTGTCGCTGCTCGGCTTCAGTGTCATGGTGTGCATGGTCTGGCGGGCGCTGCCGAGCGTCTATCGGCGCCTTGACCCCATGCTCGATGAGAACGATGCCCAGCAACAGGCGAATCGTCAGAGCTGGCAGTGGCTATGGCTGCCGATCATCTTCCCCTATCTGGTGCTGGTGTATACCGACCCGTGGATCATCGCCCTGATCGCGCTGCAGCTCGTTGCGCTGGTGCGTGAGCGGCGTCTGCTGTTGCTGGTGTTGATCCTGGCCGGGCTCGGCTTGCGGCAGGACAGCATCGTGCTGCTCGGGCTGTGGGGCGGTCTATTGCTGTTCATGACGCAAGCGCAGCCTGGGGTTTGTTCGCAGGCTGTCGGCATGGCACCACCGCTGCGCTCGCCGCTGTGCCAGCTTTCCGTCTGGTGGGGCCTGATCGTGCGCTGGTGGTGGGTGGCCGTGATTCCGGTGGCCGCCTTTATCGGGTTTGTTCTCTGGAATGATGGCATTGCCATGGGCGATACCACGCGTCATCAGGCCGGTTGGCACACCGGCAATCTCGGCTATTACCTGGGCGTGATCGGCGTGGTGTTTCTGCCATTGTGGCTGGCCGACTTGCCGAGGCAGTGGCATCTGCTGTGGCGTCTGTGCACCCAGGGCGCCTGGCCATGGCGAGGCATTCTGCTGCTGGGGGCGCTGGCGGGTGTGTGGGTCATGCTGGTGATGAGCTTTGAGGTGACGCATGACTACAATTTCCAGCGCTGGACGATCCGCAATACCTGGCTGTCATGGCTCAATGACCACCCGGTGGGGCTGTGGGTCACCATGTTGCTGACTACCAGCATGGCGCTCTGGTGGCTGAGAGCACCGCTGCGGCTGGGGCATGGTGGTCTGCTGCTGGTAATGCTCGCCTTGATGATCTGCACGCGCGAGCTTATCGAGACGCGCTACATGCTGCCCTTGATCACGGTCTTCCAGTTGCTGCGCTGTGCAGAGCGAGCGGAAGTGGAGCGCGCGATGACGCTCTGGGCGGTTTCGATGGGGGCGCTGCTGCTGGCGGGATTGGTGCTGACGCGCACCCTGCCATGAGCAGGTGGCAGGGTGTCTGGGAGGGGCGCCGGATGGCTGGCATCTCAGGCCTGATGGTGCTCAGGCGGAGACTGCGCCTCACGGCCGGCAGGGGCTTCATTGGCACCAGCACCGAGACCAGAGCCGCCGCGCGGCGGCTCGGCCACCCAGGCGTAGGCAGCTTCGCGCTCGTCGGGGGAGAAGTGGCGTACCTCGATGGAGCGCACCAGGTGCTTGCTGAACTCGGTGACGTGGCGCAGCCAGTCGGCCTTGCTGATGATGGCTTCGCGCTCGAAGTCTCCCAGATGGCGCAGGGCATAGCCGATATCATTGAGCAGGGCGGCGGGCGTGATCAGGCCAAAGCGTTCAATCTCCACCAGCAGCGAGATTCGCTCATGGCGCGCCAGGCGTTCGTCGCATTCCTTGATGATGGGGGCGAGCGAAGCCTGATCGATATGCCCCGCGAGATGCAGGGCGACAACGTGATCGGCGGGACTCTTGAGCAGTGTCAGCATGTTTGGCTCCTGCACTGATGCATGTTGGCTGGGCGAGCCGGGCTGGAAACCAGCGCTGGCGTCGCTACCTCTTCAGTGTAGTCGCATGTAAGCCGCTTGCGGGCGTCTGGCCGGGCGATTGTCGGCACTGTTCGTGTCGAGGAACTGCCAGCTACGGTTACCTCCTTCGGCATCTGGCCGCGCGAGGCATGACGAGCGGGGCAGTGTTAAGGTAAGAAAAGCATCGGACACGAAAAGTATCAGGCATGAAAAGTATCAGGCATGAAAAAGCGCCGCCCCTCGTGAGAGGAGCGGCGCTCTTGAATTCAGACTGACTCTTGCTTGATCTGGTACGGCCAGCCGGACTCGAACCGGCACGCCCGAAGGCAGGAGATTTTAAGTCTCCGGTGTCTACCGATTCCACCATGGCCGCGCAGACTGGCGCATAACTTATCATATTTCACATCAAGGTCAACTTTAATGGCAATGACACCTTGCTGAATACGTGATTCAACTGACTGTTATGCAATGAAATTGCGACGCTGAATGGTCTTCGTGAGCGGTGACATTGAGACAGGAAGAGCAGAGCGATTTTTGCCCGGCATGATCACGACAAGCAACGCGAAAAGGTGCACGGTGGAGAAGGGCAGGAAAACAGAGGGTCAGTACCGAGCGCGAAGGCGCACAGGAGAAATCCTTCATGGGATCAGGGTGACTGTCAGAATCACTGGACAGATTAAAACAGAGATATCACGTGGCAAGGCAACGACTTGGCAAGAGGTAGATCAGACGATAGCCAAGCGAAAAAGCGCCAGGGTTGCAGCAATGCAAATCGAAACAAGCAAGGGAAGTGTGACGACCTGAAGGGGGAGGGTGTCATAGCCATTCCAGAGAGAAACAGGGGATGTTTCGGTATCTGAAATGGAGGCTGGAGTCGGAATCGAACCGGCGTACACGGAGTTGCAGTCCGCTGCATGACCACTCTGCCATCCAGCCTCAATGATCGAGATGTCAGTCGAAACTGATGTCTGATCCGAGGAGTATCCACTGATGATGCTGCAGATACATGAGTCAGTAAATCAGGTGGATGTTGCGCTACCTGTGTTACTGGAGCGGGAAACGAGATTCGAACTCGCGACCCCAACCTTGGCAAGGTTGTGCTCTACCACTGAGCTATTCCCGCTGAACTCGAGGTCGAATTATACGGATAATTCCCATGCTGTCAAACAGTTAATGAAAAATTGTCTCGCGAGTCAGGTCGCTGGAAACGAAAACGCCCACCGGCCATAGGGGCGGTGGGCGTTGAGGCATTCGCAGCATCTCGTGGCTGAACGGGGTGTCAGACCGAGCGCACCAGTTCCGGCCAGGCGGCGCGCAGGTAGCTGATCATCGACCACAGCGTCAGCGCAGCCGAGATATACAGCAGGGCGAGGCCGGTGTCCCCTCCGACACTGCCCGGGGCGAAGAACAGCAGCATGAACAGGGCGAGCATCTGGGCAGCCGTCTTCAGTTTGCCGACCCAGGACACCGCGACGCTGCCGCGCTTGCCGATCTCGGCCATCCACTCACGCAGTGCCGAGATGACGATCTCGCGACCGATGATGACCAGGCTCGGGATGGTCATCCACAGGCTGTCGTAGCGTTCTATCAGCAGGCCCAGTGCCACCGCGACCATCAGCTTGTCGGCGACGGGGTCCAGGAAGGCGCCGAAGGGCGTGGTCTGATTCCACAGGCGGGCCAGATAGCCATCGAACCAGTCGGTGATGGCGGCCAGTGCGAAAAGCAGCGCCGTCAGCGGCAGGCTCCATGCATAAGGCAGATAGAAACATACCACCAGCAGCGGAATGAACAGGATGCGGATCAGAGTCAGGATATTGGGGATGCTCATCGTGACGGCACGAGTCCTTGCATGAAGCGTAGGTGGCTGGGCGCAATCGAGGGCGAGTCGAGCCCCTGAAGAAAGCCGTTCGATTGACGCCGCACAAGTCGTCTATTCTAGCCTGCCGGCGGTGCATTCAGCCATGCCAAACGGCAGGTTATTCAAGCCAACGCTCTGTCACTCTTCCTTGAGCGTTGAGTCGATGGTGCCAGAGGCCACCATGTCGTGCACGGGAGGCAGCCATGCAGCGTCTGATTCATCAGCCATGTAGCGCCTGGTGGATCAGCTCGGCGAGCGATTCGCTGATGCCGGGCACGCGGGCCAGTTCCGGTTTGGAGGCCTGTTTCACCCCCTGCAGTCCGCCGAAGAACTTGAGCAGCTCGCGGCGCCGCTTGGGGCCGACTCCCGCGATTCCCTCCAGACTTGAGGTACGCCGCGCCTTGTCGCGTTTGGCGCGGTGACCGGCGATGGCGAAGCGGTGTGATTCATCGCGCACATGCTGGATCAAGTGCAGCGCCGGCGAGTGGCTGTCAAGATCCAGGGTGTCATGCACCGTCTCGATGAACAGCGTCTCGAGCCCTGCCTTGCGCGTGGTGCCCTTGGCCACCCCGAGCAGGATGATGTCAGTCACGCCGAGTGACTCGAACACCCCGCGCGCCATGTTGAGCTGCCCCTTGCCGCCATCGACCAGCAGGATGTCCGGGCGCTTGCCTTCGCCTTCCTGCAGGCGCTTGAAGCGCCGCGTCAGCGCCTGCTGCATGGCGGCGTAGTCATCGCCGGCCGTCACGCCTTCGATATTGAAGCGCCGGTAATCCGACTTGATCGGGCCGTCATGATCGAAGACCACGCAGCTGGCCACGGTCGCCTCGCCATGACTGTGGGAGATGTCGAAACATTCCAGTCGCTTGGGCACTTCATCGAGTCCCAGCGCATCGCGCAGCGACAGGAAGCGGTTGGACAGCTGCTGGCGGCTGGCCAGCTGGGTGGCCAGATGTTGCTCGGCGTTGGTCTGCGCCAGTGTCAGCCACTGGGCGCGATGGCCACGCACCTGATGCGCGACCCGTACCCGGCGTTCGGCCTTCTCGCTCAAGGCGCCTTCCAGCAGGTTGGCGTCCTCGAGGGCCAGCGAGGTCAGTACTTCATCAGGCATCTCCCTGTCCTGGCCGAGATAGTACTGACTGACGAAGCTGGTCAGCAGCTCGCTGCTGGTCAGGTCCAGGCCATTGCTCGGCGAGAAGTGACGTGCGCCGAGCATACGACCCTGGCGGACCGAGACCACGCTGATGCAGAGCCCGCCGGGGCGCTCGGCCAGCGCCAGGATGTCGGCGTTGCCGGTGCCGGTGTCGACGTATTGCTTCTCTTGCATGCGGCGCAGCTGGGCGACCTGATCACGCAGGCGAGCCGCTTCCTCGAATTCCAGCCGCATGGCCGCGTCTTCCATCGCCTGGCTGAGCTCGTCGGTGACCTTGTCGCTCTGGCCGTTCAGGCACATCACCGCATGTTCCATGTCGCGCCGATAATCCTGCTTGCTGATGTAGTCGACACACGGCGCGGTGCAGCGGTTGATCTGATATTGCAGGCACGGGCGCTCGCGGTGGGCGAACACCGAATCCTCGCAATTGCGCAGGCGGAAGATCTTCTGCATCAGCGTCAAGGACTCGCGTACCGCGACGCTGCTCGGGTAGGGGCCGAAGTAGCGTCCGTCATTGCGCTTGTGGCGCACGCGCTTGAACTCCAGCGCCGGATAGTCGTGATGCTGGCTGATGAAGACGTAAGGGTAGGATTTGTCGTCACGCAGCAGGATGTTGTAAGGCGGGCGCAGCTCCTTGATCAGGGTCTGCTCCAGCAGCAGAGCTTCGGTCTCGCTGCGGGTGATGGTGACCTGCACGTCGGCAATGCGCCCCACCAATGCCTGGGTCTTGGCATTCAGGCCGGTATTGCGGAAATAGCTGGAGAGGCGCGCCTTGAGGCGCTTGGCCTTGCCCACATACAGCACGTCGCCTGCGCTATCCAGCATGCGGTAGATGCCCGGTGCATCGCTGACATGCTTGAGAAAATGGCGGGCATCGAAGCCGGTTGCCTCGCTGCCCTGCAGCAGGTCACTGCTGGCGTCACTGGTGATCAGACGGCTGGAGACCCGTGCGGCATCGCTGCGTGCGCGACTGTCAGCCCGCGCGCTGGCATCATGGGCTGGCGAGCCTTCAGGTTGGGCAGGATTGCCTGATGGCTGCTCATTCTCGGGTGACTGAGAAGTGGTGTCCGTCATCGTGGGATCAGTGTGCTGCTTGGCCATGAGGTTCCTCGTCCAGAGATGCCTCGAGTCTATCAAACAAGGGCGATTGCTCGCAGGCATGGGGGCGACGCCGCCATGCTGCAATGCCTGCTGTCATGACCGGCCCGATCAGGACGTGCCACTCAAGAACGCCTCAGACAGAAACGCCTCATGCAAGAACGCCACCCGGGAAGGTGGCGTTCTTGCATGAGGCGTTGACGGCGCTTCTCGGGAGTGTCACGAGCAGCGCGGGCCTGCAGTGTGTGACGGGCTAGCAAGGTGTGCTTGTTCAAGCCTCGTCAGGACGGTCCAGCACGTAGTCATCCAGCAGCTGGTGACGCATGGCCAGATGCGTCATCTCCACGTCGCTGGTTACGCCAAGCTTGTCGAAGATGCGGTAACGGTAGGTGTTGACCGTCTTCGGGCTCAGGTGCAGGCGGTCCGAGATCTCGCTGACGCGATGGCAATTGACGATCATAGTCGCCACCTGCAGCTCGCGGCTCGACAGCTGATCGAAGGGATTGCTGCGCTGGGTGTCCATGCCCGAGAACACCAGGCGCTGGGCGATTTCCGGGGATAGATAGCGTTCGCCTGCGGCCACCTGATGGATGGCGCGAATCATCTCGTCAAAGGGCGTGCCCTTGGAGATGAAGCCGAAGGCTCCCGCTTCCAGCAGGCGTTTGGCGAAGGACTCTTCCAGATAGGCGGTCAGCACGATGACCCTGACGTCGGGCAGACTGCGCACGATCTTCTGCGTGGCTTCCAGGCCATCAACGCCGGGCATGCGTATGTCCATGAGCACGATATCCGGGCTGTGCTCACGGCAGAGTTTGATCGCGGTTTCGCCATCCGAGGCTTCTGCAATCACCTTGAGCCCATCCTCTAGCTCAATGGTACGGACGATGCTGGTACGCACCAGGTGGTGGTCGTCAGCGACAAGAACCTTGATCAAGGCGGCTCCAGTAAAGGTGTCAATAAGTAGTGAAGTGAATGCGCGATCCAATGTACCCATTGGACAAGGGCTTGTCGATGCCCTGTCATCCAGTGAGTCGCGCTCAGGATAACCACTGCTGATATAGTGCTAGCGTGATCCCTGCTCCTTGTCGTCGGCCGTGTGGCAGTGAGCGAGCCCCTGCGGGAAACCGTGCCTCGCGATGTGAACCGTAGACTTCACGCTCTCCACAAAGCGCAGCAAAAATAAGAGGTTGACGACGTATTCGTCGCTCTGTAACATGCGCCTCATCGTGAAGACGGGGCCTTAGCTCAGCTGGGAGAGCGCAACACTGGCAGTGTTGAGGTCAGCGGTTCGATCCCGCTAGGCTCCACCATGATTCACGACAAGTCTGTCCAGGTTTCACGTGCCCACTTGCCTGCAGGTGACACATGACATGACAGTCTGATTAGGGGCCTTAGCTCAGCTGGGAGAGCGCAACACTGGCAGTGTTGAGGTCAGCGGTTCGATCCCGCTAGGCTCCACCAGAATTCTTGAAAAGGCGGTCATCCTTCGGGGTGGCCGCTTTTTTGTGCCCGGTTTTCAGCTCGGTCCTGTCTGCTTCACATATATAGCTACCGGTGCCCGGGTCTGCCAATGCTGATTGGAATAGGTGGTAAATCTCACCCGGGTTCGTGATTGGCTGAAATTGCCGTCAATCGTTGCCTGATCATCTCAAGTCGTTGATGAGAGGCAGGCATGGCGCTAGATTGGCGACATGAGCAGACAAGAGATCACACGACTCGTGGCGAGCCTCGCCCACGAGGAAGGCATTCGAGGGACCGCAGTGAAGGGCGTGCAGCTCTTTCGCATGACAGAGCCCGTGCGTTGCGCGCCGGCCATCTATGAACCCGCCGTGGTGGTGATCGTCAGCGGTGCCAAGGAGGCGATACTGGACGGCGAGCGGCATGTCTACGACAGCCGCCAGTATCTGTGCTGTCCCATCTCGATGCCGGTCGAGGCGGGTGCCCCCACGGCCTCGCCAGAAACTCCGCTGCTGGGCGTGTACGTCTCGCTGGACACGCGGGTGATGACGGAGCTTGCCATCGAGATGGAAAGCGCCGCGGGGCTTGTACGCAAGCCGGGCAGCGGCCCGCTGCCGCCGGGGCTTGCCCTGGCGCATTGGGACGCCGCCTTCAGCGATGCCTTGTTGCGACTGCTGCAGGTGGCGCAGAACCCCCTTGACGCGGCGATACTGGGAGAAGGGCGGCTGCGGGAGCTTTACTACGCCGTCCTGAAGGGTGAGGCGGGGGAGTCGGCGCGACGGGCCTTCGGGGTTGGCAATGAGATCGCGCGGACGATCGATTACCTGTCCAGTCGACTGGATGAGCCGGTCAGCATTGAAGACATGGCCGGGCGGGTCGGCATGAGTCGCGCCGTCTTCCACCGCAAGTTCAAGCAGGCGACCACGATGTCGCCGATCCAGTTCGTGAAGTCCATGCGCCTCAACACCGCTGCCATGCAGATCGCCAATGGCAAGACCGTCAGCGAGGCGGCCATGGCCGTGGGCTATGTGAGCTCGTCGCAATTCAGTCGCGAATTCAAGCGTCTGTACGGGCAGTCGCCCAAGCAATGGAGTCAGTTCAAATAGCGACACGCCACCAGCGGGGCAAGAAAAAACGGCCATCCGAAAGGAGGCCGTTTTTTCTTGGCTGGCGATCATCCTGCTCGTGGGGTACTAGAGCACCGCTTCACTCTCCTCGACACGCTCGAAGAGGATCAGGTGATCGGCCTGGATGCGCAGCATGACCTGCTCACCGGGCTGGTAGTCGTGATGGCTGTTGAAGGCGGCCTCGACTTCCCGCCCGGAAGGCAGCGCCAGCCGGTAGAGGGTGCTGGTACCGGCGAAGGTCGCGCTGAGCACGCGTGCCTTGAGGTCGGTCGCTTCCGAATCCCCTTCGGCCAACACCAGGTCATCCGGGCGCAGCAGCACATCCACCGGCGTGCCGGGTGCATACGGATAGGCACGGTTGCCGCGAATCACGCCCAGCTCCGTGCTCACGCATTCGTTGTCCTTCAGCGTGCCGGGGATGAAATAGCCCTGGCCGATGAAGTTGGCGACGAAGCGCGTGGCGGGTTCGTGATACAGGTTGAACGGCGTGTCCCACTGCTGCAGATGACCGCCGTGGATCACGCCGATCTGGTCGGCCATCGCAAAGGCCTCATTCTGGTCATGCGTGACCAGCACCGCGCTGATGCCGAGGTGTTTGAGAATCCGCCGCACCTCCTGGCTCAGTTGACGGCGCAGCTCCACGTCCAGATTCGAGAACGGCTCATCGAGCAGCAGAATGCGCGGCTCCGGTGCCAGCGCGCGAGCCAGGGCCACGCGCTGCTGCTGGCCACCGGACAGTTCATGTGGGAAGCGCTCGCCGAGGTGGGCGAGGCCGACCAGGGTCAGCAGCTCCGTCACCTTGTCATTGCGCGCTTCACGGGTCATGCGGCGCACACCGAAGGCCACGTTGTCCGCCACGCTCAGATGGGGGAACAGTGCGTAATCCTGGAAGACCATGCCGACATGGCGCTGCTCTGGCGCGGTCAGATAAGTCGCGCTGGACAGCACCTCGCCTTCGAGACGAATCTCGCCCACCGCCACCGGTTCGAAGCCGGCAATCGCGCGCAGCAGCGTGGTCTTGCCGCAGCCGGAGGGGCCGAGCAGGCAGGCAATGTCACCCTTGTTGAGGGAGAAATTGATGTCGCGAGTCACGACGGTGGTGTCGTAGCGACATTCCAGCGAATCGATCTGAAGGAGCGGTTGCATGATGGCAGGTCAGTCCGGATGGCGATGAAGGCAACGGGGCAGGGGAGTGTCCGTCTCGCTTGAGCATACGCGAGCGCCGCCTGCGTGGATGCAGGCGGCGGCTCAGTCCTGAGCTTCAGTGCTGATGGCTCAGTCCTGGCGGCCCAGCATCAGGAACTCGAGCAGTGCCTTCTGGGCGTGCAGGCGGTTGCCCGCTTCCTGCCAGACGACGGCGCGCGGGTCATCCAGCAGGCCCATGCTGATCTCTTCGCCGCGGTGTGCCGGCAGGCAGTGCAGGAAGATGACGTCGTCGGCGGCCTTGTCGAGCATGGCTTCGTCGACCTGGAAGCCGGCGAAGTCGGCTTCACGCTTGAGCTGCTCTTCTTCCTGACCCATGGAGGCCCAGACATCGGTGGTCACCAGGTCCGCGCCCTGCACGGCTTCCTGCGGATCACGATGGATGCTGACGCGCTGGCCGGCGGCCGCGACGATCTCGCTGTCCGGCTCATAGCCTTCCGGGCAGCAGATGCGCAGAGTGAAATCGAACTGACGTGCGGCGTTGATCCAGGAATGGCACATGTTGTTGCCATCACCGATCCACACCGCCGTCTTGCCCTTCACGGGGCCACGGCACTCGGTCCAGGTCATCACGTCGGCCAGCAGCTGGCACGGATGATAGTCATCGGTCAGTGCATTGATGACCGGCACGCTGGAGGCGTCGGCGAAGGCTTCGATGTCGGAGTGGGCGAAGGTGCGGATCATCACGCCATCGACCATCTCGGACAGCACGCGTGCGGTGTCGCCGATCGGCTCGCCACGGCCCAGCTGGGTGTCGCGCGGTGACAGGAACAGCGCATGGCCACCGAATTGCGCCATGGCGGTCTCGAAGGACACGCGGGTACGCGTGGAGGACTTCTCGAAGATCATCGCCAGGGTACGGTTGGCGAACGGCGTATAGACCGGACCTTCCTTCTTCAGCCCATCCTTGATGGTGATGGCGCGCTGGATGAGGTAGTCGAGTTCTTCCGGAGAAAGGTCAAGCAGGGTCAGAAAATGCCGGGTGGCCATCGAGCGGGCTCCTGTCAGGGTCTCGGACAGCACCATTGAAAAGGGCGCCATGCGTCGGAGGGAAGGAGGTCGCCGACGATCACGGCGCCCGGATGGCGCTGCCTGTCAAAAGAGCCATCCTAGCCAGCTCGGCGCGAGCGTGCAACGCTCGCGCCGTTATCAGGGCAGCCATGGCGCGCGCTGCAGGGCCGATGCGCGCTGCTGCAGACAGCAATCCACAACTCGGGCACTATCGGGGGCTGAATTCATGGCTTACCCCCAGTAGAATGAGGGAATGACACTCACGGGCCTTGCGCCCACCGTCCGAGGATTGCACATGAGCACTACCATCGAATCGATCGAAAAGCAGATTGGCGAGAACCCGATCCTCCTGTACATGAAGGGCACCCCGCAGCTGCCGCAGTGCGGTTTCTCTGCGCAGACCGTGCAGGCCGTCATGTCCTGCGGCGAGCGTTTCGCCTTCGTCAACATCCTCGACAACCCGGACATCCGCGCCGAGTTGCCGAAGTACGCCAACTGGCCGACCTTCCCGCAGCTGTGGATCAACGGCGAGCTGGTCGGCGGCTGCGACATCGTGGTCGAGATGTACCAGAGCGGCGAGCTGGAGCCGATGATCAAGCAGGCCGCTCAGGCAGCTTCCGCCGAGTGATCGGCAGTCTGATCTGACCTGCTGGATCTGACACGCGCTGATCTAGGCAAATGCCGTTCAGAAAAACGCCCCCGCAGCCTGGCTGCGGGGGCGTTTTCTTTTCTGGCTCTAGGGGAGCCTGTCAGCCGGAGAAGCTGTCAGAAGCTCTGCCAGTCAGGGCGCGGGCGCGTCGAGCGAGACCGGCACCTCGTCATTCATGCCCTGTTCCTTCATCGCCAGGTCCCAGCCGCCCAGGTCCTTGAAGCGGTTGACCATCGCGCAGAACAGCTCCGCGGTACGTTCGGTGTCATAACGCGCCGAGTGGGCGGAGGCGTTGTCGAACTCGATGCCGGCGGCACGGCAGGCGCGCGCCAGTACCGTCTGGCCATAGACCAGACCCGCAAGCGAAGCGGTATCGAAGCACGAGAACGGGTGGAACGGATTGCGCTTGATGCCGCAACGCTCGACTGCCGCGTTCAGGAAGCCCTGGTCGAAGGCCGCATTGTGGCCGACCAGCACCGCACGCGTGCAGCCGTGCGCCTTGATGGCCTTGCGCACCGGGCTGAAGATCTCGCCCAGCGCCTGATTCTCGGCCACCGCGACCTGCTTGCGCACCGGGTTGTCGAGATCGATACCGGTGAAATCCAGTGCCGACTGTTCGATGTTGGCGCCCTCGAAGGGGGCCACGTGGAAGGCATAGGTCGCATCCGGCACCATGTTGCCATCGTCGTCCATGGTCAGCGTGACGGCAGCGATCTCGAGCATTGCATCACCGGCGGCATTGAAACCACCCGTCTCGAGGTCGACCACCACTGGCAGAAAGCCACGGAAGCGCTGTGCCATCTGCGTGCGCTCGCTCGCCTGGGTCATCAAGATCTCCAATCCCGTCATTGCATCTCGTGCTGCGCCGTGCGTATCGCCGACGCTCAAGGTGGCCAATTGTAGCAGGGCGAAAAGGGCGCGTCGCGGCGCTGGCCGCCTGCCGGGGTGTCTCTGACCCCGCTGGCAGTATCGGTGAGGTGCCAGCCTCGCTATAATCGGCGTCACATCGTGATTCGGGTAGATGAGCGGCTGCGCGTGCGCGGCCTTCGCTCGTCTGGACCGGGCGATCCAACCCCACCTGCGGCCACGGCGTTCATCAGTGGTACGCGGGAACTACAAGCATCAACTCAGGAGTCAAGCATGTCCGACGTGCAAAAGGTCGTTCTCGCCTACTCCGGCGGCCTGGACACTTCAGTCATCGTCAAGTGGCTGCAGGAAACCTACAACTGTGAAGTCGTGACTTTCACAGCTGACCTCGGTCAGGGCGAGGAAGTCGAGCCGGCGCGTGCCAAGGCAGAAGCCCTCGGCGTGAAGGAGATCTACATCGAAGACCTGCGCGAGACCTTCGTCCGCGATTACGTCTTCCCGATGTTCCGTGCCAACGCCATCTATGAAGGCGAGTACCTGCTGGGCACCTCCATCGCACGTCCGCTGATCGCGCGTCGCCTGGTCGAGATCGCCAATGAGACCGGCGCCGACGCCATCTCCCACGGTGCGACCGGCAAGGGCAACGACCAGGTGCGTTTCGAGCTGGGCGCCTACGCGCTGAAGCCGGGTATCCAGGTCATCGCGCCGTGGCGTGAGTGGGACCTAAACTCCCGCGAGAAGTTGATGGAATACTGCGAGCAGCACGGTATCGAAGTCGACTACGCCAAGAACAAGAAGAAGTCTCCGTACTCCATGGACGCGAACCTTCTGCACATCTCCTACGAAGGTGGCGTGCTGGAAGACCCGTGGACCGAGTGCGAAGAAGAGATGTGGCGCTGGAGCGTCAGCCCGGAGCAGGCGCCGAATGACGCGACCTACATCGACCTGACCTACGTGAAGGGCGACATCACTGCCATCGATGGCAAGGAAATGGCCGCTCACGAAGTGCTCGAGTACCTGAACAAGGTCGGCGGCGCGAATGGCATCGGCCGTCTCGACATCGTCGAGAACCGTTACGTCGGCATGAAGTCGCGTGGCTGCTACGAAACACCGGGCGGCACCATCATGATGCGTGCTCACCGTGCCATCGAATCCATCACCTTGGACCGCGAAGCGGCCCACCTGAAGGACGAGATGATGCCCAAGTACGCTGAGCTGGTGTACAACGGCTACTGGTGGAGCCCGGAGCGTCGCATGCTGCAGGCGGCCATCGATGAGTCCCAGAAGGTCGTCAACGGCGTCGTGCGTCTCAAGCTCTACAAGGGCAACGTGATCGTCGTCGGCCGTCAGTCCGAAGACTCGCTGTTCGATGCGTCCATCGCGACCTTCGAAGACGATGCGGGCGCCTACGACCAGAAAGATGCTGCCGGCTTCATCAAGCTGAACTCCCTGCGCCTGCGTATCGCGGCCAGCAAGGGACGTGGCATCGAGTAATCTCTGATCCGATAGCCTGATCTCGGAACACCATGACGCCGGCCCCTGCTGCAGCCATTCGCTGCCATAGGGGTCGGCGTCGTGCTATCTGGTGGTCGGCCGAGCGCTGTTCACCCCCACGGGGGCATGTGATGCTGACACAAGCGCCATTTCATTCTCATTTCTGCACGTGAACCGCCGGCGAGCGTCACGAGAGCCGGCCAAGGAAGATGTATCATGCTGGGTATGCTGAAGAAACTGTTTGCCGCAGGCGAGCCTGCGCCGGTCAAGGAACCGGAAGCCACCGAATACAAGGGCTATCTGATCGTGGCGATGCCGCAGAAGCACGATGGTCAATATCGGGTGTCGGGCGTGATCCGCAAGCCGGTGGAAGGCGGCGAGATGCTGGAGCACCGTTTCGAGCGCTCCGACACCGTGCCGGGCGAAGAGGGCGCCGTGGAGCTGACCCTGCTCAAGGCGAAGCGCACCATCGATGACCTGGGTGACAGCATCTTCGAGCGCTGATCGCCCCCGGAGCTGACCGCTGCGCACTTGACCCTACCTTCAGGAGCACGCCCATGATCACGGTTCACCATCTGGAAAACTCGCGCTCGCAGCGCATCCTGTGGCTGCTGGAAGAGTTGAATCTTGAATACCGTCTGCAGACCTATGCCCGCGACAGCAACAGCATGCGTGCGCCCAGGGCGCTGAAGGAGATACACCCGCTGGGCAAGGCGCCGATCATCACCGACACCACGCTGGCGGGAGAGAATGCCGAGCCGGTGGTGGTCGCCGAGTCCGGGGCGATCATCGAATACCTGATCGATCTGTACGCCGGCCAGGGCAGCGTCAGCACCGCACACCTGCGCCCGCCCGCCGGCAGCCAGGCCGAGCGTGACTATCGCTTCTGGCTGCACTTCGCCGAGGGCTCGGCGATGCTGCCGTTGATACTCAGGCTGGTATTCTCGCGTCTCGACAAGCCACCGGTGCCGTGGCTGGTGCGCCCGATCGCGCGCAAGCTGGCCAAGGGCGTGAATGACAGCTTCATCAGCCCGGAGATCAAGGCGCATCTCGCCTACATGGATACCTGTCTCGAGCATCGCCAGTGGCTTGCCGGTGACTCGCTGACCGGTGCCGATATCCAGATGAGCTTCCCGATCCAGGTGCTTGATGCGCGCCAGGGGCTCAAGAATCACCCGAATATCCAGGAATGGCTGGCCCGCATCCGTCAGCGCGAGGCCTTTCAGCGCGCCGTGGCCAAGGGTGGCGAGCTGGCGCTCTGACGCGCTGATGTTTTTGCGCCCTGAGGTGCTGATGCTTTTGTGCTCTGAGGTGCTGATGCGTTGATGCCTGGGCGCGCTGCGCAAACATCACATGGCTTGCGCATTTCTGCGCTATTGATGTCATTTAGACTTTCGTCGGGATTCTTTCGGCATCCGAGCTGTCACATCTTAACGTTATATCGGTAGGTTCTGCTTTAGATATTTAAGCTACAGTTAATGCTTATTGACCTCGAGCGGGCGACAGCCGCCCAGTCACCAGGCTGGGTAGCGAAGCGCGAAGGATGCCAGGAAGAGCATCGCAAGACAGAACGACAAGACAGAACGACAAGACAGAACAGAAGACCGTGAGCGATGCATCGGCAAGCGAACAGGGAGTTCGCCCTGGTGCCGATGGATAAACAGGATGCAGGACAAGGAGTCGACCGGGGGCCTGGCATGGCACACAAGAGTCTGCGTGAACAATCACTGGAACAAGCACTCAAGCAGATGGAGCGCGACAAGGCCCGCCTTGAACGCCGACTGGCGGGACTGGAGGAAAAACTGTCGGCGACGCTCGACGGTACCGGCCTGCGCCTCTGGCAACTCGAGGTGCCCAGCGGCAAGCTCACCATCTTCAACTATCGCTGGGGACGCATGCTGGGCTACCAGCCGGGCGAGCTGAACGCCCATTTCGATGTCTGGCGTGAGCACCTGCACCCAGAAGACCGCGAGGAAGTGCTCGCCAACCTCAATGACCACCTGGAGGGGCGCACCGAGGTCTATCAGGTCGTGCATCGCATGCTGGCTCGCGATGGCAGCATCACCTGGGTCGCCGACCGCGGGCGGGTAGTCGAACGCGATGAGCACGGCGATGCCCTGCGCCTGTTGGGCACGCATGCCGACATCAGTCATGAGAAAGACTACGAAGCGCGCCTCAATGCGCTGGCCAGCACCGATGCCCTGACGGGGCTTGCCAATCGTCAGGCCATCAACAGCTGGCATCAGCGACCGCTGGCCGATGACAGTGCCTTGATCTTCATCGACCTTGACGGCTTCAAGCAGGTCAATGACCAGTTCGGCCATCGTGCCGGCGATGAAGTGCTGGTGCTGGTCGCGCATGGCCTGAACGATGAGCTGCACCGACTGAGCATCCACCAGCATCTCTCGGCGCGTTTCGGCGGCGATGAATTCCTCTTTCAGCTGCCCCGCATGACACTGCCGCGTGTCGAACATATCGCCCGTCGCTGGCTGGAGCGCTTCGCGCATCCCCTCGAGATCAGCGGTGGCCTCGGCTGCGTCGGCCTGAGCATCGGCATCTGTTTCGGGCGCGATGCCGACAATCGCTTCGGTCTGGCGCTGGAACAGGCCGATCAGGCGATGTATCGAGTCAAGCACCACGGCAAGCACGGCTTCAGGGTGCACGCGCCGGTGGAATGCTCTGCCAGCGAATACCAGACCTCGAATCTGCAGGCCCCCGCCAGTCGGCTGCCTTCCTGGCTGCATCCGGAGGCTGAATCGAAGCTGAGACCTGCGCCGAAACCGGAGCCGGAACCGGAACCGGAACCGGAACCGGAGCCCAAATTGGAGCCGGCACCGGCACTGAGGCCTGCCTCATCGCCACCACCTCGTCAGGCGCCCTTGCCACCGGCCCTGCCAGCGAGACAGCCAGCCGCGGCATCAAGGCCAGAGAAGAAAGGTGAGAGAGGAAAGGTGAGAGGCATGACCCTGAATACACGCCCCGGTGACACTCGGCACTCCAAGCCCCCCGCACGCGCAGGCGTCGGGGGGCTTTTGTCTTTCAGGCCACTCGACTGATGGGCGTGGCACAACGCTGCAGCGCGAATGCCATCATTTTCTGATAGGACTATTGCATCCGGCAAGGTCGCGAACGACGCTGGGGGGAACGGCAAGGCAGGATGAGTCGAGGCCCCCGAGCGTCATGGAAGCGTCGTGGCACAGGACAGGCATGAGCGGCGGCCTCAAGTGCCGCCTTTATCAGCAGGGCGAGTGTCCTCAAGGAGAGAAGGATGAGTAGCAGCGAGTCTGGCCGACAGTTCATCAATCAGCCACGCCAGGTCGTCGGCGAGGCCCTGGAAGGCTGCGCACGACTGCGCCACCCGGATGGCAGTGGCGTGCGGCTGTCAGACCCCGCCAGTGGCATGCGCCTGGTAGTGCGTGATGACTGGGCGCGTGATCAGGTCGCGCTGATTTCCGGTGGTGGCTCGGGACATGAACCCGCGCACGCAGGCTTCGTCGGTGCTGGCATGCTGACGGCTGCCGTGTGTGGTGAGCTGTTCGCCTCGCCGACGGTGGACGCCGTGCTGGCGGCGATCCGCGAAGTCACCGGTGAGGCCGGGGCCTTGCTGATCGTCAAGAACTACACCGGGGATCGCCTCAACTTCGGGCTGGCCGCCGAGCGGGCGCGCCAGGAAGGCTTCAAGGTCGAGATGGTCATCGTCGCCGACGATGTGGCGCTGCCCGACAACCCGCAGCCACGTGGGCTGGCCGGCACGCTGCTGGTGCACAAGGTCACCGGTGCGCTGGCGGCACGCGGGGCGGGCCTCAAGGAAATCACCGCCATCGCGCGTCGCGTCGCCGACAGCTGTTCAACCCTGGGCGTGGCCTTCAATGTCGGCCGTCATCCCGGCAAGCCGCGTGAGCAGCGCGCACCGGAACTGGGGCTGGGCATTCACGGCGAGCCGGGCGCCATGGCGCTGGAGCTTGGCAGCGACTCGGGCACCCACGGCGTGCATGCGGTCATGGACACCGTGGTCACGGCGCTGGTGCAGGGTCATTCGCGCAAGGATGTCGGCGGCGACCTGCCGGCCAGCGGCCATCTGCTGTTGATCAATGATCTGGGCGGTTGCTCGGCGCTGGAGCGCAGCCTGCTGCTGGAAGAAGCGCTGACCCATCCGTCGCTGCAGGCGCTGGGCATCCATGCCGTGGTCGGCCCGCAACCGCTGATGACCTCTCTGGACATGCACGGTTTCTCGCTGACGCTGCTGCCGCTGGATAGCTTGCTGGAAGAGGCGCTCAGCGCCAGCTGCGCGCCGGTGGCCTGGCCGGGCGTGCAATCGGTGACGCCACTGGCGCACTTCACGCCGAGTCAGGACGCCGTCAGAACCGCCAGTGACGAGACCTCGGATGCCAGACGTGCCCAGGCCAGGGCCGACTGCCAGGCGCGTGCCGCCCGTGGCGTGAAATCGCGTGCCGGCCTGCCGGGCGATCCGCAGGTCGAGCAACGCCTGCGCGCGGCATTGGAAGTCCTGCTCGCCAGCGAGGCGGATCTCGACCGACTCGATGCCATCAGCGGCGACGGTGATACCGGCAGTACCTTCGCCAGTGGCGCGCGCGCGGTGATCGAAGCGCTGGAAGACTGCGAGCTGGCATGTGGTGATTCCGGCGAGCTGATGGCCACCATCGGCAAGCAGCTGGCCCACGGCATGGGCGGCTCCAGTGGTGTGCTGCTCTCGACGCTGTTCACCGCCGCCGCCACCCGCTGGAAGGAGCCGTCGGACACGCATGGCCAGGCGCCAATGAGCCAGCGCTGGCACGATGCCCTGAGTCACGGCGTCGCCCGCATGCAGCATTACGGCGGCGCCTCACGCGGCGACCGCAGCCTGCTGGATGCGCTGTTGCCGGCGCTGGAGGCACTGCAGTCTTCACTGCAGACGACACCGAGCGCCCGTGTCGACTGGGCCGCGATGGCACGCGCCGCCCGTCAGGGCGCGGATGCCACCGCCGAGATGGCCAAGGCGCGGGCCGGGCGCTCTGCCTACGTGCCTTCCGCCCATCTGGTCGGCAACAGCGACCCGGGCGCGGAAGCCGTGGCGCGCGTCTTCGAAGCGCTGGCCGATGCCGCCGAGGAAGCGGCAGGTTGATTGAAGCTTCGATTGACCGGCTGAGCTGGTTGACCCGAATGACGAGTGTCTGAGCTCTCCAGCCCCATAAAGCTCTAGAGCCAAAGCCGCATGACGCAAAAAGGCCCGCCCATGAACCTCGTGTTCAGGGGCGGGCCTTTTGGTTCATGGGGCAAGCGTCACGCGGCAAGCGGTCAGGCGACTTTCCGACGTGTCGGCAGCCGAATCAGACGGGTGGCGATGGCGGTGCCCAGCAGAGTGATGCCCATGCCGGTGAGGATGCGCGCATCGATCACCTCATCGAGCAGCAGGTTGCCCCACAGCAGCGCGCTGACCGGCACCAGGAAGGTGACCGAAGTGGTCGCGGTGGCGCCGGCACTGGCCAGCAGGCGGAAGAAGATCAGGAAGGCGAGGCTGGTGCTGAGCACCGCCAGCGCGATGGCGCTGCCCCAGGCCTCCAGGCTGACGCTGGTCGTCGGCCACATCCACAGGCCCGGAATCAGCAACAGCAGGGAAGACATCAGCGAGCTGCCTGCGGCCAGCACCGGCGCCGGCAGGTGATTCAGGCGCTGACGCGAGAAGTTGGAGGCGAAGCCGTAGCAGAAGGTGGCGCCGAGGGCGGCGAGAATGAACCAGCCATCGCCGCCGAGCTGGAAGTCGAGGCGATCGCTCGACAGCACATAGACACCGCTGAAGGCCACGGCCAGGCCGAGATACTGCTGCTTCTGGATCGGCGTGGCGAACAGCGCCATCCCCAGCAGCGCGGTGAACAGCGGCGTGGTGGCATTGATCAGCGAGGTGAAACCGGCCTCCAGCTGGGTGGTGGCCAGCGCCAGCAGGCAGAAGGGCAGCGCCTGACTGGTCAGGCCCAGCACCGCAAGCGGGCCCTTGTGTTCCCACAGCATCTTCAACCGGCCCGCGCCCAGCAGCAGTGGGGCGAGTGCCAGCGCACCGATGCCCATGCGCAGCAGTATCAGCGTGGTCGGGCCGAATTCCGGCGCAGCCACGCGCATGAAGATGAAAGACATGCCCCACAGGCTGGAAAGCAGGACAAGACGCAAGGCATCGCTGGCGGACATGGTGTTCTCGACGTGGTGTGTAAAAGGCAGTCCGACAGGCTAGCCCCTCATGCGCGTCACGGGAAGCACGACCTTGTGCCTGTCGCTCTTCTTTCCCAGATCCAGCTCCAGCCCGCTGGCCTCAGGCGGAGGGTATCGCACCGCGCTGGATGGCGGCGATATCGCGCGCGGCGCGCTCGAGTGCCGGCAGATGCTTGAGCATGTCCTCGCGCGACTGGCGCATCACCGGCGCCTGGATGGCCACGCCGATGTTGGAGGGCCCATCGGGATTGGGCGCCAGCACCGCGATGCACACCAGCCCGGGCAGGAATTCCTCGTCATCCAGCGCGAAGCCCTGCTGGCGGACCTGCTCGATCTCGGCCTCGACGGATTCGATGTCGGTCAGGGTATTGCGCGTCATCGCGTTCAGCGGCGTGCCGGTCAGCAGACGACGGCGCTGGGCGGGCGGCATCTGGGCCAGAAACAGCTTGCCGCTGGCGGAGCAATGCACCGGCACCCGGGAACCGGGGTGCAGATAGAAGCGCAGCGGGGCCTGGGTCTCGACGCGGTCCAGATACAGCACCTCGCTGCCGGACAGCGCCGTGATGTTGCAGCTCTCGCCGACCTCTTCCATCAGCCGGTTGAGCACGCCGTGGCGGGCACCCTGCACGGTGTCGTTGAGCAGCAGGTTCTCCGCCAGACGGCGCAGGCGGCTGCCCTTGCTGTAATGGCGGTTGTCCGCCTCGCGCTGCAGCATGCCGCTGCCTTCCAGCTGCTGCAGCATGCGGTGCAGCGTCGGCTTGGGCAGGCCGGTCTCTTCCACCAGTCCCTGCAGGGTGAAGAACTGGTCCTTGGCGGCGATCACCTCCAGCAGTGCCAGCAGGCGCTGGGCAGGTGTATCGCCTTCTATCTTGCTGCCTTCCCTGGCGGTGTCGCTGTCCTTGCGGTCATGCGGCAGGCTCGTGTGGGGTTGGGTGGCACTGTTCATGGGCGTTTTCCTCTTTCGATCCGAGCGCTGAACGGTCGTGCGCCGGGGCGGTCGTGTGTCGAGCCGTCATGCGCGGGGCAGTATGGCGCGGAAACGCGCGGCCCGTCAGTGCCTTGCGTTGCTGTGCCTACTGTAACAGTACTCCATTCATCGGAAGAAGTTTCTAAAAAAGGTGTGTTTTTCATCATTTTTCGAAATCGTGCTTGACGGGTCGGCCGGTGAGGGCTAATTTTGGTCACATGTTTCGGTAATCGGAACTAAATGTATCAATAAACATAAAATTTAGAGTTGGAGACGCCATGAGCACTCAAGACAGCGCAGACAATCGCAAGGTCGTGCAGGGCAAGCAGAAGATGACCCCTTCCGAGGCCTTCGTGGAAACCATGGTCGCCAATGGCGTCACCGACATGTTCGGCATCATGGGTTCCGCCTTCATGGATGCGATGGACATCTTCGCGCCGGCCGGCATTCGCCTCATTCCGGTGGTGCATGAGCAGGGCGCTGCCCACATGGCCGACGGCTATGCTCGTGTCTCCGGCCGTCACGGCATGGTCATCGGCCAGAACGGCCCGGGCATCTCCAACTGCGTCACCGGCATCGCGGCGGCTTACTGGGCGCACAGCCCGGTGGTCATCGTCACGCCGGAAGCCGGCACCACCGGCATCGGCCTGGGCGGCTTCCAGGAATGCAAGCAGCTGCCGATGTTCCAGGAATTCACCAAGTACCAGGGCCACGTGACTCACCCGTCGCGCATGGCGGAATACACCGGTCGCTGCTTCGATCGCGCCATGTCCGAGATGGGCCCGACCCAGCTCAACATCCCGCGTGACTACTTCTACGGCGAGATCGAATGCGAGATTCCCAAGCCGGCACGTGTCGATCGCGGCCCGGGTGGCAGCAAGAGTCTGGATGAGGCAGCCGAGCTGCTGGCCAGCGCCAAGTTCCCGGTCATCGTTTCCGGTGGCGGTGTGGTGATGGCCGATGGCGTCGAGGAGTGCAAGGCACTGGCAGAGCGTCTCGGCGCGCCGGTGGTCAACAGCTACCAGCACAACGATTCCTTCCCGGCCAGCCACCCGCTGTGGTGTGGTCCGCTCGGTTATCAGGGCTCCAAGGCGGGCATGAAGCTGATCTCCCAGGCCGATGTCGTCATCGCGCTGGGCACGCGCCTCGGGCCGTTCGGTACCCTGCCGCAGCACGGCATGGACTACTGGCCGAAGGACGCGAAGATCATCCAGATCGACGCCGACCACAAGATGCTGGGTCTGGTGAAGAAGATCTCCGTCGGCATCTGCGGCGACGCGCGTGAAGCGGCCATCGCCCTGACCGAGCGCCTGGCAGGCCGCAATCTGGAATGCGATGCCTCCAAGGACTCGCGTCTGAGCACCATCCGCGAAGAGAAGGCCGCCTGGGAAGCCGAGCTTGACGAGTGGACCCACGAGAAAGATGCCTTCAGCCTTGACGCCATCGACGAAGCCAAGGATGAGAAGCCGTTCTCCGGCGGCGAATACCTGCACCCGCGTCAGGTTCTGCGAGAGCTGGAAAAGGCCATGCCGGAAGATGTCATGGTCTCCACCGACATCGGCAACATCAACTCCGTGGCCCACAGCTATCTGCGCTTCGACAAGCCGCGCAGCTTCTTCGCCCCGATGAGCTTCGGCAACTGCGGCTACGCGCTGCCGACCATCATGGGTGCCAAGACTGCCGCGCCGGAACGTCCGGCCATCGCCTACGCCGGTGACGGCGCCTGGGGCATGAGCCTGATGGAAATCATGACCGCCGTGCGTCACGATATTCCGGTCACGGCTGTCGTCTTCCACAACCGTCAGTGGGGCGCCGAGAAGAAGAACCAGGTCGAGTTCTATAACCGTCGCTTCGTCGCCGGTGAGCTGGACAACCAGAGCTTCGCCGAGATCGCCCGCTCCATGGGGGCCGAAGGCATCACCGTCGACCGTCTGGAAGACGTGGGCCCGGCCCTCAAGAAGGCCGTCGACATGCAGATGAACGAAGGCAAGACCTGCGTCATCGAGGTGATGTGTACTCGCGAACTGGGCGACCCGTTCCGCCGCGACGCCCTCAAGAAGCCGGTGCGTCTGCTCGAGAAGTATCAGGATTACGTGTAACGCCCGTCGCTGATCGCGCTGTGCAGGTCATGGATGGCAGCGTGATGTTCAAGCGATAGCGCGACGCGCATCAACGACTGGAACTCTCCCTTGCCCCGGCCATTTCAGATGTCCGGGGCTTTTTGGATGTGTCGGCTGCCTGCAAGGGCAGCGAGGAGACAGACATGAAGGCACTCAACAACATTCTGGCGCGGGCCAAGGCAGACCCGCGCCGTATCGTGCTCTGTGAAGGGCAGGACATGCGGGTGGTGCAGGCGGCGGTGAACGCGGCGGAACAGGGCCTGGCGCAGGTGATGCTGGTGGGCGACCCGACCGTCATCGCCGCCACCGCCAGAGAAGCCGGGCTTGAGGATCAGGCGCTGGCAAGGCTCGAGCTGATCGACCCCGCCACCTCCGAGCACACCGCCAGGCTTGCCGAAGCGCTGCACGCGCATCGCGCGGCCAAGGGCATGACGGCGGAGCTGGCCGCCGAGAAGATTCGTGATCCACTGACGTTTTCCAACATGCTGGTGCGCGAAGGGCTGGCGGATGGCTCGGTGGCCGGCGCCGTGCTCACCACGGCCGATGTGGTGCGCACCGCCATTCAACTGCTGGGGCTGGCGCCGGGCAGCAAGCTGGTCTCCAGCTTCTTTCTGATGATGCTGTGCAAGCCGTTCCACAACCTGAAGGGCGGCATGATCTTCTCGGACTGCGGGCTGGTGATCGACCCCGACGCCGAGGAGCTTTCGCAGATCGCGCTGGCCGCTGCCGACAGCGCCCAGGCTCTGCTCGGGGAAGATCCGCGGGTGGCGATGCTGTCGTTCTCCACCAATGGCAGCGCGCATCACGCCTCGGTGGACAAGGTAGTGCAGGCCGCGCATCGGGTACGCGAGCAACGCCCGGATATCGCCATCGATGAAGACGTACAGCTCGACGCCGCCATCGTGGCGGAAATCGCCGAGCGCAAGCTGCCCACCTCGCGCGTCAAAGGCACCTCCAACGTGCTGGTATTCCCCAATCTGGAAGCCGGCAATATCGGCTACAAGCTCGCCGAACGCATCGGCGGCGCCGAAGCCATCGGCCCGCTGCTCCAGGGTCTCGCCAAACCCGCCAACGACCTCTCGCGCGGCTGCTCCACCGCCGACATCCTCAATGTCATTGCGGTCACTGTCGTTCAGGCACAGCAACGCTCCCCGCAAGACTGATTTCTCCTTCTTTTCCTTTTGTTAGCCGCTCACGGCGGATAGGGCAGGCGAAAGCCTGCCTGTAGATTATTAGATAGTTTTAGTGATGTTAGATTTGAACTCTTTTATCGTTCAATGTTCGTTGACTTTAAATATATGCTTTGTTGTGTCGTCTTTTAGTCCTATATTCTATGGTCTTGCTATGAATGTGTTAATTACTAAGCTTTAATATATAGATTAGGGTAAGGGTGATCATTGCAATTACTTAATAGTAAGGGGTGGAAAAATGTCTAATGTGGTATTTTTTAGCTTCAAGGAAGCTGATAGAGAGATTGTTCTAACTATCAAGGGAAGAGCAGTTAATCCTAGGTATAGTAATTTGAGTTTTAGAGTTCGCGATTTGCTAAGAAGATGGAGAACGGAAGACTCGGCAGTTATTAAGCAAGCAATTTCCAAAAGCCTTAGTGGTACATCTAGAACAATCGTTTTTGTAGGTAATGAAACGCATAGAAGCTATTGGGTACCTCATGAGGTGAGAATGACCTTCGAAAAAGGTAAGCCTGTATATGCTATTAGAATTAATGGTGTTTATGGAGCTATTCCGAAATGTCTCTCAGATAATGGTATTAGAGTTCATGATTGGAGTGAAGAAAATTTGCAAAGTTTAGCTACAATGTAGGAGCTAGGGATATGAATGCTGAAGACTATCCCGGGTTACATAGGGCTGCTGACACTGCATCTAACCAATCGCAGTCTAAACACTTAAAGACTCATCTATATCATATTGTTATTTTGCTGCTTGGCGCTGGTGTAGCAATATGTCCTGTGCAAAGCATGATTTTATCATTGGTAAGTATTTTTTCTTTTTTAGCTGCACTAGGTATTTCAATCCTTATAGCAGTGAAGCGGTATGAGCGAAAATGGTATGGCGCAAGAGCTGTAGCTGAGTCAGTTAAAACGGCTACTTGGCGATATATGATGCGGGCAGATCCTTTCCTAGACGCTGCGTCAATATCAGACGCTAATAAGAAATTCACGGACTTGCTTGTTGAAATCTTGAGGTCTAATAATCAAATAGGAGAGATTCTTTCAGGTCAAAGTTGTACTAATGATCAAATTACCAATAGTATGATGCAAGTAAGGTCTCAAAATTTGGCTGATAGGAAAGCTTTTTATCTTCAAGAGCGTATCGATGATCAATTAGTCTGGTATGAGAAGAAGAGTAAGCAGAATAAACGTAAAGGAAGTATCTTCTTTGGACTCTTGATCTTTGTGCAATCCATAATTATTTCTCTTATGATTACCAAAGTGGTTGCACCTAGCTTCTTGGATATATGGCCTGTTAGCATGCTTGTTGTTGCTGCAAGTTCAATAACAGTGTGGATGCAATTAAAAAGATTTAGAGAAATAAGTTCAGCATATGCACTAACAGCTAATGAAATTGGCATTATTAAAACAAAGCTTCAGTACTCTAATACTGATTCTGATTTTTCAGACTTTGTCCGAGATGCTGAGAATGCATTCTCAAGAGAGCACACACAATGGATAGCTAAAACTGAAGATACTGTCTCGCCTCACATCCCCTGATGCCGACACGCCAGCGCCATGTGATAGACGATTTCATCGGCGAGGGCGTTGTCGAGGGTGCGTTCGAGGTCGATGATCAGCTGGTTGGGGTAGTAGGCGCTGAGGTCCAGCCCGACGCCGAGGCCGAGAATGGCCTGGCGGCCGGAGCGAGTCTGTTGCGCGACGACCTGCTTGAGGTGGCTGTCGAGGTATTGCTCGTCATTGGCGGTGTTGGTGGCGCTGTCACAGGGGCTGCCATCGGAGATGACGACCAGCAGACGGCGTGCGCCTTCGTCGGCAGGGGCGTTGTCGGCGAGCCGTGAGCAGGCCCATTGCACGGCTTCGCCATCCACGCCTTCGCGGTAGAGATCGGCCTTGAGCAGGGCGCCGAAGTTGCGCCGCGCACGTCGCCACGCCAGTGAGGCGGGCTTGAAGATCAGATACTGCACTTCATTCAGGCGGCCCGGACGCGCGGGCTTGCCGGCGCGCCGCCAGTCCTTCAGGGCGCGGCCTCCATTCCAGGCGCCAGTGGTGAAGCCGAGCACCTCGGTGGGCACACCGGCCATGTCGAGCGCGCGGGTGAGTATCTCGATCAGCATCGCCACCGCCTCGCCATGCACCTTCATCGAACCGGAGCAGTCGATCAGGAAACTGACCTGCGCACTGGCCTCGGGCACCCAGCGCTCGCGCTGGAAGACCCGCCGCTCGGCCGGTGAGGAAATCACCTGACTCAGCCGCCGCCCATCGATGATTCCTTCCTCCTCCCCGAAGTGCCAGCCCTCACGCTGCGGCGAGCTGAAATGGCGTGCCAGCTGGCGTGCCAGGCGGCGTACGTTGATCTTCTGCTCTGCCAGACGCGTATCCAGCGCCTGACGATACTCGTCGAGCAGGGCCGCGCGCATGCGTCTGGCCGGTTCCAGCTCGCGGTCATAGGCCGTGGTGAACACCTGATAGGGCAGCAATTCCTCCGGCGCGCCACGCCGATGACTCGGCAGCTGCGATTCCGCCTGCTCCTCGAGCAGACTTGCTTCCTCATCCTCGTTTTCCAGAAACAGCGCGAAGCGCTGACTGGCCTCTGACTCGTCATCCTCCTCGCCGTCCTGCTCCTCCAGCGATTCGGCCAGCTCCTGCTCCAGCCACAGGCTGATGTTCAGCGCGTGCTGCTGATAGGCCGCCTGATCGAAGCGCGTGCGTCTCAGCCCCGCCATGTCAGCGCCCAGCGCCTGATAGAAGGAGGCGCGCGTCGTCTCGATGTAATCCTCCGTCTCGTGGATCACCGCACAGGCCATCAGGCGCGACCAGCACGACTGGATGACGCTGTAGATCAGGATGCCGCTACTCGTCTCGGTGAGGCCCGCGTGATAGAAGGCCAGGCACCAGTCGGTGAAGCGCCGCGTCAGATTTTCCTTCACGCCGGGCATGTCTGGGTCAACCAGCGCCTCGACGCGCAGCTGCTCCAGCAGGTCATAGATCAGGCGGGTTTCCGGCAGCGCCGGACGCGCCGCCAGATGCAGCGCCTCGTCGGTGTGGATCAGACGCAGCGCGATGGCGTCGCTGACCGCGCGATAGTGGTCGAGCGTACAGTCATTCTCTTCCAGCCGCAGATGCGGCGTGCGCAATGGTAGCGCCCGAGCATGCCGACTCAGGCGCCGCCCACGATAGGCCCAGCCGGCCTGGCCGCTGAGTGCCCCGAGACTCGCCGCCGCAAGCTCCTCGAGATACTGCTGACGACGACGTACCTGCTGGGCCGCACTCATGCCTGGACTCCCTTGTCGCTGTCCTGCTCATTCATCAGGTCGCTCTCCATCAGCGCCGCGGATTCCTCCAGTTCCTTGGCGAAACAACGCTGATAGAACTCGGCGACCAGCGGTCGCTCATGCTCATCGCACTTGTTGAGGTAGGAGAGGCGGAAGGCCAGCGCCGGGTTGCGGAAGATCTCGCAGTTCTCCGCCCAGGTGATCACGGTACGCGGCGACATCAGGCTCGACAGGTCGCCATTGGCGAAGCCCTTGCGGGTGAGGTCGGCCACCGCGACCATCGCGCGAATCAGGGCGCGGCCACGCTCGTTGTCCTTGGCGGGCACACGCGCCAGCACGATCTTCACCTCTTCCTCACGCGGCAGGTAATCCAGCTTGGCGACGATGTTCCAGCGGTCGATCTGCGCATGGTTGAGCAGCTGGGTGCCGTGATAGAGCCCGTCCTGATTGCCAAGCCCGACGGTATTGGCGGTGGCGAACAGCCGGAACTGCGGATGCGGACGAATGACGCGGTTCTGATCGAGCAGCGTGAAGTGGCCGTCGCGCTCCAGAATACGCTGGATGACGAACATCACGTCTGGGCGGCCGGCATCGTACTCATCGAAGATCAGCGCGATGGGGCGGGTCAGCGACCAGGGCACGATGCCTTCCTGGAATTCGGTGACCTGCACGCCGTCGCGAATCACGATGGCGTCCTTGCCGACCAGATCCAGCCGGCTGACATGGCCATCGAGATTGACGCGCAGACATGGCCAGTTGAGGCGCGCGGCGATCTGCTCGATATGGGTCGATTTGCCGGTGCCGTGCAGGCCCTGAACCATCACGCGGCGGTTGTTGGTGAAGCCGGCGAGAATGGCGAGGGTGACATCGGGATTGAAGCGATAGGCCGTGTCGATTTCCGGCACGTGGGCGTCGCGATGCAGAAATACCGGCACCTTGAGGTCGCTGTCGATATCGAACAGCTCGCGTACGCTGCGCAGTTCGGTGGCCTGCAACTGGCCAGCGGCCAGCGGCTGCTCGGCATCGCTGACAGGGCCGGCAGGGTGTTGGGCATCGCTGGAAGGCGTCAAGGTGGCGTCGCTCACGGGGTGTCTCCCTCGTCATTCTTGTCGGTGGCTGGCCGCACTGGCTGCAGGGGATGCAGTGGCAAGCGGACGGCGGCAATGGCTTGAATATAGCTTTGTTTCTAAAAATAATGCAAATCGTATCGAAATATGAGATTTGTGATTGTTCATTCCCCCGCAGGAGCAAGGCAGATGAGCGATACCCTGATCATTGGTGGCGGCGTGATCGGCATGATGATGGCGTGGCAGCTGGCCGAGGCCGGCCAGACGGTCACGCTGCTGGAGCGCGGCCAGTGCGGGCGCGAGGCATCGTGGGCCGGTGGCGGTATCGTCTCGCCGCTGTATCCGTGGCGCTATTCGAGCGCTATCTCATCACTGTCACGCTGGTCAGAAGGCGAATACCCCAGGCTTGCCGAGGCGCTCAAGGACGCCACCGGCATCGATCCCGAATACCGCCAGAAGGGTCTGATCTACCTGCGGGTCGAGGATGAGGCGCTGGCGCTGGACTGGGCGCGCACTCAGCACAAGCCGCTGGAGGTGATCGGGCGTAAGGCGCTCTACGCGCGTGAACCGAATCTGGTCGCGGGCCATCAGGAAGCCTTGTGGATGCCGACACTGGGCAGCATCCGCAATCCGCGCCTTGGCCAGGCACTGCGTGCGCGTCTGCTGGCCCACCCGCGTATCCGGGTGCGTGAAGATTGCGAGGTGCAGCAGCTGGTGTTTGCCTCGCCGTCGCGTGTCACGGGCGCACGGCTTGTTGATGAGACCGTCAGCGCAGACAACGTCGTGGTGTGTGGCGGCGCCTGGAGTGGCAAGTTGCTCGCCGCCGCCGGTGTGCTGTTGCCGGTGCGCCCGGTAAAGGGCCAGATGATGGTGTTCAATCCGGTGGCGGCGGGGCTTTGCAGCGTGTATGCGCCGCTATTGTCGCGTGTGGTGCTGTGCGATGGCCGCTACGTGATTCCGCGCGCCGATGGGCGAATTCTGATCGGCTCGACCCTGGAGCATCAGGACTTCGACAAGTCCACTACCACGCAGGCGCGCGAGTCACTGCATGCCAGCGCCGCGAGCATCCTGCCTGCTCTGGGGGATCTGGCGCCGGAACATCACTGGGCAGGTCTGCGTCCGGGCACGCCGGATGGCACGCCCTTCATCGGCGCGGTGCCGGGGCTGAACGGCCTCTACGTGAATGCCGGCCACTACCGCAATGGTCTGGTGCTGGCGCCCGCCGCCACGCGCCTGCTCAGTGACATCCTGCTCGGGCGTGAGAGCTTCATGTCAGCGGAGGCCTTCACGCCACCGGGCGTGGCAGCGCCCACGGCCCTCGCAGGCTGAATCGTCCGAGGGCGGCGATCGGATGGCCTTGGTACGGCATCAGCGCGGTGCGATGGGACCAGTTGGCGCCGAAGCAGCCCCCTTGGTACCAACTGGCCCAATCGGTGGCATCCAACTGGTGCTAAAGGGCGGTGCGAGTGTCGGCGTAGTCTCGGGTCATGGCACAGCGCCTGCTGTCGCCCTTGCTCAAACGACACGCTCGAACAACAAGCCCAACAACAAGACTGCGGAGCCCGACCCATGACTCACCAAGCGACCATCGAACTGCTGACTGCCTTCTGCGATGCCCTCAACCGTCACGACATCGACGACTGCCTGTCGATGATGACCGATGACTGCGAATTCCTCGCCATCGCCGGCCCGGAGCTGGAAGGCAAGACCTTCGCCGGTCAGGACGCCGTGCGTGCCGGTCTTTCCGCCGCCTGGCAGAACGCGCCGGATGCCCAGTGGATCGACGCGGAAATCTTCGCCGATGGCGACCGTGGCTTCGTCATCAGCACCTATACCGGCACCACCGCCGATGGCGCGCGCAGCGAAGCGCGCATGATCGACGCCTTCACGCTGCGTGACGGCAAGATCGCGATCAAGAACGCCTTCCGCAAGAACCGTCCGCCCGTCAACGTCTGAGCGCCAGCGGCGTATCGATCAGGGATGAGGTTTCTGAAGCTGTCTTTGCCCAGGGGGCAGCGCGTCATGGCGTCAGGTCGTGGCGTGCGCCCCGTGGGTGAGAGGAGGTGTTCGAGATGGAAACTATCGTGCAGCATGGCGCCCGGCCAGATGAGGTGGGCAGCGAGTCACCACAGCGCCCGGCCACTCAGGCCTCCCGGCCATATGACCCGGCCTATGACCCGATGGTGAGCGCCACCCCCGGCGAAGGGCGCGATTACGCGCCGACCTACTGGGTCGCCACCGCCGGCGAGCCGCCGGCAGACGATGGCCCGGTGATGGGCGATATCGACGCCGATGTGGTGATCGTCGGTTCCGGCTTCACCGGTCTGACCGCTGCCATCGTGCTGGCCGAGAAGTACGGCATCAAGGCCACCGTGCTGGAGGCCAATCGGGTCAGCTGGGGCTGTTCGACCCGCAATGGCGGTCAGGCGCAGTGCGCCACCGGTCGCCTCAAGCGCTCGCAGTGGATCGAGCGTTACGGTCTCGAGGCCGCCCACGGCCTGCACCGCGAGTGCATCGAGGGCATGGAGAACTTCAAGGAGTTGATCAAGGACATCGACTGCGATCCGCAGCCGGGCGGCCATCTGTATATCGCTCACCGCGAGCGCATGATGCCGGGGCTGGAGAAGGAAGCGCGCCTGTTGCGCGAGACCTTCAACTACGATGCCCGCATCATCGATGGCGCCACGGTGCGCAACGAGTGGGTCGGCGATGAAGAGGCCTGCGGTGCGATGCACGAGCCGGAAGGCATCGGCGTGCACCCGGGCAAGTTGGCCTTCGGCTATCTGCGCAAGGCGCGCCGCCTGGGCGTCAAGGTGCACCCGGCAAGCCCGGTGGAGAGCTGGGAGACCCGCGATGGCGTGCACTATCTGACGACGCCGGGTGGTGTGGTCAAGGCGCGCTCGGTGGGCATGGCCACTGGCGGTTACACCTCCGGCAAGCTGCATCCGGAGCTCGACAAGCGGCTGATGCCGGTGCTCTCCAACTCGCTGGTGACGCGCCCGCTGACGGCGCAGGAAATCGAGGCGACCCGCTTCCATACCCATCAGGTACTCACCGACACCCGCGTGTTGCGCCACTACTATCGCCTGCTGCCGGACAATCGCCTGCAGATCGGCAGTCGCAGTGCCGTGTCAGGCCGTGACGCGCCCAAGGCGCAATACGAGCAGCTGCTGATCGCCGACATGCATCGCAAGTTCCCCGCGCTGCAGGGCATCGAGGTCGATTATTCCTGGTGGGGCTGGGTGGATGTCAGTCACGACATGATGCCGCGCATCCATCAGCCGGACCCGAAGCAGAGCATCTATTACGCCATGGGCTATGGCGGCAACGGCGTGATGTACTCCGCCCAGGCGGGCAAGCGTCTGGCACAGTGGATCGCCAAGGACGCCGCCGATCTGGTGCTGCCGATCTTCCAGTCACGCCTGCCGTATCCCAATGTGCTCAACAAGGTCGAGTCGCCGCTGTTCGCGCCGTTCCGCCGCACCGGCCAGCGCTGCCTGTATCGCTGGTACGCCTTCAAGGATGAGGCGCAGTAGTCTGCAAGTGCGATTGTCTGCAAGTGCGATTGCCCGAAAGACAAGAGGCTCCCTGATTGCCAAGTATTATTGGTCATTCAGGGAGTCTCTTTTTAGCTATAGGGTAATCATTTTTCATAATCTCCTGTCGAGAATCAGGCGCTCATGTCGATGACGCTTTCGGGTGCCTCCATCGCCAGCGGTACCAGCTCGGCCAGCTTGAGAATGCCGGTCTCGATGCGCGCTTCCGGAATCGCCGAGAAGCCAAGCCGGAAGTAGTGGCGATGGCTGTCGCGATCGTGGAAGAAGTGCAGATCACCGACCTCGATCAGGATGCTGCGCTCACGGGCGAGGGCAGCGAGGCGGTGGGCATCGAGCGTGTCGGGGCCTTGCATCCAGAAGCACGAGCCGCCGTAGATCGCGGGCGTGCTCATCATCGGCAGATGGCGCTGGATGGCGTCGCGCATCAGCAGGAAGCGCCGCTGCATCACCTGATGCATCTGATTGATCAGGCTGTCGTGATAGCCGCGCGCGATGAACAGCCCCACCGCGCGCTGATTGTTGGTCGGCGGATGGCGCAGCATCAGACGGCGCAGGGCGCGGGCCTCTCGAATCAGCGTGGGGTGCGCGACCATGTAGCCGATACGCAGGCCAGGAGCGAGGGTCTTGGACAGGCTGCCGACATAGATGACCCGCTTGTGGCGATCGAGGCTCTTGAGCGCCGGTGTCGGGTTGTCGGCGTAGTTGCTCTCGCTCTCGTAGTCGTCCTCGATGATCAGGAAGTTGCCGGTCTCGGCCATATCCAGCAGCTGGCGGCGACGCTCCAGCGGCAGGGTGACGGTGGTCGGCGACTGGTGGCTGGGCGTGACATACACCAGTCGGCAGTCCTTGAGTGACTCCACCGGCTGCATGCCCTTGTCGTCGATGGGCAGCAGCTGGATGTCATCGGTGAAGGTGCTGGCGATGTTGTACATGTCGACGTAGCCGGGGTTCTCCATCGCGAAGCGCTGGCCCTGCTTGAGCAGCAGCATGCAGCTGATCCACAGCGCCTGCTGCGTACCTACCGTGATCAGAATCTCCTCCGGGCTTGCCCAGACACCGCGGCGCGGCAGCAGCCGCTGATGGATCTGCTCGATCAGCAGCGGGTCGTCATTGTTGAGGTGGTCCACCGACCAGCTGCGGATCGACGGCACGCTCATCGAGTCGCGGCTGCATTCGCGCCAGTGCTGGGTGGGAAAGAATTCCGGGTCCAGCTGACCATAGAGGAAGGGGTAGTCGTACTGGTGCCAGTCACCGGGCTTCTCGATGGTGCGCTGCCTGGACGGCTTGAAGGCCAGCCGCTCATCCCAGTCGAGGCTGTCGGCCTCGATGTCATTGAGACGCACCGGCGTATCGGCGCGACCCTTGAGAATCTCGGGATTGATGAAGTAACCGCTGCGCTCGCGCGCGATGAGAAAGCCATCTTCCAGCAGCTGCTCGTAGGCCAGCATCACGGTATTGCGCGCGACATTCAGCTCGCGGGCCAGCTTGCGGCTGGAGGGCAGCGCGACATCACGTGGCAGATGGCCTTCGAGAATCGCCTGGGAGATCTGCTCACGAATCTGGAATTGCAGGCTTTCCTTGCGCGAGGAATCAAGGTGAAACAGCGGATGACTCATGCATGTTCTCTATTGTTGTCGCGAGAGTGTCGTTACTAGGACTTTTTACCATAAGCTCTCGTTTTATATGCATTTTTCATGCCTTTTGCTGGTAGGCAGCGCCGGGAAGCGCGGTGCGGGCCGGCGTGGACGATCCGGCCGCCAGACCCGGCCTGTCATCATTGAGGCAGAGCGCCGCAAGGAGAGCAATAGCCAGCCGGGGCTGGTCCCATCGATGTCGACGGACTGGTTCTATCGAGGAATGGCGCACGGGGGGAAAGTGATCTGGCAGGTACAACGAAAGCACAGTTCAAGCACGACGCGATTTCACACTCCCTTTCCTGGGGCTGTAGATGAGCAGGTGATGGCAATCGTGAATGGCATGAGGCGCTGCAAGATAGTGGTGCAGACGCGAAGTCATTGACGTTACGAGGTGCAGTACCCCGCTCGCTATCACGCGCAGCCGTCAGGAGCCCGCAACAACAATAACGACGGGACAGACAAGATGATCGACGCGACACAGACCCTTTCAAACCTCCGCTCCCTTGGTCGCACTGGTATGACTCGCACCGGCGCCTTCAAGACCACGCTGGCCATCACGGTGACTGCCGCGAGTCTGGGCATGGCCGCGGGCGCCAATGCCGCGACCTGGAAGATGGCCCTCGGCGATGCGGCAGGCGGCACCCAGTATGAACTGGGCAAGACCTTCGCAAGCCTGGTGGAAGAGAAATCCGGCGGCGACATCAAGGTGGACCTGTTCCCCAACGGCCAGCTGGGCAGCGAGCAGGATACCGTCAACAACGCCAGCATGGGCCTCGTTGACCTGTCCGTGGTGGCGATCAACAACCTGACGCCCTTCTCGCCGACCGTCGGCGTGCTGACCCTGCCGTATGTCATCCATGGCCCGGACGATGCCAAGGCGCTGACGCAAGGCAAGATCGGCGATGAGCTGCGCGAGAACACCCTGCGTGATTCCGGTATCCGCATTCTGGGCTGGGCCTATTCCGGCTGCCGTCGTCTGACCAACTCCAAGCAGGCGGTCGCCTCACCGGCCGACCTGCAAGGCATGGTCATCCGCGTGCCCAAGAACGAGATCATGATCTCTTCGTATCAGTCCTGGGGCGTCAATCCCAACCCGCTGGCGTGGTCCGAGACCTTCACCGCCCTGCAACAGGGAGTCGTCGATGGCCAGGACAACCCCTACATCACCATCGATGCCATGAAGTTCTATGAGGTGCAGAAATACGTGACCGACAGCTGTTACGTGTTCTCGATGGAGCCGCTGATCATGGGCGAAGGCACCTTCCAGAGTCTCAGCGAAGAGCAGCAGAAGCTGGTGCTGGCCGCTGGTGAAGAGGCGACGTCCCATAGTTACGACTACCTGCTGGCCACCGAGGATTCCATCAAGAAATCGCTGGTGGAAGAGCACGGCATGACCATCACCCAGCCCGCCAATGATGAGAAGGAATGGATCGCCAAGGCCTCCAGCATCTGGCCGGACTTCTATGACAGCATCGGCGGCCGCGACAAGCTGGTCGAAGTGCTCGAGACCCTCGGACGTGATCCGTCCACCGCGCCCTGAAGACCTCCTGAACGGCTGAGGCTTTCAAGGCCCGCCCGGATTCCCCTGCCTTCCGGCACCTGTCATGAGCATGCCAAGAGCATGTCGTCGACATGTGATCGCTGGCAGGGGAGACGTGGCGTCAAGTGGTCATCGCTGGTGATGTCGGGGGATCTGTATCCATGCGGGTATTGTTGAAGTTCCTGGATAATATCGAGAACTATCTCTGCCAGTTTCTGCTGGTAGTGTTCGTCATCATTCTCTTCGCGCAGATCATGCTGCGTAACCTTTTCAGCTACTCGATTCCCTGGGGAGACGAGCTGGCGACCTATGCCTTCGTGTGGTTTGCCTATCTGGGCGCCGTGTATGCCACACGCATGTCGGCGCATAACCGTGTGACCTTCCAGTTTCGATTCCTGCCGCGCTGGGTGGAAACCGTCTGCGGCGTCCTGACCGATATCATCTGGATCGCCTTCAATGCGGTGTTCATCTATTACAGCTACGACTTCGTGTTCAACAAGATGAATCTTTTCTGGAAGTCACAGACATTGGGTGTGCCGATGAAGTACTTCTATCTGATTCTGCCGCTGGCCTTTACCGCCATGACGGTGCGCATCATCCAGACCAATTATCTCAAGTTCGTGCGCAAGGAAGACATCGTGGACCCGGAATCCCAGGCAATGGAGGAATTGAAGCAGGGTGATGATGGCCAGGTCAGTGAAAGACAGGGCAGTGAAAGACAGGAGGGCGGCAAGTCATGATCGATTCCACCATCATCTACATCCTGTTTGGCGTCTTCTTCCTGCTGCTGGTGCTTGGCGCACCGATCACCGTCTCGCTGGGTGTCGCGGCGCTGGCGACCTATCTGAGCATCGATGAAAACCCGATGGCGTTCGTGCAGATCGCCTTTACCTCGGTGGGCTCCTTCCCGCTGATGGCCTTGCCGGCCTTCATTCTGGCCGGGGCGCTGATGGAGGCCGCCGGCATCTCGCGGCGTCTTGTCGATATCGCCGAGGCCTTCGCTGGGCCGGTGACGGGCGGACTGGCCGCCGCCACGGTATTTGCCTGCATGTTTTTCGGCGCGATTTCCGGCTCAGGGCCTGCCACCACGGCGGCGGTCGGCATGCTGATGATTCCGGCGATGGCCAAGCGCGGCTATGACCGTGGCTACGCCTCGGCGATCACGGCCTCATCCGGTGGATTGGGGGTGGTGATTCCGCCGTCGATCCCGATGGTGATCTTCGGGATTTCCGGCATGGGCCTGCAGCCGCCGCCCGAAGCGGTGGCCATGCATGGTGATTTCCAGACGCTTTCGATCCCGAAGCTGTTCATCGCCGGCGTCATGCCGGGTGTGGTGATCGCCGGTTTCCTGCTGACGATCAACTACGTGATCTCGAAGAAACGCGGCTATCGCGGGCTGACCAACAGCTGGTCGTGGACGCATATTCGCGCCACCTTGAAGAAGGGCATCTGGTCGATGCTGGCGCCCTTCATCATTCTGGGCGGCATCTACAGCGGTCTGTTCACGCCGACCGAATCTGCCATCGTCGCCATCGTCTATACCCTGATCGTCGGCATCTTCCTGCACAAGGAACTCAAGTGGAAGCCGACGCTGCGCACCCTGGAAACCACCACCTGGATCACCGGTCGCGTGCTGCTGATCCTGTTCACGGCGACGGTATTCGGGCGGCTGCTGGTCGAGCAACGCGTGCCGGCCCATATCGCCGAGGGCATGCTGGCGATGACCGATAACCTCTATTTGATCTGGGCGATGATCATCTTCTTTCTGCTGTTCGTCGGCATGTTCATGGAGACGCTGGCCGCGATCATGATTCTCACCCCGGTGCTGCTGCCGATCATGTACATGCTGGGGATGGACCCGGTGCACGTCGGCATCGTGGTGGTCTGCGCGCTGGCCATCGGCTTCCAGACGCCGCCATTGGGAGAGAACCTCTTCGTGGCTTCGGGGATAGGCGGCGCCTCCATCGAAGAGATTTCCCTGAAGGCATTGCCGTTCGCGGCGGGCTCGGTGGCGGCCATCTTCCTGATCGCCTATGTGCCTGAAATCTCGCTGTGGTTACCCAGGGTGATGGGGTACTGAAGCGCCATCCGTACGCTAGCCCTGCAATGAACGAGGAGAAGGATGATGCCGGCAGTCAAACGAATTCTGTGTTGTGTAGGTCTGCGCGGAGATTGTGAGCGGGTACTGGCGCGCTCGGTGTGGTTGGCGGGGGCGACGGGCGCCGAGCTGCACGTGCTGCACGCCGTCAAGTCACTCTCGGATGACGTGATGAACACCCTCAAGGTCAACATCCGCCACAAGCCGACGCTGGAGGGCCTGATGCAGCAGCGGCTCGATCAGGCGCAGGAAAATCTGGAAAAGATGCTGGAGGACTTCTGGAGCACCCATGACGACGGCGATCCGCGCCCGGTGATCGCCGGGCTGAATGTGGTGGAGGGCTATCCGGCCTCGGAGATCATCCGCTACGCCACGCGCCATGACTGCGACATGATCATCATGGCCACCAACAAGCGCGGTTTCGTGGCCTCCTATGCGGGTAAGGTCACCAAGGGGGTGATCAAGCGCGCCAGCATTCCGGTGGTGGTGGTGCCGACGCCCTGAGCCGAGGGAGGCACATCAGGGCGGCACGTGAAAAAGCTCGCCCCTACAGACAGTGACGGTCTGTGGGGCGAGCTTTTTTCTGATCATGCTCCATCTTTCGCTTTGATCATGCTCCCTCTTGTGCTCGGGGTATGTTCCCTTCTCAGCGTCACTGAGGTGCCTGAGTCACAGCGTACCTTCCAGCTCGGTGGCGATCTGACGCATCAGCGGTGCCCACTCCAGCAGGGACTCGATGGAGTGGCGCAGACGCGGCGCGTGGATCGCCAGTGTCGCCTGGATCTGGCCGACCTCATCGAAGACCGGCACCGCGATGGCGACCATGCCCTGGATGAACTCTTCATCATCGGTGCTCAGCTGATTGCGCACCACGGTGTCGAGCGCCTCTTCCAACGTGGCACGCGAGGTCAGGGTGCAGGGTGTGTGCGCCTCCAGCGCCAGATGGGCGAGCAGGGCGCGGCGACGGTGCAGCGGCATCAGCGCCAGAAACAGCTTGCCACTCGCGGTGCAATGCAGCGGCAGGCGTGAGCCGGGGGCCAGCTGGATGCGCACCGGCCAGTTGGTTTCCACGCGGTCGTAATACATCACCTCGTGGCCATCGAGCAGTGTCAGGTTGCAGGTTTCGCCGACTTCCCTGGCCAGCCGTTCCAGCAGGACGCGGCGCGGCACCTTGAGGCCTTCATTGGCCAGTGCCCCCAGCGACATGCGGCGAAAGCGCGGGCCGGGCAGCAGGTGACGGCCATCCAGATCACGACTGATCAGCTGCTGTTCTTCCAGCTGCTTGAGCAGGCGGTGGATGGTCGGCTTGGGAATGTCGAAACGCTTCTCGAGATCGGCGGCGCTGACGGCATGCTGGGTGGTGACGATGTCTTCCAGCAGGCTCAGGGCCCGAAAGAGGGTCGAATTCGTCGTGATGTCTTTGCTCATCTAGTGTCCTCATCCTGACTGTCGGGGGCATGTCGTGGGCGATCAGCGCGGCCGACAGGGGCAGGGTGGCAAGGCGTCAGTGCATCGATTCATCACGCAGGCCGACATCTACTGATGGCTTGCGTGCTGAGACGAAGACAGCCCCTTGCGGGGCTGTCGATGAGGCTAGTGTTACAGGTTTACCAGGAACAGGGAAAGGGAAGGCATCAGGCAGATGGCCAGCCAGCAGGCGATCAACGCGATGAAATAGGGAATCACGTATTTCACCAGTCTGACGTAGGAGATGCCGGTGATGCTGCTGGCCACGTACAGGTTGAGCCCGAAGGGTGGCGTGACGAAGCCGATGGCGGCACCGACCAGGAAGATCACCGAGAAGTGGATCGGGTCGACCCCAGCCTGCTGGGCGATGGGCGCGAGAATCGGCGCCAGGATGATCGTCACCGGCAGACTCTCCAGGATCATGCCCGCCAGCAGGATGATCAGCATGCAGGTGCCCAGCGTCAGGTAGTAGTTGTCGATGCCGCTGAGCATCTCGCTCAGCGCCTGACCGGCACCCAGCACCGACAGCAGCTGCTGCATGACCACCGAGATGGCGATCAGCGGTGCCAGCATGCCGGCGATCTGACCCGAGCGCAGCATGATGGTCGGCAGCTTCTTGAGGCTGATCTCGCGAGTGATCATCAGCCCCGCGATCATGGTGAAGCCTACGGTGATGGCGGCGGCTTCGGTCGGCGAGAACTTGCCCGAGTAGATGCCGTAGACCACCACGCCGATGGTCGCGAAGCCCAGATAGGCCTTGCGCGCCAGCCTGGCACTGACCCCGGCCTTGAAGGGCTGCAGCTGGCCCCAGCCATTCTTGCGCGCCACCAGATAGCAGGCCCCCATCATCGCGACCACCATCAGGGCGCCCGGCACCATGCCGGCAATGAACAGGTCACTGATCGACAGGTTCATCATGAAGCCGTAGACGATGAAGATGATGCTGGGCGGAATGATGATGCCCACGGTGCCGCCGGAAGCCGCCGTGGCAGCGGCGAAGCGCTCGTCATAACCGTTCTTGACCATCTCGGGCTGCATGATCGAGCCGATGGTGGCGGTGGTACCGGCGTTGGAGCCGGAAATCGCCGCGAACAGCCCACAGGCGCCGAGGGTCGACATGCCCATCCCGCCGCGCATCCAGCTCAGCGTCGAGTAGGCGAAGTCTGAGAGCCGCTTGGCGATGCCCGCCGCGTTGATCAGGTCCCCCGTGAGGATGAACAGCGGCAACGCCAGCAGGCCGAAGAAGCTCAGCCCCTGGAAGAGGGTGACGCCGACATTGGCCAGCGTGAAGTCGATCACCAGACTGGTGCCGACCACCCACAGGCCGATGACGAGGAAGATGGGCACGCCGAGCAGGAAGAAGGCGGTCACGCCCGCCGTGATCAGGGAGATCCAGATACCGTCTGTCATGCTGACCTCCTCAGTCCATGATGGACGGTTGCAGGTTGAAGGAATCGCCGCGGCGATAGCGCGCCCAGTCGGCGTAGAGGTTCTGCAGTACGCGATAGATGATCATCACCCATGCCAGCGGCGTGGCGAGGTAGAACCACCACTGCATGACGTTGTCGGTGCCCGGCACGATGGCGTAGTTGTCGTAGGCCAGCGTCACCTGGGTGGTGGTGAAGTAGATCACCATCATCCCGAAGCCGATCCACAGCACGGCGTCCAGAATCAGGCAGGCGAACTGGCCGCCGCGCGGCAGCTTCATGCGGATCTCGTTGAGGCTCAGGTGAGTGCGTTTCTTGACGTTGAGCGAGGCGCCGAACCAGGTCAGCCATAGGAACAGCAGCACCGGAATGCTGGTACTCCACGGCGCCTGCAGGCCGAAGAAGAAGCGGCGGATGACTTCGACGAAGATGATGCCGGCCATGCCGGAATAGGCGATCAGAATCACGACCTGTTCCAGATGGGCATCCAGCCACAGGAAGGGACGCGCCCAGGGCGCGGCCTTCTTGATGGCAGGTTGCTTCGTCGATTGGCTGAAGATGGTGGTATCGCCCATTACCCCCTCCACCAGCGCTGCGGCTTGACGTTGACGGCGGCGACATCACGTGGAATCTCGCGCGCGATGGTGTGGATTTCCTGATAGATGTCGAGACCGCCGGACCACTTGTTGAGGCGTTCACGCCACTGTTCCCAAGGCTCGGGATTGAATTCCGGCGAGCACATCTGTTCGGCGCGTGAGCGTTCGGCGTCAGACAGCGGTGCCACGCGCACGTTGTTCTCGGCGAAGACGGTACCGGCGGCAGGGTGCTCGGTGGCACCGACGATCTCGAAGCGTCCGGCCTCGTTCATGCCCTGAGTGAAGATCTGCGCGCAGTAGGCGGACTCCATCACCTGGTCCTGCAGTTCGGAGCCGAGGCTGTCGAACTTGGGCAGGCTCATGCCGGTGTGCTCGGTGCCGGCGAAGAAGCGCAGGTCGACCGCCTGGGACACCACCGGTGCCATGCCGGCGTAGGCTACGGCGCTCATCCAGGTCTCGGCGCCATCCAGCAGGCCCTGGCGCAGGCCATCGAGGGTTTCTTCCCAGGCGACCGGCACCGGGTTCAGGCCCAGCTGCTCCATCGCGATACGCCCCATCTGGGTGCCGGTGACGCGATTCTTGGTGCCCTTGAGGTCATCGATGCTGGTGACCAGCGGTTTGTCCTGCCACTTGAGGCCGAGCATGATGCCGCGCAGGTCACAGTGGGTGAACAGGAACTGCAGGTTGTGGCGCTGGCGCAGCGGTTCACGCAGCAGCTGCTCACTCTTCTTGTGATAGAAAAAGTGGAACATCGAGGCGACGGTGGGGAACAGATAGGCGAAATCGAGCACGTTCAGATACGGCGCGCTGCCCGAGGAATTCTGGGTGGAGGCCGAGTAGATGTCGACGATGCCCTGTTGGGTCTTGCCGACGCAGTCCAGCTGGTTGCAGACCTCGTTGCTGCCCATGAATTCGACGCGAATCGCGCCGTTGGTGCGCTCCTCGAGATCACGTGCGAAGAACAGCTGACCGGATTTCTGGATGTCTAGGTTGCGCTCGTTGAAGCCGGAAGCACCGAATCGTAGCTGGAACTTGGGCGCTGTCTTGTAGCGGCGCTGCTGCTCCTGGTCGGCGGCGCGCGCCAGCGTGGACGCGGTGAGACCTGCGCCGAGGCCGGTGGCGGCCAGCAGGGTCGAGGTCAGGCCGAAGCGACCCGAAATGTCGAGGAAGTCACGGCGTGACAGTTTGCTGAGTGGCGATGGCATGGTAGTGCTCCCGGTATTGTGTTTGCTTTTGTGTTGGGATACTGGTCTGTCGGCTGGGCTGAGATGTCGTCTTCCCCGGCCCTATACTGGCGTTGTTGTGGTTCTTGCGGTGCGATTCTTTGTTCCGTTGCGTGTCTGGCAAGCAGTCGGCTGATCACTTCTTTAGCCAAGTGCTTGTTTATCCGTCCTTATTTGCTGTCCTGATTTGCCCGTCTTTATTTGTCAGGCGTTTTCGCAGTGCCTGTTCAGAGCGTGTCTCTTCAGAGAGCGCTGGAGCGCTTGTCAGACATATCCGCTATTTCTTCAAAGCCTCTCCAAAACACCCCAAAGTCTCTTCAGAGTCTCCTCAAACTCTCTCCAAACATGTCTGCAGAGCCCATGAGCCCTGCTTCTGGCCTCTCTGGTGACTGCCATTGATGGCGGTCTGTGTTGTTCTCGTTAGTTCGTCTTACATAGTTGGTCGTATAACGAGACGAAAAGTACCGTTACCGGCGTTTCAAATCTCAATGTAGGGCACTTTTTCAGCTTTGGCAAAGATATTGAGACAATACGTTTCGTATTTGACGAATTCAAATTTTGATACCATGATTATGAGACAATATGTCTCGATACGGTATATAAAATAATGAAAACAACACGTTACGCCAATGCAGATGCATCAGCCGCCTATGACTACATCGTGATCGGGGCGGGTTCAGCCGGTTGCGTGCTAGCCAATCGTCTAACCGAAGACCCATCCATCAAGGTGTTGCTGCTGGAAGCCGGTGGCTCGGACTGGAATCCGTGGATCCATGTGCCGGTGGGCTATTTCAAGACGATGCACAATCCGGCGACCGACTGGTGCTATCTCACCGATCCTGACGAGGGGATCAATGGCCGTCGCCTGCAGTGGCCGCGCGGCAAGGTGCTGGGCGGGTCCAGTTCACTCAACGGCCTGTTGTATATCCGCGGCCAGCATGAGGACTACGACGACTGGGCGGCGGCAGGCAACAAGGGCTGGGACTTCAAATCGGTGCTGCCGTATTTCCGCAAGTCGGAATGTCAGTCGCGGGGTGCCAACCAGTGGCACGGTACCGATGGGCCGCTGCATGTCTCTGACCTGCGCCTCAAGCGTGAGATTGCCGAACGCTTCATCGAGGCGGCGGTGGAGGCGGGGATTCCGCTCAACAAGGACGTCAATGGTGAGCGCCAGGAAGGGGTCGGCTATTTCCAGCAGACGACATACAAGGGCCTGCGTTGCAGTACGGCCAAGGCCTTCCTGCGTCCGGCGCTCACACGCAGCAATCTGACACTGGTCAAGCATGCGCACTGTCGCCGTGTGTTGCTGGAAGGCAAGCGCGCAGTGGGAGTGGAATACGAGGTGAAGGGCACGATCCACACGGCGCGCGCCGAGCGCGAGGTGCTGCTGTCCAGCGGCGCCATCGGCAGCCCGCAGATTCTGCAATGCTCCGGTATCGGTGAGCCCGAGCATCTGGCCAGTGTCGGCGTCGAATGCCTGCACGCCTTGCCGGGCGTCGGCGAAAACCTCCAGGATCACCTGCAGGTACGCCTGGTGTTCAAGACCCAGTGCCGCACTCTCAATGATGAAGTGCGTCATCCGCTCAAGAAGCTGGCGGTCGGTACCCAGTACATCTTCACGCGTACCGGCCCGCTGACGCTGGCGGCCAGTCAGGTGTGTGCCTTCACCCAATCCCGCGAGGGGCTGACGCGTCCGGATATCCAGTTCCACATGCAGCCGCTGAGTGCCGACAAGCCCGCCGATGGCGTGCATCCGTTCTCGGCCTTCACGTCCTCGGTGTGTCAGCTGCGTCCGCACAGCCGCGGCCAGGTGCGCATCACCAGCGCCGACGCCAGTGTCTATCCCTCCATCCAGCCCAACTATCTCAGCGCCGAGGAAGACCGCCGCGTGGTGGTCGATGCCATCAAGGTGGCGCGACGCATCGCCCAGGCAGAGCCGCTGGCCTCGGTGATCAGCGAGGAGTATGTGCCGGGCGTGCAATATCAGAGTGATGAGGAGCTGCTCGAGGCCGCGCGCCAGTTCAGCCAGACCATCTATCACCCCGCGGGCACCTGCAAGATGGGCCACGATGCGCTGGCGGTGGTGGATGACGAACTGCGTGTCCACGGTCTTCAGGGCTTGCGTGTGGTGGATGCCTCGATCATGCCGGTGATCGTGTCGGGCAATACCAATGCGCCGACCATCATGATCGCCGAGAAGGCCGCCGACATGATCAAGGCCGCCCGAGTGGACATGGCTCAGGCCAGCTGACAGGCCTTCGTGCCTGAACGACACATCGCGGCGGAGCATCTTGCCCGTCATCGCTTGCCGGTTTGCTTGAGGAATTCGCGTGGCCACTGACAACAGTTCATCACTGCACGACACACCTACCCCGCCCACCAGCTTGTGGCGGACCCTGGAAGGGCGTGTGCGCACCATCATGTCGGGCCTGTTGATCTGCATCATCATCGCGCTGGCGACCACCTTCATCGCCGATCATTACGGCGGCCCGACGCTGCTCTATGCGCTGCTGTTCGGCATGTCGCTGCACTTTCTCTCCGAGGAGGGGCCGTGCAAGGCGGGCATCGAGTTCGCCTCCAAGACGGTGCTGCGCCTCGGCGTGGCCCTGCTGGGGGTGCGCATCACCCTGGAGCAGGTCGCGAGTCTCGGCCTCGGCCCGGTGATCACGGTGGTGCTCGGGGTGGTGGCAACCATCCTGTTCGGCGCGCTGCTGGCCCGCGTGATGGGGCTGGACCGCGACATGGGGCTCTTGACCGGTGGCTCGGTGGCGATCTGTGGCGCCTCGGCGGCACTGGCACTGTCGGCGGTGATGCCGCGCAACGCCACCAGCGAGCGCCACACCATCATGACCGTGGTCGGGGTGACCACACTCTCGACCGTGGCGATGATCACCTATCCGCTGATCGTCAGACTGCTGGGGCTGGATGATGCCGAGGCCGGCATCTTCCTCGGCGGCACCATCCACGATGTGGCGCAGGTGGTGGGGGCGGGCTACATCATTTCCGAGCACACCGGGGACGTCTCGACCTTCGTCAAGCTGCTGCGGGTGGCGATGCTGGTGCCGGCGGTGATGGTCTTCATGCTGCTGTTCCGCAGTGCGCGCCAGGCCAATGGCGATGAAGGCGGCAAGGTGCCGATGTTCCCCACCTTCCTGATCGCCTTCGTGGCACTGGTGCTGATCAACAGCCTCGGCTGGGTGCCGAGCGTCGCCGTGGAAGGCTTCACCGACCTGTCGCGCTGGTGTCTGGTGGCGGCGATTGCCGCGCTGGGCGTAAAGACGTCGTTCCAGAAGCTGGCGGTGGTCGGTTGGAAGCCGGTGATCCTGATGGTGGTGGAAACGCTTTTCCTGCTGGTGCTGGTGACACTGTGCATCAAGTTCGGGCTGGCCAGCATCTGACCGACTCTTGGGTGTGTTCAACTGGGTGTGTTCAACCTGAAGGGCCCCGCCGTGACTGGCGGGGCCCTTCAGGTTGAGGGTAGGCGGTCGTTCAGGGCAGGCGTTTGTTCAGATCAGGCGGGGTCATACAGCCAGCCAATCAGGGCGATAAGGTGGCTCAATTGCTTCCTGGCCCATGAGTCGTATGATCTGCGCTTATCGGTTCGCGTCTGACGGTTGACCGCCACATGGCGTACCGCATCCCCATTTCTCTGGAGTCCGATCATGTCTGAATCCCTCGTGCTGGCCTGTCCGCAATGTCTCGCTCTCAATCGTGTGGCCACCGCGCGTCTGGATGACAACCCCAGCTGCGGCAAGTGCAGCGCCGCCGTGCTGCCCAAGGAGCCGCTGGACCTGACCAGCGACAACTTCGAGGCTCTGGTGGTGCGCAGTGAAATGCCGGTGGTCATCGACTTCTGGGCCAGCTGGTGTGGCCCGTGCAAGATGATGGGGCCGATCTTCAATGAAGTCGCCGCGCAGATGGGCACCCGTGTGCGATTCGCCAAGATCGACACCGAAGCCCAGCAGTCGCTGGCCGGTCGTTTCGGCATCCGCAGCATTCCGACGCTGCTGGTGATGAAGCAGGGCAAGGAGCTGGCGCGCGAATCCGGCGTGATGCAGGCCGGTCAGCTCAAGCAGTGGCTGGCACCGCACGCAATGTGACCTCGGCCTGCGCGAGACAAGTCCGCAGTTGAGCGTTCAGGGAAAACCGGACGCAGCTCAAGCACTGACAACGCCTGACGTGCAATCGCGTCAGGCGTTGTTGTCTCAGTCGGCCTTGTCGTATCAGTCGACGTAAACCATCTTGCGCGTCATGCCGCCATCGACGACATGATTCTGGCCGGTGATGAAGCCGGCCTTGTCCGAGATCAGGAAGGCCACCAGTGCAGCGATGTCATCGACATGGCCGACGCGCCCGACGGGATGCTGGGCGTGGTCTTGGTCACTCAGTGATTCGGCCTCGCCGCTTTTCTGCAGGCGGCTTACATCGATCCAGCCCGGGCTGATGGCATTGACGCGAATCTCCGGCCCCAAGCTCATCGCCATGGCGTGGGTGAGGGCGACGATGCCGCCCTTGCTGGCGGCGTAGGCTTCGCTGTGCGGCTCGGACTGCAGGGCGCGGCTGGAGGCCAGATTGACGATGCTGCCGCCAGTCTCGCGCAGATGACGCGCCGCATGCTTGGCGGTCAGGAAGCTGCTGGTCAGGCTGGTATCCAGCACCTGATGCCAGCGCTCGAGTGACAACTCCTCAAGCTTGCCCTGGAAGGGATCAGCGATCGCGGCATTGTTGATCACCGCATCCAGCCGCCCGAAGGCCTCGCAGGTAGCCGCGATGCTGGCGGCCACGGATTTCTCGTCACGCACATCGAGTGTGAACACACGCAGGCGCTTGCCGATGTCCTCTGCGGGCTGCTCGCCCGACGGCGCTGCAGACTCCTCTGCGAGCCCGCTCGCCTGTCGCTTCTTCATCTCCCGATATTGCTGGCCTGCCTCGGCATCGATATCCGCCACGGCCACGCGCCAGCCGTGGGCGAGCAGGTAGTCGCTGATGCCGCGGCCGATGCCTTGAGCACCGCCGGTGATATAGGCCACCTTGGCTGTCTTCATGTGATTCTCCTGATGAGGTGCCGGCAGGGCGTTGTGTGCAGGGCGATGTGACGAAGCGCGTCATTCACGTCTCGTCGATGGCGCGGTGTGCCCCTGCGGGCAATGATATAGGTGCGGCGGGCGCGCGAGACAAGGGCGGTGCCCGCAGACACCGCGCACGGCGACCATGCCTAAGCATGACAGGCCTCAGAGTCGTGATGGGGCTGGCGGGTGGCGCGGCGCCTCACGGCCTGCGTTGAGGACTGATCCTGATGGCTGATTCTATTGGTCAGGGAGTTATCGCCTCGCGTGGCAGCTGTCAGACTGTGCATGAGTCCATGTCAGGCGTCAGGTGCGTCTGGGTGACCACGAGAGATCGCCATTCGACGCGAGGGCGAGGAACTCGACTGCCGGGCCGTTGCCCGAGTCCCCTCAAGCCGCAAGCGAGTGAATGAGCGAGCGGGTAGCCCCCGATGAAGTATCAGTCGCGCGAGGAATGAAGATGAACAAGGGGATGCAACACTGGCTGGCGATGGTGGCCGTGGCGGTGATGTTGATGGCCGGGGCGGGATGCGATGGCGTCAATGGCCCGCGCCCTACCAGCGTGGCGACGCTGCTGGAACACTCCGAGGCCTGGCAGGGCGAGCAGGTGGCCGTGCAGGGCAGGGTGCGCAGCGAAGACGTGCCCAACCGCTACTGGCTGGAAGGCGAAAGCCAGCAGCGCCTGGAACTGCTGCCACCGGAGCGCATCGGTGCCTATATCGGGCGCGAGGTCCAGGTGAGTGGCCGCTTTGAATTCGAGGTCGGCGGTCAGCGCCGCATACGCCTGTCCAAGGTCACGCCGCTCGACAAGACGTCGCCTGAGGAGTGAGTGAGCACTTGCCGGGGTAGTGGGCTGAAGCGGGCTCGAGCGAATTGGAGCGGGTCAGTGCTAGCTAGAGCGGGCCGAGCAAGGCGCCTTGGCAAGCCGGAAATGACGTGCTGGAAACGATAGTCCGAAAACGACAGTCCGCAAACGACGATGCCCCGTCGCGCACAGAGCGCAGGCGGGGCATCGTCGTGTCAGGCAGCAGGCCAATCAGGCTTTCTTGACGAAGATCGACTTCAGCTTCATCGGGCCGACGCCATCGATCTTGCAGTCGATGTCGTGATCGCCATCCACCAGGCGGATGTTCTTGACCTTGGTGCCGACCTTGACGACGGAGGAGGTGCCCTTGATCTTCAGATCCTTGATGACGGTGACGGTGTCGCCATCGACCAGCTCGTTGCCGTTGGCATCGCGGAATACCGGGCCGGCTTCCTCGACGGCGGCTTCCTTGGACCACTCATGGGCACATTCAGGGCAGACGTACTGCATGCCGTCGTCGTAGGTGAATTCGGAATTGCAGGCCGGGCAGTTCGGGAGGGCGCTCATCACGGTGTCCTGAAAGCTGTCTCGCGCTTCACCTGCTCAGAAGGCGGGCGAAGATTCAGGCAGAGACATGGTGTTGGAAGGCGCGCATCGGGCTCAAGCGGTGCGCGAATGGCGGCAAGCCTACACCGATTCCATGACAGCGACCATCCAGTGCGGCCCTTGGTCGCAATCAGCGCGCGCCATTGCGCCCTCGCTTGGCAGTGCCTCGATCCAATCGCCCTCAGCCTTGGTCATCAGTCACTGGCCATCAGCGCCTGGCCGACGCGTGAACCATTCGGCCGCCCAAGCTCACGGCTGATCCAGTCACCGGTGCGGGCCAGCGCTGCCAGATCCACCCCCGTCTCGATGCCCATGCCCTCAAGCAGATAGAGCACGTCTTCACTGGCGACATTGCCCGAGGCGCCCTTGGCGTAGGGGCAGCCGCCCAGGCCCGCCACCGAACTGTCGATCACCGCGATGCCTTCTTCCAGCACGGCGTAGAGGTTGGCGAGCGCCTGGCCGTAGGTGTCGTGGAAGTGGGCGGCGAGCTGCGTGATCGGCACCTCGCGACTGACCTGCTCCAGCATGTGCTTGGCCTTGAGCGGCGTGCCGACGCCGATGGTGTCGCCAAGCGAGACCTCGTAGCAGCCCATGGCCTTGAGCTCGCGAGCGACGGCGGCCACCTCGGCGGGGGCTATTTCGCCTTCATAGGGGCAGCCGAGCACGCAGGACACATAGCCGCGCACACGCACACCGGCCTTGAGGGCGTGTTCCATCACCGGCTCAAAGCGCGCAAGCGACTCGGCGATCGAGCAGTTGATGTTGCGCTGCGAGAATGACTCGCTGGCCGAGCCGAACACGGCCACCTCGCGCACACCACACTCAAGCGCCGCCTCAAGCCCCTTCATGTTGGGTGTGAGAGCGGAGTAAGTGGTCGCTGACCTGGTGGTTGTTGACTTGGTGGTTGTTGACTCGATGGTTGTTGACTTGGCGGAACTGTCGCGCAGCGCCAGCATGATCTCGCGGTGATCGGCCATCTGCGGCACCCACCTGGGCGAGACGAAGCTGGCGGCCTCGACATGCGCAAGACCGCTGTCGCTCAGACGCCGGATCAACTCAAGCTTGGTGGCAGTCGCGACGGGCACCGACTCGTTCTGCAGTCCGTCGCGTGCCCCCACCTCGACGATGCGTACCTTGCGGGGAAAGTGCATGCTGACTACTCCTTGTCCGACTCGACCTGCGCGGCCGTGAATTCGAGCAGCACATCGCCCTGAACCACGCTGTCACCGGCCGAGAAGTGGAACTGGGCGACCTCTCCATCGGCGGGGGCGTTGAGGGTGTGCTCCATCTTCATCGCCTCCATCACCATCAGGGGCGTGCCCCGCGGGACATGGCTGCCCGGCGCGACCAGCTGCGCGACCACGGTGCCATTCATCGGCGCATTCAGGGTTGCCTGGGTCTCGTGGCGCGCGTGGTCCACGGCATCGGCACGCCGCCACAGCAGGCGTGATTCCCCCTGTGGAGTGCTGCCGGACTGGCTGTGCTGCGCTGACGACAGCACCAGCACTTCACCGCCGCGGGCCGGCGCGTGGCTTGCCTGGAAGCGACGACGATGGCCATCCAGCGTCACGGCGATGGCGTTGCCTTCAAGGCGAGTGAGCCGACCGAGATGGTGTGTGGTCTGTCTATCTTCGCCGCAGTGAGTGGTCACTTCAAGCTGCCAGTCGCCGTGCGAATCACTCCCGGATGAGGTACCCGCCGTGTGCGTATTCGCCATGGAGGCATACGCTACGGGGCGACGCGCGATGATATGCGCCACCTTGTCGCTGCGCTCATCGGTATCGGCGTCAGCGGGCAGACACAGCGCCAGGCGCACCTGGTGTGGCAGGCCATTGCGCCAGCCATCGCGGCGCTCCCATGGGCTGGCGCAGGGCTGGCGCGAATGTGATGTGCGACTCGCTGGCGATGCGTGATTGGCTTGCTCATTCAGGCGCGAGAGCGCCAGCAAGGCACTGGCCGCGAGGCTGTCATGATCCAGCGTCGCGCTGGGGAACAGGCTGTCGTGATGGCGCTCGATGAAGCGGGTATCCAGCTCGGCGGCGCGGAAGTCAGGATGGCCCGCCAGGCGGGACAGGAAGGCGCGGTTGGTGGTGACGCCACGCACTTCCAGCGCTGCCAGCGCGCGCAGCAGTATCTCGAGCGCCTGTTCGCGAGTCGGCCCGTAGCTGATCAGCTTGGCCAGCATCGGGTCGTAATGCATCGAGACTTCATCGCCCTCGGCGACGCCGCTGTCCAGACGTACCTGCCGGGCGGTCAGTCCGCCCCCTGCCAGATCCAGCCGGAAGCGTTCCAGCATACCGGTGGCGGGCAGGAAGTCGTTGTCCGGGTCTTCGGCGTAGAGGCGCGCCTCGAAGCTGTGGCCGGTCAATGTCAGCTCATCCTGCTGGCGCGGCAGGCGTTCACCCCGCGCGATGCGCAGTTGCCATTCGACGAGGTCTTCGCCGGTGATCATCTCGGTGACCGGGTGCTCGACCTGCAGGCGGGTGTTCATCTCCATGAAGTAGAAGGCGCCGTGGCTTTCGCTGCCCGGCTGCGGCGCGTCGAGCAGAAACTCGATGGTGCCGGCACCGACATAGCCGATCTCGCGCGCTGCCCGCACGGCGGCCTCGCCCATCTCACGGCGCAGCGACGGCGTCAGTCCCGGCGCGGGGGCTTCTTCCAGCACCTTCTGGTGGCGACGCTGGACACTGCAATCGCGCTCGAACAGATAGACTCCACTGCCGTAGCTGTCGCAGAACACCTGGACTTCGACGTGGCGCGGCCGGGTCAGGTATTTCTCGATCAGCATGCGCTCATCGCCGAAGGCGGCGCGGGACTCACGCCGACAGCTGGCCAGCGCCGCCGCGAATTCGTCGCTGCTCTCGACCACGCGCATGCCCTTGCCGCCGCCACCGGCACACGCCTTGATCAGCACCGGATAGCCCATGCGGTCCGCTTCGGCCTGCAGCAGCGCATCCTGCTGGTCCTCACCGTGGTAGCCGGGCACCAGCGGCACGTTGGCCGCCTGCATGCGCATCTTGGCGGCGGACTTGTCGCCCATGTCGGCGATCGCGCTCTGGGGCGGGCCGACGAAGATGATGCCGGCCTCGGCCAGCGCGCTGACGAAGGCGGCGTTCTCGGACAGGAAGCCATATCCGGGATGCACGGCATCGGCACCGCTTTTGCGCGCGGCAGCGATCACCTTGTCGATATCCAGATAGCTTTCGCGGGCGCTGGCGGGGCCAAGGCGCACGGCCTCGTCGGCCTCGCGCACATGCAGGGCGTCGGCGTCGGCATCGGAGTAGACCGCCACTGTCTGGATGCCCATCGCGCGAGCGGTGCGCATCACGCGTACGGCGATCTCACCCCGGTTGGCGACCAGCAGCTTGCGGATCTCGCCGCAACCGGCGGGGAGGGTCTGGTCTGTCTCGCGGTTGGCGTTCATGGCAAGCGTCCTGTGGCGAAGGTGGCTAGGGAAATCAGGAAGAGAAAAGCTCTTATGAAAAAATCCGGCAGGCATGGCCGAGGTGAATGTCTGAGATTGATGACCAAGAGTGATGACCAGTGCCGAGAGCGTCGACATGCCGTCAGCGGCTTCAGGCCTCTGGTGATCACGAGGATTTCGGCGTCTCGGTTGTTTGGTTCTCGGTCGGCACCCAGGGCGCCGGCGTGCCGGCGAAGAAGGCGGCCAGGCCGGCCTGGCCCTGCTCGCTGACGCGCAGCTGGCTGATCACCTCGCAGCAGCGTTCACGGGTCGCGGCACTGTCAGGTGCCTGAGCCACCTCGCTGAGCAGCGCCTTGGTGGCGCGACTGGCGGCAGGCGAGGTGGCCAGCAGGGTCTGAACCATCTCCGTGACACGCGCCTCCAGCAGCTCATCGGGGCAGGTCTCGTGGACCAGGCCGATGCGCTGCGCGGTGGCACTGTCGATCACCTCGGCGCTGAGGGCATAACGGCGCATCTGGCGTGAGCCGATGGCGCGCTGCACGTACGGGCTGATGGCCGCCGGCGCCAGGCCGATGCGCACTTCGGAAAGACAGAAGCGCGCACGCTCGGCGGCAATCACGATGTCGCAGCAGGCCGCCAGACCGACGGCCCCGCCGAAGGTGGCGCCCTGGACACGACACACGCTGGGGCATGGCAGCCCATCGAGCAGCTGCATCAGTCGCGCAAGCTCGCGTGAGTCGGCGAGGTTATCCTCCAGCGAATATTCGACCATGCGCTGCATCCACTTGAGGTCGGCGCCGGCCGAGAAGCTCTTGCCCTCGGAGGCCAGTACCACCACACGCACCTCGTCGCGGCTCGTCCTGGTGTGCAGGCTCTCCAGGTGCTGGTTCAGCTCTGCGATCAGCAGATCATCGAAGGCGTTGTGCACCTCGGGGCGCAGCAGAGTGAGGCGGGCGACGCCGTGTTGATCTATCTCGAGGCGACTTGATTGGCGAGGCTCTGTCATCGCACTTTCTTCCATTCTGTTAGCTTAAAGATGACTGATGGCATTCAGTGCGGGCTACAAGGATTGCCACGGTGTTTGCCTGGTTACATGCGAAGCACACCGAAGCGACTTTCCTCGATCTCGGCATTCATGGCCGCGGCCAGGGACAGCCCCAGGATGTCGCGGGTCTGCAGTGGGTCGATCACGCCGTCATCCCACAGGCGCGCACTGGCGTAGGTCGGATGGCCCTGACGCTCATACTGCTCGCGCACAGGCGCCTTGAAGGCCTCCTCTTCCTCGGCGGGCCACTCGCGCCCCTCGCGGGCATGCTGGTCGCGCTTGACCTGTGCCAGCACGTTGGCAGCCTGCTCGCCGCCCATCACCGAGATGCGTGAGTTGGGCCACATGAACAGCAGATTGGGGTCATAGGCGCGCCCGCACATGCCGTAGTTGCCCGCGCCGAAACTGCCACCGATCAGCACCGTGAACTTGGGCACCCTGGCGCAGGCCACCGCCGCCACCAGCTTGGCGCCGTGCTTGGCGATGCCTTCGTGCTCGTAGAGCGAGCCGACCATGAAGCCGGTGATGTTCTGCAGAAAGATCAGCGGAATCCGGCGCTGGGTGCATAGCTCGATGAAGTGCGCGCCCTTGAGAGCGCTTTCCGAGAACAGCACGCCATTGTTGGCGAGAATGCCGACCGGATGGCCATGCAGATGCGCGAAGCCGGTGACCAGCGTCTCGCCGTACTCGCGCTTGAATTCGTCGAAGTCCGAGTCATCCACCAGGCGGCCGATCACTTCGCGCACGTCGTAGGGTTTCTTGAGATCGGTGCCGACGATGCCGTAGAGCTCCTGCGGGTCCAGGCGTGGCGGACGCGATTCACGCAGGGCGAGCTGGCCCTTGCGTTGCCAGTTGAGGCGCGACACGGCGCGGCGAGCCAGCTGCAGGGCATGGGCGTCATTGTCGGCCAGATGGTCGGCCACGCCGCTGATCTTGCAATGGACCTCGGCGCCGCCCAGCGCCTCGGCGCTGATGTCCTCACCGGTGGCGGCCTTCACCAGCGGCGGCCCCGCCAGGAAGATGGTGCCTTGCTCGCGCACGATGATGGATTCGTCCGCCATCGCCGGCACGTAGGCGCCGCCTGCGGTGCATGACCCCATCACCACGGCGATCTGCGGGATACCCTCGGCGGACAGCGTGGCCTGGTTGTAGAAGATGCGGCCGAAGTGGTCGCGGTCCGGGAAGACCTCGTCCTGGTGGGGCAGATGCGCGCCGCCGGAATCGACTAGGTAGAGGCAGGGCAGGCGATGCTTGCGGGCGATTTCCTGGGCGCGCAGATGCTTCTTGGCCGTCATCGGGAAGTAGGTGCCGCCCTTGACGGTGGCGTCGTTGGCGACGATGACGCACTCCACACCGCTGACGCGGCCGATGCCGGTGACCAGGCCCGCGCCGGGGACGGGACTGTCGTAGACGTCGTGGGCCGCCAGCGCAGAAAGTTCGAGGAAGGGCGAGCCTTCATCGATCAGGTGGTCGATGCGTTCGCGCACGAACAGCTTGCCGCGCGACTCGTGACGCTCACGCGCCTTGTCACCGCCACCGGCCGCGACGATCTCCAGCAGCTGGTGCAGGCGATCGACCTCGGCCTGCATCGCCGCTTCATTGGTGCGGAACTGGTCACTGCGCGGATTGATCAGGGAGGTCAGTATGGCCATCGGGCAAGCTCCAGCGGCGAAGAGGTACGAAAAGAGTAGGGGATGACGAGACGTATCAGGCGCTCTCGTTGAACAGTTCACGGCCGATCAGCATGCGGCGGATCTCGCTGGTGCCGGCGCCGATCTCGTAAAGCTTGGCGTCGCGCAACAGACGCCCGGTGGCGTACTCGTTGATGTAGCCGTTGCCGCCGAGCAGCTGGATGGCATCCAGTGCCATCTGGGTGGCCTTCTCGGCGCAGTAGAGAATCACGCCCGCGGCGTCCTTGCGTGAGGTCTGGCCGCGATCACAGGCATTGGCGACCGCATAAAGATAGGCGCGACAGGCATTGAGCGTGGTGTACATGTCGGCGACCTTGCCCTGCACCAGCTGGAATTCACCGATGGCCTGGCCGAACTGACGACGCTCGTGCAGGTAGGGCACCACGATATCCATGCACGCCTGCATGATGCCGATGGGGCCGGCGGCCAGTACGGTGCGCTCGTAGTCCAGGCCGCTCATCAGGACCTTAACGCCACGATTGACCTCACCCAGCACGTTCTCCACCGGCACCTGGCAATCCTGGAAGACCAGCTCGCAGGTGTTGGAGCCGCGCATGCCGAGCTTGTCGAGCTTCTGGGCGGTGGAGAAACCGGGGAAGTCACGCTCGATGATGAAGGCGGTGATGCCCTTCGAGCCGGCGTCCGGGTCGGTCTTCGCATAGACCACCAGGGTGTGGGCATCCGGACCGTTGGTGATCCACATCTTGTTGCCGTTGAGCACGTAGTGATCGCCGCGCAGTTCGGCCTTGAGCTGCATCGAGACCACGTCAGAGCCGGCGCCGGGTTCGGACATCGCCAGCGCGCCGACATGCTCGCCGCTCATCAGCTTCGGCAGGTAGCGTGTCTTCTGCTCGGCGGTGCCGTTGAGCTTGATCTGATTCACGCACAGGTTGGAATGCGCGCCGTAGGAGAGTGCCACCGAGGCGCTGGCACGCGAGATCTCCTCCATCGCGATGCAGTGCGCCAGGTAGCCCATGCCGCTGCCGCCGTCCTCGTCGGGCACGGTGATGCCGAGCAGGCCCATGTCGCCGAATTTCTGCCACAGGTCATCGGGGAAGGCATTGCTGGCATCGATCTCGGCGGCGCGCGGGGCGATCTCGTCGCGGGCAAAGGCGTTGACCTGCTCACGCAGCAGGGTGTGTGTCTCGTCGAGTCCGAAATCCAGCGGTGAATAGAGGCTGTGCATGATCTGGCATCCTGTAGATCGGTGAAGCGCGATGAGCAAGGTCCACCAGGGGCTGTGATGACCTGATGGCAAACGGTCTGTCGCGACCGGCTTATCAAGTCCGCCCGCCATGGGCCGCCTTGGCGTGTGATGGGATTACTCTAGGTCAAAGTTGACGTTAACGTAAAGGTCATTATGCAGCGCTTTGACCAAGGTCGCAGGACCTGTAACAGGGGGCCTGAAGGGGACTCGAGGGGGAGCGCCAGGTCGAGTAACGCAGTTGAATGACGTCAGGGAGAGAAAGTCAGTTCAGAAACGAAATTGCTCCGGCATCGCCGGGGTGACTTGATAAGCTGAGACGCTGTAGTCACTGTTGATTGAGGAAGCCGTGAGGGCGTCAGTGGGGAGCATTCCCGTCACCTGCCTGGTGTCACCGGCACTCTTTGGTGTGCAAGTGCGCCGACTCGCCAGCGCTTTCCGCCATTCAAGACTCATGCTCACCTGCCTAGAAGGACCTACTCGATGAGTGATGACACCGCCCCGGCAGTCCGCTTCAGCGGCCTGCACAAGGGCTTTGCCGGTCAGCGCCTGTTTGAAGGCATTGATCTTGAACTACCGCGTGATCGCATCACCGCCCTGGTCGGTGCCAGCGGGTGTGGCAAATCGACCCTGCTGCAGCTGATCAACGGCCTGATCCGCCCGGATGAAGGTGAGGTGAAGGTATTCGGCGCCGCCGTCGATTACGCCAACCTGCCAGCCATGCGTCGCCGCATCGGCTATGCCGTCCAGCAGATCGGCCTCTTTCCCCATCTGAGCGTGCGCGACAACGTCGCCATTCTCGCTGACCGCGAAGGCTGGAGCGACGAGCGCGTCAAGTCACGCATCGCGCGTCTGTTCCAGATGATGGATCTCGACATGGCGCTGTTGACCCGCTATCCCCACGAGATTTCCGGTGGTCAGGCCCAGCGCGTCGGGCTGTGTCGCGCCATGATGCTGGAGCCACCGTTGCTGCTGCTCGATGAGGCCTTCTCGGCCGTCGATCCGATCACGCGCATCGAGGTGCATGCCCAGTTCCAGCGCATGCAGCAGGAGGAGCCGCGCAGCGTGGTGATGGTCACCCACGACATGAACGAGGCGCTGAGCCTGGCTGATCACATGGTGGTGATGGCGCCCGGCGTGGTGCTGCAGGCCGCCAGTCCCGACACCATCACCACGGCGCCAGCGGATGAGCGCGTGGCCCGACTGCTGGAGGCACGCGCATGAAGACGCTGATGACGACTTCCGTCCTGCAATGCTCGCGCCGCGGGCTGTCCGGTGCGCTGATGGTCGCCGGCCTGGCGCTTGCCAGTCTAGGGGCGCTGGTGAGCAGCCCGCTTGCCAGCGCGGAAGAGCAAGCCGCGGCATGGCCCGAGGACAAGCCGATCGTGGTCGGCTCCAAGGCTGACCGTGAAGGCCATCTGCTGGGCGAGATATTCGCACAGGTGCTGGAGGACGCCGGCTTCACGGTCGAGCGCCGTCTGGGGCTGGGCCAGACCATCATCACCTATCAGGGGCTGGCGGAAGGCGAGCTGGATGTCTATCCCGAATACACCGGCACCCTGGCCCACGCCATTCTCAAGCTGGATGACGTGCCTCCGCTCGAGACGCTTGATGAGCTGAGCCGCGAGCAGGGCCTGCGCGTGCTCGAGCCGCTGGGCTTCAACAATACCTATGCCGTCAGCATGCGCCGCGATCAGGCCGAGTCGCTGGGCATCAGTACCATCGGCGATATGGCTGATCACCCGGAGCTGTCCGTCGCGATGTCGCATGAGTTCATCAAGCGTCCGGATGGCTGGCCGGGACTGGCGGCGGAATACGGGCTTTCCCAGGTGCCGCGTGGCATCGAGCACGGCATCGCCTATCAGGCGCTGCGCGAGAGCAAGATCGACGCCACCGATGCCTACTCCACCGAGGGGGATATCCAACGCTTCGACTTCGTGCTGCTCGACGATGACAAGGGCTACTTCCCCGAATATCTGGCGGTGCCCTTCGTGAATGCCGCCTTGCCGGAGAAAGCCGTTGCGGCGCTCAACCAGTTGGCGGGGAGTCTCGATGAAGACAGCATGCAGGCGCTGAATGCCGAGGTCTCCACCGAGGAGCAGAGCTTCGCCCAGGTCGCCAGCCGCTTCATTCAGGAGCAGGGCATCACCACCGAGCAGCGCGAAGTCAGCGGCGCCAAGTGGGACAAGCTGGGCACCAATCTGATCGAGCATCTGCAGTTGACGCTGTCGGCGCTGCTGCTGGCCTGCCTGGTCGGCCTGCCGCTGTCCTTGCTGGTCTATCGCAATCCGAAGGTCTCGCGGGTGGTGCTCTACGTCACCGGCCTGCTGCAGACCATCCCTTCCATCGCGCTGCTGGCACTGATGATTCCGCTGTTCGGCATCGGGGTGGTGCCGGCGGTGATCGCGCTGTTCGTCTACTCCTTGCTGCCGATCATCCGTGCGGCGATCACCGCGCTGCTGACGGTGGACCCGTTGCTGGTCAAGGTGGCACGTGGCATGGGCTTGACGCGTCGTGAGCAGCTGCGTCATGTCATCCTGCCGCTGGCGACGCCCAATCTGCTCACCGGCATCAAGACCGCCGCCATCATCAACATCGGTACCGCGACGCTGGCAGCCTTCATCGGCGCCGGGGGGCTGGGTGAGCCGATCGTCACCGGGCTTTCGCTCAATGACTATGATCTGGTGCTTTACGGGGCGATTCCCGCGGCATTGCTGGCCATCTGCGCCGAGCTGCTGTTCGAGCTGTTCGAGCGTCTGGTGATACCTGCCCATATGCGCGGGCTGAAGGCTCGCTGAGCTGGAAAAACGGCGGAGTACATTACACGACAATCATGTCGCAACTCCTGTACAAGGCGTGCAGTAAAAAAGGAAGGCTGCTGCGAAGGTTTAACGTTGGTCGTCGATCAGCGTAATGTGAAGGGGAAAGTAAGGGCTTTCTGACAGCGCTTGCAGACAGCGCCGGGCAGTCCTGGACGGCTCGAACGTGCAGCAGCCTCTACCCCCTTTGAAGGAGAGATTCATGCGTATCAAAAATCTGTTTCCGATTGCACTGGTCGCGGCGACTCTGGCCCTGAGTGGTTGTGGTCTGTTCGATCATGGCCACGGCTATGGTGGGCATGGTGGCGGTGGCAAAGGTCACACGATGATCGACACCCCGGCCAGCGCCCCGGCAGATCATCTGTCCTGATCTAGCCTCGCCTGTCGGTTGACGAAAAAGCCGCCCCTTTCTGCCTCACGGCAAGGAAGGGGCGGCTTTTTCGTGTGCGTGTCCGTGTCCGTGTGCCGATCTGAGCTGAGCTGTATGGGGCTGGGCTGTGTGCGAGGACGGTGCTTTGCGTCTCGATGCTTTCAGTCGCGGTGCTCTGTAAGCGGCGTGCGGCGAGCGGCAGGTGCCAGGCAGGCGGCATAAAAAAGACCTCCCCGTGGGGAGGTCTGCAAGCACGTCACCGTATGTCTGCCGTGACGCTCGGTGCCCCTGAGACAAGGGGCGACCGATAGAGGTGCCGACAGCTGCGGTTCCCGAGTCTGGAAGCGCTACCAGCTGCCATCCATGGCATTGTGTCACCTGATCAGTTGTTCATGGCCTGCGGAAGATAGAGCACGATCTCCGGGAAGACGTGCATCAGCACGATGGAGAAGATCATCAGCAGGAAGAACGGCAGTGTCGCCTTGGTGATGGTGATGATGTCCTTGCCGGTCAGGCTCTGGATCACGAACAGGTTGAAGCCGACCGGCGGGGTGATCTGCGACATCTCGACCACGATGATCAGGTAGATACCGAACCAGATCAGGTCGAAACCGGCGGCTTCGATGACCGGCATGATGATGGAGGTCACCAGCAGGATCAGCGAGATACCGTCAAGGAAGCAGCCCAGAATCAGCAGGAATAGCGTCAGCACCACCAGCAGCATGGTCGGGGACAGCCCCAGGGTGGCGATGCCTTCGGCCAGCTGCATCGGAATCTGGGTGAAGCTCATCGCGGAGGACAGGAAGGAGGCACCGGCGATGATGAAGGCGATCATGCACGAGGTGCGCAGCGCCGCGAACAGCGATTCCTTGAAGGTGGCGGCGGTCATGTGGCCGTTGAGGCGCGCGATGATCAGCGACAGTACCACGCCGACCGCGGCCGCTTCGGTGGGTGACGCCAGACCACCGTAGATGCTGCCGAGAATGCCGCCGATCAGGGCCAGCAGCGGAATCAGCTGGGCGCTGTTGCGCAGCTTGGCCATGAAGCCCATGTGCGGCTCGTCATGGCCGGCACGGCCCTGCGGCTCACCGACGACCTTCGACCAGATCGCCAGGTAGCCCATGAACAGGGCCAGCAGCAGCATGCCCGGCAGGACACCGGCGATGAACAGACGCGAGATGGACTGCTCGGTGACCACGCCATAGACGATCATCATGATCGACGGCGGAATCAGCAGGCCGAGGGTCGAGGCACTGGCGAGGGTACCGATGGCCAGATTGCTGTCGTAGCCGCGGCGCTCAAGTTCCGGCAGTGTCATCTTGCCGACGGTGGCGCAGGTAGCGGCGGAGGAGCCGCACACGGCGGCGAACAGACCGCTGCCGATGATGTTGGAGTGCAGCAGACGGCCGGGCAGGCGATTGAGCCACGGCGCCAGGGCGCGGAACATGTTGTCGGCCAGTCCCGAGCGAAACAGGATCTCGCCCATCCACACGAACATCGGCAGGGCGGTCAGGTCCCAGCCGTAGCTGGCACCCCAGAAATCGGAGGCCAGGATCGGGCCGGTCTCGAAGGTGGAGAAGAAGGTCAGCACGATCCAGCCGGTGCCGATCAGCGAGAAGGCGACCCACACGCCGCTGCCGAGCAGCAAGGCGAGGGCCAGCAGAGTGACGAGGATGAGTGTCAGCATGTCATTCGGCTCCGTCTTCGGGCTCGGGCGCCACGTAGCTTGAGGGCGCGGTGAAGGCGGTGCGCAGCGTGGCGATCAGGGTCTCGAGAATCGCCAGGCACAGCAGGCCGGTACCGGCGACCAGCACGCTCTGCGGAATCCACAGCGGCAGCGCCAGCAGGCCGGAGGAGATGTCGTGGTACTCGAGGCTCTCGCCGACCAGCAGTACCAGTTCATGGGTGATCAACACGCTCAGGCCGAGTGCGATCAGCAGCGCGAGGCTTTCGATCCACACGCGCACGGCGGCCGGCAGGCGGTTGATGACCAGCGTCACGCGGATATGGGCGTGATGCGTGAAGGTGTAGGCGAGGCTCAGGAAGGTGGCGCCGACCAGCAGGAAGGCAGCCATTTCCGACACGCCGGAGATCTCGAAGCCGAGACGCTCGGCGCCGAACATCACCATGATGGCGTCGATCAGGCGCAGGAAGACTTGCAGGCTGACGAGGGTGCAGATCAGCAGCATGCAGGCCGCCGCACCCCACGCGCCGAGGCGATAGAGTCTGTCGAAGAAATAGGTCATGACGGGCGCTCACAGGGAAGGTGAGGGTGGCCACGCGATGCTGCACACAGGCTTGTCCGTGGGTCACCTGCCGGCGGGCGGCAGGTGTCGGAGTCTCGAGTGGCGTACCGCGTGGCGGGATAGCAACGCTGCAGCTGGGGTCAGTCAGGACATCTGCAGCGCTCAGGCAATGCTCAGACGCTGCTCAGGCAGTGCACGGTCGATGCGCTTGGCCACATGTCCAGCATTCAGCGCCGGGCAGTCGGGCTTGCGAGCGGATCTCAGGCATCCAGGTCTGCGCGGTAGCGCTCGAGCAGCTGCTGGCCTTCTTCACCGGCACGCGACTTCCAGTCCTGGAACAGCTTGTCACCGGCGGCCTTCAAGTCTTCCGCCAGCTTGGCGTCGGGCTCCGTGATGGTGAAGCCATTCTCGGTCAGCACCTTGGCGCTCTCGGCGGCATCGGCCTTGCTGGCTTCCCAGCCGCGGGTCTCGGCGGCCTTGGCGGCATCGAGCACGGCTTGCTGAGTACTCTCGTCGAGGCGATCGAAGGCACGCTTGTTGACGAAGACGATATTCTTCGGCAGCCACAGCTTGGCGTCGTTGTAGTGCTTGATGTAATCCCAGGCCGACATGGACTTGCCGGTGGAGCTGGAGGTGATCATCGCATCGACACGACCGGTGCTGAAGGCGGTGGGGATGTCGGCTTCTTCGGTCTCGGTGGGCTTGCCGCCGACGTTCTCGACGAAGCGCTGGGTGTTGATGTTGGGCGCGCGGATACGCAGGCCCTTGAGCTGGGAGACGTCGGTCAGGTCGAAGTCGGTGTAGATGCCCTGGGCCGGCCAGGCGACCGCGTACAGCGGCATCAGGCCTTCCTGGGCGAACAGCTGGGTGATGTCCGGCTTGGAGGCCTGCCAGAGGGCGAAGGCTTCTTCGTAGCTGGAGGCGACACCCGGCAGGGTGTCCAGCTCGTAGACCGGCGATTCGTTGGAGAGAATCGACAGGAAGATTTCACCGGCCTGGACGGTGCCGCGACGCACGGAAGGCTTGATCTCGCCGTGGGAGATCAGGGAACCGCCGCTGTGCACGGTCACGGTCAGCTCGCCATCGGTGGCCTCGGTGACTTCCTCGGCGAACTGCTTGGTGTTCTTGGTGTGGAAGCTGGCATCGCCATACGGAGTGGCGAGGTTCCACTGTGCCGCGAGTGCCGAGCCACTGAAGGCCAGGGCACCCACTGTCGCCAGCCAGGCGAAGGACTTGACTGTCGGGGTCTTGCGAGTGAGGGAATCGTTGGGCTTACGCATGTCTTGTTCCTCATTATTATTGAATGTTGTCGGCAGACAATTTCATTCTTCAAGCGACGGGCCATCCCGTCCAATCGTTAATTCTGATTCGCAGTATCGATGAAATCTTTCATAGTGTCGTTGCATGAAAGCCTTTGGCGATATTGTTAGACCTTGGTCTGATGCTGACCTGATGCGGAGCGGGGCGCGATCAACCCTGACTCAGCGCATGACAGGCGGTCTGATCAGGGAGTGGAATGCGCGTGTTGCTGCGAGTAGGTCTCGGCACATTGGCAGCCGAGGCGTGCCACGCTGGCACAGAAATCGGGGTAGTTGGCATTGCGCCAGATGGCTTCATAGATCATCGGGGGCAGCGGGGTCTTCAGTGGCAGGCGCACCAGTTCGCCGTGGCTGATGACATCCTCCACCGTAGCGACCGGCAGTACGCCGATGCCGAGCCCTTCGCTGCTCATGCGCAGGATGGTCATCAGGGTGCTGGTGCAGTGCACCTTGGGCTGGGTGATGCCCCGGTCCGACAGATAGCTGACCAGCTCGGTATAGGGGCGCGCCTGCTTGCTGAAGGAGATGAATGGCGTGGAGGCGAAGCGCTCGCCATCCTCGGCCAGCTGCTCGGCGAGGGCCGGTGAGGCGAACATGCCCATCTCGAAGGTGCACAGCGGAGTCTGGGTGGCGTAGGGCCCCATGGCGGCGCTGTCCATCGCGAACAGCATGTCGAGATCATTGTCGGCCAGACGCTGATGCAGAGAGGGCGAGATATCGACGGTCATTTCCAGCGTCAGCTTGGGATAGCGTTCGGCCAGCTGGCGCATGAAGGCGGGGAACCAGCTGTTGGCGATGGTCTCGATCACGCCCAGACGCAGCGTGCCTGAGAAGGCGCCTTCTTCCTGAAACAGGCGCATGGCTTCGTCGCGGCCACTGAGCAGGCGCTCGGCGTGGGCGAAGAACTCTCGCCCGCGCAGGGTGGGCTGGATGGGGCGGGTGGCGCGTTCCAGCAGGGATTCGCCGACGGTGGCTTCCAGGCGGTTGATGCGGTCCGAGATGGAGGGCTGGGTCAGGTGAAGCTTGGTCGCGCCCTTGCGGAACGAGCCAAGCCGGACCACCCAGACGAAGGCCTCGAGTTCCTTGAAGTCGAACATGGCAGATGCCCCGTGATGAATCGTGAAGACCGCCCATCTTGCCGCATGCGGCGCGGGGCGTCAGCTTTCATCACGGGGCATGGCCCGCGTCAGGCCGGGCGTGGGCTCATTCGCTTGCGCGGGTCGCTTACGTCATTTGCGAAACAGCTGGCTCTCGCGGTCCTTGAAGGCCTTGAATTCCAGCGCATTGCCGGTGGGGTCGAGGAAGAACATCGTTGCCTGTTCGCCGGGTTCGCCCTTGAAGCGGATATGGGGCTCGATCTCGAAGGTGACGCCCTCGGCGATGAGGCGGTCCGCCAGTGCCTGCCAGGCGTCCATCTCCAGCACCACGCCGAAGTGCGGCACCGGCACGCCATGGCCATCGACCGGATTGCGGTGCTGAGCGACGGCGCTTGCCGGGTCGGCCAGCGCCGGGTTCAGGTGGCAGACGAACTGGTGGCCATAGAGATCGAAATCGACCCAGCTGTCGGACGAGCGGCCCTCGGGGCAGCCCAGAAACTCGCCATAGAAGCGGCGTGCCTCGGCGATATCGCGGACCTGGATGGCGAGGTGGAACGGATCGCTGACGGCCATGGTGAAACTCCTGTTGTTGTTGGGGATTCGGCTGAGCAAGGAATGACTTCAGACCAGCGGTGGGCGGGGTGACAGGCCCTGAAATCACCGCTCGGCTCGCCCAAGACACAAGCATGACGCGCTCTGTCGGGCAAGCGATACACGGCCGGTGCTTTCATGGCGCAAGATGATGAAAGATTTCACCGATATGACGAATCATAAAATACGATTGGATACCAAGGCGGCCCCTTACATAGAGTGGAGGCATAACAACACACAAGATCTGACCTGTGAGGTTTTGCTATGTCCCGCTCTGCTCCCTCCCTCCCCCTGCTCAACTGCGATATGGGCGAAAGCTTCGGCAACTGGAAGATCGGTCTGGATGAAGAGGTCATGCCCTTCGTCGACTGCGCCAACATCGCCTGTGGTTTCCACGCCTCCGACCCCACCATCATGCGCCGCACCGTGCGTCTGGCGGTCAAGCATGACGTGCGCATCGGCGCGCACCCGGCCTACCCGGACCTGCAAGGCTTCGGCCGTCGCTCGATGGCGTGTTCGCCTGCCGAAGTCGAGGACATGCTGCTCTATCAGATTGGCGCGCTGGATGGCATCTGTCGCGCCGAGGGCACTCGTGTCCAGTACGTGAAGCCGCATGGCGCGCTCTACAACGACATGGCCGCCGACCCGACGCTGCTGCGCGCCGTCATGCAGGCCGTGGTGCGCTATGACGCCAGCCTGCCGCTGATGGTGATGGCGACCGCCAACCCCGCGCCGATGCAGGCGCTGGCCGACGAGATGGGCATCACGCTGTGGTTCGAGGCCTTCGCCGACCGTGCCTACGATTCACGCGGCCACCTGGTCTCGCGCCGTGAGCCGGGCGCCGTGCATCATGACAGCGAGGTGATCATCGCCCAGTCCGTGACGCTGGCACGTGGTGAAGCGCTGACCGACAGCAGCGGCGGTGACCTGGTGCTGTCCGCCGATACGCTGTGCGTGCACGGTGACAACGCCGAGTCCGTGGCCGCGGTGCGCGCCATCCGTGAAGCCTTCGATACGTTGGCGGGTGCCTGATGGCGGGGGCTGACAGCCACGGCCGTGGCACGTCACCGCAGCTGCGCCTCGAGACCGTCGGCATGGACTCGCTGATCATCCGGCTGTTCGATCGCATCGAGGAATCCAACATGGCCTGGGTGCTGGCCGCCGACAGTGCGCTGCGTGAAGCCTTCGGCGCGGCGCTGGTCGATCTGGTGCCGTCCTACACCACGCTGCTGCTGCACTACGATGTGGCCGCGCTGGAAGAAGGCGAGGCGCGTGCCCGTATCCAGGCTGCGCTGGCGGATCTCGCGCCGGGCAGTGGCCAGCAGGGCCAGCTGCATGAAGTGCCCGTCTGGTATGACGACAGTGTCGGGCCGGAGCTGGCATCGATCGCCGCGCGGCTGGGCATCAGTGTCGAGGCGCTGATCGAGCGTCACGGGGCGCATGACTACTGCGTGTTCGCCCTCGGCTTCGCGCCCGGTTTCGCCTTCATGGGCGTGCTGGAAGAGGCGCTGACCACACCGCGCCTCAAGACGCCGCGCCAGAAGATCGCCCCCGGCAGCGTCGGTATCGCTGACCGTCAGGCCGCCATCTACCCGTCACGCTCTCCCGGTGGCTGGAACATTCTGGGCCGTACGCCCATCACCCTGTTCGGGCGCAACGAGGCCGGTGAACCGTCCAGTCGTTTCATGCCCGGTGACCGCGTGCGCTTTGTCTCCGTGAGCCGAGAGGAATTCGTTCGCCTGGGCGGCGATGTCACCCCGCTGGAGGAGCGCGCATGAGCGACGTGAAGACGAAGACGACGCTGCGCGTCGAGCGCAGCGGTGCCCTGGCACTGGTGCAGGACGCTGGCCGTCTGGGCGTGCGTCACCTGGGCGTGACCCAGGGTGGCGCGGCGGACTGGGTGTCGCTGGGCTGGGCCAACTGGCTGCTGGGCAACGCCCATGATGCGCCGGGCCTCGAGATCACCATGGGCGGCGGCTTGCTGCTCAAGATCGAACAGGCTGGCACCCTGGCGCTGTGCGGCGCAGACCTGGCCGCGACCCTCGATGGCGAGCCGCTCACGCCGGGCCGGGCCTTCGCAGTGACGGCGGGGCAGCAGCTCAAGTTCGAGCGTCCCGTCGCCGGGCTGCGCGCCTATCTGGCCTTCCCCGGTGGCCTGGATGTCGCCCCGGTGCTGGGCAGTGCCGCCAGTACGGTGCGCGACGGCCTTGGCGGGCTGGATGGGGAAGGGCGGGCGCTGGCCAGCGGTGATGTGCTGACGGCTGCCCGCAATGAGCTGTCGCTGCGCGAGCTGCCGGCGTCGGCACAGGCATGGCAGCAGTCGCTGGCCCCCGAGGAAGGCGAGGCGCTCGAATTGCCGCTGGTCGTGGGGGCGCAGATCGCCGAGTTCAGTGGCGACAGCCTCTATCGCGCCTTCAACAGCGAATGGGCGGTGGATGGGCGCGCCGACCGCATGGGGGTGCGCCTGACCGGCCCGCGCCTCGAGCGTGACGGGGCGGGCATGGTGTCCGAGGGCATTCCGCTGGGCGCCGTGCAGGTGCCGGCCGATGGCCAGCCCATCATATTGCTCAATGATCGCCAGACGATCGGCGGCTACCCGCGCCTTGGCGCGCTGACGCCACTGGCCTGCGCACGGCTCGGACAATGTGTGCCGGGCTCCCGGGTGCGACTGGCGGCCGTGACACCGGGTCAGGCGCGTCGTGATCACCTCGAGGTGCTGGCCGGCTGGCAGTCGTGATGCGCCGCAGCGAAGCTTTCAGCTCGACGCCTGCAGACCTGAACGTGCAGACCTGAGCGACTGAATCGAAGCGTGCAGACAAAAAAAGGGCCTCCAAGTGGAGGCCCTTTCGGTTTTCCCGTGAGGGAATCTTTGATGCTGTTGGGAGTGATTGATCAGATCACGCCCTTGATGAACAGATTCCCGGAGAAACGTTGCGCGAGCATCGGGAAACGTTGCACTGACTCGTGGGTATCGATGAAACACGAAGCAATGCGGTCACCATGTCGGGCACATTACCCCACATGCTGACGGGTAACGAACGGCTTATCCCCCGAACGGGACTGTACTGGCAAGAATAACGGTTGAGGCAGGCGGATGCCAGTCATTTGCGAGCGCTGTTTCCTAATTTTTTCCTCGCCGCATCCCTGCGGTGAGGTCTGCTGATCCAGCGCGCCCTTCACTGCCTGGCAGGACGCTTGCGCAGACGCCACAGATGAACCTCCAGCCAGCCAGCTTCCAATGCCTGCATCAGGTTGCGTTGCATCAGGGTGAAGCTGGGGCCGAAGACCAGCTCCGGCGTCAGGCCACGAGCGGCCAGCATGGCCGGCGAGGGCGCAGGCGCGTCGTCACGGTAGGCACCGGGCTGCTCGCTGGTGCTCTCGTGCATGCGCCGTGCCTGCCAGCTCAGCACCTGATCGGTCAGCTCGACATGGGCATCGACCTCGAAGCCACTGCTGGCCATCGCCTCGTGCAATTCCTCGCAGCTGGCCAGCTGATCGCCGCGCGGCGACAGCGCCCAGGGCAGTGGCAGGGCAGGACGCTCGCCAAACGCCTGCGCCTGCACGCTGAGCACCGGCTCGTGCAGCATGAGGTAGCCATCCTGGGCGAGTCGCTCGTGCCATTGCGTGAGCGTGCCGCCCTTGTCACTCAGATGCACCAGCAGGTGCTGGCTGAAGAGGCGATCAAAGCGGCGGCCCGAGAGTGCTGGGTGCAGCTCGGGGTAGCAGGCATCGCCCTCCAGCACGCGAATCGACTCGCGCAGTCCGGTGGCCCGGTTGAGGGCAATCGCCAGCTCGCAGAGACTGCTCGAGAGATCCAGTGTGGTGATGTGGTGGTCCGCGCCCGTGTCACGCGACTGGCTGGCAATATGCCGCGCCAGCCCGCCGAGGCCTGCGCCGAGTTCGAGCATCGAAAGCCCCTGGGACTGGGGTTCCAGCCGGGCGAGGGCCAGCAGCTCGCGGGTGCCCGTCACGCCACCCAGATGCAGTTGGTCCAGCCCGGCCAGTGCCATGATCGGCAGTTCACCGCTCGGGTGGGCATCGATCAGCGTCTCGAGTGCCTCGTCGAGGGCCGCATGATGATGACTCGCCGCATAGTGAGCGACCTGCTGACGAGCGCTGCTCAGGTGGCGTGCGGCGGGAGTGTCATCCTCCCCCTCACGTGACGTACTCACCTGGCCAGCCCCAGCTCTTGTGTCGCGGCCTCGCGCATCTTGAACTTCTGGATCTTGCCGGTCACGGTCATCGGGAATTCCTCCACGAACTTGATGTAGCGCGGCACCTTGAAGTGAGCAATACGTCCCTGGCAGAACGCCTTGAGCGCCGGTTCATCGAGCTGCTCGCCTTCCTTGAGCTTGACCCATGCCATCACTTCCTCGCCATACCGCTCATCGGGCACGCCGATCACCTGCACGTCCGACACCGCAGGGTGGGTGTAGAGGAAGTCCTCGATCTCGCGCGGGTAGATGTTCTCGCCACCGCGGATGATCATGTCCTTGATACGTCCCACGATCGTCACGTAGCCGTCTTCATCCAGCGTCGCGAGGTCGCCGGTATGCATCCAGCGGCCGGCGTCGATGGCCTTGGCGGTGGCCTCCGGGTTGTTCCAGTAGCCCAGCATCACGCTGTAACCTCGCGTGCACAGCTCGCCCTTCTCGCCGACTGGCACCACGCGCCCGCTGTCAGGGTCGATGATCTTGATCTCCAGATGCGGATGCAGGGTGCCGACGGTGGAGACGCGCTTGTCCAGTGGCGCCTCACGCGTGGTCTGCAAGCTGACCGGGCTGGTCTCGGTCATGCCGTAGGCGATGGTGACCTCGCGCATGTGCATGCGTTCGATGACCTGGCGCATCACCTCGATGGGGCAGATGGAGCCGGCCATGGTGCCGGTGCGCAGGCTGGTGAGGTCGAATTCGGCGAAGCGCGGGTGTTCGAGTTCGGCGATGAACATCGTCGGCACGCCGAACATCGCGGTGGCGCCTTCCTCGCTGACCGCCTGCAGGGTGGCCAGCGGATCGAAGCCCGCTTCCGGATAGACGATGGCGGCGCCGTGGGTCAGACAACCCAGGTTGCCCATCACCATGCCGAAGCAGTGATAGAGCGGCACCGGCATCACCAGCGTGTCGTGCTCGCTGAGATTCATGCGCTCGGCGACGAAGAAGCCGTTGTTTAGGATGTTGTGATGCGAGAGGGTCGCGCCCTTGGGGGCGCCGGTGGTGCCGGAGGTGTACTGGATATTGATCGGGTCATCGAAGGTCAGACTGGCCTGCAGCTCGCTGAGTGTCTCGACGCAGACGCTATCGGCTCCGCTGAGCACATCCTGCCAGTTGAGCATGCCGGGCAGGGCATCTTCGGCCTCGAAGCAGATCAGGCGCCTGAGGTCTGGCAGCGCGCTATTGTGAATGCCATCACGGCCGCGGGCGTCCTTGGCCTCAGGGAACAGCTCCTCGAGGATCGCCACATAGTCGGACGCCTTGAAGCGAGACTGGAAGATCAGCGTCGCCGCACCGGATTGCTTGAGGGCGTAGGCCAGTTCATGGCCACGGTAGCTAGGGTTGAGGTTGACCAGCACGACGCCGATCTTGGCGGTGGCGTACTGGATCAGTGTCCATTCGGCGCGATTGGGCGCCCAGATGCCGACGCGGTCGCCGCGCTCGATGCCCATCGCCAGCAGGCCGCGCGCCACGCGCTCGACCTCTGCGTGCAGTTCGGCCCAGGTGTAGCGCAGCCCCTGATGGCGACTGATCAGGGCATCGCGCTCGGGCCAGCGCGCGCAGATGCGATCAAGGCAATCCCCGATGGTTTCTCCCATCAGTGGCGTGTCGGAGGTGGTGCTGAGATAGCTGACTGACCGGCTTGCACGTGTCATTTCGCTGGCAGGCTGGCGTGTGGCGATGGCGTCCTGTGACATGGTGCTTTCCTGTGTCCTTGGTTGTTATTGGTGAGGCAAGGCTTGTCAGGGGGAGCCGCCTCAGGGAGGCGGTGACGCTGTGTTGTTGTTCTTTTCGTCCTTTTCGTCCTTTTCGTTTTTGTCGTCTGGTCGTGCTGTCGTCTTGTCGTGAGCTCAGCGTGCGACGCGTTGCTCTCCGGCAGTCTGCTGTCGCCCGCACTCGCGAGGCGCTGGTCACTCCAAGGGTGAATGTTCTCCTGATGGGCAGTTTTCCATGGACAGTCTAGTCGCTGTCACTTGTATAGCTGTCAGTTACATAACTGTTGCTGACGCGAGTGGGTGCTAGCTTTCGCTGTCGCCGGACAGGCGGACGAGGGCTTCGCGGGCACGTGTCTCGACGTCATCCAGCTCGCGCTGCATGGCGGTGAGATCGCGCAGCTGACGCTCAAGGCCCTCACGCTTTTCGCTCAGAATGCCAAGCAGGCGGGTGAGCTGCTTCTCGCCACCGCCGTCGGCGGCGTCGTAGAGGTCGACCACTTCACGAATCTCGGCCAGCGAGAAGCCCAGTCGCTTGCCGCGCAGGGTCAGCTTGAGGCGTACGCGGTCCTTGTCGCGATAGACGCGTGTCTGACCGCGTCGCTCCGGGTGCAGCAGTCCTTCCTGCTCGTAGAAGCGGATGGTGCGCGTGGTCACGTCGAAATGCCGTGCCAGCTCGCCGATGCTCCAGGTGCGCTGGGTCGGACGGATGGCATCGCTGGTACTGGTCGTGCTCAGCAGGGACTCCGTACCGGCGTCGTGCCTCGTGCCATCAGGCGTTACTCGGGATCTGGGGTCAGGACTCGGGGTCATCATCGTATCTGTCATGGGCGCTGCCGCTCCGGATGCTGTGCGCGCCAGGGAGAGGGAAATGCTCCTTGGCGCAGTGGGTGCCAGCGGCGTCTGGCCGTGAATTTTCTACAGACTAGCATTGTTTACGTTAACGTAAAGGGTAATAGTATTTGCAGCCAACCAAGCAGATGCTAGGTTGAATCAGATCACAGTCTCGGCTTGCCGCTTTCTGCAGGGCGGCCTGGTTCTGCAGAACGTCTTCAGCTCTGCAAGGCGGCTCGCCTGACGACTTCGGCTCTGTTGACACACTGTCTTCCTCCCAATAACAACAGCCACAGGAATGCCACGCCATGTCTTCGACGTCTCTCACGCCCTCTACCGGTTCACTGGATCTGCTGTCACGCCTGCGCGCCGTGGTCGCCGGTGGCAGCGCGCCGCTGGTGCTGCCACAGCTGATCAATGGTCAGTTTGTCGAAAGTCGCGCCGATCAGCACCTGAGCGTCACCAACCCGGCCACCAACGGCGAGATCGCCCGCGTGCCCCTGTCACCGCTGAGTGAGCTGGATGAGGCGCTGGACCACGCCGAACAGGCCTTCCAGCGCTGGCGCAACACGCCGGTGCCGACCCGTGCCCGTCTGATGCTCAGCTATCAGCATCTGCTCAAGCAGCATCATGACGAGCTGGCCGAGATCATCTCCCACGAGCTGGGCAAGACCTTCGAGGACGCCAAGGGTGATGTGTGGCGCGGCATCGAGGTGGTCGAACACGCCGCCAACATTCCCAGCCTGCTGATGGGTGAGACGGTGGAGAACGTCGCCACCGGCATCGACAGCTATTCCGTGACCCAGTCGCTGGGCGTCTGCTTAGGCATCACGCCGTTCAACTTCCCCGCCATGATACCGCTGTGGATGTTCCCGCTGTCCATCGCCTGTGGCAATGCCTTCGTGCTCAAGCCCTCCGAGCAGGTGCCGCTGACCACGCTACGGCTGGCGGAGCTGTTCATGGAGGCGGGGGCACCCGAGGGTATCCTGACCGTGGTGCAGGGCGGGCGGGATCAGGTCAATCATCTTCTCGCCCACGAGATGGTGCGCACCGTCAGCTTCGTCGGCTCGGTACCGGTGGGGCAGCACATCTATCGCACCGCCACCGACAACCTCAAGCGCGCCCAGTGCTTCGCCGGGGCAAAGAATCACATGGTGATCATGCCGGACGCCCCAGCGGACCAGGTCGTCAACGCGCTGGTCGGTGCCAGTGTCGGCGCGGCGGGTCAGCGTTGCATGGCGATCTCGGTGGCGGTCTTCGTCGGTGATTCGAAGGCCTTGATCGAGCGGGTGCGCGATGCGCTGGCCGAGGTGCGCCCGGGCGCCTGGGATGACAAGGGCGCCAGCTACGGGCCGCTGATCTCGCCGCAGGCGCTGGAGCGCGTGACCGGCTGGATCCAGCAGGGCGAGCAGGAAGGCGCCGAGCTGCTGCTGGATGGCCGCGGCGTCTCGGTGGCGGGCTATCCCGACGGCAACTGGCTGGGGCCGTGTCTGTTCTCCAGGGTGACGCCGGAGATGGTGCTCTATCGCGAGGAAATCTTCGGACCGGTGCTGTGCTGCATGGAGGCGGCGGACCTGTCCGAGGCCATCAAGCTGATCAACAACAACCCCTACGGCAACGGCACCTCCATCTTCACGCGCTCCGGCGGCGCCGCGCGGCGCTTCCAGAACGAGATCGCGGTCGGTCAGGTCGGCATCAACGTGCCGATTCCGGTGCCGCTGCCGTTCTTCTCCTTCACCGGCTGGCGCGGCAGCTTCTTCGGTGATCTGCATGCCTATGGCAAGCAGGCGGTGCGTTTCTATACCGAGACCAAGACGGTGACCGCGCGCTGGTTCGACGATGCGCCGGCCGAGGGCAATCAGCCCAACTTCTCGATCCAGATGCGCTGAGGGCTCTTCAAATGCGCTGATGGCTCCTCAGATGCGCTGAGCCGCTTTGACAGGCCCGGGCGATAGACCCGGGTCGACAGAACAAGGACAACAGGAGGCAGCTGCATGAACTTTTCGCTGACCGATGACCAGCGTGCCCTCCAGGAGGGGGCGCGTGCCTTCGCGGATGCCGAGCTTGCCCCGCATGCCGCCGAGTGGGACGCCACGGCCCACTTCCCCATCGAGACTCTTCGCAAGGCGGGCGAGGCCGGCTTCATGGGGCTTTACGTCCCCGAGGAGCATGGCGGCCTCGGCCTGCCACGTCTCGACAGCTCCATCATTCTCGAGCAGCTGGCGACCGGCTGCATCTCGACCACCGCCTACATCACCATCCACAACATGGTGGGCTGGATGATCGCCAGTTTCGCCACTGAGAGCTGTCGCGAGCAGTGGGTGCCGGCGATGGTGGCGGGCGACAAGCTCGGTTCCTACTGCCTGACCGAGCCGGGCAGCGGCAGTGATGCTGCCAGCCTGCGCACCCGCGCCGAGCGTGAGGGCGATGACTACTATCTGAGTGGCTCCAAGATGTTCATCTCCGGAGCCGGCGCCACGGACGTGCTGGTGGTGATGGCGCGCACCGGCGAGCCGGACAGCGGCGCGGCGGGTATCTCGGCCTTCGTGGTGCCGGCTGACGCCGAGGGCATCAGCTACGGCAAGAAGGAAGACAAGATGGGCTGGAACAGCCAGCCGACCCGGCTGGTGAGCTTCGATCGCGTGCGGGTTGCGGCGGCCAATCGTCTGGGCGAGGAGGGCGAGGGCTTCCGCTTCGCGATGAAGGCGCTGGATGGCGGACGCATCAACATCGCCACCTGCTCATTGGGTGCGGCCCAGAAGGCGCTGGAGCTTTCTCGCGATTATCTCGGCGAGCGCAAGCAGTTCGGGCGCGAGCTGGCGCAGTTCCAGGCGCTGCAGTTCACGCTGGCCGACATGGCCACCGAACTGACCGCGGCGCGCACCCTGGTGCGGCTGGCGGCCTTCAAGCTCGATGAGGGCGACGCCGAGGCCAGCGCCCACTGTGCGATGGCCAAACGCTTTGCCACCGACATGGGCTTCGAGGTCTGCAATCAGGCACTCCAGCTGCATGGCGGCTACGGTTATATCCGCGAGTACCCGTTGGAGCGGCTGGTGCGTGACACCCGTGTGCACCAGATTCTGGAAGGCACCAACGAGATCATGCGTCTGATCATCGCGCGCCGTCTTCTGACCCCGGGCATGATCGAGTCGCTGGCGTAGCGCCACCTCCACTTCATTTGTCATTGGTTACCATCTTTCAGGGAGTTACATGATGTCATCCAGTCAAGGGCCATGCCTCGTTCTCGAGAAGGATCGTCATATCGCCCGGGTCACCATCAACAACCCGCCGGCCAACACCTGGACGGAAACGTCCTTGATCGAGCTGGAGCAGCTGCTCGATGAGCTGGAGGGCGATGGCAGCATAAGTGCCGTGGTGATCACCGGTGAGGGCGACAAGTTCTTCTCTGCCGGTGCCGATCTCAAGACCTTCGCCGATGGCGACAAGGGCGTCGCCGCCACCATGGCGCGTCGCTTCGGGCTCGCCTTCGAACGGCTGGCCCACTTCCCGGGCGTGACGATCGCCGCCGTCAACGGCTACGCGATGGGCGGCGGGCTCGAGTGCGCGCTGGCCTGCGACATGCGTATCGTCGAACGTCAGGCCAGGCTGGCGCTGCCGGAGGCCAAGGTGGGGCTGTTGCCGTGTGCGGGCGGCACCCAGCACCTGCCGTGGCTGGTCGGCGAAGGCTGGGCCAAGCGCATGATCCTGTGTGGGGAACAGGTAGACGCCGAGACCGCCGGTCGCATCGGACTGGCCGAAGAGGTGGTCGAGACCGGCCGGAGCTTCGAGCGCGCACTGGCGATCGCCGAGAGCGTCGCCAACCAGAGTCCGAGCGCAGTGGCACGTTGCAAGGCGTTGATCATGTCGTCGCGCCATCGCGGCATGAGCGATGGCCTGCGCATGGAGCGCGAGCTGTTCGTCGAGCTGTTCGATGACCCCAACCAGAAGGAAGGCGTGAGTGCCTTCCTCGAGAAGCGCGCCCCGCAGTGGGTCTCGCGTCAGGAAGAGGTGAAGGAAGGAGGGCGCTCATGAGCCAGATAGAAGGTGTCACCGCCAGGGCCGCGACCGAGGTCGAGGCGCCCGTGGTGTTCGAGACGCGTCGCGCCCGCGACGGCAAGCAGCTGGGAATCATGCGCCTGAACGCGCCGCGTTCGCTGAATGCGCTGTCGCTGGCCATGATCGAGCGCATCGAGGCGCAGCTGGATGCCTGGGAGCTGGACAGCAGCATCGCCATGGTGTGGCTGGAAGGTGCCGGCGAGCGTGCGCTGTGTGCCGGTGGCGATATCGTGGCGCTCTATCAGGCGATGACCACGGCGCCTGCCAGCGAAGGCGCAGACCCCCTCGAGGCGCTGGATGATTTCTTCGCCACCCGCTACTTCACCGCCGAATACCGGCTCGATCATCGCCTGCATACCTTCCCCAAGCCGCTGCTGGTGTGGGGTGGCGGCATCGTGATGGGCGGTGGCATGGGGCTGTTCGCCGGCGGCTGTGAGCGCGTGGTCACCGAGAGTTCACGACTGGCGATGCCGGAAGTCAGCATCGGTCTGTATCCGGATGTCGGTGCCAGCTGGCTGCTCAATCGCCTGCCGCGTGGCATCGGAGAATATCTCGGCGCGACCGGTGCGCAACTGAATGCCCGCGATGCGCTGGATCTGGGGCTTGCGACACGCCTGATTCCCGATGAACAGCGCGAGGCGCTCAAGCAGGCGCTGTGCGAGGGGGAATTCGGCCGTCATCCGTCGCGACATCTGAGCCAGGTACTGAGCGAGTTCGAGCGCCGTGAACTGGCGCCGCCGGGGCAGGTGCTGCCGCTCTTCGATCACATCCAGCAGCTGGTCGCCGGGCATGAAGTGCTGAAGGCCTGCCAGCGGATCCTCGATGACCCCCAGGCGCGCAGTGACTGCAATGCGTGGCTGTACGCCAACCGCGAGCGTCTGCTGGCCGGCTGCCCCAGCTCACCGCATCTGGTATTTCGCATGCTGGCACGCCATCGCCACTCCTCGCTGGCGGAAGCCTTCCGCGACGAGCTGACCCTGTCGGTGCGCTGCTGCATGGGCACCGAGCTTGCCGAAGGGGTGCGCGCCCTGCTGATCGACAAGGACAAGCAGCCGCAGTGGGCCTATGCCTCGATCGCCCAGGTCTCCGAGGAATACATCGATGGCTTCTTCGCACCGCTATGGGAAGAGGATGAGCATCCGCTGATGGACCTCTGAGCACGCTTTTCAGCAAAGGCGGCAGGCGCAGACTTGCTGCTGTACGCCAATGACAACAAGAACCTGTTCACAAGGAAGCATTGCCATGACATCCATCGGTTTCATCGGACTCGGCAACATGGGCGGGCCCATGGCGCTCAATCTGGTCAAGGCTGGCCATGCGGTAAGGGTCTTCGACCTGGTCGAGTCGGCCATGAACGAGCTGGTCGAGGCGGGTGCCACCCGCGCGGCATCTCCCGGAGAGGTCGTCGAGGGTGTCGAGGTGTTGATCAGCATGCTGCCGGCCGGTCAGCACGTACGAAAGCTCTATCTGGGTGACAAGGAAGACGGGGCGGGGGGGCTTCTGGCCACACTCGACGCCTCGGTACTGGTGATCGACGCCTCAACCATCGCGCCGGATGACGCCCGTCTGGTCGCGCGCCACGCCGCTGAGCGTGGCATCACCTTCATGGACGCCCCGGTGTCCGGCGGGGTCGGTGGCGCGCGTGCCGGCACGCTGAGCTTCATCGTCGGCGGCGAGGCCGACGGCTATGCGCGTGCCGTGCCGCTGCTGGAAGTGATGGGCAAGAATCTGTTCCATGCCGGCCCGGCCGGCAGCGGTCAGGTCGCCAAGATCTGCAACAACATGCTGCTGGGTATCCTGATGAGCGGCACCGCCGAGGCGCTGGCGCTGGGGGTCAAGAACGGGCTGGACCCGGCCGTGCTCTCGGAGGTGATGAAGCAGTCATCCGGCGGCAACTGGGCGCTCAACGTCTACAACCCCTGGCCTGGCGTGATGGAAGCCGCACCGGCCTCCAATGACTATCAGGGCGGTTTCCTGGTCGATCTGATGACCAAGGACCTCGGCCTTGCCTGGGAGATGGCGCTGGGCTCGAAGTCGTCGGTGCCAATGGGCTCCCAGGCGCGTAATCTGTTTGTCCAGCATGCCGCCCAAGGCGCAGGACGTCTCGATTTCTCGAGCATCCAGCGCTTCTATCGCTGTGGGGAGGCGGATGCGTGAGCTGTCACGCCGCCAGTCGCTGACATGCACCCCTAGGACAACATCATCTGCAAGGAGCACCCCATGATTCGACCGGTCAGTGAGCTGGTGGCCGCCGCCGAGACGGAGATCGAGACCCTGTCGCCCCGCGAGCTGCGCGAGGCGCTGGAAGAGGCCCGTGCCGGCGGCACGCCGCTGACGCTGGTGGACATCCGCGATGTGCGTGAGCTGGAGCGGGAAGGGCGCATCCCCGGCGCCATCCACGCGCCGCGTGGCATGCTGGAGTTCTGGGTCGATCCGGCCTCGCCCTATCACCGCGCCGACTTCGCGCGCGAAGGGCGCTATGTGCTGTTCTGTGCCGGCGGGCTGCGCTCGGCGCTGGCCACCAAGTCGCTCAAGGACATGGGGTTCGGGCCGGTGGCCCATCTGGGTGGCGGCTTCGCGGCCTGGCGTGAGGCGAGCGGAGAGGTCGTCTCGCCCTTCATGCAGGGCAACTGATGCCGCGCGGGGAGGCTCGGCGCGATCCGGCGTTGCCCCTCACCTGACACGCTGATGCTTTACACTGTTCGACCCCGCTGGCACCTCGCCGGTCGGGGTCGTTTTCTGTCCGGAGCCTGTATGTCTGACCCTGATACCCCTGCCACCCCCAAACGTGCCTCGTCTCGACGTGGTACGCGTGACCTGCTGCGTGACCCGATTGCCTCGACGCTGGCCCGCATGACGGGGCCGGTGATCGGCGGCATCGTCACCATGATGCTGTTCAACCTGGTAGATGCCTGGTTCATCGCCCAGCTGGGCACCGCGGAGCTGGCGGCGGTGACCATGACCTTCCCGGTCACCTTCGGCGTGATCAGCATCGCCATCGGGCTGTCCATTGGCACCACCGCCGTGGTGGGGCGCAGGCTGGGGCGTGGCGAGTTCGAGACCGTCAAGGCGCGCACCACGGATTCCAGTCTGCTGGGGCTGCTGCTGGGGCTGGTGATGCTGGTGCTGGGGCTTGCCAGCATCGGGCCACTGTTCGGGCTGCTGGGAGCCGATGACACCCTGATGCCACATATCCGCGACTACATGCAGGTGTGGTATTTCGGCGCGCCCTTCGTATTGCTGCCGCGTGTACTGGGCAGCGTGCTGCGCGCCGAGGGCAATACGCTGGTGCCTTCGCTGGTGATGGCGGCGGCGGGGGTGCTCAATGCGCTGCTCGACCCGCTGCTGATCTTCGGTATCGGCGGCTGGCAGGGCATGGGCGTGGCGGGTGCGGCGCTGGCCACGGTGCTGGCATGGCTGGCGATGACGCTGGGCTTGCTGGCTTTGCCACTGCTGCGTGCGCGACTCGATTTTCGTCACCTGAGCGTGACGCGGCTGGTGACATCATGGCGCGAGATCGGGGCGATCGGCTTGCCTGCCGCGCTGACCAGCGTGATGACGCCGATTGCCACCGCGTTGGTCACGCGTATCGTCAGTCAGCATGGCCACGCGGCGGTGGCGGCTTACGGTATCGGTTCACGCATCGAGTCGCTGGCGCTGATTCTGGTGCTGGCGTTGTCCATGACGCTGTCGCCCTTCATCAGCCAGAACGATGGCGCTGGCCAGCAGAAGCGCGTGTGGCGCGCCATCCACGGCGTGCTGGCCTTCATTCTCGTCTGGCAGCTGGTCGTCTGGTTGGGGCTGGGGCTGGGCGGTGAGTGGATCGCGGCGCGTTTCGCCGAGAGTGAGGAGGTCGCGGGTTTGGTCAGCACCTATCTGTGGCTGATTCCCGCCGCACTCGGTGCCCAGGGCGTGATCATCCTCGCCAACTCCAGCCTCAATGCGCTGCACAAGCCGCGCCGCGCGATGACACTCTCGCTGGTGCGCCTGTTCGCCTTGCTGGTGCCGCTGGCCTGGCTGGGCGGCGCTCTGTATGGCGTGATCGGCATCTTTGCCGGCGTAGCGACAAGTTACCTGTTGATGGGTGGCATCAGTTATCTGGCGCTGCGTTCGGTACTCAGACAGCGGGCCTGAGCCTGGTATCGAGAAGCTGCTGTCGTGACGAAAAAGCCGCCGTACCCTCTCGGGTCACGGCGGCTTTTTCATGCCTGGCTTTCAGTGCCTTGGGCTTTTGTTACCAGCGCCTCAGGCGGTTGTTTTCCAGTGCCTTAAGCGTCTTCGTACTTGCACAGATAGGCGGACTCGACCGTGGTGCGCACCTCGAAGCTCTGGTTGGCTTCGACGATGAAGCTTTCACCGGCGGCGAGCTGATACCACTCTTCCGCGCCCGGCAGCAGTACCTGCATGTCGCCGCTAATCAGGGTCATGTACTCGCGTTGGCTGGTGGAAAACACGAATTCGCCGATGGCCATCACGCCGACCGTGGCAGGAAGGTCTGCGCTCTGGAAGGCGATGGAGGCCACCTGGCCGTCGAAGTAGTGGTTGGTGTTGAACATGGGAGGAATTCCTGCGTGGGTAGGTGTCGTCGTGGCCGACGTGTGTCGTGTTGTTCGATTAGTGATGACCTGGCGTCGAGGTCAGCGCGGTGAGAAGCGGCGCGCCAGGCCGGTCTCGGCGATCATGCGTGTCGAGATCTCTTCGATCGAGAACCGCGTGGTATCGATGTAGGGCACCTTGGAGCGGCGGAAGAGTGCCTCGGTCTGCTCGACTTCCTGCAGACACTGGTCGATCGAGCAGTAGCGGCTGTTGGGGCGACGCTCGGTACGGATGGCGGCCAGACGGCGCGGGTCGATGGTCAGCCCGAACAGCTTGTGACGATATTGCGCCAGTGAGGCGGGCATCTTGAGGGTACCGGACTCGTCCAGATCATCCTCGGTCAGCGGGTAGTTGGCCGCGCGGATGCCAAATTGCAGCGCCAGATACAGCGAGGTCGGGGTCTTGCCGCAGCGTGAGACGCCGATGAGGATGACGTCTGCCTTGTCGTATTGGTGCGTGCGCGCGCCATCATCGTTGTCGAGGGCGAAATGCACCGAATCGATGCGATTCATGTAGACGTCGTCCTGCCCGATGGAGTGGGTCTTGCCGACGCTGTAGGACGAGTGGGTGTCCAGTTCCTCTTCCAGCGGCTTGAGGAAGGTCGAGAAGATGTCGACCTTGAAACCTGAGGATTCGGAGATGATGTCGCGAATGTTCTGGTCGACGATGGTGTCGATGATGATCGGGCGCTCGCCGTCGTTGGCATGCGCGCTCTCGATGGCCTTGACCAGTGCCGTCGCCTTTTCGGCCGAATCGATATAGGGCTTGGTCACCATGCGGATGTCGGTGTTCTCGAACTGGGCCAGCAGACTGCGTCCCAGTGTCTCGGCGGTGATGCCGGTGCCATCGGAAATGAAGAAGGCGGTTCGGGTCATGACGGGCACTCGTGAAGAACGAATCGAAGACACCAGCCCGCTCAGGCTGTTGCCCCATGAAGACCCCAAGTGTCGGTGTTCACTGTCGCGCTTGCAATATCCGGCACAGGGCCAGTGGCGCGATATGAGAAATCCCGTGTTCCCGTTCTCCACCAAAGCGTCTCATGACTACATTCCTGTAGCGGCCGTTTCTGGCTTGTCGACATTTTCGCCGACGATGGCGACAGAACGTCTGAAAAAGGCTCAGGGTTGTAGTCCTCCTCCACTGACTAGCCGGTTAGACCAATGGCTAATGCTAGAGAGAGCTTGTTAGGGTGTCGTCATTGCTGAACGGAAGGCGGTTCATCGTCCTCCATCGGTCACTCGTTTCCATCCATTGGTACCAGGGGGTTCCCTTGTCACAGCAAGCCACATCCGAATACGTCGTCGATTTCGATCAGCTCGGCATGAACGATGTTGATCGCGTTGGCGGCAAGAACGCCTCGCTCGGTGAGATGATCTCCAATCTGGCCGATGCCGGTGTCACCGTGCCCGGCGGCTTTGCAACGACCTCCTTTGCCTATCGCGAGTTTCTGGCCCACGAAGGCCTCGACAAGCGTATCAATGCTGCCCTCGATGCTCTCGACGTGGACGACGTGGTCGAACTGGCGCGCGTCGGTGCCGAGATCCGTCAGTGGATCATCGACACGCCGCTGCCGCCGGCCTTCGAGGCCGAGATGGAACGTGCCTATGCCGAGCTTCAGACCCGACACCCGAACCTGAAGGTCGCCGTACGTTCTTCCGCCACCGCGGAAGACCTGCCGGATGCCTCCTTCGCCGGTCAGCAGGAAACCTTCCTCAACATCGAAGGCTTCGACAACATCAAGCGTGCGGTTCACGAGGTGTTCGCGTCACTGTTCAACGACCGCGCCATTTCCTACCGCGTGCACAAGGGCTTCGATCACTCACTGGTCGCACTGTCTGCCGGCGTACAGAAGATGGTGCGCTCCGAGACGGCCGCTTCCGGCGTGATGTTCACCCTGGATACCGAATCCGGCTACCGCGACGCCGTCTTCGTCACCGGCTCCTGGGGCCTGGGCGAGACCGTGGTGCAGGGCGCGGTCAATCCTGACGAGTTCTACGTCCACAAGACCACGTTGGCCGCTGGCCGCCCGGCGGTACTGCGCCGCAACCTGGGCTCCAAGCTGATCAAGATGGTCTACACCGACGACACCAGTGCGGGCCGTTCCGTCGAGACCGTCGACGTGCCGGTGCCGGACCGCCACCGTTTCTGCATCAGCGATGCCGATGTCGAGGCACTGGCGCGCCAGGCCATGATCATCGAGAAGCACTACCAGCGTCCGATGGACATCGAATGGGCGCGTGATGGCGACGACGGCAAGCTCTACATCGTCCAGGCGCGCCCGGAAACGGTCGTCAGCCAGGAAGAGGGCGGCAACCTCGAGCGCTTCCAGCTGCGCGAGAAGGGCCGCACTCTGGTCACCGGACGTGCCATCGGCCAGCGTATCGGCCAGGGTGCGGTGCGCGTGATCGACAACCCGGAGCAGATGGACAAGGTGCAGGTCGGCGACGTGCTGGTCACCGACATGACCGATCCGGACTGGGAGCCGGTCATGAAGCGCGCCTCCGCCATCGTCACCAACCGTGGCGGACGTACCTGCCACGCGGCGATCATCGCGCGTGAGCTGGGCATCCCGGCTGTGGTCGGCTGTGGCGACGCGACCTCGGTGCTTGCCGAAGGCCGCGAAGTGACGGTCTCCTGCGCCGAAGGCGATACCGGTCACGTCTATGACGGTATCCTCAATTTCGATCGCACCGTCACCAGCGTCAACGAGATGCCGGAGATTCCGTTCAAGATCATGATGAACGTCGGCAACCCGGACCGCGCCTTCAGCTTCTCGCGTCTGCCGAATGCCGGCGTGGGCCTGGCGCGTCTCGAGTTCATCATCAACCGCATGATCGGCGTGCACCCCAAGGCGCTGCTTGACTACGCCACCCTGCCCATCGACCTGCAGCAGACCATTGATGCGCGCACTGCCGGCTACGCAAGCCCGGTCGACTTCTACGTCGACAAGCTGGTCGAGGGTATCTCCACCCTGGCGGCCGCCTTCCACCCGCAGAAGGTCATCGTGCGCATGTCGGACTTCAAGTCCAACGAGTACGAGAATCTGATCGGCGGCAAGATGTATGAGCCGGGCGAAGAGAACCCGATGCTGGGCTTCCGTGGTGCCTCGCGCTACGTCTCCGACACCTTCCGTGACTGCTTCGATCTGGAGTGCCGTGCCCTCAAGCGCGTACGTGACGAGATGGGCCTGACCAACGTCGAGATCATGGTGCCCTTCGTGCGCACCACCGGCGAGGCGGAGCAGGTCATCAAGCTGCTGGGCGAGAATGGTCTGGTACGTGGCGAGAACGGCCTGCGTGTCATCATGATGTGCGAGCTGCCGACCAACGCGCTGCTGGCGGACCAGTTCCTCGAGCACTTCGATGGCTTCTCCATCGGCTCCAACGACCTGACCCAGTTGACCCTGGGGCTGGACCGTGACTCCGGCATCGTCGCCCACCTGTTCGATGAACGGAATGCGGCGGTCAAGCAGCTGATGTCGATGGCGATTCGTGCCTGCAAGGCGCAGGGCAAGTATGTCGGCATCTGTGGTCAGGGCCCGTCAGACCATCCGGAGCTTGCCAAGTGGCTGATGGAAGAGGGCATCGACAGTGTCTCCCTCAACCCGGATTCCGTGCTGGAAACCTGGTTCATGCTGGCGGACAAGGAGCTGGTATGACCCAGACTCCCCACGACGGTGACCTGACGCGCTGAGGCGCAGACAGTCGTTGTCACCCAGGGCGCCCATCGCACTCGACGTGCGGTGGGCGCTTTTCGTTTCGTGGCCTGAAACCTGAAAGATTGGTCAGCTCAAACATTAGACCAATGGGGGAGAATGCGGCCCAAAGACGTCAGTTAGTAACAAATAGCAACAAAATGATCTCGATTGCGCGACTAAAGGATTATCCTTCTGTCTTATGTAAAAAAGGCAGTCATTTATAATCCCAGCCACCCTGCTGACCACAATATTCATGGTGCCTATGAATCCAAGGTAACCATGAGTCCAAGGCGACCATGAGTCCATGGTGACCATGACGGCAGGCCTCACCGGTAGCCAGCAACGCGGTGGCACGCAACAACCGACCTTTCAGACACAATCCAAGGTAGTCGTAACGTGAAACAGTCTTTATGGAAAAACATCGGCGTCCAGGTCGTCATCGCCATGATCCTGGGTGCCGGTGTCGGGGCGTACATGGGCGAAGACGCCTCGATGTTCGCGCCACTGGGCGAGCTGTTCATTCACCTGATCAAGATGCTGGTCGTGCCGCTGATCGCGGTCTCCATCGTGTCGGGCGCCGCCAATCTGGGTGACAGCCCTTCCGCCGGCAAGATCGGTCTCTCCACCTTCGCCTTCTTCATGCTGACCTCGGCCGTGGCCGTGATGCTGGCGCTGGTGATGGGGCATGTCTTCCAGCCGGGCAGCGGAGTGGACCTGGAAAGCGCCAAGGGCATGTTCTCCAATGCCTATGCGGACAAGGGTAACGTGCCGGGCGTGATGGACACCATTCTTGGCATGGTGCCGACCAATATCTTCGGTGCACTCACCGATGCCAATATCCTGCAGATCCTGGTGTTCTGCCTGTTCCTCGGCATTGGCCTGTCCAAGACCGGTGAGCGGGGCAAGCCGCTGATCGAAGGCCTGAACACCGTCATCGAAGCCTTCGTGTGGATGATCAACGTGGTGATGCTGATCGCGCCGATCGGCGTCTTCGGCCTGATGGCGGACGCCGTCGGCACCTTCGGCTTCGATGTACTGACGCTGGTGATGAAGCTGTTTCTCGTCTATATGGGCGCCATCCTCATCTACGGCTTCGTGTTCTACCCACTGGTGGTCAAGTTCGGCTCTGACGTGCCGCTGGGTCGCTTCATGTCCGCGATGAAGAAGCCGCAGGCCGTCGCGCTGTCCACGGCGTCTTCCATGGCGACCCTGCCGGTCACCATGGAAGTCTGCGAGAAGGAGTTGGGCCTCAAGAATGCCACCTCTGCCTTCGTGCTGCCGCTGGGCGCGACCATCAACATGAGCGGCAATGCCATCTATTACGGGCTGGTGGCGATGTTCTTCGCCCAGGTCTTCGATGTCGATCTCGGATTCTCCGCCTACGCCGCCATCGTGTTCACCGCGACTCTGGGGGCCATCGGGCAGGCCGGTGTACCGGGGCCGTCGTTCCTGGTGGTCGCCGTGCTGCTGGCGGCCGGTATTCCCATCGAAGGCCTGCCGCTGCTGTTCGCGCTGGATCGTATCTTCGACATGACGCGTACCGCGCTCAACATCACTGGTGACGCTGCCTGCGCCGCCGTGGTGGACCGCTTCGCGCGCGCCGATGATACGGCTGCGGACTCTCAGGCCAGTGCTCAAGCTGGTTCGCAGGCCGCTGAGCCCGCCAGCACTCGCTGAGCCCTCACTCTGACGCGAAACGCCCCCGCAACCTGCCTGGTTGCGGGGGCGTTTTCATTGCGGCGCACACAGCGGTGCGAGACGGCGACTCAGGGCGTCGGCTGGGTACGGATCAGCGCTTCCTTGGCGGTGATGACGCCATTGTTGTCGGCATAGAGGTAGTCGCCAGGCGCGATGGTGACACCCGCGAAGGTGATCGGAATATCACGCTGGCCTTCGCCGCGCTTGATGCTGGGGCGCGGATAGCAGCCCAGTGCCTGCACGCCGAGATTGGTGGCGTGGATCTCATCCACATCGCGGATGCAGCCATACATGATCACGCCGGCCCAGCCACTCTTGGCGGCCTGTTCGGCGAGCATGTCGCCCAGCATCGCGCAGCGCATCGAGCCGCCGGCATCGACGACCAGGACGCGGCCTGCGCCGGGCTCCGCGACGGCTTCCTTGACCAGCGAGTTGTCCTCGAAGCACTTGATGGTCACGACTTCGCCACCGAAGGACTCGACGCCGCCGTAATTGATGAACAGCGGCTCGAGCACCTGCACGTCGGGGAACTCATCGCAGAGGTCGGGGGTGGAGATGGGATGCGTCATGTCGTATTCCTTGTGCTGGTCGGCCGCGGCAGGCCGCTTGAGGGACGGAGCGCTGGCGATTGCTGCAATGCCACAACGTCGAGAATGCCCGATGCGCCAGGGCTTTGCACCTGTGCGAAGGGCTAAGTGGGTCTCGGGCACGCGCAAGTGGAGGGGGCGGGAAGGACACGAGGACATGTTGCTGACTGGCGACGTGACAAGTAGTCAAAACGCCACTCTTGAAACACTGTTCTATATCTACGACGATGCTTCTGCAACCCATGACAGGCGCCGTTTTACCGTCAGTGTCCGGCCGGCTGTTGCCTGTGCCGCCCATTGGATCAAGGAGCAATACATGAGCAAGTCACGTCTTCTGGCCGCCCCGTTGGCTACCGTTTCCTTCGCCGCTCTCGCTCTGGCGCTCAGTGGCCACGCTCAGGCAGCAGGCAAAACCAGCGAAGGTCTCTACATCGGTGCCGGTACCGGCTTCTCCAGCCTTGAGAACGATGATTCCGATGAGGCCGGTGACTTCATCGAATCCGGCAGCGATGACTTCGATGTGGATGATGACGACAATGTCTACAAGGCCTTCGTGGGCTATCAGTACAATCCGTACTTCGCCACTGAGGCCTTCTACACCGACTTGGGGACCGTCCAGCTAAAGGGCAATGAGTTCAGCAATACCGATCTCGAGTCCAAGGCCTATGGTGTGAACGTGGTGGGTATCCTGCCCATCGGTCAGTACTTCTCGCTGTTCGCCAAGGCGGGGATGGCCAAGTGGGAAACCGATGTCGACGGCAATCTGGGCAATTCCAGCGTCGACCTGAAGGACAACGACGGCTTTGATCCGGTCTATGGCGCCGGCGCACAGGTCAATCTGGACCCGTTCCTGATCCGTGCCGAGTACGAGCGCTATGACTTCGACAGCGATTATCAGGTGGATGCCTTCACCGCCTCGGTCGGCTACAAGTTCTGAGGCAGGGCGCTTGCATCCACTGAGCTTATCGCAGGCATGAAAAAATGAGCTTGTCGCAGGCATGAAAAAACGGGCCGTCCCTTGAGGGGCGGCCCGTTTCGTTGTCTGGCATGACGCCAGTTGCATGATGCCAATGCTGCTGTCAGAGGGGAGCCATGCAGGGGCATGACTCCCCGCCTGATCAGGCTTCCTGGGTGACCGGAATCACGTTGGACGCGGCGTTCTGGAACTCTTCGATCTCATGGAAGTTCAGGTAGCGATAGATCTCGCCCGCCATGGCATCGAATTCGCCCATGTAGCCCTGATATTCCTCGACGGTCGGCAGACGACCGACCACGGCCGCGATGGCCGCCAGTTCGGCAGATGCCAGGAAGACGTTGGCGCCGTCGCCCAGACGGTTCGGGAAGTTGCGCGTGGAGGTGGACACCACGGTGGACTTGGCAGCCACACGTGCCTGATTACCCATGCACAGCGAGCAGCCCGGCATTTCCATGCGTGCGCCGGCACGGCCGTAGATGCCGTAGTAGCCTTCTTCGGTCAGCTGGTGCTGGTCCATCTTGGTCGGCGGAGCCAGCCACAGCTTGGTCTTCAGGCTACCGGCCGGCTGCTTCTCGAGCAGCTTGCCCGCAGCACGGAAGTGACCGATGTTGGTCATGCACGAGCCGATGAAGACTTCGTCGATCTTCTGACCGGCGACGTCTGACAGCAGACGGGCATCGTCGGGATCGTTCGGCGCACACAGCACCGGCTGGTCGATCTCGGAGAGGTCGATCTCGATGATCTCGGCGTATTCCGCGTTCTCGTCGGCACGCATCTGGCTCGGATTGGCCAGCCACTCTTCCATGCCCGCGATACGACGCTCGATGGTACGGGCATCGCCGTAACCGTTGGCGATCATCCACTTGAGCAGGGTGATGTTGGACTTCAGGTACTCGGTCACGCTCTCGTCGGACAGCGTGATGGTACAACCGGCGGCGGAACGCTCGGCAGAGGCGTCGGACAGCTCGAAGGCCTGTTCGGCCGTCAGATCTTCCAGACCCTCGATTTCCAGAATGCGGCCAGAGAAGGCGTTCTTCTTGTTGGCCTTGTCGACGGTCAGCAGACCCTGCTTGATGGCGTACAGCGGGATGGCGTGGACCAGGTCACGCAGGGTGATGCCCGGACGACGTTCGCCCTTGAAGCGCACCAGGATGGATTCCGGCATATCCAGCGGCATCACGCCAGTGGCGGCGGCGAAGGCCACCAGGCCAGAACCCGCCGGGAAGGAGATACCCATCGGGAAGCGGGTGTGGGAATCACCACCGGTACCGACGGTGTCCGGCAGCAGCATGCGGTTCAGCCACGAGTGGATGATGCCGTCGCCCGGACGCAGGGAGACGCCGCCGCGGTTCATGATGAAGTCGGGCAGGGTGTGGTGAGTCTCGACGTCGACCGGCTTCGGATAGGCGGCGGTGTGACAGAAGGACTGCATCACTAGGTCGGCCTGGAAGCCCAGGCATGCCAGGTCCTTCAGCTCGTCGCGGGTCATCGGGCCAGTGGTGTCCTGGGAGCCGACGGTGGTCATCTTCGGCTCGCAGTACATGCCCGGACGCACGCCCGGCATGTTGCAGGCCTTGCCGACCATCTTCTGCGCGAGGGTGAAGCCCTTGCCGGTGTCCTTGGGCTGCTCCGGCAGGCGGAAGACGTCAGACGCTTCCAGACCCAGCTCGGTACGCGCCTTGTCGGTCAGACCGCGACCGATGATCAGCGGAATACGACCGCCGGCACGCACTTCATCCAGCAGGACCTGAGTCTTGAGGGAGAAGGTGGAGACGACTTCGTCAGTGTCGTGACGGCAGACCTTGCCTTCGTACGGGTAGATGTCGATGACATCGCCCATGGCCATCTTTTCGACGTCCATCTCGATGGGCAGGGCACCGGCATCTTCCATGGTATTGAAGAAGATCGGGGCGATCTTGTTGCCGATGCAGAAGCCGCCAGCGCGCTTGTTGGGCACGAACGGGATGTCGTCGCCGAAGAACCACAGCACGGAGTTGGTGGCGGACTTGCGGGAAGAACCGGTACCGACCACGTCACCGACGTAGGCGACCGGGAAGCCCTTGGCCTTCACTTCCTCGATCTGGGCCAGCGGGCCGACGACGCCATCTTCCTGCGGGCTGATGCCTTCACGCGGGTTCTTGAGCATCGCGTTGGCGTGCAGCGGGATGTCCGGGCGTGACCAGGCGTCAGGCGCCGGAGACAGGTCATCGGTGTTGGTCTCGCCCGGCACCTTGAAGACGGCCAGCGAGATCTTCTCGGCCAGCGCCGGCTTGGACAGGAACCATTCGGCGTCGGCCCAGGACTGCAGCACGGCCTGGGCGACGGCGTTGCCGGCCTTGGCGCGCTCTGCGACATCGTGGAAGGCGTCGAACATCAGCAGGGTGTGCTTGAGCTGTTCGCCGGCTTCCTTGGCCAGGCTCTCATCGTCCAGCAGCTCGACCAGCGTGGCGATGTTGTAACCGCCCTGCATGGTGCCAAGCAGCTTGACGGCATGTGTCTTGTCGATCAGCGGAGATGCGGCTTCGCCACGTACGATGGCGGTCAGGAAGCCAGCCTTGACGTAGGCGGCTTCATCAACGCCCGGGGGAATGCGATTGGTGAACAGATCGAGGATGAACTCTTCTTCACCGGCCAGCGGGTTCTTGAGCAGTTCGACCAGTTCGGCGGTCTGTTCGGCATTCAGCGGCTTTGCCGGGATGCCCTGCTGGGCGCGTTCTTCAACCTGTTGACGGTAGGCTTCAAGCACGTGGGAGACCCTCATCTGTAATCGTGTCGAAATGCGCGGGCCAGTCGTCTTGAAGACGCAGGGCATGGCACCTCGAGGCTTCTTGCGGGTAATTCAAGCGTCTTATTGCGAGCGAATCAGGCGCTACGGGGCGAATGCGAGTCTACTCAACTTTGTCGACAATGTTAAGGAGCGCCCAGTGGCGGGGGCTGAGACTTTGGTCGCCTATTGCGGCATAACATCCTGATATTTCATCTGATTGTCAGGAAGTCACGCTGAGAAAACACTATGCGGCAACCCTGATGACGCGCTGATGACGCCCAGCACGCCGCTGACAAGGGGCCCTTTTAGCGCACGCGGCGCGATGCTGTCGGCTCTCGGGTACGCACGGTATGATGGGGGGTACCCCGAATCACACTTTCCGCCTCCCCGAGGGCAACATGAGCCGTATTCTTTCTCCTTGCGTAGGTGTCTGCTCCACTACGGTCGGCGATAGCGTCTGTCGCGGCTGCCAGCGTCATGATCATGAGATCCTGGCCTGGTTCGGCTATGACAGTGACCAGCGCGCCCAGCGCATGCTGGCACTGGACGAGCTGCGCAGTCAGGTCGCCGCCCGCTGGCTGCGCGTCGCCGATGACGCCATGCTGGCCGAGCAGCTTACCCGCCATCGCATCCGTTTCCGTGCCGAGCAGTCGGCTCTGTCACGCGCCGTTGAGCTGCTGCGTGTCGGGCGTACCCGCATCAAGGACCTGTCAGCGTATGGCATCGCGCCACTGGATCATGCGCGAGCACTTGAGCCCGAACAGCTTTTTGCTCATATAAACGATGAAATCATGGTGGAAGCGGCAAAGCGTGCCGATAATGATATGAACTCCGTCGTTGAGGTGTCTCCTGTCAGTCAGCAGCAGACGCAAGCGAGCGAGACAAAAGACTGACGTGATAATGAATTCAATGACCGACGTGACCGAGCGCAATGTGATTGCGCCTGAGCAGAGCAGGCAGCATGATGATGTTCATGCTGGGCAGTATGGCGAGAGTGAGGCCGGGACGTACATGATTGCAGCGTCGCAGGAGCCAAGCGATGAAGATACCGATGCCTTGCTGCCGGCGTCACTGCTGGTCTTTCTGCCCTGCAGGACGCCCCTGAGCTGGGTCGAGGCGGCGCTTGAGAATCCGGAGCTGTTGCTGATCGATCATGCGCAGTGCGAGAAGAAAGCCGCCTCCACCGCCATGAGCCTGATGTACCGTTACGTGAACCGGCCACTGCTGTTGACCAAGATGTCACAGTTGGCGCGCGAAGAGCTGCTGCACTTCGAGCAGGTGGTCGGGCTGATGGAGAAGCGGGGCATCGCCTATCGGCATATCAAGGCCTCGCGCTATGCCGAAGCCTTGCGCCAGCAGGTCAGGGACGAAGACCCGCAACGCCTGGTGGACATCCTGCTGATCGGCGCCCTGATAGAGGCAAGGTCATGTGAGCGCTTCGCGCGCCTCATCCCGTATCTGGAACCAGAGCTTGCAAAGTTCTATCGCACTTTGGTTAAGTCAGAAGGACGTCACTATGAGGATTACCTCATGTTGGCAGAGCAATACACCAATGAACCACTGGCCCCCCGTCTCGCGGTGCTACGTGAAGTGGAACGAGAGCTGATCGAAACCCCCGACGCTGTCTTCCGCTTCCACAGTGGTCAGCCGAGCGCACGACGGGCAGCGCGCGCCTCGGTCAGGGTGGGCCGGGACGCGATGGATCAAGGCACGAGAGACTAAGGCAAGGATCAAGGACAGGGGATCACCGGCGCCGTGGCAGGGCTGGCGTTTCGTTCGCGACTTTGAAATGGATGACACATGACGCAGGAAACATCTGGTCAAGCTCAACTGGCACTGCTGGGACATTTCCAGCTGACGTTGGGTGATGACACGCTGACTCAGTTCAGCTACGACAAGGTCAAGGCGCTACTTCTGCATCTGCTGCTGCATGATCAGGCCGTCTCCCGTGCCGGGTTGGCGGAATTGCTCTGGCCGGATCAGGGGCTGTCTTCCGGACGGACCAACCTTCGCCACGCCCTGCACTGTCTGCGTCAGAGTCTCGGCGACGAGGCCGACAATCTGTTGACGGTGTCGCGTCAGACTATCGCGCTCTCGCTGCCGGAGCACTGGGAGCTTGATCTCGACGAGCTCAACGGCCTGCTGCTGGCACCGCCCTCCGTCGCCACCCTGGGAGAGATTCTCACCTTGTATCGTGGCGATCTGGTCGAGGAGCTCGCCTTGACCCAGTGCCCTGACTTCCAGCGCTGGATGATCAAGGTGCGTGGCGAGTGGCGTCAGCGCGTCATCCAGTTCGCCGAGCGGGTGCTGGCCACGGATGAACCGCTGCCCGATGATGTGCTGCGCACGCTGGTCAGCCGCTTCTCCGGTTACGGCCCCTTCCATGAGCGTCTCGTGCGTCAGCTGGCCGAAGGCGGTCAGTCGGCCGCGGCCCATGAGCAGTTCAATGCCTTCCTGCAGCAGCTGGCGCTCTCCGGCCAGCAGCCGGACCCCGGCTTCCTGCAACTGGCGCGTTACTGGTCCGATGGCAAGAGCGAGACCATGAGCTCCATGACGCCGCAGGGCGCCATCTCACGGACCCTGTCGCTGGACAGCGCGCCGCTGCGCGAAGAGGAAATCGATCACCGTCAGCTGTCGGTCATGGCCATACGCCTGAGCGTCAAGGACAGCCATCGTGACCGCGTCTGGGCGCGTGCCTGCCTGACGCTGCAGATCGAGCTGTTGCGCTGGTTGGAGCAGCAGTGCCACCACCTGGGGGGCTTCTGGCTGCCGGGTGCCACGGGGGGCGTGGGTCTGGCATGTTTCGGTACCCACGGCCCGGCGCATCAGCTCGCCGAGCTGGTCGCGCTCTATGAACATTGCAGCAAGGCGATCCCCGATGAGATCGCCAAGCTGTGGGACGGCGAAGGCAAGCCGCCGGTCTTCTCGCTGTCGGCGGGCCTGCACTCCGGTCAGGTCATCTACCTGCCGGAGCGTCAGCTGGCCGATCCGCTGGGTCAGGTCACGCAATATTCCCTCGAGTTGATGACCGCCGCCGAAGGCAGCGAGCTGGTGATCTCCCAGGAAGCCAGCCAGCACATGCCGCCGGCACTGGACCTGCAGCCCCGCTTGACCTCGCGCCTGTTGGCCGCTGACGGTCGCGTGCGTCTGCGCGCGCTGGTGCTGGGCAGCAGCGTCGCTACTCGCGAATCCTCGTTGCCGACATTGATTGGTCGCGAGGGCGAGCTGCGTCGTCTGCGCGATGCACTGGCTCGCGCCAGCATCGGCCTGCGCCAGAGCGTGCTGGTCAGTGGCAACACCGGCATGGGCAAGTCGGCCCTGATGGTCAATTTTCGTCAGCTGGAGCAGAGCCAGGATGTCGGGCTGTGCTGGATGCCGACCACGCGCCTCTCGCAGCTGGAGCCCTACAGTGTCGTGACGGCGCTGATTCGCTGGCGTCTGGACGGCAATATCGATCGCGAAAGCGTCGAGCAGCTGTTCGAGTCCTCCGAGGCGCTGCAGGGTATCAGCGAGGAAGTGCGTCGCTCTTTCCATGCGGTGCTCGGCACGGCGGAAGACACCACGGAAGACGAGGTGTTGATCCAGTCCAGTGAGACGGTCGAACGCGTCGTGCGTGTGCTGCATCTGGTGATCGAGAAGTCAGCCAGCCTGCGCCCGCTGGTGATGATGATCGATGATCTGCAGTGGCTCGACGAGCCGTCGCTCAAGGTACTGGCTGGCCTGCAGGCGCGTCTGCCGATCAACATCGGCTTCATGCTGGCCGCAAGCCACAACGGTCGCGACAGCCTGGCAGTCAAGCTCAACTGGGACCAGTACATCGCGTTGGGTCGCCTCGATCCGATGCAGGTCTCGCGCCTGCTGTCGCACCTGTCACGTCGCTATCGCCTGCACCTGAGTCCGCGCATGCGCAGTCAGCTCATCGAGCGCTGCGATGGCGTGCCGCTCTACCTGCAGGAAATCTGCCGTCGTCTCGACATGGACCGCCGCGAAGGGCGCCCGGTGCAGCTCGACGAGTTGCCCAAGGGCCTGATCGGCCTGCTCTCCAGTCGTATCGATCAGCTGGAAGAAGGGCGCGATGTCGCTCACGCCGCCGCGGTATTGGGGCGTGTCTTCAAGTTGAGCTTCGTGCGCCAGAGCTGTGAGTTCGAAGAGGGCCGCCTCAAGCGCGCCATCGAGAACATGCAGCGTCTGGAGATCATCGAGGCCTGCGGCAGCGACAGTGAATTCGACTACCAGTTTACCCATCAGCTGATCCAGGAAGCGGCCTATCTGTCATGTCCGCGGGATGTGCGACGCCGGATTCACCATCAGGTGGTCGCGCTCATCGAGGACAAGTATCCCGCCTGGATCAGTCGTCACCCCGGCTACTTCGCCGTTCACCTGCGCAAGTCGCAGAACTTCAGCCGTGCCGCGCGTTACTTCGAGCTCTCGGCGCGCGAGGCGCTCAAGATCAGCGCCAACCGCACCGCGCTCAGGATGGCGGACAACGGCCTGGCTTGCCTCAAGCATGTCGATGGACAGGAAGAGCGCGAGGTCAGCCTGCTGACGGTACGCGGTCAGTCCGGCTTCGCGCTGGAGGGCCATGGCTCACGCATTGCCCACGAGAGCTTCGTGCAGGCACGCAACCTGCTCAGCAGTCCTGCGCTGGTCGAGGACGATGAGCCGGACCTTGAACAGGCCTTCATCGTCAAATGGGGTCTGTGGGTCGGCTGCAGCGAGCGTCATGCCCACGCCGATGCCTTCGCGCTGGCCTCGGGCCTCAGCGAGCTGGCGGAAGAGCTTTCCGATGATCGCTATCGTCGCCTGGCCGATTATGCGCGTGCCCACTGCGAGTTCTGGGCCGGTCGCGTGCGTGTGGCGGGCGAGCACCTGGATGAGATCGATCCGGTCAACCATCCGATGGTGCTCGAATGGCTGCCGTTCAGCGATCACCCGCAGGTGGCGGCCTCCTGTCTGCAGAGCTGGACATCGTGTCTGCGCTGCGACTACGTGAAGGCCGAGCAGCAGGCCGAGGCGGCGATTCGCATGGCCGAGCAGATCGGTCAGCCCGGTTCGCTGGCGATGGCACTGATGTTCTCCACCTCCCTGTATCGCCAGCTGGGCCACACCCATCTGGCGACCCAGCGTGCCGAGCGGGCCCTGGAAGTGACGCGTTCAGCGGACCTTCACCTTTGGCACATGGCCGCGCATGGTGTGCTGGGCTGGGCGCGGGCGATGAATGGTGACCGCAATGGCCTGTCCATGCTGCAGTCGAGCATGAACGAGTTCGCGGAACTGACCGGTCGCGAGCGTCATCAGCGTCCCAATCTGTGGTACATGGACGCCGTGATGGCGCTGGGCGAGTATGCTGCCGCTGAGGAGTACATGGAGAAGGTGCTGCTGGTCGCCCAGGAGCGCAATTCCTTCTACCTGTCAGAGGTCAGCTATCTGGTCGCGAGCCTGCGCAGTGCTCAGGGGCTGCCGATGGAGAAGGTGCGCTCCCTGATCGAGCAGGGGCTGTCCTACTCCATCGAGCAGGAAAACACCCACCATGAAGCCATGGGGCTTGCCACCTGGCTGCGTCTGGTCGATGCCCATGATGCCGAGCGGTGTCAGCGTCTGAAGGTGTTGCTGGAAGGGCTGCCGAGCGCCGATGCCCCCGCGGTGCTGGGCTGGCATCAGCTGGTGGAGATCGCCGAGGGACGTGCGCGCCGCAAGGCATCGTCACCGGCCTGAGCGAAGCGTCTGGCGCTGTAAGAACGTGAGAGAAAAGCCCCGCTGCCGTGATCGGCAGCGGGGCTTTTTGGTGTGTGCAAGCGATCAGCCGTGAGTGATCGCATCGACCAGCGGCAGCGCAAATTCACGCAGCTCTGGCCCCTGGCCACGGGCGATGATGTCGAAGGCCTGGGTCGGGCGCCAGTCGCCGAGCACGATACGGCGCGCCGGCTCGCCATCGATCTCGAGTTCATGCACCGCCGGGCGGTGCGTATGGCCATGGATCAGCGTGCGCACGTCGTGCTCACGCATCTCGCGCACCACTTCCTCGGGCGTGACGTCCATGATCGCCTCGTCCTTCTCGCTGTTGGTCTCGCCGGACTGCATGCGCAATGACTGGGCCAGCGCCAGACGCTGTTCCAGCGGCATGGCCAGAATCTGTGCCTGCCACTGAGGGTCGCGGGTCATGGCACGAAACTTCATGTAGGCCTCGTCGCGGGTGCACATGCTGTCGCCGTGCATCAGCAGCACGCGCTCGCCGTCCAGCTCGATCACGCTTGGGTCGGGCAGCAGTGTCACGCCGGCCTCGGCTGCGAAGGTCTCACCGACCAGGAAGTCGCGATTGCCGTGCATGAAGAAGATCGCGGTGCCGCGTTCGGCGATGCGCTTGAGCGCAGCGCTCATGCTGTCGGTGAAGTCGTTGCGATAGTCATCGCCGACCCAGACCTCGAAGATGTCACCCAGCAGGAACAGACGCTCGACGGCAGGCTGGCAGGATGCCAGGCGTGCCAGATAGTCGAGAAAGCCCTGGGCGATCTCGGGCGTGTCGGGTTGCAGGTGCAGGTCGGAGATGAAGAGGGTGGTGGCAGTCGTGTTCATGGTCGGGGTCCGCGAAGGTGGGCGGTCAGCAGGGCATCGCAAGGGCGCACTGCCGTTGGGGTTCATAACGCAAACCGCCCAGCCTGACACTCGCGATCACGAGGCAAGGCCGGGCGGCAGGCACGCCTTGCGGCGTGATCAGGCGAAATCGCTTATTCGGTGATTTCGGCGCTGGTGATGATCACGTCTTCTGCCGGCACGTCGGCGTGGCCGTCGCGACGGGTGGTCTTGACTGCTTCGATCTTCTCGACCACGTCCATGCCTTCGACGACCTTGCCGAACACGCAGTAACCCCAGCCCTGGCTGGTCTTGCTGGTGAAGTTCAGGAAGTCGTTGTCATTGACGTTGATGAAGAACTGGGCGCTGGCGGAGTGCGGGTCCATGGTGCGAGCCATGGCCACGGTGCCGCGGTCGTTCTTGAGGCCGTTGTCGGCTTCGTTCTCGATCACGCCATTGGTCGGCTTCTGGTTGAAGTCGGTGTCAAAGCCACCGCCCTGAACCATGAAACCCGGAATGACGCGGTGGAAAAGGACATTGCTGTAGTGGCCTTCACGCACGTACTGCTCGAAGTTGGCCGCGGTCTTCGGGGCCTTCTCGTGGTTGAGTTCGAGGGTGATATCGCCGTAGTTGGTGTGAAGAACGATCATGCGGGCTTCCCGGTCATCTGTCTTGCTCAAGTGTCAGGCAGGCGCGGCTTCATGGCATCGCCTGCGGGCGTCGCGCTATAATAGCGGCTTTGCATCCAGACACGAAAGCCTGAGCGGGCGGCAGGCGCGTGGATGCAGCCCCGATCATCCGTCTTGTTGTCCTTGCGCACGTTCGTTCAACCACATGACGACCCGCAATACGACGCCCAGGAACCACACAGAGGTGCAGCGAAACTTCATGAGTACCGAGACCCAGAGCGCTCCGAACTTCGTGCTTAACCAGATCCGCGAAGAACTCGAGGCCGGCCGTGCCGATAAGGTTGTCACGCGTTTCCCGCCGGAGCCCAACGGCTTCCTGCATATCGGGCACGCCAAGTCGATCTGTCTGAACTTCGGTCTGGCGCAGCAGCTCGGTGGCGATTGTCACCTGCGCTTCGATGACACCAACCCGGCCAAGGAAGAGCAGGCCTATATCGACGCCATCAAGGAAGACGTCGAATGGTTGGGCTTCGAGTGGGCCGGCAAGGTGCGCTTCGCTTCCGATTATTTCGACCAGCTCTATGCCTGGGCCCAGCACCTGGTGCGTGAAGGCAAGGCCTATGTCGATGACCTGTCGCCTGACGAGATTCGTGAATATCGTGGCACGCTGAAGGAGCCGGGTCGCCCGAGCCCTTACCGTGAGCGTAGTCCCGAGGAAAACCTCGATCTGCTCGAGCGCATGAAGAAGGGCGAGTTCGGCGAGAGCGAGAAGGTGCTGCGTGCCCGCATCGACATGGCGGCGCCCAACATCAATCTGCGCGACCCGATTCTCTACCGTATCCGTCATGCCAGCCATCACCAGACCGGCGACAAGTGGAAGATCTATCCGTCTTATGATTTCACCCACGGTCAGTCCGATGCACTGGAAGGCGTGACGCACTCCATCTGTACGCTGGAGTTTGAAGACCACCGCCCGCTGTACGAGTGGTTCCTCGCCAATCTGCCGGTGCCGAGCACGCCGCGTCAGATCGAGTTCGCGCGTCTGAACCTGGATTACACCGTCACCTCCAAGCGCAAGTTGAAGCTGCTGGTGGACGAAGGCGTCGTCGATGGCTGGGATGACCCGCGCATGCCGACCATCTCGGGCATGCGTCGTCGTGGCTACACGGCCGCTTCCATTCGCAAGTTCTGCGACATGATCGGCGTGAGCCGCGCGGATGGTGGTATGGTCGAGATCGGCATGCTGCACCACGCCATCCGTTCCGACCTGGAAGACAACGCGCTGCGTGCCATGTGCGTGCTCAACCCGCTCAAGGTGGTGCTGACCAATCTGCCGGAAGGCCATGAGGAAGTCTTCGAGGTGCCCGGCCATCCGGCGCGTGACGACATGGGCACGCGCCAGATTCCGTTGACCCGTGAGCTGTGGATCGACGCCGACGACTTCATGGAAGATGCACCGAAGAAGTTCTTCCGTCTCGCGCCCGAGAAGGAAGTGCGTCTGCGCAACGGTTACGTCATCCGCTGTGATGAAGTGATCAAGGATGAGGCCGGCGAGATCGTCGAGCTGCGTTGCAGTGTCGACCTCGATACCCTCGGCAAGAACCCGGAAGGCCGCAAGGTCAAGGGTGTCATCCACTGGGTCAGTGCCGAGCACGCGGTACCGGTCGAGGTGCGTCAGTACGAGAACCTGTTCCTGGAAGCCGAGCCGGACCGCGACAAGGATGTCGACTTCCTTGAGCACCTCAATCCGAACTCGCTGAGCATCGTCAAGGGCTTCGGTGAGCCGAGCCTGCGCAATGCCGCGCCGGAAACGCGTTACCAGTTCGAGCGTATCGGCTACTTCGTCGCCGACCGCCATGACTGCGTCGATGGCGCGCTGGTCTTCAACCGTACCGTCAGCCTGAAGGACGGTTGGGCCAAGGCCCAGAAGAAGGGTTGATGGCAGCCAGGCCTCCTGCGGGAGGTCTGCTGGCATGACTTTTACCCGCTTCACGGCCCGCAGGCGGATCCTGTACCTTCGATGACGAAGTTGCATGATCGGCCTGCGGGTAGCTCCATTTCGCAAGACTGACAGAGCGCTGTCAGCAAAGTAGCCAAGGGCGATGACTGAATGATTTCACTCGAAGATGCCGCGAGCACACTGTCCATCTACAGTACCCTGAGCCGGGCCAAGGCACCCTTCGTGCCATTGGAAGGCAACAAGGTGCGCATGTACGTCTGTGGCGTGACGGTCTATGACCTCTGTCACATCGGCCATGCGCGTGTGATGGTGGCCTTCGACATCATCACGCGATACCTGCGTGCGCGTGGCTATGACGTCACCTATGTGCGCAACATCACCGATATCGACGACAAGATCCTCAAGCGTGCCGACGAGAATGGCGAAGCCTTCGAGGCGCTGACCGAGCGTATGATCCAGGCGATGCACGAAGACGAGGGGCGTCTGGGTATCCTGCGGCCTGATCGCGAGCCACGGGCGACCGCGCACATCGGCGATATCATCGCGATGACCGAGACGCTGATCGACAAGGGCTTTGCCTACGCGGCCAGCAATGGGGACGTCTACTACCGTGTGCGTCGTTTCGAAGGCTACGGCAAGCTCAACAACCGTCAGCTCGATGACATGCAGTCCGGCGCGCGCGTGGAAGTGGGAGAGGCCAAGGAAGACCCGCTCGACTTCGTGCTGTGGAAGGCCGCCAAACCGGGCGAGGCCAGCTGGCCATCCCCCTGGGGGGCGGGCCGTCCGGGCTGGCATATCGAGTGCTCCGCGATGTCGACCTGCTGCCTGGGCAACACCTTCGATATCCATGGTGGCGGGCCGGACCTGACCTTCCCGCATCACGAGAACGAGATCGCCCAGTCCGAAGCTGCCACTGGTCAGCAGTATGCCAACGTGTGGATGCACGCCGGCGCAGTGCGTGTCGGGCAGGACAAGATGTCCAAGTCGCTTGGCAACTTCTTCACGATTCGTGATGTGCTGGAGCAGCACAACCCGGAAGTGGTGCGTTATCTGCTGGTGGCCAGCCATTACCGCAGCGCGATCAGCTACGAGGCAAACTCGCTGGATGAGGCGCGTCGTTCGCTGGAGCGCTTCTACAATGCGCTGGAGAACGTCACGCCCGAACAGGGTGAGGTGTCAGGTGACTGGCGGGCACGCTTCGTGGCAGCCATGGATGACGACTTCAATACGGCTGGTGCGCTGTCGGTGCTGTTCGAGCTGGCCCGCGAGCTCAACCGTGCCAAGAAGGAGGCGCCGCAGCAGGCGCCGGCGCTGGCCTTCGAGCTGACGTCGCTGGGCGGCCTGCTGGGATTGTTCGGGCAGGACCCGGCGGTCTTCCTCAAGGGTGATACTGCCGCATTGGCGTTGTCGGAAGACGAGATCCAGGCGCAGATCGAGGCGCGTGCTACTGCCAAGAAGGCCAAGGACTTCGCGGGTGCTGACCGTATTCGTGATGAGCTGGCCGCTCAGGGCATCATCCTCAAGGATTCCCGCGAGGGGACAACCTGGGTGCTGGAAGGCTGATGCCGTTGGCATGACGCATTGTCGCCGCGAAAATGTCACCGCGAAAAAAACCGCCGTCCCGATAGGGGCGGCGGTTTTTTATGGTCAGTCGGGCGGGGTCGCTCTCAGGCAGCGGCTGATCAGCTGGCGAGGCGCTTGACCATGGCCTCGACCATGCGCGAGGACTGACGTGCGGCGACGTGCAGGAATTCCTCGAAGGACTGGCTGTTGTTGTCCTTGCCTGCGATGTCAGACAGCGCACGGATGACCACGAACGGCATCTCATAGACGAAGCAGGTCTGGGCGATGGCGGCGGCTTCCATCTCGGCGGCCAGCATGTCCGGGAAGCGTGAGCGAGTCAGCGCGACCAGTTCCGGGTCTGCCATGAAGATGTCGCCGGTGCAGATCAGGCCTTCACGCGCCTTGATCTCGCCCTGGGCTTCGACGCACTCACGCGCGATCTTCACCAGTGCCGGGTCTGACGGGTAGGCGGCCGGCATCTGTGGCACCTGGCCATATTCGTAGCCGAACACCACGGCATCGACGTCGTGGTGACGCACTTCGCTGGAGATGACCACATCGCCGATCTCCAGATCGGAGGCGAAGCCACCGGCGGAACCGGTGTTGATGATGGCGTCCGGCTGATAGCGCTCGATCAGCTGGCAGGCGCCCACGGCGGCGTTGACCTTGCCGATGCCGGACTGCAGCAGCACGACCTTGAGGCCGTGCAGCTGGCCGACGTGGAAGGTGGAGCCGGCATGTCGAGTCGTGGTGCTGTCTTCCAGCAGTTCGGCGAGGATGGCGACTTCCTCGGCCATGGCGCCGATGATGCCAAGTGTCTTGAGGGACATGATGAAATCCTGAAGCAGGGCCTGCGGGGCATCCTGTCACGCGATGCCCCGTGGCCAGGGGAGGTGTCAGCGAGAGGGCTTGTACTTACTTGCCGGCCAGCTGGGCATCGTGCAACTCGGCGGCGAACAGGGTGTTCTCCAGCAGAGAGGCAACTGTCATCGGGCCGACGCCGCCCGGTACCGGCGTGATCCAGCCTGCACGCTCCGCTGCCGGGGCGAACTCCACGTCACCGACCAGCGAGCCATCGTCGAGGCGGTTGATGCCCACATCGATGACGATGGCGCCTTCCTTGATCCACTCACCCTTGACCAGACCCGGCTTGCCGACGCCGACCACGACGAGGTCTGCCTGACGGACCTTGCTTTCCAGGTCCTTGGTGAAGCGGTGACAGACAGTGGTGGTGCAGCCGGCCAGCATCAGCTCCAGTGACATCGGACGACCGACGATATTGGAGGCACCCACGATGGTGGCGTCCATGCCGCGTACCTGCAGGCCGCTCTCGGACAGCAGCGTCATGATGCCCTTGGGAGTGCAGGGGCGCATTACCGGCAGGCGCTGCGCTAGACGACCGAGGTTGTAGGGGTGGAAGCCGTCCACGTCCTTGTCGGTACGGATGCGCTCGAGAATCGGGCGTGAATCGAGATGCGCCGGCAGCGGCAGCTGCACCAGGATGCCGTCGATGCTGGTGTCGTCATTCAGCTGGTCGACCAGGGCTTCCAGCTCCTGCTGAGTGGTGTCAGCGGACAGACGGTGCTGGGTGGAGAGAATGCCAGCCTTCTCGCAGGCACGGTGCTTGTTGCGGACATAGACCTCGGACGCCGCGTCTTCGCCGACCAGCACGACGGCAAGCCCCGGAATACGTTCACCGGCATCACGACGCGCATCGACCTGTCGGCCTACCTGTTGGCGTACGCGTTCGGCAATGGCCTTGCCATCTATCAGTTGTGCTGACATCAGCGATCATTCCTTCTCGTGGGCGATAAATGCAGGAGGGTCAACGATGGCCAATTTTCGCATGCCTTGCCCTCCAGTCAACGCCGAATGAAGACCTTGGTCGAAAGCTGTCATGGGCGTCAGGTCTTCCGCAGTCGCCCACAGGTCAGATGACGGCGCCAGGAGGCAGGCGAGAGTGGGGGCATGCCATGCGATTGTTGCCTTGACGCTCCATCAATAGAGGCGCAAGCAAAGGTAGTGGTAAAGGTAGAGGCATAGGTAGAAGCAAGGAAAGGAGAAAGAGGGGAGGTTGTAGGGCAGAGAAGCAGAAGGCGTAGGGACAATAGTCAGTCCACCGGCGGCGCTCAGCCGTCGCAAGTCATCACTGTGTCAGTGGCAGAAGCGATGACAGGTAAGGCGTCTTGTATCAGCAAGCAGAGATGTTGGGGGGCTTCATGGATGAAAGCTCGCGACATGACATTGGCATGACAGCGCGAGGGGCAAACGATTCTTTTGGAAAGAATTCACGTAAGGGCTTGACCGCAGACGAAAGTTCGGTAGAATACGCCTCGCATCGACGGGGTTCGACGGTCGGTTGAAGACGGTTTCGGGATATAGCGCAGTCTGGTAGCGCGCCTGCTTTGGGAGCAGGATGTCGGGGGTTCGAATCCCTCTATCCCGACCACTTGAATATAACGTCTCGCAAGGCTTAGGTCTTCTGAAACAGTATTCAGGGCTTTGTCCGGAGGTTGACTCGCAGCATTGATTTCTGCGCCTATAGCTCAACCGGATAGAGCAACGGCCTTCTAAGCCGTAGGTTGCAGGTTCGAGTCCTGCTGGGCGTGCCATCGAGATGATGTTTGTCATCGAAGTGGATGTCGGAATGCTCTTCATTGAGCCTGATGACTGCGACCAGACGATGTGAAGATGTTCATGCAGTGGTGGGTGTAGCTCAGTGGTAGAGCCCCGGATTGTGACTCCGGTGGTCGTGGGTTCGAACCCCATCATCCACCCCATTGCATGTCAGCTTGAGCAGTATCAACGAGATGGAGACGGCAGGCTTTCTGTTCAATCTCCAGAAGTGGTGGGTGTAGCTCAGTGGTAGAGCCCCGGATTGTGACTCCGGTGGTCGTGGGTTCGAACCCCATCATCCACCCCACGTCTCGATGAATATCAGGATGCTGCCTGGCCCACTTGGGCGGGCGGCATGCCGCAAAAGGGGGAGAAGGCCAATGGCTTTCTCCTCCTTTTTTTTGGTTTTTTCGCACTGCTCCATGCATGACGATTCCGGGTCGCCGGGCGCTCCAGGCGCCTGTCTGGCGGGTAGGTGGAGCAGAAAATGGCCGGGGTCCTTGAATAACTTGGACCAAGGCACCATATGAAGGGGTCATATCCGCGCTTGCCAGCGCGTGGCGGGGTTTCTACAATCTTCGCCTTTATGATTCGAACGCCACCAGTGGGTAGAGGAACTTTCATGCAAGCTTCTGTCGCAACGACTTCTCCGATCGAGCGCACGGTCACCATCACGGTGCCGGCTTCTGAAGTCGACCAGGCCGTCAACGCCCGTCTTCTGGAAACCGCCAAGACCGTTCGTCTGAACGGCTTCCGCAAGGGCCACGTGCCGATGGCAGTGGTGAAACAGCGTTACGGCAAGGACGTGCGCAACGAGATCGTTGGCGAGATCATGCGCCAGCATTACGTGACCGCCGTCACCGAAAACGAACTGAACCCGGCTGGCTGGCCGAAGATCGACGCGACCGTCGATGAAGCCGGCAAGGATCTGGAGTTCGTCGCGACTCTGGAAATCTACCCGGAAATCGAACTGAAGCCGATCGAAGGCGCTGAAATCGAGCGTCCGCAGGCTGAAGTGACCGACGCCGACGTCGAAGAGATGATCGAGACCCTGCGCAAGCAGAACGCTTCCTGGACCGACGTCGAGCGCGCTGCCGCTGACGGCGACCAGGTCAAGATCGACTTTGAAGGCTTCCTCGGTGAAGAGGCCTTCGAAGGCGGCAAGGCAGAAGGTCACGAGTTGGTGCTGGGCTCCAACAGCTTCATCCCGGGCTTCGAAGAGCAGCTGGTCGGCGCTGCTGCCGGCGACGACAAGGAAATCAAGGTTTCCTTCCCGGCTGACTACCAGGCCGAGCACCTCGCCGGTCAGGAAGCGACCTTCAAGGTCAAGGTCCACGCCGTCAAGGCTCAGGAACTGCCGGAAGTGAACGAAGAGTTCATCGCCCAGTTCGGCCTGGAAGCTGCCGATATCGAAAGCTTCAAGGTGGAAGTTAAGAAGAACATGCAGCGTGAGTTGAAGAACGCGATCGAGAATCGCGTCAAGCAGCAGGTGCTGGCCGAACTGACCAAGGCCAACGACATCCTCGTGCCGCAGGCTCTGGCCGACCAGGAAATCGACGGTCTGAAGCGTCAGGCGGCACAGCAGTTCGGTCTGGGCGAAGACTTCGACGTCTCCCAGCTGCCGGGCGAGCTGTTCCAGGATCAGGCGGTCCAGCGCGTCAAGACTGGCCTGCTGCTCAGCGAAGTCGTCAGCAGCAACGAGATGGACGTCAGCGACGAAGAGCTGAATGCTCGCGTTGAAGAAATGGCTCAGCAGTACCAGGACCCGGCTCAGGTCACCGAGTACTATGGTTCCAACGAACAGGCTCGCAATCAGCTCAAGTCGGTGCTGCTTGAAGAGAAGGCCGTTGACAAGCTGCTGGCACAGGCTCAGGTTAAGGACGTTGCCATGTCCTACCAGGAAGCCCTGCAGGCTGCACAGCAGCAGGAAGAAGCAGAAGAAGAGGCTACTGAAGCCGAAGGTGAGCAAGCCTGAAGCTTGGTTGACCCCTAGTGCTTGCTAGACCAGGACCCGGCTACGGCCGGGTCTCTGGTCAGTGGGCGGGGTAAAGTGGCATGCTCAATGGATATCAATGTCATCGGATGAAGGAAGCCCCCATGAACGACTTCGACATCAAGAATGCTGGCGGTCTGGTTCCGATGGTTGTCGAGCAGAATGCTCGCGGCGAACGGGCCTATGACATCTATTCCCGCCTGCTGAAGGAACGGGTGATCTTCCTTGTGGGTCCGGTTGAGGATTACATGGCCAATCTGGTCGTGGCTCAGCTGTTGTTCCTCGAGTCTGAAAACCCGGACAAGGACATCCATCTGTACATCAACTCGCCGGGTGGCTCCGTGACTGCAGGGATGGCGATCTACGACACCATGCAGTTCATCAAGCCCGACGTGTCCACCGTGTGCATCGGCCAGGCAGCCAGCATGGGTGCCTTGCTGCTGGCAGGCGGTGCCGCCGGCAAGCGCTACGCGCTGCCGAACTCCCGCGTCATGATCCACCAGCCGCTGGGCGGCTATCAGGGTCAGGCCACGGATATCGAGATTCACACCAAGGAAATCCTGACCATCCGTGAGAAGCTCAATCGCATTCTCGCGCACCACACTGGTCAGGACTTCGACACCATTGCCAATGATACCGACCGTGACAACTTCATGGCGGCGAATCAGGCAGTGGAGTACGGCCTGATCGATGCCGTGCTGGAACGCCGTCCCGACGTGGAGTGATCCGCGTAAACGGCTGACCTGACGTCGGCAAACATGCATTTCCGGCGGCTCCCCGGGGAGTCGCCGCCATTGAGAGGTACGCGAATGGCTGACGGCAAAGGCAAGGACGAGAACGGCAAACTGCTGTACTGCTCCTTCTGTGGCAAGAACCAGAATGAAGTGCGCAAGCTGATCGCGGGACCTTCCGTCTACATCTGCGACGAATGTGTCGATCTGTGCAATGACATCATTCGCGAAGAGGTCCTCGAAGCCGACGCCGAAGGTGATGATGATCGCCTGCCGGCGCCGCGTGAGATTCGTTCCACTCTCGACGATTACGTGATCGGCCAGGACCGCGCCAAGCGTGTGCTGTCCGTGGCGGTGTACAACCACTACAAGCGTCTGCGCGCCGGTCAGAAGGCCGCGGATGAAGTGGAACTGGGCAAGTCCAACATCCTGCTCATCGGCCCGACCGGTAGCGGCAAGACGCTGCTGGCCGAGACGCTGGCGCGCCTGTTGAACGTCCCGTTCACCATCGCGGATGCGACCACCTTGACCGAAGCGGGCTATGTCGGTGAGGACGTCGAGAACATCATCCAGAAGCTGCTGCAGAAATGCGATTACGATGTCGAGAAGGCCGAGCGTGGCATTGTCTACATCGATGAGATCGACAAGATCTCGCGCAAGTCCGACAACCCCTCCATCACGCGTGATGTCTCGGGTGAAGGCGTGCAGCAGGCACTGCTCAAGCTGATCGAGGGCACCACTGCCTCGGTGCCGCCGCAGGGCGGTCGCAAGCACCCTCAGCAGGAATTCCTGCAGGTGAATACCGGCAACATCCTGTTTATCGTCGGCGGTGCTTTCGCTGGCCTGGACAAGGTGATCCGCGAACGCGCCGAGAAGGGCGGCATCGGCTTCAATGCCGAGGTCAAGAGCAAGCAGGACGAGAAGACCGTGGGGCGCGTGCTGGCAGACGTCGAGCCGGGTGATCTGGTCAAGTTCGGTCTCATCCCCGAGTTCGTTGGCCGCCTGCCGGTCATCGCGACACTGACCGAGCTGGACGAAGATGCCCTGGTGCAGATTCTGACCGAGCCGAAGAACTCGCTGGTCAAGCAGTACTCGCGCCTGTTCGAGATGGAAGATGTCGAGCTGGATCTGCGCGAAGATGCGCTGCGTGCCGTGGCTCGCAAGGCCATCGAGCGTCGTACCGGCGCACGTGGTCTGCGCTCGATCCTCGAGTCCGTGCTGCTCGACACCATGTATGACATCCCGTCCGAGGAGAGTGTCAGCAAGGTGGTGGTGGATGAGTCGGTGATTGCCGGCGACAGCAAGCCGCTGCTGATCTACTCCAAGAACGAAGAGAGTCAGGGCAAGGTGGCCGGCAAGGACGGCTGAAACGTCCGGGCCTGAGTCGCACCAACGGGGGGCCGCAAGGCCCCCCGTTGCGTTTGCGCTCGCAAGTCATCCTTACTGTGATGCATTCGCGGGGCACGCACGGCTTCATTCAGCGTTGAGTTACCGCCAGGCGTGTCGGGATCATTGCAAAATCATGACCTTGCCCCCATGGTCCTAGTATCAAAGTGCCGTGTGAGGCGGCCCACCCACAGAATACCGAGGAACGTCTGCCATGGAGCAGAACGAAGATCAGACCCTGACACTTCCGCTGCTGCCGCTGCGGGATGTGGTGGTCTATCCCCAGATGGTGATTCCGCTGTTCGTCGGCCGGGAAAAGTCGATCCAGGCCCTCGAAGTGGCCATGGAAGGCGACAAGAAGATCCTGCTTGCGGCGCAGCGTGAAGCCAGCCAGGACGACCCGACGGCGGAAGACCTGTTCGCCATCGGCACCGTTGCCGACATCATGCAGCTGCTCAAGCTTCCTGATGGCACCGTCAAGGTGCTGATCGAGGGAAGCTCGCGCGCCGATATCCAGGCGATCCGCCTGCACGACGACGGCCACAGCATTGCCGATGTCGTCTTGCGTGACAGCCAGCCGCTGTCCGAGCGGGAGCAGGAAACCCTGGTACGCGTACTGCTCAATCAATTCGAGCAGTATGTGAAGCTCTCCAAGAAGGTGCCCAACGAAGTGCTGGGCAGCCTGCAGGGCATCGAGGACCCGAGCCGTCTGGTGGACACCATCAGCGCGCACCTGTCGCTTGGCATCAATGACAAGCAGGCGCTGCTCGAGATGGACAAGGTGCGTGACCGCATCGAGCACCTGATGACGCTGATCGAAGCGGAGATCGACCTGCTGCAGGTCGAGAAGCGCATTCGCACCCGCGTCAAGGAGCAGATGGAGAAGTCGCAGCGCGAGTACTACCTCAATGAGCAGATGAAGGCCATCCAGAAGGAAATGGGTGAGCTGGATGACGTGCCCAACGAGGTCGAGCAGTACGAGCGTCGCATCAAGGACGCCGGCATGCCGAAGGAGGCAGAGGAGAAGGCCACTCAGGAGCTCAACAAGCTCAAGATGATGGGGCCGACTTCCGCCGAGGCGACCGTGGTGCGCACCTATCTGGACTGGCTGTGCGACGTGCCGTGGAAGAAGCGCACGCGTGTGCGTCACGACATCAACCATGCCGCCAAGGTGCTGGACGAGGACCACTACGGTCTGGATGAGGTCAAGGAACGTATCCTCGAGTATCTCGCCGTGCAGAAGCGCGTCAAGAAGCTCAAGGGGCCGGTGCTGTGTCTGGTCGGTCCGCCGGGTGTCGGCAAGACCTCGCTGGGCAAGTCCATCGCACGTGCCACCAACCGCCAGTACACCCGTATGGCGCTGGGCGGCGTGCGCGATGAGTCCGAGATCCGCGGTCACCGTCGCACCTATATCGGGGCGCTGCCGGGCAAGATCATCCAGCGCATGGCCAAGACGGGCGTGAAGAATCCGCTGGTGCTGCTCGACGAGATCGACAAGCTGGGCATGGACCACCGCGGTGATCCGGCCTCGGCGTTGCTTGAGGTGCTGGACCCAGAGCAGAACGACAAGTTCGCCGATCACTATCTCGAGCTGGATTACGATCTGTCCGAGACCCTGTTCATCTGTACGTCCAACTCGATGAACATTCCGGGCCCGCTGCGCGATCGCATGGAAATCATCCGTCTGCCGGGGTACACCGAAGACGAGAAGCTGGCCATCGCGATGCGCTACCTGGCGCCCAAGCAGCTCAAGGCCAATGGCCTGAAGCCGGGCGAGCTGACCTTCAGCGAAGCCTCCGTGCTCGAGCTGATCCGTTACTACACGCGTGAAGCCGGTGTGCGTGAGCTTGAGCGCCAGCTCGCCAAGGTCTGCCGCAAGATCGTGCGCGAGCGTGTGGTCGCCGAGGCAAAGGAGGGCGCACTGTCTTCCATGCACCTTGAGGCCGAGCAGGTCGAGCACTACGCGGGTGTCCGCAAGTACAGCTTCGGCCTCGCCGATGCCGAGGACCAGATCGGCCGTGTCACTGGCCTGGCCTGGACCTCTGTCGGCGGTGAGCTGCTGACCATCGAATCTGTCGTCACGCCGGGCAAGGGCCGTGTCAGCAAGACCGGGTCACTGGGCGACGTCATGAAGGAGTCGGTGAGTGCGGCCCACACCGTGGTGCGTGCGCGTGCCGAGGCCTTCGGTATCGAGGCTGAGCGCTTCGAGAAGGAAGACTTGCACATCCACGTGCCGGAAGGCGCCACGCCCAAGGACGGCCCCAGTGCGGGCGCTGCCATGGTCACCGCGATGGTATCCGCTTACTGTGGACGCCCCGTGCGCTGTGACGTGGCAATGACCGGTGAGGTCAACCTGCGCGGCGAAGTCATGCCGATCGGTGGCCTCAAGGAGAAATTGCTGGCGGCGCGACGCGGTGGTATAAAGCTTGTGCTGATTCCCGAGGAAAATCGCCGTGACCTCAAGGAGGTTCCGGACACCATCAAGGATGCACTCGATATTCGGCCGGTGCGCTGGATCGACGAGGTGCTTGAGGTGGCTCTAGCAGAAAAGTCGACTGCTGAGAAGGACGATTCTCGTTCAGACGATGTCGGTGGTCGTCAGACAATGATCAGTACACATTGACGGGATTTTTTTGGCCATGCCGCTGTCGAAACGGCGGCGTGGTGCGGTTTTGCGCGTGAGGTTGCTTGACAGTCGTTTGAGGGCGTTGCTATAAACTCCGCTTCGTCGCGATCGCGTTTAGCACCCGTAATTTTCGCGCTGATTTCTGGTAATTTTTGCAAATTCAAGGGGTGAAGAGTGAATAAATCCGAGCTGATCGAAGCCATTGCTGCATCTGCCGATATTCCGAAAGCAGCAGCTAGCCGTGCACTCGATGCGATGGTCGACACCGTCACTGATAGCCTGAAGAAGGGTGAGACCGTGGCATTGGTCGGGTTCGGCACCTTTATTGTCAAGGAGCGTGCTGCACGTACTGGCCGTAACCCGCAGACTGGCGCTCCGATCGAGATCAGTGCTGCCAAGGTGCCGAGCTTCAAGGCTGGCAAGGCACTGAAAGACGCCGTCAACTGAGGTCTGCCTGCTTCGCAGGCACCCGGTGGCGCGGTACCGGTTCGGGAGTGGTCTGATGACTGCCGAACCGGCACCAGAACATCGAAGCGCATCGCCTGGCGATGCGCTTTTTTTGTGGCTGAACCCGGCCATGTTGGCAGGGCGCAAGCGTTTGATGACCCTGGCGAGTCAGTCAGTCGTGCAAAGTCACCTGCATCTGTCTGCGGCATGCGTATAATCATCAGTCACTGAGTCGCGGCCCTTGTGGCCATTCCAATCCCTGTAGTTCGAGGCCTGCATGCTGCAACGAATTCGAGACCGGTCGCATGGCTGGGTGGCCAAGACGATCGTTGGTTTCATTGTCGTCACCTTTGCCTTCTTTGGTGTTGAGTCGATCATTGGCGCCTTCACTGCCAGCAGTGACGACGTGGCCACGGTCAATGGCGATACCATCAGCCGTCAGGCGGTGGAAACCGAAGTCCAGCGTGCCATCCGTTCTGGCCAGGTAGCGCCGGAACAGGAGCGCGAAGCACGCAATCAGATCATCAATCAGATGATCGATTCCCGCCTGCTGGATCAATACGCCGAGGAAGGCGGCCTGCACATGTCCGATGCGCAGCTCGATCAACTGATCGTTAGCATTCCGGACTTCCAGGACGACAAGGGACGCTTTGATGCCGACCTGTTCCGCAATCGTCTGGCCAGCGCCGGCTATTCGCCCACCTCCTTCCGCCAGCAGCTGAGCAGCGACACCCTGCGCCAACAGTTGACCGACGGCTTTGCCGCCAGTGCCTTCGTGCTGCCGGGCGAAGAAGAGAAGCTCAGCCAGCTGCAGCGTCAGACGCGCACCTTCCGTTATGCCACGCTGAGCAGCGCGGACCTCGATGCGCCGGTGACGGTCAGCGAAGACGAGCTCAAGGCCTGGTATGACAACCACCAGGACAACTACCGTCGTCCGGCACAGGTCAAGCTGGCCTACGTACTGTTGGACCAGAACGAGCTGGCCAGCGGTGGCGATATCAGCGAAGACACGCTGAAGGCTGAATATGCGGCCAAGCGTGCCGACGCGCCGCGGGAGATCGCGCACATCATGGTCGAGAAGGGTGACGATGATGCGGCGGCACGTGCCAAGCTCGAGGGCGCACGTGACGCACTCGCCAACGGCGAAGACTTCGCCAAGGTGGCGGCCGAGGTCTCCGAAGACAGCTCCACGGCCGAGGATGGCGGTGAGCTTGGCGTGATCACCCGCGGTATCTTCGGCGAAGGCTTCGATGACGCGGCCTTCGCGCTGGATGAAGGCCAGGTGTCGGATATCGTCGATACCGGCGACAGCCTGCACCTGATCAAGGTGACCGGTCTGGACATCGCGCCCTTCGAGGACATGCGCGACGAGCTGCTGACGCAAGCCCGTCAGGCCGCTTCCCGCGATACCTTCAACGAGAAGGCGCAACAGCTGAAGGACGAGAGTTTCGCGGCGGATGATCTGGCCAGCGTCGCCGAGGATCTTGACCTGCCGCTTGAGAAGACCGACTGGGTCGCGCAGGAAAACGATGACGAACTGCTGTCCGAGCCGGGTGTGATGGCGGCAGCCTTCGGTGACGAAGTGCTGAAAGAGGGCTACAACAGTGATGTCATCGAACTGGATGACAGCCGCCGTCTGGTGTTGCGCGTCCTCGAGCAGCGCCCGGCCACCACGCTGGCACTGGATGAGGTCAAGCAGCAGGTTCAGCGCGAAGCCAAGGCCGACAAGACTGCCAAGGCACTCGAGGCACTGGCCGAGAAGCGTCTGGAGACGCTGCGCCAGGGCGGATCACTCGAAGGGATTGACTGGCAGCAGGCTGACGACGTCAGCCGTCAGGCCAGCACCCAGCTGCCGCAGAGCCTGGTCAAGCAGGCCTTCACGCTGGCGCACCCGCAGGATGGCCAGCCGGTCTACGGCAAGGCGTCGCTGAGTGGTGGCATCGCGCTGATCGCCCTGACCGAGATCGGCGAGGCCGAGCCGAGCGAGATGGACCAGTTCCTCTCGCGTCTGGCCACACGTCTGCGTGCTCAGGCCGCTGTCACGGGCCTGCAGGAATCCCTGCGCGAGCGTGCCGAGATCGAGCGCAACTGATCGAGCGCAAATGAGCCAGGCAACTGGCGTGGGCAGCGTTGCCTGCCAATGAGACCGTCACCCCTTGGGGTGGCGGTCTTTTTTTGGTTCAAGCCGTTGGGTTCAAGCCGTTGGGTTCAAGCCATTGAGTTCAGGTCATTGGGTTCAAGCCTCGCAGGCTCAGGTAGCGAAGCTCAGGCCGCGAGGCTACGTGCGGGTGTGGCGTCAGATCACGAGCTTGGTGTCAGGTCACGCGTCATGTATCAAGTCACGAGCCCAGCCGCTGACGCAGCTGCTGGGAGAGTTCGCGGTGACGGACCTGAATGCCTGTGGAGAGCGTCTGGCGCAGCCAGCGGTGGCCAGTGTCATGATGCAGGCGTTCGTGCCACACCAGCCAGTAGGAGAAGCGGTTGAGGGTGATGGGTAGCGGACGCAGGGCCAGCGGCAGCTGATCGAGCATGCTGATGGCCAGACAGCCCGGCACGCACAGCAGCAGGTCGCTGTGACAGCTGACACTGAAGGCGGCCAGAAAATGGGGCTGGCGCATGACCACCTGACGACTCAGTCCCAGTTCCGCCAGCTTGAGGTCCACCGCGCCTCGCTCATCACCGCCCATGCTGATCAGTTGGTGACTGGCGGCGAGGAAGTCCTCCAGGCTCAAGGTCTCCTTCGCTGCCAGCGGATGGTCCTGGCGCATCACGCAGACGAACTGATCATCCCCGATCTCGCGACCATGCACGCCGGCCGGCACCCTGGCGGTGGGCACGCACATCGCAAGCTCCGGCCCGCCTTCTTCCAGCTGCTGTTCGACATTGCCGCCATAGGCCTGGATATCCAGGCGGATGCCGGGTGCCTGCGCGTGCAGTGGGGCGATCTGGGGCGCCACGAAGGCGTGCATACCGTAATCGGTGGTGGCCAGCTGAAAGCGACGCTGGCTATCTCCAGGCGAGAACTCGGGCGGTGCCAGCAGGGCACCCAGCTCCTGCAGCAGACGGGCGAGGGGCTGCCTGAGGGCCTCTGCGCGTGCGGTGGGGCGCAGACCGCGTTGCGCGCGTACGAACAGGGGGTCATCGAAGGCCTCGCGCAGACGGCCCAGGGTGCGGGACACCGCAGGCTGGCTCAGGTTGAGGCGCTCAGCGGCCCGCGACACGCTGCGGGTTTCCAGCAGCGCATGCAGCGCAACCAGCGTATTGAGATCATGGCGGGCAAGTTCAGCCAGGTGCATGGCAAGTGGTTCCCGGTAGCGAGGCGGCCCAGTCGCTGGGATGAAAGTGTGCAGTTTCAACCGCATATGATATCAGTCTCATGCATACCGGGATTCAGTTTCTGTCATTGGTGTGATATCGGGAGCGCGCGTAATCTGGGGGCACTTCGTCGCCGAGCAACGCTTTCGGCGGCCAGTCGTCACAGGGTTGAGGCCTCGGGCCAGCGGCCTGATGACGATTCTGATCACAAGTCGTTTGACCAGATCATTCGCAAGGAGCATCGCATGCAGACACGCTATTACACGATCACCGACTATCCGAAAGGCACCCCGGAACGCGACCTGTTCCAGTTGCGCGAAGAGGAGCTGAGCGAGCTCGGTGAAGGCGAGGTGCGCATTCGCAACAGCTGGCTGTCCGTGGATCCCTACATGCGTGGCCGCATGAGCGGCGTGAAGACCTATATCGACCCCTTCGAGCTCAATGAGCCGCTGCAGGGCGCAGCCGTCGGTGAAGTGATCGAGTCACGTGACTCTCGCTTCAAGCGCGGCGACAAGGTACGTCACATGGGTGGCTGGCGTGACATCGCGCAGCTCTCTGGTGACCAGGTCGAACCGCTGCCGAGCATCGAGGTGCCGGAGCAGGCCTACCTGGGCGTGCTGGGCATGCCGGGCATGACCGCCTGGACCGGCCTCAACATCATCGCCGAGATGAAAGAGGGCGATAACGTGCTGGTCAGCGCGGCCTCCGGTGCGGTCGGCTCGCTCGCCGTGCAGCTGGCCAAGGCCAAGGGTGGCACCGTCGTCGGCATCGCCGGCAGCCAGGAAAAGCTCGATTGGCTGGAAGCGCGGGGCGTCAAGGCGGTCAGCTACAAGGGCAAGGATGCCGAGCAGCTGACGAAGGCGCTCAAGGAAGCCTGCCCGGACGGCTTCGATGTCTACTACGAGAATGTCGGCGGTGATTGCCTAGTGGCGGCGCTGAACAACCTGAATGTCGGCGCTCGTATCGCCGTCTGCGGCATGATCTCCAGCTACAACGATACCGAGGTGGCGCCTGGCCCCTCGAACATCTCGATGATCCTGATCCGTCGCGCGCGCATGCAAGGCTTCATCGTCTTTGATCACTGGCAGAACTACAGCCGCTTCCTCGAAGAGGTAGGGCCGCAGGTCGCCAAGGGCGATATCGACTACGAAGAGACGGTGGAAGAAGGGCTCGAGCAGACGCCGGACGCCTTCCTCAAGCTGTTCTCGGGTGGCAACAAGGGCAAGATGCTGGTGCGTCTCTGATCTTAGAACTTGATCTTAGAACTGAGCCAGCATTACTGAAGATCCGAACTGGAGACCCGAACTGGAGACCCGAACACCTGACACCGCGCGTACGCGCGCTGCTCAGACAGTCACGAAAGGCTCGCCGCGGCGGGCCTTTTGCGTGGTTGGCCAAACATTTGCCATCACGCATTACTGGTCGCTAAATATCACTGGTTGTAAGGATTGGTGACTCTTACGAACCAAAGACGTGCGGCCTGTGCTCTACTTTAGTCTTGGTCGCTGCTCTAGAATGCAGACCATCGTTCGTGGGCAGGTGGCGTCATCGTCGCGCTTTTCTGTCACTTCGCCCACATATCACTCTGTGTCAGGTGGCGCCTGACCACGGCTCTGTCATCTCATGTTGCCGTGTCGCCCCTGACTCCGCGAGGAGAGCATCATGCAGGACTTTACCTATCAGAACCCGACCCGCGTGCACTTCGGTGCCGGCCAGATCGCCAAGGTGCGTGACGAGATTCCGGCGGATGCCCGCGTGCTGGTCACCTACGGTGGCGGGTCGATCAAGCGCAACGGCGTGATGGATCAGATCGAAGGCGCACTGGAAGGTCGTCAGTGGTGGAGCTTCGGCGGCATCGAGCCGAACCCGAGCTATCACACCCTGCTCGAAGCCCTGGAAATCATCAAGCGCGAGAAGATCGACTATCTGCTGGCGGTCGGAGGTGGCAGCGTCGCCGATGGCAGCAAGTTTCTCGCGCTCGCCGCCTGTCATGCCGGTGATCCGTGGGAAATTCTCGCCGAGGGCAAGCACCCCGAGATGGCGCTGCCGCTGGGCGTGGTACTGACACTGCCGGCTACGGGCTCCGAGTCCAATGGCAACGCCGTGGTCACCAACTATGAGACACATGACAAGCTGCCGATGTTCAGCGAACTGGCCTATCCGCGTTTCGCGGTGCTGGACCCGGCTACCACCCTGACCCTGCCGGAGCGCCAGAGCGTCAACGGTGTCGTCGATGCATTCGTGCACGTCAGCGAGCAGTATTTGACCTACCCGGTCAACGCGCCGGTGCAGGATCGCTTCTCCGAGGGTCTGTTGCTGACCTTGATCGAGGAAGGCCCCAAGGTGCTTAGCCAGCCGGATGACCTGGCCGTGCGCGCCAATATCATGTGGGCCGCCAACCTGGGTCTCAACGGCCTGATCGGGCGTGGCGTGCCGCAGGACTGGGCCACCCACATGATCGGTCACGAGATTACCGCACTGCACGGTGTCGATCATGGTCGCACCCTGACCATCGTGATGCCGGCGCTGTGGGAAGAGCTGTTCGAGGCCAAGCGTGCCAAGCTGGCGCAATACGGTCGTCGCGTCTGGGCACTGGAAGGCGATGAGGAGAGCGTTGCGCGGGCTGCCATCGACAAGACCCGTGAGTTCTTCACGCGCATGGGCGCGCCGGTATCGTTGAGCGAAGCTGGTATCAGTGCCGACAGCATCGATCAGCTGGTCGACAACCTGACCCGTCACGGCTTCACCGCCATCGGTGAGCACGGCGATATCACGCCGGACGTGGCGCGTCGTATTCTGACCCGCGCTGCCTGATCGCACGCGTCAGTCAGTCTCGAGTGTCAGCCTCAAACCCCTCGTCACCCCTGGTGGCGAGGGGTTTTGCGTATTTCCCTCCTTGTCCCCCCCCCCCTTGTTGCAGCTTGCCGTCCGCCAGATCGCGTCATGCCAGAAGGCCGGATTCGCTTGACGAGACTTCGTCGTCGGCCGGTTTTTGTTACTCTATAACCTTTTGCACGCCCTTCATCTTGCGGAGATTTCAGCATGTCTGTGGCTTCACGCGGCGCCGATACCGGCGACGCCCCGACGGATTTTGCACGCCAAACGCGGATACCAGTGCATCTGATCACCGGCTTCCTGGGAACAGGCAAGAGCAGTTTCATCCAGGCATTGGTCGCGACCAAGCCTGAGGATGAACACTGGGCGATCCTGGTCAATGAGTTCGGACAGGTGGGGATCGATCAGGCACTGTTTGCCTGGCGCGAGGATGTCAGCGTCAAGGGGCTGCCCGGCGGGTGCCTGTGCTGTCAGCTGGCCTTCGTGCTGCAGGCGGGGCTGGTCAGCCTGATTCATCAGACGCGCCCTGATCGTCTGATCATCGAGCCCTCAGGGCTGGGGCATCCGGCGGGGCTGATCGATGTGCTGCGCAGTGAAGGGCTGGCCTCGGCGCTTGCGCTTGAGGAAGTCATCACCCTGCTGGACCCGCGCGCACTGGACGACCCCCGCACGCGCGAACACGGCACTTTCCGGGACCAGCTGACGCTGGCGGGCGGCGTGGTGCTCAGCAAGCGAGATCTGGCGAGCGATCAGCAGCTGGCGGCCGCGCATGAGTTTCTGGCGGGGATGTGGCCGCGCAAGCGCTGGGTCGGTGAGCTGGGCAGAGCCGACGGCGAGACCCATGCACTCAAGGCACGCATGAACGGTCAGGAAGCCCGGATCATTGACTGGTTGATGGCAGGACAGGGCGCGAGCGGAAGTGTCGATGAGCCGTTGGCGGAACAGATGAATGTGACGATGCCGGCCGCGCATCGTGCCGCATACGCCAATGCGGGTCAGGCACTTGAGGCGTCCGTGGGTGATGAATCGCCCGCCTCGGACGTGATGCCGCTGTCCGGCGCACCGGTGATCGAGCAGGCCGAAGGGCTTGAGCATGCCAGTCTGGGCTGGCGAATCGCCGCAAGCGAGGTGTTCGATCTCGATCAGCTGACCCAGTGGCTGGATGGCCTGCCGCGCGAGTGGCGCATCAAGGGCGTCTTTCACACCCAGGATGGTTGGCGCAGCTATAACCGCGCCAAGGGGCGTGCCGAGCTTGCGCCGTCCAGTTGGCGTGAGGATTCGCGGCTTGAGCTGATTGCACCGCTGGATGGACAGGAGCAGGGGGAGGAGCAGGAAGGGATGGTGGCGGCGTTGCCGCTTGAGGACTCCCACCAGCTGAATGCGGCCTTGCTGGCCTGTCGTAGCGACGGCGCTGCCAGACCTTTCAACTTCTTCGGCGAGTGAGCTGAGGTGCTCCTTCGTGGAGCGCTTCAGCCCATGCCTCTCAAGAGCTGTCTGCTACGTCAGGCGCTCCCATTCGCCGATCAGGCGCAGGGCTTCTTCGCGGGAATCGCCACACAGCTCGTGATCGAAATCGAAGTCACGGCACACCGCCGGGCGCTGCGGTGTGCCGAACAGCTTGCACAGGTTGTCGTCATCCAGCTGCACGCAACGCACCCCCGCTGGCTTGCCATCGGGCATGCCGGGAATCGGGCTCGAGATCGAAGGGGCGATGCAGCAGCCGCCGCAACCGGCACGACAGCCGAGAGTGGCAGCATCTGCAGAAGGGGCGGCAGTCTGTGTCATGAGGTGGCGGTCGTGTCTTCGTGCTCGGGGAGGACGAGCGGCTCGCGCGCCGTCTGCGGGGTATGGCGCGCGATGGCGCCCTTGTTGATGCCCTCATAGGCCTCGACGCGAATGCTGTCACCGCTGTCGAGGGCGATCTGACGCGCCAGCCAGTCGGCGATCCACTCGATGGTGGTCGGTGTCGGCAGTAGCCAGACCTGCTTGCGCGGCAGACGGATGCGGAACCTGCCCTGCGGCGCTTCATAGCTGAATACCAGCTCCCGTCCCGGACGATCGATCAGATCGCCTTCCTCGGCCAGATAGCGGTCGTTGAGCTTCCCAGCCCACTCGGCTTCCAGCGCCGTGTCTCGCACCCCATTGCGCTCGATGACCAGCGGAGAGCGATGACCATGCGCGATGCGCTGGCAGTTGCCGCTATGATGACGCAGACCATGACTGTAGGTGTAGGCGGCGCCGTCGATGGTCTCGTCGCGCAGACGCACGCGCAGCGCCTCGACGCGCGGCGGCAGGCGGCGAGTCAGCAGCTTCTCGAAGTGGTTGGCCAGCACCTCGCTGGTGACCTCGGCCACCGGCAGCAGGCAGAAGGCCTGACGCGGGCCGCGTACTTCCATGGCATAGGGCTGGGTGAAGCGCAGGCACAGTCCTTCCGGGCAGTCCGTGATGCTCACGCCTTCGGCCTGGCTGGGCACGATCAGGGTGTGATCGGCGTCCTGATCGATCATGCGCTTGGCCCACGGCTTGACATCGCCGAAGTCGAACAGCATGCCGTCATGGCCGACGGCGCCGTCCAGCTCCAGATCCAGATGCTGGCTGATGCCGTGCAGGCCGCGGGTATTGCTCCACACCGAGGCATCCACCGCGGTGAGGGCCCTGACGAACAGGGTCTTGGGAGTCATTGCGGTCATCAATCGATACCACTGATCTTGTGGGTCTGCAGCGAGAGCTGCCACTGGGGGTTGCGCATGCAGTAGCTGACGCACTGGTTCATCGGCGTGTCGGACGCCAGTACCTCGCGGTAATGCTCGCGGGCCGCGGCAGGCGCGGTCAGGGCATCCAGGGCGGCGGTATCCAGTGGCTGCAGATAGAAGTGCGCGAAGTCCAGACTGACGAAGCGCTCCGGCAGGGCTTCCGGCTGCGGGTAGACGAGCTTGAGCTCATCGCCGCCGGTGAGGGTCAGCTCACTGGCGCCCTTAGGGCTCACGCACAGCCAGTCGATGCCGGCAGGCGGCTCGATGGTGCCGTTGGTCTCCACCGCGATCTCGAAGCCGCGGGCGTGCATCGCGTCCACCAGTTCACTGTCGAGCTGCAACAGCGGCTCACCGCCGGTGAAGACCACATAGGGCGTGGCGATGCCGGTGTGTTCCGGCCACAGGCTGGCCAAAAAGTCCGCTAGCGCGTTTGCGGTGCGGAACTTGCCGCCATTCTGACCGTTGGTGCCGACGAAATCGGTGTCGCAGAAGCGACAGACCGAGGTGTCGCGGTCCTGCTCGCGGCCACTCCACAGATTACAGCCGGCAAAGCGGCAGAACACGCTGGCGCGCCCTGCGCGAGCACCTTCGCCCTGCAGGGTGTAGAACGCTTCCTTTACCGTATACATCAGAGAATGCCTGCGTCCTTGACGGAGTCGGTCGTTTCGTAACCGAGCGGATCGCTCAGCCCATGGTCGGCGAAGGCCTCGAGACGTTCACGGCAGCTGCCGCATTCCCCGCAGGCCAGTTCGCGGCCTTCGTAGCAGGTCCAGGTCTGGGCGTAATCGAGTTGCATGGCGATGCCCGCGGCCAGAATCTCGTCCTTGCTCGCGTGCAGGAAGGGCGCGCGAATCTCCACCGGAGAGAAGTTGGCGATTGCGGCGACGGCGTTCATCTTGTCGACGAACTCCGGACGGCAATCCGGGTAGAGCACGTGATCGCCCCCGTGGGCACCATAGAAGCAGACTTCGGCCTCGATGTTGACGGCCTTGGCGATGGCCAGGGACAGCAGGATCATGTTGCGGTTGGGCACCACGGTTGAGGTCATGGAGGCCTCGTCGTAGTCGGCCTTGGGCATCGTCTGGTCACTGTTGGTCAGCGCGGAGTTGTCGATCAGGCCATGGATGGCGCGAATGTCGACGACTTCGTGGGCGACGCCCAACGACTCGCAGACCTGGCGTGCGACGTCGAGCTCACGCGAGTGACGTTGGCCATAATGGAAGGAGAGGGCATGTACCTCGAAGCCTTCCTTCAGCGCTTGATGCAGAACAGTGTAGGAGTCCATGCCACCGGAGTAGATGACGACGGCGCGGGGACGCTCTGCAGAGGGGGCGGAAGCGGAGACAGCAGAATTCTGGACATTGAGAGTCATGACGGAGAATTTCTTTGACCGATGGATTCGGCGCCCGGGATCCGGTCCGGGCGAAACGGGCGCCTATCCTACTCTTCCACACGCCTTGATGCCACTCGCGCACTGATGCGGATCGCGGATACGCCGCCTGTCGCCAGGTTCTACTGTGGCCATGGCAGCCAAGCGTTGAGTCGGCGAGAAAATAGCCTTGGTACCCGCACCACAGGCTGGCATAGACTCGGAGTATTAGCGAAGCGTAGAGAGAGTCGACTGCGTGCTGCACGCTTGTCCACCTGGTGCTTGCCCTGACGGCACGCCCTTCGGGATGACTGGCTAAGGAGCAGGTTGAGGAGCCGGCTGAGTGGCTTGCCAAATGGCTCCGGGAGTGGCTCTCGCAATGGCGCGCGGTAGAGTTGCATGTGCGCCTGGACGTTGCCGCACTAGCCATAGCCATGCGGCCGGGCCATGCTGCAGCCAGCGGCGACAATGAGAGCAGGTGTAAGCAGATAAGCGCGAGAACAGCTGGTAGCGTGAATGACGCGTCGTGTCCCGGTGGTGTTGCCCGCGTTGCGCAGCCAACGACCAGCATCACTGGCGACAGGCGGCCCTTGCGGGGCATCAAGCCATTTTCCTTATGACTGCAGGTGGAGTGAACGTGCCTCTCGATATCTTGATCAAATTGCTGTCGTCCATCGAAGAGCCGTTGTGGATTCATGATTGCTTCGGCCAGCTCGCCTGGACGTCGCCGCGCGCTCGCCAGGAAGACAAAGTGCCGGAGCTGCCATCCCCGCTGCCCAAGCAGCCGGAGCCTTGTGGCATCAGCGGCCAGCCCGGCTTCTGGTTGATGGGCATCACCGGCGAGCTGGGAGAATGGCTGCTGGTGCAGAAGGCCAATCTGCCGTGGCGCATGGCGATCTTCGATGCCGAGTGTCTGGTGGCCAACACCTGTGGCTGGCAGGAGCTGTTCGGCACCGAGCGGCCGCGTCTCGAGCCGGTCAGCGAGCGGCGAGTCCGCCTCAAGGCGCCGTTCTCGGGGCTGGCGGAGGCCCGAGCGGCCGGGGTGGATGACAAGGTCTTGATCGCCCTGCGCCGTATGCAGCCCATCAACCTGCTGTCGCGCGATCGCTTCAATGCTCAGATCGATGAACTGCTGCTGGAAGAAAGCATCGATGGTGGCATCATCTACCTGTCGCTGACCCACCTGGAAATCATCAACTCGGCGCATGGAGCCGAACGTATCGATCCGCTGCTGGAGCGTGTGGCAGAAGCCATGTCCCTGCAGTATCGCGACGCCCTGGTCTGCCGCCCCCTAGGCAACGCCTTCGCGCTGTTCTTCGCCGGGGATGAGGCCAGCCTGATCATGCGTGCCAACGAGCTGTGCGAACGCCTGGTGATGCTGATGCGACTGGATGGCAAGCCTCTGCCGGTCACGGCACGGGTCGGCATCAGTCTGGCGCCGCAGCACGCACGGCGTGCCCATCGCCTGATGCATCTGGCCGAACTCGCCATGTTGCACGGGGGATACGACGACATCGATGTCTGCGGTCCCCTGCATGTGTTCTCGCCCGGCGCGCACATGCAGCACCTCAACGACTATCGCCTGACCAGTGACCTGCGCGAGCATCTTGAAGAGCTGGATCTCGCCTTCCAGCCCCAGTTTGACCTCGCCAGTGGCGAGGCCGTCGGCGTCGAGGTGCTGGTGCGCTGGGACCACCCCGAGCTTGGCACCATCGGGCCGGGACGCTTCATCCCGTTGGCGGAGCAGTACGGCTTGATCGGCACCGTCGGCGCGCGAGTGATGGACACGGCCCTCTCGGCGACGCGTGATCTGGTGACGCCGAACGGCAAGCCGCTGTCAGTGGCGATCAATGTCTCGGCTCAGGAGTTTCGTGACCCCGGCTTCCCCGAGCGCGTCTCGGAGGCTCTGGCACGTCATGGCTTCCTCCCGGAACGCCTGGAGCTTGAGATCACCGAATCTTCACGCGTACCGGATCTCGATCGCGTCGTGGAGCGACTGACCGGCCTGATCGAACGCGGTGTGCGCCTGGCGATCGATGACTTCGGCACCGGCTTCGCGTCACTGCTCTACGTGCGCGACCTGCGTGCTTGCCGCCTCAAGGTCGATCAGCGCTTCGTCGGTAGTCTTGATCATGATGCCCGTGACCGCGCCATCGTCTCCCATGCGATCTCGCTGGCCGACAGTCTGGGCATGGAGGTGCTGGCGGAGGGCGTCGAGACCGCAGAGCAGGAGCGCCTGCTGGTCGAGATGGGCTGTCACCTGGTACAGGGCTTCCGTTATGCACGGCCCAAGCGCCTGCCGGAGCTGGTCGAGTGGCTCAATCGCAAGCCGTCAATCCATCCCTACCCCTGAGTGCCATGTCCTGAGGGGGGGTAAGTGAAGGGGCCTTGAATGAAAACGCCCGCCACGCAGTGATTCTGCATGGCGGGCGTTTTCATGCTGGACGTTCGGGGCTGGCAGTAGCCGTGGGAGGGGACGGCTTGCATTCAGACTCGGGAGTCGTGGCGATGTCTCATTCGCTGCAACCGCTACCGTAGCCGTACATGTTCTCGAAGCCCGGAATGCGCTGCTCCCAGACGGGGGGAGTGCCGACGACCTCCTGCAGGCAATCGCTGAAGCGACGCGTCTTCTGCGGCAGGTACTGGCGGTGCGGGTAGACCAGGTGGATCGAAGGCAAGGGCTTCATCGGCACGTTGGTCAACAGCGGCACCAGTTCTCCATCCAGGATCTCGTCCTTGATGCTGATCGCGGACACCATGCCATAGCAGGCTCCCGACTTGATGGCACCGATCAGCACGTCGGCATCATTGACCTTGAGACGCGAATCCAGTGCCACCTTTTCCTCGACACCGCTCTCGGTGCAGACGCGCAGGCGATCGAGAATGAAGCCATCGCGGGAATACACCGCTGCCGGCAGGCCAGACAGGTCGGCGGGGGTCTGGGGCATGCCGTGACGCTCGATGAAGGCCGGCGAGGCACAGATCAGGTGACGGTGTGCCGCCAGCGGACGCGCGATCAGGTTGGAGTCTTCCAGCTCCGACATGCGAATGGCCAGGTCATAACCGCCGCCGATCAGGTCGGTCAGGTGATCTTCCAGGCGCACTTCCACCTGGGTATCCGGGTAGCGCTCCATGTACAGACGCACGGCCTGGGCGACGTAGGTGCGGCCGAAGTGGCTCGGGCTGGTGATCTTCAGGATGCCGCGCGGGCCATCCTGATAGGCGCCGGCCACATCGTCGGTATCTTCCAGCACTTCACGCAGACGCAGTGCGTGCTGATGGATCTCGCGCCCCGCATCCGTCAGAGCCAGTGAGCGAGTCGAGCGATTGAACAGACGAATCTGCAGTTCTTCTTCCAGACGGCTGATCTGCTTGGAGACCACCGAGCGGTTGACCTGACGATGGTCAGCCGCCTTGGAAAAACTCTGTGCTTCTACTACATCGAGAAACAGCAACAAACGGGATGCTTTATCCACGGTCTGACCTCTCGTGATGCCATGGGGAGGGGAACACTCTGCCAGCCATCCGTGAGGCAGTCAGTGCATATAAAGCGACGGTCCATCTTCGGTAGCAGTCGATAACCGGTGACATTGCATGGATCATCTTCACGAATCCAGATGACGGAAATCTCTGACAGGATGAGTTTATCACGGTCACTGTTTCCTCTAATACCACGCATCAACGCGTTTCTCGCTCTTCCTGTTGCCGACAATGCATCAAAGACATGTCCCACTGAGCCTATCTGGGGTCCGGTGAAATCCCTAGAATCATCCTTCCAGCGTCACGCAAGTGCTCCGACGCCTTTACTTTCATCCAACCAGTCATGCTCGACATGCTGGGAGTGAGTTCATGTCTTCTTCTATGTCCAACGACGCCTCTGCACCGACCCCGCCAACGTCGGAAACTCCGACGACGCGCGAGCTGATGTCACGCCTGTGGCGCAGCACCTTGCCGATGACACTCGGTATCATGGGACTGCTGGGCTTCAACCTGGTCGATGCCGCCTTCGTCTCGCATCTGGGCACCGCACCACTGGCCGCGCAATCCTTCACCTTCCCGCTGACCTTTCTGATCATCGGGGTGCAGGTCGGCATGGGCATCGCGATCGCCGCGATCGTCTCGCGAACCCTGGGTGCCGAGGATGAGGCGCGTGCACGGCGCCTGGGCGGTGTGGTGCTGCTGGGGTCCGGTGTGTTGATGGCACTGCTGATGCTGCTCTTGTGGGTCATCAGGGGCCCGGCCTTCGAGTTGCTGGGTGCCAATGCCGCCGAGATGAAGCTGATCGAGGTCTACTGGGGCCCATCACTGATCGCCAGCTGGCTGGGGGCCATGGCCTATGTGCTCTACAGTCTGTTCCGCGCCCACGGCGATACGCGTCTGCCGGGTGAGATGATGCTGCTGACCAGTGTCTTCAATCTGGTGCTGGACCCGCTGCTGATCTTCGGCGCGGGGCCGCTGCCCGGCTTCGGTCTGGCGGGGGCTGCCTGGGCGACCGTACTCTCCTTCGGGGCCGGGCTTGCCATCACGGCGTTCAAGCTCTCGCGCCGCGACTGGATGGAATATCGCGGCCTGTGGGCCGAATGGCAGGCCTCGCGCCGTCAGCTGGCGGGAATCGCGATACCCGCGATTCTGTGCCAGATGATGCCGGCGCTCTCCGCGATGCTGGTCACCGCCATCGTCGCGGGGCTTGGTCAGACGGAGGTGGCCGCCTGGGGGATCGCCTCACGCCTGGAAACCTTCTCGCTGATCGTGGTGCTGGCCCTGACCATGTCGCTGCCGCCGTGGCTCGGGCGTTGTTATGGTGCCGGCCGTTGGCAGGAAATTCGCCGCCTGATGAACCTGGCCGCTCGCGTGGTGATGCTCTGGCAGCTGGTGCTGGGCATCATCGCGGCAGTGCTGGCGACTCCGCTGGCCTATGTGCTGGTGGGCAGTGATGAGGTCTCGGCGGCGTTGGCGGTCCTGCTGCCGTGGATGTTGCCCAGCTACTCCTTCCTCGGCATCTGCATGCTGGTCGTGTCGGCTGCCAACGCGCTGGGGTGGCCGCTGCGTGCCACGGCGCTGTCCTTCGTGCGGCTCTTCGTCTGCTTCTTGCCGGCGGTATGGCTAGGGGCACATCTGGATGGGCTACGCGGGGTCGCGATCGGCTCGGCGATCGGCAACCTGCTGGCGGGTGTGGTGGCATGGCGTGTCTATCGTCAGGCACTGGGCGAGCGCGGCAAGACAGTGCGTCGCCATGCCTATGTCGCGATGACCTGATCGCCCGGGCCCCCGTGCCGTCATGTACGAGCGCCCTTGAGATGTCAGGCGCTTTTCATGAGATTCTCGCCAGAAGGCCCTGCTGGAGACCCTGCCAGTAGATCTTGTCAGAAGCCCCGTCAGCAGTCCCGTTGAGCAGACCGAAAGCGGCCATTCCAAAAATGGCCGCTTTTTTGTTTTTTATCACTGCCATGGCACAAAATTTACCTGCTTATTTTCTGATGTAGGGGTTCATAACAGAATATTAACCGTGGTTTGCGCCTCTATACTGGATGCATTCAGGCCAAGCCACTGCGAGTCGTCTTGTCGACCGGTGTTGGCCTTCATCGTCTTTATTCGCTGCCGAGTGCGCGGATACGCCTGTCATTTGCCGTGGGGCGCGGCTTGCAGTCATGGGGTAGGCCAACATGAAGATTCTTGTACTCGGTAGCGGCGTCGTCGGCGTCACCAGTGCCTATTATCTGGCGCGTCAGGGGCATGAGGTCACGGTCGTCGACCGTCAGGCCAGTCCGGCGATGGAAACTAGCTACGGCAACGCCGGTCAGGTCTCCTTCGGCTTCTCCTCGCCGTGGGCGGCGCCGGGCATTCCGCAGAAAGCCGTCAAGTGGATGTTCCAGGAGCATGCGCCGCTCAAGATCCAGCCGCGCATGGACCCGCAGATGGCCAAGTTCATGGTCAAGATGTTTGCCAACTGCAACGCCGACCGTTATGCCGTCAACAAGGAGCGCATGGTGCGGGTCGCCGAGTACAGCCGCGCCTGCATCAACGCCCTGCGCGAAGAGACCGGGCTGCGCTACGAAGACCGCCAGAAGGGGCTGTTGCAGCTGTTTCGTACCCAGGCCCAGGTCGATGCCGTACAAAGCGACATGAAGGTGCTGGCGGGCTGTGGCGTGCGCCATCAGCTGCTGGACGCCGACGCCTGCGCCACGGTGGAGCCTGCACTGACTCGCGTGCCGGGCAAGTTCATCGCCGGCCTGCACCTGCCGGATGACCAGACCGGCGATTGTCACCTGTTCACCAACCGGCTGGCGGATTACTGCCGCGACACCCTGGGCGTCAATTTCGTCTTCAATACCACCATTCAGCGCATCCAGCGCAGCGGCAGCCGCATCGAAAAGGTCATCACCGACCGTGGCGAGATGACCGCAGATAGCTACGTGATGTGCCTGGGCAGCTACTCGCCGTTCCTGGCGCGTGATCTGGATCTGGATCTGCCTATCTATCCGGTCAAGGGCTACAGCCTGACCGTGCCGATCATCAATGCCGATGCTGCGCCACAGTCCACCGTGATGGACGAGACCTTCAAGGTCGCGCTGACACGCTTCGATGACCGTATTCGTGTGGGTGGCACCGCCGAGCTGGCCTCGTTCGATCTGTCGCTGCTCGAGAAGCGCCGTGCGACCATCAACATGGTGGTGCGTGATGTCTTCCCGGAAGCCGGTGACTATGCGCGAGCGGAATTCTGGGCCGGCCTGCGTCCGATGACGCCGGATTCCACGCCGATCATCGGGGGCACCAAGTACGACAATCTGTGGTTGAACACCGGACACGGCACCCTGGGCTGGACCATGAGCTGCGGCAGTGCGAGTCTGTTGGCGGACCTGGTGGATGGCCGCAAGCCCACCATCGATCCCAACGGCCTCAGTCTTGGTCGCTACGCTGCCTGATTCCGAATAACGTCGTTCGATGGCCTGTCATCACGCTGACAGGCCATGTCTCGTCATGAACCGTTTTCACTGAGTGTTTTCACGTCACCAAGCAAAGGAAACCCGCATGACCAAGCAGATCATTGCCACCGAGTCCGCTCCTGCTGCCATCGGCCCGTATTCCCAGGCGGTGCGCACGGGTAATCTGGTGTTCCTGTCTGGCCAGATCCCGTTGGACCCGGCGACCATGGAAGTGGTGGAAGGTGGTTTTGAAGCCCAGGCAGACCAGGTGTTCCGCAATCTCAAGGCGGTGTGTGAAGCTTCCGGTGGCAGCCTGGATCAACTGGTCAAGGTCAATCTGTTCCTGACCGATCTCAGCAACTTCGTCGTGGTCAACACGCTGATGGAGCAGTACTTCAGCCAGCCGTATCCGGCGCGTGCGGCCGTCGGCGTCAAGGAGCTGCCCAAGGGCGTGCTGTTTGAAGCAGAAGGTGTACTGGCACTCTCCTGATCGCTCGTCGATTGCCGGTCTGAACCAGTGGTTGGTCTGAACGACCGACTGGCGTGAATCGATGCCTTGTCTCTCGCTCCCCTCGCTGATTCATCAGCGGGGGGAGTGTCGTTTCAGGGGCCGTGACGCCCTGTAGACAGCTTGAGCGTGCTGTAGACAGCTTGAGCGTGACATTTGGCGCCAGCATGATTAGCGTAAGGCTAAATGAGCCAGCGATCAGCGCTGACTCTCGGAGCATCGCGGACGAACCCTTCAAGGAGCAACACCATGGCGCAGTCAGACACAGGCACCCGTGAACCCGGCATACGACTGCGTCAGCTGGAAATGCTGTGGGCGGTGATCGAGTGTGGCTCGATGAAAGGCGGTGCCGCGCAACTGGGGATCAGCGTGCCGGTGGTCTCGCGGGGCCTGGCACAGCTCGAGCAGACGCTGGGTTATTCGTTGTTTCTGCGCGAGGGTGGCAAGCTGGTGCCGACCCCGGAAGCCGAGCGCCTGACGCCATCACTCGCCCGGATGTTCAGCGCTCAATCCGAGCTCAGGCGACTGGCCTTCGGGCCGGGCAGCGGCAAGCGTCCGCGTCTCGTGCTGGCGGTCACGCCCGGTCTGGAGGCCTTCAGTGCCGGTTGGCTGACACGCATCGCGGCCAGTGAAGCCTTGAGTGAGTGGCTACCCAGCCTGGAAGTGCTCGAGGTGTCCCAGCATGATCTCGCCATCCGCGAGGGCCGGGTCGCGATGGCGGTGAGCCTGGAAGCACCGCCGGAGCCCCAGGGCGGCAAGCGTGCCAAGACCGCGGCGGCACGCGCCCGCGAGCTCAAGGCCAGCCTGCGTCAGCGTGCGCGCGAGGAGACGACTCTCATCGAGGGCAATGATGACGAGGCAAAGCCCGCCGCCAAGGCTGCCATGCCCGAGTTGGGGGATACGCCGGAGCTTGCGTTTGACGTCGAGGATGATGCGCACAATGCCGAAAGGACCGCTCCCCGGAGCGTTGCAAGCGAAGAGGGCGGTGAAGAGGCGCAAGCCGAGGCACCGCCCGCGCTGAAGCTGCCCTTGATGTTGCTGTGGCCCTCACGCTGGCCGCTGCTGGACAAGCCGCTGACCCTTGCTCGCCTCAATGAACGCCCCTTCGTCGATCTGCCGGAAACCAGCAGTCAGGGGCGCTTGATCCGGGGGCTGCTCAAGCGTGAGCGCGTGACGCCGGCGAGTCTGCTGGAAGTCGCTACGCCGGCCAGCGCCGGGCGTCTGGCACGCGCTGGCAGTGCCGCCACCATCATTGATGCGCTGTCGGCGCAGCAGGCGCTCGAGGACGCCAGAGGCGACCTGATCGGCCTGCCGCTCTCGATGCGCAGCGAGCGCTATCTGGAGCTCAAGTGGCAGTTGCCGACGGCCGAGGAAGGGGAGTCGCTGCACGCGGTACAGGCCTTGCTGATCAGCCTGCTCGAAGAGGAGGTGGCGGCGAGTCTTGCCCGCTTGCCGCTGGCGGACGAGGAAGGCTGATCGGCTGATGGCGCAGGCGCCTGGCGGAAGCCTTGCCTCAGAGTAGAGGTCAGGCCAAACACCGGGCCGGTCAACAGACCATTAAAAAACCCCGCCGATTGGCGGGGTTTTCTTGTCTTTCACGACAGCGCTCGTTCGGGCTCAGCCCTTGACGACGGTCGCGATGGCCTTGGCCACGTAGGGCAGGTTCTCGGTGGAGAAGCCGGCCACGTTGGCACGCCCGGAGCGCACCATGTAGATGCCGAACTCGTCACGCAGGCGATCGACCTGTTCCGGCGAAAGGCCGGTGTAGGAGAACATGCCACGCTGCTCGGCGATGAAGGCGAACTGCTCATCCAGACCATACGGCTTGAGCGCCTCGACGAAGTCACGACGCAGGCCGTTGATGCGCTCACGCATCTCGGTCAGCTCGCTTTGCCACTCGCCGCGCAGGGTGTCGTCCTCGAGGATGTCGATGACTACCGCGCCGCCATGGGCCGGCGGGTTGGAGTAGTTCTCGCGCGCGGTGATCGCGGCCTGGGAGCGCACGTCGAGCATGCTCTCCTCGTCCTTGGCGATCAGGATCAGGCAGCCGGTGCGCTCGCAATAGATGCCGAAGTTCTTGGAGCAGGAGCTGGTGATGATGGCTTCATCGACATTTTCGGCCAGCAGGCGCACGCCGTAGGCGTCTTCTTCCAGGCCGTCACCGAAGCCCTGGTAGGCGAAGTCGATCAGCGGCAGCAGCTGGCGTGCCTGGACGACTTCCAGCACCTGGTCCCACTGCTCGCGGCTCAGATCGAAACCGGTCGGGTTGTGGCAGCAGGCGTGCAGCAGTACCACGTCACCTTCCGGGATGGTCTTGAGCGTCGCCAGCATGCCATCGAAGTCGAGGCGGTTGTTCTCGTCGACGTAGGGGTAGCTGTGGCGCGTGACGCCAGCGGCGTCGAAGATGCCCAGGTGGTTCGGCCAGGTCGGGGTGGACAGCCAGATATCACGGCCCTTGAGGTTGCTGGCGATGAAGTCCGCGGCCAGACGCAGGGCACCGGTACCCCCGGGCGCCTGGGTGGCGCTGGCGCGATTGGCGGCCAGCACCGGCGACTCGGCACCCAGCACCATCGGCAGCACGACCGTGCCGAAGCGCGGGTCACCGTGAGAGCCGATATAGGTCTTGGTGACTTCATTCTCGACCAGACGGCTCTCGGCCTGCTTGACCGCACGCATGACCGGCGTATTGCCGTTGGCATCGCGATAGACACCCACGCCGAGGTCGACCTTCTGCGGGTTGGTGTCCTTGTTGAAGGCTTCGATCAGGCCGAGGATGGCATCCCCGGGTACACGCGCAATCTGCTCGAACATCTTATTTCGCTACCTCGTCGGTTCTGGCGGCCATGATGAAATCGTTCTTGTGCAGACCCTTCATCTCGTGGGACCACCAGGTCACGGTGACCTTGCCCCACTCGGTGAGAAGTGCCGGGTGGTGCCCGACTTCCTCGGCAATCTCGCCTACGCGATTGGTGAATGCCAGTGCCTGCTTGAAGTTGCGGAACGTAAAGCACCGTTCCAGTTGCATGATGCCATCGCGATTGAGCAACTGCCACTCGGGAATGGCGGTCTTGAGCGTCTCGATGTCGCTATCGCTGACCTTGGGCGCATCGAAGCTGCAGGCTTCACAGGACTGTCTGGCGAGTTCGGTCATGTCACTATCTCCGGCTTGAGAAAAGAGGGTGGGGCGGGTGATAAGGAGCGCAAGGAGGCCGGTGCGATCAACGTGGTGCGAAGCGCGGCGTCTTGAGGCCGAGGGCCATCGCTTCGTGGACCAGCGCCATGATGTCGCGGCTGGCGAGTTCATGCAGGTCCTCCAGTGACTCAAGAACATAGTAGAGCGGCTGCAGGATATCGATGCGATACGGAGTGCGCAGTGCCTCGACGGCATCGAAGGGCAGATGCTCGGGCCGCTCGAGGTTGTCCGCAAGCTCGCCCAGGGCATAGCGGGTCTCGCGTGGCGAGGAGATGATGCCGCCGCCGTAGAGGCGCAGCGCACGACTGCCATCGGGTTGAGTCTCGCGCAGCATGCCGAATTCCACCGTCATCCAGTAGAGGCGGGCCAGATAGACGCGTTCTTCCTTGCTGGCGGCAAGACCGAGGCGTCCGTAGGTGGCGGTGAATTCGGCAAAGGCGGGGTGGGTGAGCATCGGGCAGTGGCCGAAGATCTCGTGGAAGATGTCCGGCTCCTGCAGGTAGTCGAGTTCTTGCGGGGAGCGGATGAAGGTGGCGACCGGGAAGCGCCGCTCGGCGAGCAGCTCGAAGAAGCGCGTGAAGGGGATCAAGGCCGGCACGCGAGCGGTTCGCCAGCCGGTGGTGGCCTCGAGGACGCGATCGATCTCGCCAAGCTGGGGGATGCGGTCCACTGGCAGGGCAAGGCGCTCGAGCCCTTGATGGTACTCGCGACAGACGCGTCCCTTGACCAGGGCCATCTGGCGCGCCATCAGTGTCTGCCAGGTGGCGTTTTCCTGATCGCTGTAATGGATCCGACCCCGGGCATCCGGCTCATGGGCCACGTAGCGGGTGCCCTTGGCCCTGGTTTGCGAGCCGGGCTGAGCTTCCTGGGATGTCTGTGGCCAATGACGACCCTGCGGTGCGTTCATGCAACCTCCCCAACGAGTTGGCGGCGCTGCCAAGCAGGCTGCCGTGTTGTCATTATGGCGTACATGCCAGTCCTCGCATGTCGATGACAACGCTAGGCCTTGTCGGGTGGCGTTGACCAGTGGTCAGGCGTGGCTTTGCGCGGCAGATGAGTCCGCGTTGGCACGTGTCTTGTCACATAATTCTGACACGGGAGCGGTGACTGGGCGTATCCTGTGCCATTCGGGCGCTCATGCACCTCTGTGTCGCCGTCTTTTGTAAGGAATGCTTTACGAGGTTTTTGATAACGCTTACGTTAACGTCACTCAGCTGTCACTCGGTCGGCGACGTCAAGCCAGTGACATCATTTCGACAAGAATTCCAACAACGATGCCGAGAACGCCATGCGCCTCAAACTGACCTGTCAGAATCGAATCGGGATTCTGCGCGACATCCTGGCCCCCTTTGCCGATTACGGCCTCAATGTGCTGCGCGGTGAGGTCGGCGGAGAGGCCAACAACTCCATCTATCTGCATGTGCCCAACATGCTGCGTATGCAGCTCTCCACCCTGAAGCCGACTCTCGAGGAGATTCCCGGGGTCTTCAAGGTCAGCCGCGTCAGCCTGATGCCCACCGAGCGACGCCATCTGGAGCTCAATGCGCTGCTGTCATCGCTGTCAGACCCGGTGATGTCCATCGACATGGATGGGCGCGTGGTGGCGGCCAATCGCGCGGCGGGCAAGCTGCTCGGGGTGCGTATCGATGAGGTGCCGGGACTGGCGCTGACGCGTCACGTCCAGGATGTCGACCTGCCGGAACTGATCCGGCGTAACAATGCCCGCGTCAATGGCCTGCGCCTGCGGGTGGGGGAGGAGACCTTCCTCGCCGATATCGCGCCACTGCATACCGAAAAAGAGGATGTCGCCTCGCTGGCGGGCGCCGTGGTCACCCTGCATCGTGCAGACCGCCTGGGCTCGCGTATCTATCAGATCCAGCGCACCGAGGTGCGCGGCTTCGAAGCGATATTCCAGGCGAGCCGTCAGCTGTCGGCGGTGGTCAAGGAAGCTCGCCGCATGGCGCCGCTGGATGCGCCGCTCTTGATCGAGGGCGAAACCGGCACCGGCAAGGAGCTGCTGGCGCGGGCCTGCCACCTGGCCAGCCCCCGCGGCCAGGCACCCTTCATGGCACTCAATTGCGCGGGGCTGCCGGAGTCGATGGCTGAAACGGAGCTGTTCGGTTACGCCCCGGGTGCCTTCGAGGGCGCGAGGCCGGAGGGCAAGCTGGGCCTGCTGGAGCTGACCAGTGGCGGCACCATCTTCCTGGATGAGGTCGGCGAGATGAGCCCGCGCATGCAGGTCAAGCTGCTGCGCTTTTTGCAGGACGGCGGTTTCCGGCGTGTCGGCAGCGATGAGGAAACCTTCCTCGATGTGCGCGTGATCTGCGCCACCCAACAGGACCTGCCGGCATTGTGCAGTGAAGGGCGCTTCCGTCACGATCTCTTCCATCGCCTCAATGTGCTGAGTGTGCAGATTCCGCCGCTCAGGGAATGTCTGGATGGACTTGAGGAGTTGGCGCGGCATTTTCTCGAGCGCGCAGTGCGCCAGATCGGCGCTCGCGTGCGGGATATCTCGCCCGAGGCCATGGCGCGCCTGCAGGGCTATCACTGGCCGGGCAACGTGCGTCAGCTGGAGAATGTGCTGTTTCAGGCCGTATCGCTGTGCGATGGCGAGGTGATCGAGGCGCAGCATCTGCGCCTGACTGGGGAGGCGCGTGATGAGGGGCTGGACAACATCGACCTGACCGGCAGCCTGGGCGATATCCATGACGAGGTCGAACGGCGCATCCTGGCGCATCTCTATCCCGAGTATCCGTCCAGCCGATTGCTGGCCAAGCGTCTGGGGGTCTCGCATACCACCATCGCCAACAAGCTCAAGCGTCACGGCATCGCACAGGAGTGACCCACGGTGCAGTTGATGGCGGGAGAGTCAGGACAACAGGGCGCGAGAAAAGCGGACGAGCAGGATAAGGAGAAGAAGAAGGGGGAGAAGGCAGGCAAGAAGGCAGGAGCGGAGAGGCGCTTGAATGCGTGTTTGAATATCGGAATTGGTGAATTGTTTTGCTCGCTAATAAAGGGTATGATTTTTATATTGTTAGCAAGCTAATGTATATGGCGTCTGATATCGGCGGCAACAGCCGCCCTGACGCCGCACCAATCAAGGCTCTCGTGGGTCTTCCGCTCAGTACCGATGAGGGGAAGTGTCATGAGAGCCTTCATGTCGAGAGATGATACATGAACGCACCTTCTCCGGGGTCGGATTCGACACAGGAAATCCCGTTTCACGAGCAGATCAAGCCCTCGCTGGGTGGCCAGGTCGGCCGGGTCCATCGTCTGTGGCGCACCGCCATCACCAGCGCGGTGCGTAGCCTGGACATGACGGAATCGCGCTGGACGGTCATGGTCCATCTGGAAAAGCTCGGCGAGGGCTGTACCCAGCAGATGCTGGCCAGCGAGCTGGGCATCGAGATGCCGTCGCTGACACGCACCCTCAACCAGCTCGAGGCTCAGCAGCTGATCGCGCGCGTGCCGCACGAGACCGACAAGCGGGCGCGTTGCCTGTGGTTCACCGAGCAAGGCCGCCAGTGCCTGACCCAGTTGACGGAGCGCATCGAGCGAGTGCGTGCCGAGCTGTACGTCGGCTTCGATGACGAAGCGCTCAATGCCTTCGCCCGAGCTTTGCTCCAGCTCGAAGACAATGCCAGTGCCAGCATCGCGCGCTCCCAGGCTGAATATCAGCGCAGTCGCCAGGGGTAGCACCCGATCAGCGTGGCGCGTCGTAGCGCCCTACGGTGCCATGGGGGAACACCGCCTGCCACAGCTGCAGCTGACGGGCATGGAAGGCACCTGCGCAGGCGCCGAGATAGTACTCGAACATGCGCTTGTCGCGCGGTGAGTAGGTATCGGCCAGTTCATGCCAGTGCTGGTCGAGGTTGGCACGCCACGCCATCAATGTCGGGGCGTAGTCGGTGCCGAAGTTGTAGGTACAGCATCCGAGTCGCCCCAGGTATGCCAGCCGGGTGTCTGGTAACAACGTTCTTCACCAGGTATACGCGGCGATCAGGAGCGGCGTCGGGGCAGCTGTCGTCTCAGCATAGTCAAGAGTCGTCTAATGCGGTGACGCAATAGGCTGATTTCCGGGGCAACCGATGGTTGCGGACTTGGAACACAGGCTTGGCAGTGTCGGCTTTCCGGGGGCTCTTCGGATGTCGGAACACAAGAAAGCCGCCCCTGAGGGCGGCTTTTTGACGGATGCTGCGCTTTCGCGTTCGATCGCGCTGTCAGGTCACGCTACCTGACGACTGAGCGCCTCAGCGGCAGCGCACGGTCCAGACGACCTTGTAGCCGTCGCCTTCATGGGTAGCAGCAGCCATTTCGGTGTCTTCATTGACGGTGCCTCCCTCCAGCTGGTCATTGCCATCGGCGGCCTTGGCGGTGGCGTCGTGCGGGCCGAAGACGCGCGAGTCGAGCACATCGTACTTGTCGCGGTCCTGCTCTTCACACACCTCGAGCGCGCGTTCCTTGACCTGAGCGATAGCATCATCGCGGTCTTCATCGACGGCGCTGACTTCGTAGCGCGTGTCCTGCTTCTCGATCACGCTGGTGTTGCCGCAACCGGCAATGAAGGCGGAACCGACGATGGCCAGGGTCATGCAGGAATTGCGCAGGGCGTTGGATGTCAGGGTCATGATCTCTCCTTGAAGTGTCTTTCAGAGCCGTCGTGAAAACGGTCTCGGGTCCCAAGATCTGTCGTCAAGATGACGCTGATATCAGTCTGGGGGATATGAGTGTGCGCTTCAAGTGTCGAGATGCATCGACGCTGGCTGTCGCCGGCCAACAACAGCAGAGGCGCGGGGGCACTGGCGAACGGGCTTGCGGGCAACCGAAATGACACTTTGGTCGTGAGCTGTCTCATTCAGGCATGTCGATGCCTCATCTGGACAGCCAACCTGTGACAACTGACCTAGTCTGCATGAGCCCTACCGGTTGGACGCCACCGACCGGGGGCTGGTGGCCGGAGCTGGAAAAGTGACGGGCGGCGCAAGCCAGCTTGTCTGCCTGTGGCCGGCCACGTGCCAAACCCCATGCCAGCCAGGAGCACGTCATGTCAGCCAATGCCAATCGCGGAGTTGTCTACCAGGGAGCGGGGAAGGTGAGCGTCGAATCACTGGACTATCCGACCCTGGCGCTGGGAAATCGCAAGTGTGAACACGGGGTCATTCTCAAGGTCGTCTCGACCAATATCTGCGGCAGTGATCAGCATATGGTGCGTGGCCGTACCACGGCCCCGCAGGGCCTGGTGCTGGGCCACGAGATCACCGGTCTGGTCGTCGAGGCCGGGCGCGATGTGGAATTCATCAAGGTCGGTGACATCGTCTCGGTCCCCTTCAACATTGCCTGCGGCCGCTGCCGCAACTGCAAGGAAGGCAAGACGGGGATCTGTCTGAACGTCAATCCGGCGCGTCCCGGCGCGGCCTACGGCTATGTCGACATGGGCGGCTGGACTGGCGGTCAGACAGATTACGTCATGGTGCCCTATGCCGACTTCAACCTGCTCAAGTTCCCGGACGCCGACCAGGCGATGGAGAAGATCCGTGACCTGACGCTGCTGTCCGATATCTTCCCCACCGGCTTCCACGGCTGCGTGACCGCGGGGGTCGGGCCGGGCTCCACTGTGTATATCGCGGGCGCCGGGCCGGTCGGGCTGGCGGCGGCCGTGTCCGCCCAGCTGCTGGGTGCGGCCTGTGTCATCGTCGGCGACATGATCCCCGAGCGTTTGCAGCAGGCCGAGAGCTTCGGCTGCGAGACCATCGATCTGCGTCAGGAAGGCTCGATGGAAGACAAGGTCGAGGTGATTCTCGGCGAGCGCGAGGTGGATTGCTTCGTCGACTGCGTCGGTTTCGAGGCGCATGGCTGCGGGTGTGATCACGGCCGTGAGCAGCCAGCGACGGTGCTCAACTCGGCGATGGCGTTGACGCGTGCCGGCGGCCAGATCGGCATTCCCGGTCTCTACGTCACCGAAGACCCGGGCGCCGAGGATGAGGCCGCCAAGGTCGGGGCGCTGTCGATGCGCTTCGGGCTGGGCTGGGCCAAGTCCCACTCGCTGCACACGGGCCAATGCCCGGTGATGAAGTATCACCGCCCGCTGATGCAGGCGATCCTGTTCGGGCGCGTCAACATCGCCGATGCGGTCAATGTGCAGGTCATCAGTCTGGAAGAAGCGCCGCAGGGCTATGCGGACTTCGATGGCGGCGCTGCCAAGAAATTCGTCATCGACCCTCACGCCATGGTACGCAACGGCCGTGCCGCCTGACGCCATCACGGCCTGAATCCCGACAGTAGCGGAGTTCTGTCGCCACAGACGCCGCCGCCGCGCCCTCTGATCGGGTGTGGCGGCGGCGTCTTTTTTGAAGCGTGCCTGCCAGTCGGATGTTGCAGCCAGGCCCTTGTTGTCGAAGAGGCGCTGCGCTATACCGGTGAGCATATGAGGCCAGCGCGCTGCGCGTGGTGCTCTCCGCTCTGATGTATCTGCACAGGAATGCCCATGTCCGCTTCATCGTCTCCCATCGCCAATACCGCCAGCCTGATGCCGCAGCACGCCGATTTCTCCGACTGGCCCGACAGCCGCGACTGGCTGGCGCATCTGGTCAGCTTCAATACCGTGTCGCGCGAGTCGAATCTGGCGTTGATCCATTGCCTGCGCGACGCCCTGGAAGTGGTCGGCGTCAGTGCCGAGGTCATCCACAATGATGGCGGTGACAAGGCCAATCTGCTGGCGGTGATCGGGCCGGAAGTCGAGGGCGGTGTGGTGCTCTCCGGGCACACCGATGTGGTGCCGGTGGAGGGGCAGGCCTGGGACAGTGATCCCTTCACGCTGCGTGAAGCCGAGGGTCGCCTTCATGGGCGTGGTTCCTCCGACATGAAGGGCTTCATCGCCTGCTGCATGGCGGTGGTGCCGGCGCTGGTGAATGCCCAGCGTGCGGGCACGCTGAAAAAGCCGGTGATTCTTGCCTTTTCCTATGACGAGGAGATCGGCTGTCTGGGGGCGCCGCGCATGATCGCGCGCCTGCGTGACCGCCTGCCGCGTCCGGCGGCAGTGCTGGTGGGCGAGCCGACCATGATGGCGATCGTCGATGCCCATAAGGGCATTACCGATCTGCGCACCACGGTGACCGGCAAGCCGTCGCATTCCAGCCTGGTCTATCAGGGGGTGAGCGCCATTCATCTGGCGGCGCGCATGGTGACCTTCATCGAGGACCGCATGCAGGCGCGCATCGATTGCGGCCATCTGGACGAGCGTTTCGATGTGCCCCACGCCAGTCTGCATGTCGGGCGCATCGAGGGCGGCACGGCGGTCAATATCACTGCTGGGGAGTGCATCTTCGACTGGGAGCTGCGCCACCTGCCGGGCGAGGATGTCGAGGCGATGCTGGCGGAGATCGATGCCCACGCCGAGCGTCTGGTCGCTCCCTATCGTGAGCGGGCGCCAGAAGTGGCGATCCGCAGTGAGCGCACGGTGGAAACGGTGCCGTCACTCGGGCATGGCGATCGGGACCCGGCCATTCGCCTCTGCCAGCGTCTGCTGGGCGATGAGCGGGCCAGCGAGGCCGTGGCGTACACCACCGAGGCGGGTCAGTTCCAGAGCGAAGGCTGGCCGACGGTGGTCTGCGGGCCAGGCTCCATCGGGGTCGCACATCAGGCCAATGAGTACATCGAACTCAGCCAGCTGACGGCCTGTGATCGCTTCCTGTCCCAGCTGGTGCGTGAGCAACAGGGTGGCTGAGGCTCTTGTATTGAGTCCCTTCTGACGGGCCTGATGCCCGGCTGAAGCGTGCACTCACAGCATGCCGGGGCGGGGTGTCTCCTGCTCCGGCATCGGGCGCAATGCCGTGGCGCATTCCCGCAACAGGTGGTCGGTGAGCTTGTCCAGCGTGCTGCCTCCGTGGCGCCAGTGATGCCAGTAAAGCGGTACATCGAGGGCATGGTTCGGCGCGATATCCACCAGCTCATCACTGGCCAGCAGATGTGCCGCCTGCTGCTCGGGAATCATGCCGTAGCCCATGCCGCTCAGGGCCAGACGCACGAAACCTTCCGATGACGGGCAGAGGTGGTGTGGGAAGGGCTCATCGAAGCCCATGGTCGACAACAGCCGGTGTTGCAGACGGTCATCACGGCCATAGACGATGGCGGGCATGTTGCGCAGGGTCTCGGCCGGCAGAATGTGCGGGATGGCGTGACCTTGTGTCGCGATATGGCGCTGCACGAAGTCCGGGCTGGCCAGCGCCCGATAACGCATGCTGCCCAGCGGATGGGAGCGCGCACCCTGCACCGGGCGTGGCGTGGCACAGATGCAGCCCGCGACTTCACCGTCGCGCATGCGCCTGAGCGCCACTTCCTGATCCTCCACCAGCATGTCCAGCAACAGGTCGCGCTGGCGACAGAAACTGCCGGTGACGGTCGGCCACCAGGTGGCCAGCGAATCGGCATTGATGGCGATGCGCAGTCGCTGCTCGCTCTCGCCGAGGGCGGGAATCTGGTCGAGCAGGTCATGCTCCAGCAGGCGTACCTGCTGGACATGATTGAGCAGGCGCCGCCCGAGCGGTGTCGGCCCCAGTCGCGGTGTACGTACCAGTACCGGCTGCCCCAGCCGTGCTTCCAGCAGCTTGATGCGCTGCGAGACCGCTGACTGCGTCAGCCCCAATGCTCTCGCCCCGCGTTCAAAGCCCGCCTGATCGATGACGGCCGCCAGCGCCTCCAGCAGTTTATAGTCCAGCATCAGTATTCCTTATGATCCATTCCCTGAATCAATTTCCTTGATGGATTCATCCTAGCGTACTCTGCCTGCCTCAGCACTGACAGCCGTGGCAGGCGCCGTCAGTCACGGCAACGACACGACGAAAGGACAGGCGATATGTGGTGGTCATTCTTCAATGGGGCGGGGGTAGGCGCAGGCTTGATCATCGCCATCGGGGCGCAGAACGCCTTCGTCTTGGGGCAGGGGCTCAAGCGCGAGCATCAATGGTGGGTGGCGGGGCTCTGCGCGCTGTGCGATGGCGTGCTGATCATCGCCGGCGTGCTCGGGCTGGGCGCGCTGATGCAGCAGTCGCCGCTGTTGATGAGCATTGCCCGCTGGGGCGGGGTAGCGTTTCTGCTCTGGCAGGCACTCAAGGCGTTGGGGCGCATGCGCACTGGCGGCCAGCTGACGGCCAGTAACGCGCTCAAGGCCAATCTCGGCAAGGTGCTGGCGGCGACCTTGGCCGTCACGCTGCTCAATCCCCAGGTCTATCTGGATACGCTGGTGATGCTGGGCGCGATCGGCGCGCAGCAGCCGTCCCCGGAGAGCTTCATCGTCGGGGCGAGCCTGGCCTCCTTCGGCTGGTTCTTCGGCCTGGTGGCATGTGCCGGTTGGCTGGCACCACGTCTGACCAGTTCGCGTGCCTGGCAGGTCATCGAGGCCTTCATCGCCACGATTCTGCTGTGGGTGGCCTGGCAGCTGGGTAGCGGTGCCTGGCTCTAGCAGCCAACGCAAGACGGGCAAGAGGCAACAGCAGGCGTGACGCGCCGATAGGTGTAAAGAAAGCATGACGCAGTGTCAGGCGCTCGCCGCAGCGGGAGCGCCCCGAGAGGGCAGTGTCGAGATGGCCGTCAGCGCCATGGCAGAGATTCGTTACATGTCTGGCGTGAGGGGAGGCAGGGCGCGGCACCAATGCAGGCGCAAGGCGCATGGGCAGGGCGGCAGGCAAGGCATAGATTTCCGATAACGGAATCGGGACACGACAGGTGGTCAGTGTGACGCGTTCACCTGTCGTGAAGGATGTTGCCCGCCTTTTCTCTACCTTGCCTGCCCTGTCGGCAGCCTGACTCAGGAGCCTCTCATGAACGCACCGGCGCGTATCGAACAGCACAATCCCATCGGCACGGACGGCTTCGAGTTCGTCGAATTCACGGCTCCGGATGCGGCCGGCATCGATGCCCTGCGCAAGTTGTTCAACCAGCTCGGATTTACCGAGACCCGTCGCCATCGCTCCAAGCAGGTGTTCCTGTTCCAGCAGCACGGCATCAATGTGGTGCTCAACGCCGAGCCGAACAGCCCGGCGGCGGAATTCGCGGCGATCCACGGCCCGAGTGCCTGTGCGATGGCCTGGCGTGTGGCGGATGCCGAGCAGGCGCATCGTTACGCCCTGGCGCACGGTGCGCGCAGCGTCGAGCATCCGGTCGGGCCGGGCGAGGTGGGCATCCCCGCGGTGCAAGGCATCGGCGGTTCGGTGCTGTACTTCGTGGACCATCACCGCGAGCGCTCGATTTACGATACCGACTTCGTCGCCATTGATGGCGCAATCGAGAATGCCAACAGTGTCGGCCTGCATACGCTGGATCACCTGACCCACAATGTCGGGCGCGGTCAGATGGATGTATGGGCAGACTTCTATTCGCGTATCGCCAACTTCCGCGAGATCCGATATTTCGATATCGAAGGCAAGATGACCGGGCTCTTCTCGCGCGCGATGACGGCACCCTGCGGCAAGATGCACATTCCCATCAACGAGTCAGCGGATGATGACTCCCAAATCGCGGAATTCATCCGCGATTACAATGGGGAGGGCATTCAGCACCTGGCGATGGCGACGGATGATATCCATGCCACCGTCAAGGCGCTCAAGGCCAATGGCGTCACCTTCCTGACCACGCCGGCCACCTATTATGAGAAGGTCGATGCGCGGGTGCCCAACCACGAGGAGAATGTCGAGGACCTCAAGGCATTGAATCTGCTGGTCGATGGCGCGCCCGGGGAGGGGATTCTGTTGCAGATCTTCACCGAGACGGTGATCGGGCCGATCTTCTTCGAGATAATCCAGCGCAAGGGCAACGATGGTTTCGGCGAGGGCAACTTCAAGGCACTGTTCGAATCCATCGAGGAAGACCAGATCCGCCGCGGCATCATCGGTGGCGAGTGATTTCCCCAATCGGCACGCCAAGTGATTTCGCTAGCCGGCACGCTCTGATCATTGCGTGATCACGCTGGCATCTTCAGCAACACGAAAGCCCCGCCGGTGATAGCCGACGGGGCTTTCGTGTTGCTGAAGTCTTGATTCAGGCAGTCAGGCTCAGGAGGTCGTCGGGACGCGCTGGTGATCGATCACCTGACGCAGCACGAAGCTTGAATGCACGCCGGTCACCCCCTCGATGCGCGTGATCTGCTTGAGCAGCAGGTCGTGATAGTCATCCATGTCCTTGACCACCACCTTGAGCTGGTAATCGGCTTCCTGGCCGGTGATCAGCAGGCATTCCATCACCTGGGGCAGTGAGGCGATGGTGTCCTCGAAGTTGGTGAAGCGCTCCGGGGTGTGGCGGTCCATCGAGATATGCAGCAACGCCATCAGGCTGAGTCCCAGCTTGCGGGCATCTATCTGGGCGCGATAGCCGGTGATCATGCCGCTTTCTTCCAGCGCACGGACACGGCGCAGGCAGGGCGACGGGGACAGGCCAATGCGCTCCGCGAGTTCCTGATTGCTGATGCGACCCGAGTGCTGAAGCTCGTCAAGAATGCGACGGTCGAAGCGGTCCAGTGTCGGGAGAGGAGTATTCTGGCTCATTTTCGCAATCCATTAGCGGTGAAGGTATGAATGGTGAAATAATCTGCTTTTAAGATGGCGATGTCATGTGGTTTTCGCAATCGTCCGCTCTGATATGCGGCATATACTGTAATCACTGCTCAGCGATGAAGATGCTCGCTCGGGTCGTGGCTGTCGCATGACACGACGCACGACGCGAACGACATACCTGAGCAGGATGAGCCACCGGCGCTGGCGACACGCCTCTTGCAACCGGTGAACGCGGAACTGCAGTCGGCTTCTGATCGAAGCGAGGCTGCCGAAAGGGCTCTAGTGGTGATCCCACCGTCCTTCTCTCCGCGCTGGAGACCGTGATCCGGTCCCGGAGCTTGCGGCGGTCAGTGACGTTACGCTGTCCCCGACTTGCTTGCTTGCCCTGCTGACGGCAAGCTTTCGGATGCAAGGCCTTCACGCCTTCGTCATCTCACATTTACTCAGGCGCCCCGATTGGGACACTGTTGAGTGCGAAAGGTGCCATCGATCTCCCGTATCGGGCCTCGATTGCCGGTTTTTCGCACCCAGACCGCCAAGGACACGACCATGACTGCTGCATCCACGCCAAGTGCTGCCTTCGACCACACCAAATATCGCCCCGTGACCCCTGTTGCACTGACCGACCGCCAGTGGCCGTCGCGTACCGTGACCCAGGCGCCGCTATGGGCGAGTGTCGACCTGCGTGATGGCAATCAGGCGCTGCTCGAGCCGATGACGGTCGAGCAGAAGAAGCTGATGTGGAAGCTGCTGGTCAAGATCGGCCTCAAGGAGATCGAAGTCGGTTTCCCCTCCGCCAGTCAGCTCGATTTCGACTTCGTGCGCTGGTTGATCGAGGAAGATCAGGTCCCGGAAGGCGTCAGCATCCAGGTGCTGGTGCAGGCGCGTGAGCACCTGATCGCGCGCACCTTCGAATCGCTGGTCGGCGCGCGTGATGCCGTCGTTCACGTCTACAACTCCACCTCCACCGTGCAGCGTGAGCGGGTGTTCGAGATGGACCGTGACGGTGTCAAGGCGATTGCCGTCGAGGGTGCTCAGCTGGTCAAGGACTACGCCGAGCGCTACCCGGACACCAACTGGGTGTTCCAGTACTCGCCGGAGAGTTTCACCTCCACCGAGATGGATTACGCCGTCGAGGTCTGTGAAGCGGTGATGGATGTCTGGCAGCCGACGCCGGAAAAACGCTGCATCCTCAATCTGCCGGCCACGGTGGAAGTGGGCCCGCCCAATCACTTCGCCGACCAGGTCGAGTACTTCATCAAGCACCTGAGCCGTCGTGACTGTGCGATCATCTCGCTGCACACCCACAACGACCGCGGTGGCGCCGCCGCCGCCGCCGAACTTGGCCTGCTGGCCGGGGCTGACCGCATCGAAGGCACCCTGCTGGGCAACGGTGAGCGCACCGGCAACATGGACCTGATCACCCTGGCGATGAACCTCTACAGCCAGGGCATCGATCCGGAGCTGGATCTCTCCAACCCGGACGAGATCATCCAGGTCTACACCGAGTGCACCAACCTGCCGGTTCACCCGCGTCATCCGTGGGTCGGCGAGCTGGTCTACACCGCCTTCTCCGGCAGCCATCAGGATGCCATCCGCAAGTGCCTCAAGAAGCAGCAGCCTGGCGAGCCGTGGCAGGTCGCCTATCTGCCCATCGACCCGCAGGATCTGGGTCGTGATTTCCAGGCGGTGATCCGCGTCAACAGTCAGTCCGGCAAGGGTGGCATGGCCTTCCTGCTCGAGCGCGATCATGGCATCAGCCTGCCGCGCTGGATGAGCCTCGAGCTCGCGCCGCACGTGCAGAAGGCCAGCGAGCAGGTCAGTGGTGAGCTGTCCAGCGACCAGATCCGCGCGATTCTCGATGCCAGCTTCAAGCGTGAAGCGCCGCTGAGTCTCAAGGGCTATCGTCTGGATCGCGAAGGAGCCGAGCAGCTCACCGCGACACTGGTCGATGACAAGGGCGAGCAGATCGCGCTGGCCGGCGAAGGCAACGGCGCCATCTCCGCCTTCATGGATGCCTGGCAGCGTCACACCGGTTCCACCGTCAGCGTGGTGGACTACGGTGAGCACGCCCTTGGCGAAGGCAGCGATGCCGTCGCGGTGGCCTTCGTGATGCTCAATCTGGATGGCAAGCGTGTCTGCGGCATGGCCGAGGATGGCGATACCGTGAGCGCATCGCTCAAGGCCGTGCTGTCGGCGGTCAATCGCGGCCTGGAAAGCAGTGCACGCAGCGAAGCGGAACGTGCCGAGGAAGCCGGCCCGGTCGCTGTCTGATGACATCACGCCTGATGCGTGACTGATCAGGGGCTTTTCTGCCTCTCTCGAGACCCTCGCTCACCAGAGCGGGGGTCTCTGCGTTTTGTGGCAGGGCAGAAGTTGCCCGGCTGGCGCTCACGCCCGCCGTTGCTGGGCTGACGCGGGCAAGCTTGCGTGGAAAATACGTGTCATGCTCGCCAGGCCGCTATAGACTTTTGTCTTATGTTGACGGCTCAGTCAACATCCGGACTTGCACCGGTGCCCACCCTGCGTATCATCGCTGCACCCGCATAATGATAACGATCTGGTGGCAGACCGGATTCGAGAACACAACAATTCCAAGCGGTGCAAAGGCAAACCTCCTGATGGAAGAGATAATGGATGCGTCCCCATCCCTGCTCTGATCGGGCATCGCCAGTGCACCTCTCGTTCAGGAGGTCCGCTAGAACAACCCACAACTACTCATCGGTATCGCATGATTCAACTTGATGCTATCACCACCCTGTTGCTGGCGGCGCTTGTCCTCGTCGTTGGCCATCTGATCGTCGAGCGCGTGCGCGTGCTGCGCGAATTCAATATCCCCGAGCCTGTGGTCGGCGGCCTCATCGCTACCATCATCGTCACCGGCCTGCGCGGCCTGGGTTACGAGTTCCAGTTCTTCGGCGGCCTCCAGACTCCCTTCATGTTGCTGTTCTTCGGCTCCGTTGGCCTGTCGGCAGACGTTCGCATGATTCGTGCCGGCGGCAGCAAGCTGGTGCTGTTCCTCGCGCTGGTCATCGGTCTACTCATCCTGCAGAACCTGCTGGGTGTCGGTGTTGCCAGTCTGTTCGGTCTTGATCCGGTGCTGGGTCTGCTCGGCGGTTCCATCACCATGTCCGGTGGTCACGGCACCGGCGCAGCATGGGCCAACGTCTTCGCCGACGAATATGGCATCAATGGCGCGATGGAAGTCGCGATGGCCTGTGCCACCTTCGGGCTGGTGTTCGGTTCCCTGATCGGCGGGCCGACGGCACGCTTCCTGATCAATCGCATGAAGCGCGAAGGGCAGGACCTCAATGCCCAGGTCAGTGATTCCGAATATGACGAGACGGAAGTCCAGCACCCTCTGAATACGGCCAATGCCCTGAAGACACTCTTCATGCTGCTGCTCGGGGTCGTCTGTGGCAAGCAGCTGCAGTCGCTCACGTCGGGCACCGCCTTCTCGCTGCCGACCTTCGTGTGGGTGCTGTTCAGCTGTATCGTCATCGGCAATGTGGTGCGCGCCTTCGGCGACAAGCACCTCAATACCCACGCCGTGGATGTGCTGGGCAACATCAGCCTGTCCATCTTCCTGGCGCTGGCGTTGATGACACTCAAGCTCTGGGATCTGGCCAATCTGGCACTGCCGATTCTGGCCATCCTGCTGGCACAGGTTGCACTGGTGTTCCTCTACACCACCCAGGTCACCTTCCGCCTGATGGGCAAGAACTACGACGCAGCGGTACTGGTTGCGGGTAACTGTGGTTTCGGCATGGGCGCCACGCCGACGGCGATCGCCAACATGCAGGCGGTCACGCAGCACCACGGGCCGTCGCGTCTGGCCTTCATCATCGTGCCGGTGGTGGGTGGTTTCCTAATCGATATCGCCAACTCGCTGATCATCAAGGGCTTCCTCGGCTTCTTCTGAACATGACCGCAGGTGTCATGATGAGAAGTCGCAGAATCTGCCTGGCATGAACGACAACGCCGGACTCCATTGGAGTCCGGCGTTGTCGTTTCGGGGGGCTGAGGCTTGCAGGTTTCCAGGGCTCAGTCTTCAAGGACTCAGTCTTCAAGGGCTCAGTCTTCAAGGACTCAGTCTTCAAGGGCTCAGGCTTCAAGGGCGGTGAGAATCTCGTCAGGCGCTTGTGCTTAAACCCTTGTTCTCACCTTCGCTTTTACCTTTGTTCTCTTCCTCGTGCTCCCCCAGATCCTGCGTCAACACTTGCCTCTACACCCACAGTGCCACGATCAGGCCATAGGCCAGCAGCGTGACGACCACGGTACCGGCCAGGTTCAGGAAGAAGCCGGCGCGCATCATGGTCTGGATCTTGAGGTGGCCGGTGGCGAACACGATGGCGTTGGGCGGCGTCGCCACCGGCATCATGAAGGCACAGCTGGCCGCGATGGCCGCCGGCACGGTGATCAGCAGCGGATCGATGTCCAGCGACAGCGCCAGTGCTCCCAAAAGCGGCAGGAAGGCGGCAGCCGTCGCGGTATTGGAGGTGACCTCGGTCAGGAAGATGATCACCAGTACCACGATGGCGACCAGGCCGATGAGTGGCAGCACGCTGAACATCGACAGCTGGCCGGCGATCCACTCGGCGAGGCCCGAGCTCTTGATCACGCCCGCCAGTGCCAGGCCACCCCCGAACAGCAGCAACACGCCCCAGGGCAGGTCACGCGCGTCTTCCCACACCAGCAGTCGACGACCGCGTGAGGTGCCGGAGGGAATGGCGAACAGGCCCACGCCGATGGCCATGGCGATGCCGGTGTCCGACAGCCAGGCAAGGCCCATCTGGTTGATCAGCGGGCGGAACATCCACAGCAGGGCAGCCACCAGGAAGGCAACGCCGACACGCTTCTCGGCGCTGCTCATGGCACCCAGTGCCTTGAGCTCGCGGCTGATCATCTCGCCGCTGTCTGCCGTCTCGGACTTGAAGGAGAAGGGCGTGCGCGTCAGCCACCACCAGGTGATGGCGCACATCGTGATGGCGACCGGCAGGCCGACGAGCATCCACTGGGCGAAGCCGATCTCGATGCCTTGATCACTGGACAGGTAGCCCGCCAGCAGGGCATTGGGCGGCGTGCCGATCAGGGTCGCGATACCGCCGAGACTGGCGGAATAGGCGATGCCCAGCAGCAGGGCGGCGGCGTAGCGCTTCAGTTCCGGGTCATTGCTGTCGCGCTCATCCTGACCACTCGACATCAGGCTGACCACTGACATGCCGATGGGCAGCATCATGATGCTGGTGGCGGTGTTGGACACCCACATGCTGATGAAGCCGGTGGCGATCATGAAGCCGGCGATCTGGCGGCGCGGCGAGTGACCGGCAAGCTTCAGCGTATGCAGGGCCACGCGGCGATGCAGGTCCCAGCGCTGCATGGCGATCCCGAGCAGGAAACCACCGAGGAACAGGTAGATGGTCGGGTTGGCATAGGCGGCGGTGGTGCTCTTGATGTCGTCGATGCCAAGCGCCGGCACCAGCACGATGGGCAGCAGCGAGGTCACCGGAATCGGCAGGGCCTCCGTGGCCCACCAGGTGGCCATCAACAGGGCCAGGCCGACGCAGAGCCAGGCGCTGTCCGGCATGTCGCCCGGTGCCGGTGTCAACCAGGTCAGCAGCAACAGGAGGGGGCCGAGTATAAGGCCGATGCGCGCCGCGAGTGGCGCTTGTGGCGGCGTAGTGGATTGATCAGCGACGTGATCGGGAGATTGCTCAGGCATGTCGACTCCAGAGAAGCCGGTCGGCGACTGGCTTCCTCATCATGGTGGTCATCGTGTTGTTGGTATGGGTCATGGTAGGTGATGGCGATTTGTCGTGTTGGTGTTATTCATTACATGCCGCGCATATATCCCCGGTCGGGGTGACGTGCACGGCGTGTCATGTTGCCTGCCTTGTCAGAAAGTCGCTCGCGAGTCGATCAGCCGGGCGTTCAGGCGACAAGGCGCGGCCATTGTCTCAGCATTGCGGCGCGGCTCAATAGCCTTCATTGCCTGTTTTGAAACGCCGGTCGGTGAAACCTTGACGCCGCGCAAGCGCGACGCTTGATTCGAGGTGTTCACACCTCGGGCCAGGCCCTGTATGGCGCCATCTTGCACGGGGCAGGTTGCCGTCTGGCGACAGACGCTGTCGTTGGCTGTGGACTTGTGAGCGCAAGGGCTGGAAGGTAGGGTTAGCAGCCATGAACAGGGCCAGCGCAGGACAACTGCGTGGCCTGCTGTCGCGTTACTTTCACAAGGAAGATGATTGATGATTCTGGTCACGGGTGGTGCAGGCTACATCGGCTCTCATACGGTATTGGCGCTCATGGAGGCCGGCCATCAGGTGCTGGTGCTGGACAACCTGTCCAATGCCAGCGAAGCCTCTCTTGCGCGTGTGGCGACACTTGCCGGGCGTGAAGTGCCGTTCGTCGAAGGGGATATCCGCAACGGGGCGCTGCTCGACAGCCTGTTCGAGCGTCACGATATCGAGGCCGTGGTCCATTTCGCCGGGCTCAAGGCGGTCGGCGAGAGCGTCGCCAAGCCGCTGGCCTACTACGACAACAACGTCAATGGCACCCTGGTGCTGTGTGACGCCATGGCGCGTGCCGGCGTCAAGCGTATCGTGTTCTCGTCTTCCGCCACCGTGTATGGCGATCCGGCTTCCACGCCGATCCGCGAAGACTTCCCGACCTCCGCGACCAACCCCTATGGCCGCTCCAAGCTGATGGTCGAGGAAGTGCTGCGCGACCTGGCTGTCGCGGATGACAGCTGGCGTATCGCGCTGCTGCGCTACTTCAATCCGGTGGGCGCCCATGAGTCCGGCACCATCGGTGAAGACCCCAACGGCATTCCCAACAACCTGGTGCCGTATATCAGCCAGGTCGCCGTGGGCCGCCTCGAGGAACTGGCCGTGTTCGGGGATGACTACCCGACGCCGGATGGCACCGGGGTGCGCGATTACATCCACGTCGTCGACCTGGCCGATGGCCACCTCAAGGCGCTGGACTACCTGGCCGGTGATGCGCGGGATGGCGTTCACACCTATAACCTGGGCACCGGTACCGGCTATAGCGTGCTGGACATGGTCAAGGCGTTCGAGAAGGCCAGCGGTCGTCCGGTGCCGTATCGCATCGCACCGCGTCGCGCCGGTGATATCGCCGAATGCTGGGCAGAGCCGGACAAGGCCTTCAACGAGCTGAAGTGGAAGGCCGAGCTGGGTCTCGACCGCATGATGGCCGACAGCTGGCGCTGGCAGTCGCGCAATCCCAACGGCTATCGCAGTGCCTGACAACTGATACTGCATGGTCAGTGCGCCGAAATTGACCGAGCTTGAGTTGACCGAGCTTGAGTTGACCGAGATTGAGTTGACGGCGCTTGTGTGAAGACCTCTCGAAGCGGTCGCGGGCAGCATCCGCGGCCGCTTTTGCGTATGATGACGGCGGGCCGAAGGGCCCGTGTCGACTCCTTCGAATTCTCTGCGAGACCCCCATGACCCAGTCTGATGCCACCCTCGATCTTGAACTGCTGACGGCCATTGAACAGCTTTGCCGTGAAGCGGGGCAGGCGATACTCGCCGTTGCCCGTGGGGGAGAGCTCGGCACGCGCGCCAAGGCGGATGACAGTCCCGTCACGGCGGCGGATATGGCGGCGCATCGTGTGCTGGTCGAGGGGCTGGCCCGCCTGACGCCTCAGATTCCGGTGCTCTCGGAGGAGAGCGACAAGGCCGATATCGCGGCGCGGCGTGACTGGCAGACCTTCTGGCTGGTCGACCCGCTGGATGGCACGCGCGAATTCGTCACCGGCAGCGGTGAATACACCGTCAACGTGGCACTGATCCAAGGGTCGCGCAGTGTGCTGGGCGTGGTGGATGCGCCGGTGCTGGCGACGACCTGGAGCGGGCTTGCCGGCGTGGGGGCCTTCCGGGAAGACGCCGCCGGGCGTGTCGAGATCGCGGTCAGTCCGGAGCCAGAGGTATTGAGAGTCGTGGCCAGCAAGTCGCATCTCGATGCGCGCACGGCGGCGCTGATCGAGCGCCTGGCACCGGTGGAGAATGTCAGCTGTGGCAGCTCGCTCAAGTTCTGTCGCATCGCGGAAGGCAATGCGGACCTCTATCCGCGCTACGCGCCGACCAGCGAATGGGACACCGCGGCGGCCCAGGCCGTACTGGAAGCGGCCGGCGGCCAGGTCTTCGATGCCGAGTCATTGCCTGTACAGCCGCGTCGTCTGGACTATAACGCCCGCGATACGCTGGTGAATCCCTTCTTCATCGCCTGTGGCCAAGCGGATGGTCGCTGGCGCCAGGCGCTGGACGTCTAAGGGTGGCCGGGGCTCGACGGCTCGTGCATCCATTGGCCCGCGTGAGGGCTGAAGCGTTCATGCCGTTGCGAGGACGCGCATGAAGGGCCTGCTGCAGCGCCTCGTCCGTCGCCTGTTTGCGCGCAGTGATCAGGCGAGCAAGCGGGCCGGGGGGATCTCCGCCATCATGCTGTCCCTGTTGGCGAGCCTGGTGCCGTTGATCTATCACGGCCTGCTCGAGGGCGGCCTGATCCTGTTCGGCAACCTGTTGCTGTGGCCGTGTCTGCTGGCGGCGCTGCATCGTCCGCGCTGGCGTTGGCCGGCGCTGGGGCTGATGGCGGCGCTGGGTGTCAATCTCTCCGCAAGTGTGGTCAGCGCCGTCTATTACGATTCCCGCTATGGGCTGGCCTTTGCGCTCAGCTCGCTGGATACCAGTCGCAGCGAATCGATGGCGATGCTGTTCAAGTTCCCGCTGGCCCTGATCGTGCCGCTGGGGTTCTTCCTGCTGGCGCTGTCACTGGGCAATCGCTTCGGGTCGGGGTTGGCGCGTGCCCGGCTGGGCGGGCACAGCGGAATCGCCTTCGTGCTCTGGATGCTGATGCTGCTGGCCGGTAGCTGGCAGTGGGGGCGGGCCAGCGTGCCGTTGGTCATCACGACGCTGTCGGTCTCGCCGGGCTGGAATCTGGCCACCACCTCGCATGCCTGGTGGGAGAAGGAACGCTACAAGGCGCTGATGGCGGATGACTATGATTTCGGCGGCGTCTCGCGCAGCCCCGAAGTGTCGGATGACGCCGTTTTCGTCCTGATCATCGGCGAATCCCAGCGCCGCGATCAGCTGTCGCTGTATGGCTATTCCCGCGCCACGACGCCGAATCTCGATGCGCGCCGCGATGAGCTGGTGGTCTTCGATCAGGCCATCGCCCCGGCGCCGCAGACCGTGCTGGCGGTGCCGATGCTGGCCAGCCTGACCGACCCGCGCACCTTCTCGCCGCGCTACCTGGACGCCAATCTGATCTCGCTGGCCAATCAGGCCGGCTATCATACCGAGTGGCTGTCGCGCCAAGGGCTCGACATCACCTCCGAGCGTACCTGGATCACCGCCATCGCCCAGCGTGCCGATATCGCGCGCACCATCATGACCGACTATGACGATGGCCTGCTGGATGCCCTTGATGAGGCGCTGGCGCGTGATGTTGCCGGGCCGCGGCTGATCGTGCTGCATCTGTACGGCAGCCATCCTCCCGCCAGTCTGCAGTACCCGGATTCACTGCGCTATTTCCTGGCCCCGGACAGCCGCTCGCCGCTGACCGATGCCTACGATGACAGCATCCGCTTCACGGATCAGGTGATAGAGGGCGTCTTCCAGCGCCTCGAAGGGCGGCCCGCTGGCGTGCTCTATCTATCGGACCACGGCCTCGAGCATGACCCGCTCAGTGACGCCTATGTGCATGGCGGTGACCGCCCCAGTCAGGCGCCGTACCGCATTCCGCTGTGGCTGTGGCAGACAGCGCAAGCGCCTAATCCCGCACGTGAGCTGGCGCGCCTGCGGTCGCACGCCGATGCGCCTTTCGCCAGTTTTGACCTGCCCTATCTGGCCAGCGACTGGCTGGGTATCCGCTTCTCCGGTGACAAGCCGTGCCTGTCGCCCTGGGCGGTCTGCTATCAGCCGCGTGAGCGTCATCCGGTGCTGGACCAGCTGGGACGACTTAACTTCTATGAAGCCCTGCCGTCGGACTTTCTTTCCCGACCTCTCGCGCCGGGTGCCGAAGAGCTCGAGGAAGCCGTCGAGGCGACCACCGAGCTGCTGGAACGTCCGGGGTTCGCGTCCGGGCTGGGTGCGAAGCGCGATGGGCAAGCTCCAGAGCCGGATTCCCGCGTGACGCCGCCAGAGGAGTCGTCGGCGCTCACCTTGTCCCCTGCTTCATTACCTTCAGAAACTCTCAAGGACTGACATGAAAATCACTGTCTTCGGAACAGGCTACGTAGGCCTGGTGACTGGCACCTGTCTGGCCGATGTCGGCCATGACGTGATCTGCATGGACGTTGATGCAGCCAAGATCGATGGCCTCAAGCAGGGCGAGATCCCCATCTTCGAGCCGGGGCTGGAGAGCATGGTGCTGCGCAATGTCGAGGCTGGCCGTCTCAACTTCACCACTGACGCGCGTGAAGCCGTCGAGCATGGCGTGCTGCAGTTCATCGCCGTGGGGACGCCGCCGGACGAAGACGGCAGCGCCGACCTCAAGTACGTGCTGTCCGTCGCCACCACCATCGGCGAGCACATGAATGACTACAAGGTCATCATCGACAAGTCCACCGTGCCGGTGGGCACGGCAGACCGCGTCAAGGCGCGGGTCAAGGACGTGCTCGACCAGCGCGGTGTGAGTGTCGATTTCGATGTCTGTTCCAACCCGGAATTCCTCAAGGAAGGCGCCGCGCTGGACGACTTCACGCGTGGCGCGCGCATCGTGGTCGGCACTGATTCCGAGAAGGTGCGTGAGCGCATGCGCGAATGCTACGCGCCCTACAACCGCAATCATGAAAAGCTGATGTTCATGGATGTGCGCGCCGCCGAGCTGACCAAGTACGCCGCCAACGCCATGCTGGCGACCAAGATCAGCTTCATGAACGAGATCTCCAACCTGGCCGAGCGTCTCGGCGCGGACATCGAGGAAGTGCGTCGCGGCATCGGCAGTGACCCGCGTATCGGCTACCACTTCATCTATCCGGGCTGTGGCTATGGCGGCTCCTGCTTCCCGAAGGACGTCCAGGCGCTGGCGCGTACCGCAAGCCAGGTCGGTTATGACGCCGAGCTGCTGACCGCTGTGGAATCCGTCAACAAGCGCCAGAAGGTGACGCTGTTCGACAAGCTGTCGCGGGCCTTCGATGGCGACCTCAAGGGCAAGACCATCGCTGTCTGGGGCCTGGCCTTCAAGCCCAACACCGATGACATGCGTGACGCGCCGAGCCGCACGCTGATGGAAGCGCTGTGGGCGGCTGGCGCGACCGTGCAGGCCTATGACCCGGAAGCGATGAAGGAATGTCGCCGCATCTACGGCGAGCGCGATGAGCTGGTACTGGTCGCGGACCGTCAGCAGGCGGTCAAGGGCGCCGATGCGCTGGTGATCTGCACCGAGTGGAAGGAATTCCGCACCCTGGATGGCGAGTGGCTGAAGTCTCAGCTCGGCTTCCCGGTGGTGGTCGATGGCCGCAACCTGTTCGAGCCCGCCGCCATGAAGGCCGCAGGCCTGATGTACTACGCCGTCGGTCGTGGTGACTCCATGCGCCGTGTGCAGGAGGCGTCGTGAGCACTGGTGCAGGCAAGCTGGCCGCGATCGCCATCCGTCAGGTCGAGAAGAACACCGGTGCCAGCCGCAATGCCTTCGAGCAGGCGGATGCGTTGCGCGCGCTGGGCTATCGCGTGGTGATTCTCGCCGAGCGCGGCAAGCCCGAACTGGCTCGCTCACACGGCGCGGAGCTGGTGCGTCTGTGGCGGTGGCCATTCAAGGGGGCGTATCGACGTTTCTGGTTCAATCGCCGTGTTCAGGCCTGGGCCAGCCGTCATGCGCCCGACCTGCTGATCAGTCATGGTGACTGCGAAAGCCCGGATACCGTCTATCTGCACAATTGCGTGCACCTTGCCTCGCAGTGCATCCATGGCCGTGAGCTGCCTGGCGACCACGAAGTGGCGGCGATTCATGATCACGTGCTCAAGGGTGGCAAGTTCCGTCAGGTCGCGGTCAATTCGCGCATGATGGGCGAGGATCTGATAGCGCGCTATGGTATCGCGCCTGAGCGGATCGAGATCAGCTACCCGGGCTATGACCCGGTGCAATTCACGGTCGAGCGTGCACGCGCAGGGCGCACCGCCCAGCGTGAAGCGTTGGGCGTGGCCGAAGATGAGCTGCTGGTCGGTCTGGTGTCATCCGGCAACTTCACCAAGCGCAATGTGGCAGGGTTCGTAGCGATGGCGGCGCTGATGGATCAGGCCTCACCGGGCCGCTATCGCTTCCTGGTGGTAGGCAAGGATGATGCCGCGCCTTACCAGCAGCAGGCCAGGGAGGCGGGCATCGCCGAGCGTATGCTCTGGCGCTCGACCATCCCGGAGGTCGAGACGCTCTACGGCGCGCTGGACCTGTTCGTGATGCCGGCCCATATCGAGGAATTCGGACGTGTCGCGCTGGAGGCGATGGCCTGTGGCGCACCTGTGCTGCTCAATGCGCGGGTCGGCTCGGCCGAGCTGCTCGATGACTATCCTGAGCTGGTCATGGCGGCAGAGTCCACGCCACAGCAGTGGGCCGAGCGCTGCAGCCATCTGCTCGAGAGCGACACGCAGGCGCTGAGCACTGCACTGGCCAGCCTGGCACGCAATTACTCGCATCAGGCACAGAATCTCAAGCTCAAGGCCAGTTTCGAGGCCTTGATGGCGGGGCGCTGATGGCTGGACAGATGAAAATCTGTGCCGACAGCTCGACCACTCGCGTGCCGGACGAAGCGTGAGTGCAATAGGGCAAGGTGTACAAGAGAGAGCGACACGACTGGCCCCGTATCCCTGATGCGGGGCCTCTTGTTGACGCAAGGCGTGGGCGAGGGCGGGCTATGTGGTCATCGGTCGCAGTGCCCCGCCTTGGGTGTCGCGTGTGCAGTCCCTATACTCATGGCTTGTTTACCGCAGGAGAAAGGCATGTCCCTGACTATCAGCATCATTCTGGCCGTCATCGCGATCATCATCATCGCGGGATTGGCGTTCTATGCCCTCAAGCTGCGCCGCGAGGTCAAGGTGCGTGAGGCGCGTCGCGAGCAAGAGCTCATTCAGGCCCGCGCGAACTGTCTGGAAAGCCTCGAAGCCATCGCACGCGCCATGCAGGCCGGGCAGGTCGACGTGGTGGAAGGCGGTCTGCGCTGCAAGGTACTGATCGAGATTCTCGACACCTCGCTGGCGGAAGATGACGTGCTCTCGGTCTTCGGTGTCCTGCATGGGCGGGTCTCACACCTGCATACCCATTCAGCACGCAAGGAGTTGTCGCCGCGTGAGCGCCTGGCCGAAGACAAGGAGCGCATTGCCGTCGAGGAAGCGCTGGCGGAGCCGCTGCAGCTGGCGGCGAGTCGCGTGCTGAGCAACATGGAGTCCTGGCATCAGCATTACCTGGGGCGCAAGCGTCCCGCTTCGCCAGCAGATCTAGGGCAGGCCGTCTGATGAGTCTTCAAGAGCCAGGCATGAACACGTCACTTTCCTTGCTGCGCACGCCGCTGGCCGAGCTGCGTCACGCGCTGCACCGCTCACCGGAACTCTCCGGACAGGAAGCCGCCACGGCGGCCTGCATCGCCGGCTGGATGCAGGAGGCCGGCGCCGAGGTGGTCAGCGGGCTGGGCGGGCATGGCCTGGCCGCCATCTTCCGCGGCGCCGAACCAGGACCGCGCGTCATGCTGCGCTGTGAGCTGGATGCTCTGCCCATCGATGAGGCGCCGCGCGGCGACTGGTCCTCCTGTCATCCGCATGTCGGTCACCTGTGCGGCCATGACGGCCACATGAGCTGGATGCTGGGCGTGGCGCAGCGCCTGACGGCGTCTCCGGTCGCCAGGGGCGAGGTAGTGTTGCTTTTCCAGCCCGCCGAGGAAACCGGCGAAGGGGCGCGTGCCGTCGTGCGCAGCAAGGCCTTTGCCGCACTCAAGCCGGATTATCTCTACTCGTGTCATAACTTGCCGGGGCGCCCTCTCGGGGAGGTCAGTGTGCGCGACCATGCCTTCACCTGCGCTTCACGTGGCATGATCGTGCGGCTTTCCGGGCTCTGTGCGCATGCGGCCCACCCGGAAAACGGTCGCAGTCCGGCGATGGCCATGTGTCGCATCATGCAAGGCCTGTCGCGTCTGCCGTTGCAATTTGCCGATGAAACCGGACTTGCGATGGTGACTCTGATTCATGCGCGCCTGGGCGAGGTCGCGTTCGGTACCTCACCGGGCGATGCCGAGGTGATGGTCACCCTGCGCACCGAGAGCGATGACATGATGAAGGCGCTGGCGGAAGCGGCCGTGTCACTGGCGCGCAGCGAGGCGGAAGAAGACCGTCTGGGTATCGACGTTGACTGGTGTGACACCTTCGATGCGACCTGGAACTCGCCTGAGGCGAACGACATGATTCGCCGCGTGGCGCGACAGCAAGGGCTTGATTGTGTGGAACTTCCTCAGGCACATCGCTGGTCCGAGGACTTTGGCGTGCTGGCACGAGACTGCCATGCTGCCATGTTCACATTTGGCGCAGGTGAGGAAATGCCGGGGCTTCACCATCCCGATTACGATTTTCCTGATACGCTGTTGGCGCCCGGCGTCGAGATCTTCGAGGGGCTGGTGCGCCAGCACCTTGGAAGAGGGTAAAACAGGGGTTTTACAGCGTCGCCATTCTGATACAGTTAGTGTCAAAGTTTTTCGACGTTGCAAAAAACACTGTTTTCCTTCAACGTATGCCTGAGGATCGGTACCGTTTTCAAGGGAACAGACCCGATCAGAGCTGGAAGGACGCACCTGCATGTGCTTTCTTCATAAAGGAAGATTTGAATAAAATTCCTTTCATCGTAACGAGTTCGGCTCTTATACTGAGTCGAAACGTAACACCCTCGTTACATATTGCGCTGTGTTAAGAAGGAGTCTTACATGAAAAGATCTACGACTGGCCTGGTTCTGGGTTCTGCATTGGTTGTTGGCCTGTCTGGCTGCGCAAGCTCTGCTTCCCAGTCTTCATCTGCTGAGAAGCCCTGGTACAGCCAGCCGTTCGTCTGCGGTCTGGCCGGTGGCCTGATCGGTGGCGGGATTGGTTACGGCGTCTCTGGCGACAGCGACGAAGACACCGGCGCTTCTCTGGGTGCTGTCGGCGGCGCGACCGCTGGCGCACTGCTGTGTGCAGACGATGCACCGAAGTCCATGGACGACGATGGCGACGGCGTGCCGAACGACCGTGACGAATGCCCGGGAACTCCGGCAGGCGTCGCAGTCGATGCGAAAGGCTGCCCGCTGGACACCGACGGTGACGGCGTTGCTGACTACAAGGACCAGTGCCCGGGTACTCCGGCCGGCGTCACTGTTGACGCGAAAGGCTGCCCGCTCGATTCCGACGGTGACGGCGTGCCGGACTACCAGGACCAGTGCCCGAACACCCCGGCCGGCGCCAAGGTCAATGCCTTGGGCTGTGTCGCTGACCTCGTCCTGCGTGACGTGAACTTCGAGTTCGACTCCGCCAAGCTGACTGCCAACGCCGAGAAAGTGCTGAACGGTGTGGCGGCCAAGCTGGTCTCCAACGAGAATGTCCGCGTTCGCGTCGAAGGTCACACTGACTCCGTGGGTTCTGACTCCTACAACAAGCAGCTGTCCCAGAAGCGTGCTGACTCCGTGAAGGCCTACCTGGCTTCCGAAGGTGTTGACACCAACCGTATCCAGACTGTGGGTTACGGTGAAGAGCAGCCGGTCGCCAGCAACGATACCGCTGAAGGCCGTGCCGAAAACCGTCGTGTCGAGCTTGCTGAAGTCAAGTAAGCCGAACGCGGTAAGCTGAATCAGACGGGGCGCCTCAGGGCGCCCCGTCTGCGTTCGTGTCGTGCATGGCTTTCAGTGGCCAAGCGTATCTTTACGACTTTTGAATGGGCTGCTAAGGTCTTGCCTCGTTCATGTTCCCGCGTTATGTGTCCACACCCTGACTGGTCGCTCGATCATCATGGGGCAGTGGGCGGCGCCCCAGGCATTGTAGGCCGGGGTCAGTAGCGTGAGGGGTGTGATCGTCATTGCCCCCATTTCGAGCCGACGCCTCGCGTTCGGCCAAATTCGCTTCACGTGACCCTTGGTAAGGGCCACCACTGAACGCAAGGATTTCTTCATGCCTATCGTTACTCTGCCTGACGGCAGCCAGCGTACCTTCGATACCCCGATTTCCGTGATGCAGCTGGCCGAGTCCATCGGTCCCGGTCTTGCCAAGGCCTGCGTGGCCGGCAAGATCAATGGCGTCGAGGTCGATGCCGCTGACATGATCACCGAAGACGCCAACGTCGCCATTCTCACGGCGCGTGATGCGGAAGGCCTGGACGTGATTCGTCACTCCTGCGCGCACCTGATCGGTCATGCCGTCAAGCAGCTCTACCCGGAGGCCAAGATGGCCATCGGCCCGGTCATTGATGACGGTTTCTATTACGACATCGACTTTGGCCGCTCGGTCACCCCGGAAGATCTCGAGGCCATCGAGAAGCGCATGAAGCAGCTGATCGACAGCGAGTACGATGTGGTGCGTGAATATGTCTCGCGTGACCAGGCCATGGCCGCTTTCGAGAAGCGCGATGAGCCGTACAAGCAGGAGATCATCGAGGGCATCGGCGAAGGCGACACCATCCGTCTTTACCACCACGAAGAATATACCGACATGTGCCGCGGCCCGCACGTGCCGAATACCCGCCACCTCAAGCACTTCCAGCTGCTCAAGCTGGCCGGTGCCTACTGGCGTGGTGATTCCACCAAGCCGATGCTGACTCGCATCTATGGCACCGCCTGGCCGGACAAGAAGCAGCTCAAGGCCTACCTCAAGCGTCTCGAGGAAGCCGAGAAGCGCGATCACCGTAAGCTGGCCAAGAAGCTGGACCTCTTCCATATGCAGGAAGAGGCGCCGGGCATGGTGTTCTGGCATCCGAATGGCTGGACCATGTACCAGGTGCTCGAGCAGTACATGCGCCGTATCCAGCGTGCCAATGGCTACCAGGAGATCAAGACCCCGCAAGTGGTCGATCTTTCGCTGTGGAAGAAATCCGGGCACTGGGGGCATTACAACGAGCTGATGTTCACCACCGAGTCCGAGAAGCGTGAGTACGCGGTCAAGCCGATGAACTGCCCGTGCCACGTCCAGGTCTTCAATCAGGGCCTGAAGAGCTACCGTGACCTGCCGCTGCGTCTGGCCGAGTTCGGCTCCTGCCACCGCAACGAGCCGTCCGGCTCTCTGCATGGGTTGATGCGCGTGCGTGGCTTCACCCAGGACGACGCCCACATCTTCTGTACCGAGGATCAGGTCGAGTCCGAGGCCGAGGACTTCATCCGTCTGACGCTGGAAGTCTACCGTCAGTTCGGCTTCGAAGACGTCGAGCTGAAGCTCTCCACTCGTCCGGAATCCTTCATCGGTGAGCCGGAAGCGTGGGACAAGGCCGAAGCTGGCCTGCAGGCAGCACTGGATGCGACTGGCCTGCCGTGGGAGCTGCAGCCGGGTGAGGGCGCCTTCTATGGACCAAAGATTGAATTCTCTCTGCGAGATTGTCTGAATCGTGTCTGGCAGTGTGGTACTCTACAGCTCGACTTCAATCTGCCTGAGCGTCTCAGTGCCCAGTTTGTCGATGAAAGTGGAGAGCGTCGCATGCCGGTCATGTTGCACCGCGCGATTCTCGGCTCCTTCGAGCGCTTCCTCGGCATCCTGATCGAGCACCACGCAGGCGCGATGCCATTCTGGCTTGCCCCTGAGCAGGTTGTCGTGATGAACATCACGGATTCCCAGGCAGAATATGCCAAGGATCTGGTCTCCCGCCTCGAGAAACATGACATCCGTGTCAAAGCAGACTTGAGGAACGAGAAGATCGGCTTTAAAATCCGTGAGCATACTCTGCAGAAGGTTCCTTACCTCATCGTCGTTGGCGACAAGGAAGTGGAAGCTGATGCAGTAGCTGTCAGAACCCGTTCCGGTGAAGACCTCGGCACCATGAAAGTTTCAGAGTTCATGGAACGCCTGAAGGAAGAGCAGGTCTGACAGTAACGAATTTCAGCCAAACGGAGACGCAACGATCAAGCGGAATAATCAGCGCGGACGCCCCCAGGAAAAGCGGGCTCCCATCAATGACCGTATTCGTGCGGACGAAGTCCGCCTCATCGACGCAGATGGCGAGCAGGTTGGCGTAGTGTCAACCAGAGACGCGCTTGCCAAGGCCGAAGAGGCAGGGCTCGACCTAGTCCAGATTTCCAATGCCGATCCCATCGTCTGCAAGATCATGGATTACGGCAAGTTTCTTTTCGACGAGAAGAAACAGAAGAATCTGCAGAAGAAGAAGCAGAAACAGATCCAGGTCAAGGAAGTCAAATTCCGTCCTGGTACCGATGAAGGCGATTATCAGGTCAAGCTACGCAACCTGACTCGCTTCATCGAAGGCGGAGACAAGGGCAAGGTTACCTTGCGCTTCCGTGGTCGTGAGATGGCGCATCAGGACATCGGCCGCAAGCTGATGGAACGTATCGCCGCAGACCTCGGTGAACTCGTGACCGTCGAGTCCTTCCCGAAGATGGAAGGTCGTCAGATGATCATGATTCTCGCGCCGAAAAAGAAGTGATCCATAGGCAGTAGAACGGACACATCAGGGTCACGCCTGCGGGCGTGGCTCTTTTTGTCGGCCCTGGATTTTCTCAAGAAACCGAGCGGAGTTAATACTCATGCCGAAGATCAAGACCAACCGCGGCGCTGCCAAGCGCTTCAAGAAGACTGCCAACGGCTTCAAGCACAAGCAGTCTTTCCGTAGCCACATCCTGACCAAGAAGTCGACCAAGCGTAAGCGTCAGCTGCGTGGCATGAAGCAGGTTCACGCTGCAGACAAGGCGCTGATCCAGCGCATGCTGCCGAACCTGTAAGCCGTCCTTACCTCGGTCCAACTTTCTTAATATCAGGAGTACGCTATGTCCCGCGTCAAGCGTGGCGTCGTCGCACGTCGCCGTCACAAGAAGATCATGAAGCAGGCCAAGGGTTACTACGGAGCGCGTTCACGCGTCTTCCGCGTAGCCAAGCAGGCTGTCATCAAGGCCGGCCAGTACGCTTACCGTGACCGTCGTGTCCGCAAGCGTCAGTTCCGTGCCCTGTGGATCGCGCGTATCAACGCTGCGGCCCGCATCAATGGCATGTCCTACAGCCGCTTCATCGCTGGTCTGAAGAAGGCCAATATCGAGATCGACCGCAAGGTCCTCGCCGATATCGCGGTTCACGAAAAAGCTGCCTTTGCTGCCATCGTCGAGAAGGCCAAGGCTGCTCAGTAAGTGACCGGATCAGATATCGCCCAGACCCGGCGAGTCGCAAAGCAGGCAAACCGGGTCGTGACTGTCGAATGCTTGCATTGGACAACTCAGGCGGTATCGAGATGACGTGTTACGTCACAGGGGAAGAGCAGCCGCTCTTCCCCTGTTTTTGTTTGGCCTGCCGTCAGAGAACCGGCGGTGGGTCAGCAGTGACATGAACGGGATTGGCCGCGTTGTGGGCCGGTCTCTGGCAAGGGCGCGATCGTCTGTGTGATTCACCGCAGGCGGAGCGCTCTCCCTGCCGACCTTCGGGTCGGCGCGACTTCCATTGGCGGCGGACATTGCCGCGCCAGTGACTCAAGCGATCGGAGCTGAACGGATGGAACATCTTTCCACCCTGGTGGACGAAGCACGCACCGCGATCCAGGCGGCCGAAGACGTCCAGACCCTCGATGAGGTACGGGTACGTTTTCTCGGCAAGAAGGGCGAGATCACCGCACTGCTCAAGGGCCTTGGCAAGCTGTCCCCCGAAGAGCGCCCCAAGGCCGGTGAGACCATCAACGAAGCCAAGCAGCTGCTGAGCGGTGAGCTGGACGCACGTCGCAATACGCTGGAAACGGCAGCGCTCAATGCACGCCTTGCCGCCGAGCGCGTCGATGTGACCCTGCCGGGCCGTGGTGAGCCGGTGGGCGGCCTGCACCCGGTTACCCGCACGCTTGAGCGTATCGAAAGCTTCTTCTCGCACATCGGTTACGGTGTCGCGGAAGGGCCGGAAATCGAAGATGACCATCACAACTTCGAAGCGCTGAACATCCCGTCGCATCACCCGGCGCGCGCGATGCATGACACCTTCTATTTCGATGCCACGCGTCTTCTGCGCACCCACACCTCGCCGGTGCAGGTGCGCAGCATGAAGGCCAGTGAGCCGCCGCTGCGCATCGTTTGTCCGGGCCGCGTCTATCGCTGCGACTCCGATCTGACCCACACCCCGATGTTCCATCAGGTCGAGGGTCTGCTGGTCGACGAGAATGTCAGCTTCGCAGACCTCAAGGGCACCGTCGAAGAGTTCCTGCATGCCTTCTTCGAGCGTGATGACCTGGAAGTCCGCTTCCGTCCGTCCTATTTCCCGTTCACCGAACCGTCCGCTGAAGTCGATATCCAGTGCGTGATGTGTGCCGGTGACGGCTGTCGTGTCTGCTCACACACTGGCTGGCTCGAGGTGATGGGGTGCGGCATGGTGCACCCGGAAGTCTTCCGTCACTCCGGTATCGATAGCGAGCGCTTCCGCGGCTTCGCCTTCGGCATGGGCGTGGAGCGTCTGGCGATGCTGCGTTACGGCGTCAACGACCTGCGGTTGTTCTTCGAGAACGACCTGCGTTTCCTTCGCCAGTTCAGCTAGGCACTCATTCACGTATCGCGCCTTGAGGGCGTGAACTAACGGAACAGGACAGCAAGATGAAATTTTCCGAACAGTGGCTGCGTGAGTGGGTCTCGCCGGAACTGAGCACACAGCAGCTGGCCGATCAGGTCACCATGGCCGGTCTGGAAGTCGATGGTATCGAACCGGTCGCCGGTGAGTTCACCGGCGTGGTCGTGGCCGAGGTCAAGGACAAGCAACCGCACCCGGAGGCCGATCGCCTCAATGTCTGCCAGGTGGATGATGGCAGTGGTGCACTGGTGCAGGTCGTCTGTGGCGCGCCCAATGTCGCCGCTGGCCAGAAGGTGCTCTTCGCTCAGGTCGGCGCGAAGCTGCCGGGCGACTTCAAGATTCGCAAGGCCAAGCTGCGTGGTGTCGAATCCCGCGGCATGATCTGTGGTGCCTCCGAGCTAGGTCTGGAAGCCGAGGCCTCCGATGGCATCATGGTGCTGGCTGCGGACGCGCCGGTGGGCCGTGATGCCCGTGACTTCCTGAATCTTGACGACAACGCCATCGAGGTCGATCTGACCCCGAACCGCGGCGACTGCCTGAGCGTCAAGGGACTGGCACGAGAAGTCGGCGTGCTCAACCGTCTCGCCGTCACGGCGCCGGGCATCGAGCCGGTCGCCGCCCTGATCGATGATACCTTCCCGGTCACCGTCAGCGCGCCAGAGGCATGCCCGCGTTATCTGGGACGTGTCGTGCGTGACGTCAATGTCGCCGCGACCTCGCCGCTGTGGCTCGAGGAGCGTCTGCGTCGCAGTGGCATCCGCAGCATCGACCCCGTCGTCGATGTCACCAACTACGTGCTGCTCGAACTCGGCCAGCCGATGCACGCCTTCGATCTGGCACGCTTGAACGGCGGCATCGAGGTGCGCATGGCAGCCGCTGAAGAGCCGCTGACGCTGCTCGACGGTCAGGAAGTCGCGCTGCGGGACGACACCCTGGTCATCGCCGACGAGAAGGGCCCGCTGGCCATCGCCGGTGTGATGGGTGGCGAAGGTAGTGGCGTGAATGCCGAGACGCGCGACATCTTCTTCGAGTCGGCCTTCTTCGCACCGCTTGCCGTGGCTGGCAAGGCGCGTAGCTACGGCCTGCACACTGACAGCTCGCATCGTTTCGAACGTGGTGTGGACGCGCAGCTGCAGCGTGATGCCATCGAGCGCGCGACGGCTCTGCTGCTCGAGATCACCGGCGGCAAGCCGGGCCCGATCATCGAGGTTGCCAGCGACGCAGCGCTGCCCAAGGCCGCCGTCGTCAGCCTGAGCGGCGCCAGTGTCGAGCGCACGCTGGGCATGGCGCTGCCGGATGACGAGATCGTCGAGATTCTCGAACGTCTGGGCATGCAGGTCGCCGCGAATGGCGATAGCCAATGGCAGGTGACGGTGCCGAGCTGGCGTTTCGATGTCAGCATCGAGGCTGACCTGATCGAGGAGCTGGCGCGCATCCACGGCTACAACAATCTGCCGGTCAGCCGCCCGAACGCGCGTCTGGCGCCGGCCGTGGCCAATGAGACCACCCAGCCGCTGACCAGCCTGCGTCGTCAGCTGGTGGCGCGGGGCTATCAGGAAGCGATCAGCTACAGCTTCGTTGCCCCTGAGCTGCAAAAGACGCTGGACCCGCAAGGGGTGGCACCGGCACTGGCCAACCCGATTTCCAGCGACATGGCGGTGATGCGCAGCTCGCTGCTGCCGGGGCTGGTCAAGGCGCTAAGCCACAACCTCAATCGTCAGCAGTCGCGCGTGCGCCTGTTCGAGACCGGGCTTGTGTTCCGCGGCGAGCTGGACTCCCTCGAGCAGACGCCGATGATCGGCGGTCTGGTCACCGGCGCCCGTCTGCCGGAAGGCTGGAATGGCGGTCGTGATAAGGTCGACTTCTTCGATCTCAAGGGCGATGTCGAGGCACTGCTGGCACTGGGCGGCAATCTGGAAGCCTGGCGCTTCGAAGCCGCCGAGCATCCGGCACTGCACCCGGGCCAGTGCGCTCAGCTGTTCTTCAATGGCGAGCCGGCAGGCTGGATGGGTGCCCTGCACCCGGCGGCGCGCGCCGAGCTTGGCCTGAAGGTCGAGGTCTTCGTGTTCGAGATCACGCTGGCTTCCGCCTGTGCGGGCCGTCTGCCGCGCTTCGCGCCGCTCTCCAGGTATCCGGAAGTGCGTCGTGACCTGGCCTTCGTGGTCGAAGAGGGCATTCACGTGCAGTCGCTGCTCGACGCCATCCGTTCGCAAGCCGGTGAATGGCTGACGGACCTGCGCCTGTTTGACGTCTACCAGGGCCAGGGGGTAGCCGATGGTCACAAGTCGCTCGCCCTGGGCTTGACCTGGCAGCATCCTTCGCGCACGCTGAATGATGAGGAAATCAATCAGTTAGTCGATGCGATCGTCACCGATGGCCACACACGTTTCGGGGCGGCGCTGAGAGCATGAGTCGCCACTTGAACGAGGGAGCGGACATGGGAGCGTTGACCAAGGCGGAACTTGCCGAGCATCTGCACGCAGAACTCGGCATGTCCAAGCGCGAAGCCAAGTCGATGGTAGAGGTGTTCTTCGACGAGATTCGCGGTTGCCTGCGGGAAAATGAACAGGTGAAGCTGTCCGGTTTCGGCAACTTCGATCTACGTGACAAGCGCGAACGTCCGGGGCGCAATCCCAAGACAGGCGAGGAGATTCCGATCTCCGCGCGTCGCGTGGTGACATTCCGCCCAGGTCAGAAGCTCAAGGCCCGAGTGGATGAGTACGATGGCGAGACGCACGCACATCAGCGTCTTGAAGAGCATGATGACCACGATGATCATGATGATGATCACTGAGGTCATTGCCTGACCTCACCCGTCGCTCCCTGAGCGGGTGACCATGCTCACGAAAGCCCCGACGTCTGCGTCGGGGCTTTCGTCGTTCTGAGGTGTCGTCTGTGGTGTGCCATCAGCTGTGCGCCATCGCCCGTGCACATGCACATCAGCCGATCAAGAGCTCGGTACGCGCATAGCGGATGCCGGGGCGGCTGCGGGTCGCCAGCAGGTAGCCGAGGGCGAGTGGTCCGGTGCGACCCAGCAGCATGGTCGCGATGATCAGCAATTGCCCACCGGGCGAGAGCTCTGGCGTCAGGCCGTGGCTCAGGCCGACGGTGCCGAAGGCCGAGACGGTCTCGAAGGCCAGCGACAGGAAGGCGTGGTCCGGGTCGGTGATGGTCAGGCCGAACAGCATGCCAAAGATCAGCAGCATCGCTGCCAGCGCCACGGCGATCGCCTTGAAGACGGTGTCATCGCCGATACGGCGGCCATGCAGGGTGGGAGAGGGTTCGCGGCGCAGGAAGGCACGGGTGGTCAGCAGCAGCACCACGAAGGTGGTCAGCTTGATGCCGCTGGCCGTCGAGCCGCTGCCGCCGCCGATGAACATCAGCGCCATGGCCCACAGGGTCGAGGCTTGCGTCATCTCGGCGGTATCGATGACGCTGAAACCGGCGGTGCGCGGTGTGATGGCCATGAAGGCGGCGGCGAGCAGGCGTTCGCCATGACTGGCCATGGCGCCCAGCGTGCCGGGGTTGCGCCACTCGAGGGCCAATATCACCACCAGGCTAAGCAGATTGAGGGCTACGCTGGCTTCGATCACCAGGCGTGTCTGCACCGAAAAGCGCGAGGGTTGCAGCAGCACGCGCCAGCCATGTTCGCGTCGCCGCTCACGCAGCTCGCCGATGACGGCGAAACCGATGCCACCGGTCATGAACAGGACTCCGATCACGCCGCTGGTCAGGGGATTGGCCGCCTCGCGCATCAGGCTGTCCGGCCACAGGGTGAAGCCGGCATTGTTGAAGGCCGAGACCGAGTGGAAGAGGCTCAGCCAGAGCCCCTCCTGCCAGCCGTACTCGGGCACCCAGTCCATCGCCAGCAAGGAAGCGCCTGCCAGCTCGAGCGTCAGCGCAAAGGCGGTGATGATCTTGAGCAGGCGGCCTATCTCGCGTGAACTGCTGCGATTGAGCGCCTCGCGCAGCAGGCTGGTCTGATGCATCGGCAGGCGCTGGCCCAGCATCACCAGCGACAGGGCGGCAATGGTCATGAAGCCCAGGCCTCCGAGCTGGATCAGTATCAGTACGATGATCTGGCCCGCGAGGGTGAACTCGCTGAGCGGAGTGACGGAGAGGCCGGTGACCGTGACGGCGGATGTCGCGGTGAACAGTGCCGACAGCCAGCTCAAGCCTTCCTGATGCATGCCGGGCAGTTTCAGCAGACAGGCGCCGAGCATGCCGAGGCCCAGAAAGCCGCCCAACAGGATTTCCGGCGGCGATAGGTGGATGATCGGGCCGCGTGGGCTGCGGGTCAGTGGGCGGAGGTAGCGTCGATAGCGCTGCCTCACAGGTGAGACCCCAGCTTGCGCAGCGCGCTCAGCTCGCCGATCAACACCAAGTGGTCACCGGCAGAAAGTCGTGTGCTGGCGGAGGGTTGACGATCGAGCGTCCTGCCCTTGCGCACCGCGATCACGCTGATGTCACCATCGATGGGCAGCTGATCGAGTCGCTGACAGTCATCGCCCAGTCGTGCGCTGACCTCCAGTTCGACCACGAACTGGTGATCGCCGAGATGGATGAAGTCGACCATGGCATGGTAGGCGAGGCTTTCCGCCACGCGTACGCCGAGATCGTATTCCGGATGCACGATGTGATCGACACCCAGACGACTGAGCAGCTTGTGATGGGCATCCGAGGTGGCCTTGACCCATAGCTCCTTCGCGCCGAGCTCCTTGGCCAGCAGTGCGCAGATCAGACTCTGCTCCATCGAGTCGCTTAGGTCGATCAAGACGGCGTCGTACTGCTCCAGCCCCAGCTCCTGCAAGGCGTGTTCATCGGTAGGGTCGGCGATCACCGCCTGATTGAGCAGGTCTGCCACGGCATTGAGACGCTTCTCATCGGCGTCCACGCCGAGCACTTCATGGTCATGGCGCCTGAGTTCCCGCGCGACGGTGCTGCCGAAATAGCCCAGTCCGATAACCGCGAATTGACGATGCATGACGACTCCTTGTCTGCGCTGCCAGGTGAGGTCAGCTGCTCTTTGTCCAGACGCTTTCTAGCCAGGCACTCTCAGGCCCAGCGCTCTCAGGCCGGCGTCTCTTGAATGAGCCTACTCCAGTGATGCGGTGATGTCGGGTCCTTTTGCGGCGTCGTGCCTCTCAGGGGGGGGGGCTTGCCAGCCCTGGGTGGCCAATATCGTTTCAAATGTTACCAATTTGGAGTATCTAATGTAGAGTGATTGCCGTCGTGTGGTGATGGCGTTTTTGCAGAGGAATTCTGAGGGAATCGTGGTGATTTTCGATGGGAATCGCGGACGAACACGCTTCATATCAGTAAAATGGACTGTGTGAGCACCCAAGACGGCCAGGCGTTGCGTCGATCACCACTGGCTCACAACAATAACTTGTAAGGTATTCCATGACGGCAAGACAGCAACCCAAGAATCTCTGGATCAGTCGCTGGGGCTTCATCCTTGCAGCTACCGGTTCCGCAGTAGGGCTGGGCAATATCTGGAAGTTTCCCTATATCACCGGTGAGTATGGCGGGGGTGCCTTTGTGCTGGTGTATCTGGCCTGCATTCTCGCCGTGGGCGTACCCGTGATGATGGCGGAGATTTCCTTCGGGCGGCGGGGGCGCGGCAGCCCCATCGAGGCGATTGCCAATCTGGCACGTGAAGCGGGGGCCAGTCCGTTGTGGAAGGTCTTCGGTTGGATCGCGATGCTGGCCGGCTTCATGATCCTGTCGTTCTATGTCGTGGTCGCGGGGTGGTCGTTCAGCTACCTGTGGAAGATGGCCAGTGGTGCGCTGTCCGGACACAGCGTCGCGGAGCTGGGTGCCATCTTCGAGGCCGGCAACGCCAATCCCTGGGCACTGGGCGGCTGGGCCACGCTGGTGACGGTGGTGACGATGCTGATCGTCGGGCGCGGGGTGCAGGAAGGCGTCGAGAAGAGTGTGCGCTGGATGATGCCGGGCATGGTGATCATGCTGCTGATCATGATCGGCTACGCCCTGACCTCGGGCAACTTCTCGGCAGGCTTCCACTTCCTGTTCGATTTCGATGTCACGCGCTTGAGCAGCGAAGGGGTGCTGGCCGCGCTGGGACATGCCTTCTTTACCCTGTCACTGGCCTCCGGCGCCATCCTCACCTACGGCTCCTACCTGCCGTCGGGCACCTCCATCGCCCGTACCACCTTCACGGTGGCGATCGCCGATACCCTGGTGGCACTGATGGCGGGCCTGGCGATCTTTCCGATCATCTTCGCCAATGGCATGAACCCGTCCTCCGGGCCGGGGCTGATCTTCATGAGCCTGCCGGTGGCCTTCAATCAGATGCCCTTCGGGCAGCTGTTCGGGGTGCTGTTCTTCGCCATGCTCTCGATCGCCGCCCTGACCTCCGCCATCTCGATGATCGAGGCGACCGTCGCCTGGCTGAGCGAGAGCCGCAACATGAGCCGCACCAAGGCCTCGTGGCTGGCTGGCAGCGTGCTGTGGCTGGTGGCGATGTTCGCGATGCTGTCGTTCAATCTCGGCGCGGACTGGACGCTGGCCGGCAAGCACTTCTTCGACTGGCTCGATTACCTGACCTCGCGCTGGATGATGCCGATCGGTGGCATCGCCATGGCGCTGCTGGCCGGGTTCGTCTTCAAGAGCAGCATGCTGCGTGATGAGCTGAATCTGAGTGATGCCGGCTATCGTCTGTGGCTGTTCATGATTCGCTATGTCAGCCCGGTCTGCATCCTGGCGATCTTCATCGATGCCCTGGGTGTCGTAGAGCTGTCATTCGGCGACTGGCCGTATTTCGTGGCCGTCATCCTGGCAGCCTGTCTCGTGGGCGAACTGCTCTCGCCGCGCCTGCGCGAGCGTGCCACCGAATAGGGCTGATGTGATCGATGGCGTCAGCTCGAAAGCGCCAGCCCGGAAGCCATGAAAGCGGCATGAAAAAGCCCCCTGCAGCATGCTGCAGGGGGCTTTTCGTTCTGGTGTCTGTGGGCTATCTGCTGGTATCTGTGTGCCAGCTGGCGCCGTCACTCGCCTTCCAGACCGGTGATCGGCTTGACCGTGCCCCAGTGGCGGCACTTCGGACATTGCCAGAGCAGCATCGAGGCTTCGAAGCCGCAACGATGACAGCGATGGCGAGGACGCGCCTGGATCAGCTGCTGGGTATGGCGCTTGAGCAGATTGAAACGCTCGGTCTCGCGCTCGTCGGCATCCAGCAGGTAGAGATCGAGCAGGTAGTCGACGCCACGCAGGCTGGGGTGACGATGCAGCTGCTCGCTGGCGAAGCTGGCAGCGGCCTCAACACCCTCGCGGCGCTCGATCAATTGCGCAAGGCTGATGACCGTCGTGGTGTAGGGCGCGCGCTCGACTTCCTGATGTAGCAGGCGCACCAGGCCGCTCTCGTCATCCAGCATGCGAAAGGCGTTGCCCAGTGGCTCGAGGATGATGGGGGTGAAGCCGGTGTCCTGACGTGGAATGCGCTGCAGCAGGCGGATGCACTGTTTGTAGTTGGCATGATCGAATTCGATCTCGGCCAGCATCCAGTTGGCGCGTACGCATTTCTCGTCAGTGGAAAGCGCCTGCTTTAGCCGCTTGCGGGCCATCGCCTGGCTGCCTTCGGCGATATCCAGCGCGGCCAGTTCGCAGTGCCAATGGGCCGCCGCGCGGCGGATGCCGCCTTCCTGACGCAGAATGGCGTGAGCGACTTCGAGTGCGGCCTCCCACTCGCGCTCCCGCTCGAGGAGGTCGATCAACAGGCGGCGGCCGGCACGCCGATGACTGTCGTGCTGTGCTTGCTTGAGGAGGGTTTCCAGCAGTTTCTCGGCGCGGTCATAGACACCGCTGCGCATGAAGTCGCGGGCCAGTTCCAGCTGGACACGCTCACTCTGTTCGCTATCCAGGGCAGGGCGGGCCAGCAGGTTCTGGTGAATCTTGACGGCACGATCGACTTCGCCGCGACTGCGATAGAGATTGCCCAGCGCGATGTGGGTATCGACGGTGTCGCTGTTGACTTCCAGGGCCTGAACGAAGGTTTCGATGGCACGATCAGGCTGCTCGTTGAGCAGATGATTGAGGCCGACGAAGTAGTCGCGGGACAGGGTGGCAGGAGCCGGTGCTTGTTCATCGGGGCGACGATCACGCCGCCCCAGCCAGAATCCGATGGCGATGGCCGCCATCAGCAATCCCAGCAATATCAGATCAGGCATTTATGCCACTTCCTTGATCTCCTGGATGCGCAGTTGGTCCAGTTCCTTGCGTTGCTGCTGGTTGCGACGCTGGGCACGGGTCAACAGCGTGCGCAGGCGCAGGTACATGCCGGTCATCGCGACCATGCCAAGCACGACGCCGACGGCCAGCGAGAACAGCAGCCACATGGAAAGGGACGCAGCAGGCAGCTCTACCCAGATGAGGTCGAGAGGCACGGCTTGCTGGTTGTGAACGGCAAACAGAATACCGACCAGCAGGACGATCAGCAGGATCACGGCCAGAACGAGACCTTTTAGCCAACGCATAACGGTTTCCTTGTCATGAAATGCAGTCGTGAATCATCTGGGAGCGAGTGTATCACTGCCCATCGCGCGAGTCTTGGCGGCGACGCCGTGAGGTGGGTGGCTGTCGTCTCTGGCATCAGGGCTTGAGCGGGTTTCGGCCGGCACTGAACCCGCCAGCCCCGTCACGCCGGGTATTCATCTACGGTCAGCGCTGTCAGTCAGTCGCATCGTCATCATCACTGTGGTCAATACCCCAAGGCGCGACTGGCATCGACCTGCTCGCGCAGCTCCTTGCCGGGCTTGAAGTGGGGGACGAACTTGCCATCCAGATCCACAGGCTCGCCGGTCTTGGGATTGCGCCCCAGTCGTGGCTCACGGTAGTGCAGCGAGAAGCTGCCGAAACCGCGAATCTCGACGCGACCGCCGTGGGCTAGGGCGTCTGTCACATCATCGAGGATGATGCGAACCGCGGCCTCTACATCCTTGAGCGACAACTCAGGCTGTCGCATGGCTATCTGTTCGATCAGCTCGGACTTGGTCATCGGATCTCTCCATGCCTGCACCTTTCTCGTGAAAGGCGTTCGTGATGCGTCAGCCGGGCGACCTCTTGTCACCGGACAGGCACACGCATCCTTGTGATTGTTATCTCCTCAGCATAATGGGCAAATCCTGAGAAAACAACGCACTAGGGACATCATTGCCGATCACGGCACGGATTGCCAATTCCTGCCCGAGCAACGGGTCAACGGATGCCGCTGACGCCCCCCTCGGGTATACTGCGCGCATTGATGTGACGACTGAGGTTCAGGCAATGGAAGATGTGATTCGCAAGCGGCTGCATTGGCATTCGCGTCGCGGCATGTGGGAGCTCGATCTGCTGCTGCTGCCGTTTCTGGAGCAGCGTTTCGACGCCTTGAGCGAAGATGACAAGGCGCTCTATGTGCAGCTGCTGGCCGAAGAGGATCAGGATCTCTTCGTGTGGCTGATGAAGCGCGACCCGTGCGGTAATGCCGAATACCAGCGCCTGATCAACATGGTGATCGCCAATGCCGAGAATGGCGAGCGCGATCAGTTCAAGGGCCTCTAGGCAGGCGTTCGCGACCCACGCCAGCCTGCGTGTCGGGCTGTTGGCGGCGAGTCTCGCCTTGTGGGTCTGGCTTGCCGAGCTGGCGACTGGCCAGTTCATTGTCAGTACCTGGTGGACCTGTCAGTGGCAATATCTTCGCAATGCCCTGCCTCTCGAGGCGGGGCATTGTGCGTTTGAGGGGCTCGCTCAGCTGCCAGATGGCATCATGGCGCTGCTGGCCGTGATGGGGCTGGGCTGGCTGTTGCAGGCTGGCGAGCTGGTGGCGTGGTGGCGCCAGGCTCGGCGGCGTCTCAAGGACCCCGAGGCGCGAGTCTGGCTGGCCCTGGGGGGCAGCCTCTGCGCCGATGCGACGCTTGCCAGCGGTGGCCAGGCGCCAGTGCCGGAGCACGAGGCTGAAGCCAAGTCCGAAGCAGAAAGCGAAGCCGAGACCGGAGCCAGTGACACCCCGCCTGTCTCAGATGCGCGCCGTCGTCACCCGGAGATGCAGCTCTGCTGGTGGTGGGCCGATGGCGCCTCACGCAGCTGGCAGCCCGTCAATGTGCGCTGTCTATGGTGCTCACCGCGCCTGATCGGGCTCGAGATCTCGCCGCAGGGTGTTGGGCCACCGGGGATGGGGGCCCAGGGTTTGAGGCCGCCGGGGTTGAGTCAGCCGGGCTTGAGACAGCAGGGCGCGGACCAGCAGCCCCTGAAAACCCAGCGGGTATGGCTGTGGCCGGATAGTGCTTCCAGCGAAGACCTTCACCAGCTGCGCCTGTGGCTGCTGTGGCCACCCTTGCCACATGGCTTGCCGCGTCAGCCGCCGCCATTGGAGACCCTGCGGCGCGTCGCAGCCCAAGGGGCTCATCCACGCTGAGCCTGCTCATGGGCCTTTTCATGGTCCTTCGCATGAGCCGCTCAGGTCGCGGCCGCAAAGGCCGAGAGGCGTATGACGCTATCGCGGGCGCGCGACGCCGGCATCGGGAAGTCGCGAATGAAGTGCAGGCCGCGTGACTCATGACGTTGATGGGCGCTGAGCAGCAGCAGCGGTGCCAGCGTCAAGGCCTGATAGAGCGCAAGATGATCGAGCCCTGCCCGCGGCGCTGAAGCTTGCCTGTGCTGCTCGCTCTCCGCCGCCTGTCCCGTCTCAAGCGATACCCACTGTGTTATCTGCTCCAACGCCTCCCTCAGGCCGTGCTGGCTGCGCTCGATTCCCGCTTGCAGACTCATCAGCTGGCGCAAGCTGTGCAGGCGCGTGCGTGCCTCGTCCGCGCTCAAACGCATCACGCAGCGCCAGACCTGACCATTGTCGGCAAGCTGTGTGAGCAGGGCGGCGTGTTGCGGCATCAGCGAGTCGAGCGTGCTCGTCAGGCGTGGCTCGTCGGCGCGGTGGAGTTGCCCAAGTGCTTCACCACAGGCGCGCGCCTGCACCAGGCATTCGAGCAGCGAGTTGCTGGCCATGCGATTGGCGCCGTGCAGGCCCGTGCAGGCGACTTCGCCGATGGCCCAGAGCCCCGGCAGGTCGCTTTCGCCATCCAGCCCGGTGGCGATGCCGCCGCAGCTGTAGTGGGCGGCAGGGACGACGGGTATCGGAGCATGACGAATATCGATCCCGCGCGCCAGGCAGTGCTCGGCGATGGTCGGGAAATGGTGCTCGATCGCCTCGGCGCCCAGCGCGCTGATGTCCAGACAGACATGCTCGAGACCGTGCGTGCGCATCTCGGTGAGGATGGCGCGTGCCACGACATCACGCGGCGCCAGCTCCAGGCGCGGATCATGATCGGCCATGAAGCGATGCCCATCCGGGCGCAGCAGCAGCCCCCCTTCGCCCCGCACCGCCTCGGAGATCAAAAAGGGCGTGCCATCGGGATCATACAGGCAGGTGGGATGAAACTGCTGGAACTCCAGGTTCATCAGGCTGGCGCCGGCGCGGGTCGCCATCGCCATGCCGTCACCGACACTGGCGCTCGGGCTGGTGGCGTGGGCGAACAGCCCGCTGGCGCCGCCGGTGGCCAGTACCAGGTCATTGGCCGCCAGCCATTGGCGCTGGCCCGTGCCGTCCATCACCCACAGACCACTGGCGCGGCCAGCGTTGACCGCGATGTCGACGGCCAGCAGGTCTTCGAGAATCTCGATGTTCGGGTGAGCTTCGACGTGGGCGCTGAGCGTATCGAGCAGCGCTCGCCCGGTGGCGTCGGCGGCGTGGATGATGCGGCGGCGGCCATGCCCCCCTTCGCGGGTAAGGTGGAAGGGGTAGCTGGCGTCGGCGTCGGCCGGGGTGAAGGGCACGCCGAGCGCGATCAGCCATTCGATGGCCTCCCGCGAGTGGCCGACGGTGAAGCGCACCGCGCGCTCGTTGCACAGGCCATCGCCGGCAATCAGGGTGTCAGCGACATGGGACTCCACATCGTCCTCGGGCGCCAGCACCGCCGCGATACCGCCCTGCGCCCAGCGGCTGGCGCCCTGTGCCTCACGCGCTGGACGCAACAGCGTGACGCGGCGGGTGCGCGGGCCGGGCAGCAGGCGATTGGCGAGGCTGAGTGCCAGGGTCAAACCTGCCGCGCCGCCACCGACGATCAACACGTCATGCTGGCTTGCGGGAGTCACTCCGGATACTGAGTTCATGTGTCTTTCCTGGCAGTCTCATTGCCGGCCGAGTCCGGCTGGCGCCTGTCGCGGCGGTCTGGCTCATCGCTGACGGTGTCATCACAGCTGTTGTCATTACTCGCCGTCGCTTTGCTGGCTGGCACCTTGCTGGCCGGCGCCTTGCTGGCCGGCGCCTTGCTGGCCGGAGTGTGCTGCCTGCCAGCGCTGTTCTCGCGCCTGGTGGGGGCTGCCGTATCCCCCGGCGTCGGGTCTTCCGGCAGGAACAGGCGGCGTGCATCACTGATCAGGCCATGGCCCGGCAGTCGGCGTTGCAGGCGTTGGCTCGGCAGCCGTTCCAGCAGCGACAGACGCTTGCCCAGTGCCTCGGTCAGCCGGGCCAGCTCGCGATTGAGCCACAGATAGCCCGATGGGCTGAACAGCGCGCGGCCCTTGCGGCTCTCGACATTGCGGACATCGGCATAGCGTTGCAGGTCGAAGGGCGTCACCGTCAGTTCGATGCTCTGGCCGGTGCGCACCTGGAAAGCCAGGGTCCCCAGGGCGCGGGCCAGACGATGCTGGGCATCGCGCAGACCATCCAGTCCCTCGATGAATTCATGCCCCTCGCGGGTGTTCCAGTGGGTTTCCTGCAGCAGCTCGATGGTCGAGATCATGCGGCGCTCGAAGGACAGGATTTCCTCGATGTCGGCACGATTGATGCGGCCTTCCTGAGCGACGGCATCGACCAGCCCGCGCTGCTTGACCAATTGTGCCGAGGTGGCACGCACCAGCGCGAGTGCCTCACTGACACCCTCACGCTCGGCCTTGGTATGGCCGTGGTAGAGGCGTGCCAGCTTGTCGAGGTTGTCGGCCAGCAGGAAGCGGAAGACATCCGTCGCCTTCTGGGGCAGCAGCACCATGCTGACCACGATGCTGATCATGGTACCCAGCACCACATTGAAGACACGCCACAGCCCGATGCCAATATCATGATTGCCATCACCGATCACCATCAGCAGCGTGACGCAGAACAACAGCGAGCTGTAGCCATAGCGATTGCTGAAGGTGGCATTCAGCGCCAGGGCGATGCCGGCGATGCTCCAGAAGGGCACCACGCCCGGCAGCGGCTCGGCGACCAGAATCAGGATCAGGCCCCACAGGCCGCCAAGCAGAGTGCCGACCAGACGTTGCCAGCCCTTGTCGATGACACCGCCGACGTGGGGCAGGTTGCCCATGACCATCACGGTGCTGACCAATGCCCAGGAACTGTGCGGCAGGCCGAACAGTTCGATGATGGAAAAGCACAGCGTCAGGGCGACGGTCACACGCAGGATATGCAGGCGCTGGCGGTGCAGGTAGGTGAAGTAAGGGTTGTGCGAGAACCATTTCATGACGCGATTTCCCCTCCGACAGGCACGAGGAAGTGAGGGATGGTGCACACCGCACACAGGGCGGGTTTCAGCAGCGAAGAGGTGGACATCAGGTTCGCGGTCATTCCGTCGACAGGATTCATGAGGCGTGGTCAAGGAGCCATGGCCATGGTAGAGGCGCCGCACAGTGTAACCGAGGCCTCGTCTTGCGTAACAGCGGATTGGTGAGTCGCCATCTTGCAAGCGTGCATCTGAAAGGTTGCAGGGCGGGGGATGACGGAGCCAGGCAATGAATGTGTAATTGTTATTGATAATCACTACCATCAAGCGGCTTGATTGGTATCCTGTGCGTCCCCAAGTGACCATCAGGGGACTGAAGCTGGCGATCAGGTCATTGATCAATGATTGCCAGCCGCCCATCAGTGACGCCAGCCAGGTGCGACGTCATATGCAACAGCACAGGGAGACAAGCATGAGCAGCCAGACCCGCCGTGAACGCGACAGCATGGGTGAACTCGAAGTGCCGGCCAGCGCACTCTATGGCGCCCAGACTCAGCGAGCGGTCGATAACTTCCCCGTCAGCGGCCAGCCGTTGCCTGCTGCCTTCATTCGCGCCGTGGCGCGCATCAAGCTGGCTGCGGCCGAGGTCAACCGTGACCTGGAGCTGCTGGATGACGTGCGTGCCGAGGCGATCATCAAGGCGGCGCGCCAGGTCATCGACGGCGAACATGCTGATCAATTCCCGGTCGATGTCTTCCAGACCGGTTCCGGCACCTCGACCAACATGAACGTCAACGAGGTGCTGACGCAACTTGCCAATCAGCATCTGGGCGACAAGGACGTGACCGTCGGCGCCAACGACCACGTCAACATGGGGCAGTCGAGCAATGATGTGATCCCGACAGCCATTCATCTGTCCGCCGTCATCGCTGTCTCGGACACCCTGTTGCCGGCGCTGCGCCATCTGCATGAGGTGATCTCCCGCAAGGCCTCTGAGGTGGACGACGTCGTCAAGACCGGCCGCACTCATCTGATGGACGCAATGCCGATCCGCATGAGCCAGGAGCTGGGTGCCTGGCAGGCGCAGGTCGGGCAGGCCATCGAGCGCATCGAGCAGGTGCTGCCGCGCTTGGAGCGCCTCGCCCAGGGCGGGACTGCCGTGGGTAGTGGTATCAACGCGCATCCGGAATTCGCCGAGCGCATTGCCGACCGCCTCTCGCACCAGACCGGCCATGCCTTCCGTCCCGCCGAGAGCTTCTTCGCGGCGCTGTCCTCCCAGGACACGGCAGTCGAGCTCTCCGGCCAGCTGCGTACCTACGCCGTGGCGATGATGAAGATCAGCAACGACCTGCGCTGGATGAATTCCGGCCCGCTGGCAGGGCTGGGCGAGATCGAGCTTGAGGCCCTGCAGCCGGGCAGCTCCATCATGCCGGGCAAGGTCAATCCGGTGATCCCCGAGGCGGCCGCTCAGGTGGCGGCGCAGGTGATGGGCAATGACGCCACCATCGGCATCGCCGGGCAAAGCGGCAATTTCCAGCTCAATGTCATGCTGCCGCTGATCGCCAACAGCCTGCTGTCCTCGATCACCTTGAGTGCCAATGTCAGCCGCCTGCTGGCGGACAAGGCCATTGCCACCTTCAACGTGCGCCAGGACAACATCGAGGCACCGCTGGCCAAGAACCCGATTCTGGTCACGGCGCTCAATCCGGTGATCGGTTACAACGAGGCGGCGCGAGTGGCCAAGGTGGCCTATCAGGCCGGGCGTCCGATTCTGGATGTGGCCGAGGAAGAGACGGAGCTGTCACGCGAGGAGCTGGAGCGTCTGCTCGACCCGGCCAAGCTGACGGCGGGCGGTATCCAATAATCCGTCAATACATGACCTAAAATGCCGCCTGTCCCTGAACGAAAAGCCCGCCCCTCCTTGTCGGAGGGGCGGGCTTTTTTCGCTGCTGGCTCAGCCGGTTTTCATCAGGCGGCGCGTGCCAGCAGGCGTTCCTTGAGATAGTCGCCGATGCGCGTCTTCTGCTCATCGCTCAGGCGCAGCGTCAGCTTGGTGCGGCGCCAGACGACATCCTGCACCTCACGCGCCCATTCGTGCTCGACCAGGTAGTCGATCTCGGCGGCGCTCAGGCCGGCGCCGAAGTCCTCGCCCAGGTCCGCCTCGCTCTGCTTGCCGTCGAGGAAGTGCAGGCACAGGCTGCCGTAGCTTGAGGCGAAGCGTCGGGCGCGTGCTTCGCCGAGGAACGGGTAGTCGCGCTGCAGCTGGCGAGTGAAGGCTGCGCGGCTCTCGATATCACCCCCGGGCAGGGCCTTCTCGTGGGTCCACGGTTTGCCCATGCTCGGCAGCAGCGGCTTGAGGTCTTCAAGTGCCGATTCGGCCAGCTTGCGATAGGTGGTGATCTTGCCGCCGAAGATGGACAGCATCGGTGCGCCGCTGTCATCCAGGTGAAGAGTGTAATCACGCGTCATCGCGGAGGGGTCTGCCGACTCGTCGTCACACAGCGGGCGTACGCCGGAGAAGGTCGAGACCACGTCCTCGCGGCCGAGCTTGCGCTTGAAGTGATGGTTGACCACCTCGAGCATGTAGTCGGTCTCATCGCTGGAGCAGGCCACCTCGGAGGGGTCGCCCTTGTAGCGCACGTCGGTGGTGCCAATCAGGCTGAAGTCTTCCTGATAGGGCAGCACGAAGACGATGCGCTTGTCCTTGTTCTGCAGGATGAAGGCGCGGTCATCGGTGTTGATGCGCGGCACGATCAGGTGGCTGCCCTGGATCATGCGGATGCCATAGCGCGGCGTGCGTTCGGTGGCACCCTTGATGAAGGACTCCACCCACGGGCCTGCGGCATTCACCAGGGTGCGTGCGCGACGGATGAAGGTCTCGCCGCTGCTGACATCTTCAAGCGTCAGCTCCCAGTGGCCTTCGACATCACGGGCGCCGACACAGCGGGTGCCCGTCATGATCTCGGCGCCTTGCTCGCGCGCCTGCAGCGCATTGGTGATGACCAGACGAGCATCATCGACCCAGCAATCCGAGTATTCGAAGCCCTGATTGATCTCGCTGACCAGCGGGCTCTGCTCGCCGAACTTGAGACCCTTGGAGGCTGGCAGTGTCTCGCGCTTGCCGATGTGGTCATACAGGAACAGGCCCGCGCGAATCATCCACGCCGGACGCAGATGCGGCTGGTGCGGCAGGATGAAGCGCAGTGGCCAGATGATATGCGGCGCCTTCTTGAGCAGCACCTCGCGCTCCTGCAGAGCCTCGCGCACCAGACGGAATTCGTAGTGCTCCAGATAGCGCAGGCCGCCGTGGATCAGCTTGCTGCTGGCGGAGGAGGTCGCGCTGGCGAGGTCGTTCTGCTCGCACAGGGCCACGCTCAGGCCGCGGCCGCTGGCATCGTTGGCGATACCGGCGCCATTGATGCCGCCGCCGATGATGAAGAGGTCAAGAAGTGCATCGTTGTCGCGGGACATGGGCTGCTCCTGCTCGTGCCCGGCGCTACCGGGTGGGGCGAATGAGTCTGCACCGGCAAGGTGCGCGATAATGGGTTTTCGAAAGTGAACATAGCTTAGCAAAAGTCGAACATCAAGGGGATTCTTGTGCGCCGATGGCTTTCGAAAGTGATCATTTGGGCGAGTGTCTGGCAACTGAGGATTGCCTGATATTCAACCTGTTGTCTTGCCGGTGTTTTTTCTCAGTCTCTGATCATGCCGTGACATTTTCATGAAGCGCCTGGCTGTCATGTTGCCGCGCGGGCAGCGCAGACGATGCCCGTAGTGGCTGATCAAGCGTCATGACATGTCATGCGGAGACGAAGCGGTGTCACTGGGTAGCGGTAAGACAGCAGAAGTGCGGCTGTCGTCATCTGCGAGGGCTCATTGGTGCAAGAGCGGGCGAGGAGAATGGGGAAGGGGCGAGGTAGATGATGATGAGAGCCGGGCCAGGCTGCTCGTCGGCGTGTTGCCTGGCCCCGTGATCGCGAGACGAGTTGGTCGTGTTGGCTTGTTGGTGAGGTGACTGGTCGGTTGGATGGCGCGTCCCGGTGCTCAAGCGTCGCCAGTCTCGCTCGGCGACTCATCTTCAGCGACATGCAGCGCGACCTCATGCTGGCGCATCAGGGTCAGGATGCTCTCCGGCGGCTGGATGTCGGTGAAGAGCGCATCGAGCTGGCTCAGGTTGCCCTGGCGCACGACCGCATTGCGCTGGAACTTGGAGTGATCTGCGATCAGGAAGACCTGGCGTGAGTTGTGGATGATCGCCTGGGCGACACGCACTTCCTGATAGTCGAATTCCAGCAGCGAGCCATCTTCATCGATGCCACTGATACCGATGATGCCGAAGTCGACCTTGAACTGGTTGATGAAGTCGATGGTGGCCTCGCCGATGATGCCGCCATCGCGGGAGCGCACCATGCCGCCGGCCACGATGACGTTGAAATCCTCCTTGTGCTGGAGGATGGCCGCCACGTTCAGGTTGTTGGTGATGACCTCAAGCCCGCGGTGATCACACAGCGCCTCGGCCACCATCTCGTTGCTGGTGCCGATGTTGATGAACAGCGAGGCGTGGTCGGGGATCTGCCTGGCCAGGGCCGCCGCCATGCGCCGCTTGGCGCCCAGGTTCAATGTCTTGCGGGTGCTGTAGGCGGTGCTGACGGTGCTGGACTCAAGCCCCGCGCCCCCGTGCACGCGCTTGAGCGCACCGGCCTCGGACAGCTGATTGAGGTCGCGACGAATGGTCTGTGGCGTGACATCGAAGTGACTGGCCAGCTGCTCGATGGAGGCATATCCCTGACGCGTGATCAGTTCGACAATGGCGCGATGGCGCTTTGGCTGCATCATCCTGCTCTCTTGTTGTCAGCGGCTTGCGGATCGTGAGTTCACTTCATGTCAGGAAGCGCGCATCACGATTGCCGTTGGGGAGTGGGGTCGTCCAGTGAGGTTACATCCTAATCCAACAGGGGGGCGTCAGTGCAATTTGACGAATGGCGTCAGGGTGTTGCGAAGCTGCAACAGGCCATGTCGGCGCATTGGGCATGAGACCAAGGTACAATGATATTGATTGGTAATACGTTTGTGATAATGCGCATTTGGCGCTAACGTTTGCAGCGATATTCGAAGACGAACATTTAGTGTTCGGTTGTGATGGTTCAAGAGGAAGTGTTCTCGTTGCGCCTGCCAAGCGTGAAGAGGACAAAGCCAACCCGCTTTCTCCTGCCGCTCTCACATGATATCCGAGCCAATATAGTGAAGTACCGCAGACTCCGCTGACGTGTACTCTCAGAAGCAGCCTCGAAGCCAAGGACAGTCATAATGTCTAGCCCCAAGCCAGAGAAAGACTCTCGCGTCGATGGACCCACGCGCATTCTCGCGATCGACCAGGGTACCACCAGCTCCCGCGCCATCCTCTTCGATCGTGAAGGCGCGGTGACCGGACTGGCACAAGAAGAATTTGCTCAACACTTTCCGAACAGCGGCTGGGTCGAGCACAACGTCGATGATATCTGGGGGTCAGTGAAGCGCACCGTGCGTCAGTCGCTGATCAACACCAATGTCGGCGCCGAACAGGTGGCCGCCATCGGGATCACCAACCAGCGTGAGACCACCATCGTCTGGGACCGCGAGACCGGCGTGCCGGTCTACAACGCCATCGTCTGGCAGGACCGCCGCACCCACGAGTACTGTCGTGAGCTTTCCGATGCCGGTCATGGTGACATGATCCAGCAGAAGACCGGCCTGCTGATCGACCCGTATTTCTCCGCGACCAAGCTGCGCTGGATTCTCGAGAATGTCGAAGGCGTTCGCGCACGCGCCGAGAAGGGCGAGCTGGCCTTCGGCACCGTCGACAGCTATCTGATCTGGAAACTGACCGCTGGCAAGCGCCACGTCACCGATGCCACCAACGCCTCGCGTACCTGCCTGTTCAACATCGTCGATCAGTGCTGGGACAGTGAGCTGCTGGAGCTGTTCGGTATCCCACAATCCTTGCTGCCGGAAGTGCTGGACTCCAGTGATGATTTCGGCACTACCGATCCGCAGCTGTTCGGTGCGGCCATGCCGATTCGCGGCGTTGCCGGCGATCAACAGGCGGCGCTGGTCGGCCAGGCCTGCTTCACGCCCGGCATGAGCAAGAGCACCTACGGCACCGGCTGCTTCATGATCATGAACACCGGCGAGAAGATGGAGCTGTCCCGCAATCGTCTGCTGACCACGGTGGGCTATCGCCTCAATGGCAAGCCGACCTATGCCATGGAAGGCAGCATCTTCGTGGCGGGCGCGACCGTGCAGTGGCTGCGTGATGGCCTGAAGCTGTTTTCCGATGCCTCCGAGACCGAACCGCTGGCGCGTGCGGCCAAGGCCGACCACGGCGTTTACATGGTGCCGGCCTTCACTGGCCTGGGGGCACCGCACTGGGATCCGCAGGCGCGTGGCGCGATTCTGGGGCTGACCCGTGGCACCGGCATCACCGACATCGTGGCGGCCGGCCTGCAGTCAGTGTGCTATCAGACGCGTGACCTGCAGGAGTGCATGCTGGATGACGTGGCCATCAGCTGCGCGAATCTGCGCGTGGACGGCGGCATGGTCAGCAACAACTGGGTGATGCAGTTCCTGTCTGACATGCTGGGCGTGAAGGTGGATCGTCCGCGCGTGCTGGAGACCACGGCGCTGGGCGTCGCGTATCTGGCGGGCCTGCATATCGGTTGGTATGACAGCCTGGATGAGATCAGCGAGCTGTGGCACTGCGAGCGTACCTTCGCGCCGGAAATGCCGGAAGAGCAGCGCGAACGCCTCTACGCCGGCTGGCTGGAAGCGGTGGAAAGAGTGAAAAGCGACGGAGGCCACTGAGCATGTGGACCGATGTCATGACAGGCGAGTTTCTCGGCTGTCTGTTCCTTATCCTGTTTGGCGGTGGCGTGGTCGCCAATGTGGTGCTGTCTGACACCAAGGGCAATGGCTCCGGCTGGATCGTGATCACCACCGGCTGGGGCTTTGCGGTGATGATTGGCGTGTTCGTGGCCGTCTCGACCGGCTCGCCCCAGGCAGACCTCAATCCGGCGGTGACCCTGGCCAAGTACCTGCTCGGAGTGCATGCCACCCTCATGGAGGTGGCGCAGCATATCATCGCGCAGATGCTCGGGTGTTTCGCCGGTGCCGTGATGGTATGGCTGGCCTATCTGCCGCACTGGAAACGCACCAGTGATGCTGACCTCAAGCGGGCGGTGTTCTGCACGGATCCGGCAGTCGAGTGTCGCCTGGGCAACATGCTCAGCGAGGTGATCGGTACCGTGGTGCTGATCTTCGGTATCGGCGCCATCGTCGGCTCCGGCACCATCAGCGCCGGCCTGCTGCCCTATCTGGTCGGGATGCTGGTATGGGCCATCGGCCTCTCGCTGGGTGGCGCGACGGGCTATGCCATCAATCCGGCGCGTGATCTGGGCCCACGTATCGCGCACTCGCTGCTGCCGATCCACGGCAAGGGTGCATCCGGCTGGGGCTATGCCTGGGTGCCGATCGCCGGGCCTCTGGCGGGTGCCTTGATCGCGGCCTCCATGTGGCACCTGCTGCTGCTGTAACAAATCCTTGCCGCAATCTGCTGGAGCCGTCTCCTGCACCTGTGGCACTGTAGCCTGACTTCGCCCCGTCCATCGACGGGGCGAAGTGCTTTCAGGTCTGCGTCCTTTCTGGTCATCATGTGACGTCATGTTCACGTCCGCGTTCAGGGGGCGTGTTTATGCGGGCCTGTTCGTGCGGGCGAGAGATGGCGGCAGGCGACTTACAGGGGATGAATGGCGGAGGTCATCAGGATGTGGACTGACGTCATGACAGGCGAGTTTCTGGGCACCACCTTCATGATTCTGCTGGGAGGTGGCGTGGTCGCCAATGCGATGCTCAGAGGCACCAAGGGAGCGGGTTCCAGCTGGTTGATGATCAATGCCGGCTGGGGATTTGCCGTGATGGTCGGGGTGCTGGTGTCTACCTCGACGGGGTCGCCCTACGGCGATCTCAATCCGGCGGTGACGCTGGCGAAATATCTGCTGGGCATCCATGTCAGTGAGCTCAAGGTCGCCAGGATGATGCTGGCGGAGCTGCTGGGCTGCTTCATGGGGGCGGTGCTGGTATGGGCGGCTTATTACCCGCATTGGAAGGTGACTCGAGATCCGCTGCGCAAGCGTGCGGTCTTCTGCACTGACCCGGCAGTGAACAACAAGACAGTCAATGTCATCAGTGAAGCGATCGCGACGGTAGTGCTCATCTTTGCCATCGGCAGCATGGTCGAAAGTTCCATGGTCACTGATCAGGCACTGCCATATCTGATCGGTCTGCTGGTCTGGGCGATCGGTCTGTCACTGGGTGGGCCCACCGGCAACGCGATGAATCCGGCGCGCGACCTGGCGCCGCGTATCGCGCATTGGGTGTTGCCGATTGCCGGCAAGGGCAGTTCGGGCTGGCGCTATGCCTGGGTACCGATCGCCGGCCCCTTGCTGGGTGCCGTGGTGGCAGCCGGATTGCGGGGAGTTTTGCTGTAGCACCAGTGCACAGGGTGACGAGTCGAGCTTTCTGACTTTCAGGGTCGACGCCTCACTCCGATGGAGGGGGTGATCCGTGCCCTGTCACGGCAGTGCGCAATGTCGAGAAAATTTTTTATCATCAGGGGGTTGCATCAAAACGGGAGTTGCGTAGAATACGTCCTCGCTGACAGGGCAAAGCACTTCGCATCACACTGCTTCGCATTTCAGCATGCTGGCATAGGACCATAGCTCAGTTGGTTAGAGCGCCACGTTGACATCGTGGAGGTCGGCGGTTCAAATCCGCCTGGTCCTACCAGCATCGGCATTGATGGCAACATCGGCCACTTGATACAGGACCATAGCTCAGTTGGTTAGAGCGCCACGTTGACATCGTGGAGGTCGGCGGTTCAAATCCGCCTGGTCCTACCAAGCCGTTTCGCGGCATGTTTCAAGTGTTCTCGGGTCATCTGCCATACTTCAGGACCATAGCTCAGTTGGTTAGAGCGCCACGTTGACATCGTGGAGGTCGGCGGTTCAAATCCGCCTGGTCCTACCAGATTCCAGAAAACGCCCGGCTCACAGAGTCGGGCGTTTTCGTGTGCGTGTCATGAAAATTTGCCGTGTGACCGGCGCGTGATATCTGGCGAGAGTGGCACCGCTCAGCCAAGCGCAGTATCGAGGAATTCACGTGCCTCATCGAGCGCGGCATTGGCAGCGCTCAGCAGCGGAGCGAAGCCGACGAAGACATGTGGCATATCCGGCCACAGGCTCAGGGTGACGGGCGAGCCGCAGTCCTGTGCCTGGGCGGCATAGCGACGGCTGTCATCGAGCAGAATCTCGGCTTCGCCGCACTGGATCAGTGTCGGAGGCAGATCAAACAGGTTTCCCTCCAGTGGCGAGATGCGCGGGTCGCTCATGTCGGTACCGTCCTGCACGTAGGCCATGCTCACGAAAGGCAGCCGGTTGGGGTCGAGGATCGGGTCCACCTCGGCCTTGCGCGACAGCGAAGCGCTGCCCCAGCTGAGGTCGGTGGCGGGCGAGAAGGCGATTACAGCATCCGGCAGCCGCTCGCCTGCACTCTTGAGTGCATTCAGGGCTGCCAGTGTGAGGTTGCCGCCCGCGCTGTCACCGGCCAGCAGCAGGTGGTCCTGCGGGTATTCGTCACACAGCCAGCGCCACGCGGCCAACACGTCCTGCAGGCCGGCCGGGAAGGCGGCCTCTGGCGCGAGACGATAATCCAGGGTGTAGGTCTCGGCGCGTGCCGCACGGCCCAGACGGCTGGCCAGCGGGCGATGACCGGCAGGTGAGCCTGCGATCCAGCTGCCACCATGCACATACAGCAGGCGACGCGGGCGGGCTGGTACGTCATCGGGTGCTGGCAATACCTCACAGACACGCTCTCCCTCGCCACCCGGCACCATCATGAGACGCGGTGTCACGCCAGTGTCGAGAATGCTGGCATCGGCGGCGAAGTAAGCCTCAAGCAGGGTGCGCTTGGCGCCGAGGTCATTGCCGGTGCGTGCGGTGAAGGCCTTGATGCGCTCAAGGTGCGTGATGACCCGATCAAGCCCGGCGTGGGCGTCATCGTGATTCTGGAGGGAGGCTTCTGCATGAGGAGGTGCGGTCGCTGGCATGTTCTGCTCCTGTCAGATCAGAGGAGCTTTCACGTTACACCTCGGCGAGAGTTGCGCAAGTGGCAGGCTGGCAACAACGCAGACCGCCCGCGGTGCGGGTAAGCACGGCGGGCGGCAGGGCAGGAAACTGCAGGTCAGACAGGCTTCTGTCGGCAGTCTTTTGCGGACGGCCTTCTGAAGCGGTCGTCTTCAGACGCTCTTCTTCAGGTGCTCTTCTTCAAGCAGGCACGCTGTCGAAGTCGCTGGAGGCGATGAAGACCTCGACCAGGCGCTCGATGCCGGCCTGATCCTGCTCACTGAAGCGCTCGGGGCTGGGGCTGTCCAGGTCCAGCACACCCCACACTACCTGCTCACCGTCCTGCTCGATGATCACCGGGACTACCAGCTCGCTGCGTGAGGCGGCGTCGCAGGCGATATGCCCCGGGAAGGCGTGCACGTCAGCGACACGCTGGGTGGTGCGCTCAGTGGCGGCGGCACCACATACGCCCTTGGTGAAGGGAATCGGATGGCAGGCCGGCTGACCCTGGAACGGCCCCAGGTGCAGGATTTGCGGCTGACGTTGCACATAGAAACCTGCCCAGTTGAGGTCTTCCACCGTCATGTTGATGAAGGCAGCCGTCTGGGAGGCGTTGGTCAGCCAGTCGCGAGTGTCGAGGATGGCGTCCAGCTGGCGGGCCAGCAGTGAGTAGTCAGGGCGAGTGGCCATTGGGGCTCCTGTGGGGTAGGTAAGATTGCGATATGGCGCAGGAATGCGGTCGCGGGTCGGCTGTTTCAAGCACGTCCTGCGCGCGCCCTTGCACCGCATCGGTATCTGAACGTGATGGGGTGGTTCATCAGTCAGATGCAAAAGCGCCGACCAGTGGTCGGCGCTTCGCGTTCAGGCGTCTGTCAATGACGTGGGGTGAGGCTTACTTCCAGCCCGGTACCGCCGCGCCCTTGAACAGCTCTTCCGCCTTGGCTTCGACTTCCGGCGTCTGGTAGGCCTTGACCAGCTTCTGCACCTTCTCGCTGTCTTCATCGCCCTGACGCACGACGATCAGGTTGACGTACGGGGACTCGGCGCCTTCACGGATCAGCGCGTCTTCCGGCTTCAAGCCAGCCGGCTGGGCGAAGGTGTTGTTGATGAAGGCCAGGTCGACGTCCGGCAGGATGCGCGGCAGCTGGGCAGCCTCGATTTCCTTGAACTGGTAGTCATGCGGGTTCTTGGCGACATCGATCGGGGTCGCTTCGAGGTTGCTCTTGTCGGTCAGCTCGATCATGCCCAGGTCGTGCATCAGGATCAGGGAGCGGCCTTCGTTGGACGGATCGTTCGGCAGGGCGATGGTCGCGCCGTCCGGCAGTTCGCTGATGTCTGCGTACTTCTCGGAGTAGGCGCCGATCGGGTACACGAAGGTCTTGCCGGCGCTGGCGAACTCGTAGCCACGCTCACGCACCATGGATTCCATGTACGGCTGGTGCTGGTAGGCGTTGGCGTCCAGAGAGCCATCGGCCAGCGCGGCGTTCGGAGACACGTAGTCAGTGAACTCGGTGATCTCGACGTTCAGGTCGTACTTTTCCTTGGCGATCTCGGCCGCGACCTTCATCACCTCGGTTTCCGGGCCTGCGACGGTACCCATCTTGAGGGTGTTCTCGTCGGACGCGTCGTTGCCGCAGCCTGCCAGCAGAGTGGCGCCGAGCAGAGTGGCAGCACCGGCAAGGCGCAGTGGGGAAGAAAGCGTGTTCAGCATGTTGCGCATCGATGTTCTCCTTGTGATCCGACGTGACCGGCGGGGTCCGCGGGATGTTATGAGTGACGGCTCCTTGTGATGAGTCGTCACGATACCGAAAGCCATGTGATTTGTAGATCGAACGCCACTGGTGGGTTCGTCACCGCTCATGGAACGATGCTTACTTGTGGTTCGACTTGCGCACCAGATGGTCGCCCAGGCTCTGGAAGCCCTGCACCATGACGACGAGGATGACCACGGTCACCAGCATCACCATCGGGTCGAAGCGGTTGTAGCCGTAGCGGATGCCAAGATCCCCCAGGCCACCGCCACCGACGGTGCCGGCCATGGCGGAATAGCTGATCAGCGTCACCACGGTGATGGTCAGGCCATTGATGATGCCGCCGCGTGCTTCCGGCAGCAGCACCTTGGTGATGATCTGCATCGGCGTGGCGCCCATGGCCTGTGCGGCCTCGACCAGCCCCGGGCCGACTTCATTCAGCGCGCCTTCGATCAGGCGGGCGACGAAGGGAATCGAGGCGATGGTCAGCGGCACGATGGCGGCATTGGTGCCGATCGAGCTGCCCGCGATCAGACGCGTCAGCGGGATGATCGCCACCATCAGGATGATGAACGGCACCGAGCGGCCGATGTTGGTGATGATGCTCAGCACGCTGTTGAGTGCCGGGCGCGCCAGAATCTGGCCGGGGCGCGAGGTGTAGAGTGCCACGCCCAGTGGAATGCCGAGTGCCGCGGAGATCAGACCTGCCACCGCGACCATGTACAGGGTCTCGAGGGTGGAGGACAGGACGAGTTCAAGCAGTGCGGGTGACATGACCGAGCACCTCCACTTTCAGGTCGTGGGATTCGAGATAGTCGAGCGCTTGCCGGGTCTGGGTGCTGTCGCCCATCAGTTCGGCGATCATCAGGCCCAGGGTGCGGTCCTGGATGGATTCCACCTTGGCCTGCAGGATGCTGACATCCACCTGGCATTCACGCGCCAGGCGCGAGATCAGCGGCGTGGAGACGGCGTCGCCGCTGAAGGCCAGGCGCACCACCGGGTGGGTGTGCGGGCCCGCGGTGGCTTCGAGGCGCTCGACCAGCGCACGCGGCGGCTCAAGCTCCAGGAAGTCATTGAGGAACTCGCGGCCCAGGCGGGTCTGCGGCGCGGTGAAGAAATCGCCCACCGAGGCCACTTCCACCAGTTCACCGCCGCTGATCAAGGCGACCTGATCGCAGATGCTCTTGACCACTTCCATCTCGTGGGTGATCAGCAGGATCGTCAGCCCCAGCTTGGTGTTGATGTCCTTGAGCAGCTCGAGAATGGACGTGGTGGTCTGGGGGTCGAGTGCCGAGGTGGCCTCGTCGCACAGCAGCACCTTGGGCCGGCTGGCCAGCGCACGGGCGATGGCCACACGCTGCTTCTGGCCGCCAGACAGCTGGGCAGGGTACTGGCCGGCCTTGTCGCTCAGACCGGTCAGCTCCAGCAATGGCTCGACGCGCTTGCTGATCTCGTCTTTCGAGATGCCAGCCAGCTCCAGTGGCAATGCCACATTGGCGAAGACCGTGCGTGAAGAGAGCAGATTGAAGTGCTGGAAGATCATGCCGATCTGGTGGCGAGCGCTGCGCAGGGTGGACTCGTCGAGCTCGGTCAGCTCCTGGCCATCGACGACGACGCTACCGGCGGTGGGCCGTTCGAGCAGGTTGACGCAGCGAATGAGGGTCGACTTGCCGGCACCGGACAGGCCGATGACACCGGTAATGGCGCCCTGAGGAACCGTGAGGCTGGCATCCTTGAGCGCGACCACGGCCTTGTCACCACTGCCGTAAGTCTTGGAGACGTTCTTGAGTGTGATCATGGGGGTCCGAGTGGTTAAGGCACCATCCGGATTGCGGGCGAAGGTCTGTAGAAGACAGAGCGTTCTGCCGACGTCTGCGCACATGGCAGACAGCGAAGAGGGGAGCGATCCAGTGGGGAGAAAAAAGACCACCCAAGACGGGTGGCCATCAACGCTGGACACACCCTTTTAGCAGAACTTGCACCTCGTGAGACCAGCTCTCGTGGTGGGCGCCCGCAATCCGGGTACAAATCGGCGCCAAACAGATTTGAGGCGCATTCTATCAGTCACCTTGGGGGTGTCAACGACTTTGGTCTTGCGCCGGGCGTTTATTCGAACTGGCGTTCGATATGGTAATTTGGCGATACGCTCTGTAAGCCATTTCTTACAAGCATCTGGTCGTGGCAAGGGTTTCAACGGCTATCAATGGCTTTCCTGTCTTGACGGTCAGTCGGGTATGAGTTGCGGCCTGCTATCGCTGCTCTGTGTTCGCGGTGGCGGCTGCACGTGCCCGCGGTGGGTGGCGAGGGCGGCAACGCCGCGCAGCCCAACGGTCGATAACGCCAGCATGTCGACGGCAAGTCCACCATGCTAGGATTTCGGCTGGGCATGCCGGTCATCTCGCTGCTGCATGCCGTCCCTTATTCACGGCTTCTCGACAGCAAGAAGCAGCAGTGCAAGGAAAGATCACGCATGTTCACGGGTATCGTACAAGGCATGGCGGAAGTGGTGGCCATTGAGGAACGCACTGACTTTCGCACGCATCAGGTCCGGTTGCCGGCGGGGCTGGAGGCGGGGCTGGAGCTGGGGGCCTCGGTGGCCCATAACGGTTGCTGTCTGACCGTGACGGCGCTTGAGGGCCAACTGGCCAGCTTTGACCTGATGCGCGAGACGCTGCGTCTGACCAATCTGGGCGAGCTCGAGGTGGGCAGCGTCGTGAACGTGGAGCGAGCGGCACGCTTTGGCGACGAGATCGGTGGGCACTCGATGTCCGGGCACGTGATGGCGATGGTGACCATCGATGCCATCGAAGCCACTGCCGACAATCGTCGTATCTGGTTCCAGGCGCCGGCCGAGCTGATGCGTTTTCTGTTCGACAAGGGCTATGTGGGTCTTGACGGTGTCAGCCTGACGATCGGCGAGGTGCAGGGTACGCGCTTCTGCGTCAATCTGATTCCCGAGACGCTCGAGCGCACCCTGATGGGAGTCCGTGCCGTCGGGGATCAGGTCAACCTTGAAGTCGACCCGCAGACGCAAGCCATTGTCGAGACCGTCGAGCGGGTCATGGCCTCCCGTCTGGCATGAGGCTTGCAGGTCTGCAGCGGATCACCTCACTGGCAGGATGCCAGTACTCGTCTGACTGGTCAGGAAATATGCCGGGAATGCTCGATTCGCTGCAGACCTTTGGGTACCATGTTGCGCCTTTCGATGCCCTGCCGCCGGCGGGGCATCGTGGTTCAGGCAGGCTGAACAGGGGAAAAGCGTCATCCAACGCCCTGTGCGGCATACCTGTCCGAGCGAGTTCGTCTTGATCTGCTGATTCTGACAATCATCGACCACTGCGCCTTGCCGGATAGGCACTGCTCTAGGATAGGGGCTACCTCAATGCTGGAACGTCTTTTCAAGCTCTCCGAGCACGGTACCAATGTGCGTACCGAAGTCATCGCAGGATTTACCTCCTTCCTCGCGATGGCCTATATCATCTTCGTGGCCCCCTCGATGCTGGCCTCCACCGGCATGGATCACGGCGCCGTGTTCGTCGCGACCTGTCTGGCGGCAGCCATCGGCTGTCTGGTCATGGGGCTCTACGCCAACTACCCGATCGCGCTGGCGCCGGGCATGGGGCTGACGGCCTTCTTCACCTATACGGTCGCCGGTCAGATGGGCGTGCCCTGGCAGGTCGCGCTGGGCGCGGTATTCCTGTCCGGGGTGAGCTTTTTCCTGCTGTCCGCCTTCAAGATTCGCGAGTGGATCATCAATGCCATTCCCGCCTCGCTGAAGACCGGCATCGCCGCAGGCATCGGCCTGTTCATGGCGATCATCGCCCTGCAGGGCAGCGGCATCGTCGTCGACGCCCCGGGCACGCTGGTCACGCTGGGCGATCTGTCTTCGCCGGCGGCCATGTATGCATTGCTCTCGTTCTTTTTGATCGTCGCGCTGTCCTACCGCAAGGTGATCGGTGCGGTGATGATCGGCATTCTTGTCGTGACTCTGCTGGCGACCCTGACCGGCAACAATGACTTCCACGGCTTTGCCTCGATGCCGCCGAGCATGCTGCCGACATTGGCGGAGCTCGATATCGCCGGCGCCTTCAATCTGGGCATGGTGTCGATCATCTTCGCCTTCCTGTTCGTCGATCTGTTCGACACCTCGGGCACGCTGATCGCTGTCTCCCAGCAGGCTGGCCTGACCAATGAGCGTGGCCACCTGCCACGCCTGGGACGGGCCTTGATGGCCGACTCCAGTGCCACCATGGTCGGCTCTGTCATGGGCACCTCGAACGTGACCAGCTACATCGAATCTGCCACCGGCGTGGCCGCCGGCGGACGTACCGGCCTGACGGCCGTGGTCGTTGCCGGCCTGTTTCTCGTCAGTCTGTTCCTGTCGCCGCTGGCGACCTCGATTCCGGCCTTCGCCACTGCCGGTGCGCTGCTGTATGTCGCCTGCTTGATGACGGGTGGCCTGGCACGCATCGACTGGAACGACATTACTGAAGCGGCACCGGTGGTGATCGCCACCCTGGTGATGCCGCTGACCTACTCGATTGCCAACGGGATCGCGCTGGGCTTCATCAGCTACGCCGTGATCAAGCTGTTCTCCGGCCGTTATCGTGATCTGAGCCCGGGGCTGGTGATTCTCGCCATCCTGTTCGCCTGCAAATACCTGTTCCTCGACGGAGCCCTCTAATGAGCATCTACAGTGACTACATCAAGTCTGTCATCCGCACCGTGCCGGACTGGCCCCAGGAAGGCGTCAACTTCCGTGACATCACGCCGGTACTGCAGAATTCCGCCGCATTCCGCAAGCTGATCGACTCCTTCGTGCACCGCTATCAGGAGATGGAAATCGACGCCATCGCCGCCATCGATGCACGTGGCTTCATCATCGGCGCACCGTTGGCCTACGAGCTGGGCTGCAGCTTCGTGCCGGTGCGCAAGAAGGGCAAGCTGCCGTTCAAGACCATCAGCGAGACCTACACGCTGGAATACGGTGAGTCCACCGTCGAGCTGCACTCCGATGCCTTCCGTGAAGGCGATCGCATCCTGGTGATGGATGACCTGATCGCCACCGGCGGCACCATGCTGGCGGCCTGCAAGCTGATCGAGCGCACCGGTGGTGTGGTCGTCGAGACGGCAGCCATCATCGATCTGCCGGAAATCGGCGGCTCCGCGCGCATTCGTGAAGAAGGCCACAGCGTCTTCGCGGCGTGCAGCTTCACCGAATCCGAGTAATGCCGGCTTGACGCGATGGCCCTGTCTTTCGGCAGGGCCATCGTCGTTGCTGCGGGCAGCGAATCCGAGGCCCTTGTCCGCGCTCCAGCGTGGCTGGGTGGATCTTCCCCTTGTGCGGTGGCGCGCCAGCCACCATGCTTTCTTTCTGTTTCGTCATTGCGAGTGACCCACATGTCTTCCGAACGCTACCACGACCACTTCATCGTCTCCTGGGATCTGCTGCACCGTGATGTGCGCGCGCTATGTCACGACCTCAGCGGTCGCGATTACAAGGGCATCATCGCCATCACCCGCGGTGGCCTGATTCCGGCCGGCCTGATCGCCCGCGAGCTGGGTATCCGCCACATCGATACCGTGTGCATCAAGAGCTATCACGACCACATGGAGCAGGGTGGTCTGGAAGTGGTCAAGGGCGTCAATCACGATGGTGACGGCTGGCTGCTGGTCGATGACCTGGTCGACACCGGCAATACCGCACGCGCGGTCCGTGACATGCTGCCCAAGGCGCACTTCGTGACCGTCTATGCCAAGCCGGAAGGGCGTCCGCTGGTCGATGGCTTCATCACCGAAGTGCCGCAGAACTGCTGGATCCAGTTCCCGTGGGACATGGGTATCGCCTACGTCGAGCCGATCGCCGAGCAGCTCAAGAAGCAAGAGAGCGATAGCTGACATGCCGTTGGAGACTGCCGCGAGTGGCCGCTCCGAGGTGCTGCCTGCCGATTGGCAGGCGCATCTTGGCCCTGAGTTTCAGGCTGACTACATGCAGCGTCTGCGCAACTTTCTGCGCGCCGAGAAAGATGCCGGCAAGGTCATCTATCCGCATTCCGATGACTGGTTCCGTGCCTTCTGGCTGACGCCGCTCTCCAACGTCAAGGTCGTGATTCTCGGGCAGGACCCGTATCACGGCCCGGGCCAGGCGCACGGACTGTGCTTCTCGGTACGACCCGGGGTGCGCCCGCCGCCTTCGCTGAAGAACATCTACAAGGAACTGGCCACCGATGTCGGCGTCGAACCCGTCGATCACGGTTTCCTCGAGAGTTGGGCGAAGCAGGGCGTCTTGCTCCTCAACAGCGTGCTGACCGTCGAGCAGGGCAAGGCCGCCTCGCATCAGAAGCAGGGATGGGAGCAATTCACCGACCGCGCCATCGACGTGATCAACCAGCACTGCCAGGGTGTCGTCTTCCTGCTCTGGGGCAGTCATGCCCAGAAGAAGGCCCGCGCTGTGGACACCCAGAAGCACCTGGTGCTCCACGCGCCACACCCATCCCCCCTCGCAGCGCACCGCGGTTTCTTCGGCTCTCGCCACTTCTCGCAAGCCAACGCCTGGCTGGAAGCGCGTGGGGAAAAGCCGATCGACTGGCAGTTGCCTTCCAGTGAGTAAGTATCATTCCTAGAACGTCATCATGGACGGAGCAGGCCATGTCTACATTGGATGTCGATGGAGTTTTCTGTATCAGTCTTGTCGAGCGAAAAGATCGACGCCAAATGCTGCTTGAAGAGTTTGCGCCATTAGGCCTTGATATAGAGTTCTACCTTGCTGAACGCGACTCTGAAGATCCTGAGCGAGGTTGCTATGAGTCACACCAGGCCTGTGCGGCCATGGCTATTGAGCGAGGTTATGAAAGAGTTTTAATCTTGGAAGATGATGCGACGTTACTAAGCTTTAAACATGAAGTGATACAACGGGCTAATGCTTTTTTAAAACTCAAGCAGCCTGAGATTTTATATCTCGGAGGCATGTTGGGGCGTATGTGGTTGATTCCCTTTCCTAATGTTGTACGTGCGCGACTAACAGGAACACATGCATATGTACTTTCACGACTAGGGTGCAAGAATCTGGTAAGGCAGCAGTTTGATGGCACTCCGATCGATACGCATTATTGTAATGCAGTGAAGTCTTATTCAGTTTATCCGATGATTTCGGCTCAACAACCAGAAGAGGAGATGAAAAGCGATATCTTTGAGAATCGCGTCAAAAGGAAAGGAGGGGCTAGTGTTAAAGATAGGCGTTATTGGGATAATAACTTCTCGAAACAGTCTGGCGCACTAAAAAGAGATATCTGGCGTACTCTGTGTATGCGTTGGCTGTAAATGTGCAGTAAACTTTCCTGTCTTTTATTATCCCGGATGTGGACTTGTGGTTTCTCTAATCCGGGATAAGTATAACGGTTGATTGAGGCTATACTGAGTATCCTAGTGTGCTTGAAACTTCTCTCACTCTTGACATGATGTAGGCAGATTGTTCTTTGTTGAGTATTTTTTTCCATCCATCCCTGTTTGGTTTGATCGCTTGGCTTACTTGTTCTTCACGCACTTTCATGTTTCTTTTTTGAGAGGTTTTATTGTATATTGTATCTTCTGTTTCCAGTATGCTGCTTTCATAGTCATAGCCTAGAAAATGAAGCGTAGTGTTGAGTGTCTTTTCTGGGTCTTCTGTAAGTTCTTCGTATTTTACAAATAAAACATTGTTTTTGTTTCGTAATTCAAGCGCTTTACTATTGTCGTAGTTCCATCTTTCAATACAGTATTCTATATCTCCAAAGCGCTTGTAAAGTGAGGCTATTGTGTCCAGAGGGTTTCGAGTCATGACGATGAACTTATTTTTTGTTAATACTTTTTGCACGCGTTCATAGGAATAAATATGTTTTGGTGTTTTTTCCAGAATACAACTGTGACCATAAAACTCGGCAAAATAATCCCACTCACGTAGTATGGCTTTGATGGATGAAAGGGAGTGACGTCCCTGTGATAATACACCAGTCTCTCTACCAATACCGAGTATAGCTGTATGGTTGCTCAGCTTGGCGGCCATTAGCGTTGTTCCACTATGGCCGCACCCGACAATGAATGTGAATGATGTATCGGTTTTTAGGGGTTTCGAGAAATATGATGGCAATGCATTGTAGCCTTTCTTTATATAATGCTCTGCGTACTTGCCTAGTGTGACTTTATGTTTTACCAAGCTTTTTATGATCATCTTTTTCGGCCCTGCATTCATGTTAAGTGTTTGGTGCTATGATTTAGTCACCGGTATTTTAGTTGAGAATATACGACTATGCCTACAGGATGATGGAATTACAATGCTCTATGTATAGTTCCATGGTTTTTGCATAGAGTGGTTTTTAGTCGATAGGATAGTGAGGAAAGGGGCTAAAGTATGAGATATGAGCAACATCCTAATGTGTGTGTTGAGTATATTGTTGTGATTATGCATTGGTATATTTGATAGGCTCTAGCTATTATGGTTGGCGCTTTAGTTTCGCGCCAACCATGGTTAAGCTTTTTTATGTGCATCAATCAAGTTTTTGCTCATTTTTTTTCTTTTTTTGTAGATAAATAGTTTCTGTAGTGATGTATAAAACTTTAATTTCTTGTGTAGTGCCGTTTTCTGGATTTTAACCGGCCATGGAGTTTTGTGGCGATAAATAGTATATAATACCTTCAATGGATGCAAGCTGTGCGTATTCCAAGGTTTACTGTTTTTCCCCATATAGTGAACCATGATCGGTTCCTGAATTGATTTCAAAAATTCATTTTTATCTCTATGCTGCTCGGTCATACGCTTTTCTAAAATTTTATAGGCAGGTCGTTGAGCATTCCAAGTCAACGGAAGACGATACCATTCCCCTTGGGCGACTTTGTTGATTGCGCATTGTTCATTGTGTGCACACAATTCAGGGTGAGCTAATAAAAACTCCAGCCCTCTCTTTCCTATTTTTTCTTCTTTCCACTGCTTCATATTGATAAGCATTAATCCACAGTTGAAGTAATCACCTTTTTTCAAACCAAGGCGACTATATGGAGATCTACCGATATTTTCCACGGCAGCAATTGTGAAGCTTTTCCCACTGGTTTCCCTGTATATGTCCAATAAATCGCCGACGACAACAGTGTCACAATCCAAGCATAGAACTAGTTCTTCATTATCAAGCAATTCATCAAGATAGAATCTGAAGTAAATTGACTTGCCGTAGCGCTTTATTTTCAGGCCACTAAATTTACTATCGTCTAGATAAACAAATGCCACATGAGATCCATGTTTTTCTATCATGGATGTCAATGTTGATCTTGTTTCTGCTTTAAGCCCAGCGTCGCCAATGATAAATTTGAGCTTTTCAGGCTCTTTACAATTGATGATTGCCGATATAATAGTAGTGGCTAGATGTGCGGCATAATTTTCATCGCATGATATAAATATAGGTAGCATCAATTTCTCTCGTGTAAATTACTTTTGATAATTATATATGATAATGTTTGTGTGCTTTCTAATCAATGCTGTAAGGTTTTCTCTTAGAGCATTTACTGTTCGGTTACAAAAAACAACTCTGGAAATCTGCTCAGCGCGAGGATTGTGCTACTGACGTAGGCTTGGCCCTTCCGGCTAAAGGTAAGGAGGGCAGGGTGGTGGTACTTAACTTGTAAGCCTGCTTCCGCTAGAATGCGCTCAATTTACCAGCCTCCCGCTGCTATCGTCCGAGCCGGCGGGGGTAGTGCTGCGTATCGTTTGCACCATCTTATGTCCCAAGAGGTATTTCCATGAGCGTCCATGCCATCAATCATCCACTGGTCCAGCACAAGCTTGGCCTGATGCGTGCAGCAGGCATCAGCACCAAGAGCTTCCGTGAGCTGGCCAGTGAGGTCGCCAAGCTGTTGACCTATGAGGCAACCCAGGACCTGGAGCTGGAAACTACCACCATTGATGCCTGGAGCGGCAACGAGCTGGATGTCCAGACCATCAAGGGCAAGAAAGTGACCATCGTCCCGATCCTGCGCGCCGGCCTGGGCATGCTGGATGGCGTGACGGACCTGATTCCCCCGGCACGCATCAGCGTCGTGGGTCTGTACCGTGATGAGGAGACGCTGGAGCCGGTGCCGTATTTCGAGAAGTTCGTGTCAGATCTCGACGAGCGTCTGGCCATCGTGATCGACCCGATGCTGGCGACCGGCGGCTCCATGATCGCCACGCTGGACATGCTCAAGGCCAAGGGCTGCCAGCAGATCAAGGTCATCGTGCTGGTCGCGGCGCCTGAGGGGATCGCCAAGGTGCAGGAATCCTACCCGGACATCGAGATCTACACCGCCTCCGTCGATGACCGTCTCGACGAGAACGGTTACATCGTGCCGGGTCTCGGCGATGCCGGTGACAAGATCTTCGGCACGCGCTGAGCGCCCGCCAGAGATGACAACGCCCTGCGCATCTGCGCGGGGCGTTTTTGTATCTGTCTGACCTGTCTGAGCAGTCAGGATCAGGCGGTTGACTCCTCCGCCCGTGAAAAGAAGTGCTGCCATGTCGTCTTCATCACCGTCCTCTGATACCTCCTCTCCCCATGCGTCGTCTGCCCATGTGCCCTTGCCGGAACAGGAAGGGTTCTCGCTGACGACCCTCGTCACCGGCGCGCAGATGCTGTTCGTCGCCTTTGGTGCACTGGTACTGGTCCCGCTGCTGACCGGGCTTGATCCCAACGTCGCCCTGTTCACGGCCGGTGTCGGCACCCTGGTCTTCCAGTGCGTGACCAAGGCCAGCGTGCCGGTCTTCCTCGCCTCATCGTTTGCCTTCATTGCACCCATCCAGAGCTCGGTCGCCAACTTCGGCATCCCTGCCACCATGGGCGGTTTGTTCGTCGCGGGGCTGGTCTATGTGCTGCTGGCACAATGCATTCGTCTCAAGGGTGTCGGCATCGTGCACCGCCTGCTGCCGGCTGTCGTGGTCGGGCCGGTGATCATGGTCATCGGGCTGGCGCTGGCACCGACGGCGGTGCAGATGGCCACCGGCGAGTTCAGCGACAACATCTCGCATGCCCTGGCGCTGACATTGTCATTGGCCAGTCTTGGCGTAACGCTGGTGCTGTCGATCTTCGGACGTGGCATGTTACGTCTGGTGCCGATCCTCGGCGGTATCCTGACGGGATATGTGCTGGGGCTGCTGGTGGGAGTGATCGATCTCTCGCCGGTGCATGCGGCTGCGTGGCTGGCACTGCCAAGCTTCACTGCGCCGACCTTCGAGTTTTCCGCCATCCTGTTCATGATTCCCGTCGCCATCGCGCCTGCCGTCGAGCACATCGGCGATATGGTGGCGATCGGCTCGGTGACACGCCGCGATTACCTCAAGAAGCCGGGGCTGCATCGCACGCTGCTCGGTGACGGCCTGGCGACCTCGGCGGCGTCACTGTTCGGGGGGCCGCCCAATACCACCTATTCCGAAGTGACCGGCGCGGTGATGCTGACGCGTAACTTCAATCCGCGGGTGATGACGGTCGCAGCCTGTGTCGCGATCTCGCTGGCCTTCGTCGGCAAGGTCGGCGCCGTGCTGCAGACGATTCCCACGCCGGTGATGGGCGGCATCATGTGCCTGCTGTTCGGGTCGATCGCGGTGGTCGGCATGAATACCCTGGTACGTGCGGGGGCGTCACTGACCGCGCCGCGCAATCTGGTGATCGCGTCATTGATTCTGGTATTCGGAATCGGTGGCATGCAGATCGGTGGTGGTCAATTCACGCTGCAGGGCGTGAGTCTGGCCGCCATTCTGGGCATCGTGCTCAATCTGATTCTGCCGCCGGCGAAAGAAGGAGAGTGATTGTCATTGTCATCTGAGAGGTAGGACTCAGGAACATTTCCGCGAATGACGGTTCAGATAAATGCAACCCCCGTGTGCCGAGCGACTGGCACGCGGGGGTTGCATTTTTCGTTTTCCCACCCGACGCCAGCTATCGTTTTCGCATGTCTTGCGCGCGGCATAAAGCGGTACTGGCGGACATTCGAAGGAGTGATGCTTGCGTACCCTGGTCGTAGTGAGAAGCCTGAAAATGGGTGGCATGGAGCGAGTGGCGGTCAATCTTGCCGACAGTCTGGCCGCGAATGATCACGAGACACATATGGTCATCTGGCGCGGTCGTGATCAGGTGCTGGAGCCGCAGGATGCCAGCGTCCAACAGCACATCGTGCCGATTCAGCAGCGCGTCCAGCGTTCCGTCGGCGGCACCCTGACGATACTGGCGTCACGGCTGGTGCTCAATCCCGTCATCCGTCGCTCCAATTTCGTGTGGGTCGGCAAGGCCGGTGGCGAGGAATTTGCCGCTTGGCTAAAGGAATTCGAGCAGGAACACGGCAAGGTTGACCGCATCATCTTCCGTGGCCTGGGAACCTTCGAACAGGTGTGGGGGTTCAAGGACCCTCGTGCACGTTACGTGCTGGAAAATCGCGTCAGCTTCAGCGGCCCGCAGTGGAAGCAGCGCATGTTTGTCCGCTGCCTGCTGGAGGACAAGCATCTGGTGGCGGTATCCGAGGATGTGGCGCAAGGGGCACGAGACATTGCTCGCCAGCATGGGGTGACACCGGCGCATATCGAGACGATCGTCAATGCCTGCCCGATCTCCCGGATTCGCGAGCAGGCCGCCATGGATGAGCCGGATATCCCCGCTGAGCCCTTCATTCTCAATGTGGCGCGTCTGGTGCCGCAGAAAGATCATGCTCTCTTGCTCGAGGCTTATGCCCTGGCCAATCCGAAGGAGCCGCTGGTGATCGTGGGGGCGGGCAATTGCCGTGAAGCCCTGGAAGCCCAGGCTGAAAGGCTTGGCATCGCCGAGCGGGTGATCTTCGCCGGTCAGCGTGACAATCCCTATGCCTGGATGCGGGCCGCCAAGCTGTTCGTGCTCAGCTCGCGTGTCGAGGGCATGGGGATCGTGCTGATGGAGGCGTTGGCCTGCGGCACGCCGGTTGTGTCAGTGGATTGTCGTGGCGGAATACGCGAGATCCTCAAGGGCGAACTCGAACATGCCATCGCGCCGCATTCCGCCGAAGGTCTCGCGCGACGCATGAACGAGGTGCTGGCAGAGGGGGGCTATCCGATTCGCGAGGCATGGCTGGCAGATTTCTGTCCGCACACCATGGTGGAGCGTTTCCTGGCCGAGCCGGCCACCAATGAGCCCTGGGATGAGGCGCGCGAGCAGTCGCCTGATGCTGCGGGCCGCTCTCACTCCCGCGCCGCGAAAGGCTAGCGATCCTGAACGAGGCTAGCGGCCCTGTGCGATGCATAGCCACAGGCAGTCTTGGGCCTCGGTAACATCGGAGGTTCCATGGTGGGTGACTTCACCGCTGGCGGCTTTTGACGCCTCAGGCTTGCGCCAGTGCAGTTGATAGCGCTCCCCGGCCTGCAGGCGTGCCGCATCACCGCATTCAAGTTCTGCCTCCCGGCAGGCCGCCGTGGCGGGCAACGCGATATGCAGCGCCCCGTGGGTAACCAGCACCAGGCTGTCATGCGCGGCCTGCAGATAGGCGCTGCACTCCGGAGCCAGGCGGCCCAGCTCGACCAGAGGCTGTGGCGCTGACTGCAGCGGCTGCGCAATGCGTCTCAGCTCGAGGCCCGGCCCACAGCCTGCAATCGGCTCATGCTCGCTGGCGCGCAGGATGCGTGGTGGTTCGACGGGCACCTCATCGCTGAAGAAGTCGCTCAGCGAGATCGGAAATACCTCGAGAATCTTGTTCAGTGAGCTGACGGAAGGGCTGACCGCGTCCTGCTCGACCTGCGAGATGGTCGAATTGGTCACCTGAGCGCGCTTGGCCAGTTCGCGCTGAGAGAGACCATGACGCATGCGCAGTTCACGCAGCCGCTTGCCCAGTGTGCGAGGGGGGGTCTTCTGCTCATCCTCAGAGGACGGTGCCGTCTGGTCGGCAGGGTGGGGAGCAGGGACATAGCGGGAAGTATCGTGCGACATCAGCGGTGCCTGATTGAGTGAGTCTTCGCGCAGGCTAGCATGCATGAGCAGGTCGTTGGCAGATGTGAACCTCGGTCATCTGTGGCTCAAGGCGAGCGACTGCTGCCCCCGGCGCTGAGCGTCTCGAGCAGATGGCGCCCTTGGTCATCCTCGTGATGCCGGCGTGCGATGCACGGCAGCCACAGGCAGAAGGTGGCGCCGCCACCTGGCGTATCTTCCAGCCATAGCCTGCCTCCCAGCTGGGTGATCAAGCCCGATGAGACCGACAGGCCGATGCCCGAGCCATTGGCGCGTGTGGTGAAGAACGGCGTGAAGATGCGTGATTTCAGATGCTCGGGCACGCCAGCGCCGTGATCGATGACGCGGATCTCGACACCAGCCACCGTGGTGTCGGCCGATATCGGGCATGGCGCCGCGGAAGCCGCAGCCGGGCGCTCTTGCGCATCCGCGTCAGCTGCCATTCCGGTCAGCGTCGCATCATGATCACGGCTGGTGATGCACAGCGTATCCGGCGCAGGCGCCATCTCGATGGCGTTGATCAGCAGGTTGACCAGCACCTGGGTCAGTTGCGCGCGATCAGCCTCGATCAAACGGGTGGCCGCCAGCTCATGCTGCAATTGATGGCCATGATGATCCAGCGCATGCCTGACCAGTACCTCGACACTGTGGATGGCCTCGTCGGGATGAATCTGGCTGAGGTGAGGCGCACCGAGCGACGGTGTCAGTGAGTTGTCGTCGCCAATGTCGTTGGAGGCGAGCGGATCGCGCGCGTACTGACGCAGGTTGTCGACCAGCGCGCGAATGCGTTCGACCTGATGGATGATGGTGGCGATTTCCTCGCGTACCGGCTCGGCCTGTTCGCCGAGAATCACCTCGATCAACTCGACATGACCCAGAATCACCGCGGCGGGGTTGTTGATCTCGTGGCCGATACCCGCCGTCAGTTCGCCCAGTGCCGCCAGTTTCTCGCGGGTCAGCAGGCGTGCGCGCGCTTCACGCAGCAGACGCACGTGCTCCTCCAGTGCCTGACTGCGTTCGCGCAGCGTGGCGGTCTGGGCGCTCAGATCGCGGGTGCGATCCTCTACCTGGGCTTCCAGCGTCTGGGCCGCGAGCTGTATCTCATGGCGGTGCGCTTCCAGTCGCGCCAGCATGGCGTCGAATTCCTCGGCCAGTTCATCCAGCTCATCACCGTGTCGCTGCGCCGGCCCCAGAGAGGACAGTGGGCCTATGCGCAGGCCTTCCTGCGCCGGTGCGTCCCGCACCGCATGCACCACACGGCGGATCTGTCGGATCGGCTGCATCAGACGCTCGATGCTGCTCCACACCAGCAGCACGCCCAACAGGCTGACCGCGATCAGCACCAGGCTGATATGCGTCAGCGTCTCGCGATAGAGACGCGCGTAGGGCGCCTGTGGGTAGCCTGCGTAGATCATGCCGATCCGCTGGCCATCCAGAGAATCCAGCGGGGCATAAGCGGCCACAAACCAGTCACGAACCACGAAGGCACGATTGATATAGCGCTCGCCATTGCCGATCACCTGACGCTTCACCTCCAGCGAGGCGCGCGTGCCCAGCGCACGCTCGCCGCTGGCGTCGGTGACATTGGTGGCAATACGGACATCATCGAGAAACAGGGTGATGGTGCCGGTGCCATCTTCCGGCAGGGTACCGGGGCCATAGAGCAGATCGCGGATTTCATCGACCAGACGCGAATCGCGATTGAGCAGGCGGCCCGCATCCAGCACGCCCAGCAGCTTGCTCTCGCCATCGAGGATGGGCACCAGCGCCCGCAACAGCATGCCGCGGCTTTCCTCGCGGCGGGCACTGGGTTGTGCGTAGGGCGTCTGGCGCAGCGCAAGACGCGCGCGTTCGGCAAGCGCTGGATCCAGTGTCGCCAGCGAGTCGCTGGACAGCATGTCGAGGCCATCCAGACTTTCGCCGCGCGTCAGTTGCGGAATCAGCGCGGCGACGCCGGGCGTCTGGCGCAACTGCTCGGTGGGCAGCCAGCGCAGCCAGTCGGCATTGAGAGTGTCGCGCATGGTATTTAGGCGCGGCACCAGGCGTGGCAACAGCTGCGCGGTCTGCTCATCGGGTGCCACCAGCTGGCGCAGGTTACGACGCATCGCCTCCAGGCCATCACGCAGGCGCTGATGCTGGCTCTGCAGCGTGCGGCTGGCGACATCGAGATCGCTGCGCACGTTCATGTACAGCTGGCGGTCGGTATAGGCCGTGGTCCAGTAGGCGGTCAGGCCGACCAACGCCAGCATCAGCGCCAGCAGCGGCGCCAGTGTCAGCAGTAGCAGCCTGCGCCGCAGCGAACCGGCGAAGTAATGGCGCAGGCGCTTGATCATGCGCTGCCGTCGGCTCCGTAGGGAGTGGTAGATGCAGTGGCGGGGGCTGGTTGATCGCTCTCGATGCTGCTCTCAGCGCCGCTGTCCCCGCCGCTTTGCTGCTCGGCGCGCCAGGTGGACAGTTTGCGATCCAGCGTCTTGCGCGAGATGCCCAGCTGGCGAGCGGCGGCGGACTTGTTGTTGGCATGTCGCTCCAGTACTGCGCACAGATGGGCCTTTTCCACCGCATCCAATGACCACTCGAGCGGATAGCCGCTGCTGGTGGCCTCTTCCTCGGCGTAGGTGGTCGCGTCTCCGCTGTCGTCCCATGTCGAGTGGCCTGGTGCCTGTTCGGCCTGACTGTCGACCGGCAGGGTATCGCCGGGCAGGCGGCCGAGCAGCAAGGCGCGTTCGATGACGTTCTTGAGTTCCCGCACATTGCCGGGCCAGGAATAGTGGCACAGGCGAGTGAGATCAGAATGCTGCCAGGGCACGGCGGGGAGGTTGAGCTCGCGCGACAGCTGGCGCGAGAAGTGCTGGGCCAACGCCGGGATATCCTCCGGGCGCTCGCGCAGGGCCGGCAGTGTCAGGCTCAGCACGTTGAGGCGATAGTAGAGGTCTTCGCGGAAGCGGCCCGCGGCCACCTCCGTCTCCAGTGTGCGATGGGTGGCGGCCACGATGCGCACGTCCACCGCCTGTTCCTGCTCGCCACCGACGGGGCGCACGCGGCGCGTTTCCAGCACTCGCAACAGCTTGGCCTGCATCGCCAACGGCATCTCGCCGATTTCATCCAGAAACAGCGTGCCGCCATCGGCGAAGCTGAACAGGCCATCACGGCCACGATGGGCGCCGGTGAAGGCCCCCTTGAGGTGGCCGAACAGCTCGCTCTCCAAAAGCTCCGGGCTGATGGCGCCGCAGTTGACCGGCACGAAGGCGCCGCGCCGACCGGACAGGCGATGCAGGTCACGCGCCGCCAGCTCCTTGCCGGTGCCGGACTCTCCCAGAATCAGCACCGGCGAGGGCGCGGGAGCAACGCGCGCGATGATATGCCCTAGTTCCTGCATGGCAGGGCTCTCGCCCTTGAGGCTGGCCTCTTCCTGCTGATGGCGGGCATTGTCGCGACGGAGCAGGAAGTTTTCCCGCGTCAGTTGGCGGCGCTCAAGGCAGCGGTCCAGCGCAGCCTGCAACTGTTCGAGACGAAACGGCTTGATGATGAAATCACAGGCTCCGGCCCGCAGTGCGCGCACAGCGGTCTCGAGATCGGCGTAGGCCGTCATGAAGATGACATCGCTGACCGAAGAGGGCGCAAGGGCTTCATCCCAATCCAGGCCATCACGCCCCGGCAGGCGAATGTCGAGCAGGATGAGGTCGAAGTGCAGACGCGAGCGCAAGGCTTCGGCCTGCTCGACACTCTCGGCGCATTCGATCAGCGCAAAGCGCGAGGACAGTGCCTTCTCCAGATAGCGGCGTATGCCGGGCTCGTCATCGACGATCAGCACCGAGGCGGTGGGGAGGGGGTCGCTGCCGCTACGCCGGGTCTCACGGGGTGTGGAGGGGGCGTGGGCAGTCATGGCGTTCCTCGGGTCAACAGGGCAGTAATGGTCGCAGGGGAGATCATCTCTATCATGCAGGCATTGTGGCGTGCTGCTCTCTGGTAATCTAGCGCTGGGTGCCACATTGCTGCCTGTTTCTGCTTGCGCTTGCCACAGGCAGCGCCTTGCGGCCTTGTCAGCACACAGCGCTGGCGGGCAGGGTTGGCAGGCTGTCCCGTTGCGCTACGCAAGGCCCGGCGATGACGCGTCAATCGGGTCATCGTGGGTCAGTGGTGGTCATGCCTGGATTTGTTGTCAGTATTTTTTCGGCCATTCCGGCAGTGCTATCCCAGCATCGCCATCCGCCCCGCCAGGGTTAGCGACAAGGATAGCGACGTCAGCAGGGCGACAGGGGCTGCAGAGGCGAGAGGGGCGACAGGGACGTCAGCAGGCAACTCAGCCTGCTGGAGAAGATTCCGGTATCATCGCCGGCTGTCTTGCATGCCAGTCCATGTATCAGCCCCGTCTGCCATAACTTTGAAAGCCTTTATTGGATCGTCCGTTTCGTCACCACAGCGCTTTCGGCATGTCGTTTGCAGAGTCAACATTTACGTTGATGTCATCAAGACCGTCACGCCAGAAAAAATATTCAGGGAGCATCATCCATGCCGCAACGCCATACCTTGTCTTCTCGTCGCCTGCTGGCCACTCTCGCAGGCCTGTCATTCGGTGCGTTGAGCATTCTGCCGGCCCAGGCAGCCGACGACATCATCCGTCTGGCCACCACGACCAGCACCTACAACTCAGGCCTGCTCGATCACCTGCTGCCGGAGTATGAACAGGCCCACGATGTCACCATCCAAGTCATCGCGGTCGGTACCGGCAAGGCGTTGCGCATGGGCCAGGATGGCGATGTGGATCTGGTGATGACCCACGCCCCGGGCGCCGAGCGCAAGTTCGTCGATGCCGGCTACGGCATCGAGCCGCATGGCGTGATGTACAACGACTTCGTGCTGCTCGGCCCCGAGGCCGACCCGGCCGCCATAGCCGGCATGCAGGATGTGGACGCGGCACTGGGCAAGATCGCCAGTGCCAATGCAGGCTTCATCTCGCGTGGCGATGATTCCGGCACCCACAAGAAGGAGTTGGCTCTGTGGCAGAGTGCCGACGTCACGCCGGACTTCTCCGGCTACAAGGCTGTCGGCCAGGGCATGGGCAAGGTGCTGAGCATGGCCAGTGAGCTGCAGGATTACACCTTGAGCGATCGGGGCACCTGGCTTGCGATGGAAGACAAGCTCGAGCTCGAGATTCTGGTCGAGGGTGATGCGCGTCTCTTCAACCCCTATCAGGTGATTCTGGTCAATCCTGCCAATCATGACGGGCTCAATACTCGTGGTGCGCGTGAGCTGGCCGAATGGCTGATCTCCAGCGAAGGGCAGCAGGCAATCGATGATTACCGTCTCAAGGGCAAGGCGCTGTTCCATGCCAGCCACGGCGAGACTGGCTTCGATGCTCGCCAGACAGCGGATCGTGCCTCTGAGCGCACGCCGGTGAAGACGCAGGACGCACAGGCTGAGCCGCGTTCGTGAGCTTGTGGCAAACCACGCAGGAGGCCATGAGCCTCCTGCTGAGCATGGATGGCGCGCTGTGGGAGATCATCGGCGTGTCGTTTCGTGTCTCGCTGATGGCGATGCTGATCGCGGTACCACCGGCACTGTTGATCGCCTTCGTGCTGGTTCGCTGTGCCTTCCCGGGGCGCTGGCTGCTGATCTCGCTGATCAATACCCTGATGGCCGTCCCCACCGTGGTGGTGGGGCTGCTGCTGTTCATCCTGCTGTCGCGCGCTGGCCCGCTGGGCGATTGGCATCTGCTGTTCACCCAGCCGGCGATGGTGATCGGGCAGATTCTGCTCGCCCTGCCGATTCTGGTGGTGATGCTGCATGCCGCGCTGGCGGGCGTCGACAAGCGTGCCTGGGAGACAGCCTTGCAGCTGGGGGCGTCGCGCCGTGCGGCGTTGTGGCGGCTGGTGATGGAGGCCCGTTTCGGCGTGATGGCGGCGTTGGTGGCCGCGTTTGGTAGAATCATCGCGGAAGTGGGTTGCGCCATGATGGTGGGTGGTAACATTGCCGGTTTCACGCGCAATATCACCACGGCCATCGCGCTGGAAACCCTCAAGGGCGAGTACGCCCAGGGGGTCGCCCTGGGCATGGTATTGCTGGTGTTGGCGCTGGCGCTCAATCTGATGCTGGGACTGTTGCGCGGTCGCGGTCAGCTGGCGGTGCAGGCCTGACCCCAGGCCCCGCCGCCAGTCACATTCTGCTCCCGGAGCCTGCAAGCCGCCTGCCTGCCAGTTGAGACAAGCACACCAGCACTGATCGTGTCAGGCTGAATCGTCGTATGGAGTCATGATGTTCCCCCCTAGTTCTTCGTCCTCGTCTGTTCCCCCGGGCGACTCCTCCTGCCCGGTGGCGGGGACTGGCTTCGCGCAAGCCTCGTCGTCTGCTGCCCAGGTACTCGATGCTGACGCAAGCGTTGCCCCTCTGTTGCGTGTGCGCGACCTCGAATATCGCTTGCCGCCTGCGGCGCAAGTCTCCGGCGAGGGCGCCGAGGCGCAAGGGCGCCTGTTATGGCATGTGGCGACGCTGGATTGGGCGCCGTCCCCGGCGTCCGGCTGGGTGCACCTCAAGGGTGACAACGGCAGTGGCAAGACCACGCTGCTGCGCGTGCTGGCCGGCATGCAGCCAGCGACTGGCGGCAAGCTTGAATGGCAGACCCGTGACGCTCATCCGGTGCGCTACCTGCATCAGCAGCCGTATCTGTTCGACACCAGCGTGGCCGGCAATCTGGTGCTGGCGGCTCGCTGGCAACCCGACAGCGGCTCTGCCGGCCAGCAGCGTGATCAGGTCGAGGAGATGTTGCGCTGGAGCGGGCTGAGCGATCAGGCTCGTCAGCCGGCCCGCTCCCTGTCGGGTGGCGAGCGGGCGCGACTGGCATTGGCGCGCGCCTGGTTGTCGCGTCCGCCGGTGCTGTTGCTGGATGAGCCTGCCGCCAATCTGGACCAGGCCGCTGTCGAGCAGTTGGCGCTTCGACTGGAGCAGATGTGCCAGCAGGGGTGTGCGGTGATCCTGTCCTCGCATCAGGACAATGCCTTGAGTCAGGGCTCGAGTGCGCGCTGGACGCTGAGCGCTGCCAGCCTGCACACTGAGCACGCAGCGGGCTGAGTCGTCTTCAATGGGCTGAGCCTTCAGTGCAAGCACCTCAAGCTTCAGGGCTGAGAAGGCCTTGTGCATCAGCCGCTTGCACTGAATGCCCTGCCAGCGGCCCTGCTGCATGACATTACCTGCGCCTTTGCGCACTCGACCGGGATACGCCTTCATGCCGAGCTTCAATCACACCTCTGACGCTACACCACTGCCGAGCGATGCCGAGCAGCTCAAGGCCTCGCTCTCGCCCGCCAATATCACCGGGGTGGTGCTGGCCGGTGGCCAGGCGCGGCGCATGGGTGGCGTCGACAAGGGGCTGGTCACGCTCAATGAGGTGCCGCTGGTGGCGCATGTGCTGGCGCGGCTGACCCCTCAGGTGGGCGAGCTTCTGATCAATGCCAACCGCTCGCACGCCGAGTATGCTGCCTATGGGCATCCGCTTGTCGAAGACAGCGAGCAGGGTTACCACGGCCCCTTGATGGGCATGGCCAGTGCGCTGGCGGCAGCGCGGACGCCCTGGGTGATGATGGTGGCCTGCGATGTGCCGCATCTGCCCAATGAACTGGTCGAAACGCTGAGCGTGGCGCTGATCGATCATGCCAACGGCGATCAGCTCGAAGGCTTCAGTGTCGAGGGCGGTCATGCGGCCGATTCCGGGCCTGCGCTGCTGGCCGTGGCGGCAGATGAGTTCCGTTACCATCCGGTGATATGTCTCATGCACCGTGGCCTGCTGCCGTCTCTGCAGGCGGCGCTGGCCGCTGGCGAGCGCAAGATCGACCGCTGGTTCGATCAGCATATCTGGCTCAAGGTGCAAGCGGGCAGCGAGCAGGACTTCGCCAACCTCAATACCCTGGATGAATGCCGTGAGATGGAAGCCGGCTCGCGCTGAGCGCGCTTCTTTCCTGACGTCCTTTGCGTGTCATCCGTTCCCGCTTGCACGCCCAGGGTGTGTCATTGTGATGCAGGTCGTCATCGCCGGGGGGCGTCTTTGCCGGAGTCTGACGGGTTATTGTCTTTGCCTGCCTGGTATTGATGGCCTTGGCGTTGCACCTCAAAAGTGTAGTGTCTGGCGGTTCTGGCGGCTGTCTTGCCACTCTGCGTCGTTGCCCCCATTGAATCCTTGCGCATATCGAGCCGTTGCCCATTGAAATGAGCGCCGTGCGTGTTCACCTTCATGGCATCCGCTCAGCCCGCATTGTCATCGTCATCTTTTCCCTTGCGGGCGCGGCAGCGCTGCGGTGAGCCCGTCGACAGGCCGCCATACGCGGGAATCACCAAGAGAACCTTCATGCCTGAGTCTTCCTCCACGACTGACCAGCGTGCCGATACCGCTGTCAGTGCTGAACATTCCTCCCCCCGCAATGATGCTCCCACGCCACGTGGTGATATTTCTCATGAGGTCGGGATGTCGCCCGCCTGGCAGGCACGTCTGGCGGCGTCAGCGTGTCCGCTGCTGGGCATTGCAGCCTGGAGCGGCACTGGCAAGACCACGCTGCTCGAACAGCTGCTGCCCGAGCTGAGAGCGCGCGGCCTCCGCGTCGCCGTGATCAAGCATGCGCATCATGCCTTCGATGTCGATACGCCGGGCAAGGACAGTTATCGTCTGCGAACGGCGGGTGCCGTGCCGATGCTGGTGGCGTCCGCCAAGCGCTTTGCACTGATGATGGAGACGCCGGACCAGGCGGAGGCCGATCTGGAGCAGCTGGTGGCGCAGCTCGAGGGGCTGGAGGTGGACCTGATTCTGGTCGAGGGCTTCAAGCAGTGGCCGTTGCCCAAGCTTGAGCTGTACCGCGAGGCCGTGGGCAAGCCGCTGCGAGCCCTGGAGGACCCCTGGATCCATGCGCTGGCGACACCGGCGGCGCAGCTGCCGCCTCGTGATGATGTGCCGCAGAACCTCAAGCGGCTGGACCTGGACGATCCTCAGGCGCTGGCCGCCTGGATCGCCGCCTGGCCGGTGCATTGGCGTCTGGAAGGCGGCAAGCCGCGTGGCGAGGTGGGCGCATGAGTCTGTCGTGTTTCGATCCGCGTTTCGGCGAGCGCATGCTGAGTGTCGATGAAGCCTTGAGCGTGTTGGGGGAGAGCCTGGCGGGCGTGATGCGCACGCCGCGCAGCGAGCGTGTCGCTTTAGCGCAGGCACCCGGACGTGTGCTCGCCGAGACGGTCATCTCGCCGCTGGATGTCCCGGCGCAGACCAACGCAGCGATGGACGGCATCGCACTGGCACGGGCTTCATTGCCAGACGCGGCGAGCGGCGAGCCCCTGAGCGATCGCGGCGGATTGAGCGATCACTGCGAGCTGAGCGTGATCGGCAGCTCGCTGGCGGGCCATCCCTGGACAGGCCGAGCGCTCGCCGCGGGGGAGGCCATGCGCATCACGACCGGTGCGGCCCTGCCCGCAGGCGCCGACACTGTCGTCATGCAGGAACAGCTCGAGTATCGCTCCACGCAGGGCGAGGGCCGAGCTGAGGGCGACGCAGTCGAGCGGGTGGTGATCGAAGGCGTGACCAGCATTCGCCGTGGCCAGAATGTGCGTCAGGCCGGAGAGGACATCGCGCGCGGCGACCGGGTGATGGCGCCGGGCCAGTGGCTGACGCCTGCCGCCGTGGGCGTGCTGGCGTCGCTCGGGCTCGCCGAGGTCGCCGTCTATCGGCCGCTGACGGTGGCGATCTTCTCCACCGGTGACGAGGTCACGGCTCCCGGCGAGACACTGCCGGTCGGTGGTATCTATGACGCCAATCGCTTCAGCCTCGTGGCGCTGCTGCGCGATCAGGGCATCGAGGTGCTGGATCTCGGTATCCTGAGCGATGACGAGGCGAGCGTGAGTGCTGCCCTGCGGGATGCCGCGACGCGTGCCGACATGGTCATCACCTCCGGCGGCGTGTCGGTGGGCGAGGCCGATCATGTGCGCAGCGCTCTCGCTGCCTGTGGTGAGCTCGCGTTGTGGCGCATCGCCATGCGACCCGGGCGCCCGCTGGCGTTCGGCATGTTGCGTGCCACTCCCGCCGACGCCGAGACGTCATCTGGTCAGGTGCCGTTCTTCGGCTTGCCGGGCAATCCGGTGGCGACCATGGTCACCTTCCTGCAGTTCGTGCTACCCGCGCTACGCCTGTTGTCGGGACAGCAGCGGTTGGCGAAGGGTGAGGCGAATGTCTCGGCGACGACACTGGCGCAGTGGCAAGCCCCGCGCCTGCAGCTGATCGCCGGCGAGACGCTGCGCTCACGTGCCGAGCGTGTCGACTATCATCGCGGCCAGATCGTGCTGGATGACCAGGGGCGTCAGGTGGTGATGACCACGGGGCGGCAGGGCTCGGGTATTCTGACCTCGATGTTGCTGGCCGAATGCCTGATCGAGATTCCCGCCGGCTGCGCCACGCTCCACGCCGGTGAGCCGGTCATGGTGCAGTGGCTGGGCAGTCGCGGCATCGTCTAGGCGATGCCCACGCAGTAGTCACGCCAGCTGATTCATGAAAAGATAGTCTGCTAATTTCTTGGCCAGTCCTGTTCATCAGGGCTTGCCTGCCTGCTTCTTCAGGCATTGGTATTTCTGAGATTGCCGCCAGTCAGGCGCACCCGATACGGATACGAGACAGCTCATGAGCCTTACTCATCTCAATGCACGCGGCGAAGCCCATATGGTGGATGTTGCGGACAAGCAGGAAACCCGCCGCGAGGCGCGAGCCAGCGCACGCATCAGCATGCTGCCTGCCACGCTCGCCCTGCTCGCCGAAGGTGGCCTGCCCAAAGGGGATGTGCTGGCGACGGCGCGTATTGCCGGTATCCAGGCGGCCAAGCGTACTCATGAGCTGATTCCGCTCTGTCATGCCTTGATGCTCTCCAAGGTGACGGTCGACTTCACGCTGGACAGCGCCAACAGCTGCGTGGAAATTCAGGTGCTGTGTCGCCTCAATGGGCGTACCGGTGTCGAGATGGAGGCACTGACGGCGGCCTCGGTGGCGGCCTTGACGCTCTATGACATGTGCAAGGCGGTCGACAAGGGTATCGTGATCGGCGATATCCAGCTCGAGACCAAGACCGGCGGCAAGAGTGGTGACTGGCAGCGTCCGGAGGAGGCTGCCGCTGTCGAGCAGACGCCCGCTGAGCCAAGCCGTGCTGAATCAAGCCGGACCGAATCAAGCCGTGCTGCAACAGCTGAGCCCAACGAGGTGACAGTGACAGCGGGACAGGCCGCTTCGGCGGCACGCGATGATGCCACCGTGCGGGTCCTCTTCCTGGCGGAACTGCGGGAGCGGCTGGATCTCGACAGCCTGGCGCTGAACCTGACGACGCTGTCGGAGGCGACGGTCGGGGGCCTCAAGCGCACCCTGGCGCTGCGTGACCCGCAGCTTGAAGCGCTCAATGACACCCGCGTGCTATGCGCTGTCAATCAGGACATGGTGCGCGATGACCACCCGCTGAATGCCGGTGATGAAGTCGCCTTCTTCCCACCGGTGACGGGGGGCTGACATGACCCAGGTCGCAAACGAAGCCACGCAGGCCTTTTCGGTCAACATTCAGGCCAGCGATTTTGATCTGCGTGTCGAGCAGGATGCCCTGACGCGTGGGCGCGGCGACATCGGTGCCGTGGTGTCCTTCACGGGGCTGGTGCGTGATTTCAATCAGCGTCCGGATGTCGTCGCGCTGACGCTGGAACACTATCCCGGCATGACGGAGCGCAGCCTCGAACGCTTGATCACAGAGGCGCGCGAGCGCTTCCCGCTCACCGGGGTGCGTATCATTCATCGTGTCGGACGGCTCGAGCCCGGCGACAATATCGTGCTGGTGCTGGTCGCCAGTGCACATCGTCAGGCTGCCTTTGCGGGCTGTGACTTCCTGATGGACCACCTCAAGTCGCGAGCGCCTTTCTGGAAAAAGGAGCACACCGCCACAGGAGATTATTGGGTGCGAGAACGCTCGAGTGATCGCGAGGCACTCGAGCGCTGGCATCCCGAGTCCGCGGTGACGGCAGAGGGTGGAGCGGCAACCCCCTTTGCCGAGCAACGCAAGGCTGATGACTCATTGGCCGAGGCCAGCCGCGAAGATCGACAATCTGCGCTGGCAACACCCAAGTTTTCGGGAGAGTCATGATGGAAACCCTGGTCGATGACTTCGGTCGTCGCATCCGCTATGTTCGCCTGTCAGTGACGGACCGCTGTGACTTTCGCTGCGTCTATTGCATGAGCGAAGAGATGACCTTTCTGCCGCGCGACGAGGTGTTGAGCCTCGAAGAGATCGCGTTGCTGGCGCGCGCCTTCGTGGAATTGGGGGTCGAGAAGATTCGCCTGACCGGAGGAGAACCGCTGGTGCGGCGTGATATCGGCAAGCTGGTCGATGAAATCGGCGCGCTCGAGGGGCTCAAGGACTTCTCGATGACCACCAACGGCGCGGGCCTTGCCAGGCACGCCGCGCAGTTGAAGGCCGCCGGCATGTCACGGCTGAATATCAGCCTTGATTCTCTGGACCCGGAGCGCTTCAAGGCGCTGACGCGTACCGGCGACCTGAACAAGGTGATCGCCGGTATCCGCGCTGCGCGCGAGGAAGGCTTCCGCATCAAGCTCAATGCGGTGGTGCTGAAAGGGCGCAATGATCACGAAGTGGTGCCGCTGGTCGAATTTGCGCGTCAGGAAGGGTTGGACATCAGCTTCATCGAGGAGATGCCGCTGGGCCAGGTCTCGGATCACGGTCGTGACGAGACCTTCTGCTCCAGTGATGATGTCCAGGCGCGCATCGAGACCCGTTATCCGCTGATTCCCACGCTTGAAGACAGCCTGGGGCCGGCACGCTATTTCCGCATGGCGGACAGCGAATCACGGGTGGGATTCATCTCACCACACAGTCATAACTTCTGCTCGACCTGCAACCGCGTTCGCGTCACGGTAGAGGGGCGTCTGTTGCTGTGTCTTGGCAATGAGCACTCGCTTGACCTGCGGGACATCATGCGTCGCTACCCGGGGGATATCGAGCCGCTCAAGGCCGCGATCATCGATGCCATGCATCTCAAGCCCGAGCGTCATCACTTCACGACGGACGGTGATGTCCAGATCGTTCGCTTCATGAACATGACGGGAGGCTGAGTCCTTTTTCGTCATCAGTCGTGGCGCTCATGTTGATCGAGCCTTCCCGGATAACTCACAGGCGCTCTCAAGAACCCCGCTATCAAGCGGGGTTTTTGTTGGTCTATCCTATGGAAACACTGCCTTGCTTTTGACAAGGCTTGTTAGTTCATATTTAGCGCTTATACTTTGCTGCATTATCACATCCAATGCGATGACTCGCAGGGATTCCAGCTCAGTGCATATGGTGGAGGTAGCGAAATGACAGCCGATTCTCTCGAAAAGATCGCCCGTAACAAGAATGTTGCTCGTGCAGCAGCGCGTCAGCTGTCCATGGAACAACTGCACAAGCTCTCCGAGGTCATCAATGAGGTGATCGAGCAGAAAGCCGAAGAAGACGAGCAGCGCCGCGAGGAAGAAATCGCCAAGGAGCGCAAGCTTGCCGAGATTCGTGATGCGATGATCGAAGCAGGCCTTTCCGTGGATGATCTGGTCAGTGATCAGCCCAAGCGTCGTGGCCGTCCGCCGAAGAACAAGTCCGTTTGAGACCTTCGGCCTGACGCCATGGAGGTGGCTGAAGCGCTTGAGAACGAGATTTCCAGTCGGCAAGTTGGCAATCTCGCCATCACCAGTCCCTGAGCGCCTCCCAGCAGCAGAAAAGCCCGCCCGGTATTTCCCGGGCGGGCTTTTTCATGCGCTGCTTTGTGCAGGGCAGTGAGCTCAAGGCGGCCATCACTTCAATGATGGCGCGATACTCACTCCTGATTCATGGTCATGATATGCAGGAAGAGCACCGGCTCATGGCGCAGGTGGTTGCGCAGCCAACGATTGATGCGACCATCGAGTTGCTGCTTGAGTTCACGTTCATTGCTGGCATCCAGGCCTGCGAGGGTGTCATCCAGCCACTCGGCGAAGCTGTCTTCATCCAGGCTTGAGGTGCCGCTGATATCCAGCATCAAGCGGCCGATGCGAACCCAGCCGGCTTCCTGCAGCGTGACGGGCAACGCCAGCGAGACGCTGCCATGCCGGCCGAGACGCGCGCGGGCACGGCGGTCCATGGAGTCCAGCGGACGCACCTTGTCATGCTCGATGATGCGTTCGTGCAGTGTCAGGCGTCTCTCCACCGACAGCCCCTGAGCATCGAGGCGAATCACGTCACCATTGACGGGAATCAGCGGTGCCTCGATGCCCAGGGACTGTGCCACCTGGGTGTGAGCGAGCTGGTGGCGATATTCGCCATGCACCGGCAGCAGACGTACCGGCTTGAGCCAACCATAGAAGGTGCGCAATTCTTCCTGTGCCGGGTGGCCGGAGGCGTGCAGCTCCGGGAACTGCTTCTCTTCCATGATGCCGACGCCGAGTCGTGTCAGGGCATTGTGCAGCTTGCCGATGGCCAGCTCATTGCCGGGAATCGCCTTGGAAGAGAAGATCACGGTGTCGCCGGCAGCCAGTTCGAAGTCCGGATGCCGGGAATTGGCCAGGCGTGACAGTGCGGCGCGCGGCTCGCCCTGACTGCCGGTGGCGATCACCATGACCTCTTCCGGGGGCAGATAGCCCAGGTCCTTCACCGGTACCAGTGGCGGGAAGTCCTCCAGATAGCCGAGACCGCGGGCGACGCGCACCATGCGCTCCATCGAGCGACCCAGCAGCGTGATGCGACGACCATTGCGTGCGGCGGCGCGCCCCAGTGCCAGTATGCGGGCCAGATTGCTGGCAAAGCAGGTCACGACGACGCGACCGCGACAGCCGGACAGCGTCTTCTCCAGTGCGCGCGCAACCTCGCCTTCACTACGCGAATGGCCTGCCAGTGGCGCATTGGTGGAGTCGCCGACGACCAGATCGACCGGCGCCAGTGCCTGATAGCGCTCCGGATCGGTAGGCTTGCCGATCAAGGGCTCCGGATCCAGCTTCCAGTCGCCGGTATGCATCACGCGATATTCCGGCGTGACGATCAGCAATGAGCAGCTTTCCGGAATCGAGTGGGTCAGCGGCAACAGTCGCAGCGCGAAGGGGCCGGATTCGAAGCCTTCATCCACCTCGATGATCTGCAGGCTGGAGGTTTCCAGCTCGCGCTCGGCAAACTTGGCGCGCAGCAGGCCAGCCGCCAAGGGCGTGGCAATGATCGGGCAGCGCCACTTCGGCCACAGCCAGGCGACTGCGCCGATGTGGTCTTCGTGGCCATGGGTGATCACCAGCATCTGCGGGCTGATGCCCAGGCTTGCCAGTGACTCGATATCCGGTACCTGCAACGGACCTTCCGGCAGGTCCTGGCGAATCATCATGCCGCAATCCACGGCAATCCAGTGATCCTGATAACCATACAGCGTCAGATTCATGCCGATCTCGCCGCAGCCACCCAGCGGTAGCAGGTGCAGCGGCGGACGTTGTCTCTGACGGACTTGAACGCGGGGTTTCAACATGGATGTCATGCCATCTATAAAGTGTGGCTCAACTATACGGGAATCCCGCGAAGCGCCACAAATGGCGCTGTTGTCCGGTCGCGTCGATTCGAGAGCGGCCCAGCCGTCCGCGTGATGCCTTGAGATGGGCCGGCGTGATGGCCGCTGATCGCAATGTCGTATTGACCATATGGACAGAATCGGGGCACAGCACTGTTTCAGGCCGCGTGATCAGCTACAATAGTCCACCTTTGCCGAGGGGCTGCTTACGGGCGGTGTCATGATTCCTCGCGCAGGCCGGCGCTTCGCCGGCTGAACATCATTCCCGCTATCACAATGGTTGAACTTACGATGTCTCACGCCTATCGCCTGGTGGTGTCCTGCCCTGATCAGGTCGGAATTGTTGCCCGAGTTTCCACTTTCATCGCCGAGCAGGGCGGGTGGATCACCGAAGCCAATCAGCATTCTGATCTTGGCGCCGGTCGTTTCTTCATGCGCTATGAGATCAACCCCGAAACAATCGGCCTGAGCGCCGCTGAGCTCGGCAAGCGCTTCGCCCCGATCGGCGAAGAGTTCGGCATGCAGTGGCGCGTGCATGACACCGCAGCCAAGAAGCGTGTCGTGCTGATGGTCTCCAAGGACTCCCATTGTCTGGTGGACCTGCTGCATCGCTGGCATTCCGGTGATCTGGATTGCGAGATTCCCTGCGTCATTTCCAATCACGATGACATGCGCTCGCTGGTGGAATGGCACGGCATTCCGTTCCATCACGTGCCGGTCGACAAGAATGACAAGGCTCCGGCCTTTGCCGAAGTCGAGCGTCTGGTGGAAGAATCCCGGGCCGATTGCATCGTGCTGGCGCGCTACATGCAGATCATTCCACCGAGCCTGTGTGAACGCTATGCCGGTCGCCTGATCAACATCCACCACAGCTTCCTGCCTTCCTTCGTGGGTGCCAAGCCGTATCACCAGGCCTTCGGGCGCGGGGTCAAGCTGATCGGGGCGACCTGCCATTACGTGACCGAAGAACTGGATGCCGGCCCGATCATCGAGCAGGACATCCATCGCGTCACACACTGCCATACCGCCGAGGAACTGGTGCGCATCGGTCGTGATGTCGAGCAGAAGGTGCTGGCCCGCGGCCTGCGCTGGCACCTGCAGGATCGTGTGCTGATCCACGGCAACAAGACCATCGTCTTCGCCTGAGCCCCGCTTGCTCAGCGCATGAGTCTGTCATCGACCTGAGGTCGTGACGATGAAGCCGGTACCTGTCTCAGGTGCCGGCTTTTTTGGTTGCGGGAAATGCCTGACGGTCATCTGGTTGCCAGTGGAGACGTCGAGCAGGCCGCTATCGTCAGGACGCGCATGCCAAGGGAATGACTGGGAGGCCGTACATTGGCGGCTATTGACGGAGGGCGAGGTTCAACGAGGAGAGATTCAATAGTCCATCAGGTCAAATGCAATTTAAGTCAAGCTTTTGTGTCAGTTTTCTCAGTCATTGTCATTAGATGGATGTGTGTTTGACGACATGAGGGTATGAGGCCACTGCTCAAAAGGCCGAGGTTGGCAATTCGCCATGAACTCCGTTTCATGGTGTCAGTCCCATGAGGTTGATTCTGCACCAGTGTTTCATCCGTGATATCTCATGCTGAAGTATGGGGGCGCGTGGTGGGGCGAAGACTGACCTCACGGGATTTTCTGATGTACATAGCCGTTGTTGGCCGTCCTGCGGCTGCAAGTAGTGAGCACTCAAGTGATGGGCATTTTCAGGTCGAAGAGAAAGAGTGGGCAGTCGAGACACAGGACCTGCTGGCGATGCTCGCGGAGCGAGCGCCATATCTCGCTTCGCACGCCGATGCGACTGGATTTCCTGCGACTGACGTTTCTGCGGGCAGCCAGTGTGATGCCATCCATCTGGCGGTTCAGCCGGCGGGTAATCTGACGCTGCAGGAGGCCGAGCGCCTGCTGAGCGATATCCGAGCCACGGTGCCAGGTGCGCTGATGCCCGTGATCGTGTCGGGGACAAGCTCTTCTTCCATCGAGGCACTGGCCAATCAATGGCCGGGCAGCCGTCTGCTTGACCTGTCAGATGTGGAGAAGCGCCTGGAGGCTTCGGCATCAGCTGAACAACACGAGGCTGGGCTGTCGGCGAGCGCCGAGCGGCTGCTGCGTTGGTGGCGCCTCTACCCCGACCATGTCCTTCAGGTCTCCCTGTCACCTGCACTGATGGCCGGGTGTGAATGGCCTCTGTTGAGTGCATGGGGCATGACTGCCAGCGAGCAGCATGATCTGCTTGCACTTTTCGTTCAGCGTGGCTGGACCCGCGAGGTGACGCTCATGACACGTACGCGTCATTGCCGACAGTGTCGCAGCGTGCACCTCAACTACATCGATGTCTGCCCGCGTTGCCGCCATCTGGATCTCGTGGCGCTCGATGGGCTGCACTGTTTCACCTGCGGTCATGTGGATCGTCTGGATCACTTCACGCATGACGAACGACTCGTCTGTCCGACATGTCATGTCCGGCTGCGGCATATCGGGGTCGACTATGATCGACCGCTGGAATCGCTGGCCTGCGGGAAATGTGATCTATGGCTGGTAGAAGGCGAGGTGGAAGTCCAGTGCATGGATTGCGGCCAGTTGCAGCAGCCCGGAGAGCTGATCCAGCAACGTGTAGCCTCGCTGGCGCTCAGCGAGGCCGGGCGTCGCGTCGTCGCCTTGCCGCGCAAGGAAGGCATGCCCGAGCAGATGGCGGGACAGCAGGTCTCACGCGCCGAGCTGCATCACATGCTGGACCTGCTGGTGCCTCTCGCCCGTCGTCATGCCCACCGCCATCTGCTGATGGTGATGTCCTCCGGTGCCCTTTCTTCTCGCTCGGTGGCGTCTCCGCTGCCGGCTTCATCGCCGGCAGCGTCATTGAGCGCCATGGCCCAGCGTCTGACGAGCCTGCTGCGAGATACCGACCTGGTCTGTGAATACGATGCCGGCCATTGGCTCTTCCTGCTGCCCCATACCCCCCGCGAACATTTTGCGGATATCGCGCGCCGCATCAAGTCACTGACCGACCTGGCAGAGGACGACGCGGGGCTGGATATCGCGCTCGAGATGCATGAGCTACCCAGCGAGCGCTGCTCAGGCAAGGCGCCATACTGGCTGGCGCAATTGCTGAACGATCAGGCGTCTGGTCAACCGAGTGGCAAGATGCCATCCGAGGCCGAGGCATGAGAGAGCTGGATATCTTTGTCTCGCAGGTATTGATGGAAATGCACTGGGTCAGTGGCTCGATGCTGCACTCGCCGTGGGTGGCGGTATCCATCCTGCCCTTGTTGATTCTCTTCGAATTGCCGCTGGCCGCCATCGTGATTACTGGCATGGTCGGCCATCTGCGCGATCGCGGCTGGGGCAGCGCCCATGATGACAGGGTCATGCCTGAGCGCTATCCCACCGTCAGCTGCCTGGTGCTGTGCTATTCCGAGGGCGAAGGGGTGACTGCCAGCGCCGAATCCTTGTTGCACCAGGATTATCCCGGCCACGTCGAGGTGATCATGGTGATCGATGGCGCCACGGCCAATCACGAGACGTTGGCAGCTGCCCGGCGCCAGGCCAGTGCCTTTCGGCAGCATGCCAACCGTACCCTGCGGGTGGTGCCCAAGTGGCAGCGCGGCGGGCGGGTCTCGTCACTCAATACCGGGCTCGGGCTTGCCACCGGTGAGCTGGTGTATGCATTGGATGGTGATACCGGCTTCGCCAGTGACATGGTCACGCGCAGCGTGGTGGTGTTCGAAGACCCCGATGTGCTGGCAGCTGCCGGCAACTTGCGTATTCGCAACCGCAAGGTCTCGCTGGCGACACGCCTGCAATCCCTGGAATACCTGCTGTCGATCGAATATGGCCGTACCGGGCTGGCGCGCTGGAACCTGATCAACAACATCTCGGGGGCCTTTGGCATCTTCCGCACCGATATCGTGCGTCAGGTCGGCGGTTGGGACACCCATACCGCGGAAGACCTGGATCTTACCTTGCGTCTCAAGCAGTACCAGCGTCGCCATCCGCATATGCGACTTGCGTTCATCCCCGAGGCCGTCGGCTTCACGGATGGTCCGGAAACTCTGCGCAGTCTGGCGAGTCAGCGCATGCGCTGGGAGGGTGATCTCTATTTCATCTACCTGCGCAAGCATTGGCGCGGCATGCGGCCGCGTTTGATGGGCTGGCCCGGTACGCTGTTCACGATGACCTACGGATTGGTGCAAAGCGTGGCGCTGCCTTTCCTGATCGGTGGCTATGTCATCTGGTGGTACGCCACCCAGCCACTAGTGCATGCGGTGTCGATCAGCGTGCTGCTCTATCTCATCTATCTGCTGTTGTGCAGCTGGTACGCGCTGGCCGGGCTTTGCTGTGTCAGTCGCGATATTCCGGTCGCTCTCAGGAACATGGTCTGGCTGCCGCTGCTTCCGTTCTACCAGCTGAGCATGCGTCTGTTGGCACTGGTCGCGATTCTCAATGAAATGCTGCGTCGCAGCCACGAAGAAACCAGCATGGCCCCGTGGTGGGTCCTGCGCCGAGGAAAACGCTTCTGATGGATATTCGATTTGACCCGGAAAAGTCTCGTCACCCGGACCAGCAGTCCGGGCTGAAGGTTCCTTACGCCAAGGCCAGGCGGGGCGGAGGACGCTGGCGCTGGATAGGGCTGATGGCCCTGGTGCTGGTGCCGGTGGTGGCTTTCTCCTGGTATGCGCTGCGAGACCGCTTGCTGCTGTCGGCCCCGGCGGTACTGACGCACGAGCCGCTGGTGATCACCAGTCCGCGTGATGCGCGTGTCGTTGATGTACCTCAGCGTGCCGGCCAGCGCGTCAAGCAGGGCAACACCCTGTTCGTGCTTGAGGATGGTGAGCTGGAGGCCGATCGCACCGCGCTCAAGGAGATTCTGGCCACGCTGCCCGCCAAGGGCGCACAGCAAGAGAGCGAGTCGCTGGTCGATACCGCTCGCCAGCGGGTCGATGACGCCGAGGCCTCATTGCGCTTCCAGTCCGGGCTGGCTGACAAGTTCGATGACTTCCGTCGCCAGGGTGAGGTCCCCCTGACGGATCTCGCCAGTATCCACGTGGCCCGTGCCAGTGCTCAGGATCAACTGTCGGGAGCGCGTGAGAACCTGCTGCTGCAGCTGCGCGAGAATACGCGCTCCGAGCTGGCTGGCCCGGTCGTTCAGCGCCGTCAGGATCTGACTCGCCAGCTGGCGCGTATCGAAGCCAGCATCGCGGCGATGTCCTTGATGGCGGCTCAGGATGGCCTGTTGGCCAAGAGCTACGTGCAGCCCGGTCAGCAGGTGAGTGCTGGCGAACCCTTGGGCGTGCTGGTGCCTGCCAATGCGCCGGAACTGCATGCCTATTTCTCGCCGAAATATGTCGGCAAGGTGGCTGTCGGGCGAGTGGCCGAGGCGCATTTCGCGGATGGCCGCAGTGTCTTGGCGCGTATCGTGGCGCCGCCGGAGCTGACCCAGAAGCTGCCCTCACAGCTGGCGGGCCCCTTCGATGCCAATCAAGCAATGCTCGAAGTCAGGTTGCGCCCCCTCGAAGCCATCGACGTTCGGCATGATGTGGAAGGCCTGCCGCTGGAGATTCGTCTGCGCTCTCCCTCTGCGCTCTGGGGAGATTGGGGCGATGAAGACGAAGCGGGTACCACTGCGGCAGAGCGCTCTTCGCCCGAGGCGAAAGCGGAAGCATGACCGCGAACGATCAAGGAGCTAGAACAATCCCAGCTGCTGGGCGTCCTCGCGGGCCTTGAGGCGCACGCCGACACCCAGCAGTCGGACAGGGCGATGGCCGCGTTGCCAGGCTTGCTCCATCAGCAGGGCGAAGCTGTTGGCGCTCGGCAGTGTGGTGGTCGAGGCGGGGAGCAGGCTTTCCAGCGTGGTGCTCTCGAAATCGTTGAAGCGGATCTTGACGAACTGCTTGGCCAGCACCGGCTGGTCATGGCGGGCGTGGCGGCTGGTCAGGCGTTCGAGCAGGGCGGGCAGGCGTTCGAGACAGGCCGGCAGGTCAGGCAGGTCGTGATCGAAGGTGTGCTCGACACTGATCGACTTGCGTTCGCGTTCGACACGCACCGGTCGCTCATCGATGCCGTGCGCCAGTTCGTGCAGGCGGGTGCCGAACTTGCCGAAGTGCTCGGCCAGTGTCGTCAACGGTGTGCCGCGCATGTCTTCGCAGGTGGTGATGCCCAGGCGTGTCAGACGCGCCAGCGTCGCGGGGCCGACTCCGTGCAGCTTGCCGACGGGCAGCTGGCGGATGAAGGCGTCGCTGGTCTCGGGCGTGATCACCGTCAGGCCGTCGGGCTTTTCCCAGTCGCTGGCGATCTTGGCCAGAAACTTGTTGGCGGCCACGCCAAGGGAGAGGGTGATGCCGGTGCGCTTGAGCGCCTCTTCCTTCAGCCAGCGCGCCATCCAGGTGGCGCTGCCCTGAAAGTCAGTCACGGCGCTGACATCCAGATAGGCCTCATCCAGCGAGAGAGGCTCCACCAGGGGCGTCAGCTCATGGAAGAGTGCCTGGATCTCGGCGGAGACGGCGCGGTAGCGCTCGAAGTCCGGTGGCACCAGAATCAGCTGTGGGCACAGGCGTAGCGCGCGGGCAGTCGACATCGCCGAGCGTACACCGAAGGCACGCGCGGGATAGTTGCAGGTGGCGATGACACCGCGTTGCTCGGTGCGGCCACCGATGGCGATGGGCACCTCGCGCCACTCGGGATGGCGGAGCATCTCGACGGCGGCATAGAAGCAATCGCAGTCGGCGTGGAGGATCTTGCGCATGCGCGCATCATGCTAAAAGACTGGATGGCTGTCCAGTGGCGGTGCCCATTCATTGCGCTTGAGCAGGCTCACCAACGACAACGCCCGACAGTAAGGAGAGTCCTCTCTGTCGGGCGTTGTCATGTCTGGCATCTCGCTTGGGGGCGAGGCTGTCGCTCAGCGGATTACAGCGTCATCGCGGCCACCCAGCCGAACACGATCAGCGGGATGTTGTAGTGGAGGAAGGTCGGCACCACGCTGTCCCAGATGTGGTCGTGCTGCTGATCGACATTCAGGCCGGCCGTCGGGCCGAGGGTCGAGTCAGAAGCCGGTGAGCCGGCATCCCCCAGCGCGGCGGCGGTGCCGATCAGCGCGACGGTGGCCAGCGGCGAGAAGCCGAATTGCAGCGCCAGCGGCACGTAGATAGCGGCAATGATCGGAATGGTCGAGAAACTGGAGCCGATGCCGAGGGTGATGAACAGACCGACCATCAGCATGACCAGTGCGGCCAGCGGCTTGTTGTCTCCGATGATATGGAAGGAGGCGTCGACCAGGGTCTGGATGTCGCCGGTGGCCTTCATCACGGAAGCGAAACCTGCCGCCGAGATCATGATGAAGCCGATCAGTGCCATCATGCGCATGCCGGAGGTGAAGAGGTCATCCGCTTCGTTCCACTTGAACAGACCACCCAGCGAGAGGATGGCGAAGCCGACCAGGCCGCCGAGAATCATCGAGCCGGAATACAGCTGAATGCCCAGGGCGGCGATGATGGCGATGCCTGCCATGACCAGGCCGCTCTTGGACGGCGTGTGCATGGGCGTGTGGTGCGGTACGTTGCTGGACTTGATCTCGCGGGTCGCGTAGTCACGCGGCTTGCGGTAGGAGACGAACAGCGCCGTCAGCAGGCCGAGGAACATGCCGCCGACGGGAATCGCCATCGCCATCGGCACCATGCCACGCGTCACGTCGAGACCGAGCGACTGACCGGCCTCATTGATGTTGGCCAGCAGGATGTCGTTGAGGAAGATGGAGCCGAAACCGACCGGCAGCAGCATGTAGGGCGCGGTCAGGCCGAAGGTCAGTGCACAGGCCACGGCACGACGATCCAGACGCAGGCGGTTCATGGCGACCAGCAGCGGCGGAATCAGGATCGGGATGAAGGCGATGTGAACCGGAATCAGGTTCTGGGAGGAAATCGCGACCAAGGTCACGCTGCCCAGCAGGCCGTACTTGATGGCCGTCTGGCGGCGCGGCGTGCTTTCGCCATTGAGCAGGCCGATCAGGCGTGCGGCGAGCAGGTCCGGCAAACCGGAGCGAGACAGGGCGACGGCGAAGGCACCGAGAGTGGCGTAGGCCAGCGCGACCTTGGCGCCGCCGCCGACACCGTCATTGAAGGCGCCGAGCGTGTCGGTCAGGGACAGCCCGCTGAACAGACCGCCGACCAGGGCGCCGGCGACCAGCGCGAAGACGACCGAGACGCGAGCCAACGACAGGCCGACCATGACCAGGACGGCCAGAATTACCGCATTCATGCGAGTACCTCTATGTGGGGTTGTGCCAGCTTTGGGAGTGTTGCGGACAGAGCGGGCGAACTGTGGGTGCGTGGCCACCCGATCCCGGGGCAATGCCTCGCATGACGTGTACATTCGTGACGAATGCCTTGCTGTCGCAGTGTTCCTGCGGCTTCCTCCTGAATGCCGTCAAAAACGGCGCATAATCTTACCAGAAGGGCAACGCAAGCTGAATGGCCGATGAACGTGGGCGCTGGCAAATGGCACAAGTTGGCGTGCCATGACGGCTTTTTGTAGAATGCCACGCTGCCCGGCGGCTGCAGTCGCAGGCGTTATTCAACAGGAGTGCGCATGCTGGAGCTGGAAAATGCCCGCGTCATCGGCATGGGAAATGATCGGCGTGTCTATCAGGACCCGAACGACCCCCATCGCTGCATCAAGGTCCCGCGTTACCCTGACAAGGGCAGCCGCCAGAATGAACGCGAGCAACGCTATTTCGAGGGCCTGGTCAGACGTGGCATGCGCGACTGGTCCTATGTGCCTGCCTACCACGGCAGTGTCGCCACCGCCGAGGGACTCGGGCTGGTCTTCGATCTGATTCTCGACAGTGACGGCTCCACGTCACGCCGACTGCGCGAGGTGCATCTCGAGACCCCCGAGCGCCTGAGCGCCGAGGTGCTGGTGAGCGAGCTGGCCAATCTCTATCGCTATCTCGAGAAACGCTGGTTGATTCCGTCTGATCTCAATGATCGCAATATCGTGGTCCAGTTCAGCGACGACCAGCCCCCCAGGTTGTGGCTGATCGACGGTATCTCGAATCCTGACTTCATTCCGCTGGCAACCAGCGTCGCCTGGCTGGCACGGCGCAAGGTCGCGCGTCGCTATCGTCACTTCCTCAAGAAGCTGGTCAAGGGCGGTCAGCTCTCGCCAGAGGATTATCAGGCGCTCGAAGCCCGTCTGTGGGGGTGAATGCCTCTGATGGTGATGGCTCTCGAGACTGGTGGGTCTCGAGGGTGACTGCCCCTGATGGCGCTTGTCGCTGATAGCAATGGCCTTTGATGAACATCGCCAGGGGCAGTCGTGTTGTATGTCAGTGCAATCAGTGCATCAGTGTTCCAGAGTCTCGAAGTAGCTGGTCATCGCCTGGGTGATCTGGCGCAAGTCCTGTGGCGAGGTGATATAGGCCGGCATGGTATAGAGCCAGCGCCCGAAGGGACGTAACCAGACACCCAGTTCACGGGCATGGGCCTGAGCGCCTGCCAGACTGCTGGCATCGTGCACTTCTATCACCGCCGTAGCACCCAATACGCGTATATCGCGAATGGCGGGGTGGGAGAAATTCAGCAGGGTGTCGCGCAACACTTGATTGAGCTCGGCAATCTTGCCCAGATAATTCTCTTCCTCGAACACCGCGAGACTCTCCAGTGCTACCCGGCAGGCCAGTGGATTGCCCATGAAGGTCGGACCGTGCATGAAGGCGCTGTTGGCATCTTCGCCATCAAATGCATGGAAGATATGACTCTGGGCCAGGGTGGCGGCATGTCCCAGATATCCCCCCGTCAGTCCCTTGGAGAGCACCATGATGTCAGGAGAGACATTGGCGTGTTCACAGGCAAACATCTTGCCGGTCCGACCGAAGCCGGTCGCGACTTCATCGAAGATCAATACGATTCCGAACTCATCACATAATTCGCGCGCCGCCTCCAGATAGTAGGGCGAGTACATGTTGAGGCCACCTGCCGCCTGCAAGAGAGGCTCCATCAGCAATGCCGCTATCTCATGCTGGTGTGTTTCCAGACAGGCGCGCAATGCGCTGATATCGTCTGCTACCTCTTCACGACTGGCGCTGAAACCGGCAGTCGGCGCTGGTGCGAAATGATGTCTGGGCAGGAAATCGGCGAACAGGGAATGCATGCCTTCTTCGGGGTCACACACTGCCATGCAGCCCGCCGTATCGCCGTGATAGGCCTTCATCAATGACAGCATGCGCGTCCGTCCCCGCGTGTCATCGCGGTCTTTACGCTGTTGCTGATATTGCACTGCCATCTTCATGGCGACTTCCATGCCCACCGATCCGCTATCCGAGAAGAAGACATGATTCAGGCCTTCAGGGGTGACGCGCACCAGCGCATCGGCAAGCTCCTTGGCCGGTCGATGGCGAATACCCCCCAGCATCACATGGCAGAGTTCTGCCGCTTGCTGCTGGATGGCCGCGACGAGGCGCGGGTGCCCATAGCCATGGATCATGCACCACCAGGAACATGTCGCATCCAGCAATGTCTCACCTCCCGCCAGTGTCATGCGGGCCCCCGTGCCGCCGACCACCTCCAATGGCGCTGGCATGTCCTGCATCTGGGTATAAGGGTGCCAGAGAGTAAGTGAGTCCGTATCGCGCGTCGGCATCTGGGAGAATGGCATGGAGTGTCTCTGCGAGTGGCGGGAGAGTGGAATGGCGTGGTGACAGTGCATTCTTTGTCAACTTTGACCATTCTATCAGGTTGACGGTGTTTTTGAAGTGACGCTTTCTGGAGAAAGTGTTGCATTTTTCACCGCTATTAGTTCGCTACCTGCTTTAGTATGGGCTTCTGTTGTTCGTTCAGGTGCATGCTTTTCGAGGTGCGCAGGCAATGACAGCCCTTCATCGAAAGTCTGCAATCTGACGCCGCCACGCCAACGGGCAAGTGGTTGCATAATACTTCCTTGTGGGTTGTTGTCATGAACTGTGCATATGTCGTGAATATTGGAGATCCAGTGATGGCGGGCCCTTGAACCCGATATCAGGTCCTGGCAAAGACGTCTTCCTGTTGTTGCAGAGACGCTTTTGTCAGATCTGCCTTCAGTTGTGACAGTGGATAATGAAGTGCCTGGGCAGTGAGTAATTTTTTCTGGCTATTGCATTGATCGGAAAGATTGCATACTTTGGAAACATGTTATTTAAGACTTCACCTTGCAGTTGACTCGGTCTATAATCGCCCTTGATCTGGTGTGGGCGCTTAACTGTCCCGAGTGTCCTGCACAAGTCTTTATGAAAACGCGCTGTTAAACATGTACGGCAGATGAATATCGCCGGGCCTCACTCAGCATCGTGTTTTCGTGACTCAACTGTCTGTCCCGACCTCCTGGAGATACTCATGTCCCTGTTGACTGATTTCATGCAGAAAGAGCAAGAGCTCAAGAAACTTCAAGAGCAGCTGGAAAGCCTGCGCAATGATGACCGTCTGAAGAACGAACTCGAATTCAAGGACAAGCTGGACGCGCTGATGGGCGAGTACGGCAAGTCCACTCGTGACGTCATTACCCTGCTGGACCCGAAAGCGTCCCAGGCGCCGGCTGCTGCCGCACCGGAAAGCAAGACCGGTGGCGTGCGTCGCAAGCGCAAGCTGAAGGTCTACAAGAACCCGCACACCGGTGAAGTCATCGAGACGCGTGGTGGCAACCACAAGCAGCTGAAAGAGTGGAAGGAAGAGCACGGTGCGGAAACCGTCGAATCCTGGCTCGAGCGCACTGAAAGCTGAGCACTGGCTTGATTGCCAGCTAGCTGACGCTGCCAGACATGAAAAAGCCCCGCAATCGCGGGGCTTTTTCATGTCTGGCGTTTGGCTGACGCTAGAGGGCGGACTCCCTCTTTTGAGCAGGTCTTGAGAAGGCCTAGAGCAGAGCGATAGGGCGCTTTCCCGTGAGACTCACTGTGAAATTACAGCGTCAGAAAGCGCCACTAACGGCAGTCGTCATGCCCGAGGGCTGTCATTGGGGCTATCAGCTATCACGCTGATTGAGGTCCACCAGGCGACCGATGGCGAGAATCTTGCCTGTCGGTTTGCCGGTCGGCGACCCGCCTTCTGGCTCCAGTGTCATCTCCAGCAGCTGGCCCGGACTCATGCTGCCGATCTGCTCGGCGCTGAGTTCGATGCCGGCAATCGGGTCGACCAGCCCCAGTGAGCGGGGCCCTTCTTGCGGGTCGGTCAGGGTCCACAGTTCGATGGCGCGATCCGTCGGACGCTCGATGGAGACCTTCGGTGTCAGCTGCAGGCCACCGCTGGACGTGACATTGGCCACCCAGGTCGGCGTGCCCGGATCTTCCAGTGTCTGCAGGATAGCGACCATGCGTTGCGCGTCGCCGTCAGGTGTCTGGGTAGCCACCTCCGGCGAGGTGCCTTCCAGCGGCGCGCTGGGAGAGAAGGGCCCCATCTGCATGACCAGTGCCAGGGCGAGACCTGCCCCCAGACCCAGTCCGAGACCACCGCCTAGCCAGCGCAGTAGCCAGGGCGCCTTGGTCGAGGCGCTTGTCTGCTCTGCGTCATGGCGAGCGGCGTTATCGCGGGTGGCAGAGGACTGCTTGAGGCGCACCAGGCTGGCGTCGATGCGCTTCCATAATGAGTCGGAAGGGGGCTCCGGCGGCAGGCGGTCACTCACGCTCAGCCAATGTTGCTGCCAGCGCAGGGCCATGCGTGCGGCATTGTCATCGCGCTCGATCCAGGCGCGCACTTCGGCCTCGCGTTCAGGGTCCAGCAGCCCGAGGGCATGCTCACCCAGCAGCAGGTTCTGTTCTTCGGGAGATTCGGGAATCAGGGGGCTATTCATCGTGACAGGCACTCCTGCAGTAGCTTGAGACCGGCGCGGATGCGTCCCTTGATGGTGCCAAGCGGTGCGCTCAGCTTCTCGGCGATCTGTTCGTGTGTCAGTCCCTTGAAGAAGGCCAGCAGAATGGGCTCGCGTCGCGGCACTTCCAGCTCACCCAGGCAGTCGCTCAACTGGTGCGTCGTCTGGCTGTCATCAGCTGCGGTTTCCGGGTTGGCGAGCAGATCGGCCAGGGTGTCGAGCGCATCGCTGTCGCCGCGTGGCGTCCGCCCCTGGGCGCGCAGTTGATCCAGGGCGCGATAGCGCAGGATGGTAAACAGCCAGGCGCGACCATTGCCGAGTTCACGTCGATACTGACCCGCGTTGGACCACAGCTTGATGAAGGCGTCATGGACGGCATCTTCCGCCTGGTCGCGGCTGTTCAACAGGCGCATGGCGAGCGCCAGCATGCGGCCCGATTCAAGATCATAGAGGCTGCGGAACGCGGCCTCGTCTCCGCGTGCACAGGCTTCTATCGCACTGGCGTGGTCAAAGCTTTCCGCGTCTGGCGGACTGACTGACGGCTTCTGTGCTGGCATGGGGTGGCCGGCTCCTTTGGCGGGGGGTCCATTGATCAGCTGACGGTAAGTGCACCGCCGGGGAATGGCAAGTTGCATGATAGAGGCCTTCGTTCGAGAAAGAATCAACGCCCGTGACACTCGGGATGGCGGTGCGTCAATTGCGGGAGGATAGTCTGGTAACGTCCCGCTTCCCGTCTTGGATGTTCGCGGCCGGTTTTCAGACGTGCCTGGACATGACGCCAGCCAGTCACCTTGCACCCAATGGGAAAGGCGCGGCGCGGCTGCATTGCTGCTCGCGCGGTGAGTCCGCATAATGGCCGGCATGACAGCCTGGGAGGCGTGATGAAGCAGCAATTCAATACGATCGGCGTGATCGGCCGACTGGGCAGTGCCCAGGTGGTGGATACGCTCAAGCGCTTGATTCGCTTTCTGGATTCCCGTGGCCTGGCCATGGTGATCGAGGAACGCACTGCCGCGCTGCTGCTGGACCACGGTCTGCAGGTGGCCAGCCGCCGTCAGATGGGCGAGCAGTGTGAGCTGGTGATCGTGGTCGGCGGCGATGGCAGCCTGCTGGGCGCCGCGCGCGCGTTGTGCCGCAGTGGCACACCCGTGCTCGGCGTCAATCGTGGGCGACTCGGCTTTCTGACCGACATTCGCCCCGATGAGCTCGAGGAGAAGGTGGCCGAGGTGCTGGGCGGCGACTATCTCAGCGAGCAACGCTTCCTGCTCGAGGCCGAGGTCTATCGTGATGGCGAGCGCATCGGGGCGGCCGATGGCCTCAATGACGTGGTGCTGCACCCCGGCAAGGCGGCGCGCATGATCGAATTCGAGCTGTTCATCGATGGCCAGTTCGTCTATTCCCAGCGCTCGGATGGCTTGATCGTCGCCACGCCGACCGGCTCGACCGCCTATGCGCTGTCCGGTGGCGGCCCCATCGTGCATCCGCGTCTCGAGGCGATCACCCTGGTACCGATGTTCCCGCATACCCTTTCCAGTCGTCCGATCGTGATCGATGCGGCCAGCGAGATCATCCTGCATATCAGTGCCAGCAACTCGACCTATCCGCATATCAGCTGCGACGGCCAGACCCAGGTGGTGGCCAAGCCCGGGGATGTGCTCAAGATTCGGCGCAAGAGTGAGCGTCTGACGCTGATTCATCCGCTGGAGCACAACTATTTCGAGATCTGTCGCACCAAGCTCGGTTGGAGCAATCGCCTCGGCGAATGACCTCAAGGCTGACACCATGCAAGCATTCGTGGCGCCACAGGATGGCTATGATCTCATCGGCGATGTACACGGCTGCGGCGCCACTCTGGCGACGTTGCTGGAGACGCTCGGCTATCACATCGTCGATGGCGTCTATCGCCACCCGACCCGCAAGGTCATCTTCCTCGGCGATATCATTGATCGTGGTCCGCGCATCCGCCTGGCGGTGCAGCTGGCCAGCAGCATGGTCAATGCCGGCGAAGCGCTGATCGTGATGGGCAATCACGAATACAACGCCCTGGCGTATTGTCGGCGCGCACGCCCGCGTGCAGGCGGCGAGCATCGTGATTTCCTGCGCTCGCATACCTCACGTCACAATCGCATCATCCGCGAGACGCTTGACCAATATCAGCATCATCCCGATGAGTGGGACGAGGCGCTGCGCTGGTTCATGCGCATGCCGCTGTGTCTGGAGCTGCCGCCGCTGGCCCCCGGCCAGAGCGGGCTGCGCGTGGTGCACGCCTGCTGGGATGAGCCTCTGGTGCGTTCCTTCCTGGAGCGCTATCCCGATGGCTGCATCGATGAAGACTTCCTGCATGAGTCCATCGAGCATGACAGCTTCGCCTATCGCGTGCTGGACCGCATGACGCGCGGCGCGAATCTGCGCTTGCCGGAAGGAGTCGAGATCCATTCCGGCGATGGCTTCACGCGCCGAAGCTTCCGCACGCATTTCTGGGCACGTGAGCCCCGCACCTACGGCGATGTGGTCTTCCAGCCCGACAACCTTCCCGGCGAGCTGGAATCGCGCTGGTTGAGCGAGCAGGAGCTGGCCAATCTACCTTACTACGGGCCGGAGCAGCCGCCCCTGTTCCTCGGGCACTACTGGTGTGAGGGCTTGCCGGCGCTGCCGGCTCCCAACATCGCCTGCCTGGATTACAGCGCGGTCAAGTTCGGGCGCCTGGTGGCGTATCGCTTCAGTGGCGAAGCCACGCTGGATGCCGCCAACTTCGTGTGGGTACCGGTACCGCGTGAGCCTTCCCGACGCCCCGTGCCGGAAGAGCTGTCCCGCGACACCCTGTCGAACCCGTCATTGGCCAATGGCGCCAGTCAATAGCACTGGTCATTTGCTTGGTCATTGGTACGTCCCAATAGCGTCAGTAATGCTGGTGATGAATGACGATTGTTTTTTACAATCATATGTCAGTGAACCAAAGCCCGATTGCGCACTCTGAGTAAGTGTTCCCTTGAATGATCCTTGCTCAGTCCGGTGCCCCCCACCGGGCTTTTTTTATGTCTGTCACAAAGGCCAGCCCCCTGCGAGGCTGTGGTAGATTTTCGCAGGCTGGTCTGACATCTCCTTGTTTATCAACGTGTACTGAGTCTGTTCAGTCGCATGTCATTTTCAGAGGCATATATGTTCAAGGTTCTGACGCTGCCTGAATCCTTCGACAGCCGCCCCCTGCGTGAAGCCCTGTGGGCCGAGAAGATCGGTCATCAGATCACTCTGAGCCAGGCTCGTCCGACAGAGGCTGCGTCTGGCGACGATGCCGAGAGCCACGAGGGCAGCCAGGAGCTGTGGCTGGCCGACCCCGAGCAACTGCCGCGCGTCATCGCGATGCTCGAGCGCCAGTCGCGCGGTGAACCGCTGCGGGACGCCTCCGCAGGTACCACGACGCGCGGTACCGCCAGCTCTCAGTCCCTCATCACCCTGATGCGCCAGACGCCGTTGACCTGGCTGGTCGGTCTGGCCTGCTGTATCACGGTACTGTTCCAGTATGCGTTGGGCCAGGCAGCGGTCTTCGAATGGCTGGCCATCGTGCCCTTCGAGCTTGTCGGCAGTCAGCACATCGCGCCCGAGCCGCTGTCCGTGACGCTTTCGGGGGAGTGGTGGCGGCTCTGGTCGCCGTCGTTGATGCATTTCGGGGTACTGCACCTGGTGTTCAACCTGCTGTGGCTGTGGGTGTTCGGGCGACAGATCGAGGCCATCGATGGCGGTTGGCGCTTCGCGCTGGTCGTGGTGCTGAGCGGCGTGGCGGCCAACCTGGCGCAATACGCCACCGGCAGCGTGCTGTTCGGTGGGTTGTCGGGGATCGACTTCGCCGTGATCGGCTATGTCTTCATCGCCGCACGCCGCCGCCCCACGTTGGGCTATCAGATGCAGCGCTCGCTGATGATCTTCATGTTGATCTATCTGGTGCTTTGCATGACGCCGCTCTCGAGCGCCATCGGGTTGGGTGCCATCGCCAACGAGGCGCATCTCGGGGGGCTGCTCGCCGGTCTCGCGCTCGGCCTCGTGCTGCCACGCCGGACACGCCGTGTCACACCCTGACAGTCGATGCGCTGACGATGGTAGAATGTGCACATTCCCCACGTCGGGTCCGGCATTTGAAAGCTCTGGCTCCGCGTGCCTCAGTCTCAGGAGACCCCATCATGAGTGACATGACCTTCGACGGTATGGTCGAGCAGATGACGCCAGCCATCTACGAGAGCCTCAAGCAGTCCATGCAGCTGCGCAAATGGCCGGATGGCCGCGTGCTGACCCAGGAGCAGGTCGAGCTGTGCATGGAGGCCGTCATCAAGTACGAAGCGCACAACAACGTGCCTGCCGAATCGCGTGTCGGCTTCATCGACAACGGTACCTGTGGGCCGCGTGATGATGACAGCGCTGCAAGCGATGAGCTGGAGCAGATCAAGTGGGTCAACTGACGCTGGATGATGCCCTGAGCGCGGATGAGGCCTCTGGCACGGTTCAGGAAGTCAGTGCTCAGGCTGCGGCACCCATCACGCTGAGTGGCAACCTCCGCAAGATGTCCATCGTGCCCGCCGGCGAGGTGCCGACGATCGATACTGCGCCTGACTCGCTGTCGGTCACGCGGGAGCCGCTGGCGGCCAGCTATGGCCTGCGGCTGGGGGAGACCACCCAGCCGCTGAATGCCTATATCGGCCACAAGGTGCGCCTGAGTTTCTCCGGTCAGATCCACTGCAGCCATTGCGGTCGCAAGACCAAGAAGAGCTTCGCCCAGGGGCATTGCTATCCGTGCTTTCGCAAGCTGCCGCAGTGCGATGGCTGCATCATGAAGCCGGAGACCTGCCACTACGCCGAAGGTACCTGCCGTGATCCGCAGTGGGGCGAGGAGCACTGCTTCCAGCCGCATATCGTCTATCTGGCCAACTCCTCCGGCCTCAAGGTCGGCATCACGCGCAAGACCCAGATGCCGACACGCTGGTTCGATCAGGGTGCCATCCAGGCGCTGCCCATCGTCGAGGTGTCCAATCGCCTGCAGTCGGGGCTGGTCGAGGTGCTGTTCAAGCAGGCGCTGAACGACCGCACCAACTGGCGGGCGATGCTCAAGGGCGATGTGGCCGAGCTGGATCTGGAAGCGGAACGTGATGCGCTGCTCGAGCAGATGTCGGAGGGCCTGGCGGCGCTTCAGGCGCATTGCGGCGAGGGTGCCATCCGGGTGCTGGACACCACGGCGCTGGCCTTCGAGTTTCCGGTGCGCAGCGCGCCGACCAAGGTCACCTCGTTCAACTTTGACAAGACGCCGGTAGTGGAAGGCGTGCTCGAAGGCCTCAAGGGGCAGTATCTGATTCTCGACAGCGGCGTGATCAATCTGCGCAAGTTCACCGGCTACGAGATCGAGGCCCAGCTCGGCGAGGCATGATCCACGCCTGAGATTGCGTGACGCTCGCAGCACAATGCCCGCGCTCCTTCACAGGAGCGCGGGCATTGTCGTTTCAGGGCGTTTCGCTACGTCGTGTCAGGACGCTTCGCCGTGTCGTGTCAGGGCGCTTCGCGATCGGACCAGGACCACGTCAGCCCAGCACGGGCTGACGGCGTGCCTGCATGCGTGCCAGAAAGACCTGCATCACGCGCCGGTAGAGCTCGCGTCCCAGCACCACATCCTCGACTCCGGCATCCAGATTCGGGTTGTCGTTGACCTCGATGACCACCACGCGGTCCTCCAGCTGCTTCAAGTCGACGCCGTAGAGGCCGTCGCCGATCAGGCGGGTCGCCTTCAGGGCCGCCTTGATCACGGCCGCTGGCACCTCGCTCGGGTCGACCGTCGCGAAGCCGCCGGAGCGGGTACGCGCGCCGCTGTGGTCGTAGATCTGCCAATGGCCGCGCGCCATGTAGTAACGGCTGGCGAACAGCAGCTTGCCGTCGAGCACGCCGATGCGCCAGTCGAACTCGGTCGGTAGCCACTCCTGCAACAGCAGCAGGGCGGAATCCTGGAACAGCCGCTCGGCTTCGCGTACCAGTGTCTCCGGGCCATCGATCTTGACGATGCCGCGCGAGAAGGCACCATCCGGCACTTTCATCACCAGCGGGTAGCGCATGTGCTGACCGCGTTCGGCCAGCTGGCGCAGTTCGCCCCGATGGATCAGGCGACCCTGCGGGGCACTCAGACCACGTGCCTTGAGAAGCTCATGCAGGAAGACCTTGTTGGTGCAGCGCAGAATCGACTGGCTGTCATCGATCACCACCAGCCCTTCGTGCTCGGCACGCTTGGCCATGCGATAGGTGTGGTGATCCAGACTGGTCGTCTCGCGGATGAACAGGCCATCGAACTCGGCCAGACGGCCTTCATCGCGCCGGGTGATCAGGCTGACATCGATGCCCAGGCGCCGTCCTTCGCGGATGAAATGCTTGAGCGCGGTGCGGTTCGACGGCGGCAGCGCCTCGTCCGGGTCGACCAGCATGGCGAGATCGAAACGGTAATGGCGGCGGGCCTTGGGCGTGCGCCACACCTTGCGTGAATGGCGATTGAGCGCCTGGGCGAAGCGGTCTTCATCCGCCGCTGCCAGGTGGCTCAGGGATTGCGGGCGCACCCGCTTGAGCACCCAATGATCGCTTCGGCCTTCAAGACGCACCTCCAGCAGCGGGCAGGGCAGGCGCTCGAACAGCTTGCGTGCGAGACGCGCAAGCGCGGGGTCTGCGCTCTCGCCGAAGGTCAGCAGCAGGTCGAGTCGTGGCGGCTTGCCAGCCCCATGCGTCACGTTTTGCGGGGCGGGCAGGGCGCCCTTGCGTGTCAGCTCCTCGAGCAGCACGCGGATGCCGCCCAGTTCCATGTCGATCAGCGACTTGCGTGACAGCTGATTGAGGGTCTCCACTGACGGCAACGCCTTCTGACCGCGCGCCTGGGCCAGCAGCGAGACATAATAGCCGATGCCCAGATAATCCAGCCCGCCGCACAGATTGATGACGTGGGTGGCGGGCTGCGGCGCATCGTCGGCGCGCTGGGCTGGCGCATCGCTTGAGAGTTCGGAAAGAAAGTCATGGGCGCTGATGACATCATCACTGGGATAGAAGGCGCGCCAGTCAGACACACGGTCAACCACGATACGCAGGCGGGACATTGCGAAGCCTCGCAAGGCGGGCACCGAAGCGGTGCCGAATGCGCGCATCATGAGAAACAATCTCCGTCATCGCAATAGGCTGGAAAGTGAAATAATTTCATGCAAAGAGACCAAGACAAGACGCGCCTGCATGCCCAGAATGCAGCGCATTGCTACTGCCCCGCGACACGCTGAACATCAAGCAGCGTCAGGGCGCTGACAGGCGGGAGAGCCTGCACCATGACCCCCATTCTGCGCCCGGCCATCCGGGCCGATCTCGATGCTCTGGTAGAGCTCGAGGAAGTCAGTTTCGACAGCGACTGGTTCAGTCGTCGTCAGCTGTCCCATCTGATTCTGCGTGCCCATGCCCGTACCCTGGTGATCATCCAGCCCGATGACGATGTCATTCCGTCCGTACCGGCGGTGGACGATGTCATGGCGGCGCTATGGCCAGCCGGAAGCGTCGAGCGTGATGACGCCACGCCGCTGCGCAGCGTGCTCGGCTACGGTACCGTGCTGTTTCGGAGCAATTCACGCCGGGCGCGACTCTACTCCTTCTGCCTGCATCCGGAATCGCGTGGCCGCGGCCTTGCCCAGCGCATGCTGACATCGCTTGAGCAGCTGGCCGTCGCCCAGGGCTGTACGCAGTTCGATCTTGAGGTGCACACCGGCAATGGCGCGGCGATCGCACTCTACGAGCGTCACGGCTTCGAGAAGTGTGGTCGCCTGCGCGATTACTATGCCGATGGGGCGGCCGCCTGGAAGATGCGCAAGGCACTGACGCTGGATTCGCCGGCGCCGGTGGCTCAAAAACTCGCGGCCGGTGATGCCGGTGAAGCGCACCCGGGGTCGCCCTCGACGGTGAATGCCGGCGCCGCCTGAGCCGGGGGCATGGCGCGCGTGGCCCCCATGGGCTAGGATGCGCTGTTTATTCTTCATGGCTTCAAAGGAATCGCTCCCATGCCGTCATTCGATATTGTCTCCGAACTCGACAAGCACGAGGTTCAGAATGCCGTCGATCAGGCCAATCGCGAACTCGCGACGCGCTTCGATTTCAAGGGCGTGACTGCCAGCTTCGAACTCGAGAAGGAAGAGAACGTCAATCTGGAAGCCGATGCCGATTTCCAGTTGCGTCAGATGGTCGAACTGCTCAAGGGCCGTCTGATCGCGCGCGGCATCGACGTGCGCTGCCTGGAAGAGAAGGACGCCGACACCGCTGGCGTGCGTGCCCGTCAGCAGCTGGTGCTGCGTCAGGGACTGGACCAGCCGACCGCCAAGAAGATCGTCAAGGCGCTCAAGGATGCCAAGCTCAAGGTCCAGGCGCAGATCCAGGGCGAGAAGGTCCGCGTCACCGGCAAGAAGCGTGACGACCTGCAGGGCGCCATGGCACTGCTCAAGGGCGATGAGAGTATCGAGCTGCCGCTGCAGTTCAACAACTTCCGCGACTGATCCAGCGCGCAAGTGACTGGCGGTCGCCATTATCAGCACCGTTCGCTATCGGCGTGCGGTGCTGTCTTCGTTTGACTCGCTCATTTGCGGTGTCGTGAGAGTCACTGACTCGCATGTTTTCTGGATCAACGGATTCGCTTTGAAAGCGTCATGTCTCGTCGCTGGGGCTACGTTCGTCCAGCTCGGTGCATCACTCGAGACGACCGGACGCGTCGCTTTCAAAGCGTTTCACCCTATTCGTACGTGATATCTGCGCCATGCGGGCCGCTACGGCACCCGCCTACGCGCAAAGAGAGGTTATATGTCTGCTCCGCTCGCTATCGGCCAGCGCAACACCCTGACGATCACCAAGCGGGTCGGCTTCGGCGTCTTCCTTGATGGTGGAGATCGCGGGGAAATCCTGCTGCCGACACCTTTCATTCCGGCGGGGGCCGACATCGGTGACGAAGTCGACGTCTTCGTCAGCCTCGATGATGAAGACCGCCTGCTGGCCACTACGCGCTATCCGCGTGCCATGGTCGGTGAATTCGCCGCGCTCAAGGTGGTCGAGGTCAATGATATCGGCACCTTCCTCGACAATGGCCTGGGCAAGGATCTGCTGCTGCCCTACGGCGAGCGCAAGCGTGAGCTCAAGGCCGGTCAGTTCGCCATGGTGCACGTCGGTCTCGACAAGCACAGTGACCGCATGGTCGCCTCGATGCGACTGGATCGCTGGCTCGACAAGACCCCGGCCACCTACGCGGTGGGCCAGGAAGTCTCCGGTCTGGTCGCTGCGCGCACCGACCTGGGCATGAAGATCATCATCGACAACGCCCATTGGGGCCTGGTGCACCACGACCGTATCTTCACGCGTCTGCGCATCGGCAACCGTCTGCGTCTGTGGGTGTTGAAGAATGACGGCAACGGCAATATCGATCTCACGCCGCAGGCGCCGGGCCCGGCTGGCCATCAGCAGCTGGCGGACCGCATTCTGGCCGCGCTGGAAGCCAGTCAGGGCGTGCTGCCGCTGGGCGACAAGAGCGAGCCGGAAGCCATCAGTGAAGCCTTCGGTGCCAGCAAGGCCAACTTCAAGCGCGCCATCGGTCACCTGAAGCGCGAAGGCAAGGTCACGCTGGCGCCCACCGAGACGCGTCTGGTCAAGTAAGCGCCACTGTCAGCCTGAGCTGCCACTGCCACCCTCGGGAGACCGACGGGTGGCAGTTTGCGTTTCAGGGTCCCGCATGGCACCAATGACAGCGTATCATGGGAATATCTTGCACTGAGTCACCCCATTCGCTCCTTCACCTTCGACAAGGAATGTCTGCATGACTGTCTCCGCTGCTGCTGTCTCCGCTACTTCTGGTTCCTCAAATTCTGCCGGTGCGCCGCGCCTGTTGATTGCTCCTGACAGCTTCAAGGAAGCTCTGGCAGCCAGTGATGCCGCCGACGCCATGGCGCGTGGTGTTCGCCGGGTACTGCCCGAGGCACAGATCGACCTCTGCCCGCTGGGCGATGGCGGTGAGGGCACGTTGGCGGCGTTGTTGGCGGCAGCCAGTGAAGCAGACCCCATCGAGGCGCGCAGCGCTCAGGTGCGAGATCCGCTTGGACGTGAGGTCACCGCCCAGTGGGGCTGGCAGCCGGGTAGCCGCACGGCCATCGTCGAGCTGGCCGAAGCCAGTGGCCTGCATCTGGTCAGCCTTGATGAGCGCGACGCGCGGGTCGCCGATACGCATGGCGTGGGCGAGCTGATCCTGGCGGCGCTGGACGCCGGTGCCGAGCGGTTGATCATCACGCTGGGCGGCAGCGCCACCAACGATGGCGGCAGCGGCATGCTGCGCGCGCTCGGGCTGCGTCTGCTCGACGCTGAGGGGGAAGAGCTGCCCGCGGGAGGCGCGGCCCTCGCGCGTCTGGCGAGCCTTGACGTCACTGCGCTGGACCCACGCCTGGCCAACCTCAAGGTGTCTGCCGCGGTCGATGTCGACAACCCCCTGTGTGGCCCGCGCGGCGCGAGCGCCGTGTTCGGCCCGCAGAAGGGCGCCGATGCCGCGGTGGTCGAGGAGCTGGATGCGGCACTGGCCCACTTCGCTCGCCTCAGCGCTGAAGTGCTGGGTGCGGATCAGCAACAGCTGGCCGGTGCAGGGGCTGCAGGCGGCATGGGCTTCGCGGTGGCGGCCTGGTTGCATGGTGAATTGCGCCCGGGCATCGAGCTGGTGATGGAGCGCCTCAAGGTGAGCGAGCGTCTGGTGGGCTGTGATCTGCTGATCACCGGGGAAGGCGGTCTGGATGGCCAGAGCCTGGGCGGCAAGACCCCCATCGGTGCGGCGCGAGCCGCGCGAGTCGCCGGGGTGCCCGCCATCGTGTTGGCGGGGCGACTGGCCGAGGGCTGGCAAGCCGCCCATGATGAAGGGGTCAGTGCCGTCTTCACGCTGTGTGACAGTGCCATGCCGCTTGAGCAGGCGCTGGCGCGCACCCCGGAGCTGCTGGCTGACCGCTGCGAGGCCATCATGCGTCTCTGGCAGTTGGCGCAGCCCGACTGAGCGCAGCCCGACTGAGCGCAGCCCGACTGCGGCGTCGAATCCGGCGCAGACACCGGTCCACGCCCCCTGGCGGGGGCGTGGCCTTTCGCGATATCGGCAAGCCCGTTACCATGCACGCAGTTGCTATCAGGCGGATAGTCAGAAAGTACTTTTCCCATGCACGACTTGGCGTTTGACTGATAGCAGGAAGCACAAGGTGTGTGACCGCAGGTGGTGAGGATTCGACATGATGATCTTTCGGCGCATGAAGCGTATCTGCTGGCTTGGCCTGGCCTGGTTGTTCTTCGGCATCGGCTTCGCTGGCATGTTTCTGCCGCTGCTGCCCACCACCGTCTTCATGCTGCTGGCGCTGGCCTGTGCCAGCCGAGGTTCACCGCGCTTTGCGCGCTACATCCGGGAACATCCCCAGATCGGGCCGACACTGGTGGCCTGGGAGCGCGAACGCGCCATTCCGCTGCGCGCCCGCATCATGGCGGTCAGCATGCTGGCCGTCTCGATGCTGATCATCCTGTTCACCGTCTCAGTGCTGGCCGTCAAGGTCTCGCTGCTGGTCTTCCTGTCGCTGCTGGCACTCTGGTTGGCGACGCGCCCGGAGCCCAAGGGCGAGGGGGCGAACCTTGCCGTCAGTGGCGAATCCCTTCCGCGCGAATGAGCGCTTCATCGCGGGCAGGTGAGGTGTCTGCTCCCTCGCTGTCCGCTGTCTTTCTGCCGTGAGGAGCCCTCTCCCGCGGCGCTGATTGCGGAGTCTTTGATGTCACAACCTGCTGCGATTCATCTGGCCGATTATCAGGCACCCGCCTGGCGTGTGCTGGACATCCGCCTGACGTTTGATCTGGCACCGTCCGCGACCCGTGTGACGACCGTGCTGACCCTCGAGGCCAATCCCGATGCCGCCGTGGGCAGTGATGCCACGCCGCCGCTGGTGCTCAATGGCGAGCATCTGACGCTGGAATCCGTGCGTGTCGATGGGCGAGCGCTTGGCCGCGACGAATACAAGCTCGACGAGACTCACCTGACGCTGGCCGGCCTGCCGGCCCGCTGTGAGCTCGAGACGGTGGTGGTGATCGATCCGGCCGCGAATACCGCGCTGGAGGGGCTTTATGTGTCCTCGGGCATGTTCTGCACCCAGTGCGAGGCCGAAGGCTTCCGTCGCATCACCTACTACCCGGACCGCCCGGACGTGATGTCGGTGTTCACCACCACCATCATCGCCGACAAGGACAGCTACCCGATCCTGCTCTCCAACGGCAATCCCATCGAGCGTGGCGAGCGCGAGGGCGGTCGTCACTTCGTCACCTGGCAGGACCCGCACCCCAAGCCGTGCTATCTGTTCGCGCTGGTGGCGGGTGACCTGGTCAAGCATGACGACAGCTTCACCACCATGAGTGGCCGTGACGTCGCTCTGGAAATCTGGGTCGAGCCGGAAAATCTCGACAAGACCCAGCACGCCATGAACTCCCTCAAGGCCTCCATGAAGTGGGATGAGGAAGTCTACGGTCGAGAATACGATCTCGACATCTTCATGATCGTCGCAGTCAACGACTTCAACATGGGCGCGATGGAGAACAAGGGCCTCAACATCTTCAACAGCGCCTGCGTGCTGGCCAACCCCGATACCACCACCGACGCCGCCTTCCAGCGCGTCGAAGGGGTGGTCGCGCATGAGTACTTCCACAACTGGTCGGGCAACCGTGTCACCTGCCGTGACTGGTTCCAGCTGTCCCTGAAGGAAGGCTTCACCGTCTATCGTGACCAGACCTTCTCCGCCGACATGAACTCGGCGCCGGTCAAGCGTATCGAAGACGTCGCCATGCTGCGTACCGCGCAGTTCGCCGAAGATGCCGGCCCCACCGCACACCCGGTGCGCCCGGCCTCCTATATCGAGATTTCCAACTTCTACACCCTGACCATCTACGAGAAGGGCTCCGAAGTGGTGCGCATGGTTGCCAATCTGCTCGGGGGAGAGGCCTTCCGCCGTGGCAGTGATCTCTACTTCGCGCGCAACGATGGCAGCGCCGCCACCATCGAGGACTTCATCAGCGCGATGAGCGAAGCCTCCGGCCGCGACTTCAGCCAGTTCATGCGCTGGTACTCCCAGGCCGGAACGCCGAACATCGCCGCCAGTGGCGCCTTCGATGCCCAGGCTGGCACCTATTCCCTCACGCTGCGTCAGTCCACGCCGCCCACGCCAGGGCAGGCGGAGAAGCTGCCGCTGGTGATTCCGGTGCGCATGGGGCTGGTCGGCGCCGATGGCAGCGATCTCACGCTGACCCTCGATGGCGAAGCGCTGGGCACGGAAACCGTACTGGAGCTGACCGAGGCCGAGCAGACCTTCGTCTTCACCGGCCTTGCCGGCGATGCCGAGCCGGTGCCGTCGCTGCTGCGTGGCTTCTCTGCGCCGGTCAAGCTGGCCTTTGACTACAGCCGTGAGCAGCTGGCCTTCCTGATGCAGCACGACAGCGATGGCTTCAACCGCTGGGATGCCGGCCAGCGTCTGGCCATGGCAGCGCTTGAAGACCTGATGGCGGCCTGGCAGCGTGGCGAGCACGAGGCCCAGCTGGATGAGCGCCTGCTGGCCGCCTATCGCTTCCTTCTCCAGAGCGACACTTCCGATCGTGCGGTGCTGGCCGAGATGCTGACGCTGCCTTCGGAGGCCTATATCGCCGAGCAGCAGAGTGTCGTCGATGTCGATGCCATCCACTGGGCGCGCAAGACCGCCAAGGCGCAGCTGGCCAGTGCGCTGCGCGACGATTTCGTGGCGCTCTATCACGCCAATGCGCAGCAGGGCGACTACGCGCCGACCTTCGAGCAGATGGCGCGTCGCAGCCTCAAGAATGCCGCGCTCAGCTATCTGATGAGCATCGAGGACGAGGAGGGCGTGCGTCTGGCCCAGGCCCAGCTGGCGGCGGCCCACAACATGACCGATGTGCGTGCCGCGCTGACGATGCTGGTGCACTCCTCACGCACCGATCTGGGTGACCCGGCGCTCAAGTCCTTCGCCGAGCGTTGGTCGCATGATCCGCTGGTGATGGACCAGTGGTTCTCTATTCAGGTCACGCGTCCGCAGGCCGATGTGCTGGACCGCGTGCGCTTCCTGATGGAGCATCCGGCATTCTCGTTGACCAACCCCAACAAGGTGCGTGCCTTGATCGGCGCCTTCGCCGGCCAGAACCGCGTCAACTTCCACCGTCTCGATGGCGAAGGCTATCGTCTGCTGGCGGATGTGGTCATCGAGCTCAATCGACTGAATCCGGAAATCGCGGCGCGCATCATCACGCCGCTGACACGCTACAAGCGTTTCGATGCCAAGCGTCAGGACTTGATGAAGGCAGAGCTTGAGCGTATCCGTGGCGAGAAGCTCTCGAACAACCTGTATGAAGTCGTGGAGAAGGCACTGGCCTGATCCTCTGAGCTGACCCTTGGAGACAGACGGCAGTCATCGCGCACATAATGATGACTGCCGCTGACATGAAAAAGCCCCTGCCAATCGGCAGGGGCTTTTTCATGTCACGCGCCTGGCGCAAGTCCCGCCAGGGCATCGCCTTCACGGTCATCGCTTCAGGACCGTCGCTTTCAGGGGCATTGCGCGTCAGGCAATCATCCAGCCCAGGAAGGTCAGGCCGATGAAGGTCATCAATAGTCCGCCGATGATGGAGCCTCTCAACAGCGTCGTGATGCCCTTGAATAGCAGATAGAGCCCCAGCGCCAGGCCCAGCAGGCTGAACAGCGATGTGCCAAGTCCCAGCTCGCCGGTCAAGCCATTGAAGAATCCCGATAGGGCATCATCGAAGTTGGCGAAGAAACCGCCCAGGCCCTCGACGATGAAGCGAATGGCGGCACCGAGCTGGGTGCCGATCCAGTTGAAGAAGTCTTCCATAACGCATGATGTCCAGACAGAAAAGAGGCCCCAGTGTGCCATGAAAGACGCGGATGCGCTGTCATCCGAGCTGATACCTGGCGGTGAATGCCTCGATCGCCATCGGCTTGTCCATCAGGTAACCCTGCAGGGCATCGCAGCCCATCTCCAGTAACAGATCGCGCTGCCTGGGGGTCTCGACGCCTTCTGCCACTACGCACATGCCCAGCTCACGCCCCAGCTGCACCATGAAGTCCACCATGCGGCGGTTGATCTCGTCGTTCTCGAGATCATTGACGAAGCTGCGATCGACCTTGAGCTCATCGAAGGGCAGGTGCTTGATGTAGGTCAGGGAGGAGAAGCCGGTGCCGAAATCATCCAGTGACAGACGCAGGCCCAGCGAGCGTAGTTCGTGCATGCGTGCCACCGTGGCGGGCATATCGGTGGCGAAGACGTTTTCGGTCAGCTCCAGCTGCAGATATTGCGGGTCCAGCGTGTGCTGGCTGAGTGCCTTGGCGACGTTGCTGACGTAGTGAGAGGAGTCCAGCTGCTTGACGCTGACATTGACCGACAGATAGAGCCCGGCGAGGGCGGTGCCCTTCTGCCAGTCCTCCAGCAGCTTGCAGGCCTGCTTCAGCACCCAGTCGCCGAGGCTGTCGATCAGCTGGCTCTTTTCGGCCAGCGGAATGAATTCATAGGGCGAGATATTGCCGAACTTGGCGTGTCGCCAGCGCAACAGGCACTCGGCACCGACCAGCTTGAGCCCTCGATCGAATTGCGGCTGCAGTTCCAGGTACAGCTCTTCGGTATCGATGGCGCTGCGCAGGTCATTTTCCAGCTGTATGGCGCGTTCCAGCTCCACGCGCATGCTGGGGTCAAAGCGGACGGTCTGGTTGCGCCCGCCCTCCTTGGCGCGATACATCGCGATATCCGCACGCCGAATGAGCTCCTCGGCGCTCAGATCGCGATCATGGAACATGATGCTGCCCAGGCTTGCCGAGCTGTGATGTTGCAGCGGCTGCGACTGCGGGCCTGAGAGCGAATAGGGTTGGTTGAGTACCTGCCGCAGGCGCTCCATCAGCTCATCCAGTTCGCGATAGGCAGTCTGTGGATCGTGGCTCAAGGGCTGTACCAGGATGACGAACTCGTCCCCACCGAAGCGCGCCACCAGATCGCTGTCACGCATCGTGGAGCTCAGGCGATGGGCCACCTCGATCAACAGGTGGTCGCCGGTGGTATGCCCCAGCAGGTCATTGATCTTCTTGAAGTGGTCCAGGTCGATGAAGATGAGTGCGCCGTGGGTGTCACGGGCATCGGTGATGATGATGGCCTGCTGCAGGCTGTCGATCAGCGTGGCACGGTTGGCCAGCTTGGTCAGCGAGTCGAAGCGACTGTGCTGGTGCAGTAGGGCCTCTGATTCGACGATACGCGTGATATCGGTGATCGAGCCGATCATGCGCATCGGATTGCCTTCGCTGTCCCGCTCGGTGACATCGCCCTTGTCGATCACCCAGATGACGTCGCCACCGCGGGTCAGCATGCGGTGACGGTGATAATAGGCCGTCTTGCCCGCCATGCAGTCCTGGAGGGCGATCATCGTCTCGGGCTTGTCCTCGGGGTGCAGCAGGTTTGCGAATTCTTCCAGGCTGTTGCTGAGCTCGCTCTCCGGGATGCCCAGAATCTGTGACCAGCGGCGATTGTGCGTCACGGAACTGGTCAGGATATTCCAGTCCCAGAAGCCTTCCAGCGAGGTGTCATAGATGTGATCGATCTGGCGGGTCTTGCGCTCATGCTCACGGACTTCTGCCGTGATGTTGTGTGCCAGAACGGCGACGAGCGGCTGGCCGTGAATGTCATGGAAGGGCAGCTTGATGGAGCGGAAATGGTTGACCTCGCCGGTGGTGCCGTCGGTGGCATCCTCGAAGACCGTCTCACGCTCGAACTTGCTGAGCACCTGCTCCACGCTGCGGCGGAAGAAGCGGCTCTGCTCGGTATTGCCAGTGTAATGACTATCCTCGCGCCCGATGATGTCTTCGAGCGTAGTACCGTAGAAGTCGGTCAAGGTGCGATTGGCGAAGCGGAACAGTCCCTTGGCATCCTTGATGAACAGGATGTCGGGGTGGGTGTCGACCAGGGTGCGCAGCAGGTGGTTCTCGGCTTCAAGTGTCTCGAGACGTGACGCCATCTCCTGCAGGCGCGAGTGCAGGCAGCTGTCATCAGGCTGGCGGGAATCGTCGGAGCCTTCTGGGCGAGGAGGGCGGCGATCCTCGGCATCGGAAGGTGCGGTCATGGCAGGTTCCTGAGGCGACGGTCTGTGCTCCCAGTCTACGTTGCCGCTCGGTTGAATAGGCAGGGCGTCGGGGTTCATGCTCAATCAACGATCATGCGTGCGGCCCACGACGACAGGCCACACAGGCAGTCCACGCAGGATCGGGGCTTGTGCCAGGTACCTGGTGATCAGGTCCCAGTCATCAAGCTGTTGCTCACAAAGCCTCAGTCATCAAGCCCCTGGTCATGAAGGGGTCATCAAATCCTCGTGCCTTGAGGCGTTACAGGTCGACCTTGTCCTTGTACTCGCAGAGGTCTTCGATGATACAGCTGCCACAGCGCGGCTTGCGTGCGATACAGGTGTAGCGGCCATGCAGGATCAGCCAGTGGTGGGCGTCGACCAGAAACTCCTTGGGCACATGGCGCATCAGCTTGTGCTCGACCTCCAGCACGTTCTTGCCCGGGGCGATGCGCGTGCGGTTGGAGACGCGGAAGATGTGCGTATCCACCGCCATGGTCGGCTGGCCGAAGGCGGTATTGAGCACCACGTTGGCGGTCTTGCGGCCCACGCCGGGCAGCGCTTCCAGCGCCTCGCGGGTCTGCGGCACCTCACCACCATGCCGTTCGATCAGCATGCGGCAGGTCTTGATGACGTTCTCGGCCTTGGTATTGAACAGGCCGATCGTCTTGATGTACTCCTTCAGACCCTCGACACCCAGCGCGAGAATGCTCTCCGGCGTATTGGCGACCGGATACAGCTTCGCCGTGGCCTTGTTGACGCCCACATCCGTCGCCTGCGCCGACAGCAGCACCGCGATCAAAAGCTCGAAGGGCGTTGACCAGGCAAGCTCGGTGCGTGGCTCAGGGTTCTCGTTGCGCAGGCGGGTGAAGATCTCGAGGCGTTTCTGGGCGTTCATGATATCTCGGGTACGGCGGAAAGGGGCTTGGGCGCGGGCGTCGTCGACACAGGCTGTCAGCCAGCGGGCTGACAGCCTGTGTGAGAGGGGCTCAGGAGATGGTGCCGGTCACGCGTACACGACGCGACACCTTGGGCGCATCGGCGTTGGCCGCCTTGCGGCGCTGCTCGAGTCGCTCATCGATGGTCTTCTTGCCCGCGATGATCAGCCCCATGCAGAAGAAGGCGCCCGGCGGCAGCACCAGGAACAGGAAGGAGTAGTCCGGGAATATCGTCAGCTGCCAGTCGGCGGCCATCGGCCCGACGAGCAGTTCCATGCCGGCAAACAGCGTGCCCTGGCCGAACAGCTCACGCATGCCACCCAGCAGCACCAGCACGGCCATGAACCCCAGCCCCATCATCAAGCCATCGGTGGCCGCCGGCAGCACGGGATGCTTGGCGGCGAAGGCATCGGCACGCCCGAGAATCGCACAGTTGGTGACGATCAGCGGAATGAAGATGCCGAGAATCTGATAGAGCTCATAGGTGTAGGCCTTCATCAGAAGCTCCGCACAGGTCACGAAGGAGGCGATGATCATCACGAAGGCCGGCAGGCGCACTGCAGAAGGTACCAGATTGCGGATCAGCGATACCGCCACGTTGGAGCCGATCAACACCAGCAGCGTGGCAAGCCCCAGCCCGATGGCGTTGACGACGCTGGCGGTGACGGCCAGCAGCGGACACAGGCCCAGCAGCTGTACCAGTGCCGGGTTGTTGTCCCACAGGCCGTCGCGGCTGATCTTGCCAAGCGAGATATCACTCATGAGGGTCGTCTCCGCCGTGTTCAGAAGGCGCTGATGGCGTGAGCGTGCCATCAGCGGTGGGAGCTTGCGTACTCTGTTGGGCCTTGGCAGCGCGGCGGGTCGCGGTCAGCGTCTCGCTGTCGCCGGCCAGCAGCGCCGTGCGGTGCGCCATGAAGTAGATCAATGCCTGGCGAACGGCACCCACCACGGCGCGCGGGGTGATGGTCGCACCGGTGAACTGGTCGAAATCACCGCCATCCTTCTGCACCTTCCACTCCACCGAGCTGAGCGTCTGGTCATCGAATTCGTGGATCCAGTCGGACTTGCGCGCTTCGATCTTGTCGCCCAGCCCCGGGGTCTCGGCGTGCTTGACGGCGCGTACACCGGCCACGCTGCCATCGGCACGGATACCGACCAGCAGGCGGATATCGCCGCTGTAACCCTTGCCGGTCACCACCGGCAGCAGCACTGCGACGGTCTCGCCATTTCGGGTGGCTCGCCAGCCGGTATCGGCGCTCTCCAGACCCAGCACCCGGGAGGGCGGCAGGGCGAAGGCCGCGTCGAGCAGGTCATTGTCGTGCAGCGACGGCGGGATGATCTCGGCCAACGCCGCGCTCTGGGCGGCACGCTCATTGTCGGCGATGGTCTCGGCAGTGGTCATCTGGGTGACGGCGACCACACCGGCGGTGACGACAGCGAAGACCGCCAGACCCAGCGCGGCCCGCGCGATGGTGTGCTTCAGGCCCTGCGCGGCCTGGGCTTGCTGTTCGGGCTGATCAGGCGTCAGGCTCATGCCTTGTCCTCCAGCTTGATGCCGCGACGGGCCTTCTTGTGACCATAGCTGCGTGGTTGGGTGTAGTAATCGATGAACGGCACGCTGAAGTTCATCAGCAGCACCGCGAAGGCGATGGCGTCTGGATAGGCGCCGAAGGTGCGAATCAGGTAGATCAGCACGCCGATGCCGGCGCCGTAATAGAGCTTGCCCTTGTTGGAGGTCGCCGCCGTGACCGGGTCCGTGGCGATGAAGAAGGCGCCGAAGATCGCCGCACCGCACAGCAGGTGGAACAGGGGGCTGGCGTGCTGCTCGCCATCCACGAAGGCGAAGATGGCGGAGATCACTGCCAGGCTGCCCAGCATCGCCACCGGGATATGCCAGGTGATCAGGCGACGCGCCAGCAGCACCAGGCCGCCGAGGCCCCAGGCGATGGCCGTCTGCTGCCAGGCCAGCAGGTTGGCGGCGGGCAGCAGGCTCGGGTCTGCCCAGAACTCGCTGCTGGAAAGCTCACCCTTGTTGCGGAAGGCGTCCAGTGGCGTGGCGCCGGTCAGGGCATCTGGCGTAGCGATCACGCCGAAGAACTGCTGCAGGCTGTCAGCGAAGCCGAGTGCGAAGCCATCGGGGGATGACCAGCGCGACATTTCGACCGGGAAGGAGATCAGCAGCAGCGCATAGGCGACCATCGCCGGGTTGAACGGATTCTGGCCCAGGCCACCGTAGAGCTGCTTGGCGACCACGATGGCCGCGATCACGCCGGTCAGCACCAGCCACCAGGGCGCCAGTGGCGGCAACGACACCGCCAGCAGCACGCAGGTCACCAGCGCGGAATTGTCCTTGAGAAAGAAGCTGACCGGACGGCCACGCAGTTTGAGCAGCAGCGCCTCGAGGCCGACACCCGCCAGACAGGCGAAGACGAGGTTGAACAGCACACCCCAGCCATAGTGCCAGCACAGCACGGCGATACCCGGCAGCGTCGCGGCCAGCACCCAGGCCATCACGCGCGAGGTAGCGGTTGGCCCGTGGGCATGGGGGGAGCTTGCATGCATCAGGCTCATGAGACGGTCAGATCCTTGCGGTAAATGGGCAATGACAAGAGGCGTGCTTCAGGATGAGTCGCCATTGGCGCGGTAATTGGGCTCAGGTCGTTCATTGGGCGTCCACCAGTGCCTGCACCTCGGCCAATGACTCGCGGGCGTGTTCCAGATTGCGGCGTGTGCGGTCGACCTTGGTCGTCAGGCGCTGACGGTTTTCGTCATCCGCCTCGCTCAATGCCGCCTCCGCCTTGCGATGGGCCGCCTCGGCCGCCTTGACCGCGATGCTGACCTGCTTGTGACGCTTGGCGAGGTTCTCGGCGCGTGATGCCTCGATCTCGGCCTGCGAGAGCGTCACGTTGCCGGCCATGCTGCCACGCCCGACAGAGCCCGCGGCGGGCTTGGGCACCTCGGGAACCAATTTTTCCGCGCCCTTGGCGGCAGGCGTCGCGTCAGTGCTGCCAGCTTGCGCGCTGTTGAGGCGCACTTCGGCGGCGCGCAGGTTTTCCTGGGCCGTGGCCAGCAGGGTCTGGAGATCCTCTATATCGCCTTCGCCACTTTCGCTGGCGCGGGCCAGGGCCTTTTCGGCCTTCTTGACCGCGATATTGGCCGCAGCGCGCGCCGTCTTGAGTGCCTTGATATCGGCGCTGGGTGCCGCAGCTGCCGGTGTAGTAGCGTTGGCAGAAGAGCCAGCCGCACATGTATCAGTGGTTTGAGCAGAGCCAGCCGCACCTGTATCAGTGGTTTGAGCAGAGCCAGCCGCAGCGCTTGCCACAGGGCCTTTATCAGCGCCAGCGGCGTCGGTCGCCGCCTTGAGATCACCTTCAGCCTTGTCCAAACGGGACTTGGCCTCGGTGACGCTGGCCTCCAGCGCCGCGATGTCGCCCTCACCGCTGTCTTGGGCGGTCTTGAGGGCCTTCTCGGCCTTCTTGACCGCGATATTGGCGGCGGCACGCGCCGTCTTGAGCGCCTTGAGGTCGGCTGCCGGGGCAGCCGCGCCTGTCGAGGAAGTGCTGGCCGGTGCAGGGGCAGCTGACTCGCTGGCAGCCTTGAGGTCGGCTTCAGCCTTGGCCAGTCGGGTCTTGGCCTCTGCCAGGCTGCTCTCGAGGGCCGGGATATCGCCTTCACCGCTGTCCTGGGCGGTCTTGAGGGCCTTCTCGGCCTTCTTGACGGCGATATTGGCTGCGGCCCGCGCCGTCTTGAGTGCCTTGAGATCGACAGCCGATGCTGCGGCTGCCGGAGCAGCAGCGCCTGTCGAAGCGCCGGCGGTCGCAGGGGCAGCTGACTCGCTTGCCTCACTGGCGGCCTTCAGGGCGCTCTTGGCGCTGGCGAGCTTGGTCTTGGCTGCGGTCACGTTGGCCTCGAGCTTGGCGATATCGCTCTCGGAGCTCTCACCGCCATCCTGGGCTGCCTTGAGGGCTTTTTCGGCCTTCTTGAGGGCGATATTGGCCGCAGCGCGCGCCGTCTTGAAGGCCTTGATGTCGGTGGCCGGTGCCGGCTGGGCAGCAGCGGTCGCTGTGGAGGCCGAGGCCGTGTCTGCGGCGGTGCTGGCATCGGCGCGAGCGGCGGCGGACTTCTGGGCCGCTTGAGCGCGTTGCTGGCGCTTGGCTTCCTTCTCGGCTTCCTCGCGCGCCATGCGCGCCTGCTTGAATTCAAAGCGGTGACGAGCGCGTTCGGACTTGCGCGCCTCATGCTGGGCGCTGCGAATCTCGCCCTTGGCGAAGCGGTAATACTGCACCAGCGGAATCTGGCTGGGGCAGACATAGGAGCAGGCGCCGCATTCGATGCAGTCCGCCAGATTGTAGAGCTCGGCCTTGTCGAACTCGCGTGCCTTGGAGAACCAGTAGAGCTGCTGCGGCAACAGCTCGGCCGGGCAGGCCTGTTCGCACATGCCGCAACGGATGCACGGCTGCTCGACCGCCGGTACCGGCAGTGACTCGGGGGAGGAGGCCAGCAGGCAGTTGGTGGTCTTGATGATCGGCAGGGCGTCGCTCTCGAGCGTGAAGCCCATCATCGGCCCGCCCATCACCAGACGTGCGATGCCCGTCGGCGCCGGCGCCGCCAGACGCAGCAGGTCTGCGATGGAAGTGCCCAGGCGCGCCTCGACATTGTGCGGGTGCTGCAGCGCCTCGCCGGTCAGGGTGACGACACGCGAGATCATCGGCTCGCCGAAACACACCGCGCGCTGCACGGCGCGCACGGTACCCGGGTTGTGCACGACCACGCCGACATCGGCGGGCAGGCCACGGCTGGGCACTTCGCGGTCCGTCAGCAGCTTGATCAGCTGCTTCTCGCCACCGGAGGGATACTTGGTCGGTACCACCGCGACTTCGAGGCGTGAATCCAGCGGTGGCAGGCGCTTGTCGGCGCGGCGGGCGCGAATCGCCTGTTCCAGCGCGATGACGGCCTCGGGCTTGTTGTCCTCGATGCCGATCAGGATGCACTCGGGGCCGATCAGGCTGGCGAGAATCTCGAGCCCTTCGATCAGCGCTTCCGGATGCGTGCGCATGGTCAGGTCATCGGCGGTGATGTAGGGCTCGCACTCTGCCGCATTGAGGATCAGGGTGTCGATGGCGTGGCGTTCACGTACCCGCGCCTTGACCGCCGAGGGGAATCCGGCGCCGCCCTGGCCGACCACGCCGGCATCCTGCAGGCGCTGGATCAGGTCCTGGGCTTCCTGCTGACGCCAGTCGCGCCAGGCTTCCAGGCGCGCCCATTCATCGATCTCACCCTCGCGCTCGATCACGATGCACAGGTCTTCCAGACCCGAGACATGGGGAATCTGGCGCGGCTCGATGGCGGTGACCACGCCGGTGATGCTGGCATGCACCGGGGCGGAGATCATGCCCTGGGCGCGGGCGATCAGCTCGCCGGTCTTGACGCGCTGGCCGATCTCCACCAGCGGCTGGGCGGGCGCGCCGATATGCTGGCTGAGCGGCAGCACCACTTCACGGGGCAGCGGGGCGGCCACCAACGGGGAGCGGTTGGAGAGCGCCTTGTGCTCCGGCGGATGGATACCGCCGTGGAAGTCGAACACGCGCGGTGCGACCTGACCCTTCTGTGTGTGTCCAGCCTCCGCCGTGGCAGCGGAGCGTGAGGAAGTCACCATGGATTTGAGTAACGACAGAACCATCAGGCGACATTCCTTGCAGATGTGGCAGTAGAGTCGGCGGCATCGGTCACGATCAGATTGCCGCTGAAGCGGGCATTGTCGCGGGTCGGGCCCGCCGGTTGCGGCCAGTGCCAGCTGCGCACGTCAGTGGCGACCGGCACCATGTCGATGCAATCGACCGGGCAGGGCTCGACACACAGGTCGCAGCCGGTGCATTCGTCGGCGATCACGGTGTGCATGTGCTTGGCGGCACCCAGAATGGCATCGACAGGGCAGGCCTGGATGCACTTGGTACAGCCGATGCACTCGTCCTCGCGAATCACCGCCACCTTGGGCGTGTTGTCGCTGTCGCCATCCAGCGGCGTGGCCTCGCGGCCCAGCAGGTCGGCCAGCGAGGCGATGGTGCTCTCGCCGCCCGGCGGGCACTTGTTGATCTCGTCGCCTTCGGCGATGGCCTGGGCGTAGGGCTTGCAGCCCGGATAGCCGCACTGGCCGCACTGGGTCTGCGGCAGCAGCTGGTCGATCTGCTCGACGATGGGGTCGCCCTCGACCTTGAAGGCCACGGCGGCAAAGCCGAGCAGGCCCCCGAAGACGACGGCCATGGCCACCAGTGCGACGATGGCGGAGACCAGCGTGTGGTCGTTGAAGAATTCGAGCATGTCAGATCTGCACCAGTCCGGAGAAGCCGAGGAAGGCCAGCGACATCAGGCTGGCGGTGATCATCGCGATGGCCGGGCCCTGGAAGGGACGCGGCACATCGGCGACGGCCAGGCGCTCGCGCATGGCGGCGAACAGTACCAGCACCAGCGAGAAGCCGACGGCCGCGCCGAAGCCATAGAGCGTGGCTTCCATGAAGCTGGAATTGCGGTTCAGGGTCAGCAACGCCACACCGAGGACCGCACAGTTGGTGGTGATCAGCGGCAGGAAGATGCCCAGTACCTGATAGAGCAACGGGCTGGTCTTCTTGACCACCATCTCGGTGAACTGCACCACCACGGCGATCACCATGATGAAGGCGATGGTGCGCAGGTACTCGAGCCCCAGCGGCGCGAGGATGAAGTGATAGGTCAGGTAGGCGCACATCGACGACAGCGTGAGCACGAAGGTGGTGGCCAGCGACATGCCCATCGCGGACTCCAGCTTGTTGGAGACACCCATGAAGGGGCACAGGCCGAGGAACTGCACCAGTACGAAATTGTTGACCAGGATGGTGCTGATCAGGATAAGAAGGTATTCACTCATCAGGGGCGTCGCTCGGTCAGGGTGTTTCGAAGGCGCTTCCGTGCTCGCGGCATGCATGAGCCGGCACTCGCAGGCGATCAGGTCTGTTGCTGCCGCAAGCTGTCAGGAAGCTGCAGGGCAGGGGATCGTCGAGCGCGGCGGTATTATACGCAAGATGCTGCTGGCCGACAGCCTGTAGCGTGGCAAGCCAGGCGGAGTGTTGCCAGCTTGAGACGGACATTGTTTCGCGTTTTGCTTGGTTCTTGAAGTAATAAAGAAGAATTCCTTTATTACTTTTATTGATTGTGACGTGATCAGAGACTTTCACGTCACCCTGAGGTGGCACAAGGAGCGGGATATGCGCAGGACAGGAACACGCGGCCGTCGGCCGTTATGGGTCATCATTCTGGTGGTGGCGATGGCGGGCATCTCGCAGCTGACGGGCAATGGCAACTTCTCGCTTTCCCAGCTGTGGAATGACTTCCAGTCGCCGCAGGCCGAGGCGACGCAGGGGGAAGGCACCTCCTCGGCGGACGAAAGCCGACTCAGGCGCGCCATCAGTGCGCAGCAGAGTGATGTTCAGGTACGTGGCACGGGGGAGGTGATACGTCTGCTCCGGGATGATCTCAAGGGCAGCCGTCATCAGAAGTTCCTGATTCGGATCGCGGGCGGCACCACCATTCTGGTGGCGCACAACATCGATCTGGCGCCGCGCATCGACAGTCTTCAGGTCGGTGATCGCATCGGCTTCTATGGAGAATATGAATGGACCGACAAGGGTGGCGTGATCCACTGGACGCACCATGATCCCGGTGGCCGCCATGTGGATGGCTGGCTGGAGCACGCGGGTCGCCGTTACGAGTAGCCGTTCCGCCGCCCGGATGTGGCGCATGAACGACAACGCCCCGTCAGAGAGGCTCTGGCGGGGCGTTGCGCTGAGGGGCTTCAGTGAGGCTGAATCAGCGGATTATCACTGTATCAACACTGTATCAAGTGACGCGCTGACCCGGCTTGGCACCGGTGTGCGGCTCCAGCAGGTAGATGCCTTCGTCGTCACCGGCAGCCAGCACCATGCCCTCTGACACGCCGAAGCGCATCTTGCGCGGCGCCAGGTTGGCGACCATCACGGTCAGACGACCTTCCAGGGCTTCCGGCGTGTAGGCGGACTTGATGCCGGAGAACACGGTGCGCGTCTCGCCACCGATATCCAGCGTCAGCTTGAGCAGCTTGGCCGCCTTCTCGACGTGCTCCGCCTTGACGATCTTCGCCACGCGCAGGTCGGTCTTCATGAAGGTATCGAAGTCGATCTCCTCGGCGATCGGGTCGGCATCGAGCGGACTCGGTGCGGCAGCGGCTTCGGCTTCCGCCTTGGCGGTGCCGTCCTTGATCTTCTGCTCCTCGACCAGCACTTCGCGTGAGGCTTCGAGCATCTTGTCGATACGCTCCGGCTCGACACGGGTCAGCAGCGGCTTGAACTTGTTGATCGCATGATCGGTCAGCACGCTTTCACGGCTGGCCCAGTCGAGGCTCTCGAGGTTCAGGAAGTCGCGTGCCTTGTCGGTCAGCTCCGGAATCACCGGCGCCAGATAGACCATCAGCTGGCGGAAAAGATTGGTGCCCACGGAGCAGACGTCGAGCACTTCCTGCTCGCGGCCGCCTTCCTTGGCCATCGCCCACGGCGCCTTGTCGGCGATGTAGGTGTTGGCTTCATCGGCCAGCTCCATCACCTTGCGCATGGCGCGCGCGAATTCACGCGCTTCGAAGTCCGCCGCGATGCCTTCGCCAGCGGCGATGAAGCGCTCGACCAGCTCCGGCTCGGCGCAGGTCGCGGACAGCTTGCCGTCGCCGAACTTCTTGACGAAACCGGCGCAGCGGCTGGCGATGTTGACCACCTTGCCGACCAGGTCGGAATTCACGCGGGCGGTGAAGTCCTCGAGGTTGAGGTCAAGATCATCGACACCGGAGGTCAGCTTGGCGGCGAAGTAGTAGCGCAGGTATTCCGGGTTGAGGAACTGCGCGTAGGTATCGGCCTTGATGAAGGTGCCGCGCGACTTGGACATCTTGGCGCCGTTGACGGTCACGAAACCGTGGCAGTTGACGCCGGTCGGGGTGCGCATGCCGGCACCTTCCAGCATCGCCGGCCAGAACAGGGCGTGGAAGTAGACGATGTCCTTGCCGATGAAGTGATAGACCTCGGCGTCGGAATCGGCTTTCCAGTAGCTGTCGAAGTCGATGCCCTGCTTCTCGCACAGGTTCTGGAAGCTGGCGAGATAGCCGATCGGCGCGTCCAGCCACACGTAGAAGTACTTGCCCGGCGCGTCGGGAATCTCGAAGCCGAAGTAGGGCGCATCGCGGGAGATGTCCCACTCGGCCAGACCCGCCTCGAACCATTCCTGCAGCTTGTTGGAGATCTGGCTCTGCACGCGGCCACTCTTCGTCCATTCCTTGAGGAAGTTCTCGAAGTTCGGCAGCTTGAAGAAGTAGTGGGTGGAAGTGCGCATTTCCGGCGTGGCACCGGAGATGGCAGAGACCGGATCGATCAGCTCGGCCGGGGTGTAGGCCGCGCCGCAGGCTTCACAGTTATCGCCGTACTGGTCTTCGGTCTTGCACTTCGGGCAGGTGCCCTTGATGAAGCGGTCGGCGAGGAACAGGCCCTTGACCGGATCGAACATCTGCTCGATATCGCGCGTGGCGATATGACCGGCATCGCGCAGCGCCAGATAGATGCGCTCGCTGTGGGCGCGGTTCTCCGGCGAGTGGGTGGAGTGATAGTTGTCGAAGCCGACGCCGAACTTGGCGAAGTCGGCCTGGTGCTCGTCACTCACACGCTGGATCAGCTGCTCGGCGGTGACCCCTTCCTGCTCGGCACGCAGCATGATGGCGGTGCCGTGGGCGTCATCGGCGCACACGTAATGGCATTCGTGGCCACGGCTTTTCTGGAAGCGTACCCAGATGTCGGTCTGGATGTACTCAAGCAGGTGACCCAGGTGGATCGACCCATTGGCATAGGGCAGGGCACTGGTAACCAGAATCTTGCGCGCTGACATGAGGCCTCGTCTTGACGGTAAAGGGCGCCTGCTGCGCAGTGCGCAGACACTCGCCGGGATGACTCGTGATAAGGGGCGAACGCATCGCCCCGTCGGGATGGGCGCTACTATATCGCGAAGGCGCGGGCGGCGCGAAGGGCGCGTCGCGTCACCGGCAACGCGGCCGTGCGCAACTGTGAGGTTGCAACCCGTGCCGCTGCCCTCATGAAGAATTCAAGGACATCACATTTTCCGTTCCTGGAGATCAGCATGCCAGCTCAGCTATCCGTTGCCGGTCAGATCAATCGTCTCATCCGCCAGGTGATGATGCCCGGCAGCAACGCCCGCCCCAATGAGGAGCCCGGCCCGGAACTCGCCATGGCCGTCCTGATGTTCGAGGTGGTGCGCGCCGATGACCATCTCGATGTGCGCGAGCGGGAAGCCCTGGCGCGCCAGCTGGCCGAGCGCTTCTCGCTGGGGGATGAGGAACTTGCCAGCCTGCTGACCCAAGCCGAGCAGGATGCCGAGCAGGCCACGGACCACTACCGCTTCGTCAAGCAGCTCAACGAGCACATGAGCCTTGAGGAGCGCAGCGAGCTGATCGGCATGCTCTGGGAGCTGGCCTGGGCCGATGGCGAGCTGGACCCGCAGGAGGAGCATCGCATCCGCCGTCTTGCCGGCCTGCTGCATGTCAGTCACAGCGAGTTCATCCGCACCAAGCTGGCGGCTCAGCCGGACAAGTAAGCGACACCCACTCTCATGCAGACGCCCCCGTTGCCGATGGCAGCGGGGGCGTCGTGTTTGTGGCTTCTGATCGCAGGGTGTCTGGAGCAAGTATCGGCTGGCTCTCTGCCGTGGTCATCCAGCAGCAGCGGCTCGCGCTCAGTTGCGATAGAACAGGTGTTGACCGATGCGCGCGGTGCGCACGAAGCGCTTGGCCCAGTAGGGCGTGGCGTAGCGGGCGTGGAAGTAGAGGGCGCCGTCAGTGACGTCTTCCAGCTGATGGTTGAGTGCCTGGCGGGCCACGTCGCGGGCCTCGGCGTAGGCGGCGGGTTCGCGAATGCGGTCGGAGCGCCCGTCACACCACCAGGAGAACTGGCAGCTGCCGCTTTCGCCACCCTGCTTGACCACGCCGCACAGGCTATCGGGGAAACGCGGGTCGGCGGCGCGGTTGATCACCACATTGACGATACCCTGCATGCCGCTTCTGCCTTCGCCCTTGGCTTCCCAATAGGCGGCGCGCGCCAGGCAGGTCAGCGGGTCATCCACCGGGCGCTGACCGTTGGGATCGATGGCGCGCGCGCCGGCCTTGCTGAGCAGCAGGCTCTCGGGCACATCGCTTTCGCCTTGCACCAGCAGGCGTTCCAGCCGCTCGGCCTTGACGGCTGCCTTGGCCGCGGTGGTCGGTGCGGCAGGCGCGTCCGAGGCGTGCGGCGCGGAGCAGCCCGCGGCCAGTGTCAGGCCGAAGATCAGTACCAGATGACGAAGCGTGCGAGCGCTGCTGATGGCGTAGCGCCAAGTGTGAGTCAGCGGGCGGGGCGATGTGGGAGATAAACGCATGCAAGATACCTGTGAACGTGGCCTGGGAAGCGCAGCAAGGCGGGATGGCGCGCAGGGTAAAGCCGGGTTGATCGTACACCTTCGGCTGGCGTGTCACTGACGGAGGCTCAAGCGTTGGCCATCGGCTTCCTCGGTAGCGACAGTTGACGCGCAAGCGCATCAGTTTGCCTGACCCTGACCCTGTATGGTTCAGAGTGAGCTTCAACGCAACTCTGACGTTTTGCCGCGCAAAGGGTTCCGCAAGTGTCACCACGCGGTTGCGTGGCGATGGCGCATGCCCAGGCGTAGTGGAACAGATGAACTGGCGGAGAGCAGCCCAGGACTTGGTGAGGCACGTCAGATGATCTGCCGAAGCGCGCCGCGCCGATTTCTGGCCCCGCAGCCTAGCATCTTCGGTGCGTCTCGTCCGTGCCATCCCTGGCGCATGCCGTTATCATGGCGGGCCAGCCTTGATGACCCTGTCAGGCGTCCCGCTTCTTTTCATCTATCTGCGCTTCTGCGTGCTGCTGCTCTGCCTGTTGCCTGCGTCGCTGCCTCGAGAGTCCCCATGACCGAACCCGTCCGTCTTTCCAAGTTTCTGGCCCATCAGCAGGGCATCTCGCGCCGCGAGGCCGAGCATCTCATCGCGCAAGGTGTGGTGCGTGTCGCGGGTGAGGTCATCGAGGCACCGTTCTTCAAGGTTACGGATCAGGTCGTCACGGTGGACGAGGGGGCCAGCATGGAACCCATCGCGCCGATGACCCTGGTCTGGTATCAGCCGCCGGGCACGCCGCTGCCGGACCCTCTGACCCTGCGTGACGGCGCGCCGCGCAGTGCACTCGACAACAGCGGTGCCGACTGGCTCAAGGTGCATTTCCTGTCCCAGCAGCCGCTGGCCGAGCTCGGCGAGGATGAATCCGGTCTCGCCGTGTGGTCACAGAACCGTGGCGTGATCCGCAAGCTGGGCGATGATCTGGACCAGCTGGAGCAGGAGTACGTCGTCGAGGTGGAAGGAACGCTGGATGACGAAGGCCTCAAGCGTATCGGCTTCGCGCTGTGTGCTGACATCCGCGGCCGCAAGCCCAAGGTCAGCATCAGCTGGCAGAGCGACACCCGTTTGCGCATCGCCATGAAGCGGGTGCCGGTGGGCGGTATCCGCGCTGCGGTCGAGGGGCAGGGCCTCAAGGTCATCGAGGTGCGTCGTCTGCGTCTGGGCGCGATTCTACTCGGCCGCATGGCGCCGGGCGAGTGGCGCTTCCTGCCGGTCGACGTGCGCTTCTGATTCCTGATCTCAAGGGCATGGCGTCCACGGCCCGGGGCATGGCGTCCACGGCCCGGGTCATGGCTGATCGGTACTGATGCATCCGGGCATTGTCTATCTGGGCACTGTCCATCTGGACATGGTTCATCGGCTTGGCCCGTGTAGCGGTGGCAGGCATACTGTGCCCATCGTGTTCCACGGCTTTTTCGCTGACAGTTCAGACGCCTGCGCGCCACATTCATCGCGCCGCGCAGGGCGTCACGGGAGTTTCAAGGTATGGAAGGTATCAAGCACATTGTCGCGGTCGCTTCCGGCAAGGGAGGCGTCGGCAAGTCTACCGTCACCGCCAATCTGGCGCTGGCTTTGGCGGCGGAAGGGCTCAAGGTCGGTCTGCTGGACGCCGACATCTATGGCCCGAGTCAGGCGCAGATGTTCGGCGTGCCGAGTGGTCAGCGTCCGGAAATGGCCGGTGAGCAGGTCTTCAGCCCCATCGAGGCGCACGGCATCAAGACCATGTCGATGGCCTATCTGGTCGACGTGAAGGACCCGATGGTCTGGCGTGGCCCGATGGTCGCCGGCGCCTTCCAGCAGCTGCTCAACCAGACCGCCTGGGGCGAGCTTGACGTGCTGCTGATCGACATGCCGCCGGGCACCGGTGACATCCAGCTGACCCTGTCACAGAAGGTGCCGGTCTCCGGCGCCGTCATCGTCACCACGCCGCAGGATATCGCACTGCTGGACGCCCAGAAGGGCATCGAGATGTTCCGCAAGGTCAAGGTGCCGGTGCTGGGGGTGGTCGAGAACATGAGCACTCACACCTGCAGCCAGTGTGGCCATAGTGAAGCGGTCTTCGGTGCAGGCGGCGGTGAGCGTATCGCCGATGAGTACCAGACTCGTCTGCTGGGCCAGCTGCCGCTGACCCTGAGCATTCGCGAGAATGCCGATGGCGGTCGTCCCAGCGTGATCGCGGAGCCGGACGGTGAAGTGGCCGCGAGCTTCCGCGCCGTCGCGCGTCAGGTCGCCGAGTCTCTGGAAAGTGCCGGCGCGGACGAAGGCCCGAGCATCAGCTTCAGCTGAGCCCGGCGCGCCACGCGCAAGTGGCGCGTGCCGAGGTTTCCAGCGACGCAGCGGGCCGGTATCATGCTGGCCCGCGTTTCATGGCGCTCACGCGTCTCTCCCCATCAGTCAGTCAGGTACGCTCGATGAGCATCAAATCCGACAAGTGGATCCGTCGCATGGCCGAAAGCCACGACATGATCGACCCCTTTGAGCCCGATCAGGTGCGCTTTCACGATGAGCGCCGTGTGATTTCCTACGGCACCTCCAGCTACGGCTACGATGTGCGCTGCTCGGATGAGTTCAAGGTCTTCACCAACATCCATTCGGCGACGGTGGACCCCAAGCACTTCGACGAGAAGAGCTTCGTGGACGTGAAGGGCGACTCCTGCGTGATTCCGCCCAACTCCTTCGCGCTGGCCCGTACCATCGAGTACTTCCGCATTCCGCGTAACGTGCTGACCATCTGCCTGGGCAAGTCCACCTACGCGCGTTGCGGCATCATCGTCAACGTGACGCCGCTGGAGCCGGAGTGGGAAGGCCACGTCACCCTCGAGTTCTCCAACACCACCAACCTGCCGGCGCGTATCTACGCCAACGAAGGCGTGGCACAGATGCTGTTCCTCGAGTCCGATGAAGTCTGCGAGACCAGCTACAAGGATCGCGGCGGCAAATATCAGGGCCAGCGTGGCGTGACACTGCCGCGTACCTGATGCTCTTGCTGCATTCCTGGTTACTGCATTTACGCAAGTGACCTGCGTGCGGTAAGCCAATAGTGTGGCAAGCCAAGAGCGCCTCCTGCGGGAGGCGCTTTTTTTGTGTCTGCCTGTGGCGTGTGGCGACGGTGGCAAGAAAGAGGCGATGACAAGAGAGAGATGACGGTGGAATGCGTGATGCCGATGGCGGTCGCGAGAACGTGACATGCTCGCAAGGCGCTGAGTCTTAGCCGGAAGTTGAACGAAACATGTGATTCAATCACTCGTTTTGTTGCCTATGCTTGTCTGCAGGCCACCCCCAGAGTGGCTGCAGGACGGATACCTCCCACAAGCAAGGGGCACGCCATGCCATCGCGTTCACATCGCGCTGTATTCCCTCCGGCCAGCGGTCTGGCCCGACGTTTCACTCTCACGAGTCTCGCTCTCGCCATCAGCACCACCTTGCTGGCGACTCCCGCACAGGCCTATTCCAACCTCTATCTCTTCGGCGACAGCCTGAGCGATGCCGGCCAGTTCCCCGATACCACCCTGGGTGGCCTCAACAGTCTGCGTTTCACCAACCGCAGCGGTCCGGATTATGAGAATTCGCCCTATGGCAGCGTCTCGACCCAGCTGCTGGCCACGGAACTGGGGCTGGCGGCAGAGCCTTCCACCTCGGTGATCTATCAGCTGGCCGGCTTCAGCGACGGCACCAACTACGCGGTGGGCGGCTATACCACGGCGCAGATTCTGGCCTCGGTGACAGATGAAGATGGCTCCGAGGTGGTCATCCCCGCGGGCAGCCCGGGCGCCGGTACGGTGCTCAGGGTCGAGGACGGCTATCTGGTCAGCACCGGCGGCAGTGCCGACCCGGATGCCCTCTATTACGTCAACGGCGGTGGCAACGACTTCCTGCAGGGCGTGATCACCTCGCCGGCCACGGCGGTCGCCTCCGCCGGCAATCTGGCCTCCGCGGTGGAGGCGTTGGCAGCGGCGGGTGCCACCACCATCATGGTCTCCAACCTGCCGGATGTCGGCAGCACCCCGGCCGGCCAGTCGGCGGGCGCGGCGCAGGCGGCGGGGACCTCCGCGCTGGTGGGCGTCTTCAATGATGCGCTGGGCGCGCGACTGGCGGCGCTGGATGGCGAGGTCAACATCATCCGCCTGGATACCGTCGGCATTCTCGAGGAGGTGCTGGCATCACCGGCCGAGTTCGGCTTCGCCAGCGATGTGCCGCTGACCCAGGTGTGTTTCTCGGACAGCTGCAACGTCACGCCCTACGGGCTGGGCGGCGCTGCGGAAGACCCCGACAAGCTGCTGTTCAATGATGGTGTTCACCCGACCACCGCCGGTCAGGAGATTCTGGCCGACTACGCCTATGCGATGCTCGCCGCGCCCTCGGTACTGGGGCTGGCACCGCAGCTGGGCACGGGGGCGCTCAATGCCAGTCAGCGCAGCCTCGGCGATGAATTGCGTCCCGGCGCGCAGAAGCAGCGCTCCAGTGATGGCGAAGGCAAGGGCGTGCGCGTGTTCGCCATCGGCTCGGCCAGTGGTGGCACCGGCGATGGCGAGACTTCCAGCGGCCAGCAGGGCTTTGACAGCGAGCAGCGCGGTGCGGGTGTCGGCGTGATGCTGCCGCTGGACAACGCGCTCGGTCAGGCCTGGGGCGGCATTGCCGTCAGTCAGCGCAATGCGGACTTCGATGTCGATGATGGCAGTGAGCTTGAGCTGGAAGGCCAGGTGTTCAGCCTGTTCGCGCGTCAGCAGCTGGGCAGGTTTGGCGTCCAGGCGGTGGCCAGCTACGGCGACTTCGATTACGACCTCGACCGCCATGTCGCACTGGGCCAGTCATCGCGCATCCTGTCCGGTGAGACCGATGGCGATGGCTTCAGCGCCGAGGCGCGGCTCGATTATCGCCTCACCGCTGCCGATTCGCTGTGGTACAACGCGCCCTTCGTGGCCTACCGCCACACCGAGTCCGACATCGATGGCTACACCGAATCCGGCTCCGCCGCCAACGCCCTGAGCGTCTCGGATCAGACGCTGCGCGATCGCCGGGTCGAGGCTGGCTTCATGGTCGACCGCGCCATCGCGGAGGGGTTCGGCCTCTACGGTGAGCTGGCCTACGGCAAGCGTCTGGATGATGACGCCGACAGCGCCGAGGTGCGACTGGCGAGCCTGCCGACCAATGCCTACCGCGCCGAGGATTTGGATCGCGGCAGCGACAACTACCTGCGTGTCGACGGTGGATGGCGCATGCAGCTGGGCCGCAATGCCATGCTGCATCTGGGCGCCGGCATCGAGACCTGGGATGAGGTGACGGCGCGCGGGGAGGTGGGGGTGAGTTACACCTTCTGAAAGCGAATGCCATCGAGAGAGAAGTGAATCAGTAGAAAAAAGAAGACCCCGCGACATCGGCATGTCGCGGGGTCTTCTGTTTTCAGCTCGCTGTCAGCGCGCTATCAACTTGCTATCAGCTCAGTCAGCCTTGCCAGCAAGGTAGCGTCACTGATCAGTCTTCTTCGCCTTCCGGCAGCTCATCGCTGAGCTCTTCTTCCACATCGGCGTGGGAAAGGCGCAGACCGCCCACCGGCAGGGGGTGACCGTCCAGCTTGGCCACATCGCCGTCGAGCTTGAGGCGGCCTTCGAGGAACCAGCGCACTGCGATCGGGTAGATCAGGTGCTCACGCGTGTGAACGCGCTCCTTCAGGCTGGCCTCATCATCGCCGTCCAGCACGTTGGCGACGGCCTGGATCGCGACCGGGCCACCATCGAGCTCTTCGGTGACGAAGTGCACGCTGGCGCCGTGCTCCTTCTCGCCGGCTTCCAGCACCTTGCGGTGGGTATCCAGCCCCGGCCAGGCCGGCAGCAGCGACGGATGGATGTTGATCAGGCGGCCGAAGAAGCGCTGCACGAAGATCGGCGACAGGATGCGCATGAAACCGGCCAGCACGATGAGATCCGGTTCATGACGCTCGATCACCTTGATCAGGGCGCCATCGTAGTGCTCGCGGTTCTCGTACTCATCATGCGGCAGCACCACGGCATCGACGCCGGCGTCACGTGCACGCACCAGGCCGTAGGCATCGGCCTTGTTGGAGATGACCGCGACCACGTCGCCGCCCAGCTCGTCGTGTTCCTGTGCTTCCAGCAGCGCCTGCAGATTGCTGCCGCTGCCGGAAATCAGTACCACGACGCGCGGGCGAACCGGCGCATCGTCTGCCTCGAAACCGTTGCCGAAGCCGCCGAGAGTGTCACCGTTGGAGGCGTTGGTAGTCGGTTCGATCATGCGGACAGATTCTCCAGCTGGACCTGCTCTTCCATGCCGTTGCGGGCGCGGATGGTGCCGAGGGTGAAGACGGCCTCGCCCTGGGCTTCCAGGTGAGCACGTGCGGCCGTGGCATCGGATTCAGCGACGACCACGACCATGCCGACACCGCAGTTCAGCACGCGGTGCATCTCGTGCTCTTCGACGTTGCCCTGCTGCTGCAGCCAATCGAAGACGGCCGGGCGCTTCCAGCTGGCGACGTCGATCTCGGCGGTGCAGTCTTCCGGCAGCACGCGCGGGATGTTCTCGAGCAGGCCGCCACCGGTGATGTGGGACATGGCGTGCACGGACAGGCCGCTTTCCTTGAGCAGCGACAGCAGCGGCTTGACGTAGATGCGCGTCGGCGCCATCAGGGCGTCAGCCAGCGGCTGGCCGTCGATTTCCTGCTCGAGCAGGGAGGCATCGGCGACTTCGAGAATCTTGCGGATCAGCGAGTAGCCGTTGGAGTGCGGGCCGGAGGAGGCCAGACCCAGAATCACGTCGCCTGCGCCGACCTTCTTGCCGTCGAGGATCTCGGACTTCTCGACCACACCGACGCAGAAGCCGGCCAGGTCGTAGTCGCTGCCTTCGTACATGCCCGGCATTTCAGCGGTCTCGCCACCGACCAGCGCGCAGCCGGACTGCAGGCAGCCTTCGCCGATACCGGTGACAACGTCAGCGGCGATGTCGACATCGAGCTTGCCGGTGGCGTAGTAATCGAGGAACTGCAGCGGCTCGGCGCCGGCGACCACCAGGTCATTGACGCACATGGCGACCAGATCGATGCCGATGGTGTCGTGACGGTTGAGGTCCATGGCCAGGCGCAGCTTGGTGCCCACGCCATCGGTGCCGGTGACCAGCACGGGCTGGCAGTAGCCTGCCGGCAGTTCGCACAGGGCGCCGAAGCCACCCAGACCACCCATCACTTCCGGGCGGTGAGTGCGCTTGGCGACACCCTTGATGCGTTCGACGAGGGCGTTGCCTGCATCGATATCGACACCTGCATCCTTGTAGCTCAAGGAAGTCTTGCTGGGCGAGGAGTCCTGGGGGCGTTGCGTCATGTGAGGTTCCTGTCGGTGCGGCCTGGGCGGTGAGACACGATCGATCGCGGGAAAAGAAAGGCGGCTATTGTAGCATTGCGCTCCGCAGCTGACACTGTGCCGATTCACAAAACCGCATCAAAATGTGAAAAGGCCGCCACGCCAGTCATGGCAGGCCTTGTCGCACCTTGGGTGGCGCCGGGGGAGGCAATGTCAGACGCGTGAGCGGCGCGTGTCTTGTGGGTGACTCGGCGACAGGCAACAATGGGTGATGCGTGCGCCGTCGGCAGTCAGCCGTCACGAGTGCCCCACGGCTTGTCTCAAGGAGTGAAGATGCAGCGTAAATGGTGGTTGCTGGCCGCAGGCGTGGCCTTCCTCGGCCTGTTGGTGATGCTCGAACCGATTCTGATGCCGTTCTTCATCGGCATGATTCTCGCCTATCTGGGTGACCCGCTGGCCGACTGGCTGGAAGACAAGGGCCTGTCGCGCCATCTGGCGGTCACGCTGGTGTTCAGCGTGCTTTCACTGGTGCTGTTGATCGCCATGCTGATTCTGGTGCCGCTGCTCGGGCGCCAGCTGGCACAGTTGATCAGCTTCATGCCGGTGGTCTTCAACTGGATACGCGAGACGGTGCTGCCGGAAATCCAGGCGTTCACCGGGCTGGATTTCAGTGCCGATTTCGATCAGGTCCGCTCGCTGCTGCTGGGCAACTGGAAAGAGACCGGCACCTTCGCCGCCGCACTGCTGGGTACCGTCTCCAAGTCCGGGCTGGCGATGGCCATCTGGCTGGGCAATCTGGCGCTGATTCCCGTCGTCACCTTCTATCTGCTGCTCGACTGGGACCGCATGAAGGAGAAACTGCAGGGCCTGCTGCCGCGCCATATGGAGCCCACCGCCACGCGTCTGGCGCATGACTGTGATGAGGTGCTGGGCGCCTTCCTGCGCGGGCAGCTGCTGGTGATGCTGAGTCTGGGCATCGTCTACGCCATCGGCCTGGCGATCATCGGGCTCAAGTTCGCGCTGTTGATCGGCCTGGTGGCGGGGCTTGCCAGCATCGTGCCTTACCTGGGCGTCATCGTGGGTATCCTGATCGCGGCCACGGTGGCCTTCTTCCAGTTCGGCGAGTGGTGGGCGCTGCTGGCGGTCGGCGGGGTCTTCGCGCTCGGTCAGCTGCTGGAAGGCGTGGTGTTGCAGCCGCTGCTGTTGGGCGACAAGATCGGTCTGCATCCGGTCGCGGTCATCTTCGCGGTGATGGCGGGCGGCCAGCTGTTCGGCTTTACCGGCATTCTGCTGGCCCTGCCGGTGGCGGCCGTGATCATGGTGCTCTTGCGTTATCTGCATGATCGCTATAAAAACAGTACTTTATATGACCAACAGCGTGATTCTCGCCCCGCGGTAGCAGCAGATCAGCCAGCACCGCCGGCGGCAGAGGATACCCAGTGATCGAGAGACGAGATCACGGCAACAACAATCAGCATGACGGATGGCAATGACTCAGGGACAGATGGCACTCGGCGTCGGGGTACGTGACGCCGCGACCTTCGACAACTACCACTTCACCTCGACCTCGCTGGCGGAGGCCCTCAAGGGGCAGCTTGCCGACGGCGGGGAGCCCTTCGTCTATCTGTGGGGCGGCGAGCAGAGTGGGCGTAGCCACCTGTTGCAGGCGGCCTGTCATCTGGCGGGCGAGCAGGGCAAGCGTGCCTTCTATCTGCCGCTCAATGAGCTGGGTCACTTCCCGCCGCACATGCTCGAAGGGCTGGATGAGATGGACCTGGTCGCCATCGATGACCTGGATGTGGTGATCGGTCGCCAGCGCTGGGAAGAGGCGCTGTTCCACCTCTACAACCGCCTGCGTGACGGCGGGCGGCATCTGCTGGTCAGTGCCAGCTGCGCGCCGCGTCTGCTGCCTGTCATCCTGCCGGATCTCGCCTCGCGCCTCTCCTGGGGCGTCACCTTCCATCTCTCGGGGCTGGATGACGCCCAGCGCCTCGAAGCGCTCAAATTGCGTGCCCGTGATCACGGCCTTGCACTGCCCGACGAAGTCGCCCGCTACATCCTGCATCGCGGGCCGCGCAGCCTGCCGGGCCTGTTCGCGGCGATGAGCGAACTCGACAACGCCTCGCTCTCCGCTCAGCGCAAACTGACCATTCCCTTCGTCAAGCAAACGCTCGGCTGGTAGGGCAGCGCCTGCGCGGGCCTGATGGCCCAAACTAGCCTTCATCACGACCGCGGCACCGATATTGCAGTCTCTTTCCCATCATCTCTGTCTGAGGACACGCGGCATGAACAGGCTGGACAAGCATCGGGAGCGCATGCACAAGCAAGCCAACTCGATCGGCAACTTGCTGGTCGAAGGCTTTCACTATCTCGGGCTGTTCGCCATCGGCGGCGCGATTGCCATCGCCTCGGTATCGGCCTTCTTCGAGATGTTCGCCAAGGGCTCGGCCAGCGTCGATGACATCCTGCTGCTATTCATCTATCTCGAACTCGGCGCGATGGTCGGTATCTACTTCAAGACCAATCACCTGCCGATCCGTTTTCTGCTCTACATCGCCATCACCGCGCTCACGCGCTACCTCATCGGCGATGTCTCCCATCACAAGGCCCCCGATATCGGCCTGCTCTACCTCTGCGGCGGCATCTTCTTCCTCGCCCTCTCGGTACTCGCCGTGCGCTTCGCCTCCTACAAATACCCCTCCAGCAAAGCCATCGACCCGATGGGTGGCACGGTAGGGGACGAGGACTCGACGCGATAAGCCCGTGTTAAGTAGTCCCTGAAGACCAAAAAGGCCGCGATCACTCGCGGCCTTTTTTCATTCTCCACTCAGCGTCAGACACAACCTGCGGCTACCGCCGTGGTCGCGGTGTTCGCCAAGCCAGATGCCTTGCCAGGTGCCGAGGGAGAGGCGGTTGCCAATATAGTTGTGGTGAAAGCGAAAGACTATTTGTGACTGGACTTTTTATTTCTCTGACCTTAGATTCAAGAAATTGTTAGTGTGTTCATGCTTGAAATTTGTTCTATGGATTATGCTAAAAGCGTTGGGCTACTATCTTTCTAAAGGATTTTAACGTTTTTGGTTTAAGCTGGCTGTTGTGATAAAGCAACTCTAAGGTTAAAGGGATTAGACATGCCGTCAAAAGTATTTATTAGTTACTCTCATAAAGATGAAAAGTTTAAAGATGAGCTGGTTGAGCATATATCAGGATTGGTAAGGAACGGAGATATAGTAGAGTGGCATGACCGAAAAATTATTCCCGCGTCCGATTGGTCGGCGGAAATATCTAGCCATCTTTTAGATTCAGACTTGATATTATTTCTTGTCAGCTCATCTTTCTTGAGTTCTGACTACTGTATAGATATAGAAGCTAGCAAAGCTATTGAAATGCATGATGCTGGGCAGGCTCAACTTATACCAATAATTGTCCGCTCTACAGATTGGTCAAGCTCCCCTATAGCTAAATTCCAAGGCTTGCCTAAAGATGCTAAGCCTGTTGATACATGGGGTAATTTAGATGAAGCTTGGCTAAATGTTGTTTCTGGTATACGAAAACATATTGAGGAATTTGTTCCAAAGGCAAATAGGTCGCAAGCTTTTATCTCAAGTGATAAAGGTGGCCTTGTTGTTAGTCCTTGTATAAATGAATGGATCGAAGATACCGAAATCACTCTTACCCACCGTAATGTTAAAAAAGTCAAGCTCTCAGATGTGTATGTAGTGCCAGATGTAGAGTTGTTAAACGAAAACAATAAAGAATTAAAGTCTTTTGGAAGTGCTGAGGATGTTATAAACGATTGCTCTCGCATTGTCATTTCTGGAGATGAGCAACAAGGGAAAACTTCATTATTGAAGTATTACTATAAAAGCTTGCTGATTGGCTCAAAAATACCATTGATAATTAATGGTGAGGAAGTTAAAGATTCGAGCGTCCTAAGTTTGATTGCTAAAGAGTTGGCACGTCAATATGAGGGCATAACTCTAGATAACTATTTGGAAACCCCTGGCAAGGTTGTTATTATTGATAATCTTGATAAGGTTCATTTGAATAAAAAGTTCCGTGACAAGTTTATTCTTGAGCTCTGTGATATTTTCGACAAATGCATATTTACAGTTCAATCGTCATTTTCTTTGCTTATAGACGAGATCCCTGCCTTAGATGATTTTGACAAAATTGACATTCTGGTTTTTGGTAATAAAAAGCGTGAAGAATTAATTCGTAATTGGATATCACTCGGTGTAATTGAGACCATAACAGAAGAAGAGCTATACTCTAAATGTGACGAGCTGAAAGATGCTATTAACTCTGTAGTAAAGAAAAACATAGTCCCGCCAAAACCAATCTACATACTCATGCTTCTGCAGATGTTTGAGGCCAACTCTAAGCTGAGTCTAGAGCTTTCATCACACGGTCATTGCTATCAACAGCTAATCTACCAAGCATTTTCTAATGCTAAAATACATGATAATGAATACGACAAATACTTAAATGTATTGACTGAGCTTGCTTGGAAAATCTTTATTAATGAAGGCGGGCTTAATAGTCAGCAGCTGAGGGTATTTTTCGACGAATATTGTGATTTATACTTGGATATAGAGCAAGAAGTCGTAATGCCAAAATTGGTTAAGCACTCTATATTGTGCCACAAAGGTCTCAGTATAGATTTTAAATATCCATATATCTATTATTTTTTTGTGGGGAAGAAGATCTCTGAAGCGTATTCTGAATATGAAGAAGTTCAGCTTAAGGTAGATTATCTGCTTGATAATATGCATCGCGAGGATTGTGCAAATATACTGATATTTGTGACTCACCATACAAAGGAAACATGGGTCATAAATAAGATACAAGATGTACTTTCAAACTTGTTTAGTGAGCATCTCTCGGCAACTCTTGATAGACGACAGCTTGCCTTCATGGATGACTTCATGCGTCAAATACCTGAGTTGATTATTGAGCAACGTGAAATACAGCGAGAAAGAGATGAGTATAATGAAAAGCTCGATAAACATGAAGGCACATCTGATGAAGAATTCCAAGATGAGTCACCGGATCTTCTGGCAAATATCAATAAAACTTTTAAGGGGATGGAGGTTGCTGGCCAGATAATTAGGAATAGGCATGCATCTTTACGTAGGGATTCATTAACCCTGTTAGCAGAGTCTGGAATCAATGCTGGGTTAAGATTCTTGAAGTATTTTATTGTTATCTCAGATGCATCTAAGAAAGAAATTGTTAAGGTGATATCCAGTCATTTAGAAGAAAACCCTGAGTTAAGTAATAGTCAGGTTGAAAAGTTTGCGGAAAATGCATATCTTCATTTAACTTATGGGGTTATTAATGCTGTAGTCAGAAAGATATCTACTTCTGTCGGTTCGAAAGAAGCCATACAAATATATAGAATGATTGAAGATCGAGAGCCCTCACCGGCATTACACTTGTTAAAGTTGTCTATAGAGTTATATTTTTTCAAGAAGATTGATATTGATAGTATTGAGAGCTGTATGACTAAATTAAGCGACAATACTGTCTGTGTTCGTATAGTTAAAGAGCTTGTTGTGCGTCATATTTATATGTTTCCGGTCAATTTTAAGGATAAGCAAAAATTGTCTTCTTTGCTAAATATTTCTGTTAGAGGGCAAAGTCAAATAGAAATGAAGCGGAAAAGAATAAGTTGAAGTATTAACTTTGATGTGAATTTATATTGTTGTTTGAATGTGAGAGGGGGATAGTCAGTCTATTCTCCACTTAGCGTCAAACACAGCCTGCGGCTGCCGCCGTGGTCACGGTGTTCACCAAGCCAGATACCTTGCCAGGTGCCGAGGGCTAGGCGGTTGACCCCGCAGCGGGCTTCGACGGGCAGGGAGAGTTGGGTGCCGAGCAGGCTGGCGAGTACGTGGGCGGGCATGTCGTCATCGCCTTCCAGCGTGTGGCGGAAGTAAGGTAGGTTGCCGGGCACCAGGCGGCGCAGGAAGGCGTCCATATCGTGGCGCACGTCAGGGTCGGCATTCTCGTTGAGGGTCAGCGAGGCGGAGGTATGCAGCAGCTGCACATGCAGCAGGCCGACACTGACCGGCGGCATTTCGGCCAATGCCTGCTCCACCTCATCACTGATAAGGTGAAAACCGCGCTTGCGGGCGGAGAGGGTGAGAGTGTCGCGTTGCCACATGAGAAGCCCTGCCTGTCGTTGATTCAGTACATGCTAAACATGACAAGCCAGAACGCAAAAGGCCAGCCCCTGAGGGCTGGCCTTTTTGCTGCGCGCCGCGCTGGTTCATGTCACCACGAGGGTGAGAGCCAGCGTCGCAATGCTGCCATCAACCGGCAGTAGTGGTGGCTTCGCTGACGGTGCGGCGGGCGGCCTTGGCGGTGACGCGTTCCGGCTCTGTCTTGCCGATTTCACGTGCGAGCCAGTCGGCGAGCATGCGCACGCGGGTCGGGATCGGGCCACGCGGCAGCAGCATGCCGATCTCGACCGGCGGGATCTCGTCGCATTCCAGACGCTTGAAGGACTGGCCGTTGCGCTCGCTGAGCGTGTTGACCCAGTCGGTCGGCAGCACGGCGCGAATCAGGCCATCGGCCACGTAGTCGGTGAGGACTTCGAGGTCATCTGACTGGATGTGATTCGGGCGCGGGTCTTCCGGGTGACGCGAGAGGGAGGTGCCGGACACCAGCGGTTCCAGCTCGCCCCACGGCAGTTCTTCCGGGTTCTCGACGTGAGAGGCCGCGTAGGCCGCCTGATGCCAGTGGGTCAACGGGCGGAAGACGTGGGTGCTGCCGGCCAGATGCGGGAAGCCGATCACCAGGTGTGGCTGGTTCTCGAGAATCTCGCGGCCGTTGTGCCACAGCTTCAGCTTGATATCGACGCCTTCGTGTTCCGACAGGAAGCTGGTCAGCGCGTGACCCAGGAAGTGACGACCCAGCGACGGCGTGGCGTGGATACGGATGGTACCGGTGAGGTCTGACTGGCGGTCTTCGATGGCGCGATGCGCTTCATCATCGAGATTGGCCATCGAGCGTGCGTAACGGTAAAGGGTCTCGCCGGCTTCTGACAGGCGAATGCCACGATGACCACGCTCGACCAGGCGAGTGCCGAAACGGCCCTCAAGGGCGTCGAGGCGACGGCTGACGGTGGACTTGGGCAGGCGCAGGCGTTCTGCTGCGCGCGACAGGCTGCCGAGGTCCGCGACCATCAGGAAGGTGTTATAGGCGTCGATATCGCTCATCGAATAGGTCCGGTTGTTCAGAGGGTCGGGGTGTGCCGTCAGGGAAACACCCACCTTGTACGGGCCAAACGGGCCCGTTGCAGCGCCAGTCGCTGCACAACGGATTGCCTGTCGATGACCGTGCCCCTAAGGCCGCAGGGGGCTTCCCCCGGGCAAAGACGCGCTCATCGATCAACAACCGCTACTGCCAGCCGAGCACCTCAGCGCGCGGCGACAGGTCTTGCATTTGCTGCAGATATCTTCAGGGCCGAGGCCATCACAGGGCACTGTCCGGCGTGACAGCAAGCGCCCTTAATCTGAGCACGCTAACTATATCACTCTGCCCGTAGTGTTGCATCCAAAGACGCACACATTGCGCAAATCCGATCTCCACAAGACGAAACCCTGTCGTGAAGCGAGAAATTTGCGTGGGAGAGGCATTTGTCGAGCCATGTCGGCTAAGACGTCAGTGGCTGGCGATGGTTCCGTATCTGATGACAGGCAGGTGATAAAAAAGTGAATCCGGTGACTGCACGGGTGAAAAAGTGTGCAAATCAGGGCGTTTCTGGCGTTAGAGCCACAATCTGGCGCTGCAAGAGGCGAGAAGTGACGCGCATTGATTGCAGAAATTGCAGAGCGGCGTTGCAGGGAGTGTTGATGACGCAAATGTGCAAACGCGTGCATCATCTCGTTCGCAAAAAAGAATCATTATTATTACTCTTGGGAACCCTCCGCTCATGACCGATCGCCTCACTCCGTGCGTGGCAGCCAGCGCTTCCCGCGCCACTGCTTTCACTCCGCGTCCGCTGGTGGCAGCCATTGCGCTGCTGTGTGCCAGTACTGCCCATGCAGAGACGCTGCAGATGGACACGCTGCAGATCGAGGACGATCGCCTCAACGCCACGGCGGTCATCGATAGTGAAGAGATCGCCCTGCATCAGGCGCATGATCTCAAGGATGTGTTCCGTGATACGCCGTCCGTCACCGTCGGCGGCACCACCGCCTCGTCCGAGAAGATCTACGTGCGTGGTCTGGAAGACACCAACCTCAACATCAGTGTTGATGGTGCCAGCCAGAACGGCTACCTGTTCCACCACAGCTCCAGCTTCAACATCGAGCCGGAACTGCTCAAGCGTGCCGAAGTCCAGGCCGGACCGGGCGCCGCCGATAATGGCCCCAACGCCCTGGGCGGCAGCATCAAGTTCGTTACCAAGGATGCCCAGGATCTGCTCAAGCCGGGTGAGACCTTCGGCGGCATGGTCAAGGGCAGCACCGAGTCCGCGGCAGACGCCGTCAAGGGCACGCTGTCCGTCTACGGTGAAGTCGCGCCGAACGCGGGCCTGCTGTTCTCGACCAGCGCACGCAACAGCGATGACTACCGCACTGGCGGCGGTGATGAAGAAGAGGGCACTGGCGGCCATCAGCGCAGTTACTTCGGTAAGTTCAGCCTGCTGGATCAGGGGGCTCACAGCCTGCGCATCAGCGCCGAGCACAACGAGGACAGCGGCATCTACTGCGTGCGTCCCAACATGGAGTGTCAGGAGTTCAACAATGCCAAGGTCGATACCGACCTGAGCCGTGACACCTATACCGCCAACTATGACTTTGATCCGGGCTCGCGCCTGGTGGATGTGCACACCAACGTCTTCCACACCAAGACCGAGCTGGAACGCACCACGGTTTCCACCGGCGCCGAGCTGAACGCCGATGTCGAGAGCTATGGCGGCGATCTGAACAACACCTTCCGTTTCGGCCCCGAGGACATGGACAACCGTCTGACGCTGGGTAGCGATTACGTCTACGACGAATCCAGCACCGGCGGCTTCGACGAGAAGGCCCGTAACCTCGCGTTCTACGCCCAGCACCGCATGACGCTTGGCGCGGTGGACCTGTCCTTCGGCGCGCGTGTCGATGACTACAAGACCGAATACGCCAATGGCGAGACGCTGGATGATACCGATGTCAGCCCGAACGCGAGCCTCAACTGGCGTGTCGGCGGCGGCGTCGAGCTGTTCACCGGCTACTCCACTGCGGTACGCGGCAACAAGGGCCGTGAAGCCATCCTGGTCGATGGTGGTGTCGGTCCCGGTGAGAGCCTGGTGGTTGAGCCGGGGCTTGAGGCCGAGACCTCGCGCAGCACCGAAGTCGGCGCGCGCTGGAAGGGCAATGACCTCCTCACCCAGCGTGACCGCGCGGGCCTGGAAGTCACCTACTTCGATACCCACTTCGACAACTACATCACCGAAGAGAGCTCGGGCGGTGTGACCACTATCACCAACATGGAAGGTATCGTCACCAGCAAGGGTGTCGAGGCGCGGGCCACCTACGGCATCGGCGGCTGGGACATGACGCTGGGCTACCTGACCATGGACCTGGAAGACAACCAGGGCGAGACCGTGGTCGACAACATGGGCCTGGGCAACCAGACCGGTGATCGCTGGAGCCTGGACAACCGCTACACCTTCGCTGACCCGCAGATGACGATCGGCTGGACCGTGACCGCCTACGAGCGCCTCACCGACCTGCCGGATGATCAGAGCGAGCGCGCCGGTTACGCCACGCACGATGTCTACGCCAGCTGGGTGCCGCGTGACATGCAGGACCTGACCCTGACGGCCGGTATCTACAACCTGTTCGACAAGGAATATAGCGACCAGAACACCTATTACCTGGAAACCAACAGTGCACGCGGCATCATGCCGGGCGCCATCACCAGCCCGGGGCGTGACGTGCGTCTGTCAGTGGCTTACCGCTTCTGATCAGAAGGGCTTCGCGCCAGCAAGTTCGCACCTGACAGGGTGTCATCGCCAGCGGTCGTGATCCAGGCTCGCAACGCAGGATCCTTCACTGGCAAGGCTTCGCAGCGCCATCGTGTTCTTCACGGTGGCGCTGTTTCGTTTGCGGGGCGCTGTGTAGGGAGGGCTGTCAGCTTCTGCTGCCTGCGTCTCGCAGGCGCGCTGTGCTATCGATTCATCCCACCAGGCCCGCCTGCGTCTCGCAGGCGCGCTGTGCTACCATCGCGACCAAATGTCGGAGAGCGTCTGCGCGACTCTTCGCACTGCACTCACGTTCCCGTCACTGGCGGGTGATCGTTCGAATAAGGAAGGATGCATGGCGCTTCTGAAGATTTTTGTCGGCACGATGTATGGCGGTTCACTGGATGTGGCCGAGCAGGTGCAACCGTTGTTCGAGCAGGCCGGCTACACGGTCGAGGTGCTCGACCAGCCGACACTGGCCGACCTGACTGACGCCCGCCCTGATCTGGCGCTGTTCGTCACCTCCACCACCGGCAGTGGCGATGTGCCGGGCAATCTGACCGGCTTCCTCAATGCGCTGTCTGCCGAGTCTCCGGCGCTGGATTGGCTGCGTTATGGGCTGATCGCCCTGGGCGACAGCTCCTACGGCGAGACCTACTGTGGCGCGGGGCGTCATCTGGATGAGCGTCTGGCCGACCTGGGCGCCACGCGTCACGGCGAGCGCCTCGAGATCGACGCCATGGAAACCTTCATGGCCGACGACGCGGCGCTGCCGTGGGTCGAGAGCTGGATTCCGACGCTCCCGGCTAGCGCTTGATGCCGTGGCCACGGCCTGATCCTGCGGCGGTGGGCTGGCCCGCCGCCTGCTTCTTCTGTTGTCCGTTCTTTCATCGAGACTGCTTCACATGCCGAAACTGAATCCTGATCATCCGCGTGCCCGCAACCTGACGCCGCAGCGCGTCTCCGTGCTGGCGGGCCTGGCGGTGGTAATGGTCGCCAATATTCCGCGTTTCCTGATCAGCGGCGAGAATACGCGCCTGATGCTGATCGTCGGCTTTGCCGTCGCCGTCAGCGCGCTGGGCATCTATATCTATCGCCAGCTGTCAGACACCGCCAAGGCCAAGGTGCCGATGATGATGCGTCGTCTGCTGGTCTGGCTGGTAGTAGGGCTGGCGGCGATGACGGCGTTCAACCTTGCCGCGCCGATGCTGAATCGTCCGCAGGAAGGTGGGCTGGAGGTGCTGGTCGATGGTCTGACGCTGGGCCTGCTGGCGCATGTGATCAGCATGTGGATGCAGCGCCGTCGTGGTGAGGAAGGCTGAGTCTCGGTTCTTGAGGCTCATGAGATGCTGTCAGCAAGATCTTCCCGATAAACAAGAACGCCCCGATCAGCGATGATCGGGGCGTTCTTGTGATGGCGCTCTTGTGATGGCTGATGAGGTGACGACACGCCTCAGCGTGCCATCACCGGGCCACTTACTTGCACAGGGTGTAGCAGGGCACGTAATCGCTGCCCGGCAGCTTCATGCGGCCCTGGGCGACGAAGGAGGTGAGCAGGGCGTCGAGACGCTCCATCAGCTCGGTTTCGGCGGTCAGGCGGAAGGGGCCGTCGCGCTCGATCTCCTCGATGCCTTCCTTCTTGACGTTGCCGGCGACGATGCCCGAGAAGGCACGACGCAGGTTGGCCGCCAGTTCGTGCACCGGCTGGTTGCGGTGCAGCGCCAGGCCCGACATGTTGGCGTGGGTCGGCGCGAAGGGCTGCTGGAAGTGCGGCGCGATGTGCAGGCGCCAGTTGTAGTAGAAGGCATCCTGATGCTGGCGACGGAATTCCGCCACCTGGTCGATGCCACTGCGCATGGTGCGTGCCACCTCGACCGGATTGTCGATGATGATGCGGTAGCGCGAGCGCGCTTCCTCGCCCAGGGTGTAGGCGATGAACTCGTCGATCTGCTTGAAGTACTCGGCGCTGGACGCCGGGCCGGTGAAGATGACCGGGAACGGCAGCTCGCTGTTTTCCGGGTGCAGCAGAATGCCGAGCAGGTAGAGAATCTCTTCGGCGGTGCCCACGCCGCCCGGGAAGACGATGATGCCATGTGCGGTACGCACGAAGGCTTCAAGACGCTTCTCGATGTCCGGCATGATGATCAGTTCATTGACGATCGGATTGGGCGATTCGGCGGCGATGATGCCCGGCTCCGAGATGCCCAGATAGCGGCCTTCCTTGCGACGCTGCTTGGCGTGCGCGACGTTGGCGCCCTTCATCGGGCCCTTCATGGCGCCCGGGCCACACCCGGTGCAGATATCGAGATCACGCAGGCCGAGGTGGTAACCCACGTCCTTGGTGTACTCGTATTCCTCACGGTTGATGGAGTGCCCGCCCCAGCAGGTGACCAGACTCGGCTCACGCGAGGACTTCAGCGCCCCGGCGTTGCGCAGGATATGGAACACCGCATTGGTGGTGCCTTCGGTGGTCGTGAGATCGAAACGCGGGGTGTTCTGAATCTCGTTGGCCACATAGACGATGTCACGCAACACGCTGGAGAGATGCTCGCGAATGCCGCGGATCATCTTGCCGTCGACGAAGGCATCGCCGGGGGCATTGTCGAGCTTGAGGCGAATGCCGCGGTCCTGCTGCAGTACCTCGATCTCGAAATTCTTGTGTGCATTGAGCACCGCGACGCTGTCATCGGTCTGGCTGCCGCAGTTGAGCACGGCCAGCGCACAGCGGCGCAGGATGTCGTGCAACCCGTTGGAGGAGGTGTCGCGCAGGCGATTGACCTCATCCTGGGAGAGCACTTCCAGGCTGCCTTCCGGCGAGATGATGGTCGAGACCAGCATGGAGCTGGCATCACGTGAATAGGTCGTCGCTTCGCTGGTGACAGAATTCATGACTGTCTTCCTTGTGTCAGGCGCCCACGGTGGTCTGGGCGCGTTTCCGGGCTTCTGCCCAGAGTTCAGCAATGCGCTCGCGGTCGTCCACGCTCATGCTGTCCTGGGCAAAGGCGTGCTGCATCCACTCTTCAAAGGTGGCGTCAAAGTCTTCCGCGACCACATCCTCGGGATCGTAATCGGCGTTTTCCAGCACCAGTTCCACCTGGGGAATCATGTACCCCAGCGGGAACAGGTCATTTTCGGCACACTCGCTTTCCATGGCGAGCAGCGCCTTGTGAATGGCTTCGCCGCGTGCAGCCAGAGCATCAGACATCTAAAGCATCTCGTGTTTCGGGCCAGTCAGAAGATTGGCCAGGACAGGGGTAAAGCGCCGGGCCCGGGCGCGTCATCGTGACGTTGAACACGGCAGACGCAGCCAGGGTGGCAGCTGGCATTGTCCATGATGCTAACACGCGAGAGTGGCGGGGCGCAGCGCTGCGCATGGCGGCCAGCTCTGGTAGAATCATGTGCTTTGCGGGTCGGTGGCACCTGTGCTGACATGGCAGTTGCGTCATGCAGGTCGTCGCCGGCAACACGATGCGCCGAGTCGCGTCCCCCGTTCGTGAGTGGTCAGTGCCTTCATGTTCAACGCCCAGTATTTTCGTACCTTCATCACACTGGTGGAGACCGGCAGCTTTACCCATACCGCGCGCAAGCTGGAGATGACCCAGCCCGGCGTCAGCCAGCATATTCGCAAGCTGGAGCAGTATCTGGGCCGCTCGCTGCTCAATCGCCAGGGACGCAAGTTCTCGCTGACCGCAGCGGGGCGTCGCTGCTATGACTACTCCATCAAGCTGTTCGCCGAGCACACCCAGTTCATGCACTCGCTGGATGATGATTCCCCGGACAGCGGCGAATGCCGCGTGGCCAGTCCCTCAAGCGTCGGGCTGATGTTCTATCCGTTCACGCTGGGCTATCAGCAGCAGCATCCGGGGCTGACGGTCAGCTACAGCTTCGCCTTCAATTCCGAGATCGTGCAGGACGTGCTGGCGGGTCGTTTCGACCTGGGCATCGTCACCGAGCCGGTCAAGCATCCCGACCTGAACTTCGAGCTGTGGCATCAGGAGCCGCTGTGCCTGGTGGTGCCCGCCGACTTCGCCGGCAACAGTCTCAACGAGCTGATGGCGCTGGGCTTCATGAATTACGCCGATGGCGTCAACAATGCCAGTGCCTTGCTGCGTGAGAACTTCGCCGGCGAATTCCGCTCCATGAGCCACTTCCCGCAGCAGGGCTTCACCAACGATATCGGCATGGTGCTGGACGCCGTGGCGCGTGGTCTGGGCTTCACCGTCGTCTCGCGCACGGTGCTGGAGACCTCGCCGTGGCAACGTCAGGTGCGCGAGATGCCGCTGACCGAAGCCGTCTACGAGAACCTCTACATCGTCACGCGTGACAATGCCGAGGTGCCGCGCCGCTACGAGCAGCTGCTGGGTGAATTCCGCCTGCAGCGTCGCAATACGCTCTACGGCTACGCCGATGCGCCGGAAAGCTTCGACAACATGGACTTCGACAGTATGGTGTAATGCCTCGCGTCCATTGTCTGCGCCTTTCGAAAGCCCGCTCTTCATGAGCGGGCTTTTTCGTGTCTCACCGCCGTCATGTGCGCCGAGTGTTGCGTCGCCCTTTGTGCACCGCCGGGTTCCAGCCGCTGCCACCGTCTTGCGACCAAGGCCTGATGCGGGGGCGGCGTACTGCGTGGGATGCTGAAAGCCAGTGCCTGGTTATTACAGCCTTGGCTATTTCAGGCTTGGCTAGGTCTGCGCCTTGCCAGTGCCTTGTTTGCTCATTTCGTGGTGTCTTGCCCTTCAGGAGGTTCTGCCGTCGTGTCTTCATCCGGTTCTCGCTCCAGTTTCACGCCTCATGCTCCGTCAGCCTCCGCAGCCTCCACTGCTTCCGAGGCATCAGCCGCGCCTGTCGCAGCAGCTGCATCAAGCGAGGTCTTCTCGCTGCTGGCGCGTATGGAGGTCGGCGAGCTGACCCCGGAGCAGCACGCCGAGATCGCGCGCCGCTGCCGTTGGCCTGACTGGCAGTCGCGCCAGATGAGCGCCAGCCAGGCCGCCGAATTGATTCACGATGGCATGACGGTGGGCATGAGCGGTTTCACGCGGGCGGGGGAGGCCAAGGCGCTGCCGCTGGCGCTGGTCGAGAAAGCACGTCGCGAGCCGTTCTCCATCACGCTGATGACCGGCGCCTCGCTGGGCAATGACCTCGACGGCCAGATGGCGGATGCCCACATGTTGGCGCGGCGCATGCCGTTTCAGGTCGACCCGGTGCTGCGCCGCGCCATCAACGCCGGCGAAGTGATGTTCATGGATCAGCACCTGTCCGAGACGGTGGAGCTTCTGCGCAACCACCAGCTGAGCGACATGGACATCGCGGTGATCGAGGCCAGCGCCATCACCGCCTATGGCGGCATCGTGCCGACCACCTCGGTGGGCAACTCGGCCAGCTATGCGATTCTCGCCGACAAGGTGATCATCGAGCTCAATCTCGAGTCGCCGGCGGCGCTTGAAGGGTTGCACGACATCTATATTCCGCAGATGCGCCCCAGTCGGCAGCCGATTCCGGTGGTCGCGCCGGATTCGCGCATCGGCACGCCATATATCCCCATCGACCCCGCCAGAATCGCGGCCATCGTGCTGACCCGCGGCAGTGACAGCCCCTCGACCTGCACGCCCCCGGATGACGGCACCGAGCGCATGGCGGGCCATCTGGTCGAACTGCTCAAGCAGGAGGTCGCGCTGGGGCGCCTGACGCCGGCGCTGCTGCCGCTGCAGGCCGGCATCGGCAGCATGGCCAACGCGGTGATGAGTGGCTTGAAGGAAGGGCCCTTCGAGCACCTGACCATGTACTCGGAGGTGCTGCAGGATTCGACCTTTGACCTGCTGGATGCCGGCAAGCTCGATTTCGCCTCCGGCTCTTCCATCACCGTCACCGAGGAGCGTGGCCGTACGCTGTGGAAGGACCTCGAGCGCTACCGTGATCGCCTGATCCTGCGCCCGCAGGAGCTCTCCAACCATCCCGGTATCGTGCGGCGCCTTGGCGTGATCGCGGTCAATACGGCGCTGGAATTCGATATCTATGGCAACGTCAATTCCACCCACGTCTGCGGCACGCGGATGATGAATGGTATCGGCGGTTCCGGCGATTTCGCGCGCAACGCCCAGCTGTCGGTGTTCATCACCAAGTCACTGGCCAAGGGCGGTGATATCTCGAGCGTGGTGCCGTTCGCCAGCCACGTGGACCACACCGAGCACGATGTCGATATCCTGGTCACCGAGCATGGGCTGGCGGACCTGCGCGGTCTGGCGCCACGCGAGCGGGCGGTGCAGGTGATCGAGAACTGCTCGGACCCGAGCTATCGCCCTGCGCTGCGCGCCTACTTCGAACAGGCGTGCCAGCGTGGCGGCCACACGCCACATTGTCTGGAGCAGGCGCTGAGCTGGCATCGCGAGGTAGAGGTGAAAGGGCATATGCGCGCCATGCGCACGCTACCCGAGACAAGCCCGAGCCTTGAAGGAGCGGCCCCATCGGTGCCGGACGCCACTGCCTGAGACAGCACATCAGGCCGGGCAGCAATGACAGACAATAAAGACGAGCGCTGGCAGGCGGCCTACTGATCTAGGCCGTTTTCCAGGCGCTCGTCTTCGCATTCGGGGCTACCCATCTCGTAATCGCGGCACAGCTGCGGGCGCCGGTCGTAGATGGTGCACATCAGCGTTTCGCGGTCGACGGCGGCACACCAGCCATCGTCGAGACGGCGCATGACTTCGCCGCCCCATTCATCCTCGTCGATCAGGTAGTCCGGCACGCCGGTATCAGTGAGCAGAATGACCTCAAGCCGGCAGCAACAGGCCTGGCAATTGCTGCAGGCGATCTCGTGATTGGCAGGTGTCGCAGCACCGGCAGTGGCCGGCGAGACGTTGGTAATCGGAATATTCATCGGGTCAGGGTCAGCCACAGTGAGTCAGGCGCCAATATCGGCACGCTTCAGCCGGCAGTGAAACACACTCACGCACGGATTACTTGTAGACCTTGTCGATGCCTTTCCAGTAAGTCTCGGGATCACGATCGCGCGTCATGTCATACAGCTGATAGCGGCGGTTGAGGCGTGCGCCACCATCACGGGTCAGCGGTGCCCAGGCAAAGCCGGTGCTGCCCTTGCTGGAGGTGGTGAAGAAGGCATCCAGCGGGATGCTGACGTAGAGTCCCTTGTCGAAGCTACCCTCGCCGTAGTCATCGCCGGCATCGGTCAGGGTCGCCCAGGCGCCGACGCTGACCCCGTTGGAGAAGCTGCGCGACAGGTCCAGTGTCGCGCCGACATCGCCGGCCAGATAGCGCCCCACCGAGCCCTTGACCAGCACATCGTGCCAGCCGGACTGCCAGTAGGCGGTGGCGTGACCGGTGGTGACCGAGTAGTCACGCAGGCCGAATTGCTGGTCGAACTCGCGCTGGCGGACGCGGTTGATGTCCAGCCCCAGCGCCAGCGAGCTGTTCATCGGGCGATAAAGCAGCTCGGCGCCGACCCCGGCATACATCATCTCGAGAATGCCGCCGTAGGCCTGGGCGTACCAGTCGCGCCCGAATTGATGGGTGCGGTTGTACTGCAGGCTGGTGATGCCCAGGTCGGTTTCCTTGATGTATTCCCCGATGTAGGTACGCACGCGCGGCAGCTCGGAATCGGCGATGTACTCGTAGCTGTCGAAGTTGTCGGCGAGCTGATAGGTCGCCACGCCGGTGAACCAGCCATTGCGGTCGGTACGCCACAGGGCGTCCAGCTGCAGGTTGAGCTGATAGAGGTAGCCATCGGGGCCGCCGAAGTTCTGCTTGAGGCTCGGCGAGAAGCCCCAGCTGAAGCCGAACGGCTCGCGCGCCAGTTTGACGCCATCCCCTGTCGCCTGGCGTGTCTCTTCGTCGGAGCTATGAGGCGAGGCGGCATGGGCGGTGATGGAGTGCTCGTATTCGGCGCCGAAGCGACGGTCATTGGCGGCGGCCACGAAGGGCTGGCGCGGATGCTCATCTTCGCGCAGCGCCAGACCATTGCTGCTCAGGCGATAGCGGAAGGTGGTGATCTCGGCGGGCAGGCGGTTGTGCAGCACGCGGTTGGCGCGGCCTTCGGCCTGCAGGTCATCGCGGAAGCGCGTCGCCTCGGCCTCGACGATCAGGGTAGCGCCCTCGACCCGCAGCTGTGACACCTCAAGGCCGCTCTGGGCACGCAGGGTATCGGCCAGCGCGTCCCAGTCCACGTCGGCAAGACGCGGGAGATCGTCTGCCTGCGGGGCGTCAGTCGCGCTCGGCTCGAGCGGGGGATCTGCGGGCGCGCCGCCGAACGAGTCGAGTGTCAGCAGGCGGCCTTTCGCATCAGCTGAAGGCTCTTCATGGGCTGACGGCTCTGCCACCACGCCTGCCGGTCGGGTAGCGCTGGCGGTGGGGGCGGAGGACGCTGTGCCGGTTGAGGCGTTCGCGTTGAGCGAGCGCACGCGGAAGGCCTCGGGTGTCTGGTCGTTGCGATAACGACTGTGGGTGCTGGGAGCGACCGCTTCCGGCGTGCCGTCGTCCTTGGCCTGGGCGAGCCCGGCCAGATTGGTCGACAGCGACAGCCCCAACATGGCGGTATTGCCTCGCTCCCAGCCGCCATGCAGCGACAGGTTGTCATTGACCTTGACGGTCGCGCCCAGATTGACCGGTGAGTCCTGCTCGATCTCCACCGTCAGTGGCTCGTCGGAATAGTCGTTGCCTTCGTATTCCAGCATCAGGGTCAGCGGGTCCCAGGGCGTCTGGTATTCGATGCCGCCGAAGACGGCCGGGCTGCCGCTGAACATGCTGCCGAGCTGGAAGTCGCCGCCGTCATCGCTGGTCGAGTCACTGCGCGTCTCGAGGCTGCTTCTCACCACTGCCAGCGGATTGCTGAAGTCACCGCGCGTGCCCAGATAGCCCCAGCCGAGGCCAAGGCTGAAATCGAAGTCGCCGTAGCGCTTGCTGGCGACCAGATACTCGGAGCTGAACAGGCCCGTACCGCCCAGATCTCGCAGGCCCACCGCGACTTCGGGCTGATAGCGGCCTTCCTGCAGCAGGCGGAACTTGGTGTCGAAGGATTTATCCAGGTAGTCGCGGTCCGGGGCGGCCGCACCATAGCTGACGGTTTCCACCGAGACATAGCGAAAGCCCAGCTCCATCCAGTTGAAGGGCGCCGCGTTGACGCTGAACCGCTTGTAGGGCTGGGTACGGCTGTAGGTGAAGCTCAATTCGCCTTGGGGCGCAAAACGCGCCGTGGGCGTCTGCATCAGACCCACGCCACCGAAGTCGCTCTGGGATTCGCCGGTCGCTGCATGGGCGATCTGCGCGCCCAGCAATCCGCCCGCCATGCCGAGTGCCAGCCAGCCATTGCGTGCCAGGGCAGGGCGCTGCTCGGGGCTTGAGTGCGTAACGTGATTGGCAGGGCGAAAAGGACTCGACATGGGCGTCTCGCATGCACGCAAGCCAGGGGCTCACGTACGTGAATAAGGGATTGGGTTCGCGGTCAGGTGCAGTGTGCTGCGCCGGGGCAGCCTCGCCGGCTAGCGCGGGGGCGTCGGAAGCTTCGCGGCGTCCAGCTGCCAGCTCTGGCAGGCATCGCCCGGCAGGCGGCTGGCAAGCCAGGCCGGTAGCGCCTCGTTTACCCACTGCTGGGCGGTATCGATGCCCGGCGTGCTGATCACCACGCTGGCGCCGGGGGCAACGGGCAGGTCGGCGTCGCCGCTGGTCAGACGATTCCAGCTCGCCACCGGGCGGGTCAGCACCTGGCCCTGCGGCGTCACCAGGCTGACCTCGACGGCTGGCCCGATGCCGCCGGCAGCGGCGCGCTCGTCGATCAGCGCATCCAGACTGAGATTCGGCGTCCACTTGCGCTCGTGAACGCCGGTGGCATCCAGAATCACCACGCTGCGCGGCGCCTGACAGGCGCCGACCACCATGCCCGGGGCGATGCGGATCGCCTGCGGGCCGTCGCGCATGTCGCGGCGCGGGTCGAGCTGACCGGGCAGGCGTGCCACCACGGCGTCAGTATCTGGCGAGTGGGTACCTGACGCGTGGCCCTGCTCGACATAGGCCTGCCAGGCCTGCAATGCCTCGGCGTAACGCGCCTTAGGGCTGTCGTCCTTCGCGCCGACGGCGTAGCGCGCCGCGATCAGTTCGAGCTCGGCGCTGACGCGGTTGGCTCGCGCGGCCATCTGCTGGCGAATCAGCGGCGTGCTGACGAAGCTGTAGCGCCAATCCAGCGCTTTTGATGGCGCGAGGCCATCCCATTGCGACTGCAGCACCTGGCTGGCCAGCGGCGTGCTCGCGGCGCTGAACGGCAGCGGGGTGTCATCGGCGCTCGACAGGGGCGCGGCCAGTAGTGTGCTCAGTGCGAGCGGCAGCAGGAGGGCGGCGCTGTTCATACGGGCCAGTGCTGACAGACGGGCCAGTGATGAGAAGACGGGGATCACCATGCCTTGGCGACCTCCCAACCGAACCGCGGGCCATCGGGCCAGGCCGTCATGTCGGCCGCCCAGACGCGATTCTCGTCGCGCCACAGGTCATTGCGCGTGGTGCTGCCGTCGTCCCAGCTCAGAATCTCGCGGCAGTGCTGCAGTGGCAGTTCTGCCAGCGGCAGCGAATAGGGGGCGGCGGCCTCGCATTCGAGTCGCGCCATGGCCTCGTGTACCTGCATCACGGCGACGTCGTCCTGGCGCTGGCTGCCGGTGGAGGCGGCATCCTGACGTTCCAGCCGACGCGGGTAGGGGGACAGCGCACTGACACTGACCTGATAGGTCGTGCCACTGGCCATCAACCAGGCCGGACGCGCCAGAGCGCGTCCGGTAGTACTTTGCTCACGCCTGTCTGCCACATCACGCGCAAAGCCTGAGGTGGCGGACAGGACGCCATCACGCAATTCGACGATGCCGCGGTCGCGGCTCTCGAAACGCGCGATGCGCCCATTGCCTTCAAGCGTCGCCAGAACCACCAGCGCGGTGCTGTTGGCATGCTCAAGCTTGAGAGAGGCATAGGGCAGCTCGCTGGCACGTGTGGCGTCAAACTCGTCCTTGCCCATCACGTCACCGAGCGAACTCGAGACGATCTGGGCACAGCCGGAAAGCGACACCAGACACGCGAGGGTGCCGAATGCCGCCAACGACCTGCTGCGCAGGGCACGGGAGACCACCGAGGTAGCCGCCGTGCCCCGCGCAGGGCTTGAGAACGTGAAGCGTTGCGTCGCACGTGCCGTCTTCATCAGCGAGTCCCGGTTGAACCAGTGGTGCCGGTTGTCCCGGTAGTACCGGTGGTGCCGGTGCCGCCGCCGACGGTGCCGGTGGCCGCACCTGCAGCGACGCTGCCGCTGCTGGCGCTCGGCGTCACGCTGCCGGTGGCATTCTGGCTGGCAGTGCCGGTGCCGGCTGCGCTACCTGTCGGCACAGTGCCGGTAGTCCCGGTAGTCCCAGTGGTGCCGGTGGTGCCAGTCGTACCGGTGGTGCCGGTAGTCCCAGTGGTGCCGGTAGTCCCAGTCGTACCAGTGGTGCCGGTGGTGCCAGTCGTACCGGTGGTGCCGGTAGTCCCAGTCGTGCCGGTGGTACCAGTCGTGCCGGTCGTACCGATGGTGCCAGTCGCACCCTGAGGCGCTTCTTCTTCCGCGATGGCATTGCCAGCGAGAAGCAGGGCACCTGTCAGGCCGATGATGGCTCCCAGATGTGTCTTGCGCATGGATAACTCTCCTTGATGAGCATTGTCGGCGGTCAGCCGACCAGGGAGGGATGTCAGACCACGATGGGATGACTCAAGGACTGAGGCATCGGCGTCGAGGCTGCCAGCAGATGCTGGCGATCATCCAACCTGCTGCTGAAGATATCGATAGAGGAGAAGAGCGCCGTCCCTGACGCCATCCCTGGCATCCTCCGTGGCGCGACCTCGTCCTGAGGTGTTCCCGTCATGACCGTATTCCCTGGTCATGCACTTGCCGAAATTCATCGTTGCGCCTTGCTGTCTGCGCCTGACGGGCCTGTCAGGTATCAGCCGCCGAGCGGTTGATGCAGGAAGTCCTTCTCCGCACGGAGACATGGCCGATGAGTCACGGCAAAGCGAGGCTCATGTTAGCGAGAATATGTGAACTGTCTAGCGCGAAGCCTTGCGTATTATTCGCGTTGATGACTTGAGAATTATTTGTGTAAAAAAGAGTAATTGGGGTGTGGGTGATTGGCGACGTGACTGTCGATGATCCACTGGGCGCTACGCCAGACGGGGTCCGCGTGGCGACTGGAATCCTGTGGTTGAGTGTGTCGCATTGCCGACGAAACGGGGTTTGAGGTGTCTGTCATCGGCAACGCGTCTTTCGTGGAAGTGGCGACATCGAGCGTACTTGTGGCGCTACAAATCAATGTTTTTATTGGATTTTTGTAACAGGGTGCTGATTGGCGGGAGGCGTGTATCAGGTAAAATGCACGGCAGACAGGGTTTGGTCACCTTGCCAAGAACGCCACGAATGGCGTGATCCAATGCAGGGCGATGCCGCTGCATTGGTGTTACTGATTCATCGGCAAATCCTCTGGCAGCTCCATAGGTCGTGGGCTGTGGTCGAAAGAGGTGTGCCGCATTTCGGTAAAAAAACTACAGAAAGTTTGCTCTGCATTGGTGCTGAAGATATTGCCCAAATGACAGCAAGAGTGGCATGAAGGCCGCCATGCAGAGAGTGGTGTCAGAACCGTAAGTGGAAAGTAGATTGAATACACCTACCGTCTGAGCATCGTCGGTTGCGGTTCAGGGTCGTGTTCTGAGTATGTTGAACGATGCGCCTGCATTCTGACTGGGGATGACGGCGGGATACGACAAGCCATGTGCATGATTCATGTGGCGGAAATATCGCTGTAAGCGTTGCGGATCACACTGGCGCAGCGTGAATGAGGTCGCAGCTGCCAGTCCCAAGACGCCGAGACCGCCAGGGTCCGGTACCCAATGCACGAGGGCCCACCCTCGGCAGCCGCGTGACAGCCAGGCAAGGCCGGCGACACGCATGACGCAGCAGGAACTGAAGACGTTATCGAATCCATCCCGGCGGCCATGTGCGGCGGGGGAAGGCGCGATGATCATGGCACTGGGGTGCCGGGTCATCGCGCCTGTCGACTCAACGGACTTCAGATGAAAAATGCACTGATAGCACGACTTCTGGGCGCCAGCTTGAGCATCGGCGCCCTCACCGGGCTCGCCGGGTGCGTCTTCGCCCCTGGTGGCAACATCGACTACGACACCAGCGCTGCGCCGGTGGACGACATCGTCGATGTGGAGCCGATCACCTTTGGCCTGATCAAGGCCCAGGCGCGCGCAGACGCCGAATCACGTCAGTCCAGTGGCGATGACAGGCAGCGTCGTGAGCTTGAAAAGGCGCTGGCCCAGGAGCTCAACAGCAGCACGCGCGCCAGTCTGGCACCGGACTATCAGTACCGTGTCGGCCCCGGCGACATCCTGACCATCATCGTCTATGACCATCCCGAGCTGACCTTGCCGACGGGTTCCGAGCGCAGTGCGCAGGAAGCCGGCAACGTCGTGCATGCCGATGGCACGCTGTTCTATCCCTATGTCGGCCGCGTCAAGGTCAGTGGCATGACACTGGACCAGATTCGCCGTGATCTCGGCGAGAAGCTGCAGCCCTACCTCAATGCGCCGCAGATTGACGTCAAGGTCGCCGCCTTCCGCAGTCAGAAGGTGCGGGTCACCGGCGAGGTCCAGTCGCCCGGCGTGCAACCGATCAGCGATGTGCCGCTGAGCCTGCTGGACGCCATCGCGGCGGCGGGCGGCCTGTCCGACGACGCCGATTGGCACAACGTGGTGCTCAAGCGCAATGGCGAAGAGACCACCATCTCCCTTTATGAGCTGCTGGCCGAGCGCAATGGCGCCAATGACGAGGCGGGCGATGATCGCCTGCTCAAGGATGGCGACACCCTCTACGTGCCGGACGTCGGTACCCAGAAGGTGTTCGTGATGGGCGAGGTGGACAAGTCCATCAGCCTGCCGCTGGGCAGAAGCCCGATCTCGCTGACCGATGCCATCGCGCGTGCCGGCGGCATCAAGGAAAACTCCGCCGATGCATCGGGCATCTTCGTCATCCGTCGTGATCGTGAAGACCCCGAGAAGCTGGCCACCGTCTATCAGCTGGATGCACGCAATTCCACGGCGCTGATTCTGGGTGCGGACTTCGGCCTCAAGCCGCAGGACGTCGTCTATGTCACCGCTGCACCGGTCTCGCGCTGGAACCGTGTGATTACCCAGCTGCTGCCGACGGTGAGCTCCATCTACTACAGCACCGAAATCCAGGACAACCTCGATACCCTCGGCCAGTAAGGCGAGGGGTCGTCAAGGCGTCCCTGCCCGGCACCGCCGTGGCCGGGCAGGACACCAGGAGAGTGACCCAACGATGTCGAACCGCAATTCCCACACCACGCGTCAGGCCTCGGCCAGCGAGTCGTCAAGCGTGCCCGCGCGCACCAGTCTCGATCTCGGCCGCATGCTGGGCCAGCTGTATGACAGCCGTCTGACGCTGGCGCTGATCACCGGCACCTTCACCGTGCTGGCAGTGCTCTACGCGCTGCTGGCCACGCCGATCTACAAGGCCGATGCGCTGGTGCAGGTCGAGGAGGGCGGCGGCAACATGAATCCGCTGCGTGACGTCTCCAGCCTGCTGCGTGGCGAGGCGCCGCCGTCCGAGTCCGAGATCCAGATCATCACCTCACGGCTGGTGCTGGGCGAGACGGTCAAGAAGGAACAGCTGGATCTGGTGGTCAAGCCGTATCAGTACCCGCTGATCGGCACCTTCCTGCGTACCCACGAATTCACGCGTCCGAGCTGGCTTGCCGGGTCCAGCATGGTCTGGGCCGGCGAGTCGATCGACGTGGCAAGCCTCGAAGTGCCGGCGGCCTGGGATGACGTGCCGCTGACGCTCGTGTCGCTGGGAGAGGGCGGTGAGTACGAATTGCAGTACGACGGCGATGCGCTGGGCACCGGTGTGGTCGGCGATACCTCACGTTTCGATGGCCCGCTGGGCGAGGTGACGCTCAAGGTCAGTGCACTGGACGCGGCCAGAGGTGCTGAATTCACGTTGATGCATCAGTCGACCCTGGAAGCGACCAATGCGCTGCGTTCGCGCTTCGCGGTGGCCGAGATGGGCAAGGAAACCGGGGTGCTGGGTCTGGCGTTGGTCGGCGAAGACCCGCTGCGCACCCAGCAGACCCTGCAGCGCATCACCGATACCTACAAGCAGCAGAACATCGAACGTCAGTCCGCCGAAGCCGAGAAGTCGCTCGAGTTTCTCAAGAAGCAGGTGCCGACGGTGCGTGAGCGTCTCGAAGTGGCCGAGAACCGTCTCAATGCCTATCGCGGCAAGAGCGATAGCGTGAATCTGGATCTCGAGACCAAGTCGGTGCTCGAGCAACTGGTCAATATCGACAACCAGATCAACGAGACCCAGCTGGAAGAAGCGGAGCTGTCCGGCAAGTTCAACCCCAGTCACCCCAACTACGTGGCACTGCGCAAGAAGCGTGCGGACCTGCAGCAGACCCGCAAGGAGCTGGAGAAGCAGGTCGGTGATCTGCCGGACACCCAGCAGGAAATCCTGCGTCTGGAGCGTGAAGTCGAGGTCAATCAGCAGATCTACGTGCAGCTGCTCAACAAGACCCAGGAAATGAACATCGCCCAGGCCAGCACCATCGGCAATATCCGCATACTGGACGAGGCCGTTGCTCAGCCGCATCCGATCAGCCCGCGCAAGGCGATGATCGTGGTGATCGCGACCCTGCTGGGCGGCATGCTCGGGGTGGTCTTCGTGCTGCTGCGCTCCATGCTGCATCGCGGTATCGAGACGCCGTCGGAGCTTTCCGACCTGGGGCTCAATGTCCACGCGACCCTGCCGCTCTCCGAGGAGCAGGCACGCCTCAACCGTCGTCTGGCGCGTGGCTTCAAGCGCTTCACCGGTCGTGGCGTCGCCACAGCGGCCAATGACAACGTCGCGCCGGGGCTGCTGGCGATCCGCAACCCGGCGGATCTCTCCATCGAGGGTCTGCGCGGCCTGCGCACCAGCCTGCACTTCGCGATGATGGAAGCCCCCGACAATCGCCTGATGATCTGTGGCCCGAGCCCGGGCATCGGCAAGAGCTTCGTGTCTGCCAACCTGGCCGCCGTCTGTGCCCAGGCCGGCAACCGGGTGCTGGTCATCGATGCCGACATGCGCCGTGGTCATGTCCATCAGAGCATGGCGGGCGTCTCGCCCAGCGACGCCGCGCCGGGCCTGAGCGACTTCCTGCTCGGCAAGGCCGACCGCGACAGCATCGTGCGTCACATCACCGATCCGAGTCTGGCGATGTCCGAGGCCGCCGCTGCGGCGCTTGGCGAAGGGGCGGCCGCCAATGGCGCGCCGAGCAACCTGTGCTACGTGGCGCGCGGCACCTCGCCCTCCAACCCGTCGGAGCTGCTGCTGCAGTCACGCTTCAGCGATTTCCTCGACTGGGCCAGTGCGAACTTCGACATGGTCATCGTCGATACGCCGCCGATCCTGGCGGTTACCGATGCCGCCATCGTCGGCAAGCAGTGCGGGGTCAGCGTGATGGTGACGCGCTTCATGCATAACTCGCCCAAGGAAATCGAAGCGGCGCTGGAGCGCTTCGCCTCCAGTGGCGTGCATGTCGATGGCGCGATTCTCAATGCCGTCGAGCGCAAGGCCACCACGACCTACAGCTACGGCTACAGCTATCACGATTATCAGTACCAGAGTGGCGCCAAGGGTTAGCGGCCACTTGCATTAGAGCCCGCGAACCCGATGTCTGAGACTGCGTGCCTCGTTGGCAGTGGGGATCGGCAGTCGAGGCGAGAGCCGAGGCGGTACGGGTGAAGCATCGGGTAGCACGCTGTCGAGCGACGACACCAGCGGCTCCGAGCGTGATGAACGGAACCACAACACGAACGCAAGCCAAGGGGGTAACGGCATATGAATACCACGACGAACCATGCAAGCTCCGGGCTGGAAGGGCGTCAGCGCCACTCCCGCATGTACGAGCGACTGATGTTCAACTCGCTGTGTCAGGCCATCGTCGGTCTGATTCTGGCAGTGGGTGTCCCGCTGCTGCTGATCAATGGCCTGCGCCCGTGGGTCAGCGAGATGCGCATGCACAGTGTCATCGCCGCCAGCGGCGGCTTCCTGCTCGCATTGCAGGCGATTCGTCACATGTCGCGCTACCCCGGCGCCAAGGCCTTCGCCTACGTGCTGCCGGCCATCACCATCAGCTATCTGCTGGCGATGAGCGTGCTGATCGCGCTGGATCTGCGCTTCAGCCGCATCGTGCTCGGCAGCTCGTGGCTGGCGGCGATGCTGATCTGCTCCATCGGCTTCTGGGCCGAGCAGCGCACCCGCATCCGCAAGCTGGCCGTGGTGCCCTTCGGTGACTATCGCAGCCTGTTCACCACCCGTGGGGCACGCTGGAACCTGATGCGTGCGCCGAACCTGGGCGAAGAGCGCTACAACGGTGTGGTTGCCGACCTGGAAGCCGAGATGCCGGCAGAATGGCAGCGTTTCCTGGCCAACTGCGTGCTGCATCGCATTCCGGTCTATGACGCCAGCGAAGTCCGCGAGTCGCTGACCGGGCGTGTCGAGCTCGATCAGGTGCGTGAGAACAGTTTCGGTCAGCTGGCCCCCAACAGTGAATATGAGCTGTTCAAGCGTCTGTTCGACATGCTGGCCGTGCTCGCCGTGGCACCGTTCGTGCTGCCGATCTGCCTGGTGACTGCCGTGTTGATCCGCCTCGATTCCCCGGGCGGCGTGTTCTTCGTCCAGGAGCGTGTCGGCCAGGGCGGTCGTCCGTATCGCATGTTCAAGTTCCGCAGCATGTGCCACGACAGCGAGAAGACCGGTGCCCAGTTCGCCCAGGCCAACGACATGCGCGTGACCCGTATCGGTCGCGTGATCCGCAAGACCCGCATCGATGAGCTGCCGCAGTTCATCAACGTGCTCAAGGGCGAGATGAGCCTGATCGGCCCGCGTCCGGAGCAGGTCAAGTTCGTGAATGAATTCGCCGAACAGATTCCGTTCTACAACTACCGTCACGTGGTCCGCCCGGGCATCACCGGCTGGGCGCAGGTCACTCAGGGCTATGCCTCTGACGCCGACGAGACCCGCGAGAAGCTCGAGCACGACTTCTACTACATCAAGCGCTTCTCCGTGTGGCTCGACCTGCTGATCGTCGGCCGTACCATCAAGACCATGCTGACCGGCTTCGGGGCACGCTGAGCATGCTGACCGTCAGTGGCTATTACGTCGGCTTCATGGCCCTGCTGGTGGCAATCCTGCCGCTGGCCGCCAACGAGCGCACCCGCATGGTGGGTGCCTGGTTGGCCGGTGGGCTGTGTCTGGCGTTCATGGCATTGCGTTACGACGCAGGGTACGACTACTTCTCGTACCGCCAGATGGCCACCTGGCAGGTCGACCTGAGCTTTCTCGAGCCCGCACCTGCTGCCCTGGCACGCATGGCGCGGGCCTGGGGCGAGCCGCAGCTGTTCTTCATCATCACCGCCATCCTCTACGTGTCGTGCTTCGTCTCGGCACTGGTGATGAGCCGTCGCAATCTGGCCTGGTGCCTGCTGTTCTTCGTCTGCCTGCCGCTGATCTATCTGTCGGCCTTCGGGTTCGTGAAGCAGCACGTGGCGATTGCGCTGTTCATGCTGGCGATGGCGTGCCTGGAGCGCGGCATGCGGCTGCCCGCGCTGGTGCTGATGCTCGTCGGCACCAGCTTCCACTACACCCTGGCACTGTATCTGCCACTGCTGGTGATCTATCCGCTGTTGCGCCGCGCCTACCCGTTCTGGCTCTACCTGGGGCTGCTGCCACTGTGCTTCGTGTCCGGGCCGCTGGCCAAGAGCATTCTCAGTGCGCTGGGCCTCTATGCGCATTATTTCGAGGATTTTTCCGGCGGTGGCGAGAAGCTCTACGTCATCTACCTGTTGATCTGCCTGGGGACTCTGGTGCTGTGGAAGCATTTCCGCCTGTCACTGGACCCCTGGGCCTTCAACCTGATGTTCATCGGCGTGGCGCTCTACACCCTGTTCATCACCTACGGTGAGCATGTGGCACGTGCCAGCTATTATTTCCTGCCGTTCGCCATCTTCGTCATCTGTGACGTGATCGAGCATTTCCGCGACAAGCTGTTGCCCAGCCTGATCAGCGGTGCGCTGATGATGGCGCTGTTCTTCATGTCGCTGAAGGTGGCGGCCGGCAATCAGGACCACGATTTCTTGAACAACTACGAGTTCTATTTCCTGAGCGATGAAGCCCTGGTCGTCGGCAACGGAGGCCAGTCATGAGCGAAGCGCTGATCTTCTCGCTGTTCAATCTGATGGCGCGCGGCCTGTCCTCCGCGGCGGGCCTGCTGCTGGCGCGTGCCGTGGCGCCGGAGGCCTTCGGTGAATACGCGCTGGCTCTCAACTACGCGGTACTGCTGGGCGTACTGGCGCGTATGGGCGGCAATGAGGTGTTGCTGGTCACCCGCGATGGTGCCAGCGGCGCGGCACTGCGCCGCTGGATGGGCGTCGGTATCTCGCTGTATGCCTTGCTGGCGATCGGCTTCGCCGTCGGCATCGCGCCGCTGCTGGGCCTGTCGGCCTTCATCTTCGCCTTCTGTGCGCTGCGCGCCGCGGCGGAGCAGGTCGGCCTGCAGATGATCAACTCGCGCCTGCAGCGTCAGGAGCGTCTGGGGCGCGTCAATCTGATGACGGTGCTGATCTCGCTGGCGGTGGCGATCGCGGTCGCCTGCGCCGCGGGCCCGGCGCTCTATCATCAGGGCGTCGAGCTTGTGATCGGCGCCGAGTTCAGCGCTGACCTGACCACCCCCGCCGGCATGTTCGGCCTGGCGCCGGTGCCGACCTTCGTGACGGTCAGCGCCATCGCGCTGGTCATCGTGATGGCGCTGGGCATGTGGCTGTCGCGTGATGCGGCAGCGGATGCCCGGGCCGATGTCGACGCGGCGGCTGGCCAAGAGGGCGTGGGCCAAGAGCGTGCGGGCCAGCGCCGCCTGCCGAGCAAGGCCGATTTCGCGCGCGGTCGCGGCTTTCTCTACAACAACCTGATGTCGTTCGCCTACCTGCAGGCCTGGGTGATTCTGGCCGGGCTTGCCTTTGCGCCCGCTCAGGTGGCCAGTGTCTCGGTGGTGACCTCCATCGTGTTCGCACTCTATGTCTTCCCCACCAGCCTGTATCGCTACTACCTGCCCAAGCTCACCCACGGTGATGCGCGCCTCAAGGAGTACCTGGTCATCGCCAGTGGCTTCGCGCTGCCGGTGGCGGGAGGGCTGGCGCTGATCGCGCCGTGGCTGGCGGAACACTTCCTGAGCGGCGCCTACCCGCGCCTGACCCTGACGCTGCGCGCCTTCGCGCTGGTCTATCTGGTGCACGCCTTCGTCACCTGCGCCTTCACGCGTCTGGCCGCGCTGCGCCTCAACGGCAAGCGCCTGCTGTGCCAGAGCACCGGCGCCACGCTGGTGGTCGGCGGCGGGCTTGCGATCGCGGCGCTCAATCACTCGCTGGGCAACGCGTCCGGTGACACCGGCAGCCTGTTGGGCGTCGATCTCTACCGCCTTTTCCTGTGTGTGCCGGTCGCCGCCGAAGTGGTGATGCTGGCGATGGCGATCCTCTTCCAGCCATCACTGTCCCGTGGTGGCAAGGCACACGAAGACAACGCTGCGGCGAGAGCCTGACCGGGCTTCACGCGCGCAGCAGGAATCGGAAGGTCAGCATCTGTGACTTCCGGTTGATGACATGACGGCGATGCCGGGCATTCAGACACAGCCCTCAGGCATCGCGCGTTGCGAATCGCGACATTACGGACAGAAGGACGAACAGCATGGCCAAGATATGCATGACGCACGGATGGCATGACGACAACAAGGGCGACTCCGCCATCCTGATGGGCACCATCGATTTTCTCGATCAGTTGATCGATGCCGAACAGGGCCGCAGTGATGTGTCCGGCGCCGGTGTGGCCAAGGCCGAAGGCCACCGCATCGACATCCTGCCCATCGATGATCAGGTGTTCGCCACCGAGCGCGGGCCCTTCCGCCATATCCGTCGCCGCTACCGTGAACGCGTCACCGTCGGCCAGCCGTTGATGCCGCCGATGCGTGACAAGCTGCGCTTCGTGACCTCGCTGCTCGGCCTGGGCGCCAAGATGATGTTCGGCAAGCAGGGCAAGAGTGGCAACGACATCATCGACGCCGCGGACCTGGTGGTGGTGAAGGGCGGTCATATCTTCCACAACGGCAGCTTCAAGAAGACGCTGTCCTCGTGGCTGGCACTGATCGGCTATCTGGCGCCGGTGATGCTGGCCCGCAAGGCCGGCAAGCGCGTGCTTCTGCTGGGTCACTCCTTCGGCCCGTTCAAGACCCCGGCCCAGGAGCGCTTCTTCCTGCGCACCCTGAGCGATTGCCTGGTGGTCTCGCGTGAGGAAATCACCCACGCCATGACCCAGAAGGCCGACCCGAAACTGCCGCATGCGCTGCTGGGTACCGACATGGCCTTCGCCATGGCCCCGCGTGCCAGCGACGAGCATGCTGCGGTCAAGGCGCCGAATGGCGTGGCCTCGCCGTACGCCGTTATCACCCTGCGCGACTGGTGGGGCCTGGATCAGCAAGCCTTCGCCGAGCGTGTCGAGGTGCTGTCGCGCTCACTGCTGGAATCCCGCGAGCGCCTGGGCATCGAACGCCTGCTGGTGGTACCGCACGTGCTGGGCCCGACCGATATCGAGAATGACCAGCGCATCTCCCAGCTGGTGTTCGATCATCTGCAGAAGGCCTTGGCCACGGCGGGCGGCGAAGACCTCGCCACGCGTATCGAGCTGGTGCAGGGCGACCCGAGCCCGGACGCGCTGGTCGATCTCTACCGCGATGCCCAGTTCCTGGTCGGCACCCGCTTCCACTCGGTCATCTTCGCGCTGATGTCCGGCACGCCGGTCTATGCGCTGTCCTACTGTGGCCCCAAGGCGCCGGGCATCATGCGTGACTTCGGTCTCGGCGACAGCGTGCAGGACATCGAGAACTTCGACCCGGCACGCATCGTGGCCGATATCGAACAGCTGGTCGCCGACAAGGCCTTCCCGGCGCTGGCCGAGCGCGTCATCGCCGAGAAGCTGGCGATCACCGCCGACATCACGCGTGACTTCCTGTGCCGTGCACCGGGGCGCGCCGGTGTCTGGGGCCAGCGTGAGCTTAAGCTCAATGACGCTGCCTTCCCGGCCCCGGTGGCACCCGAACCAGCCACTGCCGAGGCGGCCGCTCCCATGGCGGCGGATGCGCCTGCCGGTGACGACAGCGCAACTGCCGACAACAACAGCGCGACTGCCGCTCATGACAGCGAGCCTGTCGTGCGAGGAGCCTGATATGGCACATGTCGCTCTGTTGATTCAGGACATCAGCGCCTGTGGCGGCGTCGAGAAGGTGATGCATGGTCTGGCGCGGGACCTGAGCGTGAGCCACCGGGTCACGCTGGTCTCGGTGCGCGAAGGCGAGCCTTACTGGGGACGTCTGGAGGGTGTCGAGTATCGCACCCTCGGGCTGCCGGCCACCGGCACGCGCCAGAACTTCCGCCATTGGGTGACGCATCTGCGTCGCCTGATGCTGGAGGAGCGGATCGAGGTGATGATCAGTGGTTATTTCGCCTTCCATCTGGCGGCGCAGCTGGCGGCACGCGGTACCGGTGGCGTCGATGGCGAGGGGCGTCCGCGTCCACGCACGCGCATCATCGCCCAGGAGCACAGCGCCTATCACCACGACCGCCGTGCCAAGCGCATCGTCAAGCAGCTAGCCTATCGCCATCTCGACGTACTGCAGGTGCTCAATGAGGTCGATGCCGAATGCTGGCGTCGCCGTGGCCTCGCGCCGACGGTGATTCCCAATTATCTGGATGACCAGCGGGCAGACGAGGCACGCAGCGGCTGCGAACATCAGGTCGATGTGGTGATGGTCGGGCGTCTGGCACCGATCAAGCGCCTCGATCTGGCGATTCGTGCCTTCGCGAATTCCGGGTACCGTCGCGGTCGCCTGGTGGTGGTCGGTGACGGCCCGGAGCGTGAACGTCTGCTGGCGCTGTGCCACGAGCTGGGACTGCGTGTCTTCCAGGGCGCCAACGACAGCACGGTGCCTGCCGGCACTCAGGTGCTGTTCACCGGCGCGCTCAGGGATGTCTCCCACGAGCTGCGGCGTGCACGCCTGCTGCTGCTGACCTCGGAGCGCGAATGCCTGCCGATGAACGTGATCGAGGCCAAGCGTGAGGGACTGCCGTGCCTGTCGCGCCCGGTGCGTTCCGGCCCGCTGGCGCTGATCGAACATGGCCGCGACGGGATGCTCAGCGCGGAACCGGATGGCAGCGGGGATGCCGCCATCATCGCGGAGCTTGCCCACGAGCTGGCGCGCCTCGAGTTCGATGACGAGCTTCTGCTGCGCCTCTCGAACGGTGCCTGGCAGAGCTTTGACCGCTACAGCGCGCACGCGGTGTTGCCGCAATACCAGCGTCTGATCTCGCGTCTCGCGCCGCCGACGCCCGGCGATGCGGCGACTACCGAGCAAGCGCATCAGGACTCATCCGCAGACACGCGCCCAGACACACACTCGCGTCGCGTTCAGCGACAGCCGCTTGAGGAGAAGGCCCATGGCTGATGTCTCCGTCATCATGCCCAACTACGGCTATGACCGCCGCCTGCATGCCGCCGTCGACTCGGTACTGGCCCAGAGCGAGCCGGTGCGCGAGATCCTGATCAGCGACGATGCCTCACCCGACGGTGCCGCGGCGCGCCTGCGAGATGATTTCGCGGCGCTGGACACCTCTGGCGTCGAGATCCGCGTGCTGGAAACCGACACCAACGGTGGTCCGGGCCGAGCACGCAACCGTGCCATCGCCGAGGCCAGGGGCCGCTACATCGCCTTTCTGGATGCCGACGATGCCTGGCTGCCGGAGAAGATCGAGCGTCAGATCGCCTTCATGCAGGACACCGGCGTCGGGCTTTCCTATACCGGCTACGAGATGGTCGATGAGCAGGGCGCGCATGTCTCGTACTTCGCGCCGCCCGAGCGCCTGACGCGCGACGACATGCTGCGCTCCAACTCCATCGGTTGCCTGACTGCCATCTATGACGCCGGGCGCTTCGGGCGCTTCTACATGCCGACGATCCGCAAGCGTCAGGACCTGGCGCTGTGGCTGATCATCATCGATCAGCTGGGCCCGGCGCAGGGCATGCCCGAGCCGCTGGCGCGCTATACGCGCCGCGAGGGCAGCGTGTCGTCCAACAAGTTCAAGGCCGCCGCCTATCAGTGGCGCCTGTATCGTGAGGTGCTGGGGATGGATGTGATCAGCGCCAGTCGCAACTTTGTCCATTACGCGGTGAACGGTTATGCAAAACATCGTTGAACAGGATGTCGCTGCGTCCGCGACATCTTCCACCGAGTCCGCGGCGGCTTCCCGCCACGCCGATACTGGTGCGCAGACGACCCTCGACTCGCGCCCGCGCGTGCTGGTCGGAGCCCGCCAGGTGGGTGACAGCGCGCGTCGCCAGGTGCCGGAGTTGACCTTCCTGATCTCGACGCTGGATGACGGCCTCTATCGTGTGCCGCGTCATGATGCGCTGCCCGGAGCGCGTTTCCTGATCGTGCATCAGCTGTCAGACCCCGCGCGCCGCGAGCAATACCGCGAGTACGCGCTGGCCAATTTCGATAGCCGTTTCGAGTACCTGGCGATCGACGGGCGGGGGCTGTCGAAGAGTCGCAACACGGCGCTGGCCGCCTGTGCCACGCGCTACGCCTATGTGCTGGATGACGACATCGAGCTGCATCCCCAGGCCGTCGCGCTGGTGATGGAAGCCTTCACCTGCACCGAAGCGGCCGCGATCAGCTTCCCCCACGTCAAGGCCTTCCCGCTGCATGAGCGGGACCCGGATCGGCCCGCGCCGCCGGTGTCCTTCAAGGCCCACAGCCTGATGTCACTAGCGCGCGTGCGCTCGGTCGACATGGCGCTGGACCTCTGCCAGTTCCATGCACGCTTCGATGAGCAGTTCGGTCTGGGCACCGATCAGCCCTCCGGCGAGGAGTTCATCGTACTGAGCGATGCGCGTCGTCAGGGCGCGCGTCTGATGCGTGCCAATCTGGGCATCGTCGCCCATGCGGGGGTCACCTCCGGCAGCGACTTCTACAGCACGCCGGCCAAGGCGCGCACCAAGGGGCGCATGTTTGCCCGTGCCACCGGCAGTCGTTTCTCGCCGTTGTCATTGGCCTTTTTCCTGCGCAAGGCGCCGGTGGCGTTCAGGCATGGCCACCTCGGCACCTTCGCGAGGCACTATTTTCGCTGACATCGGCGTGCCTCGCTGACATCGCGCGCTTTTCATCAGCGCTGACATTTTCCCGGCTGTCTCGGCCTTTCACTCTTGAGACAGCCCGTGCCCACTCGCTGACATACCCGTGGACAGCCCCGTTGGCGTTGACGCCGACGGGTTGGGGAGCCTCGCGCGCTATTCAGCCTGAACGTCACGATATGACCCCTCGGGTCGCTCTCAATACACGCTAGAGCCATATGGCAGACAAGGACGATATCAATGAAGATCACGATTTTTGGAAGCGGTTATGTCGGTCTGGTCACGGGTACCTGCCTGGCCGACGTCGGCCACGACGTAGTGTGCATGGATGTGGACGCCGCCAAGATCGAGGGGCTCAAGCAGGGTGAGATTCCCATCTATGAGCCGGGCCTGGAAGGCATGCTGCTGCGCAACGTGGAAGCCGGTCGCCTGAGCTTCACCACCGACGCGCGTGAAGCCGTCGAGCATGGCGTGCTGCAGTTCATCGCCGTGGGCACGCCGCCGGATGAAGACGGCAGCGCCGACCTCAAGTACGTGCTGTCCGTCGCCACCACCATCGGCGAGCACATGAATGACTACAAGGTCATCATCGACAAGTCCACCGTGCCGGTGGGCACGGCGGACCGCGTCAAGGCGCGGGTCAAGGACGTGCTCAAGGACCGTGGTGCAAGCGTCGATTTCGATGTGTGCTCCAACCCGGAATTCCTCAAGGAAGGCGCGGCGCTGGACGACTTCACGCGTGGCGCGCGCATCGTGGTCGGCACCGATTCCGAAGCGGTGCGAGAGCGTATGCGCGAATGCTACGCGCCCTACAACCGCAACCATGAAAAGCTGATGTTCATGGATGTGCGCGCCGCCGAGCTGACCAAGTACGCCGCCAACGCCATGCTGGCGACCAAGATCAGCTTCATGAACGAGATCTCCAACCTGGCCGAGCGCCTGGGCGCGGACATCGAGGAAGTGCGCCGCGGCATCGGCAGTGACCCGCGTATCGGCTACCACTTCATCTATCCGGGCTGTGGCTATGGCGGCTCCTGCTTCCCGAAGGACGTCCAGGCGCTGGCGCGTACCGCAAGCCAGGTCGGTTATGACGCCGAGCTGCTGACCGCTGTGGAATCCGTCAACAAGCGCCAGAAGGTGACGCTGTTCGACAAGCTGTCGCGGGCCTTCGATGGCGACCTCAAGGGCAAGACCATCGCTGTCTGGGGCCTGGCCTTCAAGCCCAACACCGATGACATGCGTGACGCGCCGAGCCGCACGCTGATGGAAGCGCTGTGGGCCGCTGGCGCGACCGTGCAGGCCTATGACCCGGAAGCCATGAAGGAGTGCCGCCGCATCTACGGCGAGCGTGATGAGCTGGTGCTGGTCGCGGACCGTCAGCAGGCGGTCAAGGGGGCCGATGCGCTGGTGGTGTGCACCGAGTGGAAGGAATTCCGCACCCTGGATGGCGAGTGGCTGAAGGCCCAGCTCGGCTTCCCGGTGGTGGTTGATGGCCGCAACCTGTTTGAGCCCGCCTCCATGAAGGCCGCTGGCCTGATGTACTACGCGGTCGGTCGTGGTGACACCCTGCTGCTGAATCAGGCTTGAGCTTGCGGCCTGGCATCACAGCCCGGGCGTCATTGCTCAAACGTCAGTGCTCAAGCATCAAGGCTCAAGCAGGCATTGAACGTCGCTGAAAGATTCAGCACGCGTACCTGATCTGCGTACGCAGTCCCTGAAAGACATCCATTCAGTCGTGCCACGCTCCCCATGAGGGTGGCACGCAGTAGAGGAATTTCTCATGTGTGGCATCGTTGCCGGTCTGGCTCAGCGTGACATCAGCAAGATTCTGATCGAGGGGCTGCATCGCCTCGAATACCGCGGGTATGACTCCGCCGGCGTGGCGGTCATCGACCCTGCCGGTGAACTGCGTCGTGCGCGTGCCGTGGGCAAGGTGCGTGCGCTGGAAGACGAGCTGCGTGAGGCGCCGCTGTCCGGCGCCATCGGCGTGGCGCACACCCGCTGGGCGACCCACGGGCGTCCTGCCCAGCACAATGCGCACCCGCATCTCTCCAGTGAGCGGGTCGCTGTCGTGCATAACGGCATCATCGAGAACCACGAAGCGCTGCGCGGCGAGCTGGAAGGCGCCGGTTATGTCTTCACTTCCGAGACCGACACCGAGGTGGTCGCGCACCTGGTCGACCGCGAACTGTGCAGCGGCCTGGCACTGCCGGAAGCCGTCAATGCGGTCACCGCGCGTCTTGATGGCGCCTTCGCGCTGGCGGTGATGGAGCAGCGCAACCCCGAACTGCTGGTCGGCGCCCGTCAGGGCAGCCCGCTGGTGGTCGGCGTGGGGATCGATGAGCACTTCATCGCCTCTGACCCGCTGGCGCTGCTGCCGGTGACCGATCGCTTCATCTATCTCGATGAAGGCGACATGGTCGCCATCACGCCGGCGGGTATCCAGGTGCTGGAACGTACCGGCGACCGCGATGAACTGACACCGGTCACGCGTGAAGTGGTGCGGTACGAGCACAGCGTCGAAGCTGCCGGCAAGGGCGAATATCGCCACTTCATGATGAAGGAGATTATGGAGCAGCCGCGTGTACTGTCGCGCACGCTGGCCGAGCGACTGGACCCGCAGGGTGTGCGTCTGGAGGCCTTCGATGTCTCGCGTCATTCCTTCCTCGCCGCCAGCGCTGGCAACGAGGGCGGCAAGCAGGGCGTGGATGTGGCGCGCCTGACACAGCTGTTCGCCGATGTGCGCCAGGTACAGATCATCGCCTGTGGTACCAGCTATCACGCCGGCATGGTGGCGCGTTACTGGCTGGAAGAGGTTGCGGGCATTCCGGCACAGGTCGAGGTGGCCTCGGAATTCCGTTATCGCGAGCGCGTCGCGGCACCGGGGACGCTGTTCCTGACTCTGTCCCAGTCCGGCGAGACCGCCGATACGCTGGCGGCGCTGCGCGACATCCAGAAGCTCAACCGTGAAGGCCCGCAGGCCGGTCATTATCTGGCGAGCCTTGCCATCTGCAACGTGGCGGGCAGCTCGCTGGTGCGTGAATCCGACCTGTCATTGCTGACTCACGCCGGGCCGGAAATCGGGGTCGCCTCCACCAAGGCCTTCACCACCCAGCTGGTAGCGCTGATGCTGACCACCCTGGCGCTGCGTCAGGCCAAGGGCGATGGTCAGACGGATGACCTGCTGAGCCGTCAGCTGCTAATGCGCCTCAAGGACCTGCCGCATGTGATCGAGCAATCCCTGGCGCTGGATGGGGAAATCGCGCAGCTGGCGGAGAAGTTCATGCACCGTCACCACACCCTGTTCCTAGGGCGTGGCAGCCAGTATCCCATCGCCATGGAAGGGGCGCTCAAGCTCAAGGAAATCTCCTACATCCACGCCGAAGCCTACGCGGCCGGTGAGCTCAAGCACGGTCCGCTGGCGTTGATCGACGAAGACATGCCGGTGGTGGCGGTCGCGCCGATGGATGACCTGATGGAGAAGCTGAAGTCCAACCTGCAGGAAGTTCGCGCCCGTGGCGGCCAGCTGTTCGTGTTTGCGGACCCCGAAGTCAGCCTCAAGGCCGGTGAGGGTGTGCATGTCGTCACCGTGCCGGGCGTGTGTCGTTTCCTCGCGCCGATCGTCTACGCGGTGCCGCTGCAGCTGCTCTCCTATCACGTCGCCGTACTCAAGGGCACTGATGTCGATCAGCCTCGCAACCTGGCCAAGAGTGTCACGGTGGAGTGATCGACTGCGCTTGAGGCCATGAAGCAAACGAAAGGGACTGCCCATGGGCAGTCCCTTTCTTGTTTGACTGGCTTTGCCGTGGCTTGGCGTTCTTGCGGGGAATCAGGCAGCGCGGCGGCTAGCGAATCAGATCAAGCCCTTGAGGATCAGGTTGCCACTGGCGATCAGCAGGATGGCGTATGCCATCTGACGCAGGTGGGTATCGCTCAGGGGCGGAGGATAGCGGCGAGCGAGTTCAGTAAAGCCGATCACGACGAAGATGCCGGCTGCCCCGATCATCAGCAGATCCTGGAGATGTTCTCCAGCGCGTCCGGGAGATGCGATGGACAGCCCCATACGTACCAGTCCCCCGAGCAGAAATACGCCGAAAAGGGTGCAGCGGATCGCGATCAGGGTCATCGGTTGGCGATAGAGCATCACGACCAGCGGGGGGCCGTTTGCCGCAAACAGTCCACCCATCAGACCGGACAGCCCCCCGGCGAGGTGAAAGTGCCAGCGCGGGGATAGCGTGCTGCGCGGCGTGGGCTGGACCAGCAGTGCCACGCAGGCGATCAGGATGACGATGCCCAGCAGCATGCCCAGCAAGGGCGTATGTGCCTCACCTAGCCAGCTGGCGAGAAAGTAACCGACCGGCAGCAGCGGCAGGCTGGTCATCAACAGACGCCGAGCCAGAGTGAGGTCGATTTCACGCCAATGGCCGCGCAGTGCCATGGTGTTGTTGAACAGGCTGAGCAGAGCGCACAGCAGAGCAGCACTCTCTATTGGCAGTACATTGAGGGTCGCCAGCAGGCCCATCACGATCAATCCGAAGGCGAAACCGGTCAGGGTCTGGATATAGCTGGCGAGTGCCAGGCTCATCATGATGGCGACAAGTTGCCAAGGCTCCATGAAGTCTCCGTGGGCAAGGGGGGGGGGGAATAGAAGGGGCGGAGCGGCGCCGGCTCCAGCATGCGCGTCGCCTGCCATCATAGCCTGCATTGCGCCCCGGCAGTATGACACTCGCGCAAAGTACTCACCTTGATGTGCGTCACACAAGGCCGCGGGCATGATGGCTTTGATTGCATTGGCTCAATTGGCGGGGCACATTTCAATAGTCCTGATTGTCAGTATCTGGCATGAGTTACCGGAGGATTGGCGCATAAATGCTCATGATTTCGGCGTTTGGCGACAGCGCAGCTTGTTAGGGCTGGGGGATTATTGGTCTGTGGTCAACGGCGGGGCAGGAAGTGTCACCATTTGCTGCTGCTTTCTGTCACTGCCTTTCTCACGAGCGGTCATCCCTTGAGAAATCACTGCTCAGGGTGAGGTCGCTCACCTGTTCGTCCTCAGTGGCCACGCCATCCGCGGAGGCTCCCTGACGCGCAAGCCGTTCAGCAATCAGGAACTGGGCAACTTTCACCGCAGCTTGGTCAATCCCTGCGTCACTGGCTGGCTGTGCGAAGCGGCCAATGTCGAGTCTCTCGAGCAGCAGATGCAGGGCTGTCTGCAGCACACACTGGATATCGAGTTGCGTAAGTCAGTACTCGCTACTTCGTGAGGAGGGTTGCTAACATCTTGACATTGTTGGATTTTAGTCAGAAAGATGAAGAAAATCGTTCTCGACGGTTGGGCAAATATCAGGAACTGCTGCTGGATTTAACGCGCACAATGGCCCCGCGAGTGAGAGTGACAGGCGCCTGCCTGGGGAGCGCAATCGGTCGGGACAGTGCTTCTTCTGGCAATGACACACCGCGTGTCGCTGAACAGGCCGTCTCGCTGGAACGCGATCGATCGTTATCAAAGGGAAGGATGCCCGTGAATATCCTCAACAGAGAGCGGAATGTCGTCATGAGTGGATATCGTTTCTGCACCCAATGCGGGGGCGCCAGCGTACATCGCGTAAAACGCCAATGGTGGCAGCGACTGGCCGGCAAGGCGCCGCTCTATCACTGTGAAGATTGCGGCATCATCCATCGCGTCTCGACTGAGGCAATCACTGCCAGCCGGACGAGCAAGCAGGACGCTGAGTCGTCGCACCCGATTGCTGACCGCTGATCCTGTCTTCAGGTGCCAGCACTGAGCTATTGTCCAGTCACGCCTGTCAATGTCACCCCGATATGCTGATGGCCAAGGGCATGGATCACGCGTAGCTCATTGGGCAACGGGCCGATCACCGCCACTTCCGTGTGCTCGTCATCACTCATCGAGTGCTCACCTTGTGGTCATCTTGTTGTGATCGAGGTGTTGTCATCCTGGCGTCGATATCGAAGCGCCGTCATCGGGGTATTCGCGCCGCAATCCAGGCCCTTCAATACACGCGCTTCAAGTTCGGCTCGGCTCCTCGAAGGGTAGCGGGATGTCATCACCGCGCCGGACGGCGAAGACATTCAGCGTCATGGCCACCAGGGCGTAATACCCCAGCACCCCGACCAGCTCCACCACCACGGTTTCGCCGAACATCGCGACGGCCTCGCCGTAAAGTCCATCATCGACACGCCGCTCAGCGTAGAGGGCGCAGGTGATGCGATAGACCAACCGCTCATCGTCTTTTTCAAACGCGGGTTCACGCTCCTCGCGCAGCGCCGTGATGACCTCTGGCGCGAGGCCGGCCTGCTCGGCGATCGGCGCGTGAATCTGCCATTCAGCCTGGGATTTCCACCACACCGCCGTGGTGAGAATCGCCAGCTCGCTGAGGCGCAGCTCGAGGCCGGTGGCGTAGCGACAGAAGGCGCCGAGGCGCTGGGCATGATCGGCAAGCTCGGGACTGTGGATCCAGGCCAGGAAGGGGCCGTCCAGATTGCCGCGCGGGCCGCTGAGAATCTCGGCCAGCACCTCGCGCTGAGCCGCGCTCATGCTGGCGTCATCCAGTTCGGTCAGGCGCGATGTGATCGCCATGAAAGTCACTCCATTCAAAACCATTCAAAGATCGTGGGGCAGGCAATACGCCTTCAGCTGAGCCGTCACAGGCTGGCCAAGGTGGTATCGATGGCACGCCCCAGCTTGGCGGTGAGCTCGTCCAGGTGCGACTCCTGCAGAATGAACGGCGGCGCCAGCAGGATGTGATCGCCCCGGCGGCCATCGAGAGTGCCGCCCATCGGATAGCACATCAGGCCTTCGGCCATGGCGGCCTTCTTGAGCCGGGCGTGCAGCTTGAGGGCCGGATCGAAGGGGCGCTTGCTGTCGCGGTCCGCCACCAGTTCCAGCCCCTGGAAGAGGCCACGACCGCGGATGTCGCCGACATGGGGATGCTGCGCGAAGCGCTCGTTCAGGCGCGCCTTGAGCCCCTCGCCGAGGACGTTGACACGCGTGAGCAGGTCGCGGGTTTCGATGGTCTGCTGAACTGCCAGCGCCGCAGCACAGGCGGTGGCATGGCCGATGTAGGTATGGCCGTGCTGGAAGAAACCGGAGCCATTGGCGATGGCATCACGGATGCGCTGGCTGACCAGAGTCGCGCCGATTGGCTGGTAGCCGGCGCCCAGGCCCTTGGCGATGGTGATCAGGTCCGCCGTGATGCCCTCCTGCTCGGCGGCGAACAGGCTGCCGGTACGCCCCATGCCGCACATCACCTCGTCGAGAATCAGCAGCACGCCGTAGCGATCACAGACCTCGCGGATGCGTCTGAAGTAACCCGGCACCGCCGTGACGGCGCCCAGGGTGGCACCGACCACCGGCTCGGCCACGAAGGCCATCACGTTGTCGGCGCCCAGGCGCAGGATTTCCTCCTCAAGCTCGGCGGCGAGACGAATGCCCATCGCCTCGGGCGTCTCGTCGGGCTGCTGGTCCCGATAGGCGTAGCAGGGGCTGACGTGGCTGACGTTGATCAGCAGCGGCTCGAATTGCTGACGGCGCCAGGCGTTGCCGCCGGTGGCCAGCGCACCCAGCGTATTGCCGTGATAGCTCTGGCGCCGCGCGATCAGATGCTTGCGCTGGGGCTGGCCGATCTCGACGAAATACTGACGGGCCAGCTTGAGCGCCGCCTCGACCGCTTCCGAGCCGCCGGAGACGAAGTAGACGGCGTCGAGCCCTGCAGGGGCGCGTTCGATGAGAAAGTCGGCCAGTTGCTCCATCGGGTCACTGGTGAAAAACGAGGTGTGCGCGTAGGCCAGTTGGCTGACCTGATCCTTGATGGCCTGCGCCACCGCCTCGTCGCTGTGCCCCAGGCATGACACGGCCGCACCACCGCTGGCATCCAGATAACGGCGACCCTCGCGATCGATGATGTAGGGGCCATCGCCCTTCACGGCGGTGGGATACTCCTGATTGAGGTTGCGATGCAGTACGTGGCTCATGCGGGCTCCGTGGCGGCAGGGGTGCGAACAATGAGTGCAAATATGGAATGCATTTTTAGTTTATGCAATAAATGATTGCATAAAGCCGCTTGTGCCTTCGGACTCGACCGGCCAGAGATGCTACCGTTGCCGCCATCTGTCCTGTCCCTTGCCAAAGAGGTATCCCATGCCCCCATCCTCCCGAGCCCTCGGGCCCGCATCCCCTGGCTCGCCGCCGGAGACCCTGGAGGGGTTGAAGCAGTTGCTGGCGGCGATCGATCGCCGTGAGGTGGAGATTCGTCTCGGCGCGAGTTCCCGGCGCGTGCTGGCGGTGCTGATCGAGTCCCCGCAACGCACGGCGGTGTCTTCCATCAGCCAGCTGGCGGAGCTGACCGGCGTGAACGCCTCGACCTTCTCGCGTCTGGCCCAGCGGCTGGGCTACGAGGGCTTCAGCCGATTTCAGGACGTCTTTCGCCAGGCGGTGACGGATGGCGAGCATTTCTACAGCCAGCAGGCCTCGCAGCTGCTGGCGCGAGACGCCGATAGCAGCGCCATGGCCCAGCTTGCGCGGCTGGGGCGTCAGGAGAGCGCCAACATCCTCAGCATGCTGGAGAGGGTGGACGCCGCGGCCTTCGAGGCCGCGACCACCTTGCTGGCCGAGGCGCCGCGCGTGCGCCTGCACGGCATGCGACAGTTCAATTCCCTGGCACTGTTCATGGCCTATGGGCTGGGCATGCTGCGCTCGGACGTGGCACCGCTGGACGCCAGTCGTCAGGGCGTGGCGGATGCGCTGGCTCAGCTGACGGCGGGTGATGTGCTGGTGGTGGCCAGTTGCTTCCCCTATACCCCGAGCGTGGTGGCCTGCGCCGAGGTGGCGGTGAAGCGTGGTGTCGAGGTGATCGCGCTGACCGATTCGGCCAGCTCTCCGCTGGAGCCGCTGGCGCGCTACAGCTTCCATGTGCCCAATCACAGCCTTTTTTATAGCAACAGCATGAGCGCTTTCATGTTTCTCGCCGAAGGCCTGCTCAGTGAGGTGGCCAGCAAGCTGGGCGATGCCGGGGTGGCCTCGCTCAAGCAGCGCGAGGCGATCATCACGGAGTTGGGGGGCGCACGTGGCTGATGCCCGCGACTCACTGCACCGAAGGTGAACGCGGTCATGCACCACGGTGGTGCGAGAGCAGGCCTACGCAATGCGGCTTCAAGGCGTATGCAGGACCAAAGAGGCATGGAGAGAGATTGGCGTGATTCCTGCAAAACGACTGAGATGAAATGACATCCGTCAGGGCAAGGAATTTCCCATGAGCCGCGAGTACCGTTACACCCTGGGCAGTCAGGTCCATCGTTTTGCCAATCTGGCCGAGCTGATGGCCAAGGCGACGCCCGCCCGCTCCGGAGATCGTCTTGCTGGCGTGATCGCGGAAACCGCCGAGGAGCGAGTCGTCGCTCAGTTGTGTCTGTCGGAGTTGCCCCTCAAGACTTTCCTCGAAGATGTGCTGATTCCCTACGAACAGGACGACATCACCCGCCTGATCATCGATGAGCATGATCCGGTGGCGTTCCTGCCGATCGCGCATCTCACCGTCGGCGACTTCCGCAACTGGCTGCTGAGTGACCTCGCGACCCCCGCGCTGCTGGCGCAGGTGCGCGCCGGCATCACCCCCGAAATGGCCGCCGCGGTCAGCAAGCTGATGCGCAATCAGGACCTGATTCTGGTCGCGAAGAAGTGCGAGGTGGTCACCGCCTTTCGCAATACCATCGGCAAGAGCGGCCATCTCTCGACCCGCCTGCAGCCCAACCATCCCACCGATGACGTCACCGGCATCGCGGCCAGCATTCTCGATGGCCTGCTCTACGGCAACGGCGACGCCGTGATCGGCATCAATCCGGCCACCGACAACGTGGCCCAGAGCATCAAGCTGATGCGTCTGATGGATGAGGTGATCCAGAAGTATTCGATTCCCACCCAGTCCTGCGTGCTGACCCACGTCACCAATACCCTCGAGTGCATCGAGCAGGGCGCCCCGGTGGATCTCGTCTTTCAGTCCATCGGCGGCACCCAGGCCACCAACGAGAGCTTCGGTGTCGAGCTCTCCGTGCTGGCGGAGGCACAGCAGGCTGCGCTGTCGCTCAAGCGCGGCACGGTGGGCGACAACGTGATGTATTTCGAGACCGGCCAAGGCAGTGCGCTGTCCGCCGATGCCCATCACGGCCTGGACCAGCAGACCTGCGAGGCGCGCGCCTATGCGGTGGCGCGCAAGTACTCGCCGCTATTGGTGAATACCGTGGTCGGCTTCATCGGCCCCGAGTATCTGTTCAATGGCAAGGAGATCATCCGTGCCGGCCTCGAGGACCACTTCTGCGGCAAGCTGCTGGGCCTGCCGATGGGCTGCGACATCTGCTACACCAATCATGCCGATGCCGATCAGAACGACATGGATACTCTGCTGACGCTGCTCGGGGTGGCGGGCTGCAACTTCATCATGGGCATCCCCGGCTCGGATGACATCATGCTCAACTATCAGACCACCTCCTTCCACGATGCTCTCTATGCACGGCGGGTGCTGGGCCTGGGCCCGGCGCCCGAATTCGCCGCCTGGCTCGAGGAGATGCAGATCTTCACCGATGTCGCCACCCAGGCACTGCCAAGCGAAATGCCCGACCGCTTCGCCAATTCACTGCGTCAGGTGACAGGAGGTGGCGCATGAACCCTGAACAGCCCTCTGCTGACGCGGTTCCGCGCAGCCTCGAACCCGATGCCATCGTCACGCCCAATCCCTGGCAGCGGCTTGGCCAGTTCACGGATGCGCGCATCGGCCTTGGCCGTGCCGGCATCAGCCTGCCAACCAATCGTTCGTTGGAATTCCAGCTGGCGCACGCCCGCGCCCAGGACGCCGTCCACCTGCCGCTGGAGATTCCCCGACTCATCGAGGACCTCAATCAGCTCACAGCGCTCGCGAACGCTCCGCAGATCCAGCGACTGCACAGTCGCGCCGTGGATCGCACCACCTACCTGCAACGCCCCGATTACGGCCGGCGCCTCGATGAGGATTCGCGTCAGCAGTTGTCCGCCCTCGACGCACAGCCTGCCGATCTGGCCATCGTGGTCGTCGATGGGCTCTCGTCTCTGGCGGTGCAGAACAATGCTGGGCCCTTCATCGCGGCACTGCTGGAGGCGCTGGCAGAAGACGGGCCGGATGCCTGGTCATTGGCACCGATCAGCGTGGTGGAGCAGGGGCGGGTCGCCATCGGCGATGAAGTCGGTGAGTTGCTCAATGCCCGAGCAGTGCTGGTGATGGTCGGCGAGCGTCCCGGCCTCAGCTCTCCGGACAGCCTCGGCCTCTATCTGACCTGGCAGCCGCGCATCGGCCTGAGCGATGCCAGCCGCAACTGCATCTCCAACGTGCGCCCGGCAGGGCTCGACTTCGCCATGGCTGCCCAGCGTCTGCACTACCTGCTGCGTGAGGCACGCAAGCTCGGCCTCACCGGCGTGGGTCTCAAGGACAGAAGCGGCGAGACGGCGCTGGAAGGCGGCACCGGTATTCAGAACTTCCTGCTGTCCTGATAGGACGGCAGCGCAGCAGCGGGAAACTCCCGATCCAACAATGACAATGCTTGACGGCAACAAGGCGGCACCATGACTCGCGACACGCATCACGACACGAATGAGCAGGACTATCTGGCCAGACGCCAGTTGAAGAAGGGCACGGCAGGTTGGGTCCTGCTGGCGGGACTCGGGGTCTCCTATGTGATCTCCGGTGATTTCGCCGGCTGGAATTTCGGTATCGGCGAGGCGGGCTGGGGCGGCTTCGCGATCGCCGCACTGTTGATGGGCATCATGTATCTGGCGCTGGTGCTGTCGCTGGCGGAAATGTCGGCGGCCATTCCGGCCGCCGGCGGCGGTTACAGCTTCGCGCGTCAGGCCATGGGCCCGGCCGGCGGCTATCTCACCGGCCTTGCGGTATTGATCGAATATGCGCTGGCACCCGCGGCCATCGTCATCTTCATCGGCAGCGCGGTGGAGTCGTTGCTGGGCATCAATGGCCCGATCATCTACGCCATCTTCTATCTGGTGTTCATCGGCATCCACCTGGCGGGGGTCGGCGAGGCGCTCAAGGTGATGATGGTGATCAGCGGCCTGGCGGTGTTCGCGATCATTGCCACCGCCGTCGCGCTGGTCGGTGACTTTGACAGCAGTCGCCTGTTCGACATCGCGCCGACGAATGCCTGGGGTGCCAGCGATTTCATGCCCAATGGCTGGTATGGCATCTGGGCGGCGCTGCCCTTCGGCATGTGGCTGTTCCTGGCCGTGGAAGGGGTGCCGCTGGCGGCAGAGGAATCGCGCAATCCGGCTCGTGATGTTCCGCGTGGCATCATCGGCGCCATGCTGTTTCTGATGTTCACCGCCGTGCTGGTCGTCTTCCTGCTGGCCGGCGCTGCGGGTGCCGAGGCAATCGGCAGCAGCGCCGTGCCGCTGGTGGATGCTCTCAAGGCCACCGGCAGCGAGGGGCTGGCGACACTGGTCAATGTGCTTGCCCTGGCGGGGCTGGTGGCGTCGTTCTTCTCGATCATCTATGGCTACAGCCGTCTGGTCTTCGCGCTGTCGCGGGCCGGGTATCTGCCCAAGACGCTGTCGCTGACCAGCAAGCGCAAGGCGCCGACCTGGGCGCTGGTGGTGCCGGGCATCTTCGGGTTCCTGGTCTCGCTGACCGGCGAGGGCGATCTGATCCTGGGCATGGCGGTGGTGGGGGCGACAGTCTCCTACGCGCTGATGGCGGCCAGCCATATCCTGCTGCGCCTGCGTCAGCCGGCGCTGGCACGCCCCTATCGCACACCGGGCGGCATCGTGACGTCCGCCATCGCGCTGGTGCTCTCGCTGATCGCGTTGACCGGGGTCTATGCCTTCGATCCGCGTGCCTTCAATTACACCCTGGTGCTGTTCGTGGTGGGCATCGCCTACTACGCCATCTTCAGCCGTCATCGGCTGGTGGCGAAGACCGCCGAGGAGGAGTTCGCGCTGGTGGCGAATGCCGAGAGTGACCTGGCGACCAGCTGATCCGCTCAATCAGTTCAATCAGTTCAGGTAGCAAAGACGACAACGCCCGCCATGGCTGACCATGGCGGGCGTTGTCGTGACTGGCGGGCTTGGATCCGCTCAATTCAGCTCAGTTCAGATCCGATCAGAAAGGATACTGCGCCAGGAATTGCTGGGCGGCCGCGGCGGGATCTTCGGCACTGCACAGCGCCGAGACGACGGCGAGGCCGTCGGTGCCGCTGGTCATGACTTCACCGGCATTGGCCAGCGAGATGCCGCCGATGGCGACCGTCGGCAGCGGGCTTGAGCGCACGAGCTGCGTGAGCCCCTCGATGCCCAGCGGTGCGGCATGATCCGGCTTGGTCGGGGTGGCATACACCGGGCCGAGGCCGAGGTAGTCGATGCGTTCGACATCGACAGCCTTGAGCTGCTCAAGCGTCTGGACCGACAGGCCGATCAAGGCGTTCTCGCCGAGACGGCGACGCGCCTCGATCGGATCTCCATCGCTCTGACCGATGTGCAGGCCATCGGCGCCACTGGCCAGCGCGACCTCGATGCGGTCATTGATGATCAGCGGCACCTCGTACTCGTCCAGCAGCGCCTTGAGGCGGATGGCCTGGGCGATCATCTCCGCGTCGCTGGCGTGCTTGTCGCGCAGCTGCACGACACTGACGCCACCGCGCACGGCGGCCATCACGGTGGCTTCCAGGCCGCGCTCGGCGCACAGCGCAGGGTCGGTGACCAGGTAAAGGGACAGATCAAGTGACATCGGTCAGCTCCAGACGAGAGGCTAGCAGGGTGGAATCGGCGTCGAGAGTATACAGGGCATCCATGAAGCGTGGCACGAAGCTGCCCGGCCCTTGCGCTGACTGACCCGCCGTCTCACCGGCCTCGGCGTAACAGGCCAGCGCGGCGGCGGTGGCCTGCAGGGCGTCGTCATGTCCGTCGAGGGAGGTGGCGAGGGAGGCGGCGAGGAAGGCGGCGACCACGCTGCTCAGCGCGCAGCCCATGGCAGTGACGCGGCCCATCAGCGCATGGCCACCTTGAACCGTGATTTGGCGCTTGCCATCGGTGACGATATCGACACGGCCGGTCATCGCCACCACGCAATTCTGCGCGCGCGCCAGCGCGACGGCGGCCCGACTGGCACGCTCCTGCGCATCCTCGCCGTCATCGCCGCTGTCGACGCCGCGGCCCTGACTCATCTCACCGATCAGCGCCAGTACCTCGGAGGCATTGGCGCGAATCACGCTGGGGCGATATTCCAAGAGCGCGCGGCACGCATACTGGCGCAGGCTCGAGGCGCCGATGCCGACGGGGTCCAGCACCCAGGGTTTGCCATCGCGGTGGGCGCACATCGCGGCCAGCTGCATGGCCTCGATCCAGCTGGGTGAGAGCGTGCCGATATTGATCGACAGCGCCGCACTGATGGCGGAGATCTCCTGGATTTCCTGCTGCGCATGCGCCATCAGCGGTGAGGCACCGATGGCCAGCAGGGTGTTGGCGGTCGGTGTCATCGCGACATGATTGGTGATGTTGTGCACCAGCGGGGTGGTCTGGCGCAGCTGATTCAGCAGGCTGCCGGGAGAAAGGGATGACGATGGGGTCATGGGATCTCGTGTTGGAGAAAGGAAGCATCAGCGCTCGAGAGTAAAAGCGGGCGCTGAAAGGTCAAGTGGCAATGTCCAGCGCTGACGTGACGCGGGAGCTCTCTGTTATCTATCAAGAGTCGCGCAAAGGATAATAAATAACATCGTGGTTCTATAAACCTTGACGACAAGCCCATAAGATACAGTCTCTTACGGTCTTTTTTGTACGAGTCATCAGTCAAGGGTCATGCAGTGATACGCACAGGTCAGCGCGGTAGCGTCAGCAATTCGAGCAACAATCACTCCAATATCGCTGGCAGCACCAGCAACGGCAGCAACAGTACGAGCATCAGCAGCAAGCCCTCGCGCGGCCGGCAGCCGTCTGGCGGTTCTCGACTTGAGCGCATCGCCAGAAGGGTGGTGATGGCGCTGACAGTGCCCGTAGTGCTGGGCGCTGCGGCCAGCAGTCAGGCGGATGCGGTGATCGCCAGCTGGAATCTGAAGCATGCCGGCTGGAACAACGGCAAGCATCTCGAGCAGGTCGCGGCGGTGGCGAGCCATATGGATCTGATCGGTCTGCAGGAGGTGATGAAGGAGGAGGTCGTCAGCGAGCTCGAGCAGCAGCTTGAGGCGTTGACCGGTGATGAGTGGGACAGCCTGGTCAGCCATGAGGTAGGGCGCAGTGCCTATACCGAGCGCTACGCCTATCTGTATCGAGACAAGACGATCGCTTATCAGGGCGGGGCGACCGTCTATCTCGATCCCGAGGATGTGTTCTCGCGTGAGCCACTGCTGGCCACCTTCGTCGAGAAGGACAGCGGGCGGGCCTTCAGCGCCGCCAACGTGCATATCGTCTATGGCGACAGCAAGGCGGATCGCGCGCCGGAAATCCGTGCACTGGCGGATATCTACGACCTGATGAAGGAAATCTCGCCCGGCACCCCGGCGATCATCATGGGCGATTTCAACATGGCGCCGGATGAGCCTGCCTGGGGAGACCTGCGTACCCTCGGCCTGCGCCCGCTGATCACCGAGGGCGCGACGACGCTCTCCAAGACCGATGGCCGCTATGCCTCGCTCTACGACAACATCTGGTATGTGCCGAGCGAATGGCCCAGCGCCAGCGGCGATGTGTTCCGTTTCCCGGACTATCTGGGTATCAGTCATGAGGCGGCGCGTGCCGATGTCTCCGATCACGCCCCGATCTATCTGTCGGTGACCGGCGAGACACTGGCGTTGCTGCCACTGGACGGCGGCCAGCCGCAGGCGGCGGGCACAGAGGTGGCCAGTCGTGCATCCAACGCCTCCAGTTCGGCGAGTCAGACCTGTATCGACCTCAACACCGCCAACGCCGATCAGCTGGATCGCCTGCCCAATATCGGGCCGGCACGCGCCGCCGATATCATCCGTCAGCGTCCATGGAGTTCCAGCGGTCAACTGACCCGCATCAGTGGCATCGGCAAGGGCACGCTGAGCGAGATCGTCGCCAGCGGCATGCTGTGCAGCTGAAAGACGGCCCGATGGTGTCCTGACATGCTCATGACAAGGCCCGCACCCCAAGGATGAAGCATGGGGTGCGGGCCTTGTCGTTCAGAGAGGAGTCAGATTGCGTCGAGCGGATCAGGTCAGATACTTGGCAAACCACTCAAGCGTTCTGTCCCAGGCGAGCCTGGCGGCCTGTTCGTCATAGCGTGGCGTCGAATCGTTGTGGAAGCCGTGGTGGGTGTCGGGGTAGATGTAGGCTTCATAGACCTTGTCGTGCTCCTCAAGCGCGGCTTCATAGGCGGGCCAGCCGGCATTGACGCGCTCATCGTGCTCCGCATAGTGCAGCAACAGCGGGGGCTTGATGGCGGCGACTTCCTCGGCGCGCGGCTGGCGGCCATAGAAGGGCACGGCACAGGCAAGCTCCGGATAGGCCACGGCGGCGGCATTGGAGACGCCCCCGCCGTAGCAGAAGCCGGTGATGCCGATCTTGCCGGTGGTGCGGTCCTCGCTCATCAGGTAATCGATGGCGGCGAAGAAGTCATTCATCAGCTTTTCGGGGTCGATCTGTGCCTGCAGCTCCTTGCCCCTGGGGTCATTGCCCGGATAGCCGCCCACCGAGCTCAGTCCGTCCGGGGCCAGCGCGATATAGCCGGCCTTGGCGGGCTTCACCAGATAGGCGCGCACCTCGCCGTGGCCCTCGGGGGACGGGTAGGTGATGTATTCGGCGACGATGTCGGGGTCCGTGAACTCGACCTGGGAAGCCAGCGCGTAGTCGGGGCTCAAGCTTGCCAGAATCGAGGTGGCCGTCATGCCCGCTACGGCAAAGGCCGCCGCGCGATCCAGAAACTGGCGGCGAGTGATGTTGCCATGCACATATCCGTCGTACAGCTCCAGCAACTCGGGAGCAAAATCCTTTGCAGTGAGGCGGGCCATGTCAGACTCCTGAGCAAGAGAAGGGGCGAGCGAGCCTTGAACATGGCAACCCGTCATGACGCTACCAAGTTTTTGCCGGCCTGTTCACCGAGTCTGTCATTTTGTGAGCCTGACATTTGCCGAGTCAGGTATTTGCCGAAGCGTGCGTGAGCAGGGCAGGCGTGAGTAGGGCGGGTGTGGGAAGCTCTGGTGTATGAAGGACTGGTGTATGAAGGACTGGCGGCACCAGCCTGGCTGGGTTGAATGGACGTGAGCCGGGTCGCACATGTCACCAGTCGCGGCCGTGTGCATTGTGACTGCAGGCGTCAATCATTATCATCTGCGCATGATTCATGCTGATAGCCGAGCTGCCTGGCGGCTGCGGTGGGCCCTGATGCATGGAAGTTCACTTCCTCCTCCTAGTGGCAGACCTTGCTGGTGATTGAAAAAAGTCCGATGTCTCCCCCCGCGCACGCTCAGGCCTCAGCGCCTGAGTCGTCGCCTCCGCTCGCCCAGCAATACCGGCGCTTCGCCTGGAAACGTGTGGTGATTCTCGCCGCGCTGTGCCTGGCACTGCTGTTGGCCATTCTTGGCGACATCATGACCGGCCCTGCCGATCTCGCGCTGTCTGATCTGCTGGGCGAACTCATCAATCCCGGTTCGCACGGGCCGATCAATGAAGCCATCGTCTGGCAGATTCGTCTGCCGACGGCAGTGATGGCGGCGCTGGTCGGTGCAGCCCTGGGGCTTGCGGGCGCCGAGATGCAGACCGTGCTCAACAACGCCCTTGCCAGCCCCTTCACACTGGGCGTGGGCGCCGCGGCGACGCTTGGTGCCTCGCTGGTCATCATCCTGGATGTCGCCTTGCCGGGGCTGCCGCCCAGCTACACCATCGCGCTGATGGCTTTCGTGTTCGCGGCGCTGTCGATTCTGGCCATCGATGCCGTGGCATCGCTGTATGGCGCCAGTCGCGAAGTCATCGTGCTGTTCGGCATCGCGCTGGTCTTCGTGCTCAACGCCGTCAATGCGCTGGTGCAGTTCGTGGCCAGTCCCGATGCGCTGCAGCAGCTGGTATTCTGGACCATGGGCAGCCTGTCGGAAGCCTCGTGGGAGCGAGTCGCGATCATCGCAAGCGTCTTGGTCGTCTGCCTGCCCTTCGCCATGCGGCGTGCCTGGGCGCTGACAGCGCTGCGTGCCGGGGAAGACCATGCGCGCAGCTTCGGCGTGCCGGTCACTCGCCTGCGCCGCACGGCACTGTTGCGTGTCAGCCTGCTGGCGGCAGTGGCGGTGGCCTTTGTCGGCACCATCGGCTTCATCGGTCTGGTCGGGCCGCACATGGCGCGTCTGGCGCTGGGGGAAGACCATCGCTTCTATCTGCCCGGCAGTGCGCTGGCGGGGGCGCTGGTGCTGTCCCTGGCCGCCACGGCCAGTGAGTCGCTGGTGTCCGGCCTTGTGCTGCCGGTGGGAATCGTGACCTCGTTGATCGGTATCCCCTGTTTCCTCGCCTTGCTGCTCGGACAGCGCAGGGGGCAGGGATGAGCCATCACGTCTTTGATTCGCAAGCCTCCTTGAAGATCTCGCAGCTGACCACCGGCTATCAGCGGCGCATGATCTTCGATCAACTCGATCTGCCACCGCTGCCGGCGGGCTCACTGGTCGGGGTGCTCGGGCCGAATGCGGTCGGCAAGTCGACCTTCCTCAAGGCGATTGCCGGCATGCGTCCGGCCAAGGGCGACATCCACCTCGGCGAGCTTGCGCTGTCGTCGCTGCACGGGGCGAACCGCATGCGTCACGTTGGCTACCTGCCGCAGACGCTGCCGCAGCCGACCAGTCTGGTCGCCTATGAAGCCGTGGCCAGCGCCTGTCGCGCGGCGCGTGCCGAGTTGAGCCGCGAGGCCACGGATTCGCTGGTCGAGCAGGTCTTCGCGCGCCTGTCGCTGCATTCGCTGGCCTTCCGACGCATGGACACGCTCTCCGGTGGCCAGCGTCAGATGGTCGGTCTCGCCCAGGCGCTGGTGCGCCAGCCGCAACTGCTGTTGCTGGATGAGCCGACCAGCGCGCTGGACCTGCGCTGGCAGCTGGCCTTGATCGAAGGCGTGCGCGGTGTGGTGCAGGAGCAGCAGGCCATCTGCCTGATCGCGCTGCATGACATCAATCTGGCGCTGCGTTTCTGCGATCAGATCATCCTGTTCGCGCCCTCCGGCCTGCTGGCCACCGGGGCCCCGCGGGAGGTGATCACCGCCGATCATCTGCGTGAGGCCTACGGGATCGAGGCACGGATCGAAAGCTGCTCGCAGGGCCATCCGGTGGTACTCACCGATCGCGTCGCCGACTCGGCCCAGGCCGATATCGGCCATATCACGCGCGATGCCGGAGCCAGACGATGATGGCGAGGCGCACAAGACTGGCAGGCGCCTGCCTGCTGGCACTCGCCACTGTCTTTGCAGGCGCCTTCTCAAGCGCGCCGGGCAACCTTGCCCATGCCGCCGAGCCGGTCGCCAAGGTGCCCTTCGCTACTGAACAGGCCCAGGCCAGCTTTCCGCGTCAGGTCACGGATCTCGCCGGGCGCGAGGTGACGCTTGAGTCCTCACCGCAGCGCATCTTCCTGGCCCAGCCGCGCCAGTTGTACGCGCTGCTGACGCTATTGGATGCGCCGCTTGAGCGTATCGTCGGCTGGGCCTACCCCCTGGCGGTGTTTGACCCGGCGATGACCGAGCGTCTTGAAGCGCGCTGGCCGCAACTTGCCACGCTGCCAGCGCTGAGTCGCGCCTCGACGCCGAGCCTCGAGGGCGAGGCCCTGCTGGCGTTGACGCCGGACCTGGTGCTGTTCGATCTCTCCCAGCGTTCGCGTATCGAAGGCTCGCCGCTGGCGGCGCTGCTGGATGAGGTTGGCACTCCCTGGCTGTATGTCGAGTTCAATCATCATCCGCTGCAGGATGCTCCGGTCAGCGTGCGCCTGCTGGGTGAGGTGCTCGGCGTCGAGGCGCGTGCCCGCGAGGTGGATGACACCATCGCGGCGCATCTGGCGCTGATTGACGAACGTCTGGCGACGATTGCCGAACGGCCGCGTGTGCTGATCAACATCGCACCGGGCGTGAAGGTGGATTGCTGTCGTACCAATCTGCACAACGGCGTGGCGGACCTGGTCACGCGGGCCGGCGGGCGCAATCTGGCCGCTGAACTGGCGCCGGTCAGCGGTGCCACCCTCAGCAAGGAGTGGGTGCTGGCACACCCGCCCGAGGCGATTCTCAATACCGGCGGCCAGTGGGCCAAGGGCGATGGCCTGCGTGCCGGCATCGGCATCTCGGGGGAGGATATCCAGCACGACCTGGCGCGCATGGTGCAGACACTGCCCGGCTGGCAGTCACTCGATGCCGTCAAACAGGGCCGGGTGATGGCGCTGTGGCATGGCTTCCACCAGGGGCCCTATGCCATCGTCGCGCTGGAGGCCATCGCGCGCTGGCTGCACCCCGAGACCTTTGCCGACCTCGACCCCATGGCCACCTTTGCCTGGCTGATGAACGACCCGACGCTGTCGCGCGGCAGTGGCCACTTCTGGGGGCAGCTACCCAAGAACCACCGCACGGAAGTCGTATTCCCTGATTGAGACTTTCCTGAAACGATGGAGCAACGCCTTCATCGCCCGAGGACGCTATCCGGGCATCGACGGGAGACTACATGTCAGCGCCCGATGACCCCAGGCCGCCAGTGACGCCCAGCCCGGTGCGCAGTGCGCAGCTGGTGGCGATCGTCCTGGCGCTGATCGCGCTGTTCAAGGGCGATTGGCAAGGAGCGCTGTTGCTGGGCGGGGTAGGCTGGGTGATCGGACTCTTCAAGTATCCGCGTTGATGTGCGCCGAGTGCGGTGCGCTTTCTGCGTGACAGCAAACCAGGGGGGAATGTGGCCAAGACACGCATGGTGACCCAGTTCGGCATGGGCACCTCCATTCGCAGCCAGAACTACACCGAGGCGGCGGCACGTGGCATCCGCGATGCCCTGTGGCACAACTCGCTCAACGTGGCGGACGCCTTCGGCTTCGCCAAGGAGGCGATGCTGATCGAGGTCGAGGTCGGCGTGCAGCAGCCCGACAAGGTCGACTGTGACGCTCTGCTGGGCATCTTTCCCTACGGTCAGCCGAGTGTGCGCGTGGTCAAGGGCGGGCTGGACGTGGCCAAGCCGGATGGCAGCGGGATCAGCGTGATCGCCAATGTCGCCATCATCGTGTCATTCGACATGGCGGCCGCCGGTGCGGCGTCCACTTCTTCCACGCCCGGGCAGTCGGCAGGAGGTCAGTCATGAGCGAGCAACGCATCATTCTCGAGATGGGCACCGGCAATGACCTCTACGGCATGGACTACACCAAGGCCGCCTGCCGTGCGGTGCATGACGCCCTGCATCATTCCTCCATCGTGATGTTCCAGTCACTCGGCATCGATCACCATCAGATGCGCGTCGAGGTCACCATCGCGGTCCAGGAGCCGGACGCCGTGGATGCAGACGCGGTGGCGCGCGAGCTTCCCCGTGGGCGCGCCGAGGTGACGGTGGTGCAGGGCGGTCTCAATGTGCATGACGAGGCCAGTGGCCAGACGCATGTCATCGCCTCGGCCGCCATCGCCGCCATGCTCGATATCGACCACGACGCCTGGCAGCTGTGTCAGTCGTAGGCAATGCGCGAGCGTGCTGATTGAGGTCGTGCTGGTCAACGAAGAAAGCCCCCGTGCGTCAGTGACGCACGGGGGCTTTTCGGTTCAGACCCGATGGCGCAGGTGATGACTCCGGCCTCGTGCGGCGACAATCGTATGGCAGCTCAGGAGGCCATGGCACGTGCCAGAGTGACATGGCATGGGAGTTGCCGGCGCAATCACCTGCCGAGCCGCGTGTCGAATCAGGATTGTGGCTGGGTAGTGACATGGGCGATCACGGACATGCCGATGCGTACCTTGTCGAAGTCGGGCTGGTTCGCGTCGAACACGATCTTGACCGGCATGCGCTGGGTGATCTTGGTGAAGTTGCCGGTGGCGTTCTCGCTGGCCACGGCCGAGAAGGCGCTGCTGGAGGCCGGTGCGATGCTGTCGACATGGCCAGTGAAGGTCTTGCCCGGCAGGCTATCCAGCGTCATCTCGACCGGCTGGCCCGGCGCTATCTCGGCCATCTGGGTCTCGAGATAGTTGGCGACGACATAGGCTTCCTTGTGCGGCACGATGGCCAGCAGCGAATCACCCGGTTGCACGTAGGCACCGACACGCAGTGAGCGCTGGGTGATGATGCCGTCCTTCGGCGCACGAATGACGGTATAGCCGGTGTTCAGTTCCGCCTGCTCGAGTGCTGCACGTGAGCGTTCGACCTCGGCCAGGACTTCCACGCGCTGGGCTTCAAGGACGCCGATCTGCTTTTCTGCCGAGCGCTGTGCCGCCTGGGCCTGCACGAGATTGGCTTCCCAGATGCCCTGCTGTTCATCGGCCTTTTCCTTGTCCTGCTGGGAGGCGGCGTTGGTCATGCGCAGGCTGCGGTAACGCTTGGCATCATTGCGCGCATAACGCAGCGAGGCCTGGGTGGACTTCACTTCCGCGATGGACTGCTGCACGACGGCGTGCTGACGCTCGATGTTGGCATCCAGGTCGTCGACCGCTGCCTGCTGGGCGGCGAGATCGGCCTGGGTGGAGTGCAGGGAGGCCTGGTAATCGCGGTCATCCAGCGTGGCCAGGATCTGGCCTTCCTTGACCACTTCGTTGTCTTCCACCAGCACCTTGTCGATCTGGCCCGCGACGCGTGTGGTCACCATCACGCTATCGGCGCGCACATAGGCATTGTTGGTGGCTTCGCGGCCATCGTGGCCCTTCCAGTAGAGGCCCGCGTAGGTCGCGACCAGCAGGAGCGCCAGAACGCTCAACAGTAGGGTGGTACGTGTCTTGTTCATGTCGGTGTCGTATCTCGTCGTCTATGTCGAAGAAGGGGGGGAGTGGCTGAATCCTGGCTAGCTGGTTGCCGCTGCCTGTGTCTGTGTCTATGCCCCGGAGGGTTGTGCTTGAGAGGGCTGAGACTGAGAGCGCTGTGCTGGCTCTGGTGATCGGTCTGGTGATTGAGCTGCCGGTGCCGGTTGGGGCGGCCAGGCGCGGATCGGCAGCACCATGACCAGTATCAGCAGCGCCACCACGAAGGGGATGATGGCGAGGTAGGCATCCGCATAGCTCATCACGGAGGCCTGCTCGGAGATGCGCGTGGTGATATCGCTTGCCGCGTCGACCTGGATGAGTCCGGCGGGCTGATTGCCCTGCAGGCCGAGTGCTTCGCCCAGGCGGATGGTGTGCAGGGCTTCACGCGTGACGAGGAAGCTTCCGTAGACCGTGGAGGCTACCACCGTGAACAGGCCGCGCAGCGAGTTGACCATCGCGGTGGCGAACGGCCCTTCCAGCGGGCTGACCGCCCCGGTGGCATTCATCAGCAGCGGTACCACCACCATCGGCTGGCCCAGGGTGTTGAGCACCTCGATGAGATAGAAGTTGTCGCGATTCCAGTCGCTGGTGAGCTGCGAGCCCAGCAGGCAGCTGATCAGGATCAACACCAGGCCCGTGGCCATCACGTAGCGGCTGTCGACGCTCTTGCGGTTGATCAGTGTCGCCACCAGCGGTGCCAGCAGCAGCTGTGGAAGGGCCATGGTCAACATGACCGGGAACAGCTGCATGGGGCGATAACCTTGCACTTCCCCCAGGAAGGCGGCGGGAATGGTGCCGGCGGCCAGGGTCAGGAACATGAAGGTACATATGGTGATGATGCCGAAGACAAAGTTGCGGCGTGCCAGCAGCTGCAGCTTGTAGAGTGGCATCGGGTGGAACCACTCATGGATCAGGAAGGTCACGAAGACCAGCCCGCCCGTGGTCAGCAGGGCGACGATCAACGGCGAGTTGCCCCAGTCGAGTCGCTCACCCTGGGTCATGCCGGCGACCAGCGCGCACAGGGCGGTGACGCCCAACAAGGCACCGAGCCAGTCGAACTGCTTGCAGCGTTCCAGCTTGAGCGGGTCCTGCGGCAGGCCCCAGGAGACCAGCGCGGCGGCAAGAAGGCATACCGGCGCGGTTTCCCAGAACACCAGATTCCAGTCGCCCAGGTCGCCATAGAGAGCGGCCAGCGGTGCCGACAGATAAGGGCCGAAGGTGGCCGTCATCGCATAGGCCGACAGGCCATAGAGCTTGCTGTGCCACGGCAGGAAGCGCAGCGCCGACATCATCAACAGCGGCAGGATGCTGCCGGACGCCAGGCCCTGGGCCACGCGCAGCCCCGCCATCAGCGGGAAGCTGTCGGCCAGGGGTACCAGCAGCGAGAACAGGGCCAATGACAGGCAGGCACCGATCGCGAAGCGGCGCAGGCTGAAGGTGACCGCCAGCCAGCCGGCGAGCAGCATCATCGAGACTTGCGCCGCGCTGTAGAGGGTGGTCAGCCAGCTGCCCTCATCGTGGGAGAAGCCGAAGTGTCCGACCACATCCGTCAGGACGGTCTGCGTGACGCGCTCTCCCACACCGGACATCAGTGATGCGAGCAGAATGCCCACAAGACCGAGTGCGAGTCGTAGATTGAAGGGTTGAGGAGCGGCCACTGTAGAGTTCCCGTTTTGAGGTGAAGCGCTAGACACGTTTGGGTGTATCATCATGCGGTGCACTGTACCACTTAGTGGTTTTGTTAGGCAAGTAGTTAGCTTGTTAAGGAGTTGTGTCCGTGTCCACAAGAGAAGGTAGTGGCGTGCAGGTCGTGGCCAGGGTGGCGGCGATCCTCAAGAGTCTGGAAGGTAGTGAGCAGGGCATGAGCCTGGGGGAGATCGCCGCCAGGAACGATCTGCCGCGCTCGACCGTCAAGCGGCTGGTCGATGCGCTGGCCCAGGAAGACCTGCTGGAAATCCACGGCCATGGCGGGATACGGCTCGGCTCTGCGCTGATGCGGCTGGCGCGTCATAGCCAGCTCGATATCACCACGCATGCCAAGTCGTTTCTGGAGGCGTTGAGCGTCACCACCGAGGAAACGGTGGTGCTCTGCAGTCTGAGCGGCAACGAGCTGCTGATACTGCACTCGGTGTTGTCGCCGCTGCCGCTGCGGGTATCGCCGATGGCCGGCAACTTCCTGTCATTGCATGCGACAGCCAGCGGCAAGGTGCTGCTCTCGCATCTCGAGGATGAGCAGGTGGAGCGCCTGCTGGGGACGGATCTCACGGCCTACACGCATAACACCCTCGCGATGCCGGCACTGCTGACGCAACTGGCCGAGGTGCGTCGCACCGGCATCGGCCATGATGAGGATGAGCATATGCAGGGGGTCGGTGCGATCGGAATCGGCCTGGAGACCAGCCAGGGCCATTACTCCGTGTCCGTGGTCGGCCCCTCATGGCGCATCAGCGAGCACAGGGCGGAGATTCAGGCCGCGCTGCAGGCGACGCGTGACGAGATGCTCAAGACCTTTCGTTCACTCAAGTGAGGGCGCCCCGCCAAGGCGGCAAGGCTGCCATGTGCGGCGGCGGATCGAACGACGAGGTGGTGGAGAGAGCGAACAGGAAGGCAGGCACAGCAACGCCGCTCACCCGAATGGGCGAGCGGCGTTTATTTACTAGGCAGCATTCAGAGACAGAGCTGAGAAACTGAGTTTGGATAGAGAGTTTGGATAGAGAGTTTATAAAGAGAGCTCAGAGGCCGAAGCTCGCTCAGGCCTCTCTGGCCGCGATCAGCTGGTCCGCCAGGGTCATCAGCTCCGCGGCGATGAAGTCCGGGGTCGGCACATTCTCGGCGGGTAGCACGGCATTGTGCGGACGTGTCAGCAGAGCCCCCTGCATGCCGGCGGCCTGGGCTCCGATGGTGTCCCACACATGGCAGGCGATCATGCACATGTCGCCCAGTTCGACCTCGAGCTGCTCGGCGACATACCGATAGGTGGCCGGCGCCGGCTTGAATTGCCCTACGCTGTCGACGCTGAAATGCCGCTCGAAGGCATCGCTGATGCCGGCCTTTTCCAGCGGTGTCGGGGAGGCGCCTGCGGGGGAATTGGTCAGTGTCACCAGGCGGAATCCGGCCTGCTTGAGACGCTCAAGTGCCGGGGCGACATCGGGATGGGCCGGCATCTCGGCCATGCGCGACTTGAGCTCATCGATATCGCCATCCGCGAGTCTGACCTGATGGATGTCAGCGACCATCTTGAGGGCGCCCACGCCGAGCGCACCGAAGGGGGTGTAGCGCCCGGAGAGCGTCATGGTCTGCGAGTACAGCACCAGCTGTGCGAACCATTCGCGCAACACGCTTTCATCACCGAACACGCGTGAGAACAACGGCGAGAGCGTGGTGATGTCGAGCAGTGTCTCGTTGACGTCGAACACCAGTACGTCGGGAAAGGTCGTGTCAGGCATGGTGACTCCTGGGGTGATATTTCAGAAATGCAGTAGGCGCGAAGCGAGGTAGCAGGCACGGGTGGCGCCAGGGGGGCAGCACCAACGGCTCAGCGCCAAGGAATCAGTGCAGGCAAGCCCACGCCGCTTCTTCATGCTTCATGGCGCAAGACTACCCCTTGTTGAGCGATTGCTCAAATCATGGCCGCTGGCAGCGTGATGACGCCGGTCAGAGGTCTGGAATGGCACCGGTAATTTCAGCGCCAGACGGAGGTCGACATTTTCATGATCAAATGTTGTACAAATATTGAATTTACGCCATATTGCGTCGCAGAAGGGCTGAAAAAACCAAGAAAACAGCAGGGGTAAGGGACAATGAGCAATATCGCTATCTGGATGGGGCTTGGCTTGGCCGTCACCTTTGTGCTGTTGGCGACTGGCGTCTTTGACAGGCTACTGACCCGTATCGAGCAGGGTGATTCGGCCCGCGAGACGGAATGATCCTGCGGTGCGCTGGCCCATGGCTTCACGCAAGAGCCCACCCGCCAGGGTGGGTTTTTTCATGCCTGATATGAAGGGGGGGGCTGACGAGACAGCCCCCAGGAGGCCTGTGCCGACAGATCGGCAGTGCCCGGGGCTCGCCACCTCAAGGAGCGTATTGGAGGCGTTGCATGCTTCGATGTGTACCGGCAAGAGTTGTACAGATATCACATCGTGGCTAACGGCAGGACAGGCCAAGGCATGGCATGGAGAAGGTGTCAGGCCGCGAGGCCATCAAGACACGCAGCGGATACAACAAGGCCCCGCCATGGCGGGGCCTTGTTGTATCTGACGTCTGCGGCCGTGCTCAGTTCTGGTAGGCACCGGCGGCGTAGGTCATTTCATAGCTGTGGCTGTAGACCTCGAGGATGTTGCCGAACGGGTCTTCCATGTACACCATGCGGAACGGTTTCTCGCCCGGGAAGTACTCGCGTACCGGCATGCGCTGCTTGCCGCCGGCGGCGACGATACGCTCGGCCAGACCTTCTACGTCCGGGTCCTGGACACAGAAGTGGAAGATACCGGTCTTCCAGTACTCAAAGTTGTTTTCCGGCGTCTCGTGGTTCGGGAATTCGAAGATCTCGACGCCGATACGGTCGCCGGTGGACAGGTGTGTGATACGGAAGCTGCCCCAACCCGGACCGAAGACATCGCTGCACATCACGCCGATGGCGGAGTCATCTTCGGTGATGGTGGTCGGCTCCATCACCACGTACCAGCCCAGCACTTCGGTGTAGAACTTGACCGCAGCTTCCACATCACCGACGGACAGGCCGATGTGGGAGAAGGTGCGCGGATACGGTGTGGTCTTTTCGTTGCTCATGAGTCACCTCGATATGTGAGTCGTGAAGGAAATGGTTCGGTCGCTGCCTGCGTGACGTTGGATGCCATCTTGGGCGTCATGAGCAATAATGAAAACTACGTAGGTGTTATGATAATGATAAGACTTGCTTATGGCGGTAGGAGTTCTCCGTCGTAGTTCTGCTGATGCTACTCCTCCGACGCTGACTTCCTGATACTGCCCCCTGACTCTGCCCCTGATTCTTCCAGCCCCCAGGAGCTTGAATGCTGCAACCCCAATGGCTACGCACCTTTCGCACCCTGGTGAGTGTCGGCAACTTCACGCGCACCGCGGAGCGGCTCGATCTGACCCAGGCCGCTGTCAGTCAGCATGTGCGCCAGCTGGAAACCCGACTTGGCACGCTGTTGATTCGTCATCCGCGCAAGATCGAGCTGACGCCGGCCGGCCATGCACTGCTGGATTTCGCGCGTGAGATGGAAACCGCCGAGCAGCGCCTGGCCCAGCGGCTGGCAGGCAATGAAGACAGTCATGGCGACATTCGGCTGATCACGCCGGGCAGCATTGGCCTGGCGATCTATCCGCGCTTGCTGGCGCTTCAGCAGGAGTCGCCGGGCCTCAATGTCCACCATCGCTTCGCGCCGACGCGCGAGGTGGTGGAGGCCGTACTGGAGAATCGCTTCGAGCTGGGGATCGTCACGCTCAAGCCCGATGACCCGCGCCTGAGCGTGACGGAGTGGGCGCGTGAGCCCCTCGAGCTGGTGGTGCCGGCGGGGGGCGAGATCCATGACTGGGGGGATCTCGAGACATTGGGCTTCATCGATCACCCGGATGGTCAGGACATGGCCTCGCGCCTGTTGAGTCGGCGCTTCCCGGGCAATCCGGGCATCAGCTCATTGCCGCGTAGTGGCTCCACCAACCAGATCAGCCTGATTCTGGAGCCGGTCGCCCGCGGGCTGGGCTTCAGCGTCGTGCCGCGCCATGCCCGTGAGGCCTTTCCTGATCATCAGGCCATCCGGGTGGTGCCACCGCCTGAGGGCAGTACGGAGGTGGTCGATACCCTGTGGCTGCTCACGCGTGCGGAATGGCCGCTCTCGGCGCGCGCCAGACGGGTGTTGGAGTATCTGAAGGTGTCGCTGTAGCGCGCCGAGGCATCAGTGCTCAGACCTCGGCGCACAGACCTCGACGCTCAGGCATCGGCGCACTGATCAGCTTGTGGAGCAGTTCATGAAACAGTTCATGGAGTAGCTTACGGCTGGCTCAGCGCATAGACCTGTGCCGTCAGGGTGCTGCCATCTTCCAGCGTGATCGTGGCCGGCTGGCGAAGGTATTCGCTGCCTTCGAAATCATCCAGCGCCTGCCAGTGATCGGCCAGGTTGTCGGAGGAGAAGACGTGACCGCGGATGGTGTCGCCCGCCTCATCCAGTCTCAGCCCAGGAAAGCCCATCTCAGCCCCCCAGCCAGCTGCCTCCAGGCGGCCCTTGAGGGTGCCGGGTGTCCAGCTGCCGCCAATGTCGAGCATGACGTGTTCGTTGGGGCCGCCCGGGCCGAGGGTTCCGTAGATGAAAAGATGCTGCATGGGAGTCTCTGTCGTTCGTCGGGGGAGAAGTCTGTCTCGGCGGCGCGCGCCGGACGTATCGAGGGCTTGCGGCCGCTCACGGCTGCCTTGAGGGCCCCGGAATCTCGAGGCCGGAAAATTCGCGTGTCAGCCAGCGGGTGATGGGTTGGATCACGGCACTGTTGGGGTGGCGGACACTCATGCGATAGCCGTGGCGGTCCCGCGAGATATGCGGCGTCAGGGCGATCAGCGAGCCGTTGTCGAGCAGGTCCTGGATGACGTGGCTCCAGCCCAGCGCGACGCCCTGATGATTGACGGCGGCATTGAGCGTCAGCGGAAAGTTGTTGTAGGGGAAAGCCTTGTCGAGGCGCGGCACCGGCAGCCCCGCGTGGCGACACCAGGTGGCCCAGTCCAGCCAGCGGGTATCGCGCATGTCCAGATGCAGCAGGGTGATGCGCGACAGCGCCTCGGCGTCCAGCCCCTTCTCGAGCCCATGACGCCGGGCGTAGTCCGGGGAGCAGACCGGGAAGGCACGCTCCGCGACCACCAGCGTATCGCGATGATCGCCCGTCAGCGGCGGGCCGAAGCGGATCGCGATGTCGGCCTGCTGCATCTGCGGGTCTTCATCGCGATCGATCGGCAGCAGCGTGAAGTGACAGTCGGGGAAGTCCTGTTCCAGCCGCTCCAGACGCGGGCGCAGCCAGACATGCGCGAAACCGGCGCCCGCGGCGATGGTGATGCGCGGCGTCGGCTTGTGCACCTTGCGACGTGCTTCCGTGACGGCACTGCATACCTTGCCAAGCCCGCCTGCCAGTTCGGCATGGAAGGTCTCGCCGTAGTGGTTGAGGATCAGTCGGCCGCCCTGGCGATCGAACAGCGGATGGCCCAGGTGCTCCTCCAGCGCGCGGATGCGCTGGGAGATGGTGGGCTGGGTGGTATCCAGCTCACTGGCGGCGGCCGTCATCGACCCCAGACGCACCGTCACGTCAAAGGCGACCAGCCCGCGCAGGGAGGGCAGGCCATCCAGAGGGCTTGCGCTTTCCAGCGGCGCTGGGGAGCTTGTCTTTCGGGCCGGCACGAGAGTCCTCACTGTGATGCGCTGTCGCGGCGCTCCTGTCGTACTGTTTTGGCCTAGATGATGGCCTGGCTGATGGCTCGGGCGATTGCCTGGATCAGGCATGAGAAGGCATCAGCCAGCAACTACTGGAGACGAACAGGAGCGCCGCCCTGTATAGGCGGCACTTATACGCGAGGCAGCGAATGACATCAACGCTCACCCCGGTGGATCAAGCCGTGAGGTCGCACCTGACTCTGATCAAGGTCGCGCCGGATCCTGAACGATGATGTAGCTGGCCCTGATTGACGCGCCGCCGATATCAGTCGGTGTCGCGCTCGGCAATCCGCGCATGCCAGGCGGCAATGCTTTCTTCGGGATACTCGGCATGATGAGCATCACGCGCTTCGTGCGCGACTTCCACCCAGTTGGCCTTGCTGTCGAGCATGATGTGAACATGCTCCGGCGGTACGGGCAGCGGGGTGTCGATCGCCCCCGCCTGAGGGTGGATCAGCTCCGGCCAGCGGGCATCGTAGAGCCACAGCGCACTGCCGCAGCGCTTGCAGAAGTGGCGCTCCGCCGGACTTTCTACCCCGTCGGTCACCGCGTGATAGATGGAGAGATTGTCCCGACCTTCCACCTTCAGGGTGTCGGCATCGCCCGCCAGGTTGATCGCGTAGCCACCGCCGCCCGCCGTCTTGCGACAGATCGAGCAATAACAGCGCTGATACGGATAGGGGTGCGGCGATTCGAGCTGGAATGTGACGGCCTTGCAGTGGCAGGAACCTACAAGCTGCATGAGGGGTCTCCCTTGTGATGCATGAAAGAGGACGCTGGCGCTGACTGGCCATGCATCGCCCGAAGGACAATGTTACGCCATCCGGGCGCAAGGCGGCGGGCAGTTATACACGGTCATCCAGCACTTGCACGAGCCATCCGCTATCCGCGCCGCACGTGAGTCTTACTGCGGCAGGGCGTAGACATAGGCCTCGAGTTCACGATTGTCATCAAGAATGACGGTCGTGATGGTGCGCTGATAGATGGGGGCCTCGAAGTCATCGAGAGCATCCCAATGCTCCGGCAATTGCGCCGAGGAGAACACCTGGCCGCGTATCACCTGGCCCGAGTGGTCGATGACCAGCCCCGGGAAGTTGTGCTCATCGCCGTGATCGGTGTTTTCCAGTCGGCCGCGTAGATAGGCCGAGCGCCATTCGCCATCGATATTGGTGATGACATGCTCATTGAGGCCGCCGGGGCCCAGTGGACCGTAGATGAAGAGATGTTCCATGCGTCTACCTGTCGGGTTGGGGAAGGGGGTGATCCGCGAGGGAAAGACGGCCGTATCGGCACCGCCTTCATTGACGCTGACGTTAGTCAGTGATGATGTAGGCTGAGTGGCAAGGTTCAACCCCTTGTTGATGTGGCGCACTCAACGCTACGCCCACAAACTACATTGCCCCCACTGGGCGAGCCAGTGAGGGCAAGGGTCAAGCGAGGGAGTGCAGGAGAAGAGAGTCAGTCGCGTTTCACGCCCCCGCCTTCATATGCTCAGACGCGGCTGTCGAAACCGCCGGCTGGCTCTTCGCCGATCACGTCCGGATCGAAGGGCTTGCGCGCGAAGACGCGACGCAGTGCCGGTTCGAAGTGCTCCAGCGGCGGGGTCGGGTAGTCGGGATCGAAGGCGGCCTGATCATAACGCTCGCAGAAATCCACGCACTTCTGATACCAGGGGTGGTCCTTGTAGATCTCTCGCTCGTTGCGGTCCTCGCCGTAGAAGTGGCCGTAGTAGAACTTCTGGAACAGGCCGTGGTGATGGATGATCCAGGTCACTTCGGCACGCACGTACGGGCGAATGATGGCAGCGGCCAGCTGCGAGTGATTGTAAGGTGCCAGCTCATCGCCGAGGTCATGCAGCAGGGTGGCAACGACCAGGTCGTCATCGGCGCCATCGGCCTCGGCGCGTGCCGCTGACTGCAGGGAATGCTCCAGACGGCTGACCTTGTAGCCACTCAGGCCATCATCGAGCTTGCGCAGGGCAAGCTTGAGACGCTCCACCAGCCCTTCATTGAACTGATCTTCAAGACGCTCGAGCAACGCATAGTCTTCGGCGGTGCCATCCTTCATCTGGGTGAATGAAACCTGATCCATTACGCCATTTCCTCACGGTTTTCTTGTTGTGCCTGCTGCTGACGCTGACGCATCAGGGTGGTGGCGAAGCGCTCACGCGGGCCGTCGCTGTCCATGTAGCAGCCCTGCAGGTGGCGGTGCCCCTCATTGGTGTCGAACGCGGTACGGCCATGCAGCACGCGGGTGTTGTCGAACATCATCAGCTCTCCGGATTCGAGCTGGAAGCGAATCTCGTTGGTTGGGTCCTGGAACAGCTGCCCCAGACGCTGGCGGGCCTGATGGTAGCGGCGAGTGTTCTCCAGCGACATGTGCGGCAGATGATCAAGACGCGGGCTGTAGTTGACGCCGATGGGCTCACCATCGGAATTCTCGCGAATCACGCAGCGACGCGTAGTCAGCTCGGTGCCGGCGTCCAGGAAGCGGAAGCCGACCGGCGTGGTGCGCAGCAGTTCATAACCTTCCGGCATCTCGGCCTTGAGCTGCTTGAGCGCATTAAGGCTGTCGACCAGCGTGGACAGGCCACCGGTGGTCTCGTTGACCAGGCAGTGCAGCATCTGGATGCCCGGCACCGGATCACGATACGGGTTGTCGGTGTGCGGCCCGAGCGCCACGCTGCGGTAGGCCAGGTCATTGCCCGTCGGACGCGAGTACACCTCGAAGTAGCTGCCGAAATTGGTGTCCTTGACGTAGCCGAAGTGACCGGCCACTTCCAGAATGCGCTCCGGATCGGTCGGCACGTTCTGCACGATGAGGTAGCCAAAGCGCAGATAGGCCTTCAATGCCTTCTGGAAGTCCTCATTGTTGCCCATCTTCTCCCAGTCGACGCGCTGCGCCTGCTGATCGATGCTCGCATCCCAGCTCTCGGGCTTGGGGAACGGCGTGATGCCCTGTAGTTCATGCGCCAGCATGGTGAGGTCATACACCTCGCAATGCCCGTCACTGAAGGTGAATTCCACGTGCGTCTCGTCGACTGGGCGCGCCGCGGTCAGCTCGAGGTTGACGTCGATGGCATGCGAATCGAACAGGCGCTGAGTGGTCACCTCATCGAGCTGCTCCGGGTCCTGGGTGCGCTCGCGCAGCCACAGCGGGCTAACCGGCTCCAGGCCTTCGGCGGTGATCAGATTCAGTGACAGCGGCGACTCGCTCAGGGTCAGCGGCAGCGCGTCGGACAGGGCATTGGTCAGGGGCATGCAGGCATCTCTCCATTAGCACGGTTGTATACCGTGGCCATTATGGGAGCGAGGCATGGGACCTAAGTAGGGGGTGAGTGTTATCGGAGGGCATGCATTTTTCTTATGGGGCGGATGGAGCCCGAGGTAATGGCCCATGAAGTGTACTGGTGTCAGATTGATAAATAATCCCGCTTATTTTATGTGCTTAATAAAAACAGAGGCTTACAGAAAGCCATTAACGAAAAACGCAGTTTTGTTGTCATATGGTAAGCGATTCTAGGGGTGGGCGTTCCTTGCCATCCGGCAAAAGCTACCGATTTTCTGTTATTGAACAACAGGTTATGAGGGCAGCGTGATCGGGAGGCCAAACCCAAGGGGCTAGCCGGAAATTTCCGCGTTCGGGGGTTGGTGAAAGAGATTGGAGTAGAGAAATTTGGTAGTTAGTGTAAGGCATCAAGGTGCGTTAAGGGAAATAAAATCGCCAGGATTGCATTGTTTATTGTTGCGTTATTTATGATTTTAAATGGGGGTTATAACGGGCTCTTCGACGTTTCATGTGGATTTGTCCTCATCCAGCAAGCGCCCTTCGGAGCTGTCAATCAGGTAAGGCATCGCAATGAAATTGCTTTCGTTCGGTAGCCCCAAGCCCGAGATCTAACAGTCTGAAAGAGACCCTTCATGCCTGCCAGACGTATGTTCATCATGCCTGAGTACCAGTGCCTCACAACCTGGTCGATATGTCGTCGCCAGTCTGTTCGAGGGCCCATACTCTGGATTATTCCAAGGCACCAATTCCACACCTGGCGTCGAAGAGCCCAAAAAATGACCCTGATGAGGATCATTGAAGGCGTGATATTGATTGAATCAGGTGGGGGTGTTTGTTCGTGCGCACGAGAAATTAGAAGCCGGTTTCTTTCTGGTGACGGATGGCCAACACCACAACGGTGTCACCATCAATGCGGTATCGTGCGACGTAGCCGCTATCACCAAAGTCTATCAGCCAGTCCCGGAACTCCTCAGGCATATCCTCAATGGGGCGGCCAATATGCGGCAGTTCTCCGAGCGCCTGGACGCCTTGGATAATGGCTTTAGCGGCCCGCTCCGCCGCTGTGGAGTTCTTGGGCCGCAGAAACTCGCGCAGCCGCTCTAGGTCCCTGATCGCTGCCGGGGCGAAGATCACTTGTGACATGTCGGAACCAGTACCTCGTCATCCGTTCCCCAGCTGGCCAGCCACTTCTCTACTTCGCCAGCGGTCGCGTGCAAGCCGGTAGCCTGGTAATCCTCCCAAGCCTTGATCGTGTCCCTTCTGAAGCTTTCTCGCCTTTCCTCGCGCTCCACGTACTGTTCGATTGCTTCACGCATGAGCCAGTGCGCTGAGCGCCTACGAATATCGGACAGATGCTGGATCCGCCCTTTCAGATCGTCATCGAGCTTGATGGATGTTGGTGTTGCCATGATGACCTCCGTAGTTATAGGTAATACCTGTGACTATCATAGGTCAGGTCTGCCGGTCTGTCGATGGCCAGGCCTTCCAGGCCCTATCTGCCAGCGTAGTTGTCACCTAAACAGAGTGAGAGGTGATCAACGTGCGTTATTCCACAGAGCGTAAGGAAGCCATCCTCAAGAAGATGGCGCCGCCTATGAGCATGACCATCCCGGAATTGGCCGAACAGGAAGGCGTCACCGCAACAACCCTCTACAATTGGGCTCTCGACGCCAAGCTGCCTGATGCTCTTGTGTCTCCCGGGGCTATTGGCGACTTTCCTGACGAATCCGCTCGGTAGTTTCCTGCAACAGTCTCAAGATACGTCGCTGTGCTTCAGGTGAGGCGCCGCGGCTTTCATGCAAGGCTGCCTTCATGTCCATCCGCGCAGTCAGCAGCTCCTGTGCCAGCGGCATGGCCTGCGCGTCGTCCGCGAGGTTGTGACGCAAGTCAGCGAAAAGGGCGTTGAGCTTGCGGCCTGCCGAGTCCAGTCGGGATATGACGCGTTGCGCACTGGTGCGTTGTGTCGCCAGATAGCGGCTGCCTTCCGGGGTCAGACTGTAGTACTTGCGGCGGCCTTCACGTTGTTGCGTGATCAGCCCCTGCTCGGCGAGACGCCCGAGCACCGGATAGAGCATGCCGGGGCTCGGGCGATAGAAGCCATTGGAGAGCGCCTCGATGCGATCCCCTAGCTGACTGCCGAAGCTTTTCTCCGCGTCGAGCAGGGCGATGGCCACCAGGCCCAGGTCATGGGCAGACAGCTTGCGTGTCGCCGGCATTCCCAGTGGCAAGGCATTGGGTACGTCAGAGGGTGGCTGAGTAGAGCCGTGATCAGAGTCAACCGGAGGGAGCATCGAGACGCCTTTGGGTGAAGAAAAGAGTGCGCGGCGCGCTGTCATGAGAAGTAGTGGATGGCAGTCAGGGCCATCCGCTGCTCGGTGCTACAGGGTGTAAGACGCCTTTGGGCCACATTGGTGCCCGAGCATCAGAATTGTACCTGTAGCCCGGTATTGAAGCGCCGGCCATCCAACACCGTGCCATAGGTATCCTGATCGATGGTCTTGTCGAACAGGTTGTAGATGCCACCATAGAGTGTGACGGTCGAATTCAATTGATGACGGACACCGACATCCACCAGGGTATAGCTCTGGTAGGCATCGCTCAGCCCGTTTCTGGCGGCCACCTGCTCTGCCTCTCCCTTGTAGCGAGCCTGGGACCAGACTCGCGTTCGGGGAGAGGCTTGCCAGTCCAGCCCCAGGGTCGCACGGTGACGAGGCTGATCATTGAGCGGCAATCCCTGATTGTCGCCGCTGCGCTGTTCGCTGTCAGTGAAGCTATAGGTGGCGCGCAGGTCGACACTTTCACCCAACGGCATTCCCAGGTTCAGTTCGACCCCATTGACAGTGGCCTTGTCGACATTGATGTATTGGTAGATCGCGGTGTAGTCATCGCCCTGATACAGGCAGCTGGCATCCCCCTCGCGCGTATCGCAGATCACGGGGGATTCGATCTTGTCCCGATAATCGGTGTGGTAGAGCGTCGCGCCTGCACTCAGCCCGTCATCGCCTTGCCATAGGGCAGCGAGTTCATAGGTGGTGCTCTTTTCGGGCTCAAGGTCGGAGTTGCCGACATTGCGGCAGTCTGGGCAACCAGGCCCGCCGCCACCCTCTATCCAGTTGGAATCACCTTCCTTCAGATCCGGGGTTCGGTAACCCGCACTCACGCCACCCTTGAAGGTCAGCTGCGGTGTGGCGGTATAGACGCCGTACAGTCGCGGCACGATCTCGTCACCGTAATTCTCGTCATCGACCCAGCGCACACCGGTCGTCAGGGCGAAACGCTCGGTCAGGAACCACTCATCCTCGGCGAACAATGCCATGTCCCAGCGCTCGAGATTCTCCTCGCCGAAGCCACGCCCCGGGTTTTCCGTGCTCTGCTCCCGGTACTGGGCACCTAGTGTCAGTAGGTGAGCGCCGAAGGACATCACGGTGGCACTGTTGGCCGTCACGCGTTCGTAGGTGGAGTGATAGCTACTGTCATCCTGCTCAAGCGTTTCACGTTGCAGATAGCTGCGAGTGGTCAGCCCATTTCCCCATTCGTGGGTATGCCGCAGGGTCTGGTGTTGGCGTTCGGTTTCCAGATCGTGATCGCTACCCGTGCGTTCGGCATCGGCCAGGGTGTCCTGGGTCCCTCGGCCGACTTCCAGCGAAAGCCGGTTATCGGAGTCGGGGGTCCAGTCCAGCTTGGCATTCAGGTCGTGGCGCTCATAGTCGCTGTAGCCACCTTCGCGATGGTCTTCATCACGCTGCAGGGTGGAGCCGGTGATCGTCGCGGCTAGTCGGTTCTCGATCAGGGGCCCGCTGACGCGGAACTGGGCTTTCTGACGGTTGCCGGAATCGGAGTCTTCCTGGATCAGAGTGTCGAGATTCAGTGAGCCGCTCCAGTCACGGGCGGTGGGGCGGGTAATGACATTGATGACCCCGCCCAATGCATCAGAGCCGTACAGGGTCGACATCGGGCCGCGAATTACCTCAATACGTTCGATGGCCGAGATGGGGGGCAGCCAGCCGAACTCGGCACCTGAGCCATAGCCGTTGTAATACGCCTGCTGGGAGCCCTGGGGGATGCCATCGACCAGGATGAGGGTGTACTTGGCATCCAGACCGCGAATCGAGATCTCACCTGTGCCTCCCTTGCTGGAAGGACCATCGTCCACGTAGACGCCAGGCACATCCTGGAGCGCTTCGCTGATGTCTCGGTATGACTTGCCCTCCAGCTGATCGCGAGTGACGACCGTAATGCTGGCGGGAGCATTCATGGGGTCCACGGCGTAGCCGGACGCGGAAGCCGAGGTAACAGTCATGGTCTCGAGCGATTCGAGGGTCTCCTGTGCCTGAACGCTGCCAGCGAGACAGCACAGTGAGGCGCAACTGGCGGCAAGCCGACGAGAGCTGACGGTGAGCGTATGGGGCTGGTTCATGATGAGTGTGGGGTCCCTTGATCATTGTTGGTTTCAGGGAGTCACGGGGTACGGTGTTGGATGGCCGGCCTTCTTGTGGGCCGGCTCGGACTGCGCAGGGGGTCAATCCTGATAGCGTGAAACGCTGAGCATGCCTTTGCCGAAGGGGATCAGGCGTGATGTGAAGCCCTCGGTGTTCTGTATCTCGTAACGGAAATCCCCCGGGACGCCTTCGAAGTGATCCAGATTGTCGGCGACCACGAAGGCGCCGGGTGCCAGGCGGGGTTTCAGCAGGGCCAGTACAGGGAGGTAGAGCGACTTTTCGCCATCGAGAAACAGGAAGTCGATGCTGTTGCCTATCTCCGCGAGGGTTTCCATCGCATTCCCGAGGCGGATGTCGACGCGATGCTCAAGGCCGGCATCACGCAGGTTGTTCAAAGCGTGCTCTCGCTTGTTGGCGTAGTACTCGCTGCCGACCACCTGGCCGTCATTGTCTTCGGCAGCCGCGGCCAGATAGAGGGTGGAGATACCGAAGGAGCTGCCGAACTCGACGAAGTGACGCGCCTTGGCGGCGCGCGCCAGCATGTACAGCAATGCGCCCTGGGCCGGGTCGATGGACAGGTAGGCATGTTGAAAGTGATTGGCGTCGCGGAAGTCTTTCCGGGAGCGGCGCACCGCGGCGCCACTGTCACCGCTGGCTGCACGGGCCTCGCGTTCCTGGCGGCGTGTCTCCGCCTGGTGGCGTGCCAGGGCGTGTTCTCGTTCGAGGGTGTGCATCACGTTGGCGCGATTCAGGGTGTCGGTCATGAGGAGGCCTTTTCAGGAGATGCCTGGGGGTTGGGAAAGTCATGCAACCCAAGAGGCTCATGGGGTTCAAGAGCGTCATGCGGGGCGTGAGCGTAGTGGGTGGTGACGACCACCGGGCAATGACGGTGAGGGTGTGACATCACGCAGACGGGCTGGCGGTAGACGCGGGACAGACGCTGTTGTTCCAGTACCTGCCAGGGTGTGCCCTGCGCGACCAGTCGGCCTTGATCGAGCAGGACCAGTCGGTCGGCATGAGCCGCTGCGAGATTCAGGTCATGCATCACGGCGACCACGCAGTGACCGCGTGAAGCCCACTGGACGGCCAATTGCAGGAGGCGCTCCTGATGGCGAAGATCAAGCGCCGCGGTCGGCTCATCGAGCAACAGCAGTGACGCCTCCTGGACACGCACTCGGGCAAAAGTGGTGCGTGCCTGTTCGCCGCCGGACAGGGTCATGGCATCGCGACTGGCCAGATGCTGGATTTCCACATCGGCCATGGCCTTCGCGATACAGGCGTCATCCTCGTTCGGCGGGAGGTCGCGCAGGGCGCGTCCCATGGCGACGACTTCATCGACTCGATAGGCGAAGCGCAGCACGTTGTCCTGTGGCATCACGGCGCGCCTGGCGGCAAGGTCGCGAATGCTGTACTCCGCGATGGAGCGGCCTTGCAGTCTCAGTTCGCCCTGGCTTGGGAGACGATCACCGGCCATCAGCCCCAGCAGGGTCGATTTGCCTGCGCCATTGGGGCCGATCAGAGCCGTCAGGCTGCCGGCTGGGCAGGCTAGCGTGATGTCTTCCAACAGCTGGGTGCCATTGAGCGTCAGTGATACCTCATGCAGATTCAACATGTCAGTTCGCCTCCGGTCCGCGTCGTCTGGCGACCAGCCACAGGAAGAAGGGGCCACCGAGTGTGGCGGTCAGGATTCCGATGGGAATCTCGTTGGGCGGGTCCAGGCTGCGGGCCCCCAGGTCGGCCAGCATCAAGAGAATTCCGCCGCCCAGAGCGCTCAAAGGCAAGAGATGGCGGTGGCCGGGGCCAATCAGGGTGCGCATGAGGTGAGGAACGACCAGCCCGATGAAGCCGATGGTGCCGGCGAAGGCGACGGCGGCGGCTGTCAGCAACGCGGTCAGGGTAATGAGCTTGAGTCGCAGACGTTTGACATCGACACCGGCATGGCGGGCCTGGCGTTCGCCGAGGGCGAGCAGGTCCAGTGGCACGGCCTGACGCCGCAACAGCAGCAGACCCAGCAGCGTGAGTGGTGCGATGGTCATGACCGGCAGCCAGGAGACACGCGCCAATGATCCCATTGACCAGAACATCAGGCTTTCCAGCTGCTCGACACTGGCCAGATAGGTGAGGTAGCCGGTCAATGCGCCGGCAACGGCATTGATGGCGATCCCGATCAACAGCAAGCGCGAATTGTCACCGCCGTTGCTGGCGGGCCTGGCCAGCAGGTAGATCAACCAGGTGGTGACGAAGCCACTGCAGAAGGCACCGACGGGTAGCGTCCAGGCGCCCAGCGTATCGATGCGCAACACGATGATCATCACGGCCCCGAGAGAGGCGCCGCTGCTGACGCCGACGATGCCCGGGTCCGCCAGTGGGTTGCCGAAGAGTCCCTGCATGGCGGCGCCGGCCACGGCCAGAGCGGCACCGATCAGCAAGGCCATCAGGGCGCGCGGCAGACGAAGCTCCCACAGCACGGCGTGAGCAAGCGCGTGGTTGGCGTCGTCAGCCCAGGGGGCGGTCAGTGCAGACAGCACCTCATTGAGCGGCAGGGATATCACGCCTGTCGTGAGGCTGATGCCCAGCCCCGCCAGTGCCGCGAGTGCCAGGCCCGGATAGAGGCGTTGGGTGAGAGCAGGTCGCCGCAAGGCCAGTCCTGAGGTGAGATCCGTCATGGGGCGTACAGCGCCTCGGCGAGAGAATGGGTGGCAAGGCCGCTGCTGGCCCCATCGAACTTGATGGCGGCGTGATCCAACACGATCAGGCGCTGCTCACGGGCCGCCGGTGTGTGCGCAAGCCCCGGGACCTTGGTCCAGACGCCTTGCTTGCCACCGAGCGCCGCTAGCTCGAGCTCCGATACCAGTACGGCGTCGGGTGCCATGGCCATCACCCCTTCGGCACTGAGGGTCTGATAGCGGTCAAGTCCGGCCTCGGCACCGACATTGATGGCGCCAGCACGTCGGATCAGGGCATCGGCAGAGGTGGCGGCGCCTGCTCCCGTGACGGTGCCACTTGTACCGGCTCCGGCGCTGGAGATATGCAGCAGGCGCGGTGCGGCACCTGTCTCGCTCAAGGCCTCGGCGCTGGCATAGCCGGCTTGTATACGCGTTATCAAGGCCTGGCCACGCTCTGGTTGCTCGATCAGCGCTGCGAGCCTATTCACTCGTTCGACGGCGGGCAGGGTGCGATCCAGCATCACGTGGGGGATGCTCAGTCGTTCTGCCTGCTCCATGATATTGGCGTCCCGTTGGGGATTGCCGCCAACCAGCAGGTCGGGGTCATGGGCGAGCAGCCCCTCGATGGAAGGCTGACGATGGAAGCGCTCCGCTCCCTGCAACCCCTCGGCGAGAGTGGGGTCCTGCGGTACCAGAACGAGTCTTTCCTCTTCGCCGAGCGCGACGATGATCTCTGCATGGCCGGGGTCCAACACGGCAATGCGGGAAGCCGCGTGAGAGAGGTGAGGAATGGCCAGTGCCGATGCCAGAGTCAATGCCAGGCACCATCGATGAACTGGTGCCGTATTCAAGATAATGCGCATGGTGGCGGTATCCCCCGAGTGGCGACGCAGATAGTTAAATATCTTACGATAATTTGAATGATAATCTATATCATTAGTGTTTGATGGTCTAGCGGTATGTGACTGAAATGGCGAGCCCTCAGTTTCACTGCGGCTCGCATTGCCGACGCTCACTGCCATCAGCTCTGCCCGGCATACTCTCCAGTGTGCATTAGTGGAATATCGTGTGTCGTTCCGCTGCGCCCAGGGCCTGCCTGCACATGCTAAATAGATGATTTACAAATTGTTTTGACTTTCTTGTTACCATTGCCGATTACAAGGCGGATAGTGGTGACGAATTGGCCCCAAACCTGCAGAGCGAATCAGTGATACCTGTCGTCAGTGAGTCAGTCGTGCTCTCGGGCGCGCGTGGCGCAGGGAGGATCACTGTTATTGATAACTGGCATTTTGCATTCTCATCCAAATCAATAAATAACTGCTATCTCGCTTTGCTAAGCTAAGCAGGTTTCCGTTTCGGCATCTCAGCGACTTCGCGTGATGATATACCTGCCCTGACCCCCGTGACGCCGGCTCAAGCCTGCCGTGCCGAACAGGACACAATAGAAGCAAGGAGATCCCGCTTGGAACTGATCCAGTATGCTCTGGACAATCTGGAGCTCTTGACTACACGCACGCTTGAGCACATCTCGCTGGTCGGGGTGGCGGTGGGCATCGCCACCCTGACGGGCGTGCCCATCGGTATCGCGATCACCAAGAACGAGCGAGCCGCCAAGACCGTGCTGTATATCGCCTCGATCATCGTGACGATCCCCTCCATCGCGCTGTTCGGCATCATGATTCCGATCCTGTCGTTGATCGGGCAGGGCATCGGCTATCTGCCGGCCGTGATCGCCGTACTGCTGTATTCGCAGCTGCCGATCATTCGCAACACCTATACCGCGATCAACAATGTCGACCCGGCGCTGCGCGAAGCCGCCAGAGGGGTGGGCATGAGCCAGAATCAGCGTCTGTGGATGGTGGAGATTCCCCTGGCCGTGCCGATCATCATGGCCGGTGTGCGCACCGCCGTGGTGCTGAATATCGGGGTGATGGCGATTGCGGCCTATATCGGTGCCGGGGGGCTTGGCACCTTCATCAGTCGAGGGATTTCCCAGTCTGATCCTCGGCAACTGATTGTCGGGGCGGTGGCGGTCAGCGTACTGGCCATCCTCGTCGACTATGCATTGTTGGCGCTGCAGAAGCGCCTGACGCCCAAGGGCATGGACCGCACGACAGCGGCCGCCGCTTGACGCGTCATCTGCGCGCAAACCTGCCAACACGACAAGGAACTCTTGATGATTGAGCTTGACAACCTGACAAAAGTCTTCGATACCCCGAAAGGCGCCGTGACAGCGGCCGACCAGATCAGCATGAAGGTCCCGAGCGGTGAAATCTGCATCCTGCTTGGCCCCTCCGGCTGCGGCAAGACCACCAGCCTCAAGATGATCAACCGCATCATTCGCCCGACCTCGGGGCGAGTACTGATCAACGGGGAAGACACCACCAATCTCGATACCCAGGAGCTGCGCCGCAACATCGGCTACGTGATCCAGCAGATCGGCCTGTTCCCGAACATGACCATCGAGGAAAACATCACGGTGGTGCCCAAGCTGCTGGGCTGGGACAAGGCGCGCTACCGCGAGCGTGCCCGTGAGCTGATGCGCATGATCGCCCTCGAGCCCGATGCCTTTCTCAAGCGCTACCCGAGTGAGCTGTCCGGTGGCCAGCAGCAGCGCATCGGCGTTGCGCGTGCCCTGGCGGCGGACCCGCCCGTGATGCTGATGGATGAACCCTTCGGTGCTATCGACCCCATCAATCGCGCGGTGATCCAGGATGAGTTCCTCAAGATGCAGCAGGACCTCAAGAAGACCATCATGTTCGTGAGCCACGACATTGATGAAGCGATCAAGATGGGCGATCGTATTGCCATCTTCCGCGGGGGCAAGCTGGTACAGTATTCATCGCCCGATGAATTGCTGGCTGCGCCGAAGAACGACTTCGTCGAATCCTTCCTGGGCGAAGATCGTGCCTTGAAGCGCCTCAATCTGGTCAAGGTGCGCGACCTGGCCAGTGATGAAATTGGCATGGTCACGCCGGATGACACTCTGACCACGGCGCTCGAGCGCATCGAGGCCTACGGCTACCAGAACAGCATCGTGATGGTGAACGACAAGCGCCAGCCGGTCGGCATCATCAGTGCCGCCATCGCTCGCACCTCCAAGGGCCATTGCCGTGATCACTTCCAGAGCGTGCCGGTCGTGGTCAGCCTGGAGGATGACCTGCGCAAGGTAGCTTCGCTGATGTTTGCCAATGACATGACCTGGATTCCGTGCGTCGACGACGATGGGCGAATCGTCGGTCAGATCACTCAGCGCGCCATTACCCACCATCTGGGCTCGCGCTATCGAACGCATGCCGGCGGGAAAGCGGCGGGTCAGCAGGGTGAGATGTCCGCGACCGCGCTGCACAAGGAGTAAGCCCATGCCGACATTGAATTTCACGGGCTTGCTGCGGCTGGTGGCTGTGGTCGCGATCTTCCTGGCCGGCGTCTGGAGTCAGTCCAGCGGCGTGATCGAAGAGTTCCTCTTCTACATACCGGACATCCAGTACCTGGCGGTACAGCACCTCTGGTTGACGGCGATGTCTGGCGGATTGGCGATCCTGGTCGCCGTCCCGCTGGGTATCCTGTTGTCGCGGCCCAGCATGGCGCGTTTCGCTGAGTCCGCCATGCAGGTGCTCAATGTGGGGACCACCATCCCGACGTTGGCGGTACTGGCCCTGTCGATGAGCTTTCTGGGCATTGGTACCGTACCGGCAGTCTTCGGGTTGTTCGTCGCCACTCTGCTGCCCATTACCCGCAATACCTACACGGGGCTCAAGGGCGTGTCTCCGGCCTTGAAGGAAGCGGCAGCCGGGATCGGCATGTCGCCACTCCAGCGTCTGGTGCGGGTCGAGTTACCCAATGCGCTGTATGTGATGTTTGCCGGAGTCCGAACTGCGCTGGCCATCAATGTCGGCACGGTACCGCTGGCGTTCCTGATCGGTGCCGGTGGGCTTGGGGAGCTGATCTTCACCGGGATCGACCTCTATGACCCCATCATGATGTTGTCGGGTGCGATTCCCACGGCGCTACTGGCGATCGGGGTGGATATGCTGGTGGCTTTCGTGGCATTTCTGGTAGTACCGCGAGGCGTCAATCCGGCACGGGCATGAACGAATCTCCACGCGTCGCTTCGCTCGGCGCGTGGTGAGAGACTGCACTATCTGGACAACAACAACCGGCTGAACCGAACTTTCACGGGATAGGAGAACACCATGAAGACCTTGACGACTCTGCTGACCGGCGCGGCACTGGCCGCATCACTTTCCACGGCGCAGGCTGACGAGATTGTGGTGGGTGGCAAGAACTTCACCGAACAACAGATCCTCGCCAGCATGACGAGTCAGTATCTGGAAGGCCTCGGATATGAAGTGGAAGAGCGCTCCGGCATGGGCTCCGCCGTCCTGCGTCAGGCGCAGGAAAATGGACAGATCGACCTCTACTGGGAATACACCGGCACCTCGCTGATCAACTACAACGATGTCAGTGAGCGCCTGAGCCCGGAAGACACCTATGCCCGCGTCAAGGAGCTGGATGGCGAGAAAGGGCTGGTGTGGCTGGAACCGTCTGCCGCCAACAACACCTACGCACTGGCGATGCGTGAGGCGGATGCCCAGAAGCGCGGTATTGCTTCACTGTCTGACCTCGCGCAGGCGGTCAATGACGACGAGGGGCTGTCCTTCGCGCTGAACGCTGAATTCTACGCGCGTGATGATGGCTGGCGTCCCCTGCAGAAGGCCTATGACTTCCGTGTCGGGCGCGCCGACGTCAAGCGCATGGATTCCGGCCTGGTCTATCAGGCACTGCGGGATGGTCAGGTCGATGTCGGCCTGGTATTCGCCACCGATGGACGCATTCCGGCCTTCGATTTCACGGTGCTCAAGGACGACAAGGGCTACTTCCCGGCCTACGCCCTGACGCCGGTGGTGCGTGAGGAGTCGCTCAAGGCCAACCCGGAACTCGAGTCGCAGATGAATGCGTTGTCCGCCAAGCTCAATGACGACACCATGGCGAGCCTTAACGCCCAGGTCGATGTCGAGAAGAAGACCATCGAGCAGGTCGCCGAGACCTTCCTGAGTGAGAACGGTTTCAAGTGATCACGAGGGACGCCTGATTGTCCGATAGTGGGGCTCAGGCGCTACGCCAGAGACGACAAGACCGCCTGAGGGCGGTCTTGTCGTCTCTGGATGACGTGTCGCATCCTTCGCTGAAACGTCGATCAGTACCGATGCCTGGCTGGTGCTCAGTGAGGGGCCGTCTGCTTGAACACGCGAACCTTGCCTGACATTCTGCGTGGCATTTTCCATTCCTGCTGACTTGGCATTCCCTTTCTTCCTCTTACTGCGAGACTTGCCCATGCACCATCAAGATCACCTGCGCGTTGGCGCGGCCCAGATCAACGCTATCCTTGGCGATATTGAGGCCAACCTGGAACGTCATCTCGACATCATCCATCAGGCGCGAGATGTTGATCTGGACCTGCTGGTCTTCCCGGAGCTGTCGCTGACGGGCTATGGCATGGGCAGCCGGGTCATTGATCTGGCCTTTCCGCCGCATGACCCGCGTTTGTTGATGCTCGCGCGTGCCGCAGGCGACATGCAGCTGGTGGTCGGCTTTGTCGAAGAAGCCAGCCCTGGGGAGTACTACAACGCCCTGGCGATTCTGCAGCACGGCGCGCTGCAAGCTGTGCATCGCAAGCTGAATCTGCCGACCTACGGTGGGCTGGAGGAGGGCAAGCTGTTCACCCACGGCAGCGATCTGACCAAGAACGATGTGCGCGAAGGCTGGTCGGCCACCTCACTGATCTGTGCCGACCTGTGGAATCCGGGACTAGTTCACGCCGCCATGCTCGCGCGTCCTACCGTGCTGTGTGCGCCGATCAATTCGGCCTCGGGCATCGTCAGCGA